>NZ_BILY01000001.1 GCF_004000805.1 Paenibacillus glycanilyticus NBRC 16618
TTGTGCCTTTTGGCCGGAATCTCGGCCATTTCCTGCGGAAAACGGCCGATTACATAAATCAGCTGCCCCCGATGCCCTGATTACTTGCCTTCGTTGATCGCTTTGATCAGCTCAAGCGGCACCTTCGGCTTGCGGTCGTACGTCAGCAGACCGTTGATCTCCTGCTCCACGTCCGTGAGCTGCGTATAGCAGTAGCCTTGGACTACGCCGGAGAAGATAAGCGGCTGAATCACGTTGCGCAGGCGTTCAACAAAGTCCTCGTCGTTCGATGCGCCGGAGTAGCCCCAGCCTTCCCAATCGCTCTTCTTGTAGGCAATGCCGCCGAACTCGGTGACGATGATCGGTTGTCCGTCGTATTCGTAGCCCGCTACGCTAAGGCGGCGGTTAGCCGGCATAGCCGATACGGCTTTTTCCACGCTGCCGTAACGGTCTTCGAGCACTTCGCGTCTCCACTCGTAGTCATGGATGTTGTACAGGTCGGTTGCAACCATTTCCCAACCGTCATTGGAGATGACAAGGCGGGTCGGGTCAATCGACTTGGTCAGGTGGTACATCGCAAGCGCATGCTGCTGCTGACGAACGTCGACCTGAATGTTAGGCACACCCCAGCTTTCGTTCAGCGGTACCCATACCGCGATGCATGGATGGTTGAAGTCGCGGTCGATCGCTTCCTGCCATTCCTTCGTAATGCGGCGGACGTATTCTTCGGAATAGTCGCAAGCGTTCGCCATTTCGCCCCATACGATCAGCCCCAGCTTATCGCACCAGTACAGGAAGCGCGGGTCTTCGACCTTCTGATGCTTGCGCGCGCCGTTGAAGCCCATCTCCTTCATCAGCACCACATCCTGCTTGATCGCCTCATCCGATGGAGGCGTCAGGTTGCCGTCCGGGAAATAGCCTTGATCCAGAACAAGCTTGCTGTAGTAAGGACGGTTATTCAGATTAAACTTGCCGTTCTCGAGCGAGATTTTTCGCATGCCGAAGTAGCTTGTCACCCGGTCGACTTCCGCACCGTCAACGGACACCACGAATTCCGCGTCATACAGGTTTGGACGCTCCGGCCACCAGAACCGGTCCATGCCATGGTCGTTCAAGCCGCTTAGCTTAATCTTCCGGCTTTCTTCTCCCGCACGCACTTGATACGTATCTTCCGACACAACCTCTCCGGCAAAGGAGATCTTTACCGACAGGCTCACATTCTTCATGCCTTGCGCGAATCCGCCGACAAACGAACGGATCTGTATTTCATTCGTATCGATATCCGCCTCGTATTTCACTTTGCGAAGATGAACCGGCGATACCGCCTCCATCCACACGGACTGCCAGATGCCCGTCGTACGGGTATACCAAATCGAACGGGATTTCTCTTCCCAGAACTGTTTGCCGCGCGGCAGGAATACATCCGTGCCGTGATCGACTGCTTTTACCACAAGCGTGTTGTCGCCGTCCGAACGCAAAGCATCCGTAACGTCAGCTTGGAAAGGCGTATGACCGCCTTCATGGGAAGCTACCAATTGGCCGTTCACCCATACATAAGCTTCGTAATCTACGGCGCCGAAATGAAGCACAACCCGTTTCCCTTGGAAGGACTTCGGAATCTCCAGCGTTCTGCGGTACCATACCACATCATGGAAATTCGGATCGCCAATGCCGCTTAGTTCGCTCTCGAAGCTGAACGGCACCTGGATTCTTTTCGAAAAGCTCTTGTTGCCCGAATGCCAGCCCTCTTCCCCGCCTACGCGCGCATCGTCAAATTCAAATTCCCATTCCCCGTTCAGGCATTCCCATGCGTTACGGTTGAATTGAGGTCTAGGGTATTCGGCTCTTGGCAAGTTTGTCATCTGTTACGCCTCCATTAGTTAACCAGTTAGTTGTTATATTAACAAAACCATATGAATCTGTTGCCTATTTTATCGTCTGCCCTATTAACCGTCAACTAAAAAGTTGTTTTATTAACAATTAGGTTATATAATAGCCAAGACAACGGAAAGCGAGGAAACCGGCGTGCATATTCAAGTCAGCACCAAATATATGACGATGCTCGAATGTTTTTCATCGGAAACGAGGGTGAGGATGATCGAGCTGCTTAATAACGGACCGATGAGTATCAAAGAGCTCGCGGAAACGTTAGGTTTGTCGTCGGCAATCGTAACGAAGCATATTCAGAAGATGGAGGAAGGCGGCCTGATCAAGACCGAAAGCCTGTCGGGAACCCGGGGGAGCCCCAAAATGTGCTCGCTTGCTATCGACTCGCTTACCCTGCAGCTCCGCACTTCTTCTTCGGAAAAAGCGTTGAATGAAGAAACCAAATATACGGTGGAAATCCCGATTGGCCAATATTCGGACTATGCGGTTAAGCCAACCTGCGGCCTTGCATCGGAGAGCAAGATTCTTGGGCTTGTGGATGATCCGAGGTACTTCTCCGATCCGGAACGAATGAATGCGTCGCATCTGTGGTTCGGCAGCGGTTATGTCGAATACCGGGTTCCGAATTACCTGCATGCCGGACAAGCGGCTTCCCAGCTGGACATCTCGCTCGAGCTCTGTTCGGAAGCCCCTTCGTACAACGAAAATTGGCCTTCCGATATCAGCTTTTACATCAATGACATTGAGGTTGGCGTATGGACTTGCCCGGGGGACTTCGGCAGCAAACGCGGGGCTCTGACGCCTTCCTGGTGGCAGCTTGGCACGCAAAACGGCCTGCTCAAAAGCTTGTCCGTTCAAGCGACCGGTACGTTCCTCGATGGCGTCAAGCTTTCCGAGGTCACTCTTGAGGATGTCGGCCTGAAGCTTGGCGAGGATTTCCGCTTCAAGCTCGCTTCTCTCGAGACGGCCCGCCATTGCGGCGGAATCAGCCTGTTCGGCAGACACTTCGGCAACTACAAGCAGGATATTATGGTCAATGTCTATTACAAGGATAAGATCAGAACTGAATAGTTGAAAAAAGCCGATCATAGAGAAATCCCGGTTAAACAGGGACTACCGATGATTGGCTTTTTTATGCTGATGATTTAAATAGACTAGCGCAGAAGAACCGGGAATTCCGCAATCCGCAGCCTTGCGCAGCCATAAGGAACCAGTTCAATTTCTTCGAGCGGTTCCTTGCTGGCAACAGGACTTACCGGGGGCGTTCCCGCGGAGTTCATCTCCATCGTCCACTGCGGAATTCTGCGTGCGTGTACCCTCATGCGCAGCGGTGGATTGTCTGCGGCAAACGGCTGCCTCCGGATTTCCTCTTCCCCCACACTTCCCTTATCGGCAAGTGTCAACCTGGTAAGCTCCACGCCATTTCAGCGGTTTCAACACCTTGTTCATCGTGAATCCCCCTAGGTCGTGATCTTTATCGCTTCGTCATTTCTCAAAGCTTTACCTCTGCAATATCACGACATATGCTTTTATATTTTATATCTAATTAGATATAAGAGACTGCAAGATACGTTTGCTATACTACATTTTGAAAACGCTTACTAAAGCGTTGATCATAATAGGGTAAGGAGATGAATGAGGTTGAAAAAATGGAAAACCCTGCTCGTCGGAGCGGCCGCAGCCGTTATGCTGATGCCGCTTCACGTGAGCGCGTACAGCAATCCGATTACGATTTCAGACTCCTGGCATTGGGCGAACAACGATTTCTATGGCGAAGGCGACCCGTATATTTTGAAATTTAACGGCACCTATTATCTTTACGTCAGTACCGTCGACGATCAGAGCGGCGTTAAAGTATGGTCCTCTACGAATCTCGTAGACTGGAGCTATCGCGGCTTGTGCACGACGGAAGCAGTTACCAAAGCGGCGTACGCGCCTGAAGTCGTCTATTGGAACGGCATGTTCTATATGTACACCTCCCCCGGCGGAGGCGGTCATTACGTGCTGCAGAGTACGAGTCCAACAGGTCCGTTTACGGTTGCAACGGGCAATCTGGGCATGGGAATCGACGGCAACGTCTTTATTGACGATGACGGCAAATGGTATTTCTACTCGACCGGCTCCAATACGATTAACGCACGGCCGATGACAAGCCCTACGGCCTTTGACGCCGCTGTCGGCACCGGCTTGTCGATGGCAGGCTGGACCGAGGGCTCCACAACCTTCAAACGCAACGGAAAATATTATATGACCTACACGGGCAATCATGTGTGGAGCACCGGGTACCGGGTCAATTACGCAACCAGCGCAAGCCCAACGACCGGCTTCGCGCCGGCGGATAACCAGAACCCGGTTCTGATCGACACGGAAGGCTCGAATGTCGGGCTTGGCCATAACAGCGTGATCAAAGGTCCTGACCTGGATTCGGATTTCATGGTTTACCACAGTCATGCATCGGATGGCAATCTGACCTACCCGGGCCGCAAAATGAATCTGGACCGCATCGCCTGGAACGGAGACAAGCTGCTGGTCCTTGGTCCAACAACGGCTTCCCAGCAAAATCCGGAGCTGGCCGATTTCGAAGACCGCTTTAACCGCACCTCCATCGGAACGGGCTGGACCAATATCGGGGGCGGCACTTGGGGGATCTACAATCAAGAGCTGATGTGGCAGGATACGATCGGGAACACGAATACTTACCGCCAGGTTACCAGCGCAGGCACTGCCGGCGATTATACGGCGGAATTCAACACTAAGCAGATGAAGCAGGGGACCAGCAGCAATCCGGTATACGGCACCGTCTTCTCCTACACCGATGAGAGCAACTATGGAACAGCCGTCTTGAACCGGAGCCTGAACCGGCTGGAAACGAACTTTGTCGTTGGCGGCGTCAGCCAGGGCTGGCAATATTCCGCGCTGCCTTCCGGCTACGACTATACCAAGTGGCATCAGATCCGCGTCGAGAAAGCCGGCACCAGCTTCACCGTTTATGTGGACGGCATGAAAAAACAAACCCGGACCGTCAGCGGCATCGGCGGAGGCAAGATCGGCTATACCACAACGGATGCCCACGCGGACTTTGGTTTTACCGCCTTCAGCAACAAAGTGAACGGCAGCAGCGCATGGAATGCGTACAAGCCTCTTCCGGGCAAAATCGAAGCCGTTCATTACATGAACGGAGCCGAAGGAACGGCTTATCATGATTTGACGGCCGACAATATCGGCGGTGCTTACCGCAGCGGTTCGGTCGATATCCGCAGCTCGGCAGCCGAAGGCAAAAATGTCGTGGGCTGGAATCAGACCGGGGAATGGCTGAAATACCGCGTGAATGTGGCAGAGACCGGCTATTACGATCTGGATGTGCGTCTTGCGACAACCTTTACCGACGCAAGCTACCGCGTATGGGACGGCGCTACCGACTTGACCGGCGTCGTTGGCGTGCCAAGCTCCGGCGACTGGGAAACGTGGACAACTTCAAGCAAAAAAGGGCTGTATCTGACAGCCGGTTATCATGAGCTGCGCTTTGAGTTCGTCAAAGGCGAATTCGACTTCTCGGGCATGACCTTCTCCCGAGGCGATGCGGTCACCAGCCTGTCGGATGACTTTAATGACGGCAACGATAACGGCTGGACAAGATTCGAAGGCAACTGGTCCGTCAATTCGGGCGAGCTGGACTCTGCCGGCGGAGGCGTATTCGGCAAAACAACGATCGGCAATGAGCGTTGGGCGGACTATACGGTTGAATCGGATATCAAGCTCATCGACACGACCGGGGACGCCGGCGTCCTGGTAAGAGTAAATAATCCGTCCAACGGCACCGTGCTGGTTAACAACCCGGATTATGTTCAAGGCTACTATGCTTTTATCAAACCGGATGGCGTCTACTTGGGCAAAATGAATTACAACTATGCGGGCGTCGCCTCTTCCTCCGTATCGCTGGCGGCGGGAGCTTGGCATCATATGAAGGTTGTCGCTTCGGGAACAACGATAAAAGTCTACGTAAACGATATGGCAACTCCGAAAATCACCTATACCGATAACAGCGGCAATCCGTTTACTCACGGGAAGGTTGGCTTGCGCACGATGAATAATCATACGCGGTTCGATAATTTCAAAGTTAACCCGTAAAACGCAAAGAAGGCAGGCCATCATAGGTCTGCCTCCTCCTTATTTATGAGGGCAAAATCAGCTGAGTCGGTATAACGAACCTGCCTTGAAGCTGCTCTCCGCGAGTGATATAGCCCATCAGCAGCGAGACGGCTTTGGCGCCGATTGCGGCTTCATTTTGACGGATATAAGCAACCTCCGGAATCTCTGTATCGTCAAACGCAACCAATTGTTTATTTGCCGCCTCGTTTATTCTTTTCAAGGCATGATAAGCCATTCGGGCAAGCTCCACATCCGTTGCAACAAGGCCGGAGAAGCTGTCATGATGCATAAGCATCCATTGATGGATCAGCTCCGCCCCATCTTTCCTTGAAACGTTAAACCTCTCGTAAGGAACGGTATACCGTAAAACGGATGATGGCTTCAGCCCGCATTCCGTCACTGCGCTGTCGAAGCCGGCAAGCCTGTCGGCCATTACGCTATGCTCGACGGGCGGCGTCAGCAGGGCAAGGCGATGGTGGCCCTCCCGGAACAGATACGATACGGCTTTTCGCGCGCCTGCCTTATTATCCGAGCAGACGCTGACGACCGGCATATCGTTGTAATAACGGTCGATCAAGACTACCGGACATTGGAGCTCCGCCGCTCTTATAACGGTCTGGCGTTCATGCCAAGCTCCTATGGAGAAAAGGATTAACCCCCCGATGCCAAGCGCGCCAAGATCCTCAAGCGATTGCAGCTCTTTGGCGGTGCTGCCCCTGGATACGCGGATCACCAGCGTATAGCCATAGCCGTTAACCGCATTCTCAATAGCGTCCAAAAGGCGCTGTTCCACCTTCGTACGCATGGAAGGAATAATCATCCCGATAAGCTTGCTGGACGAGTGGCGGTTTGCCCTAAGCCCCGGTTCCAGCATCATCCCGCTTCCTTCACCTGCCGGAGAAAACAATTTGTACGGCGCTTGCCCGGCAACAAACGTGCCTTTCCCTTTGGAGCGGACGACAATCCCTTCCTCCGCGAGGCCGGCCAAAGCATTTTTCGTGGTCATCAGACTGACATGGAACTGCGCGGCCAAATCCGTCTCGGACGGTATCCGGTCACCGGGACGCAAATTTCCAAGCGAGATTTGGGTTTTGATAGCTTCCTGAATTTGTTTGTATAATGGAATATCCTTCAAGGGCGCTCACCACTTTTACTATACTGTGCCTGCCCCCCGCAAAACAACAAAAATCCCCTTCCGGACTTCCGGAAAAGGATTTTATGCCCTCTTTATTTTTTCTTCAGCAGATCTTCGATTGCTTTGCGCGTGTCGGCGCTGAACTCCTTGAAAAATTTGATCAGCTCCGCATTGCACAATCCTGCGTTATACAGCATTTGAATCGTAATAAACTCCGGCATTCCTTTATCGTTGACCGAAGTAATAATACCCGCTTTCATGGCTGCCGAAGTCGAAGTCTTCGTCCAGTCCGGCGGCGTTTGGTTGCCCGAAATATTCACATGAGTCTCAAGCGCGGCAATCCGCTGCTGAAGCTCCTCCATTTGTTGTTTTTCCGCTTCTGTCATTGGTTTATCCTCCTCCGGCGCATAGGCTCTAAGCAAATCGTCTTCCGTCCCCGCATATTCATTCAGATCGACATTACCGCTAATGCCGGACACCTTCCGGGTCCCGCTAGGCAAGGTACCGCCCGAGCTTCCGTCGCTGTATTGCCAGAACGTCCATCTGGTCCAAGCCTTGGCATCATCGGGCGGGCTAGAGGCGTTGTATCTGGCTATCCATAACGGATAAGTGCCCAGCGAGGTGTCAAAATGGTTAGCAAAGGCGTTACCGGTATAAAAAATCGGCTTTACGCCAAATAACCGCTCCGTCTCTTCCAAAAAAGCTTTCGCTACCGCGCTCATGCTGGCATCGCTAAGGTTACCCGAGTTCGTCTCGTAATCCATTACGGGAGGTAATAGCAGGTTGTTAGCCTGTGAAGCCGTTTGGTAAAAATACTGCGCTTCCCGTTTCGCCGCAGCCGAGGAGGATGCCCTCAGAAAATGGTAAGCCCCAACCAGAAGTCCGGCCGCTGCCGCTCCGTTGGCATTTTGCAGAAAGGTTGGATCCTTATAGTTCTCTCCTTCGGTTGCTTTGACAAAAGCGAACGTTATGCCGTCGCCCGCTACTTTCGGCCAATCAATCGTTCCCTGGTAATGGGATACGTCAATGCCTTGGGCATATCCTTTTGTTCTTCCTTGCACGACATCCCCTCCTTCGGGTCATTCATGTAACTTCTTTCTATTAGTAGATTCATGTGCTGCTAGATGGGACACGGCATTTTGGCACAAAGAAGCCGCCCTGCGGGAGGGCGGCCTTCTAAAGATTCCTTATTTATTCCGGCATTACGGCGCAGCCGTCAGGTTGAAGGCTTCCCAGCCGCTGACGCTGTCTCGGTTGGCAATCAGCATGCCAAGGTTCAAATCCGCGCTGACATATTTATTGTTGGCAACCGACTTGAACGATACCGTACCGTCGGCATTGGTTGATTTGATGAATTTCTCCCAAGCCGCAATCCCTTGCGCCTGCGCGATCAGCCTGCCGTTGTTGTTGAGATCGGCGCTGACGTATTTATTATTGGCAAGCGACAGGAAGGATACCGTGCCGTCCGCGTTCGTTACCACGATAAACTTCTCCCATGTGCCAACGGAAGTGCGATTGGCCACAAGCGGCGAGGCGCCGGTATTTTCGGCCGTAACGTACAGATTGTTGGCTTTTGCCTGCAGGCTGGAAGGCGCATTCAGCTTCGCGTAAGCTTTGAACATATTAATAAGGGTCGTATTTGGCGTAAAGTTGCTGGTCGTGAATTTGGCCAGCTTCGATTGCATCGTTGCAATGCTGTCGCTGCTTACGTTCGGGAACGGGTTCGTATTGTTCTGGTACAAGCCCCAATTGCCGCCGCTCGTTACTTTATATGACCAGTTGGTCCAGGATACGTCAAGCGCATCCAGGCCGGACAGCCATTTCTCCCATAAGTCGTTATGCGTGAACAACGTGAACTCGCCGGAGTAGACCGGCACATTCCAGTTGTTCTGATGCCAGATAATATCGGAGAACCACTGGTTGATGCTGTTGTTCTGGCTATTCCAGTCCGTATCGTTCCAGTCATAGCTGTGCACCTCGTACACCACGTTCGTCCAGCCGTAAGTCGACGGAGCCTCGATATTGTTCCAGTAGCCGAAAGCTTCCACGTAAATCATATGATCCGGGTCGATCGCGCGGACGGCTTTGTACAGACGGTCGTACATTTGGCTGATCGACAGGCTGCCGTTGTTGCTCACAGGTTCATTGAGCAGATCGTAGCCGGCAATCGTCGGATTGCCTTTGTAGTGTGCGGCAATCCGCTGCCACAGCTGCACAACCCAGTTCTGGTAAGTGGTATTGCTCCACAGCTCGTTTGCGCCTTCGCGACCGCCGCTTTGCCAGCCGTTCATATTGCCCGGTACCCCGTGCAGATCAAGCAGCACATACAAACCAAGGGATTGCGCGTTAGATACAAGCCAATCCAGGTTGCCGAACGATACGGCATCCGACTTCATCGTACCGTCGCGGTTCATCATGTTCTCCCAATAAATCGGCACCCGGATAAAGTTGAGACCCATATTTTTAATCGTGTCCAAGTCGCTTGCCTGAATCCACAAATCCTGATAGCTGTCCTTCAACGAATCGACTGCGGAGGAGCCAAAGCGGTTAATCAGTGTTCCTCGGACCGTCCACTCGTCAGTGCCGCCAAGCGGAGACATCCAGTTCTCTTCCATCATCCAGCCGCCAAGGTTGGTGCCGTGCAGACTGACGACGCTGCCGTTGCCGTTGTTGTTCTTAATCTGCTTGCCGTTTGTTTTCAGAAAATCGCTTGCTCCAATAGCCGCATCCGCATGCTGTACCTTGATGGAGCCCATCATTCCCACCGCAAGACAAGCCGTTACGGCCAAGGTCAGTACTTTTCTTAATTTCATTAACTAGCCTCCTTAAAAGAATTGTCGCCTTAGCCTATCCGGCCAATCGTGATGATTCTTGCTTCGTATGCACCTTTCCCTTTTATGAAATCGATTACAAACACTAATATAACGACCCGTCCGGCAAAAAGCATTGGCTATTTTTCAGATTCATTTGTACGGTTTTCAGGGTTTGAAAAATTAACGCGATTAACAAAAAAACCCTTCCGTCCTGGAAGGGATTGTTCCTAAGGGAGCAAGCGCCCGGCAATCAAATCAATTAGCTTTTGCGCGGCTTTGCTCAAATAATGCTGCTTCAGCCAAATAATTGCCGAGCTTGAAGTCACATCCGGCCCGTCTATCGGGATAACCCGGATACGATGATTGGCATACCGGTTAACCGATGTTCTAGGCAGAATGGATGCACCAAACCCGGAAGCTACAAGCTCCACGAGCATGCCGATATCCGAGCATTCTCCTATTATCGCTGGCGAAAGTCCGCGCGAATGGAATTGATCGAGGATCAGATGGTAAAGCCCTAATCCTTCGGTACTCGGAAGAACAAGCGGATGCTTGGCAATACAATCGTACGTAACCTTATCGAATTTCTCGTCTCCTGCTCCCTTCACGAAAAACAAAGGCTCGGCGCCAAGAATGACATGATCGAAATCCTCCAGGCTGACCGGAAGCCGGACGATCGCCAGATCCAAGGCTTTGTCCTTAATCAGTTTCGTCAGCGTATTGGTCTCATTCTGTTGAATCTTGAACGTAACCTTCGGATACAACTGGCGAAAGGCGCTAAGCACGACCGGAAGCCGTTCATCCGATAACGTATTGATTCCAATCGACAGCTTCCCCCGAAGCCCAAGACCCGATTCCTTCACTTCTTCCTTCGCTTCCTCCAGCAGCCTTGTGATGGTAAGAGCATGTTCATATAACGTTTTGCCCGGCGCGGTCAGCTCCAGATGGCGGCCGCTGCGGATAAATAACGACACGCCAAGCTCCTCCTCCATCAGCTTCAGCTGTTGGCTGAGCGGAGGCTGCGACATATGCAGGCGCTGCGCCGCCGATGTCACCTGAAGCTCTTCCGCAAGGGCTATAAAATATCGCAATTGTTTAATATCCATTTTTTGTTCCCACCCGTACGTCTGCTATATGATTTTCATATGCTTTCGCAATTTATTTAATATTTTTAATATAGTTATGCTCATGATACCATATACGAAGCATTCGGGAGAAAAACAAAGCTCGATTGAACGGAAATTTTGAAGAAAGCTGGGAATAGTAATGTTGAAATCAAAAGATAGCTTCACCGTACTGCTTGCCGGCATGCAGTGGCTGTTCTTTATATTTACCAATACGGTTATGGTGCCGCTCTCGATCGGCCATGCGCTTGGGCTTGCGCCGGAAGATATTGCGGCTTCTATGCAGCGCTCCTTTATTTTGACTGGACTGCTCTGCATCGTCCAAGCGGTATGGGGTCACCGTTACGCGCTAATGGATGGACCGGCCGGCGTCTGGTGGGGGCTTGTGCTCAGCATCTGTGCTTCCGCACCCGCGATGGGACTGGATATCAGCACGGTGGCGGCAAGCCTTAGCAGCGGCTTTATTATCTCAAGCAGCGTAGTCATTATACTTGCGTTATGCGGCTTCCTGAACGTACTGCGGCGCATCTTTACGCCGATGGTCATGGGCGTGTTCCTGCTGCTGCTTACCTTCCAGCTCGCCAATACGTTTTTCAAAGGGATGATTGGATACGATCAAGGCGGCAAATGGGATTTGAAGCTGGCTGGCTTATCCCTGTTTATTATTGTCGTTGTGGCTTTTATTCATTTGAAGGGCAAAGGAAAATGGGGACAATTCTCCCTGCTAGGCGGGATTATTGTAGGCTGGATTGCTTACGCCGTCTTTTTCGGAAGTCAGAGCCGCATGGAAACCGCAAGCGGAGGCACCGGCATCTGGCACTGGCTACCTTGGGGAGCCCCGGGCTTTGAGCCGGGCATTATTATGGTGGGCTTGCTTGCCGGACTCGTCAATATGACCAATACGCTTACGAGCTTGACGGCGGCGGGAAGGCTTTTCAAACGGGAAGCGACCAACAAACAGTTCGTGCGCTCGATCCTGTTCACGAACGGCTTCTCGATTCTGGGGGGTTGTCTAGGTTTAATCCCTTTCGGAACCTTCGCATCGTCGATCGGGTTTCTCGAAAATACGAAGGTACTGCGCCGTGCCGCGCTTATTGCCGGAGCAACGATGTTTATTATCGTCGGAATCTTCCCGGCATTGGGGGGCTGGCTGGCTAAGCTGCCGTTGTCCGTCGGAAATGCGGTGTTGTTTGTCGCTTATCTGCAGATGTTCGGCACCGCGATCCGTTCCTTCCAGGGAACAACGTTTAATGCCAAGACCATATACCGGGTTGCGCTTCCGGTCCTGACCGGAATCAGCATCATGAACATTCCGGCCTCAGCCTTTGCGGAGTTCCCTCCGCTTCTGACGCCAATTCTCTCCAACGGACTTATAATCGGAGTTATCCTCGTCATCATTCTGGAGAATGCCATCCAATGGAATAAACTTGAAGGTAAATCATTGATTGTGGAAAAGGAATCTCCTACACAACAAATCGTTATACAGCGGCAATAATGAAATCAATAAGGACTGTCCATAAGTCGTAAAAATGACGATGGCACAGTCCTTTTATTATTTCTGGTCATACAGCAATCTGCGTATTTTAATGTTCTTCCGATCGCCATTGCTCCGTTTGCCTTTAACCTATCAATTGATAAAAAGGCTCTATCCCCCTATTAAAACACCCATTCGGATTCGGCATTTTGTCCATAAACTATGAGATAAGCTGCCGCGGCGAGGGGATGCGAGTCTTGCATGTTTAACTGTATCGGTAAGGTCATTATCGTAAATAACAGCGGCATTATCCATTTTGGATTTGTCAAACAAATCGCTCCCCAATCCATTCAAGTCGGCAACGGCAACGGCTCAACGACATCCGAGGCGGATTTGGAGGAAACGGGGAGAGAAACCGAAAACCAAGCTAACGGGGAAGACAGCAATAGCAGCGACAGCAGTACTAATGGTAATAGCGGCAATAAAGGCAACAAAGGGAAAGTCACCAACGGAAGAAGCAAAGGTACTAGCAAAAGCAAAGGTTCAAACAAAAGTGCTAGCAAAAGCAAGCCAACCGGAAAAACGACTGCCGCGAAAAAAACGTCAGCGCCAGCCATGAGTTCCTTGCCTAACCTGCCTTTCGGCAATATCGGCAAAAATCATCCGCTGCTCAAATTAATGAAAGGGTTCAAGTAAGCCGAATCGGCTAACTTGAACCCTTTTATTTTTACTCAAATATATGGGATAAACGGGATCCGTTATTGTTCCACAACCACTTGCGGGATTTCGATTCGCCTTGCGCCGTGTCCTTCAGCTGTCCGCTGAGTTCCATGAACCAGGCTTGATCCTGCGCCTCAAGAGCGAGATCGATCAAGCTGCGGATATCCTCCTCGTCCGGAGCCCACTCCGCCTGCTGTCTCAAATGATGAACCTTAGCAAGCGCCATACGCCCGGCCGAATCCTCGTTATCCGATTTTACAACATGAACCTTTGCAACATTTTGTTCCACGTCGATATGCTCGACATAGCCGAAAACAAATTCACCGCTGATCGTTTGACCTTGCACCCAATCGCTGACTGCAATACTCATGGTCATCACCGCCTTAATTAAAGTGAGTAACTGTAACTTAAGTTGTTACTGTTATAATAATGTATACAGTTAATGATGTCAACAGGCTAATGGAAAGATTACTCATGCAGCTGTTTCCCGGATAAGAACTCCTTCACCTGACTGAGATACGGAGTCTCCAGAACAATGCCTTCCGCGTCCGCAATCACATACATCGGGAAGTTCTTGATGCCAATCGCCTTCGCCCATTTGACATTCCGCTCCTGTTCATGATCCCAGAACTGGACTTTGATCAGCGCATCGGTGATCCGATTGTCTGAATTCTGGAATCGGTTCAGTTCCGTCGTTTCACTGACTGGGAGGCTATTCCCGTAAAACAAATGAAGAGCGTATTGTCCATTGTTGGCAGGTTTCAGCTCTTTTAATACATCCTGCAAGTATGTGATACCCATTATACGTAAGTGCAAGGGAGAAGTTTTACTCGAAATCTCCTAAAATCATTTCGTCCAAGGCTGTGCCGCCGAGAACCATCGGGTATACGTTCTCGTCCATCGGAATAACGAACTCTACGAGCACAGGACCCGGCGTTTCCAGCGCTTCCTTCCAGGCGGCGTCCGCTTCCGCCTTATTCGAAGCACGCAGCCCTTTAAGCCCGTATGCTTCCGCCAGCTTAACAAAATCCGGGCTTCCCGCTAGATCGATCTGACTCAGCCGGTTCTCGTACATGAGCTCCTGCTGCTGTCTTACCATGCCAAGCACCCGGTTATTCAGTACTACGATCTTCACCGGAATTTGCTGCACCGCGCAAATCGCCATTTCCTGGGCGCACATCTGCATTCCGCCATCGCCGTTAATCGAGATAACAAGCCGGTCGGGATTGCCGATCTGGGCACCCACCGCCGCCGGAAAACCAAATCCCATCGTGCCAAGTCCTCCCGAGGACAGGAGGGAACGCGGCTGATTAAATTTGTAAAACTGCGCCGTCCACATTTGATGCTGGCCTACGTCCGTTGAAATAATCGCGTCGCCATGGGAAGTCTGATGAATCATCTCAAGGACATATTGCGGCTTCAGCTCGTTATCCGAATCGTTGTAGCGCAGCGGGTGCCGGGATTGATCCTGCTTGATTTGCTCCATCCAGCCTTCGGTGTTCGCAGGTGCGGCCACCGTACAGACGTAAGCAAGAATCTCCTTCAAATCGCCTACGATGCTGATATCCGCTTTAATAATCTTATCGATCTCCGCCGGATCGATATCAATGTGGACAATCTTTCTGGCCTGCGGCGCAAAGCCCCCTACCTTCATCGTCAGCCGGTCGTCAAACCGGGAGCCGAGAGAGATAATCAGATCGGCCTGTTGAATGGCCATATTCGCCGCGTAATTGCCGTGATGGCCCGCCATGCCCAGCGCATAAAAATGTCCGCTCGGAAATCCGCTAAGTCCGTGCAGGGTTGTTACAACCGGGATACGCATACGCTCAACAAACCGGATAAACTCTTCGGAAGCATTCGCATGAACGATTCCCCCGCCGGCAATGATAACCGGTCTTTCCGCTTCCGCCATCGCCTTCATCCATTCGTCTACACGCTCTGCATCAATGGCCGGTTCAGGCTCATACCCGCGGAGTTTAACCTTCGCCGTATACGGCTCATACTCCAGCTTGGCATTCGAAATATCTTTCGGAATATCGATCAAAACCGGCCCTTTCCTCCCCGTGCTGGCCAGATAAAAGGCTTCATGCAGAATCCGCGGAATATCCGCAGCATCGCGTACGGAATAGCTGTGCTTCGTAATCGGCATCGTAATGCTTATAATGTCGGCCTCCTGGAAAGCATCCGTCCCAATCATGTACGTAGGGACATTTGCCGTAATGATAACCATCGGAATGGAATCCATGTGCGCCGTTGCAATGCCGGTTACCAGGTTTGTTGCTCCCGGTCCCGAAGTTGCGATGCATACGCCAACCTTGCCGGTGGAACGGGCGTAGCCGTCAGCAGCATGAACCGCACCTTGCTCATGGCGTGTAAGGATATGCTTGAACGCTTTATTTTGCGTCATCGCATCGTAAATATATAAAGCACTCCCGCCCGGGTAACCAAATACCGTATCCACGCCTTCATCCAATAATCCTTGCAGCAATGCTTCCGAGCCAGTCATCCAGGTTTTTGTCGATTGTTCCATAATGGGCAGCCTCCCGTAATTAAAAAATAACCCCTTTCTTCCCCGGCTAATCACAGCAAAGCTGCAAGGCCATAAGGGACGAAAGGGGTTTAGTCTTCGCGGTACCACCCTGGTTCACCGGAATTCTCGCGAATCCGGTCTCAAGAGGCAGGAATGCTCCTGCCTGCTGCACGTTAACGTGTGCAATTCCGGTCGAGCCTACTTGGCTGAACTTCAGCTTTCGGTCGACAGCTCCGAGATGACCGCGTCCATCGCTTATGGCAAAGGTTCCACCAAGCCCTCTGCTCTCTGTGCATAAGCCGCATGCCGCTATTTCTCTTCCACGCTTCTTTATAAAAATCATAAAACCCCTTTCTTCCATAGGCGTCAGCATACAGCTGAACTTGCCTAGGGACGAAAGGGGTTATCTTCGCGGTACCACCCTGGTTCACCGGCGTTCTTGCAAATCCGGTCTCATGAGATAAGCTTCTGCTTACCTGCTGCACAATAACGTGTGCCAATCCGGTTGAGCCTACGCAGCTGAACTTCAGCCTTCAGTCAACAGCTCCGAGATGACCTCATGCAGCGTTTAAGGCAAAGGTTTCAGCGTTTCCTCTGCTCTCTGGACATAAGCCGTCTGCATGTTATTCTCTTCTGCGCTTTTGCTTTTGCACATCATAGCATATCAAAATCGGCTTTTCAATCCGTATTTTTGCCGATCGCGTTATTCCTGCGGTTTAACGTTTTATGCAGAATCAGAAATAGTACGATAGCAATCAGTACTCCGGCAAGCGCCGACGTCATATCCTTCTGCGAATCAAACGGGTCGCCTTCAAGCCCGATATACTTGGCCGCCATCTTCTTGTTAAACAGATAAGCCGACCACATTTCGAGCAGCTCGTATAAACCGCTTGCCGTCATAATCATCGTAAAGGTCACGGTATAGGCTGGCCATTTCCTGTGCAGCTTCAAAAAATATTGAACCGACTCCCGTACGGGAAAGGCGATAAGCAAGCCAAAGGCGAAATGGACAATCCGGTCGTAGAACCCTCTTTTGATATGAAACAGCTGCTTCAGCCATTCATCTATCGGCGTATCCTGATACGTGTAATGCGCGGCGTAAGCATGCATCGCCAGGAAGATTGCGATAAGCAAATACGATAAATTGCTAAGCGGAAACTTCCGGTACACCACAACCAGGACAATAACAAAGGCGACCAGAAGCGAATTTTCGACCGCCCATATTTTCCAGTCTGACGGACGGATCGCCATGATGATCCAGAATACGGCCAACACGGCTATCGTGATCTGCAAGAGCCTATTCTGTTTGAACGGAATCAGATGGCTTCGCAGCCATTTAGACTTGTCTGTCATGCGGTGCAACCTCTTTTTCGTCATGATGAGGATTATCTTTCCCCAAATGGCACAAGTTAAATAGCAAAAAAGAGAGGGTCGCCCCTCTCCTCTTGCAAACCTTATTTCGCAGCCTTATGCGCCCAGAACTCCACAATGCTGTTCCAGCCGTTTAATTCATTGCCGTACCCGACATACTTGATGTACTTTGCCTTTACGGGCTTAGGGAACGGGAAATTCTCAATCGCGTTAGGCGATGGTTTGTGACTTTTCTGATGATCGAGTATTTTCTCAAAGCGGACGCCGTCTTCCGATACTTCAATGTCGAAGGTGCTGTACCGCGTGTTGCCGTTGTAGAACAAAATGCTGACCTGGTCAATGTTCTGCGCCTTGGCAAGCTCGACCAGCAAATATTGACCGTTGCCGTCCGCCGACCATCTGGAATCAGGATCGCGGTCCATCGTATTGACCGGCAGATTGCCGTCATTGGCGCTAGCCGTCACTTGGCGGATATCCGCAAGCTTGCCTTCCGGCTCCGTCATTGGTTCCAGTACCGTAAACGTTCTGCTTCCCGTTACCGTTACGCCGTTCATTTTGCTTGTTGCGGTGATGGTGACCGTACCCGGTTGCTTTGCTTTGAATACATTCCCTATTTCGATGCTGCCAAGCTCCTCATTATCAACCGAGTATTTCACCTTGACCCCTGCTTGAACGGGATCGATCGTTTCGCCGTTGTTAAGCGTAATCAGCGACTTTAATGTGCCTTCATGCCCGGCGCTGATCGCATCGCTGGTTGTTCTCCAGCCCGGCACGGAACGGTCGGGAGAAAGCGTGATGCTCTTCGGCAGAGCCGGATTTGCCGCGACCCGGAAGGTCACTGTATAATTCTGTGTCCGGCCGTTATTGGTGACATGAATCATACCGCTGGCGTTTGGACCGGCCGGCTGTTCGATTTGAATGGATGCGCTGCCGGCTAGAGGCTTTGCTTCCAGCGTTGGCGTATTTTTTGTTCCGTAAGGCAGGACGACCGTATACGCGGTTTTCAGAAATTGCACGCCTTCAACCGGTTCTCCGTTCACCAGCACCGAAGCAAGTCCTGCCGCAAGCTGGCTGTTCCGGCGTTCGAATTGATCCTCATAGAGGCTTTGCGGCGATAACCGGTCACCTTCGCCAATGCCTTCCGCCCAGTCAAACGGCTTCGTGTCGGCTTCCGGAATGGATCCGGTAATTTGCACGTTAACCCCGTTCACCGGACCTTTTGTTCCGATAACATAGCCGTTGCCGAACTGCTCCGATTCGACGATGATCCCGTTTTTGCTGCTATGCGCTTTAAGCCCCGTCGTGTTCCAGAACACGCTCTCGGTTGTCACAACGCCATGCCTGTTCGTTGCCGACGAACCGTAATCCCGCGTAATGGCAGAGATGCCGTCGCCGTTTACCGTCATGTTGTCTATCAGATTCGCCATGCTCAAATACATATGAAAGTCCGTCATTAACGAAGAGTTCTCCGAGTATACGTTGTGCATGACGTTGCCGTTCGCGGAGAAGTTCGCATACGTGAAGCTATGTCTGGCTCCAATAGCATTGCTGTCCGTAATCAAATTATCGTTGCCGATGAATTGATACAAATAACCGTTGCCATTGGCGCCTCGATATTGCGGATATTGCATCGTGACATGGTCGACCGTCATATTTTTGGTCCGGTCAAGGATAATGCCTTTAGACAAGATGTGATAAATAGCGTTGCCCTCCGGCTTATACGTGCTGATGTTGCGGATCCAGCTGTTCGCGGCTGCGATGACATTGATGGCTTTCGCGTTATCCGTCTCGTAGCCGGCCGTTCCTTCCACCTTATAATCATCCTCGCCAAGACCGCTCTTGGAATTCTGGACGTTGGCAATCGAGAAGTCTTCCAGCCCAATCTCGGTGATTGGCTCTGCCGTCTTCGTAATCGTAATGTTATCTCTTATCTTCAGCGGATAACGAGTAGGAACATCTACCGTCAGTGTATTATGCGCTTCGTCTACCGCGACAATCTGCCGGTAAAAGATTGGCTCCACCTTACCAAGGCGCGAAGCCCACTTGTTCTGCATCCCCAGCTCCGCCATAAACTCCTGGGTTGTATCGAAGGTAATCAGAACATAATCGCCAACGGCAAATCCGGCCGCATGATCAACCGGCAGCAGAACGGTAGGCTTGGTGAGCGATTTGCTCAGCTTGGCGGACGTATCCGTCTTCACCCAGTTGCCGCCGCCAATCCGGATAATATCCTTCTGTTTCATATATTCGGAGGCATTGTACAGGAACGTCTTGCCAATTCCTGCTCCTTTGAGCACTACGTTGCTGGCGTTGATGCCAAGCGCATAGGCTTGTCCGGCAGGCGGATTGACCTTATAGGTGCCTTCCGGCAAATAGACAACGCCACCGCCAGCGGCTGAAGCATCATTAATTGCCTGCTGGATAGCCGAAGTTACATCGTTTTGCCCCGTGGAATCCGCAAGGTAAGGCGCTTTCGTCACATCGATGCTTCCTGTCAGATCGACAGTTGGAAGCGGTGCTTCGCCCCTGTGGTAACCCGCATAGGAGAAGTCATGCAGGAACCTCCCTTCCCCGTCCTCAAACCCCGGATACCAATTGTCCGGGTAGAGCTGGCTTCGCCCGTCCGCTCCAAGCGGAATCGTCCCCGGCGGAACCGCCGTGTCGGCCGCGTAAGCGGCTTGTCCCTGCGAACCCGTGATTACCGTGCTCATTAGCAGGCAAGCCGTCATCATGATTAGCAACCATTTTGTCTTCATCCATCAATTCCTCCTCTTCGCGATTCAAAATAGAATTCTCATGATAGCGATTACAACAGCTCATCTGCCCTCCTTCCTCATTTAATCCAGCATCCAAATTATAGAATTACTGTGTTCGAAATGGGTATGGGCAAAAGCTGGATTGCGATTGATGATTTGTTCAGCCGATCGGCAAAATGAACCCTATTATTGATCATTTCTGTAAAAACGGACACAAAAAAACGGCCTGCAATAGCAGGCCGTTCTTGTCTTTTACCCTATGGCTTGCGGATTGGACGCTTCGGCAACAACTTCATCCCATAATTCCTCGGCGATTTGCTTCAGCAGCAAAGCCTCCTGCCAGCGGTCGGTTGTCTCGACCTCGCGGCCGTTCTCGACCACTCTCGTAATCGCGTAACCTGGAGGACCAAGCTCCGGGATAAAGGAGAGAATGTCGCCAGGCACGGCATTCGCATACCAATTCAACATCCCTTTGCGCCACCAGCGTTTGAAATGCTTAACCATCGGATGGTCGCCGTTAACCATATCCACTTGAACCTGCTCACCATTGGAGATACGGCCATGAATTCCGGCCGTCCGCTGAAGCAGCACGTCAAACTCGGCTTCCGAGCGGCTGTGCGTGCCGTCTAATTCACCGCCAACAACGTAATGGGACAGATCGATAATGAGCTTTAACTGCGGCAAGGCTCTAACGTAATCGGTCGTCCGAAGCAGATCCTGCGTGATTCTTCCCCGGTGGGTTTCGATGAATTGCGGTATACCCGCTTCCGAAGACGCTTCCAGGAGTCCTTCCAGCAATTGTACGGCTTCATCGCCAATAACAAAGGCATCCATGACCTGCGAATTGATGTATTGAACCCGGCCGAATTGTTTGGCGGCTTCAAGCGTATCCACAATGTCCTTTACATTCGCCGGAAAAGCAATCGTGCTGAAGCTGAACCGGTGCTTGTCCAGCAGACGGTGCCACTGCTCATATTCCTGTTCAGAAGGCATTGTGGCGCTAATGCCGGTAAAGCCGGCTTCGGCAATCTTCTCGAACTTCTCCTCCATCGTCCATTCCCTGCCGTTCTCGCCAAGGCCGATCATCGCCCACCAGGACTGCTGGATTTCCATTCTTGGCGGACGCGAAGAACCGTCGTTCAGATGAAAGTTAGATGCCATTTACGTACACGCTCCCATACTAGTAGTTGTTGTTCACTCCCTGACCGCTTACCATATCAATGACAGCCTGATACAGGTTAGGCGGATATTCCGCAATCCGGTGACATAAATACAGGTACCACTCACGGCCGTACGGAACATAAATGCGAATCGGATTCCCCTCGCTTCGCAGCCGTTTAGCCAGCTCCGGACGAATGCCGTACAGCATTTCAAGCTCTGCTTGAGAGCCTGATAACAAGCCTATATCCCGTACGGCATTAATAATCGCGTCGTCATGGCTAGCAATGGAGACCTGATGGCCTTGACGGATTGCCAATTCGACTAGATTCAAATAACGCTCATTCAGCTCGGGCGACCGTGCAAGCGACAGATGATCCGGTTCTTGATAAGCTCCTTTTACGATACGGATCCGGCCGGGCGAAGTCAGCGACGCCAAATCCGCAGGCGTTCGGTTGAGATGCGCCTGCAAGGTAATGCCGATGCCGGAGTACTCGGCCGCAGCCTGCTTGTAGACGGATAAAATAGGATCCGTTTTCCCCGACTCTTCCATGCTGATGAACAGTTCAATCTCCGTTCCTTCCGCCTGTCTCGCCAGCTCGGTCAAGTTGGCATAAGCAAGCGAAGGGCTTATCATTAACCCGATATGCGACAGATCAAACGATACCCGCCCAGGAAGTCCCGACTGCTTCAATTGCTGAATAAGCGCTTTCATCTCTGCCGCGGCTTGTTCGCACTCCTTGGCATCCGATGTATTCTCACCAATGTATTCGATAGAAAGAGAATAACCCCTTCTCAAAATCTCTTTTCCGGCTTCCAATCCTTCCAGAAGACGATCTCCCGCCACATACCTTAACGCAGCATGACGCAAAATCTGATTGACCTGCGGGTTCTGCTCCACGTAAGCTTTCAAATCCAAACGGCGTGCGATAGATTTTAAGGCTGTTGTTAACTGCTGCTCCAATTCCAAATGTTGATTCATGTTGATGATGCCACTCCCTTTTCCCGAATTGCATTCATTTTAAGAGATAAGAGAGTGACCGTATTGTATAAAATTGCTCTCGCTACAGCGATAACGCGTACTTCTGCGGCGTAGCTCCGACAATCTTGCTGAACGTGCGGGAGAAATGGCTTTGGTCATAAAAGCCCGCTTCCGCCGCGATATCCGCTATCGCCCGCCGGTTCTTCATAAGCTCCGTCTTGGCGTGATTAATCCGTAGCAGGTTCTGATAAGCATGAGGCGGCAGATGACTCGATTGCTTAAACAACCGGATCAGATGAAATCTGCTGATATCCGTCATCTTCTCCAGTTCGTCCAGAGTAATTTTTTCGGTATAATGCTCATGCAGGTATTCTTTGACCAGATTGACGTATTTACGGTCTTGTCTGGTTCTGCGGCGCTGATGCGCAAAGTCGGAAACATTCCGGCTGACTACCGCCTCGATAAGCTCGATCAGCGAGGTTTCGATCTCAAGCGGAGATCCTTCACCCGCTAAAGCTTCCATAGTCCGGTTGATGCGGATCCGGCATGCCTTGTTCTTGCCCTCTTCCAGCAGAAAAGGAATATGCAGCCGGTCAAGCTCGCGCTGCTTCAGCCCTTGAAGCCAATCCTGTTTGATAAACAGCATTTTGTAGCTCCAGTCCGCTCCTTCTTCCGGATGGCAGGCATGAAGCATCATTGGCGGGAAGCTGATCATGCGACCTTCCTCCACCCGGTGCATCGTTCCGTCACACCATGCGTGGGTCTCCCCGGTATCGATCAGCCCTATAGAATACTCTTCATGGAAATGCTTCTGGTAGGCAAAATCACTCTTCCTGCATCGCTTAGCCTCAAGAAACGGAAGTGCCTGTTCTCGGTAAAAGACGACATCCGGCATACGTATCGAGCACCTCCTTTAATCTAGCATTATTATATCAGCCTTTGCATAGAAAAGGACAATCCGGAAGAATGACTGCTCCTGGATTGTCCTCGCTTAATCACTAATTCTTGTAAATGTTATACAGCATAACGGCAACTTCCGCTCTTGTTGTTGTCGCAAGAGGAGACAATTGGCTTCCCGACCCTTGAATGATGCCGTTCTTAACAAGGGTAGCGATGCTGTCTGCCGCATACGCGCTTACTTGATCGGAGTCCGCATAACCGCTGATATCAGCTGCAGTACCGTTCATCGCAGACAGCTTTTTAGCCGCAACCAGCGCCTTGGCTGTCAACGTCATCATATCCTGTCTGCTGATGCTTGCGCGCGGATCAAAACGGTTCTCGCCAATGCCGTTCGTAATGCCAAGCTTCTTCGCAATGCCTGCCGCCTGATAGTAATAATCGGCCGTATGGATATCCGCGAAGTTTGAATCTACTTCGGCTGTCAAACCAAGCGTAGATACAAGAAGCTGAATGAAATCTGCTCTCGTAATCGCCGCATTTGGCGAATAGGTTTGGGTCGAAGTCCCTTTGATAATTCCTCTGGATGCCAGAGCTTCAATTTGTGCTTTGGCCCAAGGTACGGCAGCCAGGTCATTAAAGGTCTTGTGCACGAACGCAACGGCATACTTGCTGAAATGCGTCGTTGTAAATACCATAACGCCAGCTGCCGGATCGTAATAGCCGCTTGGCACAGACTCTGTCGTGCCGTCTTCCTTCACGTACAGGATGACGAGATGATCCAGATTTTCGCCTGCCGCAGGCGTGTATGGAATGGTTACAAGAACTTGAACATGGTCATTATGGAAGCCAAGCGGCTTGCCGTCCGCCAGCAAATGAATATCAACAGCCGGCTTTCCTTCCGCCAGAGAGCTAGAAGGCCCAATATGAAGGGTTACGTTTTGGGCGGAACCAAGCTGCGCGGACGTAAACATGCCTGCCTGAAGCGTTACGCTGCCAAATGGCGTTTTTACCCGAATCTCTTGCGATTCTTCGAGTTGTCCGAGCAAGCCGGCCGGAATTTGCTGCTCATACGCTTCCGCTCCTGCCACTTGAGGCAGTTCTATCTCGACTACTTTTCTTCCGTCCCGCAGTACCGGGGCAAGCGTGAAGGCTTTCGCCAGATCGGCGCTTGTTACGGAACCTTTCGCCACTTTGGTAGACGAATCCATCACTCCGCTCACCGTAAGCCTTGCCAGATCCGTTGTAACGACTGGCGTCAGACCGGTTGGGGAGCTGGAATTACTGCCGCTGCCGGAATTGTTTTGGCTCGATTTCGCAGGTACAATCACTGCAATGGAAGCCGTGTCCGCTGTCATGTTATCCGATGTTCTTGTTACGCGAAGCACCAGATTAACCGTTGTTTCTGCTGCCGGCGGCGTAATAACGCCGTCCGTTCCGATCACTTCGTTGTCCGAGGACAAGATGGCTACAGAATAACCTGCAGGCACTCCAGGCAGCGTCAGCGTCGTGGCATCCTTGGCTGGAGCCGTAATCGCCGTAATGCCGTCCGCGATTTCTTTCACCGTGCGGGCAATCGTAACATTTTGCACGGTGGACAAAGCCGACTCCGCGCCCGTTCCGTCAATCACGCCAACCTTGTAGAAATAGGTATGCTCCGAAGGAAGGCTGCTGTCGGTGTAAGTGCCGGCCGTACCGCTGTACACTTTCGTGAAAGTGCCGTCTTCGCTGTCCGAACGGTACAGGTTATAGCCAAGCGCACCGGTCGTTTTGTTCCAGGCAAGCTTCACGCTGGTCGAAGATGCCGCTGTTGCCGTAAGGCCCATTGTTGTATCGGCAGCTGGCGTCAAATCCGGATCGACAATCATAATCCAGCTGATCATCGGGTCCTGCGCAGCCGTATTTCTAACCGTAATTTTGAGCGAGCCGTTCGTAATATTCACGCCTGTAAATGCCATTGTATTGCTTGGCGTAAACGTAACGGCGCCTTTCATTTCATCATTCAGGAGCAAGTTTGCTTTTCTGCTCGTATTCGTCCACGGATCGTTAAAGCCCAGATACACATCATACGAACCGTTCTCCAAGGAGAACTGATAAGCAAGGTCCGTACCCTTCGGAGAGTTGGATACGTTGCCGCCGTTCAAGTAACGAACCGTTGAGAAAATATCCCCGTCAGCCGAACCGGATGGCATCGAATCTGCGCCAAGATAACCCCAAGGCGAAGCATCGGCTGCATTATAGGCCTGCTCGATCACCGTTTTGTTCGCCAATGTATCCTGCATGTAAGAAGCGAGCAGCTTGTAATCGGATGTCGCGTAACCGCCTGCGTTTACGAAATACAGCGCGTTGTCCGGCACGACGTACATCTTGACGCTCTGCACCTTGTTGTAATACTCCGGCAGCGTCATTTGAACCGTAATTGGACCAGGCTTCGCGAAGTCCGCTGCCGTAAGGGCATGAGAATTAATAGACCAGGTTACGGGAGTCGATACGGTTCCCGTTTTGCCCAAGACTTCAACCTGGCTTGGCAAGCTAGGCACTTCCCCCAGCTTAACCGCTTCAGGGAATTTGGTGGTCACGTTCACTTGACCCATTGCATTCAGCAGGTCCGGTGTCCAGCTCGCATACCATTTAATCGCAATATCCGTTCCCATTCCGAACTCGATTGGCAGAAATACATATTTGGCGCCGTCATTGGCAAAGTTGCCGCCGTTCCAAATATCGCCTACGTAAATAAATTTACCGTTCTCCGGATCAACCGGAATCACATACGTCGATTGCGTATTAAAAGCTTTCGTCGGGTCCGGGTCGCTGGCCGACGTACGGACGAACGGATCCTGCATCGGAGCCCATGGTCCAAAGATATGATCCGCTACCGTATATTTGTTCTGGTTGGCAGACCAGCCTGTAGCGCCGGAAGTAATTAAATAATAATGGCCGTTATATTTGAACATCGCTGGTGCCTCGCGCTGGGCTCCAGGGAATACCCGCACATAGTCAACGCCGTTTACGGCTTTGTACGAAGCATCGCGTACAGCGTTTCCGTTCTCGTCCACGTTGCCGTCTTTATGCCAGCCGGTTATATCGAGATAATCCGGCATCAGCTTGGAGATGTAGATCGTCAGGTTCTCTTCGCTCGAATAAATCAAGTACGCGGTACCGTCATCATCCTTGAAGAGGTTCATATCCCTTGCCATTCCCGGGTTGCCCGGCTGGTAGTCGATCTCCCCGGCAGGAGCCTGATCCATCCGGTAGCTTCGCTGGTAGACGAACGGTCCGGTTGGCGAATCGCTTACGGCCACGCCCGCTTGAGCTTTGCCGTAATTGGCGCTGTTATTGTAAGGATCCTTATCTCCGTCGATATGGGCCCACATGACGTATTTCTTCGTTTCATCGTTGTATATGACTTTCGGACGTTCAACGATTCGTCCTTTACGGATATCCGCCCAGATGTTAACGGTATCCGTTCTGCCTTCATACAGCTTGGAGATCAGAGGGTCATTCGTGAAATCATCCATCGAATTGATTAACGTAAGAGCCATACCCTCGTCTTTCCAGTTCATGAGGTCCGTAGAAGAGTATACCCGAACGCCTGCAGCCGGCCATCCGCCTTTGTGGTATTCCCCATACCAGTAATACTTCTTCGTTTTCTCGTCGTACATCATGCCTGCACCGTGAGCGTCAATCGGATTGCCGGTTGTATCTGCCCATAGCGCGCCCGGAGTTAAGGATGTACGCACCGCGCTCACTCCAAGCAAATCGGATACGGCGGAGGAAACGCCGTCTACGACTGCGCTAATGGTATAGAAGTAACCCGTGCCCTGCGTTAATCCGGTATTGGTGAAGGTTGTATCCGTACCGTTGTACACTTCGGCAAAGGTTCCCGTAGCACTCGCTGCTCTCTTAACGGAATAAGCAACGGCTGTTCCCGGCAATGCATCCCAGGTCAGTGTGACCGAGGAATCCGTTGTGGACGAGGCTTTGAAGTTAGCCGGCGCGTCAAATGCATAGGTCGTTGCTTGAACGGATGCAGGCGCCGATTCGCCAAAGGCATTGTACGCCGTAATCTGGTATTTATATGCTTTGTCGGCTGTCAGGCCTGTAGCCTGGAAGCTTAATGAGGTCCCGTCGTAAATGTTCTCATAAGACGTACCGCCATTCGAAGACTGGTACACCTTGTAGCCGGTTGCCTTGGCAACGGCAGCCCAGCTCAGATTGATTTTCGAAGAGTTAACCGCCGTAGCGGTCTGACTGGCTGGCGCAGCCGGCGCTACCCCTACGGTCTTCACGGTAAATTCCGGTGACCACTGGGACTCGGTAAGCCCCCCGTACAAATAAGCGATCTTGTAGTAATAATCCGTATCCGAGCTCAAACCTGTGTCCGAATAGCTGGTTGCAGCAGTGTTGCCCACATAACTGTAACCGCTTCCAGAAGTTGTGGAACGGTATACGTTGTAGCTGCTTGCTCCGTTTACCGCATCCCATTTCAAGGAAACGGAGGAGTTGGTCTTCTCTTCCGATTGAATGACGGTTGAATTGGCTGCCGGGATATCCGCAACCATAACGTCATCCACTTGAACCGACTGCCATTTATTGCGGATGCCAATCTTCCCGCTCGCAAACGTTGTATCAACTGCGTCAAACAGAAGCTTTTCCTTTCCGTTCTCCACGATATAAGCTTTGATTGAGCTGCCGATAAGCACAAGCTTCAGCGTATACCAGGTATTTTTGCTCAGCGTATAAGCGGTGGAGCCTTTAATCGTGGCATCCGTATTATTGACCCGCTTGGTCAGAGTAAGCCCGGTTGCAGCCTGCATCTGGAAATAGTAAAAGTTTTTATAGTCTTGGACGCGGGCCAATATGCCCGGATAAGCACCGCCGGCTCCCGTATAGAACCGCATGGATACCGTGGAATCCGTCCAGTTATCTCCCGTCGTAATAATGCCTTCGCCCGTATCGGTCTGGCTAAGCACTTTATTGCTTGCGTCAGCAGGATCGGCCGTTACCGCCCATGTACCGGAAGTAACCGTCCACTCCGGATCAACTGAATAATCCCCATCCGTAAAATGATCTTGAAAATCGATAGCCGATGCTGCCGACACCTTGGGAATCGGCGTAAAGTTAAACAAGGAAACACCTAATGACAGCAGTAAAAGCCAAACAATCGGTTTTTTCCGCACTTTCTTTTCGCTCCTTTAAATAGAATAGAGTACGATCAAACGCGGATGATACTGGCAAAGCCTGCGAGCTCCCCCCTTGTTTCGGAAACCGGTTTCATGAAACCCGTTTCATGATAGGCGTAAAAATATGAAATCCAGCGGGACTTCTCCAAACAAAAAAAAGAAGAAAGCGGTTTCATTGCCCCAATTGTACTGTTTTCCCCATCAATTGGCAACCAACTTTCTTCTTAACTCCAGTCGTTTTTCGAGATATTTTTGTCAAAACTTGTTGAATTTCAAAAATTTCAAATCCTGTTACCTTAAATAAAGCAAGAGGGGCTGCAGCTTCAGCGCCTTTAACTCCTCGTAGACCAGTCTCGCGATCTCGATTCCGCCAAGCTGCTGGAAATGCGTATTATCCTCCGTGCCGTCCGGGAAGTTCATAAATTCCCCGGGGGCCAGCCACATGAACAGCTTCTTGGTCTCTTCCTGGCCTAGTGCTTCGAATAAGGCTTTGCTAGCCTTCGCCAAATCGATTAACGGCACTTCCTCTTCGGCTGCCAGCTCCCTGACCGCCGTCAAATAATCCCCGTGTGTATCCCGGAGCGTTCCGTCCTCCTCATAGAAGCGGCGCTGCACGGAAGTGACCAGGACCGGAATCGCCTTCCGCTCCCTCGCTCCGTCGATATAGGTCCTCAGAGTCTGCTTGTAGGTGGTAAAAGGTTCCGTATAACGCTCTTCGTCAAACTTCTGGTCGTTATGGCCGAACTGGATAAGCAAATAATCGTATGGCTTTACGCGGCTCCAGATTTGATCCAGCACGCCTTCGCTGATAAAGCTTTTGGAGCTGCGGCCGGATAAGGCATAATTCGCTACGGCCGCGTCCTGCTTCACGAACATCGGAAGCATCTGTCCCCAGCCCGCGTACGGATAACCGTCATCCGGCTGGTCCGTCACCGTCGAATCTCCCGCTAAGAATATCGTACAGGCTTGCGGCGCCGGCTCCACCTCCATCGCGTTAATGCGAGGCGCAAGCCCGGAGAATGAGAGCTTTAGCTGCCCGCCGGTTACCCATACCGAAAAGCTGATCCGGGAGAAGCTGCCCGGAGCTGTCCGCTGCTTATGCACCATTAGGCGTCCCTGACCAGCTTTGATCGTTGTTTCGGTCTCGGCAATTTCATCGCCCAGCAGGACAGAGACGCGGTAAATGCCGTCCTCTGCATCGAGCAAAAAAGCCGTATCGAGCGGGATGCAGAAATCTCTGCGCAAGGCTCCCGGTTCGCCGCGGTCCTTCGCATTTATCCGGTCCGTCCGGGTAAAGCCGTATCCCGTAAAGGAATCATAGCCGGATTGCGGCGTAATCTTCGTATAGCCCTCGGCCGGGGTGCCTGTGCCAAAATCAAATCGATAGTTTCGCGTCATTTCGTTTCTAGCTCCTCTACTTTATTTCTCCGCCGGGATACAAGGTTGAGCTGGACAGCCGTTTGGGCTGCGGCAGCGGAGAATCGGTTACGCATTCGCTCAGCTTCACTTGCTTGCTGGAATAAATGGAGGCCATGTCATTCGAATAAATAATGACCTGCTCCGTTCCGCTCCCCCATAAGTCGGCGTGGACGGCATACCCTTCGGAAGGGAATTGTACCACCGGATTCATAGAGCCGTCATACAAGGTTGGGAATACGCCGCCTCCGCGACGGTAAGCCAGAATATAGTCCGGCGCATCCTCCGTCCAGCCCCTTAACGGTTCAATAATGGTCAGCCAGCCCGGCGTCTTCCGGTCTTCCTTCCACAGCTCCTTGCCTTCGCTGTCCAGCAGGAACAAAGCGTCCTTGCCGACCAGGCCTTTGCCGTCATCCTCCCGGACAAGCCGGTCCAGCCCGGCGATCTGCAGACCCGGAAGATCGGTCCGGAACCGGCCCAGCGCGATATGCTGCGATTCAACGGACCCCTCATAACGCCACAGCTCCTTGCCATGCCGGTCGTACATAACCGTTACGCTGCCGCCGATGACAAGCTCGGGCTCTCCGTCTCCGTTCACATCGCCTACCCAGATGCAGTCGGCGTGATCGTCCAGATCATGACAGCTCCACAGCAGCTTGCCGTCATGATCGAGCAGATCGTAGCCGGCCATAACCTCATCCCTTCCGTCGCCATCCAGATCGTAGACCCACGGGAAGTGGCCCGGATTCCCCTCATGCGTCCATAACAGCTTGAACTCACGGTCCATCGCCCACAGACGGTGATAACGGTCCTTCAAGATAAGATCGCCGGCAAACGTGCCACCTGTAAGATTTACGACAATGATACAGTCGTGGGCATGCGGATCAGGCAGCTCATGGGTCGATCGGACCGAGCCGTCTTGCCCGTTCAGGATATGCAGCCGGTCATCCATGACGCACAGCACCTCAAGCCTGCCATCCCCGTCGATATCCGCAATTTGCGCCGGATAATCCGAGCCATGGCGTCCCGCTCCGGGATCGGGCTTGCCGGTCTGCCACAGCAGATGGCCCTCCAGATCATAAGCGGTCAGACATTGCACCTGATGGGGAATATATCGGACATCCTGACGGTTATCCGGCTGTACCAGCAGCAGCTCCATCCGGCCGTCGCCGTTCAGGTCGCCAAGCAGCGCTTTGCAGTTTGCCCCCGCCGCTTGCAGATCTATGGTGCTTAACAAATAAGGCTCCTTAGTGGATACGGATGACATCCTCTTGCCTCCCAACAATATTAGATTCCATAACGCTAACTACAACGCAATCTGCTGTCCGCCCTTCACTTCCACCGTCTCGGCGTCAACCTTCAGCCACACGCTGATGGCGGAAGGATTATAGACAAAGCTGAGGTCAGCCGCAAACTTTAGCCCTTCGAAAGCTTTCGCGTAATCCACCAGCTCCATATTCGTGCAATACCAGATCGCCGGATTACCGCCGATAAATTGTCCGAACTGCTCCATCAGCTCCCAATTATTGTCGCTGTCGAATTCGTAGCTGTGGCCCCACACATACATCAGGTACAAATACTGCGATTTTTGAAGTCCGGCGAATTCCTCCGCATGCTTCATCAGATCCCGGTTATGATGGCAGGTTGGCTGCCACTCGTGCCAGTCATCCGGCATGCCGTAATGTCCCGTGCTGGGAACAACACGCGCATATTCGATGCCAAGACCGGGCAGCAGCTCCTTGATTCTTTTGTTATAGGATCCGTTCGGGTAAGACATTCCACGGACTGTGTAGCCAACAATACGCTCCAGATTACGCCGGTCCTCCATGACCTCGTATACGATCTGCTCATTCGGGCACCGGGCAATCGTCGGGTGAGTCAGCGTATGAGCCGATACTTCATGCCCGGCATACAGCGTCCTGACTTCATCGGCACCAATCCGGTCGTTTGTTCCAAGCAGACCGGAATTAAGATGAAATGTGCCCTTCAGCCCGTACCGGTTAAAAATATCGACCAGACGCCGGTCGGCGAACCGCCCGTCATCGTAGCTAAGCGTGAGCGCCTTATGCCTTCCTTCCGGGAAACACATCACAATCGCCATTGCTTTAACCTCCCGCTTCTATCGCATGTTTCCCTTACGGGGCATACACCTGCAAATTTCCGTATTCCGCGATAAGCGGTGCCATCTGGCGGAAGCCCAGCTTGCCTTTCCCAAGCAGCGGCCCCCAAGTGGTGCCGTCATCCTTAAAACTGAACAACAATAGATCATTTACGGCAAATTGCACATACGGCCCTTGCTTCAGCAGCTGCATCCGATATGGCCCCTCCGCATCCGCCGCATCCGGGATCGGATCCGCGCCTTGCGCAACGAGGTGGAAGCCGTAGCTTTTCCGCAAATTGCAGGTATGGAAGCTTCTTTCCTCCGCGTGGCGCCTGCGGAAATAGGACACATGGAACGCGTTAATATCTCCGTGATGATACTGGTCGTAAATGCCGCTGCGACCGGCTAACCCGGAATCAAACAAATCCTGTCCTTCTATTCCCGCCGCGCAAAAAAATAGAATAGCCAGCCCCGGCTCGCGGACCGGCCAGAAATCCCACGTGACTACCATATCCGGCGGGAATTGCTCCGGACACCAGAACACCAGATTGGCTGCTTGTCCCTCTTCGGGGTCACGCGTGCTTTCAAGGCGCATGCGCCCCATCGGGAAGGTGACGGCTGCATCCCCTTCCATCCGGTAATCCGATACGTCCTCAGCCGAGCACAGCGGGTTATTATAAATCATTCTCCATCCGGCTGGAATCAGCATGCTTCTTGCCGTCGTTGCTGTTGTCATCGTCAAGTCAACTCCTTAGAGATTGCTCCCGAAGCTTAGGCAGATGGTCTGCGATCAGCTCCAGGGCGATAATCGTATTCAGCGACCATTGGGCTGCTTCATTCGTATTCATCCAGTCGATTTCCTGCAGAACGTCAAGGTGAGCAACCGTCGCGGCCTCCTCCTGAAGATTCACGGCCGCAAACGGATTGCCAAGCAAAATGTCCCAGCATTGCCGGGCCGTTGCTTCATCCTTCCTGTAATAAGCGCCGTAAGCAACAATCGCCGCGCTGAGCACCGGATGCTCGAAGCGCGTTGTGCTGATATGGCCCTTCGTCAGCTTATCCTTCTCTTCCTGCGTCTTGTTGTAATAAACGCCAAGCTCCGCGAGCATCTCTTCCCATTCCGGATCCTTCAGCATGCCGGCCAGCTCGAACCATACCTGCGGTCCGCCCATGCAAATCGCCAGATGACGGCCCCAGTTATCGTCGCCCATCGGCGTCAAGACACCGGTCTTTGGATCATAGCCATAGGTGGGGCCGGAGATAAGGCGGTAATTGGCGCCTTTTATACTGTTAATGCCGACCAAAATTTTGTCCCGGTAAGCAGCGCTCTCGTAACGCTCCCATTGCGTCATCCAGTTCGAGCTGAAGGCTGCCCAGTCGGGACCTACCCGGATGTGGGTCGGATGCTCGTCTTTCGGGAAGTAATACCGCATCGGATCAAGGTTAACGGTTGTAAAATCCGAATCCTTCGTTTCGTTCATCATATCCCCGATCCGCTCATCCGCCGTCAGATAATAAAAGTAACGGTGAAGGCCGGCCATGCCGATTCTCGCCTCCTTGCAGCCGCAGCCCCAATGGACGACGTTATGGCGCGAGCCAAGACCGGCATATTCGCCGAAATGATAGACGTCTACCTCGCTTGTATGCCTGGTCATCGCTTCCGCCATCCGGAAGATGTCTTCCCGGCCCGTTCGAAGAAACATGATCCACAGCCACATGTTGGGCGCAAGCTCCGTGTTCTGCCAAGCGCAGCCGCCTAGATCATAATTCCAGACATGCCGAACCGGATCGTAGCTGTGCATGTAATCGCCGTAATCCCACAATCCGTACCATTTGCGCTGCTCGACTTCCTTCCGGTAAAAGGCAATAATGCCGTCCAGCCTCGCTTCAAGCTGCCGCTTTTCTTCGGTCGAATGATCCGGCAGGCTCCATATTCCGAAAGCTCGTGCTTCATGGTAATAGAATGGCTCGCATACAAGCAGGGTCGGATGATCCGTTTCCTGCCGCATGAACTCCAGGAGCTCCGGCCCCGGCGTTTCCTCCGTACACCAAAGCATCAGTTCATTCGTATTGGCGATACCGTATGGCGTTGCGCGCAGCTCCTCCGCCCCTTCATAGGACGATTCCACATGGGTTTTCGTATCGTAATGCCTCATATCCATCGGCTCGCCTTCCGGCGTCCATAACCATGCGGTAAACGATGCCTCGTCCCCCGCAGCTCCATGAACCTCAAAGCCCGAAGGATGCTTTCTCCAGAAATGGCGCAGCCCGCAGGCAAGTCCGCCCCCTTCGCTGCCAACGAATGCAAGTCCGCCCGCCCGGTGGCCATCCGTGACCTTTACCCAGCTGCAGCCTTCGCCGGTTCTTTTCCAGATCCGGTAATGCTCGGACGACTGCTGCATAAGCTTGAAGCCGTCCCATGTCGCCGAATCATCCAGCAAGCCAAGAAAATACGCGTCATCAGAAGGATCAAAGCCGACTTTTGCCCCAGCAGTCTGCCGTTCGAACAGCTCCCGGTACTTCCCTTTTGTTCTCCGGGTATGAAGGGTTTTCGGAGATTCCGCGAATAGTCCGTTGTCTCCCGAGAAACGGATATGACGGTTATATTGCTCGCCTCTCATGGGAACGGCAAAGCGAACGCCAAGTCCCTTAATAAAATCCTCGTTCGGGTTGCCGTCGTAAAAAAACGTATGCACAATCCGGATCGTCTCAAGACCCGCATACAGGTAGAGTCTCATGGAAAAAGGAAGCCATTCCCGCGAACCGGCGGCTGCGCGGTGCCTGCCGTCGATTTTTGCAACCGCGCGCACGGGACCCTCCTGCTCAATAGTTAACCGGTGTACCCGGCTTTCAAACGGTTCCTGCCGGACCGTTCGGACGCCGGATACTTCGCTTGCGCTCTCCCTTATGCAAACCAGCTCTCCGCCGCTGCATAGCTTTACCCCGTTCCGGGTAATGCTGCGCAGCCAGCTGCTGCCCTGCTTGCCAAGCGTACAGACGATGACACCGGTATCCAGTCGAACCTCATCATCCGTCTCCGTCACTTTAACCGTTAAAGGGGCAGCTGCTGCATCCCCTTTCGTCAAGCTGTAAGCTTCCGGAGCGCTGTCAGCGCTTACCGCTGCGTGAGCGGACCATTTCACGCTGCCGTCCGGCCAAAAGGCGGTCGCCCAGTGCTGCATCGGCACGGGTTCGCCCAAGCTGGTTGTAAGACTCAAAGCCTCGTCCCGCCCAAGCTCGCCTTCCTTCCACGGAATTCCCCACGTCATCCCGACCGGCATTATACTCTGATTTGACGATAAGCTGTGCAACTGAATCTTAGCCGCCATTTGCACTCATCTCCTTTGTCGTTTGGCCCCATTGTAGAAGCTGATGGATTAACGCTCAATGAGACAATATTGCGGAAGGGCCAAAAGACGGTTTGCACATTATTGCAACGTTTGCACGATCTTGCTTACAGGTGCTGGCTTTGCTCTCTGTAGCTGGTTGGCGTCATGCCCTCCAGCTTCTTGAAAATCCGATTGAAGTAGCTGTGCTGGTAACCGACCTGCTCGGCTACGTCATTGATTTTTAGCTCCGATTCCCGCAGCAGCTCCTTAGCTTTCTCGATTCTAAGCTCGGTCAGATAGTCGATGAAGTTTTTTCCGGTCACCACTTTAAACGATTTGCTCAGGTAAAACGGATTGGTGCCGATATGCTCCGCGCAGTTATCCAGCGAAATATCCTGCCTGTAATGCTGCTGCATATAGATCATCGCCGCTTCGATCAGCCGTTTAACCTCGGAGCCCGCCCTGCAGGACAGCTCCTTCTGGTAAGGAGCAAGCACTTTATCCCTGAACCAGCCAAGCATCCGCTTCGGCTCCCGGATTTGAGACAGCTGCTCATACAGATTAACGCCCTGGAACAGTCTGTTCGGATTAACGCCGGATACCATGATGACATGCTGAATATTTCCGAGCAGATGGAGCATCCCCTGCTGCACGTCGATTTCCTTGGCTCCGGCGCAGGATAACGCTCCAACAAACGAGCTAAGCAGCTCGCTTGCTTCCCCTTCCTTGCCCGTGCGGAGTGCCTGGATAAGCTCCCGCTCCAAGGTAAAAGGATACTGCGGCTCCGCCCAAGCCTCGCCGCCTAACACGCCCTGCTCCATGTCGATAATCTGGTTGGCATTATCGCAATTGCGGTAGCTGACCGCCTGCTTGACCCGCTCGAACTCGTTGGGCAGATCTGAGATATAGGCGGTCTGGCGGCTGACCGCCAGAGTTACCCTCATCCGCAGAATCCGGTTCACCGAAGTCGTCAGCTCCTCGCTGAAGGCTTCAACCGCTTGCTTATACGAGCCGCCTTCCGGAATAAAGAGCATAATTCCTGCCGTTAAATCATGAAAGTTAAGCGTGTCGCTTTGCTCGAAATGCTTGGACGCCAGCTCCTTCATCATATTAACGGCCGCAAACGTGATCAGCCCCTCGTCTCCGCTGCGGAATTTTTCGTCCATGTTCGCTATTCCGTTCAGCTGGATAAACAAGACGGCAAAATGACGGCCGCGCACCTCCCATTTGAACTTTTCCATGCGGCGCAGCAAATCTTCCTCCGAATACGCATAAAGATAACCCTGCAGCAGCTGATGCAGGAAGCTTTCCTTCACATGCGGAAGCTGCTCCGCCAGCTTCGAGTTCAGCTCGAGCCGCTCCATATGAAGATGTTCATATTGCTGCTCGATCAGCGCAAACTCATCCTCTTTGCCCGTCCATGCGGCTCCGCCCGAATAACCTCCAAGCAGGTTCGCAAGCCGTTTTACCGGCGAATAGATCCGGTGGGAAGCGAGCCAGGATAACAAAGCCGCCAGCAGCAAGGCGATCAGGCTTACCGTAATAACAAGCTTGGAAATAAACATCACCGGCGCAATGATGCTGTTGATCGGAGAGGCCGAGACGTACAGCCATTCATCCGAAATTCGCGACAGGCTGCCGTAAGACACGGTGTAGGTCGAACCCTTCCAGTCGAAGAAAAAAGAGCCCTTCTCCGACTTCATGCCATTGATTCTCTCGCGAAGCGCAACCACGAACGAATCGTTGGAAGCGCTTCCGTTTGCGGAAACAAAAAGGTCTCCCGATTTCTGCTGCAGGAACGCTTCGCCTTCGTAATACGGAGTCATCGTCTGAAGCAGACTGGCAATCTTGTCGCTGTCAAACCGGAAGACCAGCACGCCAAACGGATTGGGACTTCCGCCCGGAATATGGTGCACGAGCGTCAGGTCCTTCTGATCCGGATGTTCGGAATCAAACGCCCACTGGGTCCAATAAGTCAGGTTTTTACCGTGTATCAGCTTGCTGTATAGGCTTAAATCCTGCTGATTCTGCAGCGGCGTGTATTCGGGATTAAACAATATTTGGCTCTTCCCGCCAACAAACAGCTCGGCTTTCTTGACCAAAGCGTTCGAGCCCTGCATGGCGATCAGCGTCTTTGTTATATCGTCGGTTCTCTTGAAATCGCGGACAAAATCAAGTCCGTTTAAGCTATAGTCGAATTTGTTGTCGAATGCCCAGTGGGAAAGCAGAAGCTCCAGGTTGCTTAACTGATCATCCATTTGCTCGGAACGTTGTTCAATCTGCTGATAGTGAAGCTGCAGCAGCTCGCTTTCTACCCGGCCGCCGGCCATCCAATAGATAAGTCCTCCGATAATAAGTCCGGGAATGCCGGAAACGATGAAAATCATAATTAAGCTTTTTCTAAAAAAGCGTCCTTTGCCGGAATCCGTGCGGTTCCGCCAAATTTTCTTTCCATGGAGCATCCTATTCCCCCATTCCTTTCGGTTATAAAGTTGACCTTATAATAGATTCCAAAAAAAGGGAAGCATGAAAATCAGACTATTTTGTACGAAATTCAGAGTTTTTTCCGGTCATGCCAAAGCACCCATCCTCCCGAAGGAATTTTTGATGGGTGCTAACGGTCAGCTTATTTATTTCACGGAGGCTGCGTACAGCTCGTTCATTTCTTTCACCAGATCGTCGCCGCCGGATTTCTTCCATGTCTCGAAGGCCGCCATCAGACCCGCTTCATCGGTTTGACCGACGATAAACTTGATGCGCGCATCGTTGATGATGTTGTCCAGCTGCTGGCCCTTTTGCGAGTAGACGTCTGAGATAAACGGCTCAGCCGGGTTGGCAACAATGTATTGCTCGGCTTCCTTCTGAATTTCCGTCGTTTGCAGACGTAGCGGCGTTTGCTGCACGACGCGCCCACGGCCAGCCGGGATGAACGGCAGCATCTGGTTAAGGCCTTCCACCTCGGATTCCAGCAGGGCAGCATCCTTGGTAGGCACGATAAACTCTCCGTCCAGCGTATAATGCTTGCCTTCAATACCGTACCCGGCCAATGTCGTCAGATCGTCATCATTCATTTGATCCAGGAACTTCAGCACGCGCTTCAGCTCTTCCTCCGTCTTGACCGTCCCTTTCGGAATCGCCAGCAGGCCTGCGAAGCCCGATGTCGGCAGCGCTTTTAGCTTGCCGTCCGCTCCCGTTACGCCAATCATATTGTCCATGTATTGGGCATCCGGATTATCTTTGTTTTCCTTGGCAAGCGCCGCGTGAATCTTATCTTCAATCCGTCCGGCCGTATCGGTTACGTCAACAATAACGCCGGCCTGGCCGTTAACGACCGGATCTACCCATTTCGCGGAGTCGAATACCGCAAAGTCCTGGTTGATCAGCTTCTCGTCGTACAGCTTTTTCATAAATTTAAGAGCTTCCAAATATTCTGGCGTCTGATGCTCCGGCACCAGCTTGCCGTCTGCAACCCCCCATTTGTTTGGCGCGCCGAACCACAGCTTGATCGTATCGAAGGCGCTTGCCCAGGCTCCGGTCCATTTCACCAGCACCATGCCATACGTATCGTCCTTGCCGTTTTTGTCCGGGTCTTTCTCCTTAAACGCTTTCAGCATGTTATAGAATTCATCGATCGTCTTCGGCTGCTGAAGGCCAACCGCTTCCAGCCAATCCTTGCGGTAGACAATCCCGTTGCGGCCAAGGGCGCGGCCGCGGTAGATGCCATAGTTCTTGCCGTCGATGGAGGAGTTGTTCATGATGACCTCGTTCGCTTGGCTCAAATTCGGATAATCCTTCAAATAAGGGCCAAGCTCCCAGAAAGCTCCGGAACGAACGGCATTTACGAAGCTTGGATCCTTCGAGCTTGGCACATATATAATTTCGGGAAGCTTCGTTGAAGCTAGCGTGATGTTGAATTTATCCCCGTAGGAGGCGTTAGGCACCCATTCCAGATGAATGTTCGTATTCGTCTTCTTCTCAATCTCCGTGACGACGGGACCGTCGTCTTTAGGATAATTCGTCTTGAAGATTGGCAGCATGATGCTGATGTCCAGCGGCTTCTCGGCGGACGCCTCGGTTGTGGCTGCGGCGGCTGCCGTCGCGCCTGCCGATTGTTCCGGCTTGGCCGTTTCTTCTTTATTACCGCTGCAGCCGGCAATCGCCGTCACGGCCAATGTTCCGAGAGCTGCCGTTGCTACCCATTTCTGCGTCTTTTTGTTCATCTTTACTGATGCCTCCCTTTAATTTTCATTTTTTTGTTATATCGCAATCCGCATTACCCCTTGACCGAACCGATCAAGACCCCTTTGGCGAAATGCTTCTGAAGGAACGGATAGACGAGCAGAATCGGAATAGTGCCAATAACGATAACGGCCATCTTGATCGATTGATCCGGCGGTGCCACGAAATTCGGATCCATGGAATTGATGTCGCCGGCGGCCGTCTGCGAGAGCAGTACGATTTGTCTGAGCATCACCTGCAGCGGCCATTTCTGCGGATCGTTGATGTACAGCAGGGCGGAATAGAAGTTATTCCAATGTCCTACCGCATAGAAAAGCGTAAATGTCGCAAGCACCGGCATCGAAAGCGGCAGGACGATTTTCCACAGCAGTCCCAGCTCGGTACAACCGTCAATCCTGGCCGCCTCCTCCAGCTCGGCGGGCAGCTCCTGGAAAAAGTTTTTCACGATAATCAAGTTAAAAGCGCTGATCGCGCCCGGGAGCATCAAGGCCCAAAAGGAATCAAGCAGATGAAGATCGCGGACAACCAGGTAGGTCGGAATAAGTCCTCCGCCGAACAGCATCGAGAATACGATCAGGTTAAGCACCGTATTTCGCCCCATCAGATTACGCTTGGACAAGGCGTACGCCATCGTCACCGTAAAGAACAGATTCACTGCCGTGCCCACTACCGTTACATAGAGAGACACCTTAATGCTTTGCAGAATCGTACCGGTCGAAAAAATAAACTGGTAAGCCGCGGTGGTGAACGTCTTCGGGATGAGGAACACGGCTCTCTTCGTTAATTCCGCATCCGATGCGAAGGATCCCGCTATGATGTAGATAAAAGGCAGCACGGCCAGCAGGCTGATGACGTTTAACAGAATCACGTTCGTTATATCGAATGCGGTCCCGGATGCGCTTCTGTATTGTTTTGCCACGGCTAATCCCTCCTTCCTTCCAGCCTTTTAATAGATGCCGGATTGTCCAAAACGTTTGGCCAGCCAGTTCGCTCCAAGCACAAGCGTGACCCCAATAACCGCTTTGAACAAACCAACCGCCGTACTATAGCTGAACGCCCCTTGCGTGATCCCCATCATATAGACATAGGTGTCGAACACTTCGGCAGACTCCCTATTCAGCGGGTTCAGCATCAGGAAGATCTGTTCGAAGCCGTTGTCGAGCACGTCGCCCATCCTCAGAATCAGCAAAATAATTATCGTGCTGCGGATCGAAGGAAGCGTAATATGCCAAAGCTGCCGCCACCGGTTCGCCCCGTCCGTAATCGCCGCTTCGTATTGCTCGACATCCACTCCTGCAAGCGCAGCCAGAAAAATAATCGTGCCGAATCCGGTTTCCTTCCAGATGGTCTGCATAATAATCATTGGCCTGAACCAGTCCGGACTGGCGAGAAAATCGATTTTGGCACCCGTATACTTGAATAGAAACTCGTTAATCACGCCGCCTTCTGTCGTCAGAAAGACATACGTCAAGCTGGCTACGATAACAAGCGATATAAAATGCGGGATGTAGATCAGAGTTTGTACGATTCTTTTGAAAAACGCCAGCCTCAGCTCGTTTAATAGAAGAGCTAATATAATAGGCGCCGGGAAGTAAAACACCAAATTGTATAAGGAAAGTATTAAAGTGTTTCGCAGAAGCATGAAAAATTCGGGATTCGTGAAGAACACCCGGAAATGCTCTAGTCCCACCCAATCGCTCTTCCAGAAGCCAAGGAAGGGTTGATAGTTTTTGAACGCCAGCAGCACGCCCCACATGGGTACGTATTTGAAAATAATGAAATATAACAGGCCTGGAGTTAAAAGCAAGTACAGCCACTTGTCTTTCTTGAGTCTCGCCAGCACGTTAGGTCGTGTTCTTGTACGAATGGTTGTCGCCTGCATCCGTTCTGCTTGGCCGGGAGCAGCCGCCTGCTTCATTTGAGGTCACCTCCAAGTATGGGTTGCATCGCATGACCTCATTATTAAACCTTCCTTGCCTTTCCGCCAATCGGACATTTTTGAGAAAACCCTTTAAAAGCCTTGCCGCAAGCGTAAATCAAGATAATGCAAACCCGGCAAAATAGTAGAAGGTCCCGTCAAACCGGGCAAAAATGTACGACTGTTCTCCCCTTTTCGGGCGCCTATAGTGAAACTGCATGTTATTCCAGTCGAGTTGAGGTGAGGTGAGCCTATGGGAAAGAAGCTGGATCATGGGGCACCTCTCTTTAAGCTTCTATTCGCATTCCAGGTTGGATTTTATCCAGTCTGCAACCTCTTCCCCTATGCTTTCAGCCCCTATGCTGGATTTCATCCAACGTAGGGGCTCCCAACTAATCTTTTTGATGATTTTAGGCGGATTTCACTGGAGAAACTCCAACGTAGGCGAGGATACAGCATCCAAACCGGCAATTTTAATGGATGGAATCCAACGTAATCTCAAAAAGGGACCCGGTAAGCGAATTCGCACAACAACAAACAACCGTGTTACGCTGTGCCAAGCTCCTACGCGAAAGAAGCATCGCCTTCCGATAGACGGAAAGCGATGCTTCTTCTTTTGATTGCTTTTATGATTTATTTTTGAATGGATGCCGCTTCAATGTCGCCATATGCCCAATAGCTTGCCGGAACGTCCTTCCAGGAAGAAGCTCCGCTGCCGGATGGGGTAATGCCGAGCGAACGGTTAATTACAACAACGGCTTCGGCGCGAGACAGCGTGCGATCCGGACGGAACGTGCCGTCGGCGTAACCCTTGATGTAACCGGCTCCTTCAGCTGCTTTCACCGCTTTCTCCGCCCAGTGACCTGTCGTATCCGCGAAGCCTGCGCCTAATTTGGAGCCGCCGCCGGCCAGACGCACGGCAAGCTGTGCCATCTCGGCACGCGTAATCGCCTTCTCCGGACGGAACGTACCGTCGGTATAACCGTTCATCAAACCGGCTGCCGTAGCTTTGCGGATTGCATCCGCTGCCCAGTACCCTTGCTTGACGTCGCTATAAGCGCGGCTATCTTCTCCTGTATTGGCGTCCTGCGCAATACGCGACAAAATGGTCGCCATCTCCGCGCGGGTAATCGCCTTCTCCGGCTTAAACAGATTGCCATCAAAGCCATTCATGTATGCGGCCGAAGCCGATCCCGAAGCTTCGCCCAGCTTCACAAGCGCGAATGTGCTGAATTTCGAGTTCTTGAATTGAATGCCCTTGCCGCCTTCAACATCAACAACAGTGCCTTGCTTGTATTCTACCGTACCATCGCTATGCTCGATGAAGACGCCAATATGCGAAAGCGCTTCGGAGCTCCAATCTCCGGCTGGAAGCGGCAGCACAAGCGTTGTCTCTCCTTCCGGCAGGTTTGTGTCAATATCCGCAGGAATGCCGATCAGCGTGATCTTGCTGTCCTTGACGGCTGCGGAAACAACCGTGGACAGATTGGCGCGGCGTTCGAGCTGCGCCTTCTGCTCGTTAACCGGCGAAATGACGAAGTGTACTTCCGTGTTTACGTTTTTCAATACGCCATTCGGCACATGGATCTTCGCGCCGGACACGTCAATGTCCAGATCAAGTCCGCTGGCTGCAAGCTGTTTGACCGCTTCCGCATCCAACTTCACGGCTGTCTCTGCCACTTGGCCCTTCGAATCCGGCACCACCAGCTTCAAGGCGCTTGCTCCCGATGCCTTGCGCGCGTCAATCAGTGCCTTCGCCTCCGTGGCAGCCAGCGTCAGCTCATCGCGCACCGTGCCGTCCGGCTGCGTCGTGCGAATAACTTTTGGCGCTGCAGGTTCAACCGGCGGAGTTGCATGGCCTCCGCCTCCGGATACCGGCGGCACGCTTGCTTCCGCAGCGGTAAACCGCAAGGCGTCGGCAAGCATCAGCTCACCGGACTTGTTGACGACGCGGATCGTATGCGAACCCGCGGTCAAGCCCGATACGCTGTACAGGCTTACTTGCGAGTCGCGGCTGTCCGCATAAGCGTTAACAGTCTTCTTCAGCTCGCCGTCTATATAGACTTCCATCTCGCCTTGCTTTGGTCCAACCGGCGACAGCAGCTCGATGCCGGTGCCTTTAAACGTATAGGAGAAGGCTGCTCCTTCCGCTGCGGACGCATGTGCGTCGTCGCCGTAATCGCCCCGGAAGCGGAGCGTCAGCTTCGTTGTTCCGACCGGCTGAACGGCCAAGTACTGTTGCTTGATGGTCAACACATGATCATCAATCGTGTAATCAGTGCCGCGAACAAGCGCCGCTCCTCCGTTATAGATGCCGCTCAGGCTGTCCGGACTTGCCAGCAGATTAACGCTGACGTCAGCCGGCGCGTTCTTCGCGAAGTCCGTCGAGGAGACATCGATCAGGTCCGGCAGCTGCACGCGCAGCGCGTCGAGCAGCATGAACTTTCCTGATTTCTTCACGGCTTTAATGGTATGGAAGCCGTTTGTCAAGCCGCGAACCGTATACACGGTCCGCTGCGGAGCGTTGTGCGCACCCGCTTCGTACGTGCTTACATTGCCTTGGCTGACACCATCGATGTAGATTTCGACGTTGCCTTGACCCTCGTCAACCTCGGTAATGTAGTCGATCCCCGTACCTTGGAACGTATACGTGAAGAAGGAATCGTTATTTTCCGTCCACTGCACGTCATCCTTGTAGTCGCCGAGACCGCGGCCGCTGCTGCGGTTCCAGCTGCCCGTATAACGGATGCCCGGGTCGTCGTTGTTTACGAAGACGTAACGGCCGGGCGAAGCCGAATTAAGAACGGTAAGCGAAAGCGTTCTTGGGCTGCTGCCCGAGAATTCGAACGACAAGCTTGCGTCCCCAAGCGGCAGCGATGCCAAATAGGATTTGGCGATACGGACAACATTTCCGTCAACCGTATAATCCGTTCCTGCTGTCAAAGCATTTGCGCCGTTCTTAACGCCGGTCAGCTCGTTAGAGTCGCCTAGCGTCAGCGTAACCGCAAGGTCTGCCTGAGCGGCCGGGCGTTTATCGAACGAAGCCGATACCGGGCTAATAGAAGTTCCGCTAACGGCTACCGACAACGTCTGTGCGGCTCCTCCCGCGAATTTGAAGCTGAGAGCCGCGGATTGACCGGATGCCTGCTGCGCCAGATAAGACGATTTGATTGTCACGACGCCGCTTGATACCGTATAGTCTGTACCCGACTGCAGGGATGCGGTGCCGTTGCTGATGCCGGTGAAGGAGCTTGCGCCGAGATTCAGCGGAATCGTAATATCAGCCGGCGCGTCCTTATTGAAGCTTGTCGCCGAAGGGCTGCCGAGCAGCGTATCCGCCGTGACTTTAAACGCGTCGAAAAGGAAGTAATATTGGCCGCCGGCATTCCGGACTGCCCTCAGCGTATGCGTGCCTTGCGGCAAATCCGCCACGCTGAATACGGAATGCTGTCCAACCTGGTCGTTGCCGTAGGAATCAACCGTCGAATGGAAATTTCCGTCGATATAGATATCAATCTTGCCGCTGCTGGTGCTTTGCTCCGATAGCAGCTCAATCCCCGTACCCTCGAACGTGTACGTTAATTCCGGCTCCGAACCGTCCGGCTCGCCGTAATGCACGTCGCCCATGTAATCGCCGAAGGACCGCCCGGTGCTGTGACCCCATTTGTTGGCGTAAGCAATCGCCGGATCATCATCGTTGATCGTAACCGTATAGGAGGAAGCCGCAGCCTCTTCCGAGCCCGACGAACCGTCGGCAGAGCCGGAATCGCCGCCGGTGCCGGCGCCCGTGTCCACGGAAGTGCCGCTGCCCGAGCCCGGCGAATCCGTAATGACAACGGACAAGTCCTGTGCGTCGCGCACAAGCTCGTTGCCGCCGTTGCGCGTCCATTCTCCCGTATATTTCATGCCGGTGTCGTCATCGTTAACGATCGATGTCCCGTTTTGCACCGTCACCTTAAATAGGCGCGATGCGTGCGGCTCGAGGAATAAAGGATCAATGCCGGTTGCCGAGCTGCCCATTTCCTTATGGTTCCACAGGTCGCGGATCGAACCGGTGCCGCTAAGGCCGATATCGCTCCATTTTACGCCAACCCGCGCGCCTTTGCTGCCCAGATTAAATAACGCCACCGTATACGTGCCGTCACCGTTATTGGCGTACCAAGCTTGCTGATCGGTGTCCATCGATACCGGGTGAATCGGATGACCCGCTTGGTTGACGGCGATTACCTCATCGTTCGTGTAAAGGGATAAGCCGTAATCATCCAGATTGGTTAAATCGTCCCCGGTATAAAATTGCGCTGCCGAAGCGGCCCACAGCGTAGCGGCCGTCTGCCGTTCGTCCTTCGTCAAGCCCGACGTTTCGCCGTTGCCGACGTTCAGGGAATCGAAGTCGTTCCAGCCGCCGGGTCCGGCGTCGCGCCACCACAGCGCCGCGCCAGGGAACAGCCTCGCGATGTTGGCCCATTGCGTCATGCCGATATTCGGATCGTACGCCTCAACGTCCCAATCGATACGCCAGCCGTTAGCGTATTTCTTCCAGTAATCCACGTAGTTGTGATCAAGCGCCCAGCTAAGCTCCAGCCAGATGCCGTGCTTGCTTAACGCCTCGGACCACGCTTTAACGTCGCCGCGCGCATCGATGCTCTCGTCGTTATGGCCGGAGCCCGGCGTCACGCTGTCGAACTTGACGAAGTCGACGCCCCACGACGCAATCAGATCGGCAACGGAGTCGACCCATTTTTGCGCGCACGGATTACTGAAATCGATCTTGTAGCCGAGATTCCAATAATCGCCGTATTTATAAGGTTTCACGGCGATGTCGCCGATTGTGCAGCCCGGAGCTCCATAGATCGGCAGGTCGCGTTGAACCGCATCCGGCGAAATGCCGGGAATCATGTAAATGCCAACCTTCTGCCCGTTGGCATGCACGTAATCGATAAGATTCTCGAAGCCGTTCGGATATTTCTCCGTGCTCGGAACAGGTCGTCCGTATTCGTCCATGCTGCCGTTCCAGCCCGCGTCGATATTAATGTATTCATAGCCATGCGACTGCAGCTTTTCATGCATCGTATCGGACATCAGCTTAATTTTATCTTCCGAAATCCAGTTGCCCGACGGACCGTCGTACACCTGCATGCTGTAGCTGCTCCAGCCCATGTAAGGCTTCTGTGCCAAGCCGTTGTCGGCCGCCTCCGCGACGTTCGTCCGCGGCGGAATGAAGCCGATTTGCGCCAGGACGGCGACCACCAGCAGTATCCCCATCCACGCCCTGTTCCGGCGTTTTGCGTTAACGCTCAATCTTTGCATCCCCTTTACCCAAGTTATTCGGCAGCGCTGCGCGTCCGTTTATGTAAGTGTGTCAGCAAATGCGGACTGCGTAATGAAAACGCTTACCGTACAACCGATTGTAGCGGTCCCCCGTCCGGCAAGGTAGGTACATCTTGGTCGTTTAGCGTACCTTATTCCCGATTTCGGGGGTACAAATCGCCATTTAATGGACAATTTTACCTGGTTGGCGTTCGATTAAGGGAAATAACGCAAACGGGACGCCTCGGAGTCAAGCCCGCATCGTCCCGTTTGCCATTGCTTTATTGATTCGCCAATTCCGCTGTTTGAGCCGGATTTAAGGCCCCTTCAAACACCTGCATGGAATCATCCTTTTACGGAACCGATCATAACCCCTTTCTCGAAATATTTTTGCAGGAACGGGTACAGCATCAGAATCGGCAGGGACGATACGATAATAACGCCGTATTTGATCTGGTCGGCATAACGCTGGGCATAACCGCCCGATGCAGCGCCGCCGCCCGTACCCGCTCCGTTCTGGAAAACCTGGTTGGACAGCAAAATATCCCTTAGCACGATTTGCAGCGGCTGAAGATTGTTGTCCCGGATATAAATCAGACCGGTAAAGAAATCATTCCAGTGTCCGACCAGGTAATATAACCCGATCACCGAAATCAGAGCTTTGGAGAGCGGCAGAGCAACCTTGGCGAAATACATGAAATGCGAGCAGCCGTCCATCACGGCCGCCTCGTAAAGCTCCGCCGGCAGCGCGGTCTCGAAGAACGTACGGGCTATAATCAAATAGAAGATATTCACGCAAAACGGCAGAATAAACACCCAGAACGTGTTTGTAATATGAAGATCCTTCATCAGCAGGTAAGTCGGAATCAGACCGCCGTTAAAAAACATCGTGACGACGAAGAGAAACATAATCGGACGTCTCGCTTTAAATTCCTTCCGCGACAGCACGTATGCGGCCGGCATCGTAAACAGCATGTTGACCAGCGTTCCGAACAAGGTGTAGAACAACGTATTCCGGTACCCGGTCCATACCCGGCTGTCCTGGAATATCTCCTTATATCCAAATAGACTAGTGCCCTTCGGGAAAAACAGCACCTTCCCCGTCGACACAAGCGTTGAGTCGCTAAACGAGGCAATCACGATGAAATAAAGCGGATATAAGATAATGACAAAAATGACCGCGCATAACGCATAAAGCGCGATATGAAAGGTGAGTTCACTCCCTTTCAAGCCCTTGAGCGCCATATGGCCTCCCTCCTTCCTTTCCGAATCAATACAGGCTTGTATTGGACATTTTTTTGGAAGCGGCATTCATCGCAAACAGGAACACGAAGTTGATCAGCGTATTAAACAAACCGATCGCGGAAGCATAGCTGAACTGATTGGACACAATACCGATTTTGTAGACATAGGTGGCGATAACCTCCGAGACCGGCAGGTTCAGAGCGTTTTGCATCAGGAATATTTTCTCGAAGCCAGTACTTAAGATGTTGCCCATGCTAAGAATGAACAAAATAATAATCGTAGGAACAAGCGCCGGAAGATCGACATACCGGATCATCTTCATTCTGCTCGCTCCGTCAATCTTGGCGGAATCATAGAGCTGCGGATCAACGGTGGACAGGGCAGCCAAATAAATAATGCTGTTCCAGCCGCAATGCTGCCAAATATCCGACAGGACATAGACGGGAATAAAGGTATTGGTCGAGGCAATCAGATTGATGTGGCCAAGTCCCAGCCCCTTCATCAGATGGCCAACAACGCCGGTCTCCGGCGACATCAGCACGTTCATCATGCCGACAAGAACGATTATCGATATAAAATGCGGCAGATAAACCGTCGTCTGCATCACATTTTTAAATCGCTTGCGGCGGATCTGGTTCAGAATCAATGCTAGAATAATAGGCGCCGGAAACCCGACGATAATGGTCGCCAAGCTGATGAGGAACGTGTTGCGCATCAGATCGGTGAACAGATAGCTGTCCATAAACTGCTTGAAATAATCGATGCCCCTCCACGCGCCGCCGGTCAAGCCTTTCGTAAAATCGAAATCTTTGAAAGCAAGCTGAATGCCGTACATCGGTATATAGTTAAAGATCAGGACAACGGCAATCGCGGGCGCAATCATAATCCATAGCTGGTAATCCCGTCTTAATGCCCGGAGTCCTCCTCCTAATAATCGCATCGGCGATAACCTCCTTTGCCAGCCGGAAGCCGGCATACCGCATCAAGCGCCGCATGCCGGCTTCCGCAGCTAGTTATTGCTTCTTGTATTCGTCGTAGTATTTCTGCATAATTTCAAGATTTTGCTTCAAACCTGCTTTTTCGCTTTCCTTCACATAGCTGTCCCATTCTTCTTCAACGCCGCCTTTTGTTACCCATTTCGCGAAATTCGTGTTGGCCAGGTTCGTGACATTGGTGTTGTTCAGGCCCATTGTGCTGTTATCGGCGCTCGAATATTTAAGAAAGGTAGGGAACACATCGTTGTCCACGTCGATTTGAATCGCGTCAATCGGCTTCGATTGCTCCAGAACCTCCTGCATATCCTTGCCTAGCGTCAGCTGAAGCGAATCCGGAATATAGAATGCTCCGTTATCCGCCATCGTGGACGTCCATTTCCAAGTGCCGGGGTCCATCTTGGAATCGGCCGGCGGCAGCACGCTGTAGCTTCCGTCGCCGTTATCCTTAATGTTTGGTCCAAGGGATCCGAACAGAACCTGCATGCCCATATCCGGCGCGTACAGCTCGTTAATAAACCGCATGACCGCGTCTTTGTTTTTCGATTTGGCCGATACGACTAGCTGATTAACCCCGTAGTTCAAGGAATTGTAGTCATAGCTCCACGATACATTGCTGTCAGGCGTTGCCTTAAGCGGCGACATCGAGGTGTACTGCGGCGCAAGCTGCTCGCCGAAGCGGTCTGACGCGACCCAGCCCATCGTAAAGCCAACCTTCGCCGTATCCCCTTCGCCCCGGGCAACGGACTGGTATTTCGTGTAATCGTGCGTGAATACTTCCGGGTTGATCAGACCGGCTTTATAAAGCTTGTTCAAGAAAACAACCAGCTGTTTGTATCGATCATCGACCAAATAGTTCTTCACGACGCCGTCCTCGACGAAATACCCTTGCGGGCTGCCGTCCGTCAGCGTTATGCCTTCTCCGCCAAGCATATAAGCCGGGTTGAAATAGCCGCCGATTCCGCCCGGCCAGTCCATTGGGATCTCGTCGTTTGGATCTCCGTTGCCGTTCGCGTCCTTCTCTTTGAATGCTACGAGCACATCGTACAGCTCATCCCAGTTTGTTGGCATTTGGAGGCCCAGGTTATCCAGCCACTTCTGATTAATGTATTGGCGGGTAGCCGTGGAAGGCCAATAACGCTGATATTTCGGAAGGCCGTAAATTTTACCGTCCTGCTGCTCGGCGATTATCTTCGTCTCAGGCTTCGCATCGAACATCGCCTGAACGTTAGGCAGCTGATCCAGCATGCCCGACAGATCCTGGAACAGTCCTTGGAACTGCGCCATATCCGCATCCGTAATGACGTTAGGACCAATAAAGAGATCCGGAACATCTCCGCTTGCCAGCAACGTTCCTTTCTTCTGATCCCAGTCAGCCGTAATTTCCTGCCAGTCAATCTCAACGCCGGCCTTTTCCTCCACCTGCTGCAGCCATTCCATATCCTTAAGCGGTTTCGTCAGAGCATGCTTGGTCATAATCGCCGTAAGCTTTACCTTCTTGCCGCTATTGCCGCCGCTGCCGGCGGAGCTGTCTGCCGTAGGATTGCTGCCCGCATTGCTTCCGCCATTGTTCCCGCCCGAATTCGAATTGCTGCTGCATGCTGACATAATGGTTGTTGCAGCAAGCATGACGGTAATCATGCCGACTACTTTTTTCCGCATGTAATTGCCCCCTCGATTCAATTTAGATGGCAGCCGCATCGGAAGCCGATACGCTGCACCGAGGCATCGTCGCCCGGTACATCCACACTAATCGGTATGGCGATATGCCGTATACGGACAGTTTTCGAAAGGTTGGCATTTTTTGAAAGCGTTTAACTTCAGGTTGTTGAAAACGCTTCAATTTCTGCCCTTTCAATTATTGTGGATGTTCAAAAAATGCCGCTTGCCATACTCGGGAGGCTGATCCGCGGGTAGAAGAGAGGCTTTTTAGTTCCAGGGCAACAACAAAGCCTGCCGAACGATTCGGCAGGCTTGCCTGCGATAGATGTGCAGCATTTTAGGAAATGAGCTTATGCGTCTCCCGGTATTGCCCGGGTGTCGTGCCTACGATTTTTTTGAAGCAGCGGATAAAGCTTGATGTGTTGGAGAAGCCCGTCTGCTGGGCAACGCCGTCCAATGTCTGGTTCGTTGTCCTTAGAAGCTGAATAGAGGTTTGAATGCGGAATAAATCGATGTATTCTTTAAAATTCTGACCCATCGTTTTCTTGAAATGGTGGCTGAAGTTAGACGGCGACATCGCAAAATGGTCCGCAATCAGCTGAAGGGAAAAGTCAGGGTTTAATCCCCTTTGCTCGATAAAGCGAGTAACCTCATCCTGGGATGCATTTCGGACAGGCGGCAAGGTGTTCTGGATCATGAGGCATAACCGCTCGCAGCTATCCCGGATAATATCGGCCATTTGATCAACGGTATACCGGAACTGGTAAGCCGTATCCGTAAGCCGGAGCAGGACATCGTCCTCCGGGCTAAATCGCTGCAGCCCGTTAAGCAAAGCGCTGACCGTGTTAATATAAACGCTTCGGACCATATAAGGCGGCATTCCCGCGCTGCTCATTTGAGAGACAATACGGTCCGTAATAGAGCGAACAGCTCCGGTGTCATTTTTCAGAATAGCCAGCTCCAGCGATTGAAGCAGCTCCGCGTAATAGGATACGGAGCCGGATTTGGGCGCTTCCAGCTCATCGAAGACGATAACCGGACTGCCACCGCGCAGCTGAAGATGCTCCGTTGCCCGTACCGCCTGCAGGTAGGCAACATGGATAGCTTCCGCACGGTCAGGCTTGCTCGAGGTTCCTATGCCGATATAGACCCTCGCTCCCGTCTGCTCCTCCAGCTCCTTCCCGGTATCCGCCAGAAACTGTTTCATCGCAAAGCCTGCCTCATAGGAGCAAACGTATATCATTTCGTGACTATAAATGCTTTTTAGAAAATACCCGGTACCTCCGATTGGCTGCGAAGCTTCCAATGCCCTTAAGTACTCCGCTGCCCGGCACTCCGTTCCTTCATCGCTCTTCGGGGATTCGATCGACAGTACGGCTACCGCAACCGATTCATGCGGGAATGCAATGCCGTATGCGGCCGCCTGCCGCATAAAAGCTTCGTCATTGCCTGCTTTCCCGCTTACGAGTTCCAGAAGCAGATGATCCCGAAGCACCGGCATGGTCTGCTTCACTCTGGCATCAAGGGAGCTGTTGACCGATACCAGTTCGCCAAGCGCAAAACGGATCATCTCGAATTCATTCATGGGCTTCCTTCCCCCAGGCTCGAACAGATTGGAGGCAAAATCCACAATTCGCTTGATCGGCTGATAGTTCCGTCGGATCGCCACATAGATAACGAGAATTTCGAGCAGCAGCATCATGCCAATCAGAACAACCGTATTGCGCTGAATTGTCTGAATGCCCTGCAGCATCTCCGTTACAGGCAAGACGCTTACATACTGCCATCCGTTCTTGTCGGAAACGGTATGCGAAATAATATAAGAGCTGCCGCCTTTCTCGTACAAGCCCGCTCCCTTGCCGCTTTTATCAAGACCGGTCAGGAAGCTCTGCACTTCATTTGTAGGTATATACGATCCTTTGTTGGAAGTGAGCAGAGGACGGCCTTCTCCATCCAAAATAAAGAAATCTCCGCTGTACATCTCCGACATGGAGTTCAGCATCCGGATAATCGTATCCTCGCGGACCATGATAAGCACCGCTCCCGGGGTCTCGTAGCCGCCAATCGGAAGCGGAAGGGCGAAGGTAAGCATGCGGACATGATTGCTGCCCGGAATAATGACATCTTCTACCGGCCTTACTAACGTCCCCTTCAATTGGTTCAGTTCATTAAACATGTTAGGCCAGTCTTTATAGTAATAACCGATGCCCGGTTTGCCGAAATCGCCCACATTGTAAGCGCTTCCTGTTTTGGCGAATAAATAACCCATACTTTGTATATAAAGGAGGGTGTTGTCGACAAAGCCGTCCGTGGCATTATATTTCCGCATTTCGTTTGCAATTTGCACGCGCTGATAATCAATGTCTTCGGCGTTGTACAATTTGATCTCCCGGTTTTTCAACAGCTCGAATGGCAGATTGTATACGTAACGGGTAAATGTATCCATCGAAGTTCTTACCTGCTCCGTAAGATGCGTATTCCAGTCCATCTCCTTCTGTTTGACAACCGCCGTCGAGTGCGGATAGTAGTAGACCAAAATAATCAGCAGCGGGAACAGCAGCACCAGAAAGTAGGAGACGAGATGCTGGATCAGCAGATTCATACGGCTTCTTTTCATCGCAACCACCTTTCGCCCTTTGCCTAACTTAAGGGATGGGAAAAGTCTCAATAATTGCTTTATTATACCACCCCGGGCAAAAGCAGACTACAGCCCTAAGCCGCAAAAAGTCAGAAATCCTGACAATACGGGAACCTGCTGAAATGAAAACAAGGAACAGCTGCCCACGGCAAACTGTTCCTTGTTTATTTCCGTTATGCGCCTTCATAAATATAGCCCTTCCGCCTTACTCCTTATACCGATCATCAGTACTTCAAAAGTTTCCTCGAAAGTAGAGGTCAATCTAACCATAAGCTGCTCGGCCGATTCTTCGGATTGCGTATAAGTGGCAATAATGCCGTATAACGCAAAGAAATAGATTCTTGTATACAGCAGAATCCGTTCTTCCCGGAGTCCTTCCTTTAAACAGCCTTGAACGGCTAAAGTTAACTTGCCGAATAGCTTGTTCCGAGCCTTGTTGATCTCAAGCTTTGGAGCCTGTTCGTCCACTCTCTCCGACTTCATGTTGAAAATCAACCCGTACATGCTGCGGTTAGCCAGACAAAATTGAATCATGCATAGACTCATCGCCTTCAGCTTATCATCCGGTGAATTCGTTTGCCCGAGCAGCTCATCCATCTTGTCGATAAGATATTGAACAGGCGGCATCGAAAGCTGATGAAGAAGCGCCTCTTTATCCTTAAAATAAATATAAATGGTCGTATGCGAGCATCCTGCTTTTTTGGCGATGTCGCGCATGGTAACGTTATCGTACCCCCGGCTGCTAAACAAGTCACCTGCTGCGGCAAGGATGCTCTTCTTTGTTTCCTCAGACCTTAATTCCTGCCTGGATACCACTGTCAGCCCACCTTGTCATCTAAACTAGAGCCATTGTAACCAGCAGTGATGCGGCAGGTCAAGCCGACCGTCTTATTTTGAGATTCTCGCATCCAACCATCCGCACAGAAGCGTGAATACCAGTAAGAAAACAATGAAACTCACGGCTACCGACTCCTTTTAAAATAAGCTCGTAATGTCCGTTATCAAGGCAAATCCAAGCATGATTCCGAGAACGATGGAAGAAGAGAGCGCTAGTTTCCTCCGCGTGCCGCCCGTCTTCCTAAGCGATGACCTTAGATACATGAGGAAGCCGATAACAAGGATAAGCAACTCCATTCCGATGGACAGCCCTTCCGATCTCCAAGCACCTAAACCAAGCAAAGAAAAATCCCCCCAGTTTCCTGGCAAAAGAGGCAGATCCGCACGATGAACCGCCAGATCAAGCAGCCAGTGACTGAATACGACCGAACTCATAACAAAGCCCGCTTTCCCACCCCACGCTTTTCTTGCGAACAACCCCGCCAACGACGCGATAATGATTGCACCCAATAACGAGTGCGAATAATCCGCATGAATGATTCCTTTCCCGTATCCGCTGCCAAGCTGTGCGTCAATGGGTTCAATGCCCGTCAAATACAACGGGACAAACACGACATCCAAAAGCTGTGTGCCAAGCATTAATGCCCAGAGGGGTATTTCCGGTACCTTCGATCTTACGCCTGCCGCCAAGCCGAAATGTCCTGCGAACAAGTTATCCACGCTCCCCAACGAAAAGTAACCACTGGTTATAATATAACCAACGGTTACTTTTGTGTCAACGGCTTTCACATGAAATTAAAATGATGCATCCAAAATAAAAAAGAGAGCTGCCTCGCGGCAGCTTCCTTTGCTATTCGGTATTATTCCGTATTAGCCTTCAACGGCTACTTTCTTTGCGGTCCCGCTGGTCTGTTTCTCGTCAGAAGCTTGAGCAACGCGTTTAATGAAGAAGGTCAGAATGAGACCAATGACGCCGATTCCGACGATAACCAGATAAGCATCGTTCATCCCGCTGATTGTCGCATTCGTAATCATCTGCTGTTGATCCCCGGTTGCTCCGGATGCTATCGCATCCTGCAGATGGGATTTGGTTTGCGTAGTCAGGATCGTAACGAGAAGCGATGTGCCAACCGCACCCGCTACCTGTCTGATCGTATTGGAAATCGCCGTGCCATGCGCGTTTAGACGGTTAGGCAATTGGTTAAGACCCGCTGTCTGGACAGGCATCATCAGAAGGGCCATACCGATACGGCGGCCGGTCGACATCAGAACCAGATAAGTGTAGCTTGTCGTATCCGTCAAATTAATGAAACCGAGAGTTGTCACGATAACAATAATCATACCGGCAACGGACAGCCATTTGGCGCCGAACTTATCAAACAGTCGGCCTGTAACAGGCATCAGGAAGCCCATGATAAGCGCGCCCGGAAGAAGAAGCAGACCCGATTCCATCGCCGTATAACCGCGCGCGTTCTGCAGATAAAGCGGAAGCAGCATCATATCCGCATACATAATCATCGTAATCGCAATGTTGATGAACGTTGTTAAGCTGTACATATTGTACTTGAAGGCCCGCAGGTCAAGCAGCGGATTCTCGGAAATAAGCTGCCGCCATACGAACAGCACCAGAGAGATAAAGCCGCCGATAATTGTAATAAGCACTTCCGCGCTTTCCCATCCCGCGCTGCCCGCGCGGCTGAAGCCGTACAGCAAAGCTCCGAAACCGATCGTGGACAAGACAACGCTAATCACATCGATTTTCGGATACGAACGTTCCGAAACATTCGTAAGGAAAACAAATCCACAAATGATAACAATAATGGCGAGCGGAATCATGCCGTAAAACATCATTTCCCATTTAAAGTTCTCGAGCACCCAGCCGGCAAGCGTAGGACCAATCGCCGGTGCGAAAATAATGGCGAATCCAACCATCCCCATTGCGCCTCCCCGCTTCTCGGGCGGGAACAAGGTCAAAATAACGGTCATGAGAAGCGGCATAATAATTCCGGCACCAGCCGCTTGAATCAAGCGTCCGATGAGCAATACGTTAAAATCCGACGCAAGCGCAGATACAATCGTACCCGCCAGGAATAAAATCATCGACGTCTGGAACAATTCCCGCGTCGTGAATCGTTGCATCAAAAAGGCTGTAATCGGAATTAAAATACCGTTAACCAGCATGTAGCCGGTCGTCAGCCATTGGACTGTAGTAGCCGAGATGCTAAAATCTTTCATTAACTCAGGGCCGGCCACGCTCATAATCGTCTGGTTCAGCGTCGCAATAAAGGCGCCCAGAATCATAACAAATAAAATAGGACCCTTTTTGATAGAACTGTCCGCTTGTAAACCTTTACTCAACCGCTCCATCCTTCTTTCTTGTCTCTCTAGACTAAATTTACAACGTGTCGTATAGTGAACATTGTATAAATTAAATTATAGCTCGAGCCACCCCTTTTACAAGCGACGATTCTAGTCAAAAGTGTAAATTAGTTTACAGAAATTGAATTTATGTAGTATTTGTAAAGAAAATAATACAGTCAAAACGAAATTGTCGTTTACTACTAGGAATTTAATAACTAAAGGAAAGGAAGGGAGTAACGATGGACAAAACAACAACCCGGACGGATCCGCGTATTTTGCGGACGCGCCAGCTGCTAAGAGATGCCTTTATCGATCTGCTCGAGGAAATGGATATCGAGAAAATATCGGTTAACAAACTTGCCGAGCGGGCAACGATTAATCGGGTTACCTTCTATCTTCATTATAAAGATATCCCGGACATGCTGGACAAAATGGCGGATGACATGATTGAAGATATTAATCAGGTACTGGATCGCTCGACCGTAAAATCAGACTCGCCGGAGGTCATCAATACAACGATGCTCGTAAAGCTGCTTGAGCATATCGCGGAGCATGCGAAATTTTACAAGATTATTTTGGCCTCTCACCGCACGACGATCTTTACCGATCGATTATTGCGGTTGTTGACCAAGCTGATCTCGGATGGCATCGACAAACGGGGAAATGATTCTTTTGTGGCGAAAGCCAATATTCAGAAGGATATCGCGGTATGGTACAGCTCCGCTGCCTTGATCGGCACCATTGTATCTTGGCTTCGCGCGGACATGCCTTATACCCCGGTGTTTCTCGCCAAGCAGTTCTTCCTGCTCCGTACGCTGCAGGATCCCAAAGAATGAAATAAATCGCCCTCATCCTGAAAACCTTACATACAGGTGAAGGCGATTTTTTTACATTGCTTATTTATCCTCATGGGGCTTAGTGCTTTGTCTGACAATAAGCTCCGGTTCAAGGGAGTACACTTTCTTGACCTTTTCCTTGTTCATCAGATCGCGGAGCACGCGCACCGCCGTCCGTCCTAGATTATTCGCCTGCTGCGATATGGTTGTCAGCTCGGGAATAACGTGATGCGCCAACGGAATATCGTCGAATCCCACGATAGAGATATCCTCCGGCACGCGAAGTCCCTGTTCCACCGCCGCCTTGATCGCGCCGATTGCCGTAAAATCATTGACGCAGCATACCGCTGTCGGCCGGTCTTTTAGTTGCAGCAAAGCCTCCATTTGCGTCCGTCCGGAATCAACGGAGAAGCTGTCGGGCAGAATCCAGTCTTCCCGCACCGTCAATCCGGCATCCTTTAACGTCTTCTTATAAGCCCTAATCTTGACCGCCGTAGTTGCCATATGACTCTGCCCGCCGATAAAGCCAATCTTCTTATGGCCGGTTTCAAGTAAATGCTTGACCGCCAGAACGGTGCCCGCGTACTCGTCCGTTACGACGCGCGTAATGCCGGAGTCCTTCAAATTGCCGTTTACGAGCACCATCGGAATTTTCTGCGAATGCTCAACGACCTCCTGGACCAAGGCGGGGCTGCAATCCTTCAGGTTAATACGCCCGCCCATGAACAGAATGCCGTCCACCCGCTTCTCCTGCATGATGGTCAGGAACTCCGATTCCTTGTCGTGCAGCCCTATCGTATTGCAGAGGAAAAAGGTATGGCCGGACTCCCTGCCCTCCTGCTCCGCGCCTGAGAATACTTCCGGAAAGAACGGGTTCGTAATATCCGGTAAAATAACGCCAATAATTCCCGTCTCTTTCTTCAGCAGACTCCTTGCGTTAGCATTCGGCTGGAACTGATATTTTTGCATGATCGCTTCGATCTTCTCCCTCGTTGAGGCACGTACGGGAGCGGTGTCGTTAAGTACGCGCGAAACGGTCGCAACGGACACCTTGGCTTCCTTCGCTATATCGTACACTGTCACTTGCTTCATCTGATAGGTTCTCCTCTGGAACATCTAATATAGTTGAAATTATACCAAAGTTAGGTTGCTAAAGAAACGGATTTAAGCAGCCGCAATCCGCCAATCTTCCTAAAAAAAACCGCTGCCCGATATGATTGATTCAAAAATTGAACGCATCATCCAAGCAGCGGTTGCTTACAACCTTTTTATTTTGCGGCGAATACTAGGATTGAATAGAAATCCAGCGCTTGCTGGACGCCTGGTCATAAAGCAGACGTACCTTGGACGGGCTTGCTCCATTCTCGTCAAAGAGGACAAGCTCGTTGCGGTCCTTCAGCCATGCCATCGGAATTTTATAATCCTCCTGCGGACCAACCTGCCAGTAACGGCCAAGGTCGATGCCGTTCAGCCATAACGTTCCTTTGCTCATGCCGGTTAAACGCAGCTTCAGCTTGGCGTTAACATCCGCCGGAAGCACCGGCTTGTCGAATTGCACGGTATGCCATACCGGAACGCCTGTCTCTCCCGCATACGGCTTACGGTTAAGCTTCCGGACATCGGCAATGCGCCATCCGTTTAGCTCCTTCTTCGAGGAAGACGCGAGAAGCTCCAGACGCTGCAGCGGCGATTTAACGTAAGCCATTTCGATCAGATTGGAGCCTTCCTGAATGTAATCCGAGATATCCAGCGTGTGATGCAGGAACCAGTCCTGATAGCCTTCCAGCTTGATTTCCTTGCCGTTAATGCTAAGGCGTCCGCTGATCGCGCCTACCAGAACGACGCGGTCGAAACCGGCTTCCACGCTAAAGGTTCTGCTGATCATGCTGCCACCCGCGATAGAATTGACTTCATTCAGATGGACCGTTGCCTCTTCATGCTTCCATCCGCCAAGAAGGTCAATCGATTGTCCGTCCGCATAGACCGCCCCGGCAATCCCCTTCGCTTCGCCCAAATAAGGCGAGAAATTGAGACGGCCCATATTTTGCACCAGAATTTGCAGATGGTTCTTGCTGTTAGGCGTAAGCTGCACTTTTACCGCCGCTGCTCCTACCTTCTGCACAAGCGCCTGCTGCTTACCGTTCACGTATACTCTGGCCGTATCCTCCAGCTTCGAGAGCACTAGCTTCGTAGCATTCTCATTGTCGGCATCGATGTCGCATTCATAAAGCAAATGGCCATAAGGCTGACCAAGCTCGGAGAAGGCTGTTGGCTGCGAGGCTTCCTGGCCTTGCGCCGCTGACAGCTCGCAGGCTTCGGAGCTCCAGCCTTCAAGGACCGGCGCTTGCAAATACACGTACGGCGCAAGCTGTCCGCCAGGGAGAGCTCCCCAATTGCCCAGGTGAATCGGCTCCGCATCGCTGTCGTGAAGAGCAGCCCGGAATGTACCGTCCGCCATCAGGTCGAAATCGGCGTATCCAATCGCCCAGCCCGCGCCGTTCTTGCCGGCAATCCGCCAAGCCCGGTCCGCGCTGTCTTTGTTGATGACCACAATGCGGTAAGGCTTGCCGCCAACGGTCAGTTGAACGAATTGCGCCTCCTGGAAGTGGCAAAGATCAAAAGCAACTCTTCCGTCGCCATCCAGCTGTTGTCTTCTGACCCCGTCATCCTGGACCAGAATCGGCTGATCGGATTCCAGCTCGATATACGAACGCTGACCGTTCTCCGCATAGACGATAAGCGTATGCTGGCCATCGATCCATTCATTGGCGATCAGATACGTATTGCAGGTCAAATAAACGCCCGGTTCAAGCTGAAGTCTGTCGATTACGGGAATAACGGCAGAAGAACCAACCGTAACCGGAATGGTCCGGCCGTCCGGCAGCGTCATGCTGGTTGTTTCGCGCTCATCCTTCGAGCTCTCCACAAACCAGATCCGCTCCTTGCCTTTCTCGCGAACCCGTGCCGAGAACCCTTGCGGAAGAGCTGCCAGCGACGCGTCGCCTTCAACGGCATTCAACAGGACGCTTTCCGTTGCTTGGACAAAGTAAGACATCCGTTTGGCGGTATTATATTTCTCCGTCACGCGCCCGTATTCGCTAAGCGGTGCATCATAATCGTATGAGGTCACCATGAAAATATCGCTGGCGCCAACCGTACGGCCGCCGTAGCCGCCAAAGTTCGTGCCGCCAAAGAACATGTAATGGCTGATGCCCGTAAATCCGGCCCGCAGCGATTCCAGCATTCTTTTCTCGTATAAGGCTGCCGTCTTCTGCGTAGCCGCAGGCGCACCCCAATGCTCGAACCAGCCGGTCCAGAACTCGGTTACGATCTTTGGCGTATCCGGCTGCTTTTGCACCAGATTGTTATAATGGTGATCCGCACCCGACCAGAAGTTCGCGCCTTCAACCGTGCCTTCCGCGCCGCCGACGCAAGTGATCAGCGGTACCGTTACGCCCCGGTCCAGCATAATGTCTCTTAGATGAAGCATATAGTCGCGCGCAATCTCGTCGCTTGCCAGATAACCGTATTCGTTCTCCACCTGCACGAGAATAACCGAGCCGCCGGCATTAATTTCGCGCTCCTTGATAATGGGAATAATCCGGTCCATGTAGAGGTCCACATAGGTCAGATATTGCTTATCGAAGGCCCGGAATTTCATATCCTCTTTGTTATTCAACCAGTAAGGGAATCCGCCGAAATCCCATTCCGCGCAAATAAACGGACCGGGACGGGCAATGACCCACAGGCCCAATTCATGGCATAGATCAAGAAACGCGCCGCAGTCGTTATCGCCTTCGAAGTTCCACTTTCCTTCTTCCGGCTCGTGAACGTTCCAAGCAAAATAAGTATCGACACAATTCATGCCGGCCAGCTTCGCCTTCACAAGCACCTCGCGCCATTCTTCCTTCGGCATCCGGAAATAATGAATGGCCGCGCTGTTAAGGAACACTTGCTCTCCGTTAATATTGTAGCTGAATGCGTTATATTGAACCGCCATATTTATATGCGGCAGTCCATTCGTTTGTACGATGGTTTCCTGCATCTGAAGTGCTCCTCCTTATTTCTCTGTTAAAGAGTTACATTGGCTATAACCACAGTCGTTACGGACTGTGCTTCAAGGTTAACTGTAAATTTATTGCTATGAATGGACAGCTCGGCTTCAACCAGGTTTTCCAGCTCCGATGTGCGATATAGCTTGGCTGCTGCATCGCCTTGGACAAACGGGCCGAGATCATAACGGATTTGTCGTTGCCCTTCCCGGTTATGCGTAACCACTGTCAGCTGCTTGCGGGCTTCATCGTAAGCGGCAATGGAATCGCGGTCATCCAGCCATAAAATGCGACTGCCCGGACGAATAAACCTGCTGAATTGAGCCATCGCGTAATATTGCTTCGTCATTTCGTATTGACCGTCGCCATGTCTGAAATCGGTGTGGATAAATCCCCAGTTATTCCTGGCGCTTTCATCCTCTACGGCCTGCCAATACACCCAAGCTGCGGGCTGCAGCAGCCGCAGATCCGTAATGATCCTCTCGGCCAGCTCCATCACGCTGGTCATATCCCCGTGATCATGAGGTCCGGTACCCCCGGTTCCGTACTCCGACATCCACAGCTTCTTCCCCTTCTCCTGCGCCAGCATGCGAATCTCCTCAAGCTGAACGCCATTATAAGAGTGGGTATTGATTTGCGAGAAGCTGTTAAACGTCTCTTCGTCATAACCGTGCAGCATTTCCAGCGTTTCATCCACGCTGTTCTCATCGGGTGCGCTGACTGCCGTTTCGGTTAAGCCTTTTAATTGAAGGGATCGGGCCGTTAGCTTAATGATCTCCATTTGTTTATCGAGCGAGAAATGTGCACCTTCTTGAATATTGCCCTTTTTCCACCAGTTCGAGATCGGTTCATTCAACGGATTAAGCGTCCGGAAGGCAACGCCGTGCACATCCTTATAGTGTTTAACCACTTCCGTCAAATAGTCCGCAAATGGTTCATAACATTCTTCACGCAAATTATTGCCGCCGTCTTCCGCACCCGTAACGGAACCGCTTATCGTCATCCAATAAGGCGGCGAATTGGAAAAAGCTTCTGCAATATCAGCCCCGCGCTTCATCGCTGCCAGCAAGACCTTCCGCTGGCCTTCATCTGCATTCCAGTTCCATATGCCCTTCTCCGGTTGAAATCCCGGAACATCACCGCCTGGGCGCAGCGTGTTAGGCTGGATTTCCGGGTTTTCCCCGCCGCCAATGTTGTACCGGATAATGTTTAAGCCAAGGCCTTTATCCGCATCAAAGATAAGATCCATGATCTCGTCCTGCTTATCCCGGTCGCTCCACTGGCCGACAATATGCCCCCACCAGGCAAGCGAAGTACCCCAACCTTCAAAGCCGTCATAGCCATTCTCAGGCTTGATCTGAATAAAGGCACCTTCGTTAGTAAGTCCGTTATCGTGTCCATTAATGCCGCTCATAAGTCCTCCTGTTTCAGCCTATTCTGAAACCTATTTCATGAAACGGGTTTCATAATTGCTGAAAAATGAATACCCTTTGATGGGTATTGGTAATTATGGAGCTCAATTGAAAAGGCTTACAATAATCTGGTTTTAATTATATTCCCGACTTCCGGAAACTGTCAATACTTGTTTATCGGCTCGTTCAGAAGCAAAGAGACCGCCCTTTGGACAGTCTCTTTACTTGGGTTTGATCGCTATTTTACCGCTATACTCATTTTCTTGCTTCTAGTCTCTCCCGCCTTATGTGCCAAACGCATTCGCGAGCTGGCAGGTATACGTAAAATCCTCTTTTATGGCCTCGCAAATCATTATTTACGGGTATAAAATGCTTCGAATTCCGCAACGGAGTCAAAGCGGTTTAGGACTACACCCTCCGCTATGAGATGCTTCTCCAGCTTACCGATAAGCTGCAGCACGGCTAACCGTAACGGTTCAAAATTAACAGGATCCAGCAACGACACAAGATCCGGATATCCATAACGAACGTAGTACTCCCGATAGTCACCAATGTCAACTAGTCCAGGCCAGCGTCCTTTTTCCGCCGCGTACAATATTCGGGCTAGTCCGTCTTGCAAACCGGCAGCAACAAAAAAGGCCGTTTCGTAATGGCCCTTTTCGCATGCGGTCAACAGCTTGTTCATCATGCCTCTTTCCTCTTCGTAGTATCCTTTCATACGTTCTTGGTAAGAGCGTCTCTCTTCCAGGCTGCTTCTTTTCTCCGTTATTAGACGCATCGTATCCGCAGCCAATTTCTCGCACGCTAATAAGATTTCATCCGGATTATGACTGAACATAATCGTATCCAGGTATTGATCCAGATGACCCGGCTTTACCTTCAGATCTCTGGCTTGCTCGCGATAGTGGCCCCAGCTTCGCTTATAATAGATTTGGTTCAAGAAGCCAAGAGACTTGAAAATGTTTCCCGTAATCTCTTGAGCTTGGATTCGAAAATAGGACAGATTCTCGGAGTCCGCGAAAATCCGCATTTTAGCCAAGCTGACAAGGCATTCCTTTATAACGGATTCTGCTTTGTTAACCATTGATGATGCATTGGCTTCGCTTCCCATGCCGGATATCTTGTCTCGAAGCGCCATAAATCTGGCCAGATCCTCTTCTGATCGAACATACAATAGTTGGCAGTCCGCGATAATCGTGGTGTTCCACTCCTCCGACGCTGCCATTCGTTCGGCACGATCCCAGCCGATTGGCCAGAAATCAAAGCTGATGCCTTCGATTATGAACTGGCACTCGGCTTGTCTCCCTTTGTCCGTTACCGGAATAAAGAAGAAATCCAAATCGGAACGTTCCGTGGCCCGCCCCTGCAAATAAGATCCGTAATAGCCGACAATCGAAATATCTTCGGAGTAATGCGTTTTAATATGCTCAACAATAATATCCGCGACAGCAAAAACATCAACCATAAAGATACCCTCCTAGTTATACCCTATTCAATTCACGTTACAATCCTATATTACCAAATTCAGGAACCCCCTACCGGGTATAAAACATATAAAAGAATTCTTACAAATCCCGGTTTAAGTGTGCTGTAATGGTCTCAACAACAAAACAAAGCCAAGTACCCAAGGTACTTGGCTTGTAATTTGCTGTTTAAGATTACAGCTGATGAGTTGCAGTCGGCTGCCCTGCCGGGCTTGCTTCAAAGTCATCCGCATTAACAGCGGTGGATTGCCTTGAGAGAACCTCTAAACGCGCAATATGCAAGCCGCGCGATACTTGGAGGCAGAGGATCAAAAAAATCATGTAAAGAATCAGCGTAACAAAGCTCAGGATAAGAAGCATGGTTCCGCTCAATTCGTCGGCTTGATTAACCATGCGGCCAAGCCCGTTGGAGAGCATCATGAATAGAAGAAGCGGCAAGGCCAAGCTGCAGATCCAGCGCCCTTCCTTCTTAGCGCCGCCCGTATCTTCCAGATACCATCGTCCAATCATTCGGTAAATGGAAGGAATCCCGAATAAGTTATAGACGGGTATCAGGATGCACGCAAGCGATTTCCCGGGTGAACGGGCGAAGCTCGGAAAGAGCGTATTCATATCGAGATGAACACAATAGATCCAGATCAAATAAACAACCGCGGCAATATAATACAGAACGGAGGATACAATTTCAATAAAACCGTAGAAATCATAAATATAAGCGGTGAACGCATCCAGACTTGCCGTATACACAATGGAGCTCACCAAATCGGCACAAGCTAGTCCAACAAGCACCCACAGCAGTAATTTCAATACGTTCGACAAAGTCTCTGACTTCAATTTCAAGGTTGGTTCACGCTCCGAATATAGGGATTAGGTAACTGCCGCAAATAGGAAATAGCTTCTTCTAATGTCGCAACCGGGACAAGCTGTAGCTTCAAATCCAGTTCTTTCGAGGCTAGCTCGGCTTCTTGCTCATTGCTGAGTCCCGGGTACATAAACGTCTCTTTATCCTTAGGGACGAAGAAAATATCCGTGCCCGCCGCTTCGGCCGTTCGCAGCTTATCCCGGATAGCGCCAACGGAGCCGACTGTATGGTCCTCTTCCAGCGTTCCCGTGCCCGCGATAATAATCGTACCGTCTTGAGAGAAATCTTCCTGCATCGCTTCTTCCACAAGACCAATCCCCAGCATAAGGCCGATCGAATCCCCGTAATAATTCGACGTTTCTTCGATTAACTGCTGAAGCCGTTCATCTCGCCGGTCTTGTTCGATCGGGGAGGAGATCACCTCGGAAGCCGAATCTACGGCATAATGGATCGTCTCATTACGCCTATCTTCTTCGAAATCCAGCATCGCGCTTAGATCGTCTTCAGCCGAGGAATCAACCTTCGTAAATTCGGCTTCCGAATCGCGAAGGCCAACGGAATACTTTTCATAGCGATTACGAGTGACGCCTTCTTGGACGTACACGAAGTTAACGCTGCCGTTGACATCAATCTCTTCCATCGGGACGATCTCGCCCGTAGTCGTGAAGCTATAGTACTGGGGCCAATAAGCATAGACGGCAACCGTAAAGGGAATGAGGAGCAATAAGATGCCTATGATCCAGTGGCGGTATGACTTTTGACTTTCGTTGTTTGTCATCTGAGGTATTTCTTTCAATTTCAAAACCATCCTATTGGTTCAAATGTAGGTCGAATGTCTCCTATTCGACAGTTGGATAAGTATTCCTGCTTACTTAAAGAAAGAAAACTAAAGAGGAAGAGTAGGTTATACGATACTTCTGCAGCGTCAGAATTATTTTTGCTGTGCCCCATGCATCCGCTTATCTCGCAAGATTTCTTGTAATTAACTTCTTAACTATAGGACATGCCGACCCTGCTAGTTCGAGAAAACTTATTGAACTTCAAGGGAAGAGTAAGCTATAATGACAACAATATTCGCATTTTAGAAACACTGTTTCTATTATAGAAACACTAAGGAGGGGCATTGTGTTAAAAACGTTGGATAATTCACTCGAGCTATTGCATTATTTTACGAAGGAAACGCCCCAATGGGGCGTCCGGGAATTGGCGAAAGCAATGGGAATGAACCATTCCATCGTCTTCCGGATTATGGCAACCTTCGAGCAGCACGGGTTTCTTGTTCAGGACAAGGACTCGAAGAAGTATTCCTTGGGTATGAAATTTATGGAGTTTGGCGCTATCGTGAGAGATCAATTCCGTATTTCGGATGTCATTCTGCCCATTATGCAACAACTGTCGGCAGATACGGGGGAATCTATTTATTTAACTTGGCGGGACGGGCTGGAGGGCATCTGCGTGGAGATTGTGGAAAGCTCGCAAACGATCCGTTACGGCGTTACCGTAGGAAGTCGGTCTCCTCTTTATGCAGGCGCATCGAATAAGGTGATCCTAGCTTTTCTGCCGGAAGAAGAATTGGAATCTATACAGCTTCAGCCGTTTACGGACAAGACGATTACGTCCAAAGAAGATCTCATCCAGGATCTGGAGAAGATACGTGTCGCGGGATGGGCATATTCTGTAGGCGAATATACGGAATCGGTGTTTGCCTTGTCGCTGCCTTTATTTAATTCGTCCAAAGAGGTTGTTGCCTCCATAACGGTTGGTGGCCCGGACTTCCGAATGCCGCAACAGAAGGTGGAGCCAACTCTGCAGAAGTTAATCCGGGGACGAGACGAGATTCAAGCTCTTATCGGCAAACTTGCCGGAGCAGCATCCTTTCGTGGATTTATGTCCTGATCACATTATTCCAGACAACATAGGGGGAACATCATGAATTCCGAGCAAAGCAAAAAGCACCCTTCCGCGTTTGAACCGCTTACCTTATTGCTGACGGTTGTAACCGCTGTACTTGGTGCCATAATTGGCATGCAAATTATTGTGACTCTTGGGGTTACGCCTAGCACTTCCATTATTGGCGCTCTTGCCGCCATGCTTATTTCACGGATTCCCATTGCGATAATGAGAAAATACCGGTCAGTCCAACGGCAAAATCTCGTTCAGACCTCCATTTCTTCGGCAACCTTTGGCGCGGCCAACAGTCTGCTGATCCCAATCGGCATTCCGTTTGCCATGGGCAACACGGAGCTTGTGATTCCCATGCTGATTGGCGCTGGGCTCGCGATGCTTATCGATGCCACGCTGCTGTACAAGCTATTTGATTCCCGCATTTTTCCTGCGAGAGGAACCTGGGCGCCTGGCGTCGCTACGGCGGAATCCATTCTGGCCGGAGATAAAGGCGGCAAACGCGCAGGCTTGCTCGGTATCGGCACAGCTATAGGCTTAATCGGCTCCTACTTCGGCATTTCCATGTCCGCATTTGGCGTCGCCTTCATTGGCAATATCGCAGCTTTAACGATGTTTGGCATCGGACTACTCATCCGGCAATATTCCTTGCCATGGTTTAACTTCGATCTAAGCACAACCTACATCGGTCACGGCTTAATGATTGGCGCCGGTATTGTCGCTTTGGTGCAGGTCGCCTTCATGATGCTCCGAAAGCCCAAGAATCATGATTCCCAGGAGGAAGCCGAAACCGCGGAAACCTATACCCGTTCTACAAGCGAAACGAAACGCGTATTGGGAGCAGGTTTTGTCGCTTATCTTATTGTTGCCGTTATTATTGCCCTTGCAGGCGGTTTGTTGACGGATATGTCCGCAGGCATGCTGATCGGCTTTATTCTTTTTGCGGCTTTTGCCGCGTTCCTTCATGAGATGATTGTCGGCATAGCCGCTATGCATTCGGGCTGGTTCCCTGCTTTTGCCGTAGCGTTTATTACTCTATTAATCGGCATGCTGATCGGATTTCCGCCTACGGCTTTGGCATTGCTGGCCGGTTTCAGCGCAGCTACGGGACCTGCTTTTGCGGATATGGGATATGACCTTAAGACCGGCTATATCCTGCGGGGCAACGGTGAAGACAGAGAATACGAGCTTCAAGGCAGACGCCAGCAATATATAACCGGCATGATCGCTTTTGGCGTTTCTCTGATTACCGTGCTTATTACTTACAACAGCTATTTCTCGGATAATCTTTTCCCTCCGATCGATAAAGTGTACGCCTCGACAATTTCGGCGGGAGCATCGCCGCATGTGGCGCTCGAGCTGTTCTTATGGGCCATCCCCGGTGCCATCCTGCAGCTGATTGGCGGATCGAAGAAACAGATCGGCATCATGTTCGCAACCGGTTTGTTGATCACGTCTCCTTATGCCTGCTGGGCTGTTCTTGCCGGGATCGCGATCCGTTTAATTGTACTAAAGGCAAAAGGCAAACAAGCCGAAAGCACGATGAGCATTTTGGCTGCCGGTTTTATTGCAGGGGATGCACTATACAGCTTCTTTAACTCCGTATTTAAAATTAACAAATAAAACAAACGGGTGAGAATAATGGCTACCATACAACTAGATAAACAAACTGTGGAATATGCGGTCTATGGAGGTGCCGTGCTTGGCGGCGGAGGAGGCGGCTGGATCGAGCAAGGGCTTGAGGTGGGGCGTCTCGCCTTGGAGGCGGGAGATCCAAAGCTTATTACGGTAGACGAATTGCATGACGAGGATTTGCTCGTAACCGTGGCGTTGGTCGGAGCGCCGGCTGCCAAAGATAAGTATGTAAAGCCGATGCATTATGCGCGTGCGCTCGACATTGTTTCCCGTCTGGCGGGCAAGCCGATTCAAGGCTTGATCACCAACGAGAACGGCGCGGAAGCAACCGTAAACGGATGGTTTCAATCCGCTTTAACCGGGATTCCGGTCATTGATATCCCTTGCAACGGCCGGGCTCACCCAACGGGAATGATGGGAGCCATGAATTTGACCGAGCTGGGCGATTACGTGTCGCATCAAGGGGCGGTGGGCGGAAAAGGAAGCCGGTACATGGAAATCGGCGTCTCCGGCAAGCTTGAAAAATCCGCTTCGGTCGTACGGAACGCTTCCATTGAAGCCGGCGGAGTTGTGGCCGTTGCGCGTAATCCTGTGACCGTGGCTTACGCCAAGCAGAACGGATCTCCGGGAGCGATTCGTCAGGCCATAAACGTCGGACAAGCTTTACTCTCCCATAAAGGAGAATCGGCGATTGCTGCCGTAGTGAAAGAGCTTGGCGGCAGCATGGCCGTAACGGGGACGGTTACCGGGTTCCGCCTTGAAACCAAAGGCGGATTTGACGTCGGAATTCTGACAATTAACCAAAAAGTGGAATTAACCTTCTGGAACGAATACATGACCCTGGAAATAAACGGAGATCGCATAGCTTCCTTCCCGGATCTGATCATGACGCTGGACGCGATAACAGGCAGACCGGTTATCTCCGCAGCGGTAGAGATCGGACAGCAGCTGGCGGTTATAATCGTTCCTAAAGAAAAATTAATACTCAGCACAACGATGCAGAACGCAAAGCTGCTAAAGCCAATCGAAGAGATTATCGGCAAACCAATCTAATACTTTTCGCAAGCAAAACAACCGCTCCGTCATTACGGAAAGCGGTTGTTTTTGCTAGACAGCACTCTGTCTGTATCGGTGACCTACGGTTGCTCCTCCTTATCGACGATCACCCATGTACCGTGGTCAAGCTTGGTTTTGATCTTGATTGGAATTCTGGATGCCCCGTACATAGCGGCATGATCATCTTGACCAACGCCTTCGTACGTGTACTGAACCCATACTGTCCCTTTGGTAAAGGTATGAAAGACATGCCCCGTGCTTAATTGAACTTGAATGCGGTCATCGGGCTTTTGACTCGGGAAATCAACAAACTTCAAAAACTTGCCTCTAACCGTATCCGATACAGAGGACTTGTCTAACGTTATTCCGTTTTCCCCTTCCATATAGATCGAAGTTACGCTCTGTTTAACGCTTTGCAGGATCCAGACATAGAAACCGATATACATTGCTAACACGAGAATTAACGCAGCAATAAGCCGTGTCTTCCAGCTCTTTACGCTTATATTCATGACAAGCCCCCTCCCTTGCATTAAGGTCCCGTTCCAACACTCGAAACGATCCAGAACGGTCCAAACTTTTTTAAGTAAAATACGCTCAATCCCCCGCCGGTAACTCTGTCTGTGAAGTTGGTCACATCGTATAAATGCCCATATTGATGATCATAGCGATGTTTGTCGGTAATTTTAGACGTAAATACGCTTCCAAGATGGAAGCTGGTCAACATATACCTCCGGGTCGTTAACTGCGGGGACAAGAAGCTAATGATCCATAAGACTACTACAATAATTACAGCAAGCTTGACTATCGTTCTTCTCTGCAGCTGAATAATCGATCACCTCTAAATTCATCAATTCCATTATAAGGGATTAATTCTAGTTGTTAGACGATGGGAGCAGGCGAATAGTTTCGGTTTTAATCAAATGGATTAATCGTATAGCTTCAAAACGGCTTTTATTCGACCTAAGTCCAGTAAAAGTAGCGACAAATGTCGGAAGTGGATCGACACAGCTTTGGGTAATCTTGAGAAGCAGTTGTTAAACGTCCATATACCTATTAAAAAGGAGAAATTGATTGTGAATGAGTTGCAAAATGCGTTGTCTGAGGTTATTGAATCAGGCTCGCAAGCTAATCCTGCCTTGAGTGCTGTCATCCATAATTATGCGAAGTATCATGCGGTGCTCGTGATTGTTGGCGGACTATTGGTTATCCTCTTTGCATGGCTTAGCATCAGATTCTGGGCAAAATTTAAAAGAACCCCAATAGTAAGCAAATCCAAATGGAGCTTTGAGAAAAAGGTATACTTCTCTTTCGGAATAATGAGCTTGTTTATCACTTTATTAATGGCTTTGATAGTGGTGGCAAACGCGACGAATACCTTTTATCCGTTGCATGGCTTCTCCTTGTTTATTGATTCATTTGCAATCTCGGATGGAGGATCCTACAAGGATGAATGGCGTCATGCTTTTATAGAGTGGATAAGGTCAGGTAATGAAAGTATCCCCGCCATGATTCAGCAGAAAATAAATGCACGTATCGAGTTTCATGCAGCAAAAGCATTCGTTTGCGGGGCTTTGTTAATCATCTTTGTTGCACTTGGCCTATTCCTGTGGAACTCCTTAATAAAAAGGTCCAAAGCTATGGGTTCCAAGTGGAGATACATAGAAAAAACGTACTTTATATCCGGAATAGCCACGGTTGCTCTATCTCTATTATTGATGGTGATGGTTGTAGCAAATACGCAAGGAGCAATTGCACCCCTGACCGCCTTTTTAGTTGGTTTGTCCGGATAAGGTTGGAAAGCTTCGCATGGAAAAAGCACCGGTGGTATGGACGGGACTCCATACCACCGGTGCTTTTAATAAGTCCTTACCCATTCAAAGCATCTGCATACAAAAGCAAAGGCCTCATACTCTTGTTCTTTTACCCGGAAGTTAATATTCTCAAGCTGATCGGATGAAATATCCTGGATTTTGATATCCAAACGGAAAGCTCCCTGGAAGCTGCCTATTTTCAGATCTTTTACATCCTCAAACGTAATGATTAATTTGGGACCATCCTGGTCAAGCGGAAGCGAACTTAGCGTTATGATCAAATTGTCTGTCAACATCCCCGCTTCATGCTCGCAGCGAACCAGATTAAAGGATTGTATGTAGCAGAGCTTGTACTGTTTTTGATAGAAACTCTGTATTCGATCAGCCGTATGTTTCATCTTCGGACAGCCTCCTTATTATTAATATATACTCCTCCGCATAAATGAAAAGGACCATCTTCTAAGATGGCCCTCTAGTACTAGTAGGAAACAAAATAAGCGATTATTCTACAGCTATCGAGCATAATATAGTATTCGCCCTGGTCTCCTTTTTTTGGGGGTATGCGATAGTTAATTCGGTTTTTTCCAGCTGTCCTTGAGCGGTACAATCCGGTTAAACACCAAGAGATCATCCGTACGAAGTTTTGTGTCAACGGAGAAATACCCATGGCGCAGGAACTGGAATTTTCGCTCGGGCTCGGCATGCTTAACATGTGCTTCAATCAGAACTTCTTTTCGAACCAAGGATTCGGGATTTATTTTGGATGTCCAATCCTCGCCGTCCTTCGGCAGCTCCTCGTCCTGAAGCAATCTATCGTATAGGTTAACATCCGCCCGGATGCAATGCGCCGCAGAAACCCAATGAATCGTCCCTTTCACTTTACGCCCGGTAAAGCCTGAACCGCTCTTCGTAAGCGGATCGTAGGTGCATCGCAATTCCATGATTTCACCGGAAACAGGATCCTTAACAACCTCTTCGCATCGGATAAAATAAGCTCCCTTTAGCCTTACTTCCCCGCCTGGACGAAGCCGGTGATAACCTTTTGGCGGCTCCTCCATAAAATCTTCCCGCTCGATATAAATGGTTCCGGAGAATGGAACCTCTCGTTTACCCAGCGCTTCGTTTTCACCGTTATTTTCAATCAGCAGCCTTTCCTCCGACCCTTCCGGGTAGTTCGTGATAGTAACCTTTAACGGCTCCATAACAGCCATAACGCTTGCCGCTTTTTCCTTAAGGTCCTGCCGCACAAAATGATCCAGAAGCGAAATGTCTACGATGCTTTGATTACGGATACTCCCGATTTCTTTAATAAAATCATGGATGCTCTCCGGCGTATAACCCCGGCGTCTTAAGCCGCGAAGAGTAGGCAGTCTGGGATCATCCCATCCTTCCACGAAGCCGCCCTCTACCAGCTGTTTTAAGAACCGCTTGCTAGTGACTACTCCGGTTAAGCTAAGCCTTCCAAATTCTCTTTGCCGCGGAGGCTCAGCCATCTCCAGCTCGTTCAGGACCCATTCGTACAACGGCCGGTGATCCTTGAACTCAATCGAGCAAAGCGAGTAGGTGATCCCTTCAATCGCGTCTTGCATGGGATGCGCGAAATCGTACATCGGATAGATGCACCAGTCGCGTTTTGTCCGATAATGCTCGCCATAAAGGATACGGTAAAGAACCGGATCCCGCAGATTGATATTAGGGGATGCCATATCTATTTTCGCGCGCAATACTTTGGTGCCGGCCGGGAACGCTCCTTGTTTCATCTTTGCGAAAAGCTCCAGATTTTCCTCTGCCGAGCGTTCCCGGTAAGGACTGTTTCTTCCCGGCTCCGTTAAGGTTCCGCGGTACTCCGTTAATTCATCAGGCGTCAGATCGCATACGAATGCTTTGCCTTTCTTAATCAGGGTAATAGCGGCATTATAGATTTGCTCCGCATAATCGGAGCCGTAATAGATATGTTCTTTCGGATCTACGCCAAGCCACTTGATATCCTCGATGATCGCGTTAACGTATTCGATATCTTCCTTTAACGGATTGGTATCGTCGAACCGCAGATGAAAAGTGCCGCCGAAATGTTGCGCAATCATAACATTCGTAAGAATCGCGTAAGCACTCCCGATATGGAGATAACCGTTAGGCTCGGGAGGAAATCTCGTACGCATTTCCCTGCTGAACGGCTTCCGTTCAAGCTCTTCGCTAATAAGTCTAAACATGTGATGCTCCGCTAAATGTTCCTTGGAATTGTCCATTCCGAGTTCCTCCTAAAAAGAAATGTGAAACAAAAAAAACTCCACCCCCAAGACGTTAAGTCTTGGGGACGAAGTTCCGCGGTGCCACCCCAGTTTGTTAATATGTCGCCATATTAACCTCTTCGAGTACGGCATTGCATGCAATGGTTATACTCTAGCTCTGTAACGGGAGCTCCCGTCATGCCATCACCCGTAAGGATCCGTCATGCTGCTCAGAGGCTTGTTTCGGGGAATCGTCCTCCGCTCCTTCTCAGCTGCCGGAGCTCTCTGTTCGAGAACGTTATTCCCTTACTCTTCTCTTCATCGCGTTTTCCATAATTGTTTATTATAATACGAATAATTCCCTATTTTGTAAACGGCATTCCGTTTTTTATCCGGTTATACTCCTCCATCGTAATGGAAAGCATAAAGGATCCCAGACAAAAACTGACCTATCGTGCTTTTCGGAACGAGTGACTGATTAGCTGGACCGTTCCTTGTGTAATACTATATCGATACATAATCTTTAGGACGGGGTGATGAACATGCATGCAAATACAAATAACCGGGAAGCCATCGAGAAGGTAAGGGAACTGATCAAAGACATCAAAATCGCAATGCTGACAACGGTGTCCGAGGATGGCCTGGTGTCACGCCCGATGAAAACGCAGGATGTCGAATTTGACGGCAGCTTATGGTTTCTGACGAAGAAGGATACGGACAAATTTCATGAACTGCTTCGGAACAAGCAAGTGAACGTTGCTTATGCGGATAAATCCTTTGTCTCCATCCGCGGCGTGGCGGAGCTTGTGGTCAGCACCGACAAAATTAAAGAGTTTTGGAATAAAGCCTACGAGGAAATATTGGAGACGACCTATGACGATCCCAATCTTGTTCTAATCAAGGTGGATGCCGAAGCCGCCGAGTATTGGGATTCCGGCAATAAGTTCAAGATGGTGAAGTTCCTATTCAATCGGTTGATGGGGAAAAATACGGAAGGAACCAAGCTCAATCAAACGGTGGAAATGAATTAATACGGCCTCATGCTTAAGTCCGCTTCGGATTTCACACGAAGCAGCCTTGAAGCATGAGGTTTTTTCTTAACCGGTTATGCGAATATAAATCCAACTCGCGAGCCACAAGCCTAGAGGAAGAAGTACGCTAGCAACCGTTAGATTCGCAGTCAGCGGCTTCTTCCGGACAACGGAAAGGATCGTATCCGACAAGTAAAAGATAGCCGCCGCCAATAAGCTGACTTGATAAAAAATAAGTCCAAATACGCAATGAAACACGGCGGAGACCGTCAATTGAACCCAACGTCTTGGAGCAACAAACCGTGCAATGATCTCACTGAGGAGGGAAGTCATCGCTCCGTAAACGTAAATGACGGGACCGGCATACATCATATAGACGAACAGAACTCCAAAAGCCTCATGCAATCTCGCTCCTAAAGAAAGGTTATTATGGATGTGAAATAAATCCGGCTCCAATACGGCGAAAATAATGGTAAATAAGAAAGCGGTTATGCCGGCGCTTATGATTTTCCTCATGAATACTTGGCTCAAAGCTGGTTGCATCGTCCCTTCTCCCCTTTGCCTGCCCTTTGAAGCAGAATGAAATTACCAGCATCATACCGTAGGAGCAATGCGCAAGTAAGTCCTAACTTTTATAGGACCCGGCTCGAAAAAAATTTTTTCTGAAAAAATTTGTAACCCTTGTCGATTTGGTCATCCCTCGTTCGTTGTCTTCATAGAGGCTGAAGAAAACAGTCTAAACCAAGCGATGGAAGGATGTTATTCAAATGGCAAAACTTACGGCTTACATGATGTCAGAAGACGCGAAAGCACAGGCAGCTTTTTATGTTCAGGCACTCGGCGGGGAAATTTTGTCCGTGGTCACTCACGGTCAGCTTCCAGAGTCAAATGAAGAGCTGAAGGACAAGGTTGTGAATCTCAGCATGACGGCAGCAGGCATTACTTTTCTTATGTCGGACTCCGTGTTTGAGCCGCTCAGACAAGGGAATGCGATTAATCTAAGTCTGGAATATTCCAATGAAGCTGAAGCGCGTGATGCCTTTGATAAGCTTGCGGTAAACGGCCAAGTGATTTGTCCACTGGAGCCGGCTTTTTGGGGAGCTTTATTTGGACAAATCGAGGACAAATTCGGTATACGATGGATGATTACAACAACTGCGCCACAAGCTTAAAGTACATGAAAAAGGCCATCCCTTCTGCCTTGTGGGATGGCCTTTCCTTTTTAATCCTTATTTCGAGGAGGCGGCAAGGTAAGCCTTCACCTTGTGCACCGCTTCCGCTATCGTACCCGCTTCTATCTCCACTCTATCCTGCTTATACTGCATCATCGAATGCTCGTAACGGGGATCGTAATAATGCTCCAGCAGCAAACGGACTGCCTGCTCAAACCGGTCTTCCGTTAGAGCCTGCATGATCTGCGCAGCAATCGGTGTATGCATCCGCTTCTCGATCTGCTTAAACGCGGCAATCAATTCTTGCTTGTTCTCATACGGATTGTAGTCCTCCACGATATGGCGGACCCGCTCTTCCAGCGGCAGCCGGATAAAGAGCTGCATGCCGGCTTCTTTCTTGCCGATCAGGAATGGAGGAAGCACGGCTTTGCCGATCCGTTTGCTCTCCCCCTCCATCAGCACGTATGGAGCTTCCTGCAGCTTCATCAGATCCGTCACGAGCAAGGCCTCGAACGTCTTCTGTTTATTCGCCTTCTGCCCGACCTGACCAAAGATCGAACCTCGATGACCCGCCATGCCTTCCAGATCAAGAACAGGATACCCTTCCCCTTGAAGCTCGCGCAATATCGCCGTTTTACCGGTTCCCGTATGGCCCTGCAGCACAATCGCCTGCGGCTTGAGCTCGAGATGCTCGAGCGTATCCACAATCCATTTCCGGTAGGTTCGAAAACCTCCGGTCAGCCGGTAAGCCCGGATTCCCATCAGCGACAGCACCGTTGCCGTCGTCTTGCTTCGCATGCCGCCGCGCCAGCAGAATACGGCTTTGGAGTCTTTGATCTGCTCGAAGGATTTGATGAATGCCGGCAGCTTGGCCGAAAACAATTCAAGTCCCCGGTCCTTGGCGGCCTGGACGCTGACCTGCTTGTAGATCGTGCCTACTTCCGCCCGCTCCGAATCATCGAAGAGCGGAATATTCAAGCTGCCCGGAATGGTAGAATCGGCGTACTCCGAGGGAGAACGCACGTCAATCATAACGATTTCTTTTTTATCCCGTAATGCCAGCAATTCCTCTATGGTGATATCTTGAAACAAGTTAACCGCTCCTTATTCGATCAAGCTACAGTACGACAATACGTCCCGGATGGTCGGCAACCGTCTCTCCGATAATAGCCGCTTCCACGCCGGATTGCTTCAGCTTGCCCAGAAGCTCTTCCGCTTGGCTGCCTTCCACGGAGATAAGCAATCCTCCGGACGTTACCGCATCGCATAGAATCCATTGGCCGATCTGATCCAGCGTATCCGGGAAGGTAATCGAATCCTGCACATGGGCAAAATTGTTCTTGGTGCCACCGGGAACAAAACCTTCCTCGGCCAGTTCCCTAACGCGCGGCAGCACCGGCACTTCCTTCGCATGGATGCGGATTCCGACGCCGCTGCCTTTGGCCATTTCAAGCGAGTGGCCAATCAGGCCAAAACCGGTAACGTCCGTGCATGCATGCACATGATACGGCTCCATTGTTTCAGCCGCCGTTTTGTTCAATGCAGCCATCACATCCGTCACGCGCTGAACCTCTTCATCCGACAGCTTGTCTTTCTTGATGGAGGTCGTAAGAATGCCTACGCCAATCGGTTTGGTCAGAATAAGCTTGTCTCCAGGAACCGAACCCGCATTGGTTCTCACTTTGTCCGGGTGGATGAGGCCTGTAACGGCGAGACCAAACTTCGGCTCGTTATCGTCGATGGAATGGCCCCCAACGAGGGTAATGCCCGCTTCCTTCATCTTATCGCCCGCGCCGCGCAAAATATCCGCCAGTACTTGCTTGTCCAGCGTCTTGATCGGGAAAGCAACGATGTTCAGCGCGGTCAGCGGTCTGCCGCCCATGGCGTAAATATCGCTGATGGCGTTGGCAGCGGCTACCTGTCCGAATGAATACGGATCGTCAACGATGGGAGTAAAGAAGTCGACGGTTTGCACCAGCGCAAGATCGTCGCTTAATTTGTACACGCCTGCATCGTCGCTCGTATCGATGCCGACCAGAAGATTGGGATCGGGCACGGGTACTGGCAGGGAACGGATAACTTGCGACAGGTCGCCGGGACCAATCTTGCAGCCGCAGCCGCCTTTCGTGGAGTAGGAAGTCAGTTTGATTTTTTCAGTTTCAGGCATTGGCTCGTATCCTCTCTATATAAGAAATGTTTCATAAAGCTAAGCATATAGATTCATGATAAAGGATTATGCGGATAAAATCTAATGGTCCGTCCTAAGCAGTCCGTAGTATCTCAAATCCTCGTACGTATCTCCCTTGCGGATATGGTTACGCAATACCCCTTCGAATTTCATGCCGATCTTCTCCATCACTCTATACGACGCCGGATTCCGGGTCATTGCGGCAGCATAAACCCGGTTTAAATCCAATTCGTCAAACGCAAATTGCACAACCCGTCCCGCAGCTTCCGAACAATATCCGTTGCTCCAATAGGGCTTGCCAATCCAATAGCCCATCTCGGCCATATTATGGGTCTTAATAACGTGAAGCCCAACAACGCCAAGGAAAGCGCCCGACTCCGTCAAGGTTACGGCAAAGGAGAAGCCGTCTCCTCTTGCCGCAGCATCTTGCCTCGCTTGGATAAAAGTTGCCGCAGCTCCCGCCGGATAGGGATGAGGCATATTGAGCGTTGTATCCGCTACATCCTTATCTCCTGCTAATTGTTCAATGAACTCACCATCTGCCAATTCAAGCGGTCTTAAGGTTAAGCGTGATGATACAAGTGCATGAAACATTCAAATCCCTCCAGATTTTTAATAGTAGAACGCAAAAAAGCCCCGTCCCCGCAAGGGACGGAGCCTGCTCCGCGTTACCACCCACCCGGATCCCTGCTGCCTCGCACCAACCGGCAGTTCTCTGAAGCGGTATTTCCCCGGATTTACTTGTCCTCGTCAACGCATTTCGTTATGAATCAGGTACACTATAAAACAGAGGAAATATTCTGTCAATTACTTTTGATACAACGGGGAACTTTGCCAAGCAATCCCTAATATACTGTCAGAAATTAAGGTTTGCACAAATATTGGGCGTATTCAATGGGTCTCCTATATACAACACTTCGGCTTTGGAGTCCGTTGTACAAATCCTTTTGCGGCTTTCCGTTTAATTCAACAATCCATGGATGGGCGTCGTTATCGAGAACAAAATCTACGCTGAACTCACCCATATGATAATTACTCTCCGTATCTATTATTTCCGCTGTACGCAGGCTCACATCATAAATCGAGCGGACGATCGAGTTGACCTTTTTAGGCGGAAATAATCGTTTAAGAACATCTTGCGATAAACAAGCATTATCGAAAATGCTTGTATTATAGCTGCCTTTATAAGCGACCCGACTAATTAGATTCGTAACCGACCATAATCCCTTTTCATTTTTTTGCACGAGCGCGCGAATATCGAAGTTCCGATTTTTTATTTGTTGCATGGGAATACCCTTTTGGATGATATATGGTGTAGTATCTATCAGCTTGTTCATATGAACCAGAAATTGCATGGTGTCTTTAACAATGACTTCAGGCGAAAAATAGTGCTGACCGATATGAATTTCCTCTTCATTTTTCCACTCGGCTCGATATACCCCTATACCTTTATGCCCGCATGAAGGCTTAAGATATATGATTTTATGGTTTTCTAGTAATTGAACCGCTTTTTCCTCATCATAGGCAATGGTTTCCGGCAAATAATCCGCAAGCCATCTGCTTAGCATATTATAAATCTCAAGTTTATCGAACCGATTAATTTGGTTAAAGCATCTATGCCTGCCAATCTCTGCTTCTAAACGCGTAATGATCTCCTGATCTGTATCATAGCAACGATTGTACAAGACTTGCGGAAAAGGAAATTTGCCTGCCACCCATTTTCCGGTTGATCGGTAAAGGCCGGTTATCCTTTTTTTGTTCCAATCTATAGATGACGGAGTAAAACAAAACAGCTTTAAATCAGCTGCCTTGTATGGAAGATATTGTTTCAGAACGGATTTCCTTTGCGCTTGATTAGCTACCAGAATTCCTACAAAACGGTTTGTTTTGTTCACTATTTACCCCCGTATTCTTCTAAGAGAGTCATTAAAATAAAGTATGTAGAATTGAAGAAAATGCATGGACAACAATACAACCGAATAAAAAAATTTACTAATAGATTTGACACGAAGCAACGGCATCAGGAATAAGTTGTTCCTGAATACCAAAGGGATTGAGAATTGTTATACTCCTAAACCTCAAGACCCTTACTATTTATAAGGAGTGTGTAGCTTAATGGGTAGAATAGTAGGCCCTCCGGGCCCTCCTGGACCACAAGGTCCTGCCGGCCCTCAAGGTCCTCAAGGTCCTGCAGGTCCTCAAGGTCCTCAAGGCGCTCAAGGTGCTCAGGGTGCTCAAGGTGCTCAAGGTACTCAAGGCCCGCAGGGTCCTCAAGGCCCGCAAGGTCCTCAAGGTCCTGCTGCAGTAAGGTCATTTGCCTTCCTCTGCAGCACAGTGGACCAAACGGTTGCGGCAGCACCAACTCCTGGCGGGTTAGGCGGAGCTGTAACCTTTAATCATTCAGTTATCAATTCAACTGCCGTTTCGTTTACTGCGCCATCAACGATTAACATCCTGGAGAGCGGTTTCTACCTCATTAGTTGGGAAGTCTTCCCGACGCCGGGCAACACGGCATTTGGATTGTGGTTTGATTCAGACGCTGCGGGACCTATTCTCCCAACCTTGGTTCTTTGCAGCAATTACGGTTCTGGTGCAGGAAACAATCCTTATCAAGGTCAAGTCGTTGCCCAATTAACAGCCGGAGGTACCTTGACTTTAAACCGGATTGATAATATGGGAGCTCTGACCTTGCAAGCAAGCATTGGCGGAGGCACACCGGTGGTTAGCGCATCGATCGTTATTGAAAAATTGTCATAATAGCAGAAATGAAGTATCAAATATAGGGAAAAGATTTAACAGAAGAAAAGCAGTCCCTCCTCAACCTGAGGAGGGACTGCTTTTCTTTTTCATATGCCTCTCAAGGCCTAATCTTTCATATTGTTCTGGCGAAGCATCATGATGAGCCATTATCCGAATTAAATGTTGGATCATCCGCTTATCCCTAGGATCCCAGACGAATAGCGGCGTCTTGGCAATCTCGTTGTAAAAGGGCATGATATTTTGGGCCCACCAGTCATGCTCGCCAACTGCCCGCGGAAACCTCAGGTTGTATATTGACTATGGTAGGTTGCTCCTCCGGGATCGCTTTCAATGCCATTACGCCTCCTCTTGAAGGGATTGATACCACTGCCTGACATCCCTCTCCAGCCTCTGAGTGATTTCCGGATATTGCATGGCAAGATTGATCCGTTCGCTGCTGTCCTGTTCCAGATCGGACAAGTGTACGGCATCGGCTTCCGTACGGCTGAAGTCAAGCTTGCCGTTCAGCACAAGCTTCCACTTGCCTTCGCGGACCGCCAATTGCCCCTCGTACTCCCAAAATAGCTGCTTGTGGGGACTCAGGGCGTTTCCGCTTCGTGCGTCAAATATGCTATGACCGTCCAGATCGTATCCTTCCGTTCCAACTCCGGACAGCTCGAGCATCGTTGGAAAAATATCCATCATGGCAAACATTTCGTCCGATATTTGCCCTTGCCGACCGGCAAGCCCAGCCGGATAGCTAAGAATAGCCGGTTCACGGATACCTCCTTCGAATAGACTTGCTTTGTGACCGCGGAATCGTCCCGCACTGCCTCCGTAATATAAATCCTCTGTACCGTCCAGCCAATTGCGGGATTCGGTAGATGGGCCATTATCGCTGGAGAAGAAAATAATCGTATCTTCATAAGCACCATTTTGCTTCAACGCCTTCACGATCTCGCCTACTCCGTCGTCAACGGCCGCAATCATCGCAGCCATAATTCTCCGGTCGGGTGGCAGATCCGGAAAACGGTCCAAATAAGCTTTTGGCGCGTGCATCGGGTAATGCGGCGCATTATAAGCGACGTACATAAAATAAGGCTCATCATCGGGAGCAGCATCGATAAAAGCCGTCGCTTCTCTCGTAATGGCTTCCGTCATATATTCGCCGTTTTCCCATACCTCGGTCTCGTTCCGCCACAAGTCATGAACGGGATTAATACCCCCACCCTGCCCCCAGTAAAAAATATGGGAGTAATAATCAATGCAACCGGCGCGAAACCCGTAAAACTGGTCAAACCCGTGAGCATTTGGCCCATACTCTGCCGATGCTCCTAAATGCCATTTGCCGAACAATGCCGTCTGATAGCCATGACTTTTCAAGGCGGATGCCAGAGTTGTATGCTCTAGCGAAAGCCCCTTCGTTCCTCTTTTGCCTCCAAGAATAGAGGTGACTCCCGCTTTCGCGGGGTATTTGCCCGTTAACAGCGATGCCCTGGACGGAGAGCAGACCGGCGAATTGGAATACCAATTCGTAAACCGGATGCCTTCGCGGGCCAACTGGTCGAGATGCGGCGTCTTCATGGCATCGGAGCCATAGCAGCCCAAATCTCCATACCCCAAATCATCGCAATAAAATAGGATTATATTAGGTCGTTTCATAGAAATCTCCTCCGTCCGTTTTCCAATTGCGCGATAGCAACCGGCTTGGTCTTGCAAATGTCTATCATCCTTCCCCACTGTTTTCCATTTCGTGCCCTCAATCCCCTTTCCGCAAAATGCGATTTTTCAAAAAATTATGTCGCACGCAATAAGGCCGGTATCCTCCAGGATACCGGCCTTATTGCAATTAATCCGTTACTTCTCGATCTTAATCCAGGCAATCATCGGCTTGGAATTGCCGGCCTTAACCGCTTTTACAACAATCTCGCCGTTTACTGGCGCAATACTGTCGAATACCTTCGCTTCACGGTTTGAGCCAATGACGTAATTGCTCAACTTAGTCTCTCCGTTAATGGTCAGGTTCATATTGCGGTCGCTAGCCTTCCATGGGTCATAGAAGCCAACGGTTACTTTATACGTACCATCCGGCAGCTGGAAACGGTAAGCGATTCCTTTGCCGTTCTCGTTGCCGTCGTATTGGCGGATCGTCTCGTAAGCGTCTACCGGCGAGGATTGAGCCCATGTCTTTCCGTCATCGGCTGCATAGCCCCACATCATGCCCGTAATGGGATCAAGGCCGTATTCCTGCTCCTCTTGCGATTGGAATATGCCAAGCACTTCGCCGTCCTCCAGCGTGCCAGGCGTTCCATCCCCGGCATCCGCATAATAGACGACTTTGTTATTCGAGTTAGGCGTTGCATCCATTGGAGCGGATTCCGAAAGAGCTTCGCCGCGAACGGCAACGACCTTAAACGAATAAGCCGTGCCGTTCTGAAGGCCCGTCACAACCGATGAGCCTGGTGCTGCCGTAACCTCTGCCGCCGTTCCTCCATTCTTTGGCGCGTAACGGATCAAGTAACTGTCCGCTCCGTCCACTTCCCTGTATTGAAGCACAACCTGCCCGTCGCCCTCTTTGATCTGATAGATTTCCGGTGCGGCTGTCAGGTCTTCCGGCTTACGGGCAACCTGTAGGTAAGCGAATTGCGCGTCCGCCCAGCTATGCAGTCCAACGCGTCCGCTTGTGTACGTGGAATCTTTTACGTCAAAGATGAGATTGCCGTCCAGATAGGCTTGAATATGCTGACCGTCAAGCTGTACCTCCATCTTGTAATACTCGCCTAATTTGGGCGAGAAGGGTACGGCTTCGGCCAAGTTTTGCCCGTCTCTGCGAAGGAACAGAATGCCGTTCTCAAAGCCGAACACATAACCCTTCGAATAGCTGCTGCCGCGGAAAGTAATTCCCCAATCCGCTTCGCCGAGCGCATGCTTCGCTACCGCGGTAATGGTACCGTCAATGATCGAAAGATTGTTTACGCCAATCTCGCCGCGGTTATTACCGCCGGAAGCATGCTTCAGAAGTCCGTCTTCCATCACCCATTTGCTGACATCCTGCGTGTAGCCCGCCAGATTTCCGCTTGTGAAATCGTCCTTGAACCGGATTTCCCCATTCTCAGGCGTTACCGAGGTTTCGGTATAGCCGGTTCCTTTACCGCCTTTGCCAATCGTCGAGACGCGCACGGTTACCGCTTCTCCGTTAGTTAGACCGGTTAATACGGTTTTGTTGCCGCTGATCTGCTGGACATTGTTGTTCAGAGAGGTTTGAACCGTATATCCTGCAGCTCCTTCAACGGCACCAAACGTAAGCAGAGCTTCCCCGTTGCCCGGAATCGCCACCAGCTTGCCCGGTGCCGCAATGTCCGGCTTTACCGTAAACTCAGCCGTAGGCTTGCTGGAGCTGCTGCCGTCCACGGCTTCCACAACGCCGTAATACGCCGTTCCGTTCGCAAGTCCGTCAATCTGTATCTTACCGTTAGGTACTTCGGCCAAAACTTGCTTGTCGTAATTCCCTGACTCGGTGCCATAACGAACGCGATAGTTAGATACGCCAATCTGAGTATCGTAAGCGACGATAAAGCCTCCATCCGTGCCTGCTGCTTTTACGCCGGATGGCGCAAGCAGCTTAGGCGTACCGTAAGCTTTCTTGGATGCGGGGCCAAAGCCCTTGTCATTGCCTGCCCGAATGGTTACGTCATACTGTTGATCATTTTTCAGACCTTGCAGGATAACCGTATCGGTGGACATATTCGACAGTTTTAATACCTTCTTGTCATTTTTGCTGCCGTATTCCACTTCGTACTCATAAGCGCCTTTTGGAGCATTGAAGTCGATTTTAAGGCCTTTGTTAAGCGGCTCTACCTTCACGATTTGAGGAGCATCCGGCTTTTTGTTTACTTTTACGACATCGCCATTAAGCGTCACGATGGAACGGGCCGGGATTACCGCATCAAACGAGCCGTCTGCCGATGCCGGAATGTCCGCGCCTCTCTCCAGGTCCTTGTCTGACGATGTGACGTAAGGCTTCAATACATGAACCGCCTCATGCTTGTCGATGCCGCTGACTTCAACCTTGATATGCTGCTCCTTCGCGCTGTCGTTGACGAACACCGTCGTAACGGTATTTTCACCGTCATGCTTGTAAGCCGATCCGAGCAGCGCGCCGTTACGCGCGTTATCGTCAAGGCCGGAGAGCGCGATGCGCTCCGCGCCCGGACGGATAAATTTACTGTAGTTGCCAAGCGTCCAGAACATTTTGGAAGTGAGGATATTTTGTTCGTCGCCCGGGTTATGGAAGTCGGTATAGATCAAGCCGTCCTTGTAATCTCCCGCGGATACCGCCGTCCACCACTGCCAAGCGGAAGCATTTGCTCTCGACAGGTCGAAATGGATCGTCTTCGCGATATAAAGCGCCGGATCAATGCCAAGGTCGCGGCCGGGACCGTAGTCCCCGAGAATGCAATATTCGCTCATCCAGTAAACCGCTTCGCGGTCGTATTTGTTCAAATTGGAGAACAGCAAATCTCTTAACGTACCGTAACGGTCATCTCCCGTCTTGCTGTAATCCGACCAGTAGGAGTGGGAAGCGATATGATGGCCAACCGCTTCCTGAAGCTCCGGATCGCCAAGCAGGTCTTTAATATATTCGCGGTATTTGCCAACGCCAAGGCTGTTGGAACCGCCGCTATACTTTTCTTGGCCCGAGAAGGATTTGAATACTTCGTCATCCAGAAGCGCCGTAATCTCTACGCCATCCGGCGCGCTGATCTGCGTCTCAAGCCCTTTGGCCTGCAATTGCTTATACAGCTCGAGAATGACCAGCTTAATATCGTCGTTGTTATATCGGTTGCCCTCCTGGCCTGCTTTGTTCCAATCCCAGGTCGGTTCATTAATCGGGCTGATATAGTTCAAATTAATGCCTTGTTCCTTAAAATGTTCAATGACATCCGTCAAGAAGGCCGCGAACTCATCTTCATACCCGTCTTTCAGGTTCGTGGATCCAACCGTGGAATCCGGCTGCGCGTGGCCGTTCTTCGTCATCCATACCGGAGGGCTGTTAACGAAACCGATAAGCGTATCTACGCCGCGGTTTTTGGCTGCCTGCAGGAACCATTGTTGACCGGCTTGCTTGCTCCAGTCGTAATCGCCATTCTCGGAGGACTTGAACGATTCGACGCGGCGCCAAGGATCGGTAATGATGGTTTTGTCCGTCTCGGTTGAGCCCGCCCCGATATTGAAACGCCAAGCGGTAAGGCCAATCCCCTTGTCCCTTGAGAAGAGCAGGTCCGCTACCTTGTTCTTATTCTCCTCCGTCCAGTTCTTCCCGAGCTGCTCCATACTCCAGGCGTCGGACGCTCCGAAGTTATCGATGGTCTGGAAGGTGGTTGAGGCATCGACTTTTACGACGGCATCATACGTGACCGTTGTCTTTGCAGTCTCTGCCGCATAAGTCGGGCTCCCCAGCGAGGTAAGGCTGATGACGGTACCCAGCATCGCTGCCGCGGTTCTTTTCTTAAGCTTGAACGGTTTCAATCGTCTTCCCCCTTAAATTGAAATGGTCTGGACAATTAAGAAAACGGTTTCATGAAACCGGTTTCTTAAAGCTCCAAAAAGGTGGAGCACGTCATTTTATGAAGGGCTCCACGCTCTCGATTTTACTTCCTGCCTCTTCGCTCCACATCCTACTTTGCTCCTAAAATTCCCGTCTTTCAGCCGCTATTTTTGTCTAATCCTAGCTTTTCTTGTTGAATTAACAAATGGAAAAAGCAGTCGCGTTCCTGCTGTCTTTGTGTCCGCTTCGAATAAATTGGCTCCAGTCTATGAGATATATACCTTATTCCGAGCTCGAGGCTTGCACGTACTATGAAGCATATCGTCAATTGAGGAGTTGAATAATGAAAGCTTTAGTTACTGGAGGCGCCGGCTTTATCGGCTCCCACCTGACAGATGCGCTCGTTCAAAGCGGCGCCGTTGTCCATGTCATTGATAATTTATCTACAGGCTTCAGACACAACGTTCATCCTGAAGCGGTTCTCCATGAGCTGGATATGAATAGCGATGAGGCTATGCAGACCATAAAGCAAGTCAGACCGGATATCGTATTTCATATGGCCGCGCAGGTCGATGTCCAGCGTTCGGTAGCTGACCCGGCTTTTGATGCTTCGATCAATATTGTCGGAACGATTCGCCTGATGATGGCATGCCGGCAGGCTGAAGTCGGCAAGCTTGTTTTTTCTTCTACCTCCGCTGTTTACGGCGATGCCAATAAAGAAAGAAATTTGGAGGATGCCGTTACAGCACCCATCTCCTATTACGGACTGTCCAAGCTTACTGGAGAAAGCTATATCCGGCTGTTTCACAAAATGTACGGTCTCCCCTATACGATATTGCGCTACAGCAACGTGTATGGCCCGCGGCAGAACGCTACCGGGGAAGGCGGCGTCGTTTCCATTTTTATGAATAAGTTAAAACAAGGCCTCCCCCTTCACGTAAACGGAAGCGGCAATCAAACCAGGGATTTCATCTATGTGCAGGATGTTGTGCAAGCGAACTTGGCAGCTATCCATCATGGAGACCAGGAAACGGTCAATATCAGCACGGGACTGCGCACTTCCATTAACAATCTGATTCATATGATAAAGCTTATCCATGGTCAAAATGTCGACATCCATTACGGTCCGCAGCGGCCGGGCGATATTATGGACAGCTGCCTGGATAATACAAAAGCCAATCAACTTCTAGGCTGGCGGCCTGCAAGCAGTCTGTTTGAAGGACTCTCCCAAACCTATCAGCATGTGCCAATGAAATAACAAGAAAGCTAATAGCCGCTGCAGCCAGCGGCATATTAGCTTTCTGCTTCATTTCCTTCACTTAGTGGCCACATAAATAATGGTAAATCCATCGTCTCTTCCGGGCACAATCTCGTACGTCTCGTTATCTTGCGTTACGGCTTGCTGGATATGAAAGCCATTCTTAACAAGCAGATTGCGCAGCTCTTTCGGACGATAATGACGAAAATGATGAGGGTTTACCCCATGCAAAAAGTAAGGGTTCTTTAAATAAGGAATAACGTTCTCGTTAGGCGCCGATATAAGCAGCACCCCGCCTTTATTCAAGCATTGATACAGCTTCCGGATAAATGACTGGTCATCCTTCATATGCTCGACGGTCTCGAAACAGATGATGATATCGTAGCTTGGCAGCGGGAGCTCCTCGTGAAAGGTGCCGGATAAATCAGTCTGGCAATAAACGGTTTTGTGGGAGAAGAAGTGATGAACCGCCCAATCTAAACCGTGCTGAGACTTATCCACTCCGACCGCTAATGTACATGCAGAATGAGCGGCCATATAATGCGTACCGAAACCTGAACCGCAGGCTGCATCGAGCAAAATATCGCCAGGGCGGATAAAACGTACCGCATATTGATAGCGATAGTAATGATCCGGCATGGCATCGTCTACTGACGTTGCATACATTCGTTCCATCTTGGCAATTTCGTCATCCATTTTTTCGCCTCCAGTAACCATAAAACCAAACTTGATTCCGCATAACAGATATTTACCGGGGGATATCTGTACATTGCAATCTTCTAAATCTATGAATCTAATATATGAAAAGCAGAAACGAGGAGGAGATCAGCTTGAGCGACTGGATAGATTTTTCTGCGCAGGAGGTTTCTGTCGGAACGGGATCGCTGCCGTTGTCAATAGCCACGGGTACCGAGATTTTGCTAACTTCTATCTTTCTTCCTATTGCGGATCATCAAACCCGGATTAACGGTTATGCAACAATCGGCTGGGAAACTCCTCTGTTACAGAACACGCAGCATATCAACATGATTTTTCGAATTCGCCGAGGCGGGTTTACATCGGCTCATAAGTTAATTTGCTGGGTCGTCGATTCCGTCTCCCTAGGCCATGACGTTCCCATATTAACGCTAGATAAGACTTTATCTTTGCAGTTCACCGATCTGCCAAGTTCAGAGAGCATTGGAACCTATCAACAATACTGCCTGACAGCAGAGCTCGCGGGAACGGGCATGGCAACAATCTCCGGGCCAATCACGCTTATCGGCGGAACGTTTAACCTATAAAAAGAGGAGGGCAACAAAAACGATGGCTATTCAAGATTCCGCTTCGATAAGAGTACTGCCGGGCACTCATTCCCTCCCGCTTCCTATCTCTTTCGGTACAGAAACCTTGCTGACATCCCTATTTCTGAAGTGCTCTAGCCCTGAGAGTAAAATCTTTATCGAAGCCTCCGTCTGCTGGAGAGCCGAAGCATCTCAGCTGCCCATTGTGCCGAAAATCATACTCCGGCTAAGACGCGGCGGCGTTACTCCGGCTTTCCCCGAAGTCTCTCAAATCGCTGACTCCTGCTACTGGACTAACAATATGTCGCCAACCTCTGTCACAACCACCTTTTATCACGTGGAATCTCCCGAGCCTGGAACAGACGGATTATATCAGTCCTATTATCTGACGGCAGAATCAGCCGGTATCGGCACAATAACGGTAATGGGTCCGATCGTACTAAAAGGAACAACAATCGGGTATTCCTGATGATTTTGCTTTTTGAAAGGAGGTGATAGCATGACAGTTACGATTGTAGACTACCAATACCAAGAAGTTGCTGCCGGAACGGGCTCGCTTCCGTTCACAATCTCTCCGGGGACAGAATACTTGCTGACTTCCGTTTTTCTCCAAATCAACAACATCAATAACCGGATTGAAATCAAAGCATCGATTGGCTGGGAAGCACAGCTGCTGCTGCTCAATATTGTTCCAAAGCTGCTCTTCCGGATCCGGCGCGGCGGCATAGCTGCTCCTGCTCCGGTAGTGTACCAGACAATGGATTCAGCCTTTATCGGAACAGTACAAGAAGGCCCATGGGTAGCGCTTGATTTCACGACGGCCTTCCAGCATACGGAAACGGCAACGGCTGGTCTGGTTGGTACCTTCCAGCAATATTCCCTCACCGTTGAACATGTTGGACAAAACTCGGTTACCTTAACCGGCCCCGTGCATCTTGACGGTACGGTCTATCTGTAAGCAGGCAACATTGAGGTGGTTGGTTAGCTGGATTCCGGCTAACCAACCGCTTCTTTGTTTACCTGTCTTCGAAAATATTCTGCGATCCGGTTCTCGTATCCATCCATACAATGAAAGTTGTCCCTGCCGCGTTGATTTCCAGGTCGTTATAATCGCCAATGGACGGTGTAGGTTCGCCAATCGACGGGTCTGCGTTTGGATCAAAGGAGACGCTGGTAATCCGGCGGTTAGGCAGAAACGTATTGCCGGCATCATTCGACTCGGTCAAATACACATCAATGAGATTAGTGGTTACACGGTTCGTATAGTACATAGCCTTGAATGCGCCGGTGTCGCGGGAAACTGTCGCATTGGGCAAAAAGTTCTGCGTACCGGCTGGGCTGTCATCAATCTGCTTGGCGGCTGACCAGGTATTGCCCCTGTCCGTCGAACGCGACATAAAGATATGCGCACTGCCCGTACGGTTATCTTGCCAGACGGCATAGACGATACCTTGGCCGTTAAACGGCGAAATATCCGTTGCCATATAGGCTATGGTTAAGACACGGAAGCCAAAGGTTGGAACCGGAAGAGGGGTTGGTACGAGGCTGACCGTGGACACGGTTACGATTGGCCCAAAGGTTACTCCCCCGTCCAGCGATCTGCGCATTAAATATTGCGGCGTCCCAGGTCCGTATTGCATCCATCCGACATACACATCACCTTGCGGTCCGATCGCAATCGTAGATCCAAAGCTTGATACGCCTTGCACTTGATTCGTCAGCAGAATTGGCGGAGACCAAGTCTGTCCTTGATCAAGGGACCGTTGAAACAGGGTTTCCGACTGCGTGAAATTGTTAAAGTATCGGGTATACGCCACGTAAGCCTGCCCTAAATAAGGGCTGCCATTCGCCGTATCAATCACTAGCGCCGGTTTATCATTATAAACGGCCGTCCCGAAGCCCTGATTGACAATGATTGGAGCAGAAAAAGAAGCTCCGTTGTCGGTTGAACGATAGACGATAATAGACGAGTTCTGCACAGGGTTTACAGTGAGCGCGGTAGCGGCGACGAGAAAGGTCTGACCATAACCAAAAGCGGCAACTCCATCTCCCGAGGCGTCAAATCCCGGTGGAGGTGAAAGTAAGGTTTGAGTATACGATACCCCTGCGTTAATCGACCGATAGATCGTTGTCATGTTGTTGCCCGAACGCAAATCATTTGTTGTTACCACGATGGTAGACTGGTCAAGCGTATTAAGCGCAATGGACGGCTCCTGCTGAGGTCCGGAAGGGGTAATTTGTTGGTTTGCCATTATCATTACTCCTTTCTAATTATTTATTATGTCTGGTTCGCTTGGAACAAGATCGAGCCGACAATATGGTCGTCTACGATTGAAAAAGACTTAGGAATGTCCATCTGATATGCATTCCGGAAATAGGTGCATATTTTCGCCCCATGGTGACCGGGATGCTTAGGCGGATGGGAAGCCTTGCGGATATGCTGTTTGCTCAGAAGCCGTTCATACAGCTCTTCGATTCGTTCTGCCATTGCGGGGAGAGACCATTGCTTAAGGCCCCAGCTGTGTCCGTTCTTGGCTAAACGGTTGCGAAGCGGCTTGTTCTCGATCAACAATTGCAGGCATCTTGACAACTCGCCGCTATCCCCGGCTCTTGCCATCAGACCGGTCTGACCGTGCTGAACCATCTCCGGAATACCTCCGGCATCCGAAACGAGTATCGGCTTGCTCGCAAGCTGAGCTTCCATGACGGCATACGGCTGGTTGTCATTCAAGCTTGGAAGGACGATGATATCCGATTGCCGCATTAACGAAGGCACGTCATTCCTGCTTCCCGCAAATACAACATAAGGCGATAAGCCGAGTTCAAGCGCTTTGATCTCCAGCTCTGCCCGGAGATTGCCGTCGCCAACAAACAGACATCTCCAATCGTTTCTGGATTGTTTGAGCAGGTGCAGGGCATCCAACAAGCTGCTGTGTCCTTTTACTTTATCCAGGCGGGCTGGACATAGAATATTGCAGTTGTCTTTTGGTAGCTTGAAAGAAGTTCTTTCTTTTGTGCGCTGCAAAAAATGCTCGATGTTCATTCCGTAAGGCACGACCTCCATATGATCGCCGGGCACCAAATAACTGCCAAGCGTCCGATGCAGCCAGTTGGTCGGTACGACGGCCAAATCGCTCGAGGTAGCCCCGTAATATTCTCTGGCGCAAGCATACTTCCAAATTGAATCGGAAGGTGCTCGGCCCTCCAGGGAAACCCAGAAATCGGTAGCGAGGCACCCGTGTATCGTATTGATCAAAGGAACGCCATTCGGCTTGATTTGCCATAAAGCACGGGAGGAAATCACATCTTGCGCGTGGATGATATCATAACCCCGAAGGCCCAAATACGAAGCCGCCAGCGCATAAGAGCAAAACTCGATTTCCTGGTCCACGATCCAAGGGTCGATTGGAATCGGCTGCGAGGCATACACCGCTTTTATTTCTTTTTCTATCAAAGGTCTAAACAGCTTTTTCTCAACCCTGCGGCCGGAATTCACGATATAGTAGCTGTTCTCGTCCGGATGTCTCGCGAGTATGTCTACTTCATGCCCCAGCTTCTCCAGACTAGCTTTCAGATCCTGCATATAGACCCATACCCCGCCTACATGCGGAATCAGCCAATACGTGGCTATAAGAATTTTCATAGGCTGTCAGCACGCTTCGAAGCTATCGTTCTCTCGTAGAGAAGAACCGTCCGGTTAATCATGGTCTGTAAAGACCAATTTCGAAGACCTTGATATCTCGCTTGATTGGCCAGCTTCTTTCTCTGGTCTTCATCACCGAGCAGTTGATTTAAGCCCCCGCATAACAGATCCGCGTTCCCGCTTGGAAAAAGCACGCCGGTCTTTCCGTTATCGATCATTTCGGGTATTCCCCCTGTGTCTGAGGCAATGATGGGTTTTCCAGCCACCTGCGCTTCCATTACGGCAAACGGCAAATTGTCATGAATACTTGGCAGCACAATCAGATCCGCTTCCTGCAGCAGAAGTGCCATATTGTTTCGGTGACCAAGAAAGCTGACCTGTTGTCCCAACCCCAACCGGCTTACCGATTGTTCCAGCTGGCTGCGCAGGGGACCGTCCCCTGCCAGCCAGCAAATCCAATCCGATCGGGTTTCCTTTAGCTTAGACAAAGCTTGCAGCAGCACTCGATGCCCCTTTACAGGATCGAGGCGCGCGGGACATAGAATTAATTTCAAACCGTTTTTATGAAAGGCAGGCGTATAAAGGGCGGATTGATGGAGGAATTTCATCGTATCGAAGCCGTAAGCGATAACGGCTGCCGTGAAATTTGTTCGGCCGGGTTTGACGTCATACTGCCCCTTAAGCCACCTGGATGGAAAGATAACCTGGTCAGCTGCCAGTCTTCCGTAATGATCCAGCGCTTTGGCCCATTCCCGGGATAAGGAGCGCTTTGAGACAACATTTTGATGCATCCATTCCGCGGCCAAGTCTCCGTGAAGAGTTAATAGCAGCGGGATATGCGGTGGTTTCACTTCATGAGCGCCTATCGCGGATATGACATCCTGCGCGTGGATGAGATCGTAATTCTCCAATCCGAAAAGGGATAACGCTTGACGGAAAGCGATGCGCTCGCTTTCCATATCAGCCAGCCAAGGGTCAAAGGAAGGCATCTTATGATTGTATCGTGTACCGATCTGCCGCTTTACCGCCGCCGAAACCAACGGTTTATCGATGGTTTTCCCCTTGTCTACAATGTGGTATTTCATCCCCGTTTCGTTATGGGAGATAATATCCACTTCATGTCCCAGGTCTTCGAGCCCCTTCCTTAATGCCAGCGTATACGTGGAAACTCCGCCGGAATAAGGAATACACCAATAGGAAACAAGGGCAATCTTCATTCCGCTTCCCTCCTCCGGCTAGACCGTCTCCAAGCTGATCCGTTCACGGTACCACTCAATCGTGTTAAGAAGTCCTTGCTCCAGGGAAACGGATGGCCTATAACCTAATATAGTCTCCGCCCGGGTTAAGTCAGGCTCGCGGGCCGGCATATCCTCGTAACCCGGACCGTAAGCCTCCGCATAGGATTTGTGTATTACCGGCGATGTAGAACGGCTTAGCTGAATGATCAGCTGCGCAAGCTGAATGATCGTCACGGAATGAGTCGAACCGATGTTAATAGCCAGACCGTTTGCCTCCGGGCCAAGCGCCGCGATCGTTCCGCTTACGGTATCGTCCACAAAGGTAAAGCATCTCCGCTGCGTACCGCTCCCGTATACCTCGAGAGGTTCTCCCTTTAATGCGGCGGTAATGAATCTGGCTACGACCCCACCGTATTGCGAGTTAGTTTGTCTAGGTCCGTAGGCATTGAAATAACGGAGCACCGTTACCGGAAGTCCTTTCGCAGCATACGCAAAGCACATATGCTCGTCAATGGATTTGGCCGTCGCGTAACTCCAGCGATGAATGGAAGGCGCGCCGTATACGCGGTCCGACATTTCGTTAAACGGCAGCTTCTCGTTTTTCCCGTAGATCTCCGAGGTCGATGCGAATATAACCTTCGTGCGGCTTGGATAAGCCAGTTCAAGAATATTTCGGGTCCCGTCGATATTGCCTTCAATGACCTTGATCGGATCCTCTACCGTATTTTTCACTCCAAGCACGGCTGCCAGATGATAGACCGTATCCGCTTGACTCATGCATTTCTTCACCAGCTTCCGGTCCAGTACCGAGCCTTCGATAAGCCTATGACGGGGATGATTGGATAAGTGAACGAGAAACTCGTGCTTTCCGTTCGAGAAATCATCCAATGTCGTGACGGTGTGTCCTGCCGCCAACAAGCTTTCCACAAGATGGGAGCCAATGAATCCTGCCCCGCCCGTTACTAATATCTTCAAGAGAATTCCCTCCTTAAATTAGGATCACGTTATTCCGGTCCGCAAGTTTGCCGGTTGCATTCCTCGTATCCAGGACAATAGGGGTATGAGTGACAATAAGCTCGTATGGAATATTGGAATGATCCGTCAGAATGACGGTGCAATCGTAATTTTTCATATTCCTTGCAGTAAGCGGAAGCGAATGGAGGGTTGTTCCTCCGACTTGAAGCTCGTTAACGTAGGGATCGAAAAACCCGACATGGACCCCTTCTTGCAGCAATTGTTCAATAATAGGCAAAGCGATGGATTCGCGCATATCGTTAACGTCTTTTTTATACGTGACTCCAATAATCAGCACGCTGCTGCCCTTCAGCACTTTAGGCTTCAGGATTTTGGAAACTCTCCCAACGATATAAGCGGGCATACTCTCGTTGACATGCGAGCTAAGCTCGATGAAAGGCATGTCGATCTGATGCTCTCTCGCCTTCCAGAGCAAATACAAGGGATCAACCGGTATGCAATGTCCGCCGATTCCAGGACCGGGATAATATTTGGTAAATCCGAACGGTTTTGTCCCTGCTGCCTCAATAACTTCCCAGAGATTGATATCCAGCTCCTCGCATAACTTAAGAAGACTGTTCATAAAAGAAATGTTCAGGAATCGCTGGCAGTTTTCCAGCAGCTTCGTCATCTCCGCGGCGCGAGGGGAAGAGACGACCACCACCTTCTCAAATGCGGTGCCATAGACTTCCTTGGCGTACGAAGTGCTTGCCGGATTCACTCCGCCTACAACCTTCGGAATTTGCGACAGCTCCCAATGCGATCCGGGATCGATTCGTTCCGGCGAATAAGCTAGCAGAAGATCCTTCCCGACCTCCAGTCCCGTGCTCTCCAGAAGCGGCTTCAGGATTTCCTCGCTTGTTCCCGGGAAGGTGGAGCTCTCGAGGGCTACAAGCTGCCCTCTTCGCAGATGAGGAAGTATGCAGCGGGTAGCGTTTACCACAAATCTCAAGTCCGGCTGCATATGCTCGTCAAGCGGTGTCGGAACGCACAAAATAATGACATCCGCCTTCTCTATCACTTCAAACGAATGGCTGACATGAAAGTTTTTCCCGCTAAAAAGCTCTCGTATATCGTTTCTCTTATAGTCGGATAAATAGGATTGACGTTTCTGCAGCATTTGAATCTTGCGAATATCGGTATCGATTCCGTAGACCGTATTCCCCTTCTCTACGAACAGCTTCGCGAGCGGCAATCCGACATACCCCAGGCCAATTATGGCGATTTTATATTTAAGGGCAAGCTCCAATCTCTTTCAACTCCTTCAATTCATCTTCTAGCATGATACGCAAATGAATCAGAGAAGCATTGGATTAACGTCTAAAGGCTATGAAAATAGTAGTTTATCCCGAATTTACGGACTAAAAGAGATAAATGCCATGCTTTGGCGATTATTGCTGGAAATCCTTCTATTTTACGGGGCTGTTTAATAGGGAAATGCCCGTCCGAAAATGCGAGCGAAATAGGTTCGTGTACGTTAACAATACATGTGCTGAATCATATACTAATGGGACGACGGACCAATCGGAGGACAATACATGCGAATCTTAATCGCTTGCATGTGGGCACTGCCGCATGCCGGCGGCGTAAATACCTATGTCAATCAACTGGTCAAGGGATTACAAGGTGCCGGCCATGAAGTTGATATATTTTCCTCAACGCCGGATGCGCAAGGCTTCTATATTCCAAGCAGAAATTTATTGATAGAGAAGAGTAAGCTAGCACCTCTCATTGCCCACCAAACGGAGCTTTATTTGAATCAAATGCTCCCGGGTCTCGATCCTTGGATCAAACAAGCAGAGGTTGATAGATTGTGCATGGAAGCGGCCGCTTTGTATTTTGGGCTAAACGAATACGATGTCATACACGCGCAGGATATCGTAAGCGCACACGCGATAGCCCGCGTTAAACCTGCCCATATCCCCCTAGTCACAACCATTCATGGCTGTCTGACAAAGGAATGGTTTGTTAAATTGAAGGAACTGGGCTTGACCGACCAAAATATAAACTCTCCCTTGTGGCATTATTCGTCCTTGCGGGAGTATCTTGGCGCAACGGTTAGCGATGTAACGATTTCTCCTTCGCTTTGGTTAAAAAACGAGCTGGTTAATGATTTTGCCGTTCCCGAAGAACGCGTGACGGTCAGTCATTACGGATTTGATATCGCGGAATTTCAAAATAAAATGCTAAGAGAACCAAAGACGGTTAAACCCCTTGCCGAAAAGGTATTTATATGCCCCGCCCGCTTCGATATCGTCAAAGGACATTCCACTCTCATTCATGCCTTAGCCAAGCTAAAGGAAGTACGCTCCGACTGGGTATGCTGGCTGGTCGGGGACGGTTTCCTGCGCGAGGAATTAATTCAACTGACCAATCAGCTTGGCCTCTCGAATCATATTCTTTTCTGGGGACACCGGGAGGACGTGCCCGAAATGATGCAGCAAGCTGATTTTGTCGTGTTGCCCAGCATGCAGGACAATCAGCCGTTTGCGATCATTGAAGCTCAAATTGCGGGTAAACCGGTCATCACCTCTGATGCCGGAGGCATTCCGGAAATGGTTACCCATCTTCAGAACGGGTTGGTATCCCGCTTGGGAGACCCGGAGCAGCTTTATTCATGCCTTCGAACAGCCCTGGAGGAGCCGGAGCTGTTAAGCGTGATGGCCGAACAAGCGAAAGCGTGGGGACATCATCACTGGTCATTGTCTACGATGATCTCACGGGTTCTGGAGCTGTATGAGTTCGCGCGGAGTAAACATGAGGAGGAGCGTCTTTCCTTTGAGGCTCAATCTGGGGAACAAGCCATCTCAATGCCAGAGGAGGAGCGCAAATGGGTTTCATCAAGAAAAAGAAAACGGACAGCTCGAAAAACAAAAAAATATCGAAAAAAAATAAGAGGTTTAAAAAGATAAAAAAGGCAAAAAAGCCGTTTAATAAACGAAGAAGGAAGCATGTGCCGGCTGCAATTGAAACGCTAAACCTCGCGCCTCTCTTTGCTTCTCCTCTCGATCCAAACTTTATCCTTTCAAAAACGGATGAAGAAGTTTGGAGACGTATTATGAAAGCTCAGCCCAAAGACTACGTCCTCCCTGACACCTTTACCTTTCAAAGGCTTAAGCAAGTCATTCCGCCGATAATAGCACCTGAATCAGAGGAAACGATATCGCAATAAAAAAGAGCGGGCCGTTCATAAGCAAACGGCCCGCTCTTCCTATTCATCCCGCTCCTGCGGCTTGTATAATTCCTGTTCCTTGAGATGCAGGTTTTGTCCGTAATTTTCAATCTTGGAGTCCAGCCGCTCCAGCGTCCTTGTCATTTCGTCGATCCGGAGACGGAGCTGCTCCCGCTGCTCGATTAGCAGCTCTTTCCTCGCCTCCGTCGTATGATCGCCCTGCTGGCACAGATTGACGTATTCGATCAAAGCTTCAATCGGGAGACCGGCGTATCTCATGCATTTGATAAACTCCACCCATCTGAGATTATCCTCGTTAAACTCCCGGATGCCACTGTTATTGCGGTTCACGGACGGGATTAATCCAATACGTTCATAATAACGGAGCGTATCCTGTGACAGGTCGTACTTGGCGCTGACCTCGGCCATTCTCATACGAAATGTCCCTCCTATCCATAATCGATATAATAGTAGTTTACATCGTCGACATATCGATGACAAACCGGTAACGGACATCGCTGCGGAGTACGCGTTGATAAGCTTCATCCACCTGATCGGCGTTGATCCGTTCAATTTGCGGCTTAATGCCATGCTCCGCCGAGAAATCAAGCATCTCCTGCGTCTCGCGGATGCCGCCAACAAGCGAGCCGGCAAGGCTTCGGCGCTGCATGATCAGAGAGAAGGCTCGATAGGAATCCGGTTCGGAAGGAGCGCCGACGTTAACGAGCGTGCCGTCAACGCGAAGCATGGACAGATAGGCATCCACATTCAGATTGGCGGACACGGTATTCAAGATCAGGTCAAACCGGTTGGCCAGCTCTTTGAACGTATCCGGGTTGCTTGTTGCGTAATAATGATCCCCGCCAAACGCGATGGCCTCTTCCTTCTTGTTCATCGACTGGCTCAGAACGGTCACTTCCGCTCCAAGGGCATGAGCGTATTGCACGGCCAGATGGCCTAGGCCGCCCATGCCAACGATGGCAACCTTTTTACCCGGGCCCGCATTCCAATGCTTCAAAGGAGAGTATGTTGTAATACCTGCGCATAAAAGAGGACTTGCAGCGTCAAGCTCCAGGCTGTCCGGAACTCGGACAACGAATCGCTCCGTTACCACGATCTTCTGGCTGTAACCGCCATAAGTCGGCTGCCCGTCATAGTCGAGGGAGTTATACGTGCTGACTACGCCTTTCGTACAGAACTGCTCCTCGCCCTGCAGGCAATATTCGCATTCGCCGCAGGAATCTACAAAGCAGCCTACCCCAACGCGGTCGCCAACGGCAAACTTCGTAACCTCAGACCCCACTGCTTCCACGACACCCGCAATTTCGTGCCCGGGAACAAGCGGGAAGATTGCCTCGCCCCATTCGCCAAAGGCCGTATGGATATCGGAGTGGCAGATACCGCTGAATTTAATATCAATTAGAACGTCATCCGGACGCAGGGCTCTCCGTTCAATCGTTGTTTTTTCGAAAGGCGCTTTTGCGCTTGCAACACTGAGTACATGAGATTTACACATAGGTTTTCTCTGCTCCTTTAATCTATGAAATAAAGAACACAATCGGAGTATACATGCTGGAGTGAACTCCAAGTCAATCCCTTTGCTTAAACAAAAAGAACCGCTCCTCCTGGAACGGCTCCCTTCTTAAACAACCTTATAGATTGGCGTATACGATATTTCTTAACCGAGGATGGATGTAAGGCTCCTGATTGTTGAGAAGATGCTGAGCATACATGACGGTCAGCCCGGAGTCCGGATCCATAATCGCCATGCAGCCTGCGGCACCGCTCCAGCCGAATTCTCCCAGCGGGCTAAGCGATCCGCTTTGCGCTTTGGACGCATGCGTTCTGACGCCTAATCCGTAGCCGTAGCCTTTCAGCTGCTCCCAGTTATAATCCCCGCGCATACGGTCGGTCAAATGGTCCGTCCGCATCAGATCAACCATCGCCGGCGACAAAATACGCACGCCATCCGGGCTTGTTCCCTTATTGGTGAGGGCATTGAGGAATAAAGCATAGTCGCTTACCGTAGAGAGCAGTCCCGCGCCGCCGCTCTCGTATTCCGTTCCAAGCCGGTAGCCGTTTCCGTCTTTGCGGACCGGTCGGCCCTGTTCATCCTTGTATTCGTATTGCGGCAGGAGGCGGCTCTGCTGCTCCCCGGAAAGATCAAACGCCGTATCCTTCATACCCAAAGGGCCCGTAATCTCCTCCCGGATATAGGCGCCGAAACGCCGGCCGTCCACAACCTCAACAAGTGCCGCAAGCACGTCGTGACATAGGCTGTAATTCCAGCGGGTGCCCGGCTCGAAAAGAAGCGGTTCTTTGGCCAATGCCTCCGCAAAGGCGCGAGTCGGCACCCTTCCATTCGTTTGCTCCGCAACCTCCTTCAAGGAAGGAGACCCGATATCATAAGAGAAGCCGGCCGTCATCGTAAACAGATCGCGAACAAGAATCGGTTTCTTTGCTCTTTCGATCTCGAGCTTGCCGCCCGGAAGACGCTTGCGGACGTTCATATCCGCATATTCGGGAAGGTAAGCGGACAGCGGATCGTTCAGCAGCATTTTGCCCTGCTCCACAAGCTTAAGAGCCGCCACGCAGGTCATGATTTTCGTCATGGAATAGATGTTGAAGATACGTCCCTCTTCAATAGGAGTTTCTTTCTCCAGATTGGAGAATCCGCTACGATAACGGAATACCGTTTCATTGCGGTGAATGACCATTACTTCCGCCCATGGAATGCGCCAGGAGGTCAATCGGTCGATAAATTCGGTCAAAGCTTTCATAGTTGCACTTCCATTCTACTTTATGAGATAAGTTCTATTCGTAATCCATAACAACCATCTGATGGCATTGCAGCTCAGGCACGGTATAAGCAACTGCGCCGTCGTTGCTGCTGAACGGCAGCGGAGTCATCTGCGGCGCTAGATAGACCTGCTTCACGGGACGAGCTGTCCGAACCGAAACCTGAACATTGTACAGAGGAATAATATCCTCTATGACTTCCACCCCGTCGCCTCTTCTTACCGGCGAAGCATACAGGAGATGATTAACAAGGCGATTCCGTTCCTTCTGCTCCTGAAGGGTAACGATGCCCTGCGCGGGCAGACTGGTTTGAAGCGTCTTATCCGGAAGCAGGCGATCCAACGCGTATAGAACGGCTTCCTTCAGAATCAGGCTGCCTTTCTTCGCGTAATCCTCAAACACGTTCCAGGCGATGTAGATTCCGCTGCCGCTCTCCACCATGCCGGGGCCTCCGTTATTGTAGCTGCTTGGCGTGTGCTGATGGGAGCAGAAGGTGAAGGCCTCCCGGTTAAAGAACGGATCTTCGCGCCTGCCCAGCTCGGTTCCCCCGTTAAGCTCAATCTTCTGACCCTCGGAATAAAAGATGAAGGAGGCCTCTCCTAAACTCTTTAACGCAAAGCCCGGACGGAAGTAATCGGGGTTAAAAGGGTTCACTCCCAGGTAACGTACTCCGAAGTCAACGGCAAACGCTTCCCCTGCCGGATCAAGCCCGGACCAGCCCGTGGCGAGGAGCTTTCCGCCTTGCCGCATGTACAACTCCAGCTTGTTCCGCAGTGGTTCATCAATTGCTACGTAATCCGGCAATATCAACGCCTTATAGGTGCTGAAATCATGCTCCTTGTCGATAACGTCAAACAGAATTTTACCCTCAAGCAGCATCCGTACGGCCCCTGCATCGGATGCCCCTTTGGACAACCCATCCCGCGCTTTCTCATGGACGCCAACGGCTTCAAGCGACAGAAGCGCCACATCGGCGACATTTGACGTGTCCGCGCACCAGGCTTCCTTGCTCTCAACCTCGCTATAAGCGGAACCAATAAGCGCATACGTCGCTTTATCCATATAACCGTCCGGATGCAGCTGATCCCCGATGGAGCATTTCGCGCCATTGGCTATGCTGAGCGCCGCTTCGTAACGTAAGGCGTTCGGATGCTTATAGCCGCCGAATTCTCCCCAGGACGTATGGAATTTCCCCGTCATGCCAAGGAAATCAACGCCAAGAGTTTGGGCGTATCTGGCCGACAGAGGGAAATGATCGTAACCCCAGCCGCCCGTCGGCAGCGATTCCAGCTCCAAATGGGTGTTCATCATGGCCAAGTCGCGGCGTCCCCGCTTAATGTGTCCGCCATTGTGGAAGATCGGCAGCCCCGGCTTAACCGACTCCACCGTTTCCTTCACCTTTGCCGTATAATTGGCATACGTTCTTTCCCATAAACGGCGCATGGCTTGCTCATCCCTTGGATCCATGCCTTCCCGCCTTGCGCTCTCGATACAGTTATGGCAATAGCATTTGCGTACGCCAACAATATCGAGGAATACGCCGTCCGCATCGTAACGCGACACCACTTCGCGAATTTGCGCGAGAAGGATATTGAGATAAGGGGAGTTCATGCAAAATTGATGATAGCCCGGCTCCAAAAAGCCTTTTACCCATCCGGTCGTATCGTTCTCGTCGCGGATCAGCCATTCCGGATGCCGTCTGGCCAGCTTCTCGTCAAGTCCGGCGGACAAGTAGACCGGAGTTTTGACGTCAATCTCATGCGCAGCCTCGATCTGGGCGGCAAGCAGATCAAAGCTGAGACCCGGATGGATCTCGTTTGCTTCCGAAGGATGGTAAGCCCAGCCGTGATGGCATTTGGAGAATACGGTAATGGAATCGACATGGCCTAGCCGCAGCATCTCCTGAAACTGCTTTTTGTCAAAACGTTGACCAATGGGGGCGATAGCCTCCGAGGTATGGAAATCAAGATGGACCTGGCGAAAACGCATAAGTTGTCATCCTTTCCGGTTCGGTTTACCTTAACTATATAAGTTCCGCGTTTGACCGGACAGGTTCATTAACGACTTTTTATAGCACATTTTCTACCTAACGGATAACGGCCGTGATACAATCGGGTAAGCGATTACAACGCAAAGGAGCCTTCACCATGTTTTGCCTGGAACTTGTCATCCCTCCGCTTCCGCAGCTATTGACGATCGGTCATTCCTTCTGGACGCCGGGACAGCAGCATGTGGCAAGATCGTTTAACGTATACGACATGCTGTTTGTTCTGAAAGGAACCTTGTATATGACCGAAGACGATGTGCCTTACGAGATTAAGGAAGGCACCATGCTTGTGCTGGAGCCGAACCGCATGCATATCGGCCATCGTCCATGCGAGGAAGTAACCGAAATCTACTGGATCCATTTCGCTCATCCCGCACCGGTCCGCACGATGGACAGCGGGCAAATCTCGTGGTCGATTCCTTTCACCAAAGGGACCGTCGACGATCTCACTCCCCACCGGCAGGTTATGTACTTACCGAAATTTATGAATATACGCGCCACCGACATTCTGCCGTTCCTGCAGCAGATGCTGGAGCTCCATCATACCTTGTCGCCTGCAAGCTCCTTGCCGCTCCAGACGCTGCTAGCCGGACTGTTTGTTGAACTGCAGACAGCGGTAAGCAGCCAATTCGCTCCCCGGTCCAGACTGCTTTGCGATCAGACGATCGCTTATTTGCAGCAGAATCTGACCCGTCCGTTTGACGCAAAGCATATGGAGCAGACCCTGCATTTTCATTTCGACTATCTCGCCCGCTGTCTGAAGAAATATACGGGGATGAGTCCGCTTCAATATTTGCATAATCTGCAGATCAAAAAGGCTAAAACGCTGCTTGAGAGCACCGAGTATTCCGTATCCGAAATCGGCCAGCAGGTCGGGATCGAGAATACGAATTACTTCATAAGGCTGTTCCGCAAACAAGCGGGCATGACTCCAGGGCAATACCGTTCCGTCAGATTCGGACGGGTATAACCCGGGCCGGCTACTTGGCGGCATAATGCAGCGCCGAGCGGTAGTCCAGAGGCGTCATTCCTTTTTGCTTTTTGAACAGCTTGCAGAAATAAGGAGCGCTTAACCGGCCAACCTCATCAGCGATCTGCCGCACCGGCATGTCGGTGCTTCCGAGAAGCACGCATGCCTCGCGCATTCGCCTTGCCGTCACGTAATCCGTCAGCGAAACTCCCGTATATTGCTTAAATAGATGAGAGACGTAGTAAGAGGACAAATGCAGCTCTTCGGCGAGCAGCTCAAGGCTGAAGGGCTCACGGAAATGACGCTCGATCCAATCCATCATCGCTTCGATATGGACGGTTTTGGCTGCGGACCATTCTTCCGGAGACAGCTGCGGCTGAGCAATAACCGACAGCTGCAGGTATCGCAGCAAAGAAATCAGCAGCAAAATTCGAGCCTCCTGCTCCTCCCCGTTCTCCCGTATCGCTTGTACCTGGCCTTCCATGACGGACATAAATTGATTTTCCGAAAAGGAGAACTTAGGCATGGGCAGCGCTCCCCTGGTCAAGTAACGGAAAAAGGATAACAGCTTCGGAAATGGCGCCAGATAAGGCTCCAGAAACCGGGGATCAAAGGTCAGATTGGTTCGGACATAGCGGGCACTCTTCCGACCCGGAATTTCCAGCTTGTGCAGCTGATACGGCTGAAAGCAGAACAACGAACCCCCTTCAAGCTCGTAGCTATTGCCTTCCACCTCCACGACCCCGCGACCCTCATGAATAAAAAGCAATTCAAGACCTTGATGGGCATGAAACCGCAAAAAATGCTCCTCCGTCCATTCATCCCGGAAAGCGAGAAAAAAGCTGCTATGCCCCGGTGCTACATGCTCGATGCGAGATGCCAATTGTATCTCTCCCCCAAAGATAGAATCGCAATTTAGTTATATCTTAGCACAACAGAGAATAATTCGTCCGGCTATATAATGAAGGCATCTTGATGATAGAACCCGGAGGTGCCTTATGCAGCGATATCATTATTTGGCGCACTGCCGCCATGGCGTAGATCCTTCCGTCTACTTCCGCGATGTTGCAAGCGAGCTTCAAGAACGGATGAAGGAAGCGGTCGTTCACCATCTTAGCTTGTTCCACTATGGATCCAAGCTTTTTCTCTACTATGAGAGCCCCTTAATGGATGCCGATCCGCACGCTCTCTTCAAGCGCTGCGAATCCGGACTTGAGCAATGGCCGGGTACGGACACGCCCCGGAGATGGGTACCGATGATGGATATTTTCCATTATCAGCAGCCTGCCGGCGCGGAGCATTGGCGACGAATCCACCTCTCGCCACAGCCTTATGCCCGGATCGCGCGGCTGAAGCCGGAGCAAGTGGCCAGCTATATTTTCTACCATTATCAATACCAGGAAGAGCGCCCCGGTGACGGAGACAAATACGGTATGATCTCGCTCTACGAGAATCTGTTGTTTTTCTATTCCGAATCGCCGGCTACAATTGAACCGCCACCGTATGCAGGCAAGCTTGACACCGCAAATACGCCTTCCGATTGGCAAGCCGCAATGGATCCCCACTTCATCATGTGGGATCAAGACGCCGGCAAATCCCTGGCCTGGCTGGAGATTCCCCTGCTGCTCCAGCTTGAAGGCGAAGCTTATGGCAAGGAGCATGCACGATGAGAACAACGTTTAGCCTAAATGGCGAATGGGATTTCATGCCTCTGTATGAGCATGGACCGGACTTGACTCTTCCCGAGCAGCTTATCTTCGAGGAACGGAAAGTACAGGTCCCGTCCAGCTGGCGTTCTTCTTACGTGCGGGCATCGGGCAAAAGCTTTGGGGAAATAGCCGATCACGGATATGCTCCCTATGATTGGTATGGTTATCCGAAGGAATGGGCACGGGCGGATGCCGGTGTGCTCCATCGGGTGTTTCAGGCGCCCGTAGAGAAGAACGAGCGTCTATTCCTCAGGTTTGACGGCATTATGCAAAAAGCCGCCGTCTATCTGGATCATCAGCTGGTTGCTGTCTGGGAGGATGGTTATCTCCCGCTTCTCGTGGAGGTAACAGAGCGGATCCAGGCGGGAAGCAGCCACCAGCTGCATGTCGTGTGCGGCAGCTTTGACAAAGTTACGCTGCCTTCCGGACAGCAAAAGGTTACCGGGTTAGTCGGCTCCTGGTTTGGCGCTCTAGCGAGAGGCCTATGGGCGGATGTTTATTTGGTAAGCAGGCCACTGCTATCGCTCTCGGATGTAACGATCCGCACATCCGTCCGGGAGGGCCGGCTCCACGTAAGTACCGGGATAAGCCATTCCTGTAGGGAGCAGCTGGACTCGTCTATCAGAGTTGAACTGCGCGTAAGGGAGAGCAGCTCGCAAGCAGCCTCCCCTATTATCATAGCAGCTGAGGCTGTTTCGGCTGAATGGTCGAATGAGGGTCAATCCAGCCAAGCCGTTTTTTCTATCGAATGGGCAGATGCCAAGCTGTGGAATCCGGATCATCCTTTCCTCTACGCGCTGGAGCTGGTGCTAATAGACTGTAACCGTGTACTGGACCGGGTGGAGGAACGGTTTGGTTTTCGCGAAATCACTACCGAAGGTCCTCGATTTTATTTAAACGGGATTCCCCTTAACCTGCGTGGCGATTCCTGGCATTTCCAAGGCGGGATTCAACAAACGAAGGAGTACGTAAGGAACTGGTACCGCATGTGCAAGGAAGCCGGCGTCAACTGCGTTCGCCTTCATGCGGAGCCGCATCCGGCTTATTATTTGGACATTGCCGATGAAGAAGGCATGCTGATTGTGGACGAAACCGCGATTTACGGCTCCAGCAAATCGATGTTGGCCGATCATCCCGAATTTATAACGAACTGCAAGAACCATATCCGAAGATTGGTGGAACGGGACAGGAATCATCCTTCCGTTATTCTGTGGAGCCTGCAGAACGAGATGCGCTGGGTGGACGGGCGCGACGGCTTCAAGCTGCATATCCCGTCTATGATGGCTGTCATTCGCGAGCTTGACTCTACCCGTCCCATCATTCTGGAAGGAGATAACCGTCTTCTCTCCAAAGAATTAACCGAAGTAGAGACCCGGCATTACAATATCGACGGAACCATCGACGGTTGGGAACGCAAGGCGCCTCTCGTCTTTGGCGAGCATGGCGGCTGGTGGTATATTTGCCCTCAGAACAGCAGCATGTATGTTGGTCATCTTGCGTACAAGGATACGGAGGAATGCACAAAGGGGCTGGCGGAAAAGGAACGCTTGTTTATCGAATATGCAAGGCGGCAAGGGGTATCCGGCTTGTGCACCTTTAACTTCGCCCATTATTTCATGCGTGCGATGCCCGAGCGGGACATCCCGCTTCAGCTGCCTCATTCGGAAGCGGAAGGTCCGCAGCTGAAAGTGATTCCGCGGTACTCCCTAACCCTTAATAACGGCCTTCTTCCGGAGGAGTATCCGATGTACCGGAAAAATCCGTCCTTTGATATTTTGGCCGCTGCTTTTAAGCCCGCCACTCTTATTCCGGCCGAATACAACCGCTCGTTTTTTGATGATGAGCCAATTGTCCGGAGCTTTGATGTATATAACGAAACGCTGCATACCCGTCAGACGACTGTTGTCTGCGAAGTACGGCAGGAAGGACGGCTCATTCACAAGGAGACTTTCGAGTTCCGGCAAGCTCCCGCTAATCGCACCACGGTAACGACAAGATGGAAGCCGGAATCCGTTCATGATGAATCTCTTATTCAATTACATGCCGTGTTGCTGCATGATAATGTACCTGTGCATGAACTGGATTTGAGCTTCAAGCTGTATCCTTCCCGATATAAGACGGAGCCCGTCGTCATCAACCGGCCCGTCGTTTATACAGGCGGCGAGCACGACTACGCTATAATTCGTACATTGATTCCGGAATGCAAGCCCGTCACTGCGGAACAGATTCTGCAGCTGTCTCCTGATCATCTCCTCGTGGCGGGAAGCAAACTCGAAGATCCGGATGGACGGCTTGAGGAGGCGCTTAACCGGTACGCCGGTCAAGGCGGCAGAATTGTGCTTCTCGAGCAGCTTCATTTGTCCTTTGGAGAATTGGCGATCTCCCGGCAAGACTTCATGAGAGCTCATTCCGGGGATTACAGCCATCCCGTTCTTCAAGGACTGGATAACGAAGATTTCATGTTTTGGCATGAAGAGCTTCGGGAAGACGGGCCTCTACCGATTATCCATGCCGCTTTCGAGAAGCCGGTGAAAGGCCCTTTCAAGATGCTTCTGGAATGCAGCGCGGGAGATTTCGGGGATGGCGGAGATTTATGGTCGCCGCTTCTGGAATACCGGAGCAAGGAAGGGCTGTTTGTTGCCAATCAGCTGGAGCTGATGGCGAACTTCCACCGGGTACCGCAAGCCTGCCTCCTGCTTCGCAATTTGCTTGCTTATGCGGGGAACGCCGAAGATACGATCGTCCTTCGTGCAGGGGCGTTCATAAAGCCGGGAGGAAAAACGGAGGCTTTCCTGCATACAATTAGCCTTGTTTTTGATCGGCTTACGGACGTTTCTAATAAGCTCGATGATTATGGCCTTATTCTGATTGAGCCGCATCTGCTCGCAGATCCTAATTCGGCTGCGGCTATACGGGGATATGCGGCAAAAGGCGGTAAGGTGATCCTCCTCCCGGCAGTAGACGGGCAAGATGCTACGCTGGCCGCACTTCTTAGTCGGAATGTCACCGTCCGGGAGAAAGTAACCTATCATCTTGAAGCGGACTATTCGGATCCGGCGGTTCAAGGCTTTAGTCCGGTAGATTTGTTTGGTTACGACAAGGTGTTCTTGTCTCCGAGGGACGTCGTGAACCGCCCTCTCGCTTCGCATAGCCTGTCGGTGGATGGCGCTGACGTACTATGCAAGAGCGTGGAAGGTACCGCGTGGCACGATTATTTCATCGGCCAGCATACGGATGAATACAGCAGACTAGCTCTGGTTGAACTGAATCGGGAGAAAGAACAGCCAGCCGGGCATTACCTCCTTCAAATGCAGGCAGGCCAAGGGTTGTTTATGCTCTCTCAGCTTCTTCTGGAACCGGAAAGCGACAAGTCGATTCGTTTGTATACGAGATTGCTTGCTAATCTCGGCGCGTCGTTTGATGACCGTCTCTTGTCGGCAGTCAAAGGCAGCGGTCAATGGGCCGTGGAGAAAATCATGGCCATGCCTTGCCGGCCTTACGTCGATTATGAAGCCATGAAAGCCTACTATATCGATTCCGAGTTCTCGCTTAACAATCTAGGCGAAGGACTTTACGGCTGGATGCAGAAAAAAGAGCGCAGCCGCGATGACGGAACATTCCGCATTGTTAATTCAAACGGAGATCGCTGGTTTCTCAGCTGCTTTGTTTATATGCTGGACCCTTCGTCTGAAGTAAAGAAGGGCCGGCTACAGATTACAACCAACAGCTCCTGCATGATTTATATAAACGGCAGCCCGGTGGACGCGCCGGATCAAGAGATTACTCTCCAAGCCGGAATTAACCGCCTGATTGCCATTGTGGACGGTACGGAAGAGGATATCAGGATTGGCATGGTATTAAAAAATACGGACGGCACTCCGATGAAGCATCTGCAATACAAGCTGACTCTCGACGAAGTAGAGCCTAAATAAAATAGGAGGAACGTCCTCATGAGCAAAAAGGAACTCATTTCCCAAACCGCTGCTGCAGCTAAGGATGAACTTCTGCGTTTAGCGAAGGAGAGTATGTCCGTCAGCTGTCATGCCGTTCCCGTCTGGCATATTCCCGGCTTTTATTTCGATGCCGCCGGTCACCAGGCCGCGAAAAAACTCATGGAGGCCGATGCGCAAGCCGCTTACGCGACAGCGCTGGCTTACCGGGTTACCGGTCAGTCCATCTATGCGGACAAAGCAGTGGAGCTGCTGCAGGGCTGGGCTTCTATTAACCGGGAGCTCACGGACAATGACGGTCCGCTGGTGTCCGCTTATTTGGGATCAGGCTTTCTTCAAGCGGCGGAGTGGCTAAAAGGTCATCCGGGATGGAGCCAGGAGGATCGGGATTCATTTATCCTTTGGATTACTACTGTTCTATTACCGGAGTGGGACCGTATCCCGCTCCGGAACAATTGGTGGAGCTGGAGCTTGTACGCCCAGCTATTGCTCTATCGTTTCCTGGATGATCAAGCTGGTTTTGCGGAGGAGGTCGCTCATTTGAAGGAGCATATCGACTCTTCCCTGTCGCTTACCGGCTTTATCCCGGAAGAAACGCTAAGAGGAACCAATTCGATCTGGTACCATTATTTTGCCCTTGCTCCTCTCACGGCTGCGGCCAAGCAGGTGCTGGATTATACCGGCGAGGACTTGTTCCGCTGGACCTCCCCTAGCGGCAATACCATCAAGAAAGCGCTAGATACGCTGCTTTATTATGCCAACGGCCGTGCCGGGGAGTGGCCATACGAGAAAGGCCAGAACGTCCCGGACCCTCTTTCTTCGCAGACCTGGCCTCTTGATCTCTATGAAGCGATGTCCAACATTTTCAAAGATCCCGAATACGATCAATTCGTCTCCCCATACCGCCCGATCATCGGCAACCGGAACAAAAGCAGTGGTTATTTTCAGTCCTACGCTTGGGTTTTCCCCGAGCTGCTGTAAAAAGAAACAAGGTTCTACCAAAGTCATTAACGACTCGGGTAGAACCTTGTTTCTTTACATGTTAAACAGCAAAACGACGTACGTTGGATTTCATCCACTATATTCCTCTTATTTGGGCCAATCATTGGCACTAGGATGGATTCACTCCAGTAAAATCTTCGATTTTCTTCCCTTTGCCACGTTTTAAGCGCATTTCGTTGGACGAAATCCAACGTAGCCCGTGAGATGCTGCTAGCAGTACCATTTTATTGGATAAAATCCAACGTACGTAATCCAAGCTGGCTTGAGCAGACCCAAAATCACAAAAAGCGGTGCAGAGGCTTGCCCCTGCACCGCTTTTTCCACTTACACCGTTAAGCTATTCCCTTGCAAAACATACGCTGCATCCCGCAGAAGATAAGCGGCTGCCTCAGCCTGAATATGCTTGCCGCTTTGCGCCTCCACATGGTTAATAAAAGCTTCCAAACTGCTGTTGTCCAGCTTCATCGTTAAGCTATTAGCGATGCCCTGGTTATCAATCCAGTTGAGCTCATAGAATTGCGCAACTAACTCTTTCAGCGAACCGATGTCGGCATAGGTGGTGAAGGTCACCGTGCTCTGCCGCGTATTTCCTGCCAGGTCAATGGCAGAAACCGTAAACGTATGGGACCCTGCAGCCAGCGTATACAACGGAATAGCTGCTCCCTGCTGCAGTGTCTGACCATCCAGCTGCGCGGTTGTTTTGCCTTCATCCACTCCGGAGACGGTATCCGTGACCGCCCAAGACAAGGTCACTGTTTCCGAGTTTGCGTATGCCTTCTCTTCCAATCCCGTTATAGAAGCCTCGGGTTTACTAGTATCAAGCTTAAAGCTTATCGATTTGTCCTCTTCTCGATTTCCGGCCGAGTCAACCGACCGGTAGTGCAGCGAGTAACTCCCGTCTTCACTAAACATTAGCTGGCTCTGATAAGGAAGCCAGGTCACCCCGCCATCGGTGCTGTATTCCGTGCCTGTCACGCCAGTTCCGCTGTCGATTGCGCTCAGATCAACGGTTACAGGCTTGGAATACCAATCTCCGGTGCCATCAGGCTGCGATGGAGTCATAGCTGCCGCCGTTACCGGAGCAGTCCGGTCAATCCTCGTAAACTTGACGTCGTCGAACCAGAACTCGCTGAAGCCCCCGACATAAAAGCCCACCGTTCCGGATGCATTATGCTTGGTATCCGTGCCGTCCAGCCTTAGCTCCCCGTTGACATACACTCTAATTCTTGCTCCGTCTACCAGAACACGGATGCTGTATTCCGAATTAGGCTGCAGATCCTGACCAGAGAAGTTATTCGTCTGCAGCACTGTCCAATTCGGATTGTATAGAATCCACTGCGACGTGCCGTCCGCCAACTTCCGGTATCCGATCTTGCCTGAAGTGCCGGAAGCCGATCGGTCATACACGTAGAAGGTACCCTGAGCCGGCATCTCCGCAGGCGTCTTCAGCTTAAAGGTTAAATCATAATCGGTAAATACCTTCGGATGTAGAGCAGAAGCGCCCGCTACAATGCGGTACATCTTATTGCCGTTTACGGTTACGATGCTCCGGTTCGGGTCAACCGGCCATCTGTTCGCTCCTGAATCGAAATCCGTGTACAGAAGGATATCGGAGACGACTATTTTAATAGAAGCCGAAGCTTGCGGATTGGCAACGGAGGTGACCGTAATTGTCGTCTCGCCTTTTGCCAAGGCGGTTACCTTGCCGCTCTCGTCGACGGATGCAATATCCGGATTTATGGATTGCCAGACAACAGCGCGATTGGCGGCATCCGACGGATCGAATTGCACCTGCAGCTGCTGCTGTTCATCAATGACCATGTTCAAGCTGCTCTTATCCAGCAGCAAGCCGGCTACATCGGTCGTCGGAACCTTGAACTGAATATCGTCGAACAGCAAATAATCAAAGCCGCCGGCATAGAACCCGACTTTGCCCGAAGGATTAAAGGTCGGATCCGACGCTTTCAGCTTCAGCTGGCCATTGGCATAAACGCTAATCTCCTGTCCCTTCACAATAATCTTAATATCGTATACGGTATCGGGCTGCAGATCCTGGGAGGCTGACGTATTTTGCTTAATCGTTGCCCATGCCCCATTATATAGAATCCACGAGGAGGTTCCGTCCGCAAACTTCCGGTAACCGATTCTTCCTCCGCTGCCGCTTGGATTCAACCGGTCGAATACGTAAAAGGTAGCCAGCTCCGGAATAGCCGGCGGCGTCTTCAGCTTGAAGTCAAGCTCGTAATTGCTGAAGTCGTTATCGTTGAGCGCGGTGGCGCCTTTGAGCAGCTTATACATGTGATTGCCGCCGCCAACGTCTACAATGCTGCGGTTAGGATCGGTTGGCCAGCTATTCCTGCCGTTCTCGAAGTTCGTATCGTCCATAATGCCGTCTCCGACCTCAACGGTCACTTGAACCTCGTCCTTGAGAAGCGGATTGTCTGCCGATGCGGCCGTAACCGTTGCGCTGCCCAAGTTCACTCCCTTCAGCTTGCCGTTTGCATCCACCTTCACGACGGATGGATTGCTTGATGTGTACACCAGTGCAGGATTAGTCGCATTCCATGGCAGCACCGCCGCATAAAGATCGTAAGATTTGCCGATTCCGATCGCAAGGTTATCCTCATACAGCTCCACGCCTTCGACAGGAATAACGTCTGGAGCCAGGTAGGTTCCCGCTTTTTCCGTCAGTCCCATCTCGCCAAACGGAATATCCGCAAAGCCCGGTATTTGCTGGAATACCGCCGCGTCGGACTTCAAATTCAAATTCCCGCCGGCCAGGTCTACAAATCCAGGATCCGAGTTCGTCACCCAGTTGTTTGCGTATTGCACCAGATTAAGCTTATCGTAAGCGCCGTTTGCGTTTGTCGTGCTGCTTCTCGCTTTAGTCGGATTGTAAATAACATTGTTCTTAAACGTATTGGTGTCCGGATAATAGCGGTTTTCGGTGAAGAAATCCGCCAGCTCCGGATATTTGGTCAGATGCGGCATGCCAACGAAGTTATTGTACTTGTCGAATAAAGCATGCCACGGTCCCATGTAGTTTTTGGAGATTTGCTGCTCCGGACCGTCGCCCAGGTACATATCCGAATATTCATATGGCGTCTTCGCGTCAATAAAGAGATTATTGCTGGTCTTAATATGGGCGCCGCCATTGTTCAGAATCGCGGAATTGCCCATCCGGTAAAAAATATTTTCCTCAATCGTAAGTCCCATCGTAAAGTTGTCCGGATATACCCCCTGCACGCCAGCCTTGCCTTCCCCGATATGATGGAAATAGTTCCTTCGGATAACGGTTCCCCGTTCCTGCGGCGACGCACCTAGATTCATATAGATTGCGCCAAGATCCGAGAACGTTTTGCATACGTCATAAATGTTGTTGTATTCGACCACGTGATCGTTGCCAAAGATAAGGACACCCGGGTGCGGAGCGTCATGAATCTCGTTATGGGATATGCGGTTACCGGCTCCGGTCAGGATGACGGCAGGATTGTAAGCTTTATGGTAATAGGCAAAATCATGAATATGGCTGTTCTCCACCACGTTATTTCCCGGCTCCAGCGTCAGCCTGTCGCCTCCGTTCAGAATGACTCCCGTTCCTCCAATATGGTGGATATGGGTACCGATCACCGCATGATTCACCCCGGAAGCCTTGGCGAAGTCATCGTAAAGCCACCGGCTTTGGGTATTAATGCGCACGCCGCCTTCGGTGAAGTTGCGGATTTCACAATGCACGATCCGCACGTGATTGCCGCCCATGATTACCGCAGCGGAATCGCGGCCATTTTCCAATATTAAATCCTCAAAATTCACGAAAGACGTATTGACCGTATTAATCATCGGAGTCTTCAGCATCGTTACGGTAATATCCGGATTGGTTTTTTGAAGAAAAGCGGCTGTCGGCATGAAATACAGGATGCCTTGGCTCCTGTCCACATAGTACTCACCCGGCATATCAATCTCTTCCAATAGGTTCTGGGCAAAATGAAAGTCCGGGTACCAGTTCTTGAACAAACCGCTCATTTCCCCGTAAGCCAATGTGATGGTTTTGCCCACGGTATCTATAGAAGCAACCATGTTGTAGGACCATTCCCAGCTATAGCCGAAAATGCCGTCCAGCCATATATCGTCCGCCTGCGTCCATAACGCCGGCCGGTCGTAAGTATACTTGAACGTGCCGCCCCGCGTCTGCAGGTCAGCATCCTTGCGGGTTGGACCGGGGTCAACGATATCGCCCATCTGTACCGTCCCGTTATTCGGCCATCTTGCCAGGGTCATGCCCTGGCCTTCCACATACAGCTCCATGGGCGGCGTCTGGCTGACATCGTTTGCTTTGTAATAGCCATGCCGGCTCAGGACGCCGTAATCCGTTATGCCATGTGCCTTCAAATCTACCTGCAATACCTTTGTTCTTGCATCCGTGCTGATTATCCGGTTCAATACCGCTTCATCGGTTACAGGCTCGAACCAGTCCTTCTCCAAGTTCCGGCCCCCGCTCAGGCTGACGGATTCTCCCGGGTAAGCTTTATAGGTGATCGGTTTATCCGCCGTACCCGAATCCTGCTCTTCGAGCTGAAAGCTTCCGGTCCGGTTGTAAACGCCGCCTCTTAAATAGACCGTAACGCCTCCGCCTGGCAGTCCCGAGCTTTGCTTTAATTGACGGACGGCATCTCTCGCCTTCTCCAGAGTAAGAAAAGGCGATTCTAAAGTCCCGGAGTTGGAATCGCTTCCATTTGGCGAGACGAAAAAGACCGCTCCGGCATTTTCGCCGGAGCCTGTGCTTGAATCCGGGGATTCTGCCGCGAGCACGCCGCCTGCGGGGAATCCGCTCAGAAGCAAAGCCATTATCCATACGACCATCAGCATTTTCTTCTTCATGCTTAACTATTCCTCCTTATTGCTTCAAATAGAAAGGGAACCTTGTGGTTCCCTTCGCTTAGCCTTTTACCGATCCAATCATCGTTCCTTTCTCGAAATATTTCAGCAGGAAAGGATATACGACAAGCACGGGCAACGTGCACACGATGACGGATGCCATCTTCAGACTCTCCGGTGCCGGAGGAATCAAATTCGTTGCCGTCGTAAACGGATCTACCTTGTTTTCGATTAGAATTTGCCGGACAACCTGCTGAAGGACAAACTTGGACTGGTCGGTCACGTACAGCAAATTATCCATAAACGCGTTAATATGGTGAACCATGGACCACAGTCCGATCGTGACAAGCGGCGGAATCGAGAGCGGCAGCACGATGCGGAATAAAATCCCGATATCCCTGGCTCCGTCGATCCGGGCTGCTTCAATTAAGGCATCGGGAAGCGACCGGAAGAAGGATAACATGACCAGAACCTGAAAGGCATTAGCCGCCGTAGGCAGCACGTAGACCCAAAGGGAGTTAAGCAAATGCAAATCCTTCATAAGCAAATAATGAGGCACGATCCCTCCGTCAAAAATCATGGTGAAGAGCAGAAGCAAAGTAAGGAGCCTTTTGACGGGAAAATCGGGACGCGACAGCGGATAAGCCGCGCAGACGGTAACGAGCAGCGTGAGGGCCGTACCCACGACCATCCGGAAAATCGTATTCGAGTAGCCGGACCAGATAAACGGGTAGTTCAGCAGCTCCCGGTAGGCCGTCCACTGGACATCCCTCGGGAAGAAATGAAACCCGCTGCGAAGCGCCTCCCCTCGTCCGCTGAACGAAACGGCTATGACATGGATAAACGGATACACAACGATTACCGCGAGTGAGGCCAATACAAAATAAATGATGCCGGGGGCAATACGTTCCTGCCATCTTCTTGCCTTCATGACAAACTTCCTCCTGTCCCTACCATAACCCGCTCTCTCCCCGGCTCATTTTCCGTACAAGCAGATTGGCGCCGAGAATAAGCAGAAGGCCGACCAGCGACTTGAACAGACCAATCGCCGCCGTATAGCTGTATTGGAATTGCTGCAGGCCCACCCGGTAGACATAAGTATCGATCACATCGCCGGTTTCGAACGTAACCGGGTTAAGCAGGTTGATGATCTGTTCGAAATTCGCGCTTAAGAACCCGCCGAGACTGAGAATAAACATAATCGCGATCGTAGGCATAATGGACGGAATATTGATCTTAATCATCCGCTGCCAGCGGTTGGCGCCATCGATAATCGCGGATTCCTGAAGCTCCGGGTTGATCCCTGTCAAAGCTGCGAAATAAATAATGGAGCCCCAGCCCAGATCCTTCAGAATCGCGGAAATAACTACAATGGAGCGGAAATACTCCTTTTTCCCCATATAGAAGACAGGCTCTACCCCAAACCATCCCACGATTTCAGCCAAAACCCCGGTCGTTGGCGACAAAAAGTAAATGATAAGCCCCGACATGATGACCCACGATACAAAGTGGGGCAAATACATCGTCATCTGAATAAAGCGCTGGAAGTAGCGCGACCGGACCTCGTTAAGCAGCAGCGCCAGAATAATCGGTGCGGGGAAAGCAAAAAGAAGCAGATACAAATTAAGAAGCAGCGTATTTTTAAGGAGACGGTAGAAATCGCTGTTCTGGAACAGCTCTTGAAAGTGCTGCAGCCCTACCCAAGGACTTCCCCAAATGCCGTCCACCACTTTGAAATCCTTAAACGCAATGATCACGCCATACAGCGGACCGTATTTGAAAATGAAGAAAAAGAGAAACGAGAACAGAAATAACGAGAGCAGCTCTCCGTGCCTGCGTATAGTCTTCATGCCACACTTCCTTGCAACCTTGCCCGGTCCGCCCGCAAGAGCTGGCATCAGCCCTTGCGGGTTCGCGGAGCCGGCCGGTTAATTTTTGAATTGCGCCTGGTACAGCTCGTTAGCCTCTTTGGTTAACTCGTCGCCGCCTCTAGCCTTCCATTCCGTTACGAATTTATCGAAGTCGTCAAGCGGAATTTCACCGCTAATAATCTGTGCGAAATACTTCTGTATAAGCGCGGTCAGATCCGCCTTGTATTTGCCGTCGGACGGCAATACCGAGAACAGAAGGGCATCCGTCAGGTTCGGCGCGGACGAATACGTTTTGATCGCTTCGTTCAGCTTCGGATTGGAATATTTCTCGCGGTATGCCTGCGTCGTAATGTTGCCAAGCGAGAAGAGACGGATTCCTTCCTGGTCACGCTGCTCCTGCTTCTCGAATGCCGGAAGGAACTTGGTAGCCCCCGAAGTCGCTCCACTGTCCGCAAAATCCCAATGCGTCCCTTTCACGCCAAGGCTGGTCATGTTAATCGTTTCTTCATCGCTGCTTTCCGCGCGGAGAATTTCGTACAGCTTCTCCAGCTTCTCAGGCTGATCCTTTACTTTGCTGCCGATCACGACGAAATTGCTCTTCACGCCCCAGTCCCAAGATCCGTCGCCGCCCGGGCCTTTCGGATTTTTCGAGAAGACAAGCTCCGCGTCTGGACTTAAGGATTTCATCTCCGTTACGGTGCCGCCTTCCGGAAGCGCGCCTTTGGCGATTTGCTCTTCAATAACGCCGATCCGGTTGTTGTACAGCTTCTTGCGGTAAGAATCCTGCGTATCGGTAATAAATTCAGGGTCAATAACCCCGTCCGCATACCACTGCCGCAGCTTCGCCAATGCTTCCTTCGTCTCCGGCATAACCGAGCCATTGACGATCTCGCCGTTTTTCTCATGCCACATCGTTGGCTCCACGCCAAACGCCCCAAAGATCGAATAGAAGCCGGAGGACCAGGTCGAGGTAGCCGTGCCGGTCAAGCCGTACGTATCTTTTTTGCCGTTCTTGTCCGGGTCCTTCTGCGCAAACGCATATACCGCCTGCTCGAATTCGTCCAGCGTCTCCGGCACCTTCGCAATGCCGACGTTATTCAGCCAATCCTTGCGCCAGAGCATACCCAGATCATAAGGCTTCAAATCGATAAACATCGGAATTGCCCACAGCTGATCATTAAAGGTAACGGTCTGGAACAGCTTGCTGTTTTTCTCGATATCGGTATAGTATTCCGGCATCTTTTCCTTCAATTGATTAGGATCAATGCTCATGAGCACGCCTTGGTTCTGATAAGCCGACACGTTAGCGGGATCACCCAGCATAAAGATATCCGGAATATCGCCGGAAGCGATACTGGCATCGGTCACTTTCACCGGCTTGATCTTGACATTGAATTTCTGTTCCAGCCATTTCTGAACCTCGGTGTTCTCCACGACGCCCGCAGCCTGGAAATGGATCCCCCATGTAATTTCAATCGGCTTTGCGTTTGCTTCTTTTGTTTCCGCTGGCTCGCTTGCATTTGCGCTTGGGCTGGCCGTCGGATCCGATGTTTTATTATTAGTCGTGTTATTCGAATTGGAGCTGCAGCCCGCGAGTAATCCCGCAGCCACGATTGCCGCCAATGCGGCCTTGCCCATTGTCTGTCGTTTCATTTGCAATTCAATCTCCCCCTATTGATTCGGTATAATGGACCGCATCCAGGCTCTGGCTCCCGGCCGGGTTATGGGAGCGGTTACAATATTTACGATAGCCTTCTCCGCCGGCGTTCTCAATCCTCTATTCCAATTCTCTTTTATGTTTTTCCGCTATTGCTCCGTTTGGAAGGCCTTATGTTTTTCTCTTTTTTGTATGTTTTTCGCGCATTTCCTTTCCAAGGGAGGCAACTGTGATATAATCCCCGTATTAGCGCCCGTTGCTTGGCGCCTCGTTATGTAAGCGCAATCATCGAGACAAGGAGTGAATCCAATGCCGGGCTCAATCAAGCAGAACAGCATGTTCGTGAAGCAGCTTCTTTCCTTAACCGCTATTGCCGTCATCACGGTTGTCCTTATTGCATCCGTTACTTATTCCATCTCGGCAGACAACAGTATTCAAAATGCGATTACATACAACGAATCTGTCCTTACCCAGCAGCAAGAGCTCATCCACAAAGAACTAACCTCCATTAAATATAACGCTTCAAGCATGATTGCGACCCAGTCGTATCTGTATCAAATGAAAGGAAGCAAGCTAAGCGTCAGCTCCCTTATCGACTTAACCGGCTTTGTAGCCGAACAGAAAAAAATCAGTCCTTACATCGATTCCATCTATATTTATTACGCTCCGCTGGAGCTTGTCCTGACCTCGCGGCAGGAGATCCGGACCTCCCCGATCTCCACCTTCGCGGACCGGTCCTGGCTGGATACGTGGAAGCAGCCTTCGGCAAGCCGTTCCATCTGGATTACCGGGAGAGAGGATGGCTTCTCCCCCGATCATTCCGCGGCCAGCCTGCTTCAAAAAATGCCGTTGATCGGCCAAGTCAACGGCGCTATTGTGATCAACTTGAAGCTGGATCTACTGTTTAACGATTATTTAAGCCACTACCATAATAAAAAAGGCACCACCCTTGTGCTGGGAGCAAACTCCGAGCTGCTCTATACCGATGCGGCCGACGGGGATCGATTAATGAAGGGCGTTAATCTCAGCCGTCTAAACGCGGAAAGCGGCTCCTATATCGATGATTCCGACCGCATTATCTCCTACACAACCTCCGAGCTGACAGGCTGGAAGTTTATCGACGTCACGGAGAAGTCGGCCCTCCTGCAAGGGATGGGGCGTATCAAAGTCATCGTGGTCAGCGTAGCCGCGGCTTATCTGACAGCCGCAATCGCCATCTCCTTTTTCGTGTCCAGAAGATTGTACCGTCCGCTCCACAGCGTCATCTCTTATATTGAGAATGCCGCGCATGACCAGCGGGATGGTGGAATCAGGCCTCTTCCAACCGGAGACGAGGCGGGCTTTATCCGGCAGCGGTTCGAGCATATAATCCGCAGCTGGGAGACCCTCGCCAAGGAGAAGAGGAAGGTTGATTCCCTGCTCACCGACAACCGTACGGCAATTAAAGAAAAATACCTGAACGATCTGATCCAAGGCGGCGAAGGGAACGGGCAAGCCGTGGAGCTGCTAGGGCTGCGGATTGATTTCTCCCGGTTTGCCTTGCTTACGCTTGAGCTGGAGGAGCCTTATCCCGTAAAGGACGATCTTTTTCATTTCCACCTGCTGCGTTACGGGTTTATGGATGAATTAGGCGCGGATATCGACGGCGAGGTATTCGCCAAGGATGATAAAAGAACGGTTATTCTATTGGCTGTTCCACCCGACAATGACGAATTTCCTCTGGAATATGCCAAGAGGCTGAAGCAGCATATGCTCACCAGGTATGGATTAACGGTTACGATTGCCGTCAGCCGAATAGGCACGGGAGAGGAATCGGTAAGGCTGGCTTACGAGGATACGATTGCGGTCTTGAACCTGAAAATCTATATCGGTAAAGGCGAGGTGCTGCCCTATTCGATCTTGGGTGACTGGCAGACCGGAGAAGAAGATGCCTATTACTATCCGTATGACCTGGAGGCTAAGCTGCAGCAGGCGCTGCTTCAGACGGATAAAGAAGAGTGCTATGATACCCTCCGGGAAATCACCGGGACCGCGATGGAGAAAAAGCTGAGCAAGGCCAATATCCAGCAGCTGTTCTTCCAGCTGAGCGGCGAGATTGTCAAAACCCTTGTCCAATCCCGGGGAGACATTGCCGCCGTATTCGGCAGCCGCGCTGCTTATGCCGATTTAATAGCGCGCGCCGAGACGCTGAAGGATATGGAGAAATGTCTGATCGAGATGTGCGGTAGAATTATCGACTACCACCGCGAGAAGCGCTCCAAAATGACGGACGTGACCTTGCAGCTCGCCATCGATTACATGGATTCGAATTTCAATAACAACATTTCCGTCGATACCGTTGCCGAATACGTGGAACGCAGCTCCTCTTACTTAAGCCGTATTTTCAAAGAGTCCACGGGTATGACCATCAACGACTATTTGATTCAGCTGCGCATAAAAAGAGCGACGGAGCTGCTTGGCCAGGTTAACCTGTCCATTGAAGAGATTTGCCACGAGATCGGGTATGCCAATGTCAGCTACTTCAATAAGATTTTTAAAGCCCGCACCGGGCTTACGCCCGGGCAATACCGGCAGCAGCATGCGGCGGAGAAGCTGCTTACCCATAACCACTAATCATAATTTTCCTGTTGGTTGCTCATAATACGTAAACAATGCATGGAAAATACAGGTGGTGTAGTTATGGCTGTCTCTTACGCTCAAATCAAAGAATACTTGTCCGATTCCGAGGATCTGAAAGCTCAAAGCCTCATTCTTCCTAATGCGGCGGCATGCACCATCCTCTATTTGGAATCCATGGCTAATCTGGAAATCATTCAATCCTTCATCATCCAGCCCTTGCTGGAGACTCCTTACCACAACATCGAGCAGTTTGCAGCTGCCACCGGGGCACAGAAATCTTCCGATCTTGAGCTCATCGGCCATTCTTTGCTGGATGGTTATTGCGTTATCCGTCTGGAAAACCACGAGAATGTTTACATGATTTCCGCAGCTCAGTCTTATGGCCGTTCAATCGACGAGCCTATGGCTGAACAGATCATTAAAGGCTCTCATGAAGGCTTTGTGGAAAGCCTCAGTACGAACCTTTATTTGCTTCGATACAGAATTAAAAGTCCGCAGTTCAAAGTAAGGTACTTCACTATTGGCACTCTGACCAATACAAAGGTAGCCATGGTCTACATGGAGAAGCTTGCCGATCCGAATATTGTGATGGAATGCGAAAATCGGCTGAAATCCATCAATCTTACCCAGCTTTATTCGACGGGTGAAATTGACGAAATGCTCGAGGAGCATCCGCTTTCCCCTTTTCCCCAATCCCTGAACACGGAACGAACGGACCGTGCCGTTTCTTATTTAATGGAAGGTAAGATCAATATTTTGGTGGATGGCTCCGCGACGGTATTAGTTCTTCCGATTACGTTCTTCTCCTTCTACCAGTCGCCGGATGATTATAACAGCAGGTGGATAATCGGGTCCTTTTACCGTCTTGTCCGGATGATCAGCTTCATTCTGGCTATCAGCCTGCCTGCGATTTATATTGCCATCGTTTCCTATCATTCGGAAGTGCTCCCGCCGGGGATCCTGTACTCGGTTAAGGTTTCCCTGACTTACGTTCCGTTTCCCCCTATTGTAGAAGCCATCGCTATGCAAGTTATTCTAGAATTATTAAAAGAAGCCGCCATTCGGCTCCCTTCCCCTATTTCACAAACCATCGGCATCGTTGGCGGCTTGGTCATCGGCACAGCCGTTGTCGAGGCGCATCTTGTCTCCCATACGATGATCGTCGTGATCGGGCTGACTGCTATCGCTTCCTTTGCAGCACCGTTAAACGAATTTGGGACAAGTCTGCGCATATTGGGCTTTCCGACGATGTTTGCCGCGGCTTTGTTCGGCTTTTTCGGCATCTCCGTTATGATGATGGTCATCTTTATCCATCTGTGCAAAATCGAAACGCTTGGCGTCCCTTATTTCGCGCCCTTTGGTCCGTTTCATGGCAAGGACAGCATGAAGGATATCTTCCTTAGGCTTCCGGTTTGGAAAAGCCAAAAAAATGCCCAGCTTCCCGGTCCTTATAAACAGTCGTTTACTCAGAGGTGGAAAAGGCATTGAATATATCGATTACGCAGAGACAATTGTTTTTCCTCATCATTAAAACGCAGATCGGCATAGGGCTGTTATCGCTGCCTTCCGTCATACAGGATTCCGCCGGCGGAGATGCATGGATATCCGTGCTGGGCTCGGGCCTTGTCATCCAGTTGTTGATTCTTGTGTATTGGCGCCTATGCAGCCAGTACCCGGGGATGAACTTAAGGGAGATGAGCCTGCTCTTCTTCGGAAAATATGCCGGCAAAGCGGTCAATTTTATTTACTACTGCTTTTTTGTTGTTGTTGCGGGTTATGCCTGTACCCTCTATGTCCGTCTTATAAAAGTCTGGCTGCTTCCTTTAACTCCAAGCTGGGTGCTCCTTCTGCTTATTCTCGCGGTGGGCGTTTACCTAGCCGTAGAAAATTTACGGGTTGTTGCAAGATTTTACGAAGTAGCCTCCATCCTGTTGATTATATTGCTGGGGATAAGCCTGGCAAGCCTTTCGAACGAGACCCATATCTCCAACATTCTGCCAATGGGGCAATCCGGCATGGCCCACATCGCAAAAGGCAGCGAAAAGACGTTTTTTGCCATGCTTGGGTTTGAAGTTATTCTTTATTTTGCGGCCCAGTCGAAAGATACGCCTCGCGGCCTAATAAGAACCATTTCATTTGCCAATTGGTTCGTGACGTTGTTTTACGCCTTTTTTGTATTTATTTGCTTAATCGGGTTCAGCCAGGATGCTTTGTCGAAGGTAAAGGAGCCCGTCTTGTTCCTGCTCAGAGGATTGACCTTCCAGCTTTTTGACCGGCTGGATCTGATCTTCCTTTCGATATGGATCATCCCGATGTCCGCAACTATCGTTTCTTATCTGTGCATGGCCGGCAAAAGCCTAACAAAAAAAAGAAGCGCCTATCAACGGATGGTATGGTTCAGCGGTACGCTTGTGTTAGTGCTGGCCAGCTACTTGTCGACTCGCGAAAGTCTCGATACGTTCAGCAAATGGATGGAATACGGCTATCTCGTGATGATTGCGGCGGTTCCCCTTCTGATGTGGGCGATGTCCTTCTTGTTCCGCAGCTTTTATAAGAGGAGATTGACATGATTAAGAAGCTCATACCTTCAGTTAGCATTGTCCTATTGCTGCTTCTTCCGGGATGCTGGGACGCCCAGTATTTGATCAATAAGAAACTAGTGAACGGGATTGCTCTTGATTCGCAAGAGAACGGACAATTGCGGGGCACGGTTAAAGCCATTATTCTCGAAAGCAAAGGCGGCGGCCAATTTAACGTGAAAGATAAATTGGAGCAGGCATTCGGACGCAATATCCCGGAAATCGGACATAAAATCGACAGCATGCTCCCGGGGACGATCGAAGCGAATAAAGCCTTTGTTATCATAGTTGGCGATGAGCTTGCGAAAAAGGGCATCATGCCCCTATTGGAGTTTTTTTACCGTCTGCCGAAAGCTTATTTGAACACCAAAGTGCTGATTGCAAAAGGACAGGCCGCCGATATTCTAGCGGTACCCGAGACGGAAAATAATCCGATTGCGTTTGATATCAAGCAGATGATTTTTAGCTCCGAAAGAACCACGCTAGTATCGAATCAAACTCTGTATTCCTTATGGAACCAGATCTCTGATCCTGCTGAAGACGCAATATTGCCGATCATCCGCAAACTGAACAATCGCTCTCTTATCATTGACAGCACGGGTTTATTTAATGGAGATACCTTTACCGGGGTCATCTTGTCCCGAAACGAGAGCGGCTTATTACTGCTGCTTAAAGACAAAATGAGCAATGTGGCTTGGCTGGATGTTCCGCTGGAGACGAATGTGGTTTCCTTTGAGGTACGCAAGATGAAACGGAAGTTCGAGGTAACTGTCGATGAGCAGACCCAATCGATTGAAAGCAACATACGAATTGATTTGTACGGTAATATCGTCAGCTATACCGGCAATCCGGACTGGTCCGTCAATCCCTCTCAATTAAGCAAAGAGCTGGAAAAGTCCCTAAACAAGCAAGCAATCACGGTAACGGATACTTTGCTGCAAGCGAATTGCGATGCTTTTGGTATTGGGCGTAAGCTTAAGGTAAGCCATTCCGGTCTATGGAAGAAGATCGATTGGAAAACCAAATACCCTCAAACCAAGCTGAAGCCCGAGGTGCATGTACACATTACAAGCACCGGAGCGCTTAAATAATGGATGCCTTATACCGGACAAGCCCCCATGATTCCCAGAATCATGGGGCTTCCTAGCTTCCTATGCCTCTTCCAGGTATTGACCCGGCGTCATTCCTACCGTCTTCCGGAATAAAGCGGATTAAATCGCGCTGACGACTTCCGTATTCTGAATCAATGCAACCAGGTAAGCCAGCGTTAAGCCTTGCCCCCAGCCTTGCACCCGCTTCTTGGAGATCACCTTGTAGTCGTCCGCCGAATACATAACCGCCGTGCCGGCGGATACATTCCGGACCGAACCGTCATCATCGATATTGGCGCGGATGCCTTCATAAGCTTTGGCCATATAAATCTGATGCAGCGGATGCGCGTAAATCGTCAAGGCTGCGGCAATGCCGGCGGAAGCCGAGGTTTCCTCGTACGAGGTCTCGTCATTCAAGACCGTACGCCATAATCCGTCCGGCGACTGCAGTCTGACCAGAGAGCTTAACTGATCGCCAAGCGCTCCGCCAAGCTGCATCCACATCGGCATAAACGGATTAAGCATTTTATGAGCCTGGGCCATTGTGTAGGCCGCCCATGCATTTGCTCTGCCCCAATAGATGCCGGACAGGTGATCTCCTCTGACATTATCCCATGCATGGTAGAACAGATTCGTCTTCGTATCCTGCAAATATTCTTCATGCCAGTAGAACTGGTTAAGCGCATCGTCGATATATTCCTTCTTGTCCAGCTTGAAGCCAAGTCTGAGCAGGAAATACGCCGCCATAAACAATGTATCCGCCCACGCCTGCTCGGGAAAATCGTTTTTGGACGAAACGGTATGCTGGAATACGCCTTCTCCAAACCGGATCGCATCCTTGCGCAGGTATTCGGCTTTCATTAAAGCGAGATCCAGGTATTTCTGGTCGCCCGTCGCTTCATGCAGCGTCAGCATCGTATGTCCCATGGCACAGGAATTAACCATTAAGGCCGGAAGCCCCAGCTCCAAATACTCGTCCACCCATTTCACCAGAAAATCGATATATTCCTGATTTTTCGTTACTTCCCAAGCTTTGCTGATGCCGTAAAAGGCAACTCCGCAAGACCAGTTCCACGTAAAATCCATATTCATCGTTCTGCGTACGACAAGGTCGATCAGCTCTAATACTTCCTCTTGGTTCACTTCAAATTTTTTCATCGTCCAAACCTCCGTCTGAAATCGCTCTCATACCCCAAGAGTAGCATGAATTTTGCATGGATTTCTCCGCATTTATCGATAAATACTGCTTAAACCCCGCAAATATTGATATAATGAGATGCGAATGTCCTTGAAAGGAGTTCATCTCAATATGACGATAACGTCGCTTCCCAATATCCTCCGGTTCGGTTCAATCAGCGAGCCTTTATGGATTGAATTCGACCGGAGAATCGGCTACCATTCCATGGACAATACCCATTATCATCGTTCGTACGAATTCTTTTATTTGTACAGCGGCGAAAGAAAGTTTTTTATACGTGATTCCGTTTATCCTATTCAGTCGGGTGATCTGATCCTCGTCAACACCAATGACGTCCACCGGACTTCCGAGCTGAGCCAGCCCAATCACGAGCGGATTGTCCTGCATTACGACCTGCCGTTCTTTGACGGTTTATCGAAGGAGGAGACGCAGCTGCTGCTGTCCCCTTTTGCTTCCGCGCATCCCATCATCAAGCTTAACCTGCAGGAACGCATGCAATTGGAGGCTTTGTTCGAATCACTGCTTCGCGAGCTGCACGAATGCCCGCCAGGCTACCAGCTGCATGTCCGGAACACGGCGGTCGAATTGCTGCTGTTTACCGCCCGTCACGTTCAGAGACGCAAGGTGCAGCCTAGCATCGAGCTTGAGCTTACCCCGGTTCAGCAGAAAATAACGGATATTGTCCGCTATATCAACCAGCATTTCAGAGAGCCATTGCTTCTAGATGACCTCGCCAAGCGCTTCTTCATCAGCAAGGGACATCTTAGCCGCGTCTTTAAGGAGGTTACCGGCTTTGGCTTTAGCCAATACATCAACATTACCCGGATCAAGGAAGCCGAGCTGCTGCTGAAGGAAACCGACTGGAGCATCACTCAAATATCCGAGCATTGCGGCTTCGAGAACTTTTCCCACTTCGGCAAGATGTTCAAGGAGCTGTCCGGACTTCCCCCCCGCGCTTACCGGAAGCTGGAGCAGCATAAAAATAACGGTTAAGCAGCTGCTTAACCGTTAATGGAAATGCGAGATATAATCAAACGCCGTTGTGCCGTAAACGCTCTTGAAATGTTTATTCAGATGAGTCAAATCCACGAACCCGCATGCGGCTACCGCCGAATAAATATCCTTGCTGCTCTCGATCAGCTGCTTAGCCCTTTCGATCTTGCTGTTAAGGAAATATTGATACGGCGATATTCCGGTATGCGCCTTAAATAATCGAATAAGCTGATATTTCGATAATCCAAGCTCCATGCAAATCTCATCCAGCTTCAGAACATGATCCAGGTTATCGTGAATCCTGTCCTTCGCTCTTCGGATCAAGGCATGATCCGTTCTGCTTCCGTATTGCGAAAGACTGGAATCGGCAAGACGATCCGTCAGCGTAAGCAATAATTCGCTGCATAACGTTTCATCCTTTTCGCTTAAGATGGCATTCGTCAAATTAAGCACCCTATGCTCCAGCTCCCGGTCATACACGATAGGATTAGAGAAACGCAAAATCTCCTTCTTCTCCATAACCTCCAGCAGCAGCTGCGGTTCAATATACAGCATGACGTAATCGAGACCCGTCTCGTCATGCGCCATTCCGTCATGCGTCTGCTCCGGATGAAACAGCATGATGCCGTTCTTATGAGATAATTGCAGGCTGCCGTCCAGATTATAACGCTGAATGCCGCGCAAGGTAACGCCGATGGCATACTCCTGATGGGCATGCTTCTTATATTTAAACTCCGTCATTGTAGCCGATAATGCGGTAATGCCGGCCGACTTTTTATAAATAAACCTCTCCATCTTACTCACCTCGCAAAGCTATACCCAAATCATAACGGCAGCGTAAGCTAAAAATAAAGCCATAATCAGATTAGCAGCCGTATGATGCTTCTGCAAAAACGTTTTAAAGACCGTCCCGAAAAGAACCCATGTAAAAAAGGCCGCAAATCCGATTAAGGTGATCGCCGCAATACCAACGGACAATCCCGTAAACCCTCTGTAAGTGGGCAAAATAAACGCCGGGATGACGGTTAAGGCAAACAGCACGGTCTTGGGATTCAAGAACTGCAGCAGGACGCCAAATCGAAAGGTAGCCTTTTGGTTTACGTCGGATTCCGAATGCCGGCTTCGGACCATCCGGTACGCGAGGTAGACCATATAGGCGCTTCCGATCACCTGCAGGACCGTAATAAACTTAGGCATTACCGACAGGAGCACCGAGCTTAACGCGGCCGAACAGACAAGCAGCAAACCAAAGCCAATCGTCGACCCGTAAGAGAAGATCATCGCCTTTTTGGTACCCGCGTTTGTGACGGTAGACAAAATCAGAATATTCGTTGGCCCGGGTGTAAACGTCGCAATCAAACAATAAACAAAAAAAGATGTAGTATCCATGAGAAGCCGCTCCTTTCACGCTCTTCTCCTATCCTACATCCGAATGGAAATTGCCTATAGTATATTATTGCAGCTTATTCTAAGCCTTTGTGCTTCAAAAATAAAGTGGAATTGATGACCAGCCCCTCGTCAGGCTGCGTCCGTCCCAGAATATGCCACCCTTCGTTTTCAAGAACCTCCTCATCAATCGCTTCATACATAATCTGTTTCATTCCCTCGGCCGTACGCATGGCGACCAGGGGGTCCGAGGCGGTGCGGCTTATCTGTTCCAGTACGGCCTGCTTGTTTCTCACAAGACTAGCGATGAAAATCCGCTTATATGGGCCGTAATCGTAGTTGGCGCCATTTTCCAACACGACCTTCACTTTGGATCCGAGGCCGATATGCTCGAGCAGCAAGCAGGACGCCTCATAAGCCACCGCATCCTTCTCCAGGCAGACAACCTCCACATCGCCCAGCAGATAAAAAATAATCGGGCTTAACGGCATCGGCCCGCTGCCGACAAACACAACGGGAGCTTGCTCCAGCCGGCTATCCGGATCAGTGAAACGGCCAAGGGTGTCCAGCTCCTTCCTCACCAACGCTATGTAAACCGGCCAATTCGGGAGATTTCTAACGGCATCCAATCCGGAATCTTGAGCTTCGCGGGCTTGCCTGGAATCGGTGAGCTCCGTCAGAAACTCGGCTTCCGAGAGCTTATCCTGCAGCTGCCGCTTATGCGTCTGAATATATTCGTTGCTCAGAACGGCTTGTACCTCCTCCGGCAAATAACGGGAACGCAGCTGGACGAAAATACGGCTAATGACGCTCGTTACCAATTGATTAGCCGGAGACAAATCTATTTCCTTCTGAAGAAGCTCGTTGGCTTCGCGGATAAAAGCAATAAAGTCGTCAACGACCTGCCATCTTGGCAGGCTGCCCGCAGATGCGGCCGTCCCCGTAGAATAACCCTCCATTTTACGCAACTCTCCTTCATCCCGCATATAATCGAAATATATTCATATCGCACGGGATGTAGAAGGGAATGGGGACAAATCGGTTTATTCCGACAAGAGAACAAGGCATCCTAATTCCCGATAAACGGTAACAGGATGCCTTGCTATTAGCCGCTAGTTACGTCCGAACACCTTGATCTCCCATAACGAGTAGCCGTACATCGTCCCCCTTTGCGTTCCGTACATCCGCACGTAACGGGCTGTCGTCTCGTCAAAGTTAACGATGTCGGTGCCTCCGTCACCGGAGGTTGTGCTGTAGACATCGGTCCAGCTCTGGCCGTCATCCGATACTTGAATCTTGTAGGCTTTGCCGTAAGCGACCTCCCAATCCAGCTTGACTCGGCTGATCGGGCTTGGAGTTCCAAGATCGACCTGAATCCACTGCGGATCGGATGAGTCGGAAGCCCAGCGGGTCTGCCCGTTTCCGTCATTGGCATCCGCTGCCGGATGCGAGCTCTCCGAAGAGGAAGCGGTGATTGCTTTGCCTTGGGCCAGCTCCGTCAGCTCCGGTCCTTCCGGCGGCGCAAGGTTCAGCTCCGGATTGGCAAGGTCCAGCTTATACATCATCTGATTATAGTTGTAACGCGGCATGGCAGGCGCATTCGTAAACGTATTGGTGAAGGTCGCTTCGAAATAGAGATAACGTCCGCCGTCCTTAATGAAATACTCATGCTGGGAAGGGTTATAGAAGGAGTATTCGTCATGGGTAATAATCTTCTTGGCCGATTTCCATGGCCCGTTAGGCGCGGGCGCTTCCGCGAACCAAATTTCGCCCAGCAGCGACGTCTTGCCGAATTTCTCCTGACCGATCATGACGTAGCTATGGCGATATTCATTCCATTCGACGGAGCTTTGGGCAATTTGAACCTCATCGCCCGAATCGACATCCTTCAATTGGAAATAACGTTCATCATCCGCCTTGATCAAGCCTAATCCAATCAGCTCTTTCTCCTTTTCCTGTGTAAGCATTTGCGTGTTTTTCTTCCAGCCCCAGACCAGCTTGCCTTCAGCGTCGCGCTCAAGCTGCGTGTTCGCCCCGGCATATGTCGTTCCTGGCGCAAGCGGAGTAAAATACTCGTATTGGGTATAATCCACGATCGCATCCATCTTCGCCTCTACCCGAATATTCGGATACTCGTATTGCGTGAAAATATAATAGCCTTTGCCGCCATCCTCGTAATACGTTCCTTGACCGCCCATTCCCGCGTAACGCCAGTCGCTGGTACCCGGAAATTGGACCAGCTGCTCGAACTCTTGCTTTTCGTCATTAAAGATCAGAATGCCGAAAGAACGAGGGTTAGGATCATGCGTACTATAAGCGGCAAGCAGCCGTTCCTCCCCATTATTGTCCTTGACGGTCATCAGGCCGAATATCCAGGCAATATTCGCACCGTCCGGAAGCGGCGGTACAAGACTTTTGGCGAAGCCGTCCTCGCGCGTAATATAGTCGAGGTCGACGCCAACGTCGAGATCCAGCCCTTGCTCCGGCAGCTTTGACGTAGCTCCGGTCACGCGGAAGTTCCCGAGCGGATAGGAGGGCCGATCCGTATCGCCCCAGAACCAATAAAGCTTATTCTTGTATTTAATGGTCTGCACGGAGTCCTGGCCCATCACTTTCCCGTTCAGGAGAGGTTCTTCAATCGGCGGCGTTTCGCCAAGCATGACGGTATCCCTGTAAATGCCTTGACCGGTTACCCGGTAAAGCCGCTCTGCGAGATTGATCCGGTTCATCTGAATGGTCACGTTTCCGCCAGGCGTTACATCCACCGCTTGACCGCGGTAACCAAACATATCCGCCGGAACCTCGTAGCCATGACTGGCTATATGAAAAAATACCGTTTGATTCATAAGCCCCGGCTCGTCAAAAGCCACATTGCCGGCGCTGTCCGTATAGTAACGAATGTTGTTCGTCGTTTTCAGCTCCACGGCCGGAATTCCTCTTCCGGTTTCTGCGTCAACGACGTGAATTTTGAACAGCTCCTGATTATAAACCTGGCTTTGTGCCGGCTTACCGGCACTGCTTGCCCCTGCCGCACCGGCCGCTGCGAAGGTTCCAGGGAAAAGTGCCGCAGCCAGCATTACGCCCGCCACAATTCGGGATGCTTTGCTTAATTTCATTCCCATGCCGCAATCTCCTCCGTTCCAGTTGATTATTTTGAGCCCTGCTCGGTTCCGTACACCTCGAAATCGCGTACGGATAGCTTAACGCCTCTTGGTATTGCGTACATTCGGACATATCTGGCCTTGGTACCCGTAATTGTAATGTCGTCTACATCGCCGTCGCCGGTTTTGGTGTTGTATACGTCCTTCCATTTCACCCCGTCGTTTGAAATCTGAATTTGATACGCTTTCCCGTAGGCGGTTCCCCAGTTCAACACAATGCGGTTTATGCTGCTTGGCACGCCAAGATCAACCTTCAGCCATTGCGGGCTTTTGGCAGCCGATGTCCAGAACGTCTCCGTGCTGCCGTCATTAGCCAGCTTCGCCGGCTGATTCTTTTCATTTGAAGCGGAGGCAATTGGCTTGCCTTTGGCCAAATCCGTTGCCGGAGGCGTCAGCCCAAGATCCGGATTGGCAAGGTCCAGCTTATACATCATCTGATTGTAGTTGTAGCGCGGTGTTGGCTCGTGGTCCGTAAACGTGTTGGTGTAAGTCGCTTCGAGGTAGATATAACGGCCGCCGTCTTTATCGAAAAACTCATCGTGAGCCGGGTTATAGAACGTGTAGTTGTTATGCGTAATGATTTTTTTGGCCGTTGTCCACGGCCCTTGCGGCGCAGGCGCCTCCGCATACCACATCTCGCCGAGTCCCGATGTTGTTCCGCCCATTTGCTGGCCGAACAGAACATATTTCTGGCGGTAGTCATTCCATTCAACGGAGCTGCCGGCAATCGTAACGTCGGCGCCGGTATCCGCGTCCTTCAGCTGGTAATAACGGGCATCCGCGCCCTTTATTACTCCCAGATTAATAAGCTCTTTCTCCTGGTCCTGCTTTAGCGGCGGCGTATTTTGCTTCCAGCTCCAGACCAGCTTGCCCGAAGCGTCCCGTTCAAGCTGCGTATCGGCCCCGTTGTACGTTGTCCCCGGCTTCAGAGGCGTAAAGGCTTCGTATTTCGTGTAGTCTTTAATCGCATCATAGGTCGCCGGTACGCGAAGATTCGGCATCCGGTGCTCGGTAAATACCCAATAGCCTTTTCCGTTTTCCTTGTAGTAGCTGGCTTGCCCTCCAGGATGTCGCCAGTCATTCTTGTCCGGGAATTGGACCAGCTGCTCGAATTGCTCCGTCTGATCATTAAATTGAAGAATGCCAAAGGCCGACAGATCCGGATTATGCGTGCTGTAGCCCGCCAGCAGACGCTCTTGTCCGCTTGCATCCTTGGCAGTCATCAGTCCAAATACCCACGCGATATTCGCGCCGTCAGGCAGCGCCGGCACCAGACTTTTGACGAAGCCGTCGTCCTGCTTGAAGTAACTCAGGTCAACGCCTACATCCGGGTCGAGTCCGCCTTGTCCCGGAAGCTTCGAGGTTGCACCCGTTACCCGGAAGTTCCCTAGCGGATAAGCTACGCGGTCCGTGTCTCCCCAGAACCAGTACAATTTATTTTTGTATTTAATCGTCTGGACGGAATCCTGTCCCATTACTTTCCCGTTCAAGAGCGGTTCATTAATCGGCGGCGTCTTGCCAAGCAATAAGCTGTCCCGGTAAATGCCCTCGCCCGTCAGACGGTACAGCCGCTCTGCGATATTTACTCTATCCATCGTCAGCGTAACGCTTCCTCCCGGCGTTACTTCAACGGCCTGCCCATAATAACCAAACATATCCTGCGGAACTTTGTAGCCGTCGCTGGACAAATGGAAAAATACGGTTTCGTTCATAAGGCCAACCTCTTTAAAAGCGACGTAACCGGCGCTGTCCGTATAGAAGGTCATATTGTTGGTAGTCCTCAGTTCAACGGCCGGAATTCCCCGTCCGGTCTTCGAGTCCACCACCCGAATCCCAAAAGGCTGCTGGCTTTGGATTTGACTGGCCCCGCTGTTACTCACCGTGCTGCCCGCCAACATCGTCCCCGGGAATAAAGCCAGACTAAGCAGAATTGAGGCTGCTATTCCGGTCGTTCTACGCAGCTTTGCATGCATACATGATCATCCTCCCATTGATTTCATTTCCTTGCGCAGCATCATGTTCTCGACTGCAAACTACGGCATCGCATCACCTCCCGAAAAAAAAAGAAGCAGCATGCTGAACGCAAACTGCTCCTATACGATCTAAGATGAAATCATGCAAGTTTAAAGGCCGTTCTTTCGGAAAAATTCAAGACTGATCTTTGCGCTCTCCAGCGAGGAGGAAGGGAAAACTTCCTGTTCGACGAAGATGTACTGAATTCCGGCTTCCTCGGCAATCGGCAATACGCTCTTCAGATCAACGGAGCCTTTGCCTACCTCGGTATCCGTATGCCCCTCCACGAAATCCTTGAAGTGAACGAGCGGTACGCGTCCGCTGTATTTTTGCACGTAATCAACGGGCTTATAGCCTGCCACATGAACCCAGCCGAGGTCAAATTCCGCTACGAGATACCGCGCCGGAACAAGCTCCAGCAGATGATCCATAACCGGTTTTTTATGAACCAATTGAAACTCGAAAGCATGATTATGGTAGCCAAAGGTCATTCCCGCCTCGGTTACTTTTCTTCCCGCTTCTTCAAGCATGCCGGCCAGCTTTCGGACATCGTCCCATTCGGGATTCTCGGGCAGAGGAGCCCACGGCGCAACCATATATTGTAGCCCGAGTTCCTGTGCGTATTCGATTTGCTTATCGAGCTCCGCGGAGCGGACAGCGGCATCCTCGGAAAAATTCAACCCGATATGAGCCGATGGCGCCTGCAAATCAAGCTCGGCAAGAAGCGCCTTAACCTCCTTGGCCGGGGTGTTGAAAAATCCCGCAAACTCTACCGCTTTGTAGCCTAGCTGCGCCGCTTGGCGGATGGTACCGAGAAAATCCCGCTCCGTTAAATCGCGCAAAGTATATAATTGAAGCCCCACAACCGGTTTAGCCACAATCGATCACTCCATTCCGTGTCTGTGCTAAATAGCATTCTTATTTCGTCGCACGTTGCGCGGCATCGTTGTAAATTTGAAGCACTTTATCGATATCGCCCATTTTCTTCAGCTTGTCGATGAATTTGGACCAATCGTCGAATTTGTTTTTGCCGGAAACAAATTTAGCTTGCTCTTCGGTAACAAAGGTTTTAACCGGGTTCATGATTTCGGAAATTTTCTGGCTTTCGTCTTGCGTAAATTGAATGCTTGGCTCGCTGTACGACGATGGCACATAGTCATTCTGCGGCATCGGCAGACTTCTTAAGTACGGCGATTTCTCGATCGGAACCTCTTCGTATTTGCCGTTAAAGTAGGTGTAATCCGTGGCGGCAAAGTCTACGAATGCTTTGGAATCGTTAACCATTTGCAAGCCGGGGTTATAGTTCTTGCTCGCCCGGATTCCGTATTTGTCGCCAACCAGCCATGGATCCGGCGCATTTTTAAATTCATCCGTAAAGGTCTGTACGCCGTCCGCCCCAACCGTATACGTGGTTCCTTCGATTCCCCAGGTAATCAGGTTCATCATTTTGTCCGTGTATTGATAATCAATGAATTTGATCAGATCTTCCGCCACTTTTGTTTTGGCATTAATACAGAACTGAGCCCAGCCCAAATCAGGCGTATTGCCGTTTGCGACCTCTTGCCACGCAGTTCCGTAATCCGGGTTATTCGGATAAAGGGTAACTGCGAATATTTTCCCGTCATTAAGCGTTCTGGTATATTCGGCCGGAGTCGTGAACCATTGCGTCAGCCAGATGAAATTGTCGCCGTTCAAAGCTTTGCGTTTAAGCGTATCGTCCGTATCGATGGTATACTCCGGATCCAGCAGCTTCTCGGCATACAGCTTGTTCGCGAACTGGAGAGCATCCCTGTATCCGTCCTCGAGAACGCCGTACACGTATTTGCTGCCGTTCCAATAGATATCGTCCTTCACATGGTCGGCGGCGAACAAGGATCGCAAGCTGTTCCATCTAGTGGCAATCGGATATTTATCCGGGTACAGCTCCTTCAGCTTCTTGGCTGCCTGATACACGTCATCCCAGGTCTCCGGTATCTTGATATTGTTCTGCTGGAAAATATCATAACGATACGAGGACGTATTCTGGATCAGCATGCCTTTATCGGCGGGGAACCTTGGCGTTGACGTTTCTTTGAAGGTATACATCTTGCCTTCGGCGTTGGTTACCCGGGTCAAACCGTTCTTCACCTTGCTCAAATAATTCATATAGTTAGGCATCAGGTCTTTATATTGGCTTAGCTCCAGAATCTGGCCCTGCTCCGCCATTTCGGTTGTGTCGTAGAACAATGGAGTAACGAAGAAATCCGGCAAATCATTGCTCGCAATCATTAATTTCAGCTTCTCGTCATACTCGGAAGAAGGAATGTAATTGAAATCAATGTTGACCTTTCTGCCCATGTAGGCTTCCATTTCCTTCTGCCATTCTTTCCCCATCATGCTATTCGGGTTATCAACGCCATTGGATGGCAGCGCTACCGAGAAGCTTAATGGCTTGCTGTCCGTCTTATCCGTCCCCGTATTCGTACTGGAAGTCTCGTTAGGCGCTTGGTTTGTATTGTTGTTTGTACAGCCTGTTACTGCCAGTGCCAACGCGGAAGCCAAAAGCAAAGACATCGTTTTTGTCTTTCTTTTCATAGAAACCCCTCCTGATAAATAATTGGTTTACAGCATGTCATTAGGCTTGCGGATTGCTTGCCGCCCCTTCACCTCCCAAGCAGGATTACCGCTCTCTACCCTTTAATGGAGCCTACAAGGACCCCTTTTGTGAAATGCTTTTGGAAAAAAGGATAGATGCACATAATCGGGAACATCGTGATAATGATGACGCTCATGCGTACCGCCTGCGGATCGAGCGAATCTCCCGGCTGATTGATCGCGACGTTGCCGGCGCCGACTCTTCCCGCAATGGCATTGGTATCCAGTGTAAACAGATAGTTTCTTAACACCATCTGCAGCGGATATTTATCCTGGTCCTGCAAGTAGACCAATGCTTCAAACCAGCTGTTCCAGCTCCCCACTAGCCCAAACAAAGCGAAGGTTGCGAGCAATGCCTTGGATAAAGGCAATACAATTTTGAACAAAACGACAAGATCGTTGGCCCCGTCTATTAAGGCAGACTCTTTTAACTCCGCCGGTATATTATGAAAGAAGGTTCGAAACAGAAAGACGTTATAGGCACCGATAGCCCCCGGAAGAATCATGACCCACAGCGTATCCAGCATGTGCATGCTGCGCATTAGCAAATAGGTGGGAATCAAGCCGCCGCCGAAAAACATCGTAATCATCAGAAAGATGGTAAGAAACTTCTTCCCCACAAAGGTCTGTACGGTAAGGGGATACGCCATCAACGAGGTAAACAGCAGCATCAGCCCCGTAGAGCCTACCGCATAAATAATAGAGTTCAGATAACCTTTGAAGATAAATGGATCTTTAAAAACGGTCGTATAAGCTTCGACGTTGAAGCCCTTCGGCCAGACCGACACGCTTCCCGACGAGATATAACGGGCACTGCTCACGGAAGTCGCGATAATGTTCAGAATCGGATACAGGATAACGATCATAATCAACAGCATGACAAAAATGTTGACCGCGTCAAACGTTCTGGAACCCAAGCTCACCTTTTTCATTGCTTACCCTCTCCTAGAACAAACTTGTATCCGACACCTTGCGGCTGATCCAGTTGGTCAGATACAGAATAACGAAGGAAATGACGGACATGAACAAGCCGATTGCCGTTGTATATTCGTATTGCGCTCCCAGTATCCCTTGACGGTACACGTAGGAGCCGATAACGTCCGCCACGCTGTAGGTTTCGGGCGAATAGAGCAATATAATTTTCTGGAAGTCCGATCCGAGTATTCCGCCAACGGCGAATATGAGCAATATAACCGTTGTGGATCTTAATGACGGCCAGGTAATATGTACGATTTTTTTCCACCGGTTGGCCCCGTCCACTTCCGCTACGTCATACAAGGTAGGATCTATGGCGCTTAATGCGGCCAGATAGATGATGGTCCCGAAGCCTACCCCTTGCCAGATCCCCGAGGAGATAAAGATGGTTCTGAAATACCCCGGCTCCAGGAGAAACATCACCGGCGATCCGCCGAAGAAGGAAATGATATCGTTGAAAAGTCCGTCCCTAGCCGTAAATTCCTTGATCATGCCGGCGACAATGACAACCGAGATGAAGTGGGGAAAATACGAAACGGTTTGCACGATTTTTTTGAACCTCTTGTTCCGAAGCTCGTTAAACAGCAAGGCGAGAATGATAGGCGCGGGAAAGGACCAGAACAACGTGTATACGCCTAGCAGCAATGTATTTTTTAATACCCGGAACGCAAGCGGATCATGGAAGAACGTATTAAAGTATTTAAAGCCCACCCACGGGCTGTCCATAATTCCTTTGACCACGCTGTATTTTTTGAAAGCAATCAGAATGCCGTACATCGGAAAGTAGTTAAAGACGAGAACCGTTAGAAAGCCCGGCAAAACCATCAAATACAAATAACGATGTCTATTAATCCGCGACCACAAGCTTTTATTGGTTGTTTCCAAAAAAACACCCCTTCAACAGCCATTATCAAATTAGTATACCAACTAACTCCTGCCGCTACCTAACATCTGGAAAAGGCAGGTAAATACCTTGGTTGGAAGCGCATTCATTTTTGAGCCTATTCAAGAACGCTTCCTTTCCCGTCTTCAAGGGATAGCGAACTAACCGCATAGCTTTCCTAGAAAGGAGCAGTGCCACAAAGGAAACGGAATCATAGGGAACGGCTTACCTCCCCCCTTCAACCTTGTTATACTATGTTAAAATTAACACATACTTTTTTGAACGTCAATACAGTTTTACTCCTACATTTTTCTATTTTTTTAGAGGAACTTCGTATAAGTTAGTATGCAAACTCTGTCAAATAGGCGTAAAGCCCGATTCGTTTAACGAATAAGACTCTTAGCCCTCGCAGGTTACGCGCACGGCAGCCGGACTGTCGAATTGACGGAACCGGTAAGGAGTCATCCCATGCTTCCTCTTAAACAGTTCATAGAAATAGCTGACATTCTCGAGGCCGGTCTCCAGACTGATATCCAAGATGTCCATATCCGTATTAAGCAGCAAATTTTCCGCGTAAGACAGTCTCAAATCGTTAATAAACCGGGTTGGCGAAATCTTCAGCTGCTGCTTGAACACCCTGCATAAATAAGCATGGGACTTACCCGACAATTGAATCAGCGCGGAGGTCCCCTTCGTAAAATGCTCCTTTTTCCGCATCTCCTGGCAAAGCTTCCGGAACCAGTCCGGCTGGCCGTACGGATCAGCCTTATCCGCCGTAATCCGGATGTAACGGGAAAAGAGATCCGTCAGCAGCGCTCTCACCTCCGCTTTGACAGCAAGCTTCCGGTTAATCGGAGTTAAGTTAATCTGATCCAGCCGGTAGCGTACGTATTCCTTTTCCGTCTTGGACAGCATGAGCGTAGGAGGCAATTCCGGCTCGAACAGCTTCCCGCTAGGAAATCCCGCCCCCAGAAAAGCAAACAGTTCGTCAATAACTTCTTTATAGAACGAGAGATTAATAAATTGGCAGTCCCCCTCGCATGTCTGCTCATAGCAATGAACATCCCGGTCGCGGATAAAGACAAGCGTATTTTCCCGCAGCAGCTGCCGGGTGCCGTTAACCTTATGCACAACGCTTCCCTTCAGGATAAGAAACAGCTCAAAGAAATCATGCGTATGCAAGCCGATCGTATCGTGAACGGATGCGATCAGCCGGTAGTGCGCCTGGATATCCGGATCGATACCGTCGGCCGCGAGAAGCTTTAACATGGCGGTCAGCCCCTATTCTGTTCTTTTGCATCTCAAATAAGCCAGGTCAAAATACCATAATCCATACGAAGTATAGGCAAGATTTATAGTCTCCTATCCTTTACGATTAGGCTATCAGCAACCATTGAGAGGAGAACGCGAGTCATGAATTTACTTGAACAGCGCCGTCTATTCGAAGACAACAAACAAATTTACGAGAGTGCCAAGCTTATCTTCCGGGGCATTGACGGCTTCGACGTGTATAACCCCTCCATTCCGTTTGAATGGCAGGGCAAGCGCTATATCTACGGTCGCGTGGAAAAACGGCAGGAATGGGCGCGTTCCTGGGTCAGACTGTTCGAACAGAGCGGTCCGGATGAATGGACGCTAGTACCGGATACCATGATCTATCAGCTGGAAGACCCTTATGTCAGCATCGTAAATGAGTTGCTTGTACTGGGCGGAACTCATGTCCGTTACAACCAGGGGCGGTTGGATACCTTCTACGGTTATTTCTACAAAGGGACGGATGTTCACGATCTTCTCTACTTCACGACAGGGCCCGACTATATGAAGGATATCCGTCTCGTACAGCTCCCAGGCAGCAAAATTGGCGTATTTTCCAGACCGCGAAGCGAGGAGGTACGTCAAAAATACGGGAGTGAATCCCTCATTGGCTTTACGGTAATCAACAGCCTGGATGAGTTGTCGTCTTCGGCTATAGAGAATGCGCCTCATATCCCCGGATTATTCCAAAAGGACGAGTGGGGCGGCTGCAATCAAGCTTATCTGCTGGAGAGCGGCAGGATCGGCGTTATCGGGCATATTTGCTATAAAGCCGCCGATAGCCGCAATCAGGAAATTTGGACGTATATGAATATGTCCTTTGTGCTTGACCCGCAGACTAATCAGTTTACCAATCTGAAAATTATCGGCACCCGCCCATGCTACCCGGAAGGGCCAGCCAAGAAGCCTAATCTGACCGATTGCGCCTTTACGGCCGGCATCGAAATGCGCCCTGACGGCAAGGTCAATCTGTACAGCGGAATCGGCGATACGGAATCCGGCCGCATTGCCATCGATTACCCGTTCGAAGGCGAGGGTGCGATTATAAGCTTCCGGATCAAATAAGAACAACTAAAGGCGCCTTGGGGAGTTCTCCCCGAGGCGCCACTTTTGTCAGCCCTTCATCCGTTCCCATTCAAAGCCAAGCTCTTGAAGCAAAGCCCGCGCAATGATCATATGGCCGGACAAGCCCGGATGCACCCGGTCGGAAGCGATGGCGGTAGGATGCACGTATTCGAACTGCGGGGCAAACGCCGCTTGGATATCAATGAAGCCGGCGCCCGTTCTCTCTGCCACTCTTCTTGCAGCCTGGCCGTATTCATCCATCCGCTTGCGCATCCGGTCCTCCGGATTAGGCTCCAGATAGAAGGGCGTCATGATGACGAGCCACCGCACCTCCGGCTGCGCAGACTTCGCCAATTCCTCCAGCGTCTGCTCGTATTCCTCCAGCAGCACATGCGATTCGGGAATATTCGGCTGGTCGAAATACCGCCATACGTCATTGATGCCGATCATAACCGTCAGCCAGTCCGGCTTCAAATCAAGCACGTCCGTTTGCCATCTGCTTTTCAAATCCCTTACGGTATTGCCGCCAATGCCCATATTGGTTACGCGGACCGACAGCTCCGGATAGGCGGTCTGCAGCAAGGCGTCCACAAGCGCGACATAGCCTTTGCCGACGCCTTGGAACAACCCTTCCCCATGCGGGAATTTACGCTCGCAATCGGTAATCGAGTCACCGATCATAACCAGTCTTTGCCCTTGCTCAAGCTTCATAAATACGCTACCTCCTTATTTTTGCGCAAGACGGATGGTCTTGACTTCAAATGGCCGGAAATGCAGGTTAATAAGCTCATCGGCAACCGGCAGCTCCGCTTGGTTAACTTCCAGCATATCGGTCTCAAACGCGGCGGAATAGGACAACCCGGCGCGGATACCGCAGGAAACGGCGGAACCCGTGCTCTCGTACAGGCGCACAATCCAATCTCCGGACCCGTCTTCGGCCAGCTTAACCGTCTCCGCGAGAACACCCGGCTGATCGATCCGCAAAAGGGATTGCTGATCATGGCGGTCTGCACCGCTCAAGGCGCTAACCGGATAATTAATCTCGTAAGCCTCCTGGATTACCCGGCTTTCCCTAAAGGCTCCTTCCCAGAACAAGAAAGCATAAGTAAATTCATGCGTTCCTTGATCGGAGGTTTCGTCCGGATAAGACGGCGAGCGAAGAAGCGTCATGCTTAACGTATTTCCCTTGACGGCTATTCCGTATTTGCAGTCGTTCAGCAGCGCAAACCCGCGTCCCGTCTCGGCTAGCGCCGTCCATTTATGCTGGCTTACCTCGAACCGGTCCGCATCATGCGGCCTGGAGGCGTGATTAGGTCTGCGTACGTAACCGAACTGGATTTCCTGCATCGACTCATTGGCGTGCAGCCGGACCGGAAAATCAACGCGCAGCATTTTGTTCTTCTCCTGCCATTCAACCGTCGTTCGGAATTCAACCCTTCGGCTGCCCGCTTCGATTCGGATATCCTGCACAACCGTCGACCGGTTGAGCTTCCGCCGGACGCGAACATTGGCAAAAAGCGGGCCGCTTGCGGTAACCGTTATTTCCGCCTGCTCCTCCAGTTCAACCTTGGAAGCCTGATAGCGGCGGTCAATCTCCCATGCGTCAAAGGCAGACGGCTGGTCGCGGTACATAGCAAGCGTATTGCAGGAACCGGCTGCCCACTCAACGCCTGTCTGCTTATCAACGATACTGGTGATTTCTCCCGTACCGTTTATCGCTATTGTCATACATTCATTTTCCAGCCGCGAAGCTGTGGCCGACACCTTGGATTGAGAAACCACAAGCTCCGGTTGGCTATTCTCGATAGCTACGTAAGCCGCCCATCCCAAGGATGGCGTCTCAAGCCGGGCATAACCAACCCCGTCCTGCCATTGCACGGGTATCGGTTGACCGGAACGGTCCGCAACCGCAGCAACCCCTGCGGGCAACGCAACCAGCTCGGTTCGATTCCAGGACAGAGGGTTAAATACGGTAACCCCTTCCCGCTCAGACTCAACAAGCGTAGCTTTAGCCTCGTCGGCCATTTCGTAAATCGTTTCGTGCAGCTTAAGCAGCTCCGCCTGCGCTTCTTCGTGAACCCGGTGAATGGAGGTTCCCGGCAGAATATCATGGAAGTGATGCAGCAGAAGCTGCTTCCACAAGCCATCCATCTGTTCATAGGGATACGGCTTCGTCCGGAGGCGCTCTGCGGCAGCGGCCCAAAGCTCGTATTCGCGGAATCCGATCTCCGTCTTCCGGTTCAACCGCTTCAGCTTCGCTTGCGTCGTATAGGTTCCCCGATGCGCCGGATAATACAGCTCGCCTACATATCTCGCATCCGGAATACCCCTTGCTTGCTGGTCTTCAAAATAATCGATCGGCGAGCTTTGTCTTGTCCGCGGAACGCCTTCCAGATTGTCGAGCCTGCGCAGAAACTCGAGATCATCCCGGTTCGCGCCGCCCCCGCCGTCCCCATGCCCGTATTGGACAAGCCGGGTTGCGATGCCGTCCTTTTGCACGCGATCGTTCCACTGCCCGATCAGGAATGACGGATTCACCCGGATCGGGAAATCGCCGTAATCAAGAAGATGAGTCAGAATCTCCGACCCGTCGATCCCCTCCCATATAAACGTGTTGTAAGGGAACGGATCTACGGCATTCTCGTAAGTCTGGAACATTTTGACGGAAGCAAAATAATTTATCCCGCAGCCCTTCATAATCTGCGGCATATTGCCGGAATAACCAAACACATCGGGCAGCCACAGCATCTCGTTGCCCTTGCCGAACTCCTCCATGAAGAACCGCTTGCCGTGAAGGAACTGGCGGATCAAGCTTTCCCCGCCTGCCAGATTCGTATCCGATTCGACCCACATGCCGCCTTCCGGGATGATTCGCCCTTCCGCCACTCTCTGCTTAATGCGGGAATAGAGCTCCGGATAAAGCTCCTTCACGATCCGGAATAAATACGGCTGGCTTTGGGTGTACGTATATTCCGGATATTCGTCCATTAACGCAAGCTGATTGGACATCGTTCGGGCAATTTTACGCTTCGTCTCCTCAATTGGCCACAGCCAGGCAATATCAAGATGGGACTGGCCCATCAAATACAGCAGCGGAGAAGTGGATCCGTTTACGCAAGCGAGAAGCGGCTCCATCCTTTTGCGGCAGCCGTTAACGTTCTCTATCAGCTCCAAATCCCGAAGCCCGAGATCAAGGACGGCAATGACATCCGTTAGACAACGGTTAATTTCGGCTGCCCGAAGGGAGTTCGCATCCGTATTCTGAAGGACCTGCCACAAGCATTCCAGATCGATGAAGAATTGATAAACCTCCTCTTCGAACCGGCACAAATACGATTCGCCGAATACCGGCTGAAGACCGGAGTGGCCGGCATAAGCTTCGGCGGCAAGCTCGAAGCGCTCGCCTTCGCGAGCAAGACGGGTTATGGTCACATCATGATGCTGCAAATCGAGCGCACCGCTTACAATCCCGTTCACGTACAAAGTTGCTTCGGAGCCAAAGTCCGCGAGCACAACCAGCCGCTTGCCTTCCGTCCCAACAGGCGCAACAAAGCTGCTGCGAAGCCAAGCATACATCCAGCTGCTCCCCCATCGGTCCCCGGCGTTTATCGGCTCGAAAGACTGGGAACTGATATCGGAATAAGAAAGACGTTCTCCGGTAACAAAGTGCGTAAATTCAACGATTGATAATTTCTTATAAATAAAGTCCCGCTTAACTCTCAGAAGCTTCTCAATCTGATACTGAATTTCTTTTCTCGTATTCAATTCCAGTTTCACATCCCATGGTTTCGTCTTTGTTGTAACGAATATCGGAAATCCGAAGCGTAGCTAGACCATGACGGGGCAATGTCATTCCGACTTCGGAACCGCCGTCAGGCAATCGGCTATGCTGCAATCTTTCCTTATGCTTGCCGTCAAGCTCAACGGCCGAAATGCCGCTCGATTCCGCCTTGATAACAAACGAGAAAGCAGAGTCTTCCGTTCCCGAATTGTACAGCCTGACAAGCAAGTCTTCTCCGTCGCGCTGCAAGGAGATGATTTCAATAGAGGGCTCCGACACTTGCAGCAAGGACAGCGATTTCGGCGTACGATTGGACCAGCGTATAAGCATCGGCTGCAGAGGCTGCGTCCAACGTTCGGACTCTTGCGCAATTCCGGCACGATCCCAACGATCTTCATGAGGCAGAATCGCATACCGCATCTCCTGCGCATCCCGAAGCGGACGTTTCCCCCACCAGAAGCCGCCTTCCGCGCCCCAGCCCAGCGTTAACGCGAGCGGGTCATGATCGCCATGCGAATAATCCGTCGTATGATCGGTGAATATGGCCAGTCCGCGATTGCTCTGCTCATCGTAAATATCCACCCAATTCAGGATGATATTGTGTTTAATCTCATCCCAACGTTCATACCGCGTATCCGAATGGCGGCTTTCGGTTACGTCAAAGGCGGAATTCTTATACAGCTTTCCCTCGCCAAAAGCAGCCGGAAAACGCGCCTGCAGCTTATAGCGGGTATTATGATGGGACTTCCGCCGCTCGGTACTGCGGTTCTCCGGCGCCATTTCCCAAGGGTCGCCAATCCATGTGTCTCTCTCGTAGAGGAAACGCGCATGGAAATCGATCCTGCGCCGGCCTTTGGCAGCCGATAAAGTCATTACAAAGCAAGTACCCGCAAATTGGCCATTCATCTCGACGGTGACCCGAAGCGGACCGTTCTCTACGACTCTCAACGCAACCGGCGATTCCATGCTGCTCGCCCAGCGAGCTTCCTCCATTAAATAACCGGTTAACTCATTAAACGGGTTGCCAGGAGCGATCAGAGGCCGGTTATTCATCAAGTCGTATAGCTCCGTAATTACTCCGCCGCGCTTGGCATCGATTCCGATCCGGTACAAATCGGTCGTCAGGATGGCATAATCGTCATGGATTTGAACAGACGCAGCATTATCCTCTTGCTGTTTGCCGGTAGCTTCCGCGTCTTCCCGCTTCACGTATTCAAGCCTATAATCCCGATAACCCATGGCAGGTGTCTCCGCCTCAAAAAGCAGCTTGCCGGCAAAAACGCTGCCGTCCTCCTGAGATACTCTCGTCGGAACCAACTGGCTGGGAACGACCCTTCCATCGGCGTCCAAGACCCGAATCAAAGCGGTTCCTCCGGCCCCCGGAACCTCGATCTCGGTTAGTTCTTTGCGGGTAATGCCCGAAGTATTAAATACACGGACGCCATACGTTTGAGGCTCAATTTCGTCTTGCGGTTCCTGAACTATGCCGCTCATCGCCCGGAAACGGATATCGCCAGCAATCTCCTCCGCCAGCCAGCTTTGCGTTCCTGCCTGCCATGCCCACTTCTCCCGTCCGGTTCTTGTTGTGGCACAGATCCAGGCATCATGATGCTGGGACAGCAGGAGCTGATCCCAAGCCTCGCGCAGCTTCTCCTTCGGATAAGCGAAATTCCCCGTCACGCTTGAGAGGGAAGCCAGCTTCTCCGCCGATACAACCGCCTGCTCCGCAGCCCGGACCTCACGCGACATCCGCTGAAGCGTCCCTTCTCCCCACGGCAGCGTGCAGCGGATATCCTCTTGGGTGAAATACCAGGCTTCCGCCGGTTCGGCGGCAATCTCCTCTATGTATTCGCGCCAGGTCGTATATTGAATGTAGTCCTCATTCAGCCACGGCCTGGCCATCCAGCCCAGATCCTGAAGGAAGCTGCCTGCCGGATGCGCAATCCCGTATGCCTTGCATTTCTCCACGAATTCAGGCTTCATGTAACCCGCTTCCGACTCCCAGCAGTTTAGAAGCTCCTCGCATTCGTATCTTGGCACGCAAGGGATGGACGTCCCGTCCGGGCCAACCCATAGCACCGTTTCGTGATTGATGCCGGAAGCATAGCCGCCCCAGCCCGTTCCCGGATTCTTAAGCACGGCGCGCTTATAGCCAAGCGAACGGAGAATTTGAGGGTAACTGCTGCTCCAGCAAGGCTCTTGAGAGGCATAGGTATCAACAACAGTCTCGGGAAAATGCTCCCGGATGATTTCTCTGCCGCGTATGAGCTGGCGGATATTGCTTTCGCCGCCAATGACCCAGCCGTAGGGCTGGGCGTAGCTGCCCGCCACCATTTCAACGCGCCCGGCATGGCTTTGCAGATGCTGTTTGATTGCGTCATAGGAACGCGGATCCGTCCGTCGCAGTGCTTCCCAGGAGATCGGTTCGATATCCAGGGAAAGCTTCCAATCCGGATTCTGCTCCAGCCGGCGAATTACATCCGCCCATGACCCTAATGGCATATGGCCTTTGATTCCGCCATGATAGCCGTCTACGAAATAAGCCTTTTTCGATGGATCCATTTGATCACCTGTCCGCAGATTAAAGTTTACGGGCCGCAACACCTTCAAAGCTGATTTTCACGGGACGAATCGTATTATCTTCATTAAAGGTAAGCTTATCGATGCACACCACGCGGTGGTTCGCAGCCGTTTCGGTCAACGGGCGTCTATGGTAAACGATATAATATTCGTCCGTATCCGGGATTTGAAGATATCCGTGATGTCCTGCCCCGGTTGCCACTTCCGGATCCTGCTGCAAGATGGTATCGATTCTCTCGAATGGACCAAGCGGCGATTCCGCAAGCGCGTAAGCTACCCGATAATGAGGGCCGCCCCATCCGCCTTCCGCCCACATGAAGACATACTGGCCGTTCCGCTTGATCATGCACGGGCCTTCCACATAGTCTTTCGGCGTCACTTCCCGGTAGACGGTTCCGTCCTCGAAAGGAAGCAGGCTGATCATATCCTCGCCGAGACGAACGACATTGCAATGTCCCCAGCCTCCGTAGTACAGGTATACCTGACCGTCTTCATCCCGAAAAACATGCGGATCGATAGGCTGCGCGCCATGGTGGAACCGGTCAATTAGAGGCTTGCCGATCGCATCGAGGAACGGTCCCTCCGGCCGGTCAGCAACTCCGACGCCAATGCCTCCAAGCTCATCATTGCTTTGAATATCGTTCGCGGAGAAATAGATATAATATTTTCCGTTGCTCTCGATTGGCGAAGGCGCCCATACCGCTTTATGCGCCCACTGGAAATCCTTCTCGTCCAATACCCGTTCAACCTTGGTCCAGTTGACCAGATCGTCGGAATGGAAGGCATCCAGATAAAGCTGTTCTTCGTAAAGAGCCGAGTAAGTCGGATAAATCCAATACCGCCCTTCGAAGATTCTTGCTTCAGGATCGGCATACCAGCCGGGAAATACGGGATTGCCGGATGTTAGGTTATTATTCATGAAAATATTCCTCCTAGTAGATATCCATGTAGTAGGTAAGTATACGAAGAAGCGAGAAACACAGTAGAAGTGTCATGTATTTCCAGACTTCCTGTCGTTAATTTATAGTACTATCATTTACCAATCTTTTGATTAAGCGCTTACATAAACCGAATATTAGCTTCTTTATCCTAACCTCCCAACGATTCTTGTCGTTTTCTCATTTAACTTATTATGCTAAGCACGACAAGTTCACACACTATCTTTGAACCTATAGTAATACGAACTCCTAAATTTTTCAAACCTTTTTTGTGTAAATAGGAGCATCTTCCTACTCCGCAAATCAATTCCTGGTCAGTATGCTCGTCATATTTTTTATGCCGTGAAAAGTTAGTATACCAATATAACCTAAGTTAGGTTATAATCAAAGAAATGTTGTTATGAGGTGACTCAATAATGAGTGAAAAAGAGCCAGGACTACCGAAGTACCAAATCGTGAAGGATTACGTGTTGGCGCAAATTGAGAATCAGGAAATTTCCAAGGATGACCGCATCCCAAGCGAATCGGAATTTTCCAAGATGTTAAATGTAAGCTCCATTACGGTTAGAAAGGCGCTATCCGAGCTCGTGAACGAAGGAGTGATTTACCGCGTTCGGGGAAAAGGAAGCTTTGTGGCCGCCGGCCAAACCGCCGTAGCCGAGAAGGCTTCCAATCTCGTTGCCTTTGTTATCTCCGGCGTTGAAATGTACGACAGCTCCTATATGCAGATTATGAAGGGCATTCAATCCTTCCTCGGCAAGCATGACTGCAAATTAATCATTGAATTCGTGGAAAACGATTTCGAACAGGAACGCGAGCTTATTTTACGGTTAATCCAATCCGATATCAGGGGGCTTCTTATTTACTCCTCGGATCCGGTTGCGGCGAAAAGCTATCTGAATGACATTCGGAAGAAATCGATTCCATTCGTAATGCTTGACCGCTCGCCGGCAGGTTATCCGGTTAACGTCGTGACTTGCAACAATCACGACGGCGCCTATGAAGCCGTTGAATATTTAATCCGGAACGGTCATAAGCAGATCGGATTTGCCGCTTACGATTTCCACCTCAGTCCGGAGGTAGACCGTTACAACGGCTATAATAACGCAATGACTAACGCTTCCCTGCCCATTAACAAAAAGCTTCTCTATCTGGAGAAGGAACTGGATTACGATACGCTCGCGAGGCAAATTCACGAGGGAGAGATAACCGCCCTCTTTTGCACGAATGACAAACGCGCCCTTGAAGTACTCGAGCAGCTGACCAGCCGGGGAATCCGGATTCCGGATCAAATTTCGCTAATGGGCTTTGACGATTTCGAAAGCTCCAAGTTCGCCAAGGTCGCTCTAAGTACGGTGAAGCAGTATTTTGACGTGCTGGGTTACGAAAGCGCCAAGCTGCTGCTTGAAATCAGCGAAGGAAATTCCTATGGGAACAAAAAGGTCATGCTGCCTACCAGTCTGATTATCCGGGATACCGTTAGACCGGTCTAACAAAGCAAAAAGACTGTTCTCCGATATGGGAGCAGTCTTTTTTATCGGCAATCAAGCAGACATGATAAGGTTTAAAAAAAGAACGATCGGTAAATGCTGATCGAATACCCTTAGAATACCCTTACCCCGTACTATATTCATAGGAGATGCACGCATGGATTTAAGCAATAATCTGCTGGTTAAAAAAGCTTATGCGAGTCCCCAATTAAGACAATACCTCTTCAATAAGGGAACCATGTTCCTTTATTGCGATTACGCGGGCTTCGCCGCGCACAACGCTTACGGCGCTGCTTGTTGTACCGTTTTTAACCGGATGATCGGTTTATCCGCCAAAAAGTTGCCGATCTCCAAGGATTACGGTTCGAACTATGGCGAGGTATTGGCGATTATTTTCAGCCTGGATACCCTGACTGCCGCTTATGCAGAGCTGGAGCAGCCGCCTAAAATCGCCGTCGTATACACCGACTGTATCCGCATCTCCCATTTGCTTGCACAGCCAACCCGCCCGCAAACCCGAAACGCATCCGCAAGAAACGAGCTGTCAGCCGCCTTGGACAGGTTTAATCGCAAATTTCCGGACATTAACCTCCAGATTAAATACATAAGCAAGCATAAGAAAAACAATCACCTGCATCGGCTCGCCCACAACGCCGCGCGGGAGGCGGCGCTGTCATCTATTTTGTCGTAGAGCCAAAATCCGTTATTTGCAGGTCGATATCCAAATTGATTTTCGAAGCGCTAAACGCTTCATCCCAGTTGGACTTGACCTCTTTCCATAATCCCGGCTTCTGAATCCTCACAGCTTGGCAGAACTTGGCTACATCTACCTTATAACGGTTCTGCATGGCGCTCAGCAGATGTTCGATCATGCTCGTCAGCTTGCTCTTGAACAACTTCTCTATCTCTTTCTGGTAGGACCTCAAGGCTGGGTTCCCCTCCATATCCCAATCCTCGCTGATTCTGCCCTTGGTTTCAACATGGACTTGGAAGGTAAGCTGATTGTCTTGATCCGACTCTACCCGGATGCGGGTTTTCATGGCTTTCATCTCGTAAGTGATGGGATTACCTTGCTCGTCGTAGGTTTTGATTGTTCCGCTATCCCCTTGGTTGGTCAGCCAGTCGATGCATTCCACGTCTTCCTGCGTCAAATTCCCGATCCAGCGTCCGGTATCCCCTTTGATAATGCCGGCTCCGGAGAATTCGATATGTTTTTTGGCCTGAATAATATTCTGAAGGATAAAGCTTTGCTTGGAATGCATCATGGCATCCAGATCCGTCAACAGCACGGCGTCCATAATCTTGCTAGTCCGGAACTGGTTCTGTACCACATCGTTAATATAGAAGGAAGGCACCTCATCGGGCGTTTTTATGGTTAAAGCCTCCAATGCTTTACCCGAGCTCAGAAAGATTTTTACGCTGGGCCGAATATCGTTATCCCGTAGCATAAAGTTGGTCACCTGCTTAATGTTTCTTTGTTGCAGCAGCTGCGAGGATATTACGATTATTTTCAAGTGATGGCCAATAATCGGCTTATTCAACCGCAAGGAGAACTGGCGGAAAATCTCGAGAATGGAATCGCCCGTTCCCGTAATATTCGTATAGGGCGAAGTCTTGCCCTTCACCTCATCCTTGGATCCCGTCTTAAGCGGGACAATTTGAACGGTAGCTGTTATTTTATTTTGCTTGGAATAGCTCCCGCCCTCTTGTTCAAATGTCTTTTCTTCGGGGCTTTCCTCCCCCGTATCCAACGCCATACCCGCGTAAACCGCAAGATCTTCAATCTCATTGCTGCTCCAGCAGCCGGATTGTGTAATCAGGATGGCAACGGCAAGCAGCAGGGCCAGAAACTTAAGACTTCTCATGCTGAGGACCGCCTTTGGATCTTATAAGAGCAACAAGCGTAAGAGTGACGGGAAACAATATAAACAGTAAGATGCTAAAGTATCCGATGTCGTCTCCAAGCATGAACACCTCGTTAATATTTTTCGGAACCATGGTCGCAAGAAAGATAACGGGTACAAGCGCAAAAATAACCGACTTGTAAGGAAGGTTAAACAATTGCGACACTCCCAGGGAAGAATGATAAAAGAAGCTGCTGTAGTTGCAGAACATCTGCATCAGCCAAATGACCATCAGCGGGAACTCGAAACGTTCGAACAGAAATCCCGTAACCTCGAAGCTCCGGATCAGATCTATCGTTGGCCATGTACTCGTTACCGCCGAATCTACGGACAAGCCGCCGATAACCATGATGATGGTAATAAAATAAATGCCGGCAGGAATCGAGATGCCTACCAGCATAGCTTTCAGAGCCTGTTTTGGTTGTTCCAATTTAGCCACAAGCGTCATAACAACCTCGCAGCCCGAATAAACCAGAACGGTTGATTTTAGCCCCTGGATGACCGGAAAGATCCCATTACCCAGAACCGGTCTCAGATTATCGAGATGAAACAGTCTTAAACTTAGCAAATACGAGACAATCAAGATAAACAAGCTGATGGGAAAGATAATCTGACCAACCCGCGCAATCGCATTAATGCCTCCGCGAACCAAATAAGCTCCCACCCAAATAAACGGAATCGTGATCGCCCATATCGGCGTGCCTTCCAGAAGGTAGAACATCGTCACCTCCGACATCGCGCGGATCTCGAAGCCTGCAATTGCGATGTAATACAGGACTAATAACAGGCACCATAAAATGCCGGGATAACGGCCAATCACGATTTGCGTGTATTGATAGACGGTCTTGCCCGGAAAGCGCAGGCTTAATTTGACCATCAGTATGACAACGAGCATAACGACCAGACCGCCCAAAAGCACGGAGAGCCAGCTGTCCGGCGTTTTCACCGTCTCACTTACGCTTCTTGGCAGGGTCAGGATGCCCGCTCCCAGCATCGTATTATTTAATACCAGCGCCGCCTGCGAGGATGTGATTTTGTCGTCCTGGGCAAGAAATGATTTTGAAGCAGACATCGTTTTCCCTCGATTCTATCTGCGTTTGTTTTGCATCGTTTTCATGAGCTTTGGTCTTCTCTTCATCATGAAGATTGGCACGCGCACAAAGAAATCCTTCCAGTCACTCCAGCGGAATGGCGTTAGCGGGGTAAGATAAGGGACGCCAAAGCTTTTTAATTTGGACAGATGGCAACAGATCAGCAAGAAGAACAAGATGGTTCCGAACATGCCCAAAATCGAAGCAAACAGCATAGCCACGAACCGGAGAAGCCGAAGCGTAATCCCGGCGCTGTACATGGGGATCGAAAAGGATGAAATCGCCGTGACCGCAACTACGATAACAAGAAAAGGACTAACGATGCCCGCCTTCACAGCCGCCTCTCCAATAACAAGACCGCCAACGATGCCCATTGCGGGCCCAATCGGCTTAGGCAGCCGAATCCCCGCCTCTCTCAATATTTCAATGGCAATTTCCAGAATCAGAACCTCGATCAAGGCCGGAAACGGAACGCCCTGCCGCGTCTCAATAATCGTTAAAGCAAGCTCCGTCGGGATTAAACCCGGATGAAACGAAATAAAGGAAATATACAAGGATGGCGCCATTAGTGCGATAAAGGCCGCCAGAAAGCGGAGAATACGCAATAAGGAACCGGGCATCCAGCGTTCGAAATAATCCTCCGGAGACTGCAGGAGCATGCTGAAGGTGACCGGCACGATAAGCGCAAACGGCGTTCCGTCCAGCAAAATCGCGATTCTGCCTTCGAGAAGCGCCGCGATCACCCGGTCGGGACGCTCCGTGTTTTGCGTTTGCTGGAAAGGGCTTAAATAATTATCCTCGATCATTTGTTCGATATAACCGGACTCAGCGGCGAAATCGAGCTTTATTTTCTCAATCCGGCCGGTAACCTCCCGGAGTAAATCCGGGTTAACGATTTGATCCAAATAAAGGATAGCCAGCTCCTTCTGAATCGTGTGGCCAACCATAAAGCTTCGGACTTGCAGGTTTTCCGTGACTCCCTGCTTCCTCAGCATAGCGGTATTGACGTTTATATCTTCCGTAAAGCCAATACGCGAGCCGCGCAGCAGAGATTCGGATACCGGCTCCGTTATATCGCGGGCAGGTCCGCTAGGCGGATTAATCAGGAAGCCTTCATCGCGACCATCTATCATGAGCGCCAAATAGCCGAATAAAACGGCTTTCGTAAGCTCCTCCATCGTGGAGATCGTATGTGCCGCATTCGTCGGCAATCGCTCAATAATCGGGAGAGGATGATCGGGCTCCGTATCCCGCAGCATCCTCATAATCTCCATCTTTAGCAATTGATCCTCCTGCATGCCCTTAACAAATATAAGAGCTGCGCGGACCTTGGCGTCTCCCATCGTCAATTCGCGGATCACAACGTCGCTGTTTATCCCAATCGTGTTCCTGATTTCGTCTATATTGGCATCGTAACTTGCGGAAATGGGATGAGTCGGCTCTTCGTCCGAAGAGTCAGCCCCGCCTGAAGAGACCAGCTTATCATCCGCTAAAGAGGTCAGCGCCTTATAAATCCGGTATATCAATAGGGGAACGACAAGAGTAATTAGCGCCTGGAAAAACACACTCCATCCCGGAATATGGGATTTAATAGAGGATAACATCCATAATCATTCCTTTGATTACTCTAACTCATTCTTTCGGGAACGCTGACTAGGGCCAATGGCAATGTAAGAATAATATTCCTAATTTGGCTTCAAATATACAAGGCTAGGCTTGGTGTGGCCTCATGAACGATGGATGCAAAAAAAAAGACAATTCCCTTCTGTAACCAGAAGAAAATTGTCTTGGGCTCTCATCTTCGTTATTTGGTCTGGCCGTAATAGGCATTAGCCCCGTGCTTCCGGAGAAAATGCTTGTCGAGCAAAGCCTGATCCATCGGCTGAATGTCTGGATTAAGATTATAAGTATGAAGGGCCATCTTCGCGACTTCTTCCACCACTACCGCATTATGAACGGCTTCATGCGGATCTTTGCCCCAGTTAAACGGCGCATGGCTGTTCACAAGCACGCTTGGAATCATCATGGGATCTTTATCCTTAAACGTTTCGACAATCACGTTCCCGGTCTCGAGCTCATAAGCGCTTTCGATCTCCTCGCGCGTCATGGCGCGGGTAACCGGAATTTCGCCGTAGAAGTAATCGGCATGCGTGGTTCCCAGCGCGGGAATCCCTCTGCCGGCCTGCGCCCAGCTTGTTGCCCAAGGAGAATGCGTATGCACGATTCCGCCAACCTGCGGAAATGCTTTATATAAGACGAGATGGGTTGGAGTATCCGAGGATGGCTTAAGCTCGCCCTCCACCTTATTCCCCTCAAGATCAACAACAACGAGATCCTCGAGCTTCAGCTTATCGTAAGGCACGCCGCTAGGCTTGATGACCACAAGGCCGCTTTCCCGATCGATACCGCTCACATTTCCCCAGGTAAATGTAACAAGACCATACTTGGGCAAATCCAAGTTGGCTTCCAATACCTCTTGCTTTAACCGCTCCAGCATGCTGCTCATCCTTTCGTCGATCCTCATTTTCATTGTCATTATACACTTGTACGTACATGTTTTCTACATTTATTTTAGCTTAACGTACGACTTGTCATTACATCCTGCGGGTAGATTCTCTAATAATCAGACTTGGCTTGTAGGTTTTGGATTCCGGAATCATGGCGCCGCCGCTCTCGATCAGCTCGAACAACAGCCTTGCCGCATCCTCACCCATTTCCGCCTTCGGATGAACAAGGGTTGTCAGCTTCACTTCGGATGCCGTCGCAAGCGGGGAGTCGTCAAATCCAACAATGGATACATCCTGCGGTACGGATAACCCGGCTTGGCGGATAACCTCAAGCAGCTGCAGAGCCAGCTCGTCATTGTAGCAGACAAATGCCGTTGGCCGTTCCTCTTCGGGAAGGTCCAGAAGTCTTGCCGCTTCCGCAATCGGCTTCTCCGCTTTCTCCTCCGTCCGGTAAGCCACCACAAATTCCGGCTGAAGCAGGCAGCCTTCCTGCTGATGCGCGCGCATGAAGCCTTTCAGTCGCAGCACGCCCTGCTGGTCATCCGTCTTGAAAAATCCGACAATCCGGCGATGCCCCAGCTCGAGCAAATGCTGCGCAGCCGTACTGCCGCCTTCTTCATCGTCAATAACAAGAGAAGGACAGCTGATTTCCGGATATCTGGCGTTTATCATCACGTAAGGAATTCTCCGATTATTAAGCGCGAGAAAATAAGCGAGATTCGGGTTCCCTTCCGCGCTTTTGGTTGGTTCGATGATCAAGCCGCTAAGCGGCTGGCTGGTTAGCATCGACAGGCTTTCCCGCTCCCTGCCCTTATCGTTGTCCGTGCTGGAGAGCAGCAGCCGGTAGCCTTTGGCGCGAATCGCCGCTTCCGTCCCCCGGACGATATGCGGGAAAATATAATCCGAAATATAAGTCGTTATGAGACCTATCGTCTGAGTTTCCACGCGGCTCTCGCTTTCCCGCGCATCCGCTACGAAGGTCCCCTTTCCCTGCAGGCGGTACAGCCTGCCTTCCTTCTCAAGCTCCCCAAGCGTTTGGCGGACCGTTTGCCGGCTTAGTCCGAACTGTTCGGATATTTCGTTCTCCGACGGCATCTGCTCATTGGGCTGCAGCTTCCCCGTATCCAGCCATACCAATATTTCTTTTTTGAGCTGAATGTATTTCGGCAATGATTTTTCTTTCATGAACTTGCCCCTTTGCTAGCTTGTCTGTACGATTCTGCGATATGAGTATAGATTAACAAATCGGAGCCAGGAAATACTACTCCCGGCTCCAATCGTTCTTTCTATCCGCATGCTCCAGATAACGGCTTATTTCAAATTTTCAACCGCGGCTCTTTCAATGGAAAGTCCCGTCTTATACCGTTTCATAAAGACTTCAAAGCCTTCCACATCCTTCGGATCAGGGGAAACCTGCGAGCCGGCTTTGCCTGCGAATACGTTCTTATTCAAGAAGTCTTCCAGCGTCTCGTTCTCTGCTTTATTTATCATATAGGAAGCAAGCAGGGCAATCCCCCATGCTCCGCCTTCGCCGGCCGTCTCCATGACGGAGACCGGCACGTTTAGGGCGCCTGCCATAATTTTCTGCCCTACGCCTTCGGTCTTGAACAAGCCGCCATGACCAAGGATCTGGTCAAGCTTGACTTCTTCTTGCTTGAGAAGAATATCCATGCCGATCTTAAGCGCTCCAAGCGCCGTAAACAGATGAACGCGCATGAAATTCGCCAGATTGAAGTTGCTCTCCGAGGAACGGACAAACAATGGACGGCCTTCTTCGAAATGCGTCATGTGCTCGCCCGAGAGGTAACCGTAAGCCAGCAGTCCGCCGCCGTCCGGATCGCCTTGCAGTGCCAGATTGTAAAGCGTACCGTACAGCTTGTTGGCGTCAGCATTCAGGCCCATAACCTTGGCAAATTCGTCAAACAAGCCCACCCATGCATTCAGATCCGACGAACAGTTATTGGAGTGAGCCATGGCAACCAGATTGCCGGTAGGCGTCGTAACGAGGTCGATTTCATCATAGGCCTTGGACAGCTCCTTCTCCAGAACGACCATCGCGAATACCGAAGTTCCCGCGGACACGTTGCCCGTGCGCTTCGCGATACTGTTCGTTGCAACCATGCCGGTTCCGGCGTCCCCTTCTGCCGGGCAGAATGGAATTCCAGCCTGAAGCTCTCCTGTCGCGTCCAGAAGCTTCGCGCCTTCTTCAGTCAGTACTCCCGCATGCTCGCCCGCAACCAATACTTGAGGCAAAATATCCTCAAGCTTCCACGGAAGCTCTTTTGCCGCAATCCGCTCATTAAACTGATTAATCATAACCTCGCTAAAGCTTCCCGTATGAATATCAACCGGGAATACGCCGGAAGCTTCGCCTACGCCGAGATTTTTCTGCCCGGTCAATTTCCAATGAATGTAACCTGCCAGCGTCGTCAGGAAATGAATATCGGAAATATGCGCTTCCTGATTCAGAATGGCTTGATACAGATGGGCAATGCTCCAGCGCTGGGGAATATGGAAATCAAACAATTCGCTCAGCTCAGCCGAAGCCTGCTCCGTTATATTGTTTCTCCATGTACGGAAAGGAACAAGCTGATTGCCGGCCTGATCAAACACCATGTAGCCATGCATCATCCCGCTAAAGCCGATGGCGCCAATGGTTTGCAAAGCCGTGCCATACCGCTCCTTCACATCGTCCGCCATCTTCCGATAGCTGTCTTGAACGCCCTTCCAAATATCCTCCAGGCTGTACGTCCAAATATTATGGAGGTAGCTGTTCTCCCAGTCATGGCTGCCCGATGCAATCGGCGTATTGTCTTCCCCGATGAGAACTGCTTTAATCCGGGTTGAACCCAGCTCGATTCCAAGTACCGTTTTGCCGTTCTTAATAGCCTCTCTCACATCAAGACTCATGTTTGTTCCTCCGTTATGATTAATGAATTTGTATGAATTCCAGCATATCTAACTTGTCTGTAGACAGTATAACATCATTGCAACTTGTATGTACATGTGAAAGTTGAGAAGGTTTTTGTGAAAATAGAGAAGAAGTTTATGAGAATGAGAATTCCTTCCGTTATCCATATAATGTTCATTTGAACGTTTGGCTATGGAAGGCATATACTTAAGCTACACTACTTATTTATAATAATTCTAATCTATAACAAAGGAGTGAGTGCCATGAACAAAGGGGACTATCATCATCTTCCGCATGTAAAAGAGCAGTCCACATCCAAAAAAACGCTGTGGCTCACCTTGACGCTAACCTCAATCTTTACCGCAATTGAAATAATCGGCGGCTTATTGTCTGGTTCGCTAGCTTTGCTCTCCGATTCGGCGCATATGGTATCCGACGTGCTTGCGCTTAGCTTAAGCATGTTCGCCATCTATATGGCATCACGGCAGCCTACCAGCAAATACACCTTCGGGTTCGTGCGTTTCGAGATTATGGCCTCCTTCTTGAATGGCCTTGCGCTAGTGGCTATAGCCGTGTTCATCTGGTACGAAGGCGTTCAGCGGCTAATCCATCCTGAGCCGGTAAATATGGGGCTCATGCTTGGCATTGCGGTGATCGGATTAGTCGTGAATGTCGTACTCACCTTGCTGCTTCATCGAAGCACGAAAGAAGAAGAAAACCTGAATGTTAAAAGCGCTTTATGGCATTTCATAGGCGATACGCTCAGCTCGGCGGGAGTAATCGTATCCGCCATTCTGATGAAAGCCACTGGCATTCTTATATTCGATCCTCTTATAAGCATGGTGATCGGCGGCATTATCGCGATCGGCGGCGCAAAAATTATCCGGGAGTCTTATGTTATTCTAATGGAGGCTGTGCCGGAGCAATTTGATCTGGAGGCGATACGCCGGGATTTGAGCAGCATAGCAGGAGTATTGGACGTGCATGATATGCATCTGTGGGCAATATCGACGGACCATTATTCCTTAACCGCCCATGTCCTTGCGCATTCGGATACCCAGCCGTATTGCATTACGCTTGCCTTGAACGAATTATTGAAGGAGAAATACGGCATCGTCCACTCGACCATCCAGATCGAGCATGCCGCCATTCATCATCATGGCGAATACGGACGACAGTTTTTGACTTTAACCTAACGAAACTACAAACCTTGAGATCAGCATATAGGCTGGTCTTTTTTTGTGCCTGAATAAATAAAAGCTCTTGAAGAAAAATTAATTTAAATACAATTTTTGGAGGAGCTAAATGTCTGAATACTATGTCATTTTTATAAGGAGTATCTCTTCCTTTATCCTCCTTTTAATCATCACAAGATTGATTGGCAAACAAACATTATCAAACATGAATAGCCACGATTTCGTAACCGCGATTATCCTAGGCGCCATAGCGGCGAACATTGCGTTTAACGAGAAAATCGTTCTATCCCATCTTGTCATTTCACTAGGTGTGTTTACTGTCACTTCGTGGCTGCTTAGTCTTTTATCTTTAAAAGGAAGAAATGTGGAGAGATGGTTATTTGGAAAACCATCCGTCGTCGTAGATGGAGGAGTATTACTTCAGGAAAACATGAAGAAAAACAAATTAACACTGGATTCCTTAAACGAGATGCTCCGGGAGAAGGAGATTTTCGACATTGCCGAAGTTGAGTATGCCTTACTTGAAAACAGCGGCAAACTCTCCGTTCTGAGAAAGAAAGAATATCGGCATCTTAATTTACATTTACTAAATGTTGAAAAAGCATATCCGCCAAAACCAATAAACGTTCCTGTGGAACTCATAAAAGAAGGCAAGTTTATTTACGAACATTTGCATGAAGCAAATATTAAGACTGAAATGATCGAAAAGGCTGTGCAAAAGAAGGGACATGTTCTTACCGATGTGTTTTACGCTGTAAGAGGTACGGATGGGAAAATGTATTTTGATTTTTATCAAGACCAATTAGATCGTCCAAAAGATATGTAAATCCAGGAACTCACGGCGTAACTGCCTGCCGTGAGTTCACTGAAAGATTATGCTGCTCTCTTCCCGGTCTGCTGGGCCGCCCTTCGTTCAATCAACCAGACCAATCCCCAGAACACGATTGTGCTGAGTATCGCGATAATCGCAGAACCGCCTGCATGAATAATAGCCACAACGGCAAACGCGGTTGCCAGCAAGAAATGAATTTTTCGCAAATGCTTGTTCTTGACGCGCCGGATTAGAAAACCGTAGATCCCTAACGAAAGCAGCAGCGCAAATCCTGCGATACCTGTATAAGTGTCGTCTTTTATTCTCGATTGCGTCAAAAAATAGATGCCATGCGCAGCAATTAAGACGATTACGGCGTACCCGGCAAGTCGATGCGCTTTGTCAAATAGCTTGACCAGCTTCTTCACAAGAGGAGACGGCGATTTGCGCTTGCGCTTCAATCGCAGCCACGCGTAACTAACGGCGGCGCACCAGACAGCAATCGTTCCCATGGTCTTGAATAGGCCTTCGCTGCCTCTTTCTTCAGGGTTTATTCCGGGAGGGCCCTGATGGATTGTGCCAAAAAATGCGTAGAAGATCAAGGCAAGACTTGCCAGTGCCACAACTACGGCGGGAACAAATACGCTACGACCAGGTTTCATGTGCATTCCCCTTCTCTCTTCAACGTTTGATTCAGTATAGGAGGCAGGTATTAAAAAGATCTTAAAAATTTATTATTCACTTATTATTTCTGTTTCCATAAAAAAAACCGTTCACCGCAGGAGACGGTAATCGGTTACTGATTAAACCATTGTTAAGCTTCATATACTCACATCGCGCTAAGCCGCAATTCATAAAAATACTGAACGACGGGATGCTTTAACTTGATTGTATCGCTCATGTTTTGAAGCCTTTTTTTCCCGACCCTTCTGTCAATCAACGCAAGGATATTCAATAAGATATCCTTGCTCTCCATGCTCTCTTCAATGGAAAGAGATAAAAATTTATTGGCTATAAACACAAAATTCGATTTGCTTAGGGATGTCTGCGCCGTCAAAAGCTCCTTTGCTAGCTCACCGATTTTCCTGCCTCTTGCCATAACCTTTAGACGATCCTCCGGAACAAGCCCTTTGGTATCCGCTCTGACGGCTTCAATCTCATCCTTGCTGATCGGAATTTGAAGCAACGGGTCATTCTTGATTTCCTGCTCGGTCTGATACCATCTGATCAATGTAGTTGCATCATTCATATTAAATACGTTCTTCTTATCTACGGCTATATAACAAAGCCCTGCTTTATCGGGTAAATAACGGTAGCTGGTTGACCGGTATTCGACCCTCCCCGATAACGCCGGACTAAGAAAGCTCTCCAGTTGCTGCTTCATTTTGCTCCAGGACATGTAAACCTCCAAAATTTCAATACTTCTTGTCTATCATACAGGAATATGCACCTCAATCCCACTAATGTTAACGAAAAGGCGGCAAACCCGGATAGGTTTGCCGCCTTTTCGTTAACTCGTATTCGAAAATAATTATTTCGCGGCTTGCTTCTCTGCGATCGCGTTGCCCGACTTGGAAATCTCGTTATAGGCATCTTCAATCGATTTCTGGCCGTACATAACGGCATCCATCGTTTTCTTGTAGTTGTCTACCCACTCCGTCCACCCTGCGGCAGCCGGGGAGAACGGCATGGCTTTATCAATCGACGTATCGTATAATTTCTTGCCCAGCTTCTCCTTCGGTTGCAAGGTAGGTTCAAGCGCTGCATAGATCTCGTCGTAGATCGGAATGCCGAAGTTCGTGCCATACGTTTTGCCGGCTTCCTGATCCGTCACGAACCATTTGATGAAAGCCTTCGCCGCATCCTTATGCTTGGCATCGGTGCTTACGCTTAGGAAGATAGTCGGCTGCGCCCATCCGCCGCCTTCCGGCCCTACCGGAAGATTGACGACGTCTATTTTTCCCGGCATTAACTGCTCAAGCGCTCCTACCGAACCAACCGTTGCGCCCCGCGTCATCACTTTGCCGCTTGCCATCGGGTCCGCTTGCGGGTCGTTCTCCTTAAATGCGCTAACCATGTCCGCAGGAGGAACGATTTTCTTTTCGCGGAATTCCGCATGGATGCCGTAGAATTTCATGAACAGGTCTTTGTCCAGATTAAACTTCTTGCCGTCCTCTTGAATAATCCGGCCTTTGCCGTATGACATTTGATAATACTGGTAGAAATCCCACGTATCCGTGTCGCTGATCGGATAGACGCCATCCGGAAGCTTGGCGCGGGCATTTCTCGCAAAGTCGAAATATTCGTCCCACGTCCAGTCTTTCTTCGGCAGTTCGATGCCGGCAGCCTCGAGCGCTTCCTTGTTGAACGCCATGCCTTGCGCATTGCGGCTGATCGGGATGCCGTAAAGCTTGCCGCCGATTTTCAAGTTTTCGAGCGTTTTATCGTCGATGACGCCTGTGAGATCGATATCCGATAAATCCTCCAGCGTGCCTCTAGTCGCGTATTCTTGAATGTATGCCCCGTCCATATGAAGGACATCCGGCAGCGAATGGGAAGCGGCCAATGTCGGAAGCTTCTTCCAATAATCGTCCCATGCCATGTATTCGGGCGAGAAGGTAACCGATGGATTTAATTTCGTATAGACCTCCTGCGTCTTCAACATCGCCTGATGCCTGATATCCGCGCCTTGCCACATGATTTTGAGCTTCACCGGAGCATTGGAGGCGCCATTGCCGCCAGCGTTTGAAGCATTCGCCTCCCCGTTATTCGCGCCGCCGTTCCCGCAAGCCGACAAGCCCAGTGTGGCGGCAAGCATGAATAACGTGAATCCTTTGTAAACACTTCGCTTCATCTTTTTTTCCCCTTTACCTTGTAATTTTTAAGCGGGATCCGCCATGCCGTTATCCCTTTAAGCCCGTCGTTGCAATCCCCTCGACGAACTGCTTCTGCGCGAAGAAAAACAAAATGACGGACGGCATAACCGAAAGCAGCGACATCGCAAGCAGCCTGCCCCATTGGATCTCGAACTGATCCACGTACATGCGCAGCGCCAGACCAACCGTAAACTTGCCAACCGAATTCAAGTACAGCATTTGCGCGAAGAAATCGTCCCAGCTCCATATAAACGTAAAGATCGCCACGGTCACCAAGGCAGGCTTAATCAGCGGTAAAACAATCCGATAGAAAATACCGTAGACGGAAGCACCGTCGATCTTGGCGGCTTCGTCCAGCTCCCGCGGAATCCCTCGGATGAATTGCACGAGCAAAAAGATAAAGAAGGCGCCGCCGCCGAAGAAATGAGGAAGAACTAAAGGTATGTAACTGTCCATGAGCTGAAGTTTATTGTAGAGAATGTACTGCGGCACAATCGTCACTTGTCCCGGCAGCATCATCGTAAGCAATAGGATCGAGAATAACGCACCGCGAAACTTAAAGTTCAGACGGGCAAAGCCGTAAGCGACGATCGCGCTTGTAAGAACGCCTCCCAGCACGTTCCAGAACTCCATAAGCAGCGTATTTCCGAAGAAACGTCCAAACGTAAATTCAGGGGAGAATTGCCAGCCCTTGGTGTAATTTTCCCATATCGGCGTTGAGGGCCAGATAGATGGCGAGCTCATCTCGGCCGTCGTTTTGAGCGAAGCGCCCACCCACCAGATAACCGGGTAAAGCATCAGGAGAGAGAACGCAATCAGCAGCAGATGGCTGGCAACCTTATGATTCTTAAGCGCTTTGTTCACTTTTGCTTCCCTCCGTCCGTCTCGTAAAATACCCAGTAGCGCGATACCAGGAAGTTAATGGCGGTCATCAGCGCCACGATTACGAGCAGAATCCAGGCAAGCGCCGAGGCATATCCCATTTGATAATGCTTAAACGCTTTCTCGTAGAGGAACAGGGCGTACATATACGTCGAATTGATCGGGCCGCCCTGCGTAACGATAAACGCGGAGGTGAACATTTGGAAGGAACCGATAATGCCAAGCACCAAGTTGAAAAACATGACCGGCGACAGCATCGGAAGCGTGATGTGGAAAAACTTTCTCAGCTTCGATGCGCCGTCAACCGACGCCGATTCGTAAAGCTCGCCCGGAATCTGCTTCAGCCCGGCCAGGAAGATAACCATCGTAGAGCCGAATTGCCATGTATTCAGCAGAATAAGAGTCCCAAGCGAGGTATGCGGATTCGTTATCCATCCGACGCCTTGAATGCCGAACCAGGAAAGCACATGATTGAAATAACCGTTCAGATTAAACATGTTGCGCCACAGCGCCGCTACGGCAATACTACCGCCAATGAGAGAAGGGAAATAGATGGCCGTCCGGTACAGATTCATGCCCTTCACATTTTTATTCAGCATCATCGCGACCATTAAGGAAAAGAAAAGCTTCAGCGGGACGGAAAACAACACGAAGATAAAGGTGACTTTCAGCGATGTCTTGAAATCGTTATCGTTAGTGAAAATGTTGGCGTAGTTATCCGTACCGGTCCAGGTCGGAGCCTCGAGCAGCGAATACTCCGTAAAGGACAAATAAAAAGACTGGATGATTGGCCATGCGGTAAGCAATAAAAAGCCTATTAACCAAGGTGAAATGAATATGTAGCCTGCCAGATTGTTATCGTTGGTTCCTTTGAGCTTCTTCGTCAAGCGCAGCTTTGTTGCCGTTGCCGGCTTATTCATAGCTTCAGCCTTCATTTCATGTTCATCCCCCCTCACAGCATCTATAAGGCTCATTCTATTGAAATCGCTTACATGTGTACATGCGATAGATTTATGAATTGGTTTGTTTTTTTACACTCTTAAGCGACCTTAAAAAGCTCTTTCGAACACAAAAAAGCTATGCAGCCGCAGCTTGCATAGCTTCTTCCCTATCAAACCTGCTTATCCGTTCAGATTCCCCGCAAGCGCCCTTCGTTCCGCCGTGGCCGCCTCCATCAACCCTTTAATGTACCCTACGCCATACAGTCGTCCAAGCGTTTCGTAGCCGGGATTCGCATTGTCCTCCCCTTCCATTGTCGGAACATGGTCCGGTCTTGCCGGTCCGTCGAATCCAACCTCGTAATACACTTTCATCGCTTCGTACATATCGGTCTTGCCGTCATCGTGGAACGTCTCCTGGAATTTGTCCGGCGTGCCCACGACGTCGCGGAAATGCACAAAAAACAACTTGTTCCGATTCGCAAAATGGCGGATGACATCCGGGATATGCTCGCCAGCGGTCGCAAGCGTGCCTTGGCATAACGTAATTCCGCTGTATTCGCTTGGCACGAGATCAATGGCGCGCTGCAAAGCCTCGCTATTCCGGAGAATGCGCGATACGCCGCGAATCGGGCTTATAGGTGGATCGTCGGGATGCAAAGCCAGCTTGACCTTCGCCTTCTCGGCAATCGGCACAATTCTCTCCAAGTAATATCGCAGGTTGTTCCATAATTGATCCTCCGTTACGATCCCCGCTTCCGTAAGCGGCGCGCTTTGCATCAAGGAATGATCGTAGCTCGACACAAGCGCTCCGCCGCGCGTACGCGTCGTTGTCGACGTGCGGAACCAATTGAACTGCGCCATGAAATTGTAGCATAAGACCGGGATGCCAAGAGCGCCCATATTCGATATGAGCTGGCCCATCCATTCAATTTCTTCGTCTCGTCCCGGCAAGCCAAGCTTAATCTTATTGGTTGGCGGTGCCGATTCAATAACGAGCAGCTGGATTCCGTGATTCTCGTAACGCTGCTTCATGTGCAGCAGGTTCATATAATCCCAAGGCTTCATGCCGTTATCTTCCTTCGGCAGCGGGCCAACGGCGTAATCGACGCCCATCTGCTTCGCCAGATGCCATAGCTGGTTCGGATGGGAAGTGAAAAACTCGGCTAGTTTCATAACCTTGTACACTCCTTCATTATCGTAAATAACCCCCAATGAGATGATGGATAGCTGGTTAATTTGCATCTCGGAATTCGCTTGGCGACAAACCTACCTTCTTTTTGAAAATTTGACTGAAATAACGAGAGTCCTGGTAGCCGACACGCTCGGCGACTTCATAGTTTCGCAGATGAGTCTGCTTGAGCAGTTTTTTGGCATGGGTTATTCGGATGCGGGTCAGATGCTCGATAAACGTGACTCCCATTTTCGATTTGAATAGAAAGCTTAAATAGGCGGGAGTAATAAATACTTTATCGGCGACGTAATGCAAGGATGCCTTATCGTATTCCTCCTCCATCAATGTAACCGCTTTCTTAATTAGGTTGCGATTTAGGCTGTCGGCGCTGCAAGGCGTTCCTCCCATTCCTTTTATCGCCTGGCAAACGGCATCCGTCATTTCTTCCAGCGTATTCAGCTGCATAAGCGCCGTCATATCGGGCGTGTTGCATAAATGGGACTGTCCAAGCTCATATTTGACCCGAAGCTGCAGGCTGACCAGTAGTTGAAGCGTCGCGTCAACGACTTTCTTGACCGGCAGAGGACCGGTGCGAGTGAGCTGCCGGTAGAAGTTCTCTACCGCTTGCCGGGTTGATTGTTCGGTAATGGAATCGTTAGTCAAGAGACGCAGAAGCTCGTCTTCCTTATCCCGGGGATATTCGGCGTCCGTTGCATACTCGGGAATACTGCTGTAGTAAATGGGCTGCGAATGGTTTTGATAGAATCGGTGTTTCATGGCGAAGAGGGCTTGTTCGTATCCATGATGCAGACTTGATAATTGCGAAGTAGGATTGCTGATGCCTAGCGAGATCAATTGAGGGTTAAAGCTATGCTCTTGCTTGCAGATGCTGCCGTATAACTTCATGATGGATTCGCGGTCGTCCCAGGAGAATAGAACTCCGACATTTCCCTTGTCATCTGGCAAAATAGCGGTGTTGTCCGGTCCATGGCGCTTGATGACCGCATAGAGTTCATCCACGGCGTATCTTCGGGACCATAAATCCGCCTCCGGGAGGCTAACGCCAAACAGGGCTAGAGCCGGATAAGAGTAATAAGCGTGAAGCCCGCACTCATCCAGCCTCCTCTTCATTTCTCCGGCTTCAAAGCTGCCGCCGGGAAGCAGGTCGTTTAGCGTCTGAGCTCGATCCATAACCCCTTGCTTCATAATCGGCACTCCTCTCTTGAGAAAGGATGAATAAAAGAATGCGGCTGAAGGGCTACTCTCCGATATAGTTTTTATAGAAATCGAGTCCCCTTATCAGCTTCGTTTCCGTCTGATCAACGTCGCCCGATTTAATGAGATCCAGAATTTCGGTATGGGAGTCAGAAAGCGTATGGCCGGGATGATCCTTGTTCGTTACCGTAATGAAACGCATAACTTTCGTTTTGATGCTGTTCCAAATGTCGTAGAGAAGAGCATTGCCACTCCTCAAATAAAAATAACCGTGAAAGAGCATATCCAGCTCGACCAGCCGGTAAGGATCGTCCTTGTCGATCGCATCCCGCATGCCGGCAATAACGCTTTCCAGGTAAGCGATATCCTTCTCATCCAGCACCTTCATCGCTCTGCGAAGCGCCTCGCCCTCAACCATTTGCCGGAGCTCGTAAATGTCCCGTATCTCCTGGGCCGTAATTTCGGAAACGGCCGAGCCTTTATTCATTTTGCCGACAATGAGACCTTCCTGCTTCAGCCTCTCGAGCGCCTCCCTGACGGGAGCTTGGCTGACGTTGAATTGTTTGGCGATATCCAAAACGATAATGCGGTGTCCGGGCAGCAGTTCACCTTTCATAATTTTTTTCTTTAAGGCGATATAGACATGCTCGCTAAGAGAGATTGGACTTTGCTCTGAACTGGCTGTTTCGATGGACACGGGCTCTCACCACCTTGAGATTTGGTACGGATTATCGATAATCGATAATTCGATGCTAGTCGCTTCGGACGGGAAAGTCAAGATGAAAATTTCCCACTTTTTTCAAGCTGAATCAACCGTAAAAAAACAAACAAAATCATAATTTTGCGGCATGGCTTTTCGCTTCAATCGGTCGGTAAGATGGTCATGTAAAGCAAATCGCCTGCCGAAAAGAGTCCAGTATTCATGAGGGGGTGTACATGATTTGAAGAGGAAAGTGGTCTTTATCGCGGATGCCGACAGCTGGTCCGCCGAGGTACTTATCGCACGGTTTAGTCAAGATGGCGCGAATCTCATTCTGAATAGTTCACGTGAGGATAAAGAATGGGACAACATGATCGTTAGCTGCACCGCCGCAGGCTCAAACCTGCTTGTTACCCATGCCGATCTTAGCAGCAGCGGCGACATATCAACAATGCTGGATCAAGCCGAGAAGCTGCTTGGCCCAGTCGACGTCATGATTCACAATTGCTGTGCGATAAGTCCCGCCTCTGTCGAAAGCTGCGAAGAAACGGAGTTTGTCGAAATCATGCGGAAAAATGCCAAATCGGCCTTCTTCTGTACCCAAGCGCTAGGCAAACGGATGGCGGTAAGAGGCTTCGGAAGCATGATCTTCGTCAGCTCCATTCATAACGAGAAGCCTGCCGGATCGTCCTTCGCTTACAGCATCTCTCAAGGATCGGTGAAGATGCTTGCTCATGAAGCGGCCTTGTTTCTCGGCCGATCAGGCATCCGAGTCAATGTAATTGAGATGGGCCCTGTCGAGGGTTCGGACACGACGTTTCAAAGCCCGGTGTCCGGACTTTACGACGATTACCGTTACAAGGTGCCTGGCGGAAAGCTTGGGACGGCTAAAGATCTGGCCGAGCTTGCCTTCTTCCTGGCCGGAGAGGAAGCCGGCTATTTGAACGGCGCCGATATACGGCTGGACGGCGGTTTTCTCCTGCATTACATGGATCATCGCATGAACAAGCCGGCCGGGGAGGAGACGCGAACGTCATGAGCCACAGCTTGACAGGAAAATCGGCACTTGTCACCGGCGCGGGAACGGGCATCGGCAAGGGTATCGCCTTGGAGCTGGCAAGGCGCGGCGCGAAGGTGGCCATTCACTACAATTCCAGCGATGCCGGAGCCAAGGATACGCAGCACCAGATCGAGGAGTTTGGCGGCAATTGCATAACCGTTCAAGCCGACGTCGCGGAACGGGAGCAGATCGTGCGCATGGTCGATACGGCCGCGGCTGAGCTTGGCGGCATCGACATTCTGGTCAACAATGCCGCGCTGCAGCTTAATCTTAACTGGTTCGATTATACGGAGGAGCTATACGACCGCGTCATGAACATCAACCTTAAAGGATACTGGCAATGCATGCAGGCGGTTATCCCTTATATGAAGGAACGGCATTTCGGCCGCATTATTAATATTTCCTCCGTGCATGGCAAAAGACCTACCGACTTCGACGTGGTCTACTGCATGTCGAAAGGCGGCATCAAAATGCTCGGGAGGGAAAGCGCCATTGAACTGGCGCGTTATGGCATAACGGTCAATACGATCGCTCCCGGCGCGGTCGACGTGGGCAAGTTCAAGGCGTCTCATAAGGAACCCAACCGCAAAAAGTTTCCGCTTGGACGCGTCGGACTGCCTGAGGATATCGCTTCGCTCGTCTGCTACGTCGCCTCAGACGAAAGTTCGTTTATGACCGGCTCGACCATCCGCATGGATGGTGCCGGCATGTTGATGTAATCTGCCCAATACCCATATTCCCGCAAAGGAGCATTGCCCATGACTCAACAGGAAACCTATGATAGCACGTTAGCTCACGTCAACACCTACTCCAAGCCTTCGGAGCTTCGCATTACCGACATTCGCTTTGCCGATATCGCAGGCGCTCCCATGCACTGCAGCCTGATCAAGGTGTTCACGAACCAAGGCATCGTTGGCTTCGGGGAAGTGCGCGACGGCGCCGACAAACAGTTTGCCCTTCAGCTCAAAAGCAGGCTGCTGGGCGAAAATCCGTGCAATATCGACAAGCTGTTCCGCAGAATCAAGCAATTCGGCGGACATTCCCGGCAAGGCGGCGGCGTAAGCGGCATCGAGATCGCCCTCTGGGATATTGCCGGCAAAGCTTACGGCATGCCCATCTATCAAATGCTTGGCGGCAAATTCCGCGACAAAATCCGCATGTATTGCGACACCGACGTTGACGGTAAAGATACGGGTAAAGCTATGGGCCTGGCGCTGCAAAAAAGAATGGAGCAGGGCTACACCTTCCTTAAGATGGATCTGGGCATCAATCAGATTATTAACGAGCCCGGAACGTTAAGTGCCCCTCTTGGCTTCCTGGAGGATATGAAAGCGTTGTCCAAAGCCTGGTATTCCCGAAAGCATTCGAACCTCTCCGAGCACCAGCTGCGGGAAATTCGCAGCCGCCACTACGATATTTATAACATCGCACATCCGTTTACGGGCATCCATGTGACGGAGAAAGGTCTCGACATGCTGGAGCAATACGTAGCCGACGTTCGCATGGTCGTCGGCTACGAGGTACCTCTTGCCGTAGACCATTTCGGGCATATCGGCTTGCAGGATTGCATCAAGCTGGGCCGCCGCATCGAAAAGTACAACCTGGCTTGGATGGAAGACATGATTCCGTGGCAATACACGAATCAATATGCCCAGCTCGCAAGCGCGGTGACAACTCCGGTCTGCACCGGAGAGGACATCTATCTCAAGGAGAACTTCAAGCCGCTTCTGGAATCCGGCGGCGTATCCGTCATCCATCCCGACGTGCTGACGACGGGCGGTATTCTGGAAACGAAAAAAATCGGCGACATGGCCCAGGAATACGGCGTCGCGATGGCCATTCATATGGCGGAGAGCCCTATCGCCTGCCTCGCAGCCGTGCATGCCGCAGCCGCCACGGAAAACTTCCTGGCGCTCGAATACCATTCCGTCGATGTCGATTGGTGGGACGATCTGATCGTCAGCAAGTTGCCAAAGCCGCTTGTCCAGAACGGCTTCATTCATGTGCCCGATGCGCCGGGCCTTGGCATCGAAGCGCTTAACGACGAGGTTATCGCTCAGCATCTGCATCCTGAAATTCCAGGGCTTTGGCTCCCTACCGACGAATGGAACGGCTACTGGTCCAACGACCGGCTATGGAGCTAAGCAGCAAGACAAAAAATAAAGCGAGGTGTCCGATATGAAATTTAATAATGCCGAAGATACCATTCAGTTATCGCCGCTATGGCAAGGCGAGCGCTTTCCCGACGGCCGTCCCAAAGTGCCGTCCAGCGTTCTTGCCCGACTAGGCAGGATCACGCTCGAGGAGGCTTGGGGCCCCCTCTGGTCGAGAGGATATCATTATCAATTCGAGGGCGATTTCAAAATCATTCACCCGAACAAGGTGATGGTTGGCCGTGCGGTTACGGCCGTTATGGTGCCGAAACGTCCGGATCTGCATGATACGCTGCTCAATTACGGCCATGAGCAAGAGGATCGCAGAGGCTTTTTTAACCAATGGGTAATCGATTCGCTGGAGGAAGAGGATGTCGCCGTCATCGATATGTTCGATAAAATCTATCAAGGCACCTACGTGGGAGGCAACCTGTCCACGGCTATCTCAACCCGCACGAAGACAGGAGGCGCCGTTATATGGGGCGGTATACGCGACAATCAGCAGGTTCAGCAAATCGAAAACATTAATGTTTTCTATCGGGGCAGCGACCCAACCGCAATAGCAGATGTCACGATGGTCGGCATGAACGTTCCCGCCCGCATTGGCCGGGCCGTCTGCCTCCCCGGCGACGTTGTGCTTGGCACGCCGGCAGGCGTCATCTTCATCCCTGCCCATTTGGCGGAGCTGACGGCTACCCATGCGGAAAAATCGCAGGTCCGCGACGTGTTTGGCTTTGCCCGCTTGAACAGCAGAACCTATACGACGGCGCAAATCGATGCAGCATGGACGACCGCCATGTGGCAGGACTTCATTCAATGGTTCGACACTGACAAAGCTGCCGTGCCATATCGCCATTTGACATGGGAGCAGGAGCTCGAAGAAGCGCGCAAGAGTGAAAATAACGGCCCTTCCAGCGATGTCCGGTTATAAGGTAATATAGGAATAAAAAGGAGCTTAATTGATGGATAAAGCGATATTAGGCCGTACCGGTTTGCAGGTTACGAAATTAAGCTACGGCGCCATGGAAATACGCGGACCCCGCGTATGGAACGGAAGACCGGTCGAGGATGCCGATGCGGGCCTCATCTTGAATACCGTGCTCGATGCGGGTATCAATCTGATCGACACCTCTTACGATTACGGCCGCAGCGAAGAATTAATCGGCCGCTTCATCAGCCACCGCAGGAGCGAGTTTATTCTGGTGACAAAATGCGGCTGCTGCGTCACGAACCGCGGCGATCATGACGAGACATCCCATATTTGGACGCGAGATAATCTGCTTCATAATATCGATACAAGCTTAAAGCGCATGAAAACCGACTATGTCGACGTCTTGCAGCTTCATGGACCTACGGTGCAGCAAGCCGAAGAAGGCGCGCTGGTCGATGTCCTGAAGGAAATTCAAGCTAGCGGCAAAGCCCGTTACATCGGCGTTTCCTCTTACCTTCCGAATCTTCCGGCCTTCGTGGACTGGGGAGCATTCGATACGTTCCAGCTGCCCTACTCCGCTCTGGAACGAGAACACGAGGATTGGGTAACAAAAGCCGCGGACACCGGAGCCGGCATCATTGTCCGCGGCGGCGTGGGACAAGGCGAACCGGGTATCGGGCGGGGTTCGGAGGAACGCTGGAGCGCCTGGGAGCAAGCGAAGCTGGACGACCTCTTGGAACATGGCGAGCAGAGGACCGGATTCCTGCTGCGCTTTACCCTATCCCATCCTTCCATGACGACAACGATCGTGGGCACCAAGAATCCCTCCCACTTGGCTGAAAATCTCCGTTATGCCGAGCTTGGCCCGCTACCAAGCGACGTCTACGAGGAAGCAAAGAAACGATTGGACGCCATCGGGCGGACGGCAATCGTGAAATAAAACATAAACGAGCCAATGGAATTCAAATTCCATTGGCTCGTTTTTTTATTCAGCGTTTATCCTTTTACCGATCCGGCGGTCAGCCCCCGAATGAAGCTTTTCGAACCAATTGCGAATAAGACGAGCACCGGCAGCGTTCCGATCGACAGTCCAAGGATTTGCGCCGCAAGATCGGTTCTGTACGCGGAGCCTAGCGTCGTGATGCCTAGCGGGATCGTGTACATCTCCGGCTTGTTTATGACGATTAACGGCAGCAGGTAATTATTCCACGACCAGAGGAAGACCAGCAGGGAAAGCGTTGTTAATGCCGGATAAATAAAGGACAGCACGATCCTGAAAAAGATTCCGAGATCCGAGCAGCCGTCGATGCGCGCGCTCTCGATCACCTCGACCGGTACGGCGCCGCGAATGAACTGCGTCATCCAGTACACGCCAAACGCGTTTGCCACCCAAGGCAGGATAAGCGGCATCAGCGTATCGGAAAGGTTGAGATAACGCATCTCGATCACGTACGCGACCAGGCCTAGCTGGCCAGGGATCATCATCGTCAGCAGAACAGCTCCGAAAATTTTCGATTTGAACTTAAAATCGTATTTCGCGAACGCAAACCCGGCAAGCGCGCTGACGAACACCGACAGGAGCGTGCTGGCAGCCGAGACGACAAAACTATTCCAGTAGGCCAGATCGAACCGGCTCGCCGCAACCGTCTTGAAGTTTTCCGCAAGGTAGTTGCCAGGATAAAGGACGATCTTCGTAAAAAGGTCTTCGTTCTTGTAAGTGCCCATAACAATCATAATGTAAAACGGCAGCAAGGCGACAATCGACAGCAGCGCGATACCGACCGTCGCAGTAACCGTACGCGATCGTGTACTCATTTAGGATTCCTCCCTGTAAAACTTGGTGCCAACAAACGAGAACACGGCAATAATGACGCAAAGTCCGTAAGCGATCGCCGCGCCTAGTCCGTAACGAGTTGTGCTGCCGAATGCCGTGTCATACATATTCCAGACGGTCGTCAGGCAGCATCGTTCCGGTCCGCCGATAACGGCAGACGCCGAGCCCATTCCCGCGCCGCCTAGCAGCAGCATCGGCTCCTCGAGCAATTGAAAGCCGCCGATAATTCCCGTAATGGCCACGAAGGTTGTGACCGGTCGAAGCAAGGGCAGCGTTATGGTCCAGAACGATTTCATGCCGGTTGCGCCGTCGACGGCAGCCGCCTCGTGCAAATCCTTCGATATGTTGGCAAGTCCTGCCAGATAAAAAATCATCGTGTAGCCAAAGCCCTTCCAAAACAGCATCAGAATAATGACGATACGGGCATACATCGGTTCGCCAAGCCAATAGATCCCTTCGTCGATGAGACCGAATTCGAGCAGCAGCTTGTTGACGAAGCCGGCCTGCCAATCGAACAGCAGGTTGAACATGAGGCCGACCGCAACCGGCGTGACGATGTACGGCAGGAAGTTGACGAGCTGGAAAAAGGCTTTCCACTTGACGAATTTGCTGTAGAGCAGCGAAGCAATCGCTAGGCCAAAGGCCATTTGAAGCGGCAGCGATACGGCCACGAACAGCAGCGTATTCCCGACCGAGGTGAAAAAATATGAGTCGGGATTAAACAGAAAAGCATAGTTGTCCAGCCCAACGAACGTTTTTTTCCCGATCCCGTTCCAGCTCGTCAGACTCACGTAGAACGAAAACAGGATTGGAATCAGGCCAAAGGCCGCGTAAAACAGCATATACGGTGACAGAAAAAGATACGGCGCCCATTTTCGCTTCACCACATCCATTATTCCCACTCCGATCGTTATAAGGTCAAGGAAAGCGCAAAGAGCGGCCGCCCGGCCGCTCCCAGCGTCTCTTCGTCATCGTGGCTCGCCGTTAACCGAACGTAACGTCCGGCACTTTCGCCTTCAGCTCTTTTTGAATCCGGTCCATCGCCTGCTCCACGCCGAAGCTTTTATCCTTCGAGAGAGTCTGCAGCACGATGCTCATCGCTTCGTCAAGCACTTGGTCGTTCACGTTCTCGGCAACGTCGGTCGTTACCCCGGAGATGTCCACGAAGAACTTCTCCCCAATATCCTGTGTGCCGAAATTCTCCCACGTCCAATTCGAGAATTGTTTATTCTGATAAGCCTCTTTGTAATGGGTAAATACGCCGTCCTTCTTCTGCGCTTCCGCGCCTGCCTGCGACATCGAAGTAAACTCGATCCATTTCCAAGCCAGCTCGGCGTTCTTGGCGCCTTTCGGAATGCCGTGCGACGAACCGCCACGGATATAACCGCCATCCGGAGCTACCATCAGCGCCCACCGGTCAGGCTTCTTGTCGTTTGGTCCGATGACGTATTGCGGCATCCAGACCGGGCTTGGCGTAAACATGTATTTATCGCCGCCAAACGAGGCGTTCCAGGCCGGCGTCCATTGGTCGAGCTTGTCTACAATGCCCGCATCGCGGAACTGGACAAGCCGCGTTACGATGCTTTGAAGCAGCTGAACGTTTAACTTGTTGCCCTCGAAGTACGGCTGATCCCGCTGACCCTTCAGAATATCGTAGACACCGCCAAGGCTTGGGAACATCATGACCTTACCGCCGCTCTTGTCGAGCACCTCTGCGCCTTTGGCGATAAATGCATCCCAGTCCGGCAGCATCGCTTCCATCTCTTCGGGATTGTCCGTACCCAGATACTCCTTGGCGAGCGACTTGATGTAGGCAACGCCGGCAACGCTCATATCATCCGGAATAGCGACCAGATGGTCATTCATGGAGAATGCCGGAGCGTCATACTCGAATAACACGTTGCGGTCCGCATTATAAGGGTCGGCCTCTAAATCTTGCAAAATATCCATGCTGAAGATCTTTGCCTTCTGCCCGCGCTCGATCCGGATAACGTCCGGCAGCTCGCCGCCCGAGGCGATCGTCGTCTGCAGCTTCTTCGGAACATCGGCCGCTTCGACCTGCACTCTCTTCACCTTGATCCCCGGATATTTCTCGTTAAAAGCCGCCAGCGCCGTCGGATGCTCCGGCTCCCAAGTCCAGAGCACGAACTCCCCTTTAAGCTCCTTATTGCCTCCGTCCTCTGCAGCACCGTTATTCTCTGTTTCTGCCGCCGGTGTGCTCGTTTTGACGTTTCCGCCGCTGTTGCCTCCGCTATTGCCGCCGCTTCCGCCTGAACATGCGGCTAGCAAACTAACAAGAGTCAAAGCGGTCATTGCCTGCGCGATTCCTCTTCCCCATTTCGAACGACGCATCCCAAATCCTCCCTTAGGTTTTTGGTTACGCTCTCATCATATACAAGTGCCTATGAAAGCGTAAACATAACAAAACTGCATTTTTGGTCGGGATTCTGCACTTTGCTTCACCGCCCTTATTACGTAGAGTATAATGGATTCAAATATGGACATGGGAGGCTCCCTTCGATGAAGATCATATTGGTGGATGATGAACGCATTGCCCTGGAGCATATACGAACGCTAATACCATGGGAAGAGAATGGATATGAGATCGCAGCCGCGGCAACAAACGGCCGAAGCGCGCTGCGTCTCTGCGAAGAGCATCGTCCCCAAATCATGATCGTGGATATCCGCATGCCGGTTATGGATGGACTTGAGCTCATTCGGGCGGTAGCCGAACGCGGCTGGGGCGTCAACTTCATCGTAATGAGCGCATACGAGGATTTTAATTATGCCCGTCAGGCGATATCGCTCGGTTGCGTGTCGAGCTACCTTGTTAAGCACGAGGTTAATCGAGACAAGCTTATGCAGGAACTTGCGAAAGCAAAGCTAGCTTGGGAAATGAACGAGCGGCAGCGCAAGCTCTCCCGATCCGAACAACTGAAGGAAGCGTTTTTCGCCAGCAGTCAGCCTGCCAAGCATGGCGCTCATATCGCGCGTCCGCCGCTATGCGCGCTGCTCCTGCAAGCAGATGTGCCGTTCACGACAATTCCATCCGTCACAGCGTCGCCCGATGCCAGCGGGACAATAGGATGGACGGAAGGCTTTAAGCATGCGGAGACAACCGCCGACTGGGAATTAGTCGGGGAATTCGCGCATGGACCCGGCAGGCTGGTTGCATTGTTTGAACAGCGCGATAAAAGCGTCTCCGTGCAGCGTGAAGCTTTTCATAGAATCGCCTCGACTGCGCAGCGGGAGTTCGATGGCCGGCTTGGTTATACCGTCTCTTTCTATTTCGCTCTCGAATACGCCGATGCGGCGCATTTGCCCGCGTTGATACGCAAGCTGGAAGAAGCCGCGCGACACACCGTGTTTTCCGGACGCAATACTCTGGCATGCGCGCATGATCTTCCCCTGCCAATCCGTATGGCACCTGCGAATATGGATGGCAGCCGCCGGTGGCTTGAGACGTTGGCGGCCTGTATCGCACAAGAGGATTACGGCAGTTTTGAAAGCGTTATCAACGAATGGTTCGACAGTTTCACGCAGCCGGAATGGAACTTGAACGGTTTGTACGAAGCCATCCGCGCGCTGACAACCCTGTATCGCGAACGGCTTGCTGCAGCGGGACTTCCCGAGGCGGATCCACTGGATCCAATAACGTTCGGTCCCCTGTATCACGTAACCGATATACGCAACCGGTTCCTTCATGCTTTCGGCGAGCTGAACGAGCAGGGATCAACTGCACGTAAACGTCTGTCCCCGAAGCTCCTGCAGGCCATACGTTACCTTCATGCTCACTTCCAGGATGAGATCGGGGTCGAGGATGCCGCTGCCGCAACCGGCATTAGCGTTAGGTATTTGCATGAGCTATTTAAGCGGGAGCTCAACCGCACCTTTCTTGACTACTTGACCGAATACCGAATTAAGCAGGCTAAAATCATTCTTATGCGCGAGGACGCCAAAATGGCTGAAGTGTCCGCTCGGGTCGGCTATCGTTCCCCCCAGCATTTCAGTCAGGTGTTCAAGCGGCTGACCGGCGTTCTCCCCCATCAGTTCCGTGCTAAGGAGCAGGCCCGATGACCAGGCTTCGCACCGTCATTTTCTGGAGAATCGTTATCGTTGCCGCCGTCAGTTTTCTGCTGTCCATAGCCTTTACCTACTATTACTATAATCATATCCTGATCGACCAAATGATGCAGGAGGACAAAGCGAAGCTGAGCCAGACGGTACGGCAGCTCGACTACATGTCCGATGATATTTCGAAATTTACGTTAACGCTTATCATTGCCGAACAGCTGCAGGAGTTCTATAAAACGTACGATCAGCTCGATACGTTTGATCAGTTCAAGGCTTTGCAGAGTACGTTCAAGTTCGTCGACGGCTACAAGGGCCTCCGCAAGGAGGTGGCGAGCTATGCGCTTGTGCTGCCGGACGGACGAGTGTTCTGGAACGCAGCCGGCAACGACAGCTATTTCAGCGAACGCTTGAAGGAACCGTGGTACTTAAATTTCGTCCGATCCGGAACCGAGTACGGCTTCACCGAGCCCCACCGTATGCTTGCCGACCAGAAACCGTCATCCGAGACGACCATCATTAGCTATGTCGTGACGGTACGGGATATCGAGAAGCCCGGACAGACGATTGGTAAATTCATCGTTAATCTCGACTACAGCCATTTTCAGTCGCTGCTCGACTTCAGTCCTTTCGGCAACTTAACCTGGCTTAGCGAATCGGGGGACGCGCTCTATGTGAAGCCGAATGACGGCGAGCAGGCAATAGCCCGTCTCGTTCAAGATCTAGATGACGGTACGGGCACGGAAGGCGCATACCGCGTGAACAACGGCTACCTGCTTGTCGACCGGTTCGAAACATCCGGATGGCGGCTGGCCTCCTTCATCTCGCAGGCATCGTTGTTCGACCGCGCCAAGATCGTCTTGTACCTGCTCGGCTTCTTCACGCTTGTCAGCACCTCGCTTATCCTTGCCCTGATGATTCCGGCCATCCTCCGCATTACCCGTCCGGTCATGCGGCTGTATAATGCGATGAATGCGGTATCGAGCGGTAATTTGCAGGTGTCCGTGCAGATCGATACCGGAGACGAGATGGAAAAGCTAGGGAACGGGTTCAACCGGATGACAAGCCAGCTCAAAACTCATATCGAGGAGTCCATCCAGCACGAAAAAGACAAGCGCGAGCTTCAAATGGAGCTGCTGATGTCGCAGCTTAATCCGCATTTTGTTTACAACACGCTGAATGCCGTTATTTACATGGCCCAAAAACAAGGGAATGAGGACATCGTCCGTATGGTCTCCGCTTTTATTCGCGTGCTTCAGGACGCGGTGAAAACGGGCGGAGACGATTCGCTTGTCCCGCTCCGTAACGAAGTCGCGCTGTTAAGAGATTACATAGATATTCAATCGTACCGGTACGCAGATATGTTTAAGGTGGAGTGGGCGCTGGAAGATGAGCAGCTTCACTATCTTGTACCGCGCATACTGATTCAGCCGTTTGTCGAAAACGCCATTTTCCACGGCATATGCCCAAAGGACGAGCCCGGCACCATTCGTATTGCCGCTTGTGAATCCGAGAGCCAACTTATGATCACCATCGAGGACGATGGAATAGGCATCGAGCCGGAGCGGCTGCAGAGGATTTGGGAATCGCATGAGAAAAAGAGCAGCCCCGGGCTGAGACACATCGGCCTTAGCAATACGAAGAGGCGGCTGGAGCATCTGTTCGGAAGCCTTGCATCCTTACGGATTGAGAGCGAAGTCGGCCAGGGGACTCGCGTCTTCATTCGGCTGCCTAAGGTAAGCAAGTAGTGTGCTCTGCTCTATCCCGTTAAACGAAAGACAGCTGCCGATAAATGGTCGGCAGCTGTCTTGTGGTCTCAAGGCAATCGTTAAGTTAAAGGCATAACTATAGGGCTACCGTTTTCGTTGCAATTTCCTCTTGGAAGATCCGGTCATGCTCAACAAAAATCATGGTTGGATTAAAGCTTTTAATAAGCTCTTCTATTTGCATGCGTGAATAAACATCGATAAAGTTTAGCGGCTCATCCCAAATATACAAATGGGCTCTCTCGCATAAGCTTTTAGCGATAAGCAGCTTTTTCTTCTGGCCGCCGGAATAGTGGGATATATCTTTTTCGAACTGGATCCGGTCAAAGTCCATCTTACGCAGAACGGATTTAAAGATCGGTTCGTCAATCTGATGTTCTTCAATAAAGTCGGACAGCTTTCCCTTTAAATGAGAGGTATCCTGCTGTACATACGAAATGACGAGGCTGGAGCTAACGTTCACTGTGCCCGTATGCCGCAGTGGCTCCCCTAGAATTAATTTTAGAATACTACTCTTTCCACTGCCGTTTTTGCCATCAAGCACGATCCGGTCTCCCGCTTCCACCTTAAAACTTAATGGCTTATTCACGAATTCACCATCATACATGACGGACACGTCCGATAACTGCATCAGTTCTTTTGATTTGTATTCTAGAGGTTCTAATTGCAAAGACTCCGTTTTTTCCACGTTTTTAAGCAGCGTAGACTTCTCTTCGATTGCTTTATTTTGCCTTGCTTCCAGGCTCTTTGCGCGTTTCATCATTTTTGCGGCTTTATGTCCTACAAAGCCCTTGTCCAACTTAGACCCCGAATTCGTTGTGCCATTTTTGGAGGCTTCCACTTGATTGGACCAATTAGCTGAACGCTTGGAAGATTGCTGCAGCCTTCCAATGTCTTTCTGTAAACGCTCATTCGTTTTTTCCTCATGTTCCTGCTGTCTATCGAAATTCAGCTTCCAAGAGGAATAATTACCGCTTTGAACCTCTATATCGGCTCTGTTTATGGATAAGATATGATCTACGCAGCCATCCAAAAACTTTCTATCATGCGAAATTAAAATGAACCCTTTTTTCCTTTTTAAATATTTGGCAACCATCTTCCTTGCATGGGTATCCAAATGATTGGTCGGTTCGTCGATTAATAGAAATTGCCCTTCGTTCAAGAAAAGCGCAGCCAGCAACACCTTCGTTTGTTCCCCATTCGATAACGTTTCGAACGGTCTGTACATCACTTCAGCATCGACTTCCAAATAAGATATTTCCCGAAGAAATTGCCAATCCTCTGCTTGAGGACAAATCTCTTCCAATATTTCGTAGGTGAGTCTGCTTTTGTCCGAGACCGGATACGGAAAATAATTAAATTCTACCGACGAGACAATATTACCGCTGTATTCGTATTTCCCTAATAACAGATTGAAAAAAGTTGTCTTGCCTCGACCGTTGCGGCCAATAAAACCAAGCTTCCAATCCGTGTCGATTTGAAAACTAACGTCATCAAAAATAGGATCAAAGCTGCTGGGATATGAAAATGTCAGGTTTTGTACATGAATCATTGACATGGTAAGTTCCTCCTTTTTATAAACAACTTGCTTCTTTATAAAAAGTCGGCACATATCCATCGACCTTCATTTACTCCGTATAAGTGGAATGGATACTTACCGACTTATACGGAGTAAATCATGCGTAACCACCGTGTCTGTACTCATGTTCCCCCTCCTTTTCTTTTCCGCTAATCGCGCATAAAAAATTATAATTTTAGCATGCCAAATTTCAAAGTTCAACAAGGTTATAGCTAAATAAAAAGGAGCACTGCTTTAACAGCGCTCCTTTTTATTTTTATATGGAATAACTGTCTTGAATGAGAGCCTTCACGACACGCTTCACGGTATCTTTGGCCGCTTCTTCGATGGAAGAATTTGCAGCAACCTCGATTGGCAGGAAAGCTTGACCAATGATATCTTGCGCAATGGCTTGGTCGTTGTCGTTCGTAAAACCTGCAGGTACTATCGCAAGAAGTCCCGCATCGTTCAGCAAAGTGGCATAGGCTACGATTTGCCGTAAAGATTCTCCTGAGCGGTTATCAATCAGCATCGTATGATAACCTCTTGCCACGAGCCGTTTCTCGATTTCCTTGGCGAGTACCGAATGGTCCAGACCGGAACCTTTGAGCCAGATCGTTAAAGGCTGCTGTCCTTTTTGCTGGGCGCGAACCTCTCTGGTAATTTCGGTATCGATCCGGTTGACATTGTCAGAGCTTTGAAGAGCTTCGTCAATAACACCGCAAGCGGAAGTCATATTCGTTACGCGATCGATGAGTATAAACCCACCGATGCTTTTATTTTTTTCAAACTTGTCAAAAACAATACTATCCGATAATGAGAATTCGCATCTAGCCAATTCATTCTTCACTACATGATCGGCTGTAACCGTATTGCCTGTATTAATATCAATTTTGTGTTTAATTCCCGTCACAGTGCCGGGAAGAATCTTCGTGCCTACCTTCACCAGAACATCTTTGCCCGGCGTCAGGACAGAATCATCCATCCAAAGAATCGTGGAGCTAAAGCTGTCTGCCTCTTGGAGCTCATCGTCCTTCGTAAACACGCAACCCCGCGATACGTCGACTTCCCGGTCTAATTGAATCGTAACAGGCTGCCCCGCATGGGCCGAATTTCGGTCTTGGTCCGTTACTAGGATTCGTTTAACCTTCGCCTTCTCATGGCTAGGCAAAGTAATCAATTCGTCGCCAACTGCGATGCTGCCGGCTTCAATCTGGCCTTGGAATCCGCGGAAGGTGTGGTCCGGACGGCATACCCGCTGAATAGGCATCATGAATGGTTTCACGTCATCGCTTGCATGAACTTCAACACTCTCCAAATACGGCAGCAAAGCATGACCTTTGTACCAAGGCGTATTTGGCGATTTCGTCGTAATATTATCCCCTTCCGTTGCGGAAACGGGGATCACCTGAATGCTCTCGAACCGGAATTCAGTGGTGATGCGCGCAAATTCTTCTTTGATTGCGTCAAATTTATCCGTATCGAAATCCACCAGATCCATTTTGTTTACCGCCAATACCAGATGCTTAATCCCCATAAGGGCGCAAATCCGGGTATGGCGCTTGGTTTGAGTAATAATCCCTTTCGTTGCGTCCACCAGAATAACGGCAAGATCGGCAAAAGAGGCGCCTACGGCCATATTGCGCGTGTATTCCTCATGCCCCGGCGTGTCCGCTACAATGAACGAACGGTGATCCGTCGTGAAATACCGATAAGCCACATCAATCGTAATCCCCTGCTCGCGTTCCGCAAGCAGCCCGTCGAGAAGCAAGGAGTAGTCAATTTTGCCGCCGCGGCTTCCCAGCCTGCTGTCTAACTCGAGCGCTCTCTCCTGGTCGGCGAACAAGAGCTTAGCCTCGTAAAGCATATGTCCAATCAAGGTGGATTTACCGTCATCCACGCTTCCGCAAGTAATAAATTTAAGCAGACTCTTCATCTTAGAAATAGCCCTCCCGTTTACGTCTTTCCATGCTTCCCGCTTCTTCCTGGTCGATCACCCTTGTTGTCCGTTCGGAGGATACCGCACCAAGCGTTTCTTCAATGATTGCATCCAGCGTGTCTGCTTCTGACGGTGCACCGCCAGTAAGGGGATAGCAGCCTAATGTGCGGAACCGCATCTTTGCCATTTCAATCTTCTCGCCCGGCTGGAGCTTCATCCGCTCATCATCCACCATAATCATCTGCCCGTCACGGTTGACGACAGGCCGTTCTTTCGCGAAATAGAGGGGAACAATATCAATGTTCTCTCTGCGAATGTATTGCCAGATATCCTTTTCCGTCCAGTTGGAAATCGGGAATACGCGAATGCTCTCGCCCTTATTGATTCTGGTGTTGAACAGCTTCCACATTTCCGGCCGCTGATTTTTCGGATCCCAGGCGTGGTTCTTGTTGCGGAATGAGAAAATCCGCTCCTTGGCGCGCGATTTTTCCTCATCGCGTCTTCCGCCGCCGAAAGCAGCTGTAAATCCGTATTTGTCCAAGCCCTGCTTCAGTGCTTGGGTTTTCATAATATCCGTATAGGCGGAACCGTGGTCGAACGGGTTGATCCCTTGCTCGATCCCTTCCTGATTGGAGTGAACAAGCATTTTGATTCCGAACTCTTTCGCCTTGCGGTCGCGGAATTCAATCATTTCTTTGAACTTCCACGTTGTATCGATATGAAGGAATGGAAACGGCGGCTTCTCCGGATAAAATGCTTTCAACGCCAAATGCAGCATCACGGAGCTATCCTTACCGATCGAGTACAGCATAACGGGATTTTCACATTCCGCCGCTACTTCTCTAATAATATAAATCGCTTCAGCTTCGAGTTGATCCAGATGTGTTGTTGCATCTATGGAATCAAGCGTCAATTTGTCCATGAAAAAGTGCCTCCCTTTAATCCTTACTAAATCTATAGGCTATATTTTATATCGTATCAGATTTTCACTTTGTTGCAAAGTGGAATAAAGTATTTTCTTTTATTTTTTTGAGACGCTTGTTTTCCTAAAAAAGGAGGACGCAGCCGTATGCAACCAAGATTGTATGATTCCATTGTAGGAAAAAGAAAACCCTTGTGCACAAGGGTTTTGAGTCATTTCATTATGTCAGAGCTGTCTCTCCGATTCCTTTTCAACGAAATCAATCGACCAAGCGACAAGCCACGGACGCTGATCGCGTGCTTTCTCTGGAATCCAATAACACTTATCGATAAATCCTTCGCGTGGCGACCAGACGAACACGCGCAGACCAACCTTCACGATATCTTCTGGTTCGCCTTTGCCGCGCGGGTATGCCAGCGTGACTACAATTGATTCCGTTTTCGTCGTCTTTTTCTCAACCGTGTACGAGAATGAGGCGTTACCTCCGATTTCGAATATATTATCGATCCCGGCCTTCACCTCGGCCTTGACCGTATCGTCACGTGACTGCAGCTCGGTGGTCACGGACTTAAGCGTATATTTTGTCTCGCCGCTCTCTGTCCATTCGACAGGCACGTTTACAATGCTATCGGCATACTCAGGCGTACCGTTGAATCGGCCGAGCCAAGTCTGATAGGAATTCGTATCCGGTTTGCCAGGGAACGAATCGAGATTCTTTTTCATGTCGAAATCAATGCCGGCATCGGAAACCGTGAAGGTGTAGACAACAACGCCAGGGATTTCTTGCCCCGACCAATCCTTTAACTTGAACGAGTAACGCGTAATGACAGGCTTGAGATAAATGTATGTCGATTCGTTCTTGCCCGGAATCGGTGCAATGATTTTCTCGAATGTCTGCGAGATCTCGGAAGTCGTCTGCGTTTTACGCGTCAGTTCTGAACCAAGTTGGAACGAACCGAGCAACGGGAATCCTTTATCGCTGGATTTTCCGCCGATTTTCAACTGTACGCCGATCTTAATCGTAGCCGTGACAGAAGTCTGTAGAGATGTGGTGTAGCCGAACTGGAATCGGGATACGCTATCTCGGAAAGGCTGTCCGTTGAGGATATATGGAGGTGGACCTTCAACCACGCCTATTAGCGAACGAAAATCGCGACTTACCGGTTGCTGCAATGTCGAAAAATCGTCACGTACAAGCTCATCTGACTCCCAGCGTGCGACATACAGTGATGACTGTACGTTATGATAGTTGAAAACATACCAGATTTCTTGACGTAGTTCAGTCGCAGAAATGGCACGTACGTATGTAAACAAGCCGTAGTGAGCCCATTGCGGGTAACGTGCGTATCCCTCATTCAGTGACTCGGCTATGTACCAAGTTTTGGACTTGACGCAATATTCCTTCTTCTGTTGCGGCTTCCAGCCGACCCACGTCTTTCGATGCCATCCGTTGACAAGCATCTGAACAATCTGGCCATGATTTCCTCCTTTTGCCGATCCCGCGGCGACAGCGACGAATTCCGCTGAACCGCGAAACTCCGTGTGCTCGATAATATCGGTTACGTACAATCCCGAACCCGAACCGCCCGTTTCATAGTTATAGATGCCGGACCAAACATTCCAGTACTTCGTTGCCATTGCGTATTTCAGGCTTGGCGAGCCGGACTGGTCGACGAAAGCGCATATACTGATATTTCCAACGTTCCTCCATTCCTCGCGAACCTCGCTCCCCCATGTCTGACCGTCATCTGACCAGGCAACCACAGCCTTGTCTTCTCCACCGTGATGACGACTGCCGAAAACAAACATTCGCTGCCCGATGGATGCCGCAGAGATCTGGCGCTCTCCATCAACTATAAAGCCGTCGAAAAAAACGGGGGCTGTCCAATTTTCTCCGTCCATCGTCGAGGTTCGCGCAACACTGCCGCTGCGATTCGAGAAGAAAACATACATGACGCCAGCATGCGTGCATGCTGTGAAAGACATCACATCCGCCTTACCATTAATCGACACCGGCTGATTGGGGATGACGGGCTTGTTCGACCAAATGACCTCAATGCCGGATCCGGCAGAACGCGTCTTCGTGCAGGCGATCCGCGTCTCATGACCGGCGTGCTGCGCTATGCGCTGCATAAAGAAAAGATACGCATGATCGTTGTAGCAGCAACCAGTAACAGGGGATTCCCCTGTCTGCCAGGGGCTCGAGTTCTCAAGGTAATGCTCCGAATAATTTGCCATGGAATCTCTCCTTGTGACCATTTTTCTAAATAAGAGTAAAGCGAAATATAATAGATGTATATTAACTAAAGTTAACCAAGCTTGAAAAAAACACCACCACTATGGTCCACCAATGAGAAAAAGACAATCCACTTGAGTCAGTGGATTGTCTAAAACTCGTGATAAAGCTTTATCAGCGCATCTTCTCGATTCGCCAAACCTAGCTCCGGCTATGATTATATAAATCCAAAACCCAGAATCGTAAATCGCTTGCCCTCATGTCCAGCGGCCATTCTGATCTCCACCGTATGCTCGCTGGATTCAGATTCCCGGTACAGAATCAAGGCGTGGCAGCGCGTCCACTCGACTGTATGGGATTCGGCCACTCTCGCAAGCTTTCCATTAACCCAGATTTCGGCGTTTCCGAAATCATCGCTTCCGGAATTTTTATAAATAAGAAGAAGGCTTTTGCTATGAATCGTCATAATAAAGCTCTCGCTTCTTCCGGTTGTCGGCGTGTGCATCCAATTGTAAGGGAATTGCGGAGTGCCGGTTGGATGATCATCCATTTCCGCATACTGCAATTCGGAATCAGATGCATTAAAACCGCCTTCCGAGAAGCTAGCTATTTCCTGGTAATTGCTCCGGTCCAGCAATTGAATATGCGCAAAATCTTTGCCGTAAACAGGCGGCTTAGTCAGAACGATATCCTCTTCATTTGGAGCATGACGGTCGGTTTCATAAAAAAGCCAGCTTAAACAATCGGCCATGATGCGGTGCCCCGCGTTGGTAGGATGATAAATGTCGCTGAAAAATTGCTTCTTGGAGATAACATGGCCCTCTTCTCTTGATTGGTAAAACTGTTCCGTCACCGCATCCTTTATGCTTACCATGGGCAGCCCGTAATGCTTGCCGACAAGGGAAAGGCGGTCCTGCAGATTCCAATCGTTCTCGAATACGCTGAACAGCAAAGCAACTGCTGGTCCATTGTCGGCGGCTAGAGCTTTCAGTACGAGACTTTCGTAACAAACCCCATTTGTTTCATCGTCGGCGTCGTTGACCGCAAACTCGACGATAACAATATCCGGCTGAACCGCGCCATCTCTCCGAACATCGCGATCATAACGAATCATTCCCAGTTCGGAAGGCGTTCCTCCCAATCCCGCTTTGATGAAGTGGATGTGATCGCCGCCGTCTTTGCCAAACCTTTCTTTAAAAGCGGTATAGGTCAGGTAAGCATAGCAGGCGGTATGGAGGGGCTCCGCTCCTGCCCCATGCGTGATGGATCCGCCAATAAAAGCTAGGGTAACGTCATCGCCTCGCTTCGCCTTTGCAATTGCGGCTTTCAGCCTCTTATTATTGCCTTTGTCAAGCAATGATCTGGCAATCATTTGGCGATAATTCTCCGTGCTAAAATCATTCTTTGCAGCATTTGCGGATTCTATCATCGTGATTCACCTCTCATCGGTTCGATTGTACTGCGTCAGCGCTTTAGGACGGATTCACTTTATAGCTTGGATCCACGATGGCCCAGAATGCAGGCTTCGCATGCAGCTGCTTGTCAAACAGAAGCGGCGCTTCGGTCCGCGTGACCGGAAACGTGCTTAGCCAGGTATGATTATCAGCGATCCCCCAGAACACGACAGCGCTGACCAGTCCGGCATTGGACTTCAATGCTTCGAATAACTCCCTGTAGCGCTGTGCCTGCTTTTGCAGGATATCTTCCGGCACGGCAGCTCCGTAGTCGGTCCGGTCGTTCCAGTTATAGACGCTCATATCAAGCTCGGTAATCTGGTTATCGAGCCCCAGCTCCCTGAATTTTTTCATAGAGTCAACAATGTTCGTAACCGACGGGTTATAAACGCTGATGTGTGTCTGATGACCAACACCGTCAATCGGAACACCTTTCCCAAGCATCTCTTTCACAAGATCGTACAATCGATCCCGCTTCTTCGGATCATCCGTTCCATAATCGTTAATATACAGCTTAATCCCGGGACCGCCAGCCTCTCTTGCAGCACGGAAGGCAGTCGCAATATAGTCGGTGCCCGTGATTTTGTACCAATTGCTGCTTCGCATGCCGTCCGGATCCGCTGGCTCAATCACTTCGTTCACGACATCCCAATATGTAATGTCATCCTTGTAACGGCCAACAATAGCCCGGACATGAGTATCCAGCCGGTCCAGCAGCAGCCTCTTATTAGCTTCCCGCTTCTTGGGATCGGTCTCATCCGTCATCGGTTTGCCGTCAACGTCTTTGAAGAACCAGTCCGGCACCTGACTATGCCATACAAGCGTATGGAAACGGACCGCCATGTTATTGGCCTTGGCGAAAGCGACAATCCGATCCGCTTCATTCCAATTGAATTGGCCCTCTGCCGGCTGGATCGAAGCTGGCTTCATCACATTCTCGGCAACGAGCATATTTATTTGCTTTTTCATTAGATCAGCCGATAATCCATTCAATTGGTTTGGCTCAATGGCAGCTCCGATAGCGAAATCATTTTTGAAGGTATCCGCCAGCGACGGTATATCCATCTGTACGGAAGGCACAACTTCTTCAGCCGGCTGCTTCGACGGCTCTGCGCTGCTCTCCGGCTCTTCCGGAGCAGCAGTTGCTGCCTGATCAGTTGATTGAACGTTGGCTACGGTAGTCTGACCAGGTTCTCCGGACTTGTTCAACACCAGTATCAGAACAATGACGATAAGGATAGCCGCCGGCACAATTTTGCGTATACGAAACATTGGCAACCCGCTTTCTTGTGAAATGAGAAAACCTCTACCCTCGGCCTCTCGGTAGATGAGCGACCGCGTATAGAGGTAGGTTCTATCTCTAAATAAAACTCCCGTTCTCGACTGACATCGAAACCTTTTATCCGACGAGTCCGGTTCTTTCGATACTTTCAACAAAATATCGCTGTACGAACAGATATAAAACAATAAGAGGCAGTATCGCCAGCAATATCCCCGTGTCCTGTACCATACTCAAGTAGAACGGATCCTTGGCAGAAGCGTCATTGCCAAGAATAATAGAAAGGTTATAAGGCAAGGACGACAGCTGCGTCGACATCACGTCGCTCGAGGTGAGATAGGTGGTCGTGAAAAAGCTGTCGTTCCACTGCCAGACGAACGAGAAAAGCAGCACCGTAATAATAGAAGGAATCGCGTTAGGCAGCATGATGCGCAGGAACGTTTGACCAACGCTCGCTCCATCCATATAAGCAGCTTCTTCGACCTCCCGTGGAATGCCCCGGAAAAACTGCCGGAAAATAAAGATATATAATCCGGCTTTCAAGGAATTCGCCGTAATGGAGGTTAAGATAAACGGCCAGTAGGAGTTCAGTAAATTGACGGATTTTCCCGTAATGAGAGGAATAAGCCCCATCAGGCTGAAGTCCTTCAAATTCAGGTACATCGGAATAAGTATCGTTGTCGGCGGGACCATGATCGTCAGAATGACGCCCCCGAACAGCAGATTGCTGCCTTTGAATTTCAATCTCGCGAAGGCGTAGCCCGCCAGAGCGCAGGATATCGCAGTCAGAATTGTGGTGGTTGCCGAGAGCGTGAACGTATTCAGCAGCGTCTTCCAGTAATCCATAATGGAGATGGCATTCTTGAAGTTCTCGAGCGAATAATGCTCCGGAATCCATACCACAATCGGCGAGTAGAGATCCGTTTTTGCTTTTATCGCTGTCGATATTTTTTGAATAATCGGGTACAGGATAACAAAGGATAGTCCGGCAATCAGCACGAGTCTGACAAATGACCAAATCCAGCGCTTCCAGCTTTCAAACGATAACAATCGGGCCATAATCAATGAGCTCACCTTCTTTCTATTCTTGATAGAAGACCTTCTTCGAAACGATATAGGAGCTGACGAGCAGGATCAGCATAATAGACACAAAATATAACCATGCCATGGCCGAGCTAAGTCCGAAATCGAAGTTGGTAAAACCCGTCTCTTTAATCAAATCCGTCATCCCGTTTCTTGAGAACGAGTCAATAATGGTATAAATCATATTGACAAGAATAAGAGGGCTGACCATCGGAAAAGTAATCTTCCAGAACGCCTCGTAGCCGGTTGCCCCTTCCATCTTGGATGCCTCGTACAGCTGAGGGGAGATGGTCTGAATGCCGGCAAGGAAGATCAGAATCTGCACGCCGGATTGACTGACGATCTGGTAGATTCGCTCTACGGCGCCGGTCAAATAATCAACGACGCTCTCGCTGACGCCTGCGTCCATCATAAGCCCTGCCAGCTCGTAAGCGCCTAAAGCGTGAATGGCGCCGCCCGAACCCTGGTTCTGGTCATTAACGGCTTGCACGAGACTGGACGTCTCCAGAGTCATGATCACCCCCGATGCCAAAATGACCGGCAGGAAGAAAATCGAGCGGGCAATCGAGCGACCGATAAACTTCTGATTAAGAAGAACGGCCAGGAACAAGCTGAAAATGACGATCAGCGGCACGTTTACCACCATGTTAAGGATGGCTTCGGTTAATGTCCGGTTAAAGCTGGTATTCACGGTCAAGGCATTGATATAGTTCTCGAATCCAATATAACTGATCTTTATTCCGGATGAATTGGCCTCAATCTTGCTGAGACTGTAACGGAAAGAGTTGACCAGCGGAATGATAAAGAACAAGATAAACCCTAGCAGCCAAGGCAATACAAATAGGAAGCCTAACAGCGCTTTTTGCTCTGCATAGGTTCGATGCTTCATGCCAAGCTTTACTATCCGTTTCAAGATTGGTCACCACCCGTCAAGTAGCTCTCGGCTTCAATGCTTTTGCCTTCTACCGTCACTTGTGAGCGGTTATAGTTGACAATGACATACAAGCCGTTTCCGTATACCGTTTTATACACGCCTTGCTGCAGCTTCTCATGTCCGGTAATCGGCTCATTCCTCACATTTTTCAGTACCTTGTTAACTTCCTGGTACATGCCTGCGGCCTTATCCATCCACAGCTTATAGTTCACGGCGTATAGCTCGTTATGATCCGTATCCTTAACGGAATAGTTCGGTTCGTAAATCCATTCGAAATACACGTTAGAGCCAAATTCCAGGCACTTCAGAATATATTGCTTGTCGTTCGTATAGTTCGAAAGGTTATACGGCGCGCCCGTATATTCCACACTCCCGCGGATCACCATCTGATAGAACGGGATCTGTTCATCCTCCAGCTTGAATCCGCTATTGCCCATTGGAGCATTCGTGAGATCGGACAGGTACGGAAGCGCATAGGCGTTGCCGCCGTTACCCATCACTTGCAGCTTCTGATCCTTCAGCTTCGCCATCGCTGCTCTGGAAATCTCTTCGGATTCCGTCCTGTCGATCTGGTTATGCTTCCGGTAATCACTGTTTAGTTGATCGGCAAGATCCCTGACCGAGATACCGTTCGCATTAAACTTATTCATGCCTTTCAAGGTCGAATCTACGAAACTATCCACAAGCCGAGGCGAAACAATATAAGACGGAGACTTGGAAATATCTCGCCGGTTCAATGCCAAATCTGCCGGATATAGCGCTGCCGGATCCCCTCTTAGCGTTCGTGATGCCGATTTGGATTCATTAAAATCATTGCCGGTATTGGCTGTAAGAAACGCTACGTCCGGATAAAGGGTAACGCCGTTGCCTGACGCAAACGATGCCAGATCCTTCAGCCCTTGGCTTCCGCCAATTTCCCCGTCTACCGAAATCGATTTGGGCACTTTATGATCAAGTCCCCCGTTAAACCATCCGGCATATTTCAACTTAATATTATGAATATCCAGCTGCTTCATTTGATTGATAATAGACTTGGCTTCCTTGAAGGTCGTCAGTGTCTCTAGCGCACGGTAAGGAATGCCCATAAAATGCTTCTTATCCGAAATGCTTCCGTCCAGCTGGAGATAGAACGGAATATTCTCTCCATCTGCCGCTTTCTCCTGAACGGGCAGAGCCTTATTATTAACCAAGTACTCTTTATAGTAGCTGGCCATTCCTTGATAGCTGGCATCCTCTCCGCTCAGGAAAGCATATCGGACAACAAAGTCTGACTTCATCGGATTTTCCTGAAACTTCGGAAGCGAGCGCTGCTGGCCGTTCGCATCCAGCGTTACTTGACCTTTGTTGATGACATTAAAGCTCGGGTAAACATAGTTATAGCTGTTCAGCCTGCCGCTTATATCCGCATTAATCGTTGCAACAGACTCCCCTTGCTCAATAATGCCGAGGAAAGCGCCGTTCTCGCGGATGATACCGAATACCGGAAGTCTTACCGCTTCTTCCCTTGACGTATCTTCGGTTCTTGCCATCGTGTTGTCTTGGCCGTAGACAAGCTGCTGATAGGACGGATAACGTGTTTTCCCGCTGTTAAAGCGAATAAGCGCGCCAGAGCCATCCGGAACAAGCATCGTGCCCTTGTCCCCCGTTCCGCCTGCCCCAAAGAAATTTAGAAAAGAAACGCTGTTTACCGGATACTCTTCAGGATAATGGATGTCAGCCACCGGTACGGCAGCGACAAGACTGTTGCCATCCAAGGTGTATTTGATTGTCGCCTCGAATATTCTCGGGGCTGTTTTCTCCTGGGTGAAATGAAGCTCCTCCATATCCTTCTTCAGATCTTCCTCCGTATAACCTGCGGCTTCCAGGGCTTTCAGCGCCCGGTCCAGCTGCAGCCCGTTTAACGCACTGTCATTTCGTTCATAGGCCGTCTGTTCCTTATTTTCTTTATAGGCGATTTTTAACGCGCGCTGCCCGGTTTTATCCAACTTCTTGTTGGCGGCATCAAAGCGTTCTTTGCTCATCATCTTCGGCATATCTTCCAGCGTTTTCTCCACCTTGCCGAATTGATAGGTAACGCTGAGCCCATTGGGGAGCTTCTCCATGCTAATCTGTTTATTAACAACGCTGTCCGTATAGGAATTAATCGAATTAAGCTGCCCGAAATCATTGTAGAAATCCAGCTTAATCTGGGACGATAATAAATCCTTGTTCACGCCGGCGGCAATGGCGTCTTCGCTGCTCCCCGGGGGGTTGCTGCGCCAAACCTCTCCGCTTTGCTTATTAAGAATAGCAATAGCGCCAGTCTGATCATCCGCGAATAATCGAAGCTGATCATTCTCGGCAACCCCTTTCATGTCAGTAAAAAGGGGATCCGTGAAGGAAGCGCTCAGAGCCTTTCCCTGCGTAAATGTCATTGCGGCCTGGTCAGCTTCTCCCGCCTGCTTGCCCGAAGCTGAATCCGAGCATCCGGCAAGCAGGATCCCAACCAGACAGCATGCGGTTAGCAGGGCCATTCTGGCCTTATTCATCTTCTTGCCTCCTTTACTAACGCCTGAGCACGATTTCTTGGTGTATAACCTGCACAAACGCAACCATCTGCTGAATCAAACTAAAAAACAATAAACATAAGAAAGCCATAAATGCCATTGCCGCAATGGTGAGAATGATTGTTCCGATTGTCTTGGACGGCGAATATTGCTGCACGGTCATATTGCCGACAAACAGAAGATAGGCACACCAAAGCACGGACACATTACTGAAGAAATGGTAAAAGGATACTTCTTCGAGCGAAATAAGATTGCTCAGGCCAATCCAGGGAAATTGAATAACCAGAAGCGGAACCAGGGCAAAGCAAGTCGAGGTGAAAATATCGACAAATTTGCCTTCTCCGTCCATCAAGGTGGTCAGCGACCAATTGGCGATACACCAGAACAAGACGGGTACGATCACGTACAAGCTCTCCATCAGGCTGTTTATACTGTCCGGATAAACAATGTTGACAAGAAATCCGCTGTACTGCGTCTGCATAATCTTCATAACAATCAGCAGGAACAATATGGCAAAGGAAATGATCAGGTTCAGCTTCCGGCTGCGTTCGTATTTCAATTCCCAGAAGCCGTTGAAGGGATGCAAAATCAGATATAACGGATATTTATACAGCTCTCTGCTTAATAAAGGCAACCTTTTTCCCTCCTTTCCATTTCCGGTATTTGCTTATTCCGAACCAGCAGACAAGAAGCAAGAGAATACCTGTCATAATGCCCGGGAAGTATTCGCGAAGCACTTCTTTCCGATAGAGCAGGAATGCCTTGGAATACCCTTTTTGGTCCATGCTCTTCTTGAAATATTTCATGGCTTCATGATAATCGCCTTGACGAAGCAGTGCTTTGCCAATCCCCGCATAAGCAAATTCCAGATTGGCGTTCATACTGATTGTCTTTTGATACAACGTAAAAGCTTTGTCCTCGTCGCCATTGTAATAAGCTCTGACAGCCTCATTCAGCGTGCGGCCGTATTCGGTTGTCTGGAAGACGGTTATCTCGCCAAGTGCTTTATCAAGTACGAGGAATTCATCGCCAAGCCGCTCAATGGCTACCGGCGTATTGAATTGTCCCATTTGATTGCCAAGCCCGCCAAAAACATACAGCAAATGGCCATCTCCGTCATAAGTGAAAATTCTGCCCCTTTTGCCGTCAAGGATGGAATAAATCTCGCTGTCGCCAACATCTATATCGATCAGTCGGGACGGTCCGGTTGCGCTCATGTAGCGGATATCGCCCTCGGGAGCAAAGTAGCCTTCTCGCCGCAATATATCATTGCCTTGGGCATTCAGCTTTTTGACATTCCCGCTGTCCTGCCCGTTCGTTGCATAAATAAAACCTTCCCTGTCAATGTCCAGATTTGTGAACTCCGTCGGCGTAAACATAACCATTTGGCTTCGCTGCGCTTTGGTCGACAGCATCTTCCATAAGTAATCCGTTGGATTAAAGGAGACCCTGTTCGCGCCGACAAACGAGGTAAACGTGCCGTCCGGACTAAATTCCATAAAGCCGTCATAAACGCCGGTGGACATGACGTATATCCGCTGCGCCTTGTCGACAACAACCCGTACCGGCTGAAAATCGAATTTCTCGGACAGCATATCCGATTTGGGAGCCTCAATAACTTTTACCAGATTGTTGTTCTGATCCAGTTGAACAATCCGTTTATTGCCGGTGTCCGCTATAACAAGCTCTTTGCCTTCGGTAACGAACAACCCTTGAGGGTTATTGAAGGTCTCCTCTTTCCCGTCGCGGACAAACGAGCTGATCGTCCTTACGAGATGAAACTTGTCATCCAGCACAACGACCCGGTTATTGCCTGAATCCAAAACATAGATTTGTTTATCCGCGGTCACCTGAAAATCGCTTGGATCTTTGAAAGCACCTGCCCCCATGCTTTCCCCGTTCCACAATACGTTAGCCTGGTAAGCTGCCGGAGCCGCGGTCGTTAATCCCCAGTAAGAATAGTTATAGGATTCTGCGCCATCCGCAGCCCGCACCTTAGTGCCTCCCGTGCCTATGCCTAATAACAAGGTTAAGGCAAGGAGGAGGTACAATTTGTTCTGTATTCGCATCATGCTTCGCCCCCCTTCTACTCTTTCATCCCTGAAGTTGCCATCGTCTGGATGACACTGCTCTGGGATAGGATGAAGAGCGTAATTGGAACGACCATCAAAATAAGCGCAACTGCCGCGCCAACGCCTGCCCTGGCAATACCTCCAAGCGCGATTTGGCCTAATGCATAATGAAGGGTCTTCAGGTTCTCACTGTATATGAAGTTGCCTCCGTCAGAGCCCCACAGCATAGGGAATTGCAGAATCATAAGGGTAAGCCAGGCCGGCTTTACATTCGGCATAACGATTTGCCAATAGATCCGGTACTCGCTGGCTCCGTCAATCTTGGCGGCTTCCACGAGCGCGTCCGGGATCTGTTCCATGAACTGCTTCATCAGGAATAGTCCGAGCGGGAACGCAAGGGATGGAATAATGATCGATAAATGAGTATTAATCCAGCCTAGCCATGACATCATCATATAGTTCGGGATGGCCGTAACCGTACCGGAAAACATCAAGGACAGAACGACCGTCGAGAAAATAATCTGGGAACCCGGGAATTTGTGCTTGGCAAGCGGATAGGCTGCCGCCGACGCGAGCAGGATATGCCCAAACGTTCCTACAAGCGTAATAACGAGCGTATTCGCAATATAGCGCGACAGCGGAACCCAGGAATTGCCCATTAACGCAAACAAGTCGAAAAAGTTATCCAGCGTAGGATTATTAACCATAATCCGCGGCGGGAATATAAACAGCTCATCTAGCGGTTTGAACGCGTTGTTAATCGCATATACAAGCGGTATGGCCATAAACAGGCCAAATACGGCAAGGAGCAGAAATAATAAAAAGCTGACGGTAAAGGAGCGGTTAAGCTTTCTTTGCATTCGGAAAACCGCTGTCCAACTGTTCAACGTTACTCACCGACCTTTCTAAGCAGCTTCTGGGTCAGCTTGTTGGCACCCACCATGATCAGGAAGAGAACGGTTGCAATGGCCGATGCATAGCCCATTTCAAAACGGATCGTGCCATAATCCATCAAATGCGTGACGATCGTATGCGCTGCGTAGTTAACGCTCGGAAAGCCCGCCAAGGCAATGGAAACATCCGCAACGGCGAACGAAGCCGTAATTTGAAGAACTGCGCCGAATAACAGCTGCGGTCTCATGGATGGAAGCGTAATGAACCATAGCTCCTGCCACCGGTTACGGATTCCATCTACCGTACCAGCTTCTATCAGAGACCGGTCAATGGTCTGAAGCCCCGCGATAAAAGCAAGGAAGCTGGTACCAAGGCTTAGCCATAACTGAACGATAATGACGATGGTCAGAATATATTTCTCATTCGTAAGCCATTGAATCGGTTCCAGAATAAATCCGAATTTGATCAGGAAACCGTTCAAATAACCATACCGGTCTCCGGAAAATACGATCAGCCATATGAAATAGACATTTCCCGAGATGGATGGCGCGTAAAAAATCAAGGTCATAACAGCCCGGATCTTCGGAGACAGCTCATTGATTATCCACGCAAACAGAAAGCAGGCGAAATAGCTGATTGGTCCTGTAATAACGGCGAACATGAATGTATTGCGCAGGGCAACCATAAAGACATCGTCATTCAAGAACAGCCTGGAATAATTATCCCAACCAACGAACCTTGGAAATTCGAGCATATTGAAATAGAAGAAGCTAAGACAGATCGAGAATAAAACAGGAATGATCGTAAACAGGGTGAAAATAATCATGTACGGGCTCATCAGGATATAATAGTGCTTGTTTCTCTTAATCTCTTTGAACAATTGCGTCCATCTGGATACCTTAACCGGCTGCTGGACGAGATTGGGCCTAGGCACAGGAACGGATACGGATTGATCAGGCATTGATTTCACCCCCAAGCTAGTTCGGTAATTTAAATTCTTTTCTCTTAATCGCGATCTCGTCATTGATATACAAGAGATAATCCGATAATGCCTCGCGTGGATTCTCATTGCCGTTGACGACTTTGCGGAAGGCATTGTCCAGATGGCGTCCTGTGAAATATCCTCCCGGAACCTGAGGAATCCCCTCTACCCATTGCCACTGGCTTTCAAGATTCTGATAATCCTTCACCGGCCAAGGCAGCTCCTCAAGCGCTTCTATATTGGCAGTCGGATAACGAGCTGCCTCCCCGAGCAATCCTTCCATCTCGCGGCCATAAGCAATTTGCGTTTCCTTGCTGGTCCACCATTTCATGAACTCCCAAGATGCATCCTTATCCTTGGCATTCTCCAGCATCATCACTGCGGTTGTATGACTGGCCACTTCATGATTTACCGTGCCGTCAGGCATTTCCGTCCCCGGTACCATCGTAAAATCCCAGAGCCCCTTAATCTCGGGCGCCATTACAGCCAAATTGTTGTAAGTCGTATAATCCGCGATCCCAATCGGCATCTCGCCGGTACGGAACCGGTTCGGGAAATCCGCGATCAGCGGAAACTTATAGTTGGTATAGAACTGCGTCCATTTCTTAAAAACTTCCATGGAAATGTCCGAATCGAGCGCACTCTTCTTGTCATCATCCCTATAGAACTTGCCGTTATTCTGATAGAGCATCATCGAAAAGGTTGCGTTCGGTGTCAGATTCGCATTATTCTTTACGTCATCGATTGGAAGCCAGAATTCCATATTATGCTTCTGCAGCACAGAGATCATATTGTATACTTCCTGCCAGGTTTTAGGCGGTGTTAAGCCAAGCTCTGCAAGCACGTCTTTCCGGTAGAACAGCATCGGGAAGGTCTGCTGCTCCGGCAAGGCATAGGTGCCATTGCTGAATTCATAAGGAACCAACGCGCTTTCGTTGAATCTGGAAGCAACTTCCTTGAAGTCGGGGAATACGGACAAATCCGCCGCCGCTTTCCTCATCGCATAGTTGACCGGTACATCTTCCCCAATCTGCATGGCCACATCCGGTCCCTCATCGGCCAGCGTTGCGGGAAGCAGAATATTGGCCGGAACAAGCCTCAGCTTCACGGATATATTCGACTCCGGCGTGAAGCTCTCATCGATCATGCTCTTTAATACTTGGGCCTGGTCCCGGCCGGTCGTAATCCATACCGTGATCGACTTGCCGCTTTGCTTGGTATTGCCAATGCTGTCGTAATCCTCCGTGTAAGAAGCAACCAGTCCTCCGAGCTCATGCTTAACCTTTTGGAAGAAGGTCGCGCTTGCCCGCGGAAGCTTGGCTTCCGGAGATGATACAACTAAATAGTCCAGCGTAAGCGGCTGTACTCTTACGTTTAATATCCAAGTACCAAGTCCTCCGACATTAATCTTGAAAGCGGCCAGCCGTTTAGCAACCGTTTCAGGTTTGGCAGCCATCTCTTCAAGCTGATTGACCATCGTATGGAGAACCGCTACTTTATCGCTTTGTTCGCCTGTCGATTGTTCGAGATAATCGGCCACGCTTTTGATGGTAGCCGCCTGTGTCTTGAACACCTCCGTCATCTCCGGAATCCGCTTCTCCAGCTGGTAATCGCGGTAAGGATCAGGCGAGTTGGAGGTAATGATCAGAATCTTTCTGTATATCTCATTAAGCTGCAGGACGCTTGATTCAATCGTCTGGAGCAGCGGAGCGATCTCGCCCAGGGATACGGACAGACGGAGCTTATGCTTGCCTTTGGTCAAATGGAACAAATAGGGCTCATCGCCGCCCAAGACATCCATCTTCCAGTCCATATCGAAATTAAACGGAATCTGCTTCATTTCTTTAAACGGATATTCCCCGTCAATCATCAGACTGCGTGTGCTGTATACACCGCGAAGCTGATCCTGCTTTCTTTTTAATGCGATCTGATACAATCCATCCTCTTGTACATCCACATCCCACTCCAGCCACTGCCCCGGCAGCTTCCAGTTCACGCCGCCGATTGCGTTAACCCTGATTTTCGACACATCATACGGAATAACGGAAGGACTTGATTTGTCTGACAAGGGATATAGCGTCGGAGACGATTTTAGCACCGCGTCCTCTGCCTGAATCATCATATACTGGTCTTTCGCGGGCTTTAAGCCCTCCGCTTCATAATCCTTTTTTATATCCGCGTAGGACTTGACGGCCTGATCCTGATACAGCTCGATATAGTCGATGGCCATCGGCTCCCGGGAAGCTGTCAGCGTAAGCTTCTGCACACCCTTGTCGAAGTGGAACAAATAGGGTTCCGCATAATAGCCTTCACTGTCCATAAATGATTTGAGCTGCCAAGCCGGCTGCTCGATTTGCCTTGGACGGAGATCATTTCCCCGGTCGTCTCTCTGAATCCCGGCATCGCGGTTACCCCAAAGCCGGTCAAACAACAGATCTTCAGCTCCTGAAAACGGCTGCTCGTCATTAATCGTGAGCTTGCGTTCAATGGCGGAGCTTTTCCCCTCCATCGGGTAGTAATGAATCCGGATATTGTAGAGTCCGGCTTGCTCGACAGGAACGTTCCAGCTTATCGAGCCGGCATCCGGCGTCATAACGGCTTTCCCGCTCAGACCCTCCGGTTGATCGGCCACCTCAAAGCCTTCTCCAACGGTAGCGGCAAAGCTTTCGCCTTCTATTCGGATCACTTGAGACGGTCTGTCATCGGCAGAATAGCTTTTCAAATACTCGTTGTAGCCGCCTTTATCGGAATCCGTAACCGCCTGAAATCCGCCCATTGCCTGAGCGCGTCCGTTATGCGGCTGACCCGAAGGGTAGAACGCCCATATGGACAAAAAAAATACAAGTAGAACCAGTATGGCAATTCCGTAGCGCTTTTTGTTGCTCAACTTTTCTCCCCTCCTGCGGCAAGAGATTACGCTTTAGCAACAGTCCCCATTGTGAGGATTCTAATGGGGACTGTTGGCATTAGCTTTTAACGTTACTTTTTGTAAACCTCATCAATGGCAGCTTGAGCCTGCGCTTTATACTTGTCGATCACGGTTGACACCGAGTTTCCTGAAGTCAGTTCGCCGATCATTTCATAGTAAGGGAATTTAGGGAACGTAGCGCTGTCAAGCACCAGCATGCCTGCGCCTGCGTCGCGCGCGTTCTGGATATCCTTCTCATCCGTGAAGTTGCTCTCAAGCGACGCTTGATCCGCGTAATCGTAGATGGAATCGATATCGTTGATTTTCTCCCAGATGTATACCAGCTGATCCGGATTCTCGACGCTCTTCGGAATGGTCAGAGCCTGGAATGCTCCCTCGGCAGAGTGGTACGCGGTAGCGCTTGGCCCTTTCGGGAATGGTACAAAACCGATATCGTAGTCTTTCATATCCGTTTTCAAGCCGCCGATCTCATACATAGCCCCGGCATACATAAGCGTATTGCCTTGACGGAAAAATTGCCCCGGTTCCGTCCAGTCCCCGCCCTCGGTTGGGCGAGCCACTTTCTCGGTTGCCAGCTTGGACAGGAAGTTAAAGACTTCAACGGTTTTTGGATCATCCAGATTTTGCTTATCGCCACTCGTCAGGCTTGTTTCATTGGAGACGAGAGCAGGATCCATAAATCCGGCAGACGCAAGTCCCCATGTATCCAGCTTGCCGTCATTATTCGTATCCTTGTTCGCGTCTTTCGCTACTTGAGTAAAGGTATCCCAGTTCCAATTGTCCTCGTTCACGTAATCCTGAGGAGACTTGATACCAAGCTTGTTAAGGAGGGTACGGTTATAGAAAATACCGGTAATCAGGTTGCCTTGGCCCTCGGAGAAGGCGTAGCCTCGGCCGTTGTACGACATGAATTCGGTAGCCTTTGGATTAAACACCTTTGTGTTTTTCGTGTATTCGTCAACCGGCCATAACAGATCTTGCTGAACCAGGGAAGGAATGGTGTAGTTTTTGCCCAGTCTCACAATATCGCCTAGCGGTTCACCGGCAAGGAGCGATGCGACAACTTTTTGCTGGTATTCGCCGTAATCAACCGCTACGAATTCCATCTTGAAGTTATGCTTCTTCTCAAGCTCCTCCAGGTTCTTCTTGCGCTGGATATTGTCCGGATTGTCCTCTCCGATGGTCATATCCCACCAGGAAACGACCTTGATCGTTCTGCCTCCCATGTCGAAATCCATCTCCGGAGACGAAGTATCCTCTTCCGCGCTGCCGGTATTATTCGACGCTGCGGCATTATTGGAGGCTGTGGCATTATTGCTTGCTGTCGCATCGGCATTATTGCCGTTCCCGCTTGCATTGCCGTTGCCGCCGTTGCCGCCGCTTCCCCCGCTGCATGCCGTTAATGAAGCCGCTAACATCAAAGTCGAAAGCATCATAATCGTCTTTCTTACTCTCACATTGGTCCCCCCTAAATTGGTTTACAGGAAAAAGTGTAGCGCTTACATTTCCGGTCAACAACCCGCCAGCAGATAGGTCAATGACCTGTCAATTTATAGGTTTCGAGGAATAATGCGGGCTCCCGGGATGCATTGTTGCGAAGAGGTAAACAAATGGATGATGGATAAAGAAATGCACATTGTCACCTGCTGGGGTCATGAACAATAATAAAAACCATAATCCGTCAGAGACAATCCTACGGAAAGCGAGGTTCAGCTTTATGTATAAAGCATTACTTGTTCAGCCCGACAAGATTTCGAGAGAGGAAACCAGACTGCTGCTTCCATGGGAGCAGCATGGCTTCCAGCTTCATGCCTATGCGGATTCTCTCTCTGACGCTCAAGCTCTTCTTGGCACTCGGATGTTCGACCTCATTCTTATAGATCTTAAACCTTCACAGGCTGCGGGAATGCAGCTCTGCGAACAAATCCGCGAGCTTAGCCGTGTCTCTATTATTCTTTTGGGAGGCAGTCATGATTTCCAGCTGCTAAGAAAAGCAATGGCCTTTCAAGTAAGCGATTACATAGCGGATCCCGTACAGCCGGAAGATCTGGCTGCCAGCTTGTGCAAGGTAAAGAAAGAGCTTGACCTTCAATCCGTTCACTCCAAACGGTTAACCTTAAGTTACGAGAATAAAAGAAGCCGGAATCCATCCATCATTGATCTCGTCAAGCAATACGTCCAGGAGCATATGCATGAGAATATTACCTTGAAAAAAATCTCGAACATGCTGCATTTCAACTGTGCCTATCTTGGCCAGAAATTCAAAGACCAGGAAAACATGTCGTTTAACGAATATCTTCTTCAGCAGCGAATGGAGAAGTCAAAGCTCCTTCTGGAGAAAACGGATATGAGGATCTACGAGATTGCCAATGAAGTAGGCTACACGGAAATTGACTGGTTCTATAAGAAATTCAAGGAATACACGGGAGCAAGCGCTAATGAGTACCGCAAGCAAAGTACGATCTATGCCTAATGAGTTTATAGGAATCTTTATTTCGGTAAGCGCTTGCAAACGATAAAAAACCGGACATGTCTTTGGACTTATCCTTAAGTCCCGGACTTTGACCGGTTTTTCCCATAGGTCTCATTGAAGCCAGAACAAAAAGCTTTCCGAATTAACGGAAAGCTTTTTGGCGCTGCGCTCGTTTACTTTGTTCCCGACAACTTCAATAGGCCAAAGCCGGAAGTGTTCGTGTAGGACAGCCCTGTACGGTCATTCCAAATCGCCACGCTGTCACGATCCCCATCGCCGTCTTCATCGTTGTTCACCTGAACATCATAGCCAATGATGTCCCCGGCTGCCGGAGGCGTGCCGTTCCATTTAATGGAGGCTTCTACCAGATAACCATCAGCGGTGCGTTTTACCGCAGATACCAGATTTCCGCTTAAAGAGCCGGGATTCACGCTTTGCTCGTTGTCAAAGTTGATCCGGTATTGCCCATCATCCGCTTGATAGCTCGCAGTTGCAGCTTGGTTCTGATCGATGAATATTTCTACAGAGTCCTGCTCCCACGCATTAGGACTTTTCTTGGATAACAATGAGTCCGTCACTTCCGCAAGAATATATAAACGTCCTCCATCCCAGAGCGTCCTAACCTTTGCCGTAGCCCCGTTTGTTCCCTGCACCCAGCGGTCTGTCGTAATGACGTTTGCCTTGCTCCAGAGGGAATCTATATTGCCGTCAACAACGGGCGATCCCATTGGAGCTTCCGTATATTGCGGACCTTCTATTAAGGTTAAAACGCCATATTTGGACGTATCGGCATCTTGCGACCCCGTTCTGTCGTTCCAGGAGGTTTTTGTTACTGTGCTGCCCGCCTTATCGACAATGCGTACATCAAATCCTAGCTTGTTATTCAGCGACAGGCCATCAACCGGAATAGCCGCTTCAATCCGGTAACCGTCGGCTAGCTTAACGGCTTTGTAATCAGCAGGCTTACCCGGATTTGCTCCGCTCCGGCGGAACGTATATTTCTTGTCATCCGCTTCGTAAGAGGTTGTTTTACCGTTATTGCCGTCGATGAATACTTCTACCGCATCATTTCCGTTCGTGCTTGGATCCGTCACGTCAACCGTAAGATAAAGGTAGCGTGAATCCCACAGCGACTTGAACTTGGCGACAGCCGTTCCTTCGCTCTTAACGGAGACGTAAGGCGACCTGTTCCAGGCATCCTCCAGCTTGCCGTCAATTTCCGCAACGGCATTTGCCGCCGATGTATTCTGAATGTCTACCGGAAGCCTGCTTGGATCTACCAGTGCCCAATAGGCATATTTCGCTTGAAGCCGTTCGTCGAACAGCAGCGGCCAGTTATTGCGGTCGACCGGGAAGGTGCGCAGCCACGTATTTAAATCGTCCTTGCCCCAGAAAATAACGGCGGTCAGCTGATCTGCGTGCTTCCTGAATACATCGAAAATTTCCTTATACCGCTTCGCTTGTTTTACTTGAAGCTCCAATGGGAATGTCTCGTAAGCATCATTGTCATTGGTATAGACGCTCATATCCAGCTCTGTTATTTGCTGCTCAATATTCAAATCCGTGAACGCCTGTATCATGTCATCGAGCTCTTGAACCTGCGGATACTCAATGCCGATATGCGTCTGATGGCCAACGCCGTCAACCGGAATGCCTTTATCCTTCAGACGTTTGATTAAGTCATGCAAATCCTGCCGCTTCTCCGGCATATTCGTATTATAGTCATTGATAAACAGCTTCGCATTTGGGTCCGCTTCATGCGCGTATTCGAATGCCTTCTCGATAAATTCTTCTCCCGCGATCTTATACCATAAGCTGTTGCGGAGACCGCCCGGCTGTTTATCGCCTGGCTCAAGCACTTCGTTCACAACATCCCATGCGTAGATCTTGCCCTTGTAACGGCCAACGACAGCGTCGATATGACGCTTCATCCTGGCAAACAGCAGCTCTTTGCTTGCCAGGTTTCCATTCTCATCGTAGAACACCCAGCTTGGTGTCTGAGAATGCCAGATCAGCGTGTGACCGCGCATGGCAATACCGTTCTCCACCGCAAAATCAACAATTTTGTCCGAGCGCGTGAAGTTGAACTGCCCCTCCTGCGGCTCCGTAGCATCCCACTTCAGCTCATTGCCGGCAGTTAAGCTATTGAAATGCTTTTTAACCAATTGAGCATCCGGACTGTTCGGATCTTCGATTTCATTAACCAATACGGCCGTTCCCAGCTTGAAATCATCGGCAAATACATCCTTCAAGGACGGAATATCCTGCTGGATAACGATAGGTTCCGGTTCTGGAAGCTGTTCGATCGAAAAATCGTCTACATAAAAATCCAGTGTCGGGTTAGAGGATGCTTCAAAATAAACGGAGAGGCTTTGTATCGGCTGCTTCAATTGATATTGGCCGCTAAACTTTACCCAACCGTCTCCTGTAACATTCCCGGAGGTAACCCCTTCATAATTCGTAGTTCCGTCCGTTGTACGCTGAACCGTCATCGATACCGATGAGGCAGCTGTTCCTGCCGGAAGCTTGACCCACGCGGCAAGTGCATAGGTTTTCCCTTCCGTCATCATGGAGGTTACATCGAGCTGCGGGCCATTCCAGCCTTGCGATCTGCCCGTTACCTGAAGACCGTAGGACCCGGTGTGAGCAGCGACTCCCGAGGCAGACAGCACTTCATTGCCTCCGCGTCCATGCCAGCCTTGGACCGTGCCGTCTTCAAAATCCGTTGTCAATTTCACCGTACTTGCTGCCGCTTCCGCCTGCTTCGGCAGCATGCTCAAGGACAAGGAAGCCAGCATCACAGCAATGGCAAGCACGCCTGAAAGAGAGCGTTTCAAACCTTGTTTCTTCATTAATACACCTCACCTTTCGCTTTTCTTGTATATTCCATTAACCGCCCTTACGAGCGGATCATGGCATCATTTCCTGCGGATAAAGGATGATGCGCCCTTCCTCCATCTCAACTCGCACCTTGTTGCTGTCCTTGAAGCCCTCGGCATCCAAATAGCCTGCGGGAATCTGGAGACGTCCTGCCTTATCGAGAACCGCATATTCGATATGGCTTTTCTGCTCGGCCTGCAAATGCTCGGCATCCAGCCGTGCCAGCTCATCGGCATACGATTCTCTGCGGATCATCTCCGCAGAGGTTTTGCCGTCCCGGATCTGCACGACCCTGTCGACCTTGCGGGCCAGCAGCGGGTCATGCGTGACGATCACAACGGTAATGCCAAGCGTCTGATTGAGGTTCCGGAACAGATCCAGCACCTGCTCAGAGGTCTTTGTGTCGAGCGAGCCGGTTGGTTCGTCCGCGAGAAGCAGCCTGGGCTCATTGGCTAAGGCGATGGCAATCGCCACCCGCTGCTGCTCGCCCCCGGATAGCTCGCTGAGCTTGTTTTTCAAGCGATGGCCAAGTCCAACCGCTTCCAACAGCTCGATTGCACGGGCTCTGCGCCGCCTCCCCTTCAGGAGAATGGGCAGCTCTACGTTTTCAAGAGCCGTCAGATAAGGAATTAGGTTGCGGGCATTGTTCTGCCATACAAAACCAACTGTCTCTCGTTTATACTTCACAAGCTCCTTTTCGCCGAACGCCAGCAAATCCTTGCCGTCTACGAACAGCCTGCCTGCAGAAGGCTTATCCAGACCGCCCAGCATATTCAGCAGGGTCGACTTCCCGCTCCCGGAATTGCCGATGATTGCCATCAGCTCACCGTCTTCGACCTGCATATCCAATCCTTGCAAAGCAACCACCTCGAGATCGGCGGTTTTGTAGATTTTGACGAGCTCCTCGCATCTGATCATGGTTTATTCCTCCCCCAGCTTCAGCGCCTGAGCAATCCGCGTCCGGGACAGCCGGTAGCCAAGTATAAGCAGTCCAATCGTGAGAGTAAGGCCTACGATACTGTAAAGCTGCAAATAATCGCTGAGTTTATAGACGATTTCGAATGGCGGAACCTGCTCGGCCGTCGCAAATGACATTTCGAAAAGCGGGACGAACAGCTCGCTGGTCATGTTGCCGATTAACACGCCGATAATGACGGCCGCGCCGGAGGTAAGGAGCTGCTCGCTGAGCAGCATGCCGATAATTTGCGGGAATGGAATCCCCATTGCCCGCAAAACCCCGTATTGCAGCGTTCGGCCGGATAAGGCGAGCACCCAGAACAACAGGAAGCCAAAAAAGCTGATCAGCATGGATATGACAAAGCCCAGCGTCATGACTCCATTGATGGCCAGGCGGAACGGATCATTCTTGGAAGTAATCAGCTCCTGCTTCGCGTCATGCAGACCGGTCACATTGATTTTGGCTGCGGTCAATTGATCATAGACGGACTGGCTGGAAACGCCGTCCTTCAGCTTCAGCCACACTTCATAAGGCTCAACAGCCAGCCGGTTCTGAATCGTGCTTAAATGGCCGACGATCAGATTTGGCTTCGTTGGTTTTTCTTCACCATCGGCAGCAGCAGGCAGCGGATTCCAGCCCGGCCAATAATCAATAATGCCGTAGACGGTGAATAAGGCTTCATCCAGTCCGTCCCAATAAATGGTTATCGGATCTCCTGGCTTTACCTTTGCAGCGTCAGCAAGCGACCGCGAGATGAGAACGGCCTTCGGATTGGTCGCCATAAGATTCAGATAGCTGTTGATCGGATAATCGAGAAGACCGTCCTTCATCCAGGCGGTTTGACCGAAATCCTTCGTATCGATACCAACCAGCGTAGCTGCGCCGTTTGTTTTTTTCGCGCTGCCTGCACTGAATCTGGCCCCTTCCTTCCGGAATACCTTGGCTGATGCTTCAACACCGCTGAGCTCTTGAAAAGGCTGGAATGGCGGTTCCGTATATTGCACCCGCTTCTCGCCGGAATTGTCTCCCATCTGATTCTGAAGCTCGGCCCCCTGCAGGCTTGGCGGAGGAGCGTCGCTTTCCCATCGCGTGGTCAAGGTCATATCTGCGCCAATGTTATATTGGATTTTGCTTTCCATGTTATCGTTGATGGTCCGGGCCGCATTGGCACTGAACAAACCGGTAGATACCGTCAAAATCAGAAATACTTTGATCGTCAAATACTGGCCTGAAGAACGGCTGATTTGTATAAGCGTGTTGTACAGCGCCGGCGGCCACCACTTGCGCCCGACCCAATAAACAAGCCGAATAAACCATGGATAAATTCTTAGCACCAGCAGTCCGGCTCCCAGCGCAAATAGCGCGGGCATTAAAAACAGCAGCGGATCCACCTGCAGGTCATCCGAATTCAGGGCCAGACGCTTCAAATCCTCCTGCCGGTTATTGAAATTGTAGAGCAGATACAGAGCCAGGCCGGCAAGCAAAACATCGATGCCTGTCTTGTGCCAGAAGGAGATCCTGGTCAGTCTTGCCGCCTGCTGCTTATGGCTGACGATCGATACCCGCGTTGCGAGAAACGCCGGGATCAGGATAAGTACGATCGCTCCGCCTACAGCCGCGGCCGCAATCTTGTACGCATTGCTTGTCAAGCTGACCTCAAGAGCAGAGCGCTGCACAAATTCAAGAAATCCGCTCGCGGCCCCCAATACTTTCGTGAAGGTAACGCCAAGAAAAGGACCCACGGCGAGCGCGCTAATTCCAAGCACCAAGCTTTCAAGCGTATAGGCCGTCATAATCTGGAGCCGGCTGGCTCCTCGGCTTCGAAGCACGGATATTTCCGTTTTTTGCCTTTCAATGACGAGATTTGCCGCCATATACAGATAGAAACCAAGCATGAGCATCACCGGAGAATACAAAGACAGCATCATCACATCAAGTTTATCTTGCTTGCCTTGATAGGAGGCTATCGTCTCATTCGCGGGAATATTAATCTCTGCGGAACCAAGCCGTCCGCGGAAATAACTTCGAATCGCCCGATTGGCTTCGGTAAATGCCTGGATCTTATCAATGCTCATCTGCTTGTAGTCCAGTGCATAACGCCATTCCAGGTCGGATACTCTTACCTTGCCGTCCTTCGCAATAAATTCGCGCTCGAATTGCTGGAAGGGAATGATAAATCCGTCAGGCTCATCCGTCGCCAGAAAAGGCAAATACGGATCTGCTGCCGGATCGGTATCGATAATCCCCACCGGAATGACCCGGAACAAATGCTTATCCGCCGTCTCCGCCAGAAGTTCCTCCCCTAAATCGCGTTTAACGGAATTCAGAAACTTTTGCGTAACCACCGCTTCAAACAAGCCGTCCGTGCGGTCAACCGGCATTCGGCCGTCAATCAGATGCACTCTCTTTTCCATATCGGACAACGATTTGAAGCCTCCCGTTGTCTTTTGCGTCTTCTTCTCCTGCTCTGATGCATCCGCCCCGTACACCTTCATCTTTTGGGTGAAGCGCTGCTGATAAAAGGACAGCGCCTCCAATCCCATCCGCTCGGGAATCGATTGAATGTACCGGTCCGCGCGTCCAATTGCCTGAGCCGTTTTCTGATCCATCTTGGTCGAAGACACCGATGTGCTGACCCGCACGTAACCGGGATATACGGAATTCTTGCTTTGGACCAGCTGAAGCTCCTTCTGCAGAGTCCTCTCTAGAATGGCATTCGAATAAAGCGGCATTGAGCTGAAAAGAGCCACGCATACGGTCAGACCAAACCATAAATTCAGCTGAAGCCATTTGTTGTTTGCCATCTTGCGGAGAATCATTGTCCATAATGCCATGCGTACACCTCATTCTTGCGCCCTGTCATCAAGGCTTCGTTATACCGTCAATTGTTCAGAATGACCTGCTGTCCTTCCTCAAGCCCCTTAACGATCTCCACCTCGGTTGGGGTTGTTAGACCCACCTCGACATCCACTTCTTTTTTTCGCTCGCCGTCTGCAACCTGTACATAGGACCGGCCCATGTAAGACCGGATCGCCTTACGGGGCAGCACGATGGCATTTTCGCGTTTTTGAAGCTCAATGGTCATATCGGCGCTATGTCCGATTTGAATGCCGTCTGGCGCATGATCGATCCCCATAACAATGGTTACGGCATTGCCGTTCGGCTTTGCCTGATCCGTGCTGACCGGAGCGCTCGATGGAGACTGCAGCACTTTACCCGTATAGTCCTTTCCCTTGTACTTCAGGCTGACGGGCATTCCTGCCTCCACGCCAAGCACATCCTTGGCATCCGATGCCACATAAGTCAATTGCATGCTGGAGGGGTCGGCCACCGTAACGATGGTTTGATAGGCATTTACGCGGTCCCCCGTTTTAATGGAATCGACGTAGATCACCGTTCCCGAGATTGGAGAGTACAGCTGCGACTTGTTAAGCCTGCTTTGCATGGCCTGCAGCGATATTTGTTCCCGTTCAAGGTCGATTTCCTTGAGCCGTTTGTCTGTTCCGGAAGCTCCCTCCCTCACGGCTTCGCTATACAGAAGCTGCACCCGCTCTACGCTCAGCTTTTGCAGCCTTACCTGCAGCGCCAGATCCTCTGTCTCCAGCTCAGCCAGCAGGTCGCCGGCCTTCACCTCTTGCCCAAGCTTGACATTAACGGATTTCAGCTGTCCGCCCGATTCGGTAAATGACAGCGTCTTCACATTCGAGGAAACAAAGGTTGCCGTACCCTTCAGCGAGGTTTGAATACTGCCGCGAGTTGCCTCCACCAGATCAAGCTTTTCCTGAACCGGCTGAATAAGCGGTGGCTGCAGTACCGCTTCTTCGCGGGGAAGAAGAGAACAGCCCGACAGTGTTAATGCAATGATTGCAAAGACAGCAGCCCGCTTTGTTCCCCTGCTAGATAAGAGGCGCATGATTCGTTGTTTCGGATACAATTTTTCCATCCTCCAATGCAATAACATGATCGACGAGCTCCATAATACCCGGGTCATGCGTAGTAAGCAGAATCGTCATTCCGGAACGGTTAACCAGATCCCTGAATACCCGCATCACCTGCAGTCCCATTCGGCTGTCTAATTCCGCAGTGGGCTCGTCTGCGATCAGAAGCGCAGGTTCATGCGCAATGGCACGCGCAATGGCCACTCGCTGCTGCTCTCCACCGGACAACTCCATCGGACGATGCTTCATCCGCTCCCGCATGCCCACCCGTTCGAGAGCCCGTTCGGCTGCTTCCTTGTTCCCTTTCACCTGCGTGCCTGCTATCCGAAGCCCAAACTCCACATTCTCGTAAGCGGACATAAGCGGAATCAGCCCGAACGACTGAAAGACCAATCCGATCTCCTTGCGGCGCAAGGCATTCCTCTCTTTGGCCGATAAGCCGGTCATTTCTATCCCTTGAAAAAAAACCTGCCCTTCAGTGGGCTCATCAAGCGCGCTTAAAATATTAAGCAATGTTGTTTTGCCGGAGCCTGAACGCCCTTTCAACGCGACCATGGAACCGGCCGGAATATCAAGTTGGATATCTGACAGAGCCGTAACTCCGGCATTCCCTTTCCCGAATACCCGCTTTATGCCTGTTGCCTTAAGCAGTGTTTCTCCGATTGTTACTGCCTGTTCTGCCTGCTTGGCCAGCATGATTCTTCCCCCCTTTCCCTTTTAACGCCCCTATTTCTGCCTTCTTTAAAAAGTGTAGTGCTAACAGAAAGAGGCAACAACCTGTCGGCTTTTGGTATAACACCTGCCAAGGTATAGAAAGTGCCGCAAGCTTACGAAGCCAAAAAAAGCACGTTCCATTTGGAACGTGCTTTACTCTAAGCTTCCTTCTATTGTCCAATAATCTCCTTAACCACTTCTTTTGGACGCTGCTCCGTATCGAAGAGAAGAGGCCAATTTTTCCTTCCTCTGACCGGAAAGTGATCCAGCCAGGTATAATCATCCGCCGCTCCCCAGAAGGTTACGCTGGTCAGTACGTCCTTATATTCGCGGAACAGTTCGAAAAATTGCTTGTATCTTTCTTCCTGCAGCCGAATCATATCAGCCGTAGGGGCCGTAAGATCGGTTCGTCTATCGTCAAAAGCAAACATGGACACATCCATCTCGGTAATTTGCAGCTTTAAGCCAAGCGAAGCATAACGTTCGATAGCTTCCCGGATCAGATCCAAAGACGGATCAAACAGATTCCAATGCGCCTGGAGACCGATGCCGTGAATAGGAGCTCCGTTTTCAAGCAGCGCTTTCACGAGGGAGTAAATCTTTTCTCTTTTGCCAGGGTTGCATTCATTGTAATCATTGTAAAACAGAAGAGCATTTGGATCGGCTTCATGGGCAAAGCGGAATGCCTGCTCGATGTAATCCTGTCCGATGCCATGCAGCCATTTGGAAGGACGCAAGCTTTCTTCGCCGTCATCCGTCACGGCTTCGTTTACGACATCCCAGCAGTAAATCGTATCCTTGTACCGATTCACGACCGTCTCAATGTGTGACTTCATCCGGGCAAGCAGCAGCTCGCGGCCGGCTATTCCTCCATGACCGTCCTCAAACACCCAGTCTGGCGTCTGATTATGCCAAACCAGCGTATGGCCTCTAAGCTTCATGCCATTCTCACGGGCGAAGCCCGCAATCTTATCTGCTCGCTCGAAGGTGTACAGCTGTTCCATAGGATGAAGGCTCTCAAACTTCATTTCATTCTCCGCGGTTATGCTGTTGTAGTGCTGATTCAACAGCTCGCTCTGGCTGACGATCGTGCGATGATTAACCGCCGCACCAATCAAAAAATCATTTTGAAATGCATCGGCTAACGATTGCTTATCCCGCTTATTAACTGTACTCTCCATGCTTAATCGCACCTCTTCTTCCTTTGAAATTTTACTACCCGAGCCTTGTTAAACCATTCTTGTATAACGGAAGTAGTCAAAATCAACATAGCCTCCGGATTGCTTGGTTGCATAATTGAACAAGCCAATCCGGTAGCCCATGAAATGATCCAGCGTGTACTTCATCTGCAATGGGCGTCCGATCGCTTTCCACTCTGCCCCGTCCTCCGAATAATAAAAATAGGCCAGATCAATGCTGTCGCGGAAATCAAAATCAATTCTCACATAAATCCGGCTGCCGTTATATTCAAGCTTTTCCACGGCTTCCATTCCGCCGTCGCCTCGGTTTATCCCCATTACGACATAACGCTCACCATTGTTCTCCGCTTGTATGCCCACTGTGCCATACCCGCTTTGCAGTGCGACAAGACCGGCATAATCACCGTCTTTCATAGCGGACAAATCAAGCACCGTTGTTCCGCTGCACGCCGGCCCTTCCGTCCGCTGGGTCAGCGTGTTGCGAGCCAATACGACACGATCAACGATATCGCCGGTTTGCAATCGTAAATAACCCGGCCGGGCAGTGACCGACCAGCGCGAATTGTCCGGATTATGATTCCATTGCCAGTTCAATGCCAGCTTGTTCTCTTCATAATCAAACTCATCGCTGATCACGAGCGGCATAGACACCGACTCCGGTAAATTCGTCTGAAATGTTACAGGCGCTTTGCCGCCGTCGCCAATCACCGGCCAGCCATCCCGCCAAGTCAAAGGCAGGATGCAAGGAATCCGTCCGACCGCATCATGATCCTGGAATAAGAAGGCATACCAATCACCGGCCGGTGTGTCGATGATTCCGCCTTGCGCAACTCCCTTGTTGTGATAGCCGAGATCATCGTCCAAGATGACTTTATATTCATAAGGCCCAAGCAGCTCCTTGGAGCGATAGCACAGCTCCCTGCGTCGGCCATGTCCGGTTCTTGGCCAGTCGATAAAGAACAGATAGTAATAACCATTCATTTTATAAGCATGACAGCCTTCAATACGCAGTCCAATGCCATCCCGCTCTCCTTCAAGCAGCAGTTGACGAATTCCGTCAGGCTTAATGGAAGCTGCATCCGCTGTTAGTTCGGTAATATAAATATCTCCATTGCCGCTGAACACAAAGACGCGGTCTTCGTCGAAGAGGAGTGCCGGATCATGCAGCAGCCCCTTGATCACCGAGCGTTCCCATTTTCCATTCTCAATATCTTCGGTCCGGTAAATATAAAATTGCTGCATATCGTTACTGGAGAAGCAGACATAGAAGGTTCCGTTATGATAGCGCAGGCTGGATGCCCAGGAGCCTTTTCCGTAAATACCTTTGCCGTCCGCTAGATTGTGGGCAGCATGATCTTCGATCCTGTCAAATACGTAATTGACAATCTCCCAATCCTTCAGATTGCGAGATTTCATAATCGGACAGCCGGGCATGGAGTGCATGCTGGTGCTAACCATGTAAAAAGTGTCTCCTACTCGAATCATATCAATATCCGGTACATCCGCCCAAATAATCGGGTTCGTTATAATAGTACTGCTCATTGGAAGTTCCCCTCTCTTTTTTTGATTAATAGATTTAAAGGACATCTTCCAGCTGCCGCCTGCTGTGGGCATCAAGGATTTGCCAATCGGCAATCTCGCAGCGTTTGCCATTCATATCCGTCAGAACGATCCGGTTGCCTCCCGGGAATTGAAGATGCTCGTGCAGATTTCTCATCGTCAGCCTCGTTTCGCCGAGATGGGTCTCGATTTCCCATATCCACAAATCCGACTTAAACTTCACGCTGGTTATATGTTGTACTTTAGGCAGAAAATATCGGAATTGAAGTTCCTTCTCCAGTTCAGTTGCGCATTCAGCCGACAATTCCGCAATATTGCGGATAATGCCTAGCTCTTTCCCCTCAGTCGTTCTTACCGAAATATATTCGGAAGCAAACCGGAAAGGAAAGGTCCGGTAGATAACTAGTTCTTCGTACGGTTTACCGTCCACCACGCCTTGCAGAACGCCGCCCTTGCCGCGGCTGAAGTAGATCTCTTCCGGCTTAAACATCCGGATATCGTATAGGTCTGCCATCAGCCTTCTACCCCCTTAATCTGAGCCAGCTCTTTCTGCGCATCCACAAGCTTGCGGTAAAACCCTTTTTCCTTGCCCAGAAGCTCTTCATGGGTGCCGACCTCAACAATTTTGCCATGGTCCAATACGACCAGCCGGTCTGCATTGCGGAGTGTAGACAGCCGGTGGGCGATGGCGAATGTCGTCCGGCCTTGGATAAGCCGGGAGATCGCCTCCTGAATCTGCTGTTCAGTTTCCGTATCAACGGATGCTGTAGCTTCATCCAGAATCAGAATGCGCGGATCATGGATAATGGCCCTTGCAATTGCCACGCGCTGCTTCTCGCCGCCGGAAAGTTTATGCCCTCGTTCCCCTACGCGCGTGTCGTAGCCGTCCGGCAGACGGACAATAAACTCATGCGCATTTGCGATTTTGGCTGCCCGCATAATCTCCTCGGGCGAAGCATCCGGCTTCGAATATGCGATATTATCCGCTATGGAACCGTCGAACAGGAACGTCTCCTGAAGCACTACGCCGATCTGCTTCCGCAAATCGGATTGGCTGATTTCCCGGATAGAGATACCGTCGATATAGATATCTCCTTCATCCGTATCATAGAATCGACAGATCAGATTAATAAAGGTCGACTTGCCTGCTCCGGAATGCCCCACTAGGCCAATCATCTCGCCCTGCCTCACCCGGAGATTGATGTCTTTCAGTACAGGATGATGCTTCTCATAGCCATAGGTGACGTTATCGAATCGAACCAGACCTTGAATGGTCCCAAGAGCTGCTGGCTGATTAGCTTCCGGAACTTCCGACGGCGTATCCATTATTTCGAATACCCGGTGGGCGGCAGCCATGGCATTGCTTGCCCAGTTAATCATTTGGCTGACCCATTGCAAAGGTCCAAACAACATGCCGAGATAAGCGACAAGAGCCATTAGAACCCCAAGCTGCATATTCTCATGAAGCACCTTGTTACCGCCGTTAAACCAGATGAGCAGCGTCCCAATTCCCGCAATAAAATTAAAAGCCGGGAACATGAACTGCCATAGTCCCTCCATCCGGATATTGTTCCGAACCACTTCGACATTGGCACTTGCATAACGGTTCATCTCCTCCCGTTCCCTGCCAAATGCTTTAACGACACGGATACCCTGCAACGAATCGCCAACAAGGGTATTCAAGCGGAAGATGGAGCGCCATTGCTGGTACCAGCGGCGCCCAATCTTCGGCCAAATCGTCATCGACACTGCGATCATGACCGGTACGGGCAACAGCGCAAATAGCGACAGCTTCCAGTCCAGGCTCAGCATAATAACGAATATCGCGACGATTCGCAAAGATTCTCCGCACACAAAGACGACCCCGTCTGTCATGAACTGCCGCATCGCTTCCGAATCGCTGTTCACGCGCCCGATAAACTGCGAGGTTTGCCGGCGGTCGAAGAACGAGATGGAAAGACGCATTAAAGAACCGTATATATCCTTGCGAAGATCCCCCATTAGCTTAGAGCCGACCCATACGCCGATGTATCCTCGCACAGTCTGCATGACGGACAGCATCAAGGTTGTAACGCCTAACCCTAGAATAAGAAACAATAATATAGAGCCCTTATTCTGGGCCTGAAGCACATCGTCGATAATGACTTTTGTCAAATAAGGCGGAACCAACTCAACCAATGTGGTCAATATAAGCATGCAGGCCGCTGCTGCCAAATGTCCTTTATAGGGCTTGGCATAGCGCAGCATCCGGGCAGCGGCTTTACCGCTGTTCATACACAGCTGGCAAACCTTCGTGCCTTCATGAAGCGGATTGCCGCAGGTTGGGCAATGCTTAGGAACATCTCGCTCCGATAATACCGGCAGTTCTTCTCTCTTCGCAAGCGCACTGATCAGCTTTGCCGCGAAGTTGAATACCGGCGTCATTGCTGCCGTATAACGCGCTATAACAACGGGACAATCAACGGTATCCGCGAGCAGCATGCCACCTCCTACCGCTGCGACAGCACGTGCTTCTTTCAATTCGCTTACTGCAAACTGAATAGCCGGCGAACCATCTTTCTGCCACACCCTGATGTCTTGGTCCGTCACTGCCAGCCATTGTTCTCCGAAGCGGCCGTCGAACAGCAGGTCGGTTTTTACGCTAAACAGCAATTCTCCTGTTATCTGCTTCCGCAGCTGCTCAGGCAGTTGATCCATAATGGACATAGTCTCCTCCTGCTTAATTGGATATAGCCGTCACATCGTAACTGACACAACAAGGAAAGTTTAGCTCTACCCGTCAGCTCCAGCAACCTGCCGGATTTCGGCTCTATTACCCGTCAAGTTATAGATAACCGGCACAATTCATATAGGGACAAAACATAGCCTCAGCAGAAACAACAATTGTCCATATAGAAGCAACGTCAAGCTATAGGCTGCCGCAGGCAACCTATGTTTAAATACTTACGAATCATTCAAATTTCAAATCCAGCCCTTGTCTGCGGGCACAAGAAAGGAATGTGTAACTTTTGGATAAGCCTCTTGGCATAACTCCCGCTATGGGATGGAATTCATGGAACACTTTTACCTGGGACATCAATGAGCAGTTGATCCGGGATGTTGCCGACCGATTCGAATCGGATGGATACAAAGCGGCAGGTTATGAATATATCGTCATTGATGATTGCTGGAGCCTGAAGCAGCGTGATCAGCAGGGGAATCTTGTTGCTGATCCAGCCAAATTTCCAAGCGGGATGAAAGCACTCGCCGATTATATCCACTCGAAAGGCTTGAAATTCGGGATGTATTCATGCGTTGGCACCCATACCTGCGCAGGCTTTCCCGGCAGCTTTGAGCATGAATTTCAAGATGCCCAATTATTCGCTGAGTGGGGCGTCGATTATTTGAAGTACGATTATTGCTTCAAACCCCGGCATATCTCGGGAGAGCTGCTGTACAAGCGAATGAGCCTTGCCCTTAAAAACAGCGGACGGGACATTCTCTTCTCTGCCTGCAACTGGGGCGAGGATAACGTCTACCAGTGGATACGTGAGTCAGGTGCCCATATGTACCGGTCAACAGGCGATATTCAGGATCACTGGGATTCTATCAAAAATCTGGCCCTATCACAGCTGGACAAGGAATGTTATACCGGATCCTTCTGCCATAATGATCTGGATATGCTGGTTGTCGGCATGTACGGGGGCAGCAATAACTCGTTTATCGGCAGTAAAATAGGCGGCTGCAGCGACCATGAATACAAGACTCATTTCTCATTATGGAGCTTAATGGGTTCACCGCTCATGATTGGCTGCGATATCCGTACGGCTAATCAGGAAACCAAAAATATTTTGCTCAACCCGGATCTGATCGCTATCAATCAGGATATCGAAAGCCGCGGAGCCTACCGGATTAAGCCGGAGCCCCAATGGTTCCATGCGGATGATGTCTTTATGCTGGTAAAAGTACTGACGGACGGCGACGTGGCTATCGGCTTCTTCAATCTAAGCGATAATCAGCGGGAGCTGTCGCTGCAATTTTGGGATATTGGTCTTCCTTATGCTTCCGGCTTCTCCTTATCTCTGTATGATTGCTGGGAGCATAAGGAGCTTGGCGTGTTCACAGAGAGATTCGCTCCCGTAGTGCCGGCACATGACTGCCTGATTGTCCGTGCCAAGCTGGTTAAATAATGAGCAGCAAAACTTGCATGAACTGCCAGGCCTCTCTTCAGGCGGATGATAGAGCGATATACATGAAGCTTGTCTCCAGAACGGCTCAGCAGTTCTTGTGTATCGATTGTCTCGGAGCAAAGCTGAACTGCGGACGTGAGCCCATTGAGAAGCTGATACGCTATTTCCGGGAATCCGGACACTGCGTCCTCTTCCGTTAATGCTTCTCGTCCCGACCATGCAGCGTCATATACTCAGAAGGTGTATATGACGTTGCTTTCTTAAATACCTTTGAGAAATAAAGCTGGTCTTTGTATCCTACCGAGCAGGCGACCGACTTGATAGACAAACCGGACGACATCAGCAGCTCCCGGGCTCTTTCCATCCGGTATGCGGTCATATAGCCGGAAACAGACATTCCGGAAGCCTCCTTAAACAAACGAAACAGATAGCTCCGCTCCAGGCTGACAGCATTCACAATATCCGATACCGTCAAGGTTGTCCGCCAATAATTAATCATGATATATTCCTTCGCCAGCTGGACATAATCAATCGGTTGAGCTTCTCTTGGATAGAACTCCACATAATAAGAAAGAAGCAGACGTAATTGAGCTTCCGTTCTCATTTTTTCAAAGTGCCTCGTATCAGCGCCTACGACCTGAGGGAAGTAGGGCTTTAAATCAGCCGGACATGCGGCAACTACAGGATTATCCGGCTCAAGCCCGGTCATCGCTATCAGCCTCTCCGCCTCATCTCCATTAAACTCGATCCATACATATTCCCAAGGATCCTCGGGATCAGGGTAGTAGTAGATCTCCGTTTTCGGAAAAATCATGAAGCTGTCGCCTGTCGATAACGGATACTGCCGATTATTTGTCTCCAGCGTTCCCTTCCCGCTGATTATAAAATGCAGTGCATAAATATCACGTACGCCAGGTCCCCACTTATGCCTGTTGGCGGGCTTATAGCCGCTATAGGTACAAATTAACTGACTGCTGTTAAATGCATCCAACAACCTCATAAAATTTCCTTTCCAAAAAAAGACCGCGGCTTTGAGTCGCCGCGATCCTCTCCTATTATTGGCCGAACTGCCAGCTATGCAGCTTAAACAGCTTGCTGTCAGGCTGTCCCTTGAACACGAGGTATAAGTCATGTACGCCTTCTGCACCGCTTACCTCCGTTTGGTATTCCGCCGCTTGGTCACCCGTTGCCCGAACCGGCAAGGTTCCGATCAGCTTGCCATCCGCCGCATCCAGCCGCAGCTCAACGATTGCAGCTGCGGATGCTTCCGATACCGAAGCCGCAAAACTGGAAGCGCCATTGCTTCCGAAATCAACCTTGGATAACGCTATCCAATCGCCGCTGTCAATATCGGTTACGGTCAAGCTGCCATCCGAGGAAGCTTCCGTGGCAATTCCCGCATTCCATCCTATCGTTGCCGCCTCTACTGACTCATAAGGATTAAATAATTGCACTTGAGCTGCGCCTTCGTAATTCGCCGTAATCTCCTGAATCGACCGATCGGCATCCTGGAACTTAAGCTCATTCAGATGCGTAGAACGGTAACCCTTCGGAACTCCCATCGCTTTCGACAAGGTTTGAGCATGGTAAGCAATATACCAGGCATTCTTAAACTCGAAGATGACGTGATGATTGTTGCCGCCTACTCCGAAGAAATGTCCGGGATTTTTCAGAATCGTTCCCCGGTACGTCCACGGTCCCATCGGACTGTCGCTGGTCATATAAGCGATCTCTCCTGCAGGAGGGCTGCCCTCCGGACGGTCGCCGTTATAGAAGTTCGAGCAGTACGTAAAGTAATAAGTCCCGTTATATTTGTTAATGCCGGCATCCTCAAACATAAATGGGGCCGGGATAACCTGCGCTTCGCCTACTACGCTGATCATATCGTCTCCAAGCTGCATGACCCGTGCCGTATCCGGACTTTCATCCTTGCCCTCCGGCACACCGCCGCCGAAGTAGATATACGCCTTGCCGTCATCGTCCACGAGCACGGCCGGATCGAATAACCAGGTAACCTTCTCAACGCCTGGCGTTGATCTTAAGATCAGCGCTTTTCCGATTGGATCCTTCCACGGGCCGATTGGGCTGTCGCCTTCCAGCACGCCAATTCCGCTCGCATTATTCGCAAAATAAAGGAAAAACTTGTCTTGTCCATTAATGACCTTATGGGCAATAGCAGGGGCCCAAGATTGCGTGGCCCATTTGGCAGCGCCTTCAGAACCTGCAACGTTGATGATGCCGTGATCCGTCCAGTTCATCAGATCCGCAGAGGAAATAATGCCAATCTTGTTAATGTTGCCGTACGTATTATCCTTCACGCTTCCATCCTCGCCGTATTCGAGCACGTCATTCGTCGTATAAAGATAGACGCGGCCATCAAACACGAGAGCGTAAGGATCCGCCCCGAATTTATGCGAAACAAGCGGATTTCCTTGCGGCGGTACTTTACCTACTGCGCTAGCCAGTTTTACCTGTAAATCTTCCATTGTTAATTCCTCCTGATTCGTTATCGAATGATGGGATGTGATCAATAGTATGAGAACGGCTGTAAAGCAGCCTAGTCCTACAACAATGTTCAAATTAATCCTTTTTTTCATGGTTAGCTCCTCAAGTCTGGGTGAGAGCGTCCCGATATTCCTGCGGCGTCATGCCGGTAGCTTTCTTGAAAAATCTCGTAAAGGAATGTGCCGCTTCGTAGCCTACCTCAACAGCGACCTCGCGCACCTTGAGCTCATCCTCCTTAAGCAGCTCCTTGGCTCTCCTAACCCGGCAATTATCGATGTATTCGGATAAATTGACGCCGCATTCCAGCTTGAAAAATCGAGATAGGTAAGAAGGATTGAAATAATTGATCTCGGCTAGCCGGACAAGCGACAAATCCTCGTTTAAATGCTCATTGATATACTGACAAATTTTATCAATGACGGTAGCCGCATTTTCTTTATTTTCCGGACTTTTCACCTTAAACAGCTGATCCGTTACCTGCCTTAAATATCGAACGGCTTCTTGCATGGAGGAATGCTCATCCAGACGCATCAGCTTGCAATAATCGCTAAACTCGCCGCAAAGCCCCGCGCGGTTAATATGCGCATACAGAATAAGAGCAATCGAATAGTAGATTTCAATCTTTCTATTAACAGAACTATTCGCGTGGAGCATCGCCAAGCTTAATTCCTCGAAGATTTCGTCGAATTTCTCGGGTTTGCCCGCATCCAGGAACGCTGCCAGCATTTCGGCTTTCGGGGCTACCAGTCCTTCTTCTTTCCTGTGCAGCTCGTGCGGCTCTTCAAGCTGTTCGCCACGGTCAGTCACAATAATCGTCATGCCTTCTCCGCCGATTCTCATGAGCTGCAGCTGGCGAAGCCGATCATATTGCCGGTTTATGGCTTCCCATCCGCAGGAGCTACCGCTTATCGAGAAAGCTATGGGCAAACGCAGGGATTGCAGGCAAGTCTCCTGAATTAATTCCAATGTACCTTCCAGGTAGCGAACCAAATGGTTATAAAACTTCTCTTCCTCATGCTCGGAGGGCTGCAGCAGCCATAAGAGATCCCCTTGCTTGTCTACAATCCCGATTTGTCTCGTTTTCTCGGACAAATAAGAATTGCACACCATTCGCGCCTTTGTAAGAAGTCCGCTTCTTTCAATATAAGAGGCACCCTCCGGATACGATAAATGCCCCATGACAAGGAGTACGGGAGAAGCCGGATTCAGGCCAATGTTCATTTTATGAAACTCATCGGTCAGCCTGTCCTTGTCCAGACTATGCCCATGGCTTTCCTGGAGCAAATGCCGAATGTAATCCCCTTGTGCCATCTGCTCAAGCGTATAAAGCAGCTCGCGGGATTGCTCAAGCATTTGGCTCATCTGATTCTCGTGCTCGATCTCCTGCATCACTTCCTGAACGGTTGCCGTAACCTTGTCATAACCTTCTGTCTTCAGCAAATAACGGACCTTCGGCATCTGTATGGCTTTGTACGCGTAATCAAATTCACTAAAACCCGTCAGGAAGATGACCTTGCATCTTGGCCAAAAGGCTTGAATCTCCTCCGACAGCTCGAGACCGTTCATGCCCGGCATGCTGATATCGGTCAATACGATATCAATCCTCGTCCGCGACATCCAATGCAAGGCCTCCTTCGCAGAGTAGGCCTTGCAGACATCCAGCTTCTCCGGCATAAGCCGATGGAACACCTCATATAGCGAGTCTGTAATAATGTCTTCATCATCAACAATCAGCAATCTATACAATAACACCAGCCCCCTCAAGCTTGATTCTGATCTCTACTTTGAGGCCATTCAACTCGCTTTTGGACAGAAACAAGCCGCTGCCCTCTCCGTAAGTCAGAACGATGCGCCGGTGGATGTTAATCATGCCGGTCATTTCGCCGGATTCCCCTTTGCTGTCCAATCTTGCTTGCAGGGCTTCAATCTGTTCGTCTGTGATCGGATGGTCGCCGTTATTTTCCACAATAATTCTCGCTTCTTCCTCATTCATGCCGAAGGAAACGCGGAGCAAGCCTTCATTGGTCATTTTCTCCAGGCTATGCTCGTAGGCATTCTCGATAATCGGCTGAATGATCAGCCTCGGCACCCGGATTCGCTCCATGCTCTCCGGCAGCTCATCGAACTCTACCTTAATTCTTCTGGAAAACCGGAGCTTCTGAATTTCGGTATACATGCCTGAATGCCGGCTTTCTTCAGCCAAGAGAACGTTATCCTCGCCGTTGCGGGTGATGAAGCGGTAATACTCGCCAAGCATGTTCGTGAAGAGCTGAACGCGCTCCAAATCCCCCGTTTTCGCCAATGAGTTTAGAATAAAAAAGCTATTGTACAAAAAATGCGGTTTAATTTGGGATTGAAGCTGCTTAAGCTCTGCTTTCTGCATCATCATCGTTTGTTTGAAATCTTGATCGATCAGCGTCTGCAGCTTCTTAATCATCTGGTTGAACCGGTTATACAAATAGCCGAATTCATCCTTCTTCTCATGGTCAATATGAATGTTGAGTGCACCTCCTTCCATCTTTCTGAAGCTCTGTACTAACAACAGCAATGGCTTATGAACAAACTTATACGTCGATAAGGCATAAATAACAATGGCACAGCAGGATGTCAGGGCGAAGATCCATGCCCAGTTGTTGAATCCTTTCAAAGGCTTCTTCACTACCGATTCGGGCAAATAGGTAATGACGGACAATCCCAGCGGTTCGGAATAAGCCTTATCGAGATGATATTTTTTGTCGCCGATTTGCGTGATCAACGTATTTTCTTCGGCATGAAGAGCACCAATCACAGAGCTCTGCAAAACATCCGAGGTATCTCCATTACTAGCCAATGTATATCCCATTTTATTGGAGACAAGGAATGAGCCGCTCTCTGGATAAACGCTGATCTGCTGCAGCGATTCTCTGAGCTTATCCATATTCAGTTCAATCTGGACGATAAATACTGGATCCCCTTCCTTGCCTCCATATTTAGCAGCACTAAGGTGAAGGGAATGATCATAGAGGATGAGACGTGCTTCCTTCTTATCCACTTCATTGTGAAAATAATTGAAGCTGAGCTGATTGAAATCATCAACTCCATTGTTGGAAGAAATCGTCTTCTGAATAGTCCGCACATGAACGTAAATATCTTTTATATAAACGCTGCTATTCTTAATAGAAGTAAACCGGTGAAGCAAATAATCGATGCTGGCTTTCTTGTCAGCGTTATCCATCAAATTCCAGGTAACCGCCAGTTTGTTCAGATCATTATCCTGCAAAATATCATACTGCTGAATTTCCAGCCATTCGATTTGATGATCCAAATCTTCCAGGTAATAAGAAAGCTGGGCAGTCGTATTTTTCGATATCTCATTACTGGCATTTGCATAACTCCAGTTGTACAGGTACACCCCCAGTAAAATAATTGGCAGGATAACAACTAAATTCGTAATAATAAGCCTGACAAATAAGGCATTTCGCCATGACTTAGCGGGCAGTCTTATCAAGTGAATACCTCCGTTGTTCATACCACTGATTAACCTCGGCTGTTATTTTGTCGCCGCCCAGCTTGTACCAGTCCTGTACGAATTGGTCGAAGTCATCAATAGGTCTGCCCAAAATAATGTTGATGTAGGTTTGATCCTGCAGATCGCTAAGGATCTGCTGCAGGTCAATCATGGTATCCGTAGGAGCGCCTACAAAACTCTCGTACAGCAGTTGATTGTTTTTCTCATATTGATCAATGATGGAAAACGCACCTGTTGGACCATACGTCTTAAACCAGCCCCAGCCTGATTCGCCAGCATCTCCCGATAGATAATGATCCATTCTCTTCTTGATATAGATGGCCTCGTCTTTCAGATTCGCCTGATTACCGCTCTTGCGGGCTTCTTCAATCTGCCTGTAAGCCTCCAGGTTTTTTCTTGTAGGAGACGGGGTAACCGGAGACAACTGCCATACCGCGTAAGTCGTGTTGTAATACTTCTCGTATTCTGCGGTCTGCCCCCAGTTCTTCTCCAGATGCAGATTAAAGAGCTTCACGATAGCTTCCGGATGCTCATAGCCTTTTCTGACTGCGAAAAAGGTGTTCGTATTGAATTTAAGGGGCACCTTTGGGGCATCGCCCGTTGCAGAAACAATGGGAAAAGCCTGCCAATCCGCGTCCGGATCATTGTTCCGGCTCGTTTGCACCAGAAAGGAAGCCCACTGCTCCCCGTAGATCATTCCTATTTTCCCGGAAGTTATAAGCTTGCCCGCCTTATCCCCGTCCTTTAAAGCGAATTCAGGATCAAGCTGGCCCTGGTTGTACATATCTTGAATCACCTTCAAAGCCGTTTTTACCTCCGGCTGAATACCTCCGTACACCAGTTTTCCTTGCTGATTCTTGATCCAAATATTCGGGAAAGCGTTATAACCGGCCATAAGGTCAACAAGTCCCATAACCGGGTCACCCAAATATTTCGTTGCTGCAATCCCGAAGGTATCGTCCTGGCCGTTATTATCTGGATCTCTTTCTGTAAACGCTTTCGAAATCGCCAGTAAGTCATCCATCGTTTTCGGCGGCGACAGCCCCAGCCTCTTCAGCCAATCCGTTCTGATCCATAATACATCCGCGTCTTCAATCGAAGAGCTTGTCTGTGGAATACCCATCAGCTTGCCATCGATCGTTGCCGTTTCAAACGGGCCGTCTCCTTCTTCGCTAAGTACTTTCTTCGTAAGCGCGGAAGCATATTGTTCATATACATCCGTCAAATCCTCGATCAAGCCGGCGTTACTCAGTTCCCTAAGCTGCTGGGCACTTACCTGCACAACATCCGGAATATGTCCCGATGCAATCGATGCGCCAAGCTTCTGACGATACAGATCCCCTTTCGCCGTCCAATCATATTTGATCTTGATTCCCAGAGTTTCCTCGGTCAGTCTTGTCCACCGGTTATCTTCCAGCGTTTCTCCCGGCAAGTTGCTTATTAAGCCTTCTAATCCTTCACCGACTTCTCTTACAAAGGACAGCTCGATAGGCGGAGCATAACGGCTGAGCGAACGATCTGCATTCGATGCCGGTATTGGCTTATTCGAATTCTCCTGCTCTTCCGGCGGCTTGGCGTTGTTTTCATTCTTGCATGCAGATAAGGCTGATAGAAGCATCAGCGCAGCAAGCATAAGCTTTATCTTGTTTATCCTTGGCCTTGGTATCCGCAACAGGATTTCCCCTTTTCACTCGGGCGCAGCTGCGACGAGCTGTATGTAATTCATTATCTGGGCAGACACCCGATAATACAATACACATCTCTTTATGTCGTTACCCGTTGTTTACTTTTTAGCATAATCCAATGTACAGGAAAGCACGAGTATCGGCAAGGCCGATTGCTCCATTATCAAACAGGCTAACCCCCATAATTAGACAGGTGTTCAACGCTCGCATCCGAATAGTACACTCATTTCTGCAAGCGCATACAATTACAGTCCCCATGCAATCAAATTTCAAAGGAGTTGGGTATTAATGAAAAAGAGCAATTCAAGCTGGATTCTGAAGCTGTTCATCCTAGTGGCGCTTATGCTAACGCCATCCTTGGTGAACAGTCATCCGGCGAAAGCGTGGTCGGGAATGACCATGTCCAAGCTTCATGTGAGCGGCAATCAGCTGGTGAACAGCAGCGGCCAGCCCGTGCTGCTGACGGATGGCATCAACCCTCCGGTTCGTATTGGACGTACCAGGACAGCAAATATTATCTGGATCAATACGGCGGGAACAGACATGCGGCGGTTCTGGCGTATCTGAAGGACATTACGGATACTTTCACCAATACATCAAGTAAATACGGCAACAACCACGGCTGGTATATGAACCAGGTTCGCTTGTTTATCGATCGCGAGGACATGGGCGATGTCGCGGCCGGCACATACAATTTCGCAGGACTGCAATCCGTAACCCAGGACGTTATCATTCCGTACATCAACTATGCCAAGACCAAAGGGGTATACGTCACGCTTGGCCTTGACTTCACTATTCTTAATAACCAGGCGACAACGCAAGCCAATCTCGATAAATTTAATCAAATCTGGGGTTATTTGTCCTCCCAAACGGCTATCAAGAGTGCGGATAACGTCATGTTCGAGCTTATCAATGAGCCTGTTCAAGCCTCCGCCAACGGCTCCTGGGGAGGCAATCCTGCACAAAGCGACTTTGTTGCCTACTGGAATTCACTCAAGACCTTCCAAAACTCCATCATTTCCACGATCCGGAATAACGGTGCAGACAATGTGATCTGGGCGGCAGGGCTTGGCTGGGATCAATACTACCAGCTGTGCGCTTCCTATCCGCTGACGGATCCGCTCAACAATTACGGGTATGCCGTTCATTGGTATCCGGGTTACGGCGCCCATGACGATTATGCCGCTCTTCAGCAGATCTGGGATGATACGATCAAGCCATGCGCCAACAATTACCCGATCAATATTACCGAAACGACATGGTTCAAGACGTTATCCGGCGACTCTTCTTATTGGGACCTGTTCAACGGCTCCAATGAGGGCTTCGGCAAAAATACGAAAGCTATCTTTACGGCGGCGGGCAATGTCAGCATAGCCGTTCATATGAACGGTTTCTTGCTCGAGCCCGGCACCAGAAGCTCCTTCGCCGATCCGACGGCCGGCTTGAAGTACGACGGCAATACCGCAAGGGACGGAATGGCCCGGTTTATTTTCGAATGGTATTATGAGCGGGCGCAGCTGCATCCATGGAACGGAATCTGGAATGGCATCCAATCGGGATCGACCTACAAAATTATAAACCGGGCCTCGGGAAAAGCGCTTGAGGTACCGGGAGGCCAGAATACGAATGCCTTGCAGCTTCAGCAATATACGGATAATGGCGCTACCGCCCAACAATGGGTCATTACGGATCAAGGTACCTATAACAATTACTATAAACTTCGAAGCGTCAGCTCTTCCGACAACAAAGTCATGGATGTACGCAACGGGACAACGAACAACGGGGAAGCCATTCAGCTTATGTCCGATTACAATAATACCGCTCAGCAGTTCCGGCTGATTAAGCTGAGCAACGGATATTGGAGCATCATTAACGTAAATAGCAACAAAGCAGTTGAGGTTGCCAATTCCTCGACAAACAACTCCGCTTTGATCCAACAGAATTTGTATCGGGGCAACCTTAATCAGCAGTGGCAACTGGTGAAAATCAACTAACAAAACAAATGGGGCAGTCCTTTTCCAAGGTGACTGCCCCATTCATTCTTACGACGTTTTATCGAAAGAGCAAGTTTTCTAATCCTCCAGATCTATAAACCTATTATTTTATTAGTAACTTCTAAAGAATGTATATTCCATTATTGGATGTTTGGAGATATCCTCTTTCATTATAGATCGTGCAGTAAGAATATGCCGTTTGAAGGGAGAGTCTATCGGATGAACCATATCCATTATGTCGGAAGCGATGCTGCGCATGACAGTAATTTTGTTTTTGATATTCCTCAAGGCCATCACTGCTGGCTTCTGGTCATTACCAAGACCCCCGCACAATTCTGGGTAAACGGAGAACTCCAAAAATACCCCTCTCAAAGCGCTGTCCTGTACCGGGCACATCAGAAAATCTATTACAAAGCTTGCGCCGATAAATATGTAAACGACTGGATCCGCTTTGAATCGGACGAACCGTACATTTCAAACCTTCCATCTGGCATTCCATTCTCGCTGGATGATCCGGATTATTGCCACAAGTTGATCGAACTGCTTGTGATCGAGCATCATTTTAATAGAGATTACAAGAAGTCTTCCATTGATTGTTTGCTGCGAACCTTGTTCAACAAGCTATTGGAGTCCTATTGCCATGACGGCTTTACAACGCAATACTACGATCTATTACGTCTGCGTGCCGCTATTCAAAATAGCCCGGGCGATCATTGGACGGTTCCGAAAATGGCGGAATACGTCCGAATTAGCCCGGGTTATCTGCAAACCATTTACAAAAAGACTTTCGGAATATCCTGCATGGAGGATGTCATCAACTGCCGTATTCGTCTTGCCAAAGAATATTTGTTCCAAGGTTCCCGAACCATTCATGAAGTTGCCGACCGATGCGGATACCAAAACGTGGAACACTTCTGCCGGCAATTCAAACAAGTGACCGGCTTCTCGCCAAGAAATTTTCGGTTACAGGCCAGCCATTCCGAACAGGTTCGGGAACATCCGGTTATTTGACCTGAATCAATCGATTCGCTTTAAAATATTCCTCTACGAGGAACTTCATCAGGTCATTCGGCTGCTCCCTGACAAATTCGGCTGCATCCGCAAACTTCATTCCGAACGGAGCACCCGGCGTATAAGCTTCCCACTGCGGCAGTTCCTCTCCCGTTGAATCTAAGCCGTTCGGATTTCCGGTACGGATGAAGTTCGCCCAGTAGTTGCACATTTGCCGGGCGAGATCGTAGTGTTTGCCAACGAACGGCCTCCAGCATTTGGCCAGGGTCTCGAAAAAGAACCAAAGATCGACCGAATGGAACGTTCCGGGATTATCCCACCCCGGAATCTCGGCATCGAAATTGTAATAATACAGAGGAGTATGGCCCCCCGTTTCGGCATTTGCCTGGCCTGCAATCCGAATGGCATATTCAAGGCCGCTTACCGAAGCCTTCTTAATGACTTCTTCAAGGCTGCCTGTTGAATATTCGCATAGCTCCAGGAACGTCTTGGCGTCGTCGCCGAACAGATTGACGGCCAATTGTTGGAATTCCTCCAATGAACCCGCTTGAGGAGCACTGATAAATTCGGACGATGTATGACCGAACATAACAGGCACCTGCAATCGTTTGTTTTGAAGGAATAGCTCGAACGAGTTCCCCACGTTAAACTTATGATCTACGACGGTCCCCCAGAAAGCTTTATATTCCACTATTTTATCCCGTAAATAGACGGCATCTAGATTTCGCGCTTCTTCAAGCGAGGTTACTCCGAGATAGTTAAAGAACTGGATGCCCTCCTGTTCGGCTTCCTCCAACGAGCGGAGAAACCTTGGCATTCCGGCGTTCGGGTATAGCGGGGCAAATAATCCGCTCTGAACAATCGCTCTCTGAAAAAGTTCGCTGTTCTGCGGTGAAGTCAGCTGGTTCATGACGCTGCCGCCGCCAGCCGATTGTCCGCCAATCGTTATATCGTCCGGATTACCGCCGAAAGCGGCAATATTGCGCTTGACCCATCTAGTTGCGGCTTGCTGGTCAAGATGGCCGAAGTTTGCCGGCGCATCCGGCGCTTCTGCCGTAATTTCAGGATGGCACAGAAATCCGAATGCATTCAGTCTATAGCTGATGGTGACTACAACGATCCCTCTTCGGGCGATGCGTTCTCCGTCAAATTCCATCTCGGAAGGATGACCAACCTGCAGGCCACCGCCGAAGTACCACACAAATACGGGAAGCTGTTCATCTGCTTTTTTTGCCGGGGTCCAAACGTTCAGGTACAGACAATCCTCGTTCATCGCGATATCCGGTTCCACGGCCCATTCCCGCGTATATATATTGTTGTCATCAAGCTCCTGCCTAACCTGAAGAGGGATCGGCGCATATTCGTAAGCTTTCCGCACGCCTTCCCAATGGCTGGCGGGCTGAGGCGCACGCCAACGATTCTCTCCTACCGGCGGAGCGGCAAAAGGTATTCCTTTAAAGCTTGTGATTCGAGGATCTGCTGCCGGTAGTCCTTGCACCGTCCCGTTTTCCACTTGTACAATTCTGAGCATGAATTCATTCTCCCTTCAACCAAAATAATTACTTGCCGGTTGTTGCATCATTACGCATTTTAATGATTTTTTGCGCTCTTTCCGTATCCACGGCAACAACGTCATTCCAGCCGAGCCCTACGGCATCGCTCTTCATTTTTGTCCATAATTGATCGAATTCTTCTTGATTCTTAGCGAATACCATCTTCCAGGATGTATTTTTTACGTAATCCGAAATCTGGCTGCGTTTGTTTTTAATATCCGACGAATCACTGCCAAGGCTCGTATTTATATTCGGCACGATGTCGATCATATTGTTTTTCGTGTAATACTCGGTGGCATTTGTTGCGTTGTAGGTCTTTTGCCAGTCTGTGGTTAGTGCCGTCTTGTTTGCCTCGATTGTAGAGCTCCAATAGTTGTTGTTATAAAATTCGCCTGTTTCCGGATCCACGACAAAATCACTCATAATCATGCTGTTAATTTTGCTTTGTCCGTCCTGGTACCCGCCGCCACCGTATTGATCCGGAACCGGTGTGTTTTTCTGGAAAGCGGTTTGTCCAAACTCGGTGAGCTTAAACTTGCCGTCTTCGGATTTTTCATAATTGAAGCCTTCAAATCCGTTCGTATAATAACGCAATCCTTCTGGAGAGACCATCCAATCCAGAAACTCCATAATTCTTTCCGGTTCCTTGGCTTTCGAGCCAAGCGCAAATACCCGGCCGTTGCCGTAATAGGCATCGCTATTCTGGATGATACGGGTATCGGCGATCGGAACAGCCACATTGCCGTCTCCGTTCTTGCCTCTTTCTATCGAGTTGTAGAAGCCTCTTTGCCAGGAGTACCACAAGAGAAGAACCTGTTTATTCGTCAGCTTTTCCGCAACTTTGTTCCAATCCTGCGATGCGGAATCGGGGTCCACGAGTCCCATTTGATTAGCGGTAAAATAGAATTGCAAAATCTTTTTGTACATGCTGTTATCGTCAATGAGAGGAACAATATCGCCCTTGGCATTCAACTGAATGGTCGAAGTTCCGTCCGGCTGCTCGTATCCGTACCAGTTGCTGAGCCAGCGGACGTTTTCCATGCTTCCGCCATCCCAGTCCTTCCACAACGTGATGGGAACGATTTTTTTGCCGTCAGGCGTAGTTGGATATTTCTTTTGCATTTCCTTCAGCACATTCAGAAGATCGGTCAAATTATTCAGCTTGGGAGCCCCTACTCCTTTATAATAATCCCAAGGCATTATCGGGCTGGAGTAAGGAATTTCTTCGGAAAACGTTGTTGGCGACGTATCTGCCTCAAAAGTCGGCATCGCGTATATTTTCCCGTCCGGATTGACCTTGTCGAAAGCCGCATTAAAAGGCTTAAAGTGATTATCTACGTATTTGGACAGAAATTGCGTGTTTTTCAACTTGTCGGTGATATCCATAACGAGTCCTGCCGGAATTAATTCCTCCAGCTGACTGTTATCCACGATGAGAAGATCGCCTAAATTCCCTGCCGCCGTTCTGGTCTTATACAGCTGATCGCCGGCGACCTGCGGTGCGAGAATGTTAAGAGTGATATTAAACTTATCTTTAATGAGCTTCCCATACCAGCCTGTCTGCTCGCCTTGGTAATTGGCCGCATTATCGTAGACTGTGATGGTCAGAGGTTTGCTATGATCGATCCCTTTTCCCGATTCGGATGTGCCTTCCCCATTGCTTGGCTTTGCTGAAGCAGTTGACTCATTGGATGAACTCTGACACCCCGCTAATGCCGTCGACAACAACAAGGTACCGGTAACCGATAACAAAGTCCATTTTTTGAATGTTTTAGTGCTCCTGCTCAATTGATAACCCCCCATTGGATGAATGTATTATAATGGCGCAAGTTAACCTTTTACCGCGCCAATCATAATCCCCTTAACGAAGAACCTTTGAAATATCGGATACACCAGTAGAATTGGCGCAACCACAATGATGGTGACGGTCATGCGAATGGAAGTTGTCGTCTGCTTGGTGGCCAAGCTTGCCATGGCCGTTGAGCCGGCATTTTGCAGGTTGACCATGGTCGATAATGAACTCGCCTGATTAATATAGTTGTAGAGAATGAATTGCAGGCTGTACAGCTTGCTGTCCGTAACCAGCAGCAGCGTGTCCTGAAAGGAATTCCACTGGTCCACAGCCGAGAAGATGGCGACCGTAGCCAGAATGGGTTTGCTTATAGGCAGCATGATTCTGAAAAAAAGCGTCATAATACCCGCGCCGTCTATGCTTGCGGCCTGCTGCAATTCCTTGGGCGTTGATTCCACGAAGGTCTTGACCAGAATGATGAAAAATGGGGCTACGATGGTGGGCAATACATAAGCAAGAAAATTATTGGTTAGATGCAGAGATTTCATAGTCAAATACCAAGGAATAACCCCTGCGTTAAAAAACATCGTTATAATCGTAAAGCGATACCAGAATTTTCTCCCCCACATATCCTCTTGAGTAAACATAAATCCCAGAAATGCGGAAGCGCCAACGGTCAATGATGTGCCTATAACCGTTCTCCCCAAAGATACCAGAGTGGCGTCCCACAAGCCCGGTATTTTGAACACGTCCAGGTAGTTTTGAAAATGAATATGTTTGGGAAGAAATACGACATCCCCTCTTGCGCTTATATCATTTGCGCTAATGGTATTGATAATGATGGAATAGAAAGGGTATACGCAGATCAGAGCAAATAGGGAAAACAAAGTATAAACCACCACAGAAATTATTCGGTCGGTTAGGCCGACTTTCATTTTTACTCTGCTCATACAATGCTCTCCCCTCTCAGCAGCTTGGACAATTTGTTCACGGAAAAGAGAAGCACAACGCTAATCAGACTCTTCAGCATGCTAATCGCGACGGAAACCGAATAGCTGCCGCCTCCCATGGCCAGGTTGTATACATATAAATCCAAACCCTGTATGGAATCTTTGTTAAAGGCATTCTGAAATACGAAATATTGCTCCAGGCCGTTATTCAGGAAGCTCGCAATCTGCAGCATCAACAGGACAAAGTAGGTAGGCAGCATGCTTGGCAGTACGACATACCGGATGATCTGCATTCGTGTCGCACCGTCGACATGGGCTGCTTCATAAAGAGCGTCGTCTATCCCCATAATGGCGGCAATATACAAAATCGCGGACCAGCCTAATGCTTTCCAGGTTGTCCACATCCACATCGTGAACCATACATGGTCGGAGTTCTGAAGGAATAAAACCGGCGAATCGATAAATCCGAGCATCTTCAGGAGACCGTTTATGATGCCCTCACTTGAGAACATGGAGAACGCCAATGAATAAACCAATACCCAGCTGATAAAGTTTGGCAGGGTCGTTACGGTTTGAATAAACTTGCGGAAGCGCACCGCTTTTATTTCCGTCAGGAATATGGCAAAAATCATGGGGAGCCAAGAGAAGAGCAGGTTCAAGCCGCTCATCCCAAACGTGTTCTTGATAACCTGAAGCAGTTGATCAATCTTAACCTGATTTTCAACTAACGAATGGAACCACTTGAGCCCGACAAACGGGGATTTGGACAATGGGATCGGAGGCGTATAGTCAAAAAAAGCATATACCCACCCATATAAAGGGTAATAGGCAAAGATACCAAGCAAGATCATAAAGGGCAAAATGTAAAGAAACTTGATCTTTGAAATTCGCCTCTTGCTGTAAGACTGTAATCGCACCGTATCACGCCACCCTTTCCATTTAATTTTTCAAGAATATCCTCCCGGCTCTGAATGATTGCGCTTTCATAACTTGCGTCGAAGTCAGTATAAATTAACTAAATATTCTAAACAATGACGTTTCCGCATCGATTATTGATGTATCCTAAGATAACGTTGTTTTGGATAACCTTAATAGGATACAAAAAAAACAATCCTCTTCCGCAGCAAGGAAGAGAATTGTTTCAAACTCATGCGTGGATTACGATAGTCATGCCTGCCTCCCCGGCAAACGATAGAAGATTCCTATTCTTATCCGGATTTTCCGATTCGCAGGCCGCCCCATCCAACGATAATGCTACGGGGTGATCGCAGCGTACGCGGTACGTCCCTTTACGATCCGGCCTCAAAATCGCCTGATGAATTAGCCCGTCTTTCCATGCGATATCCACCGTAACGCCGCCGCGCGCCCGGAGCCCGCGGACTTCGCCGGCCGGCCAAGCTTTCGGAAGGGCAGGCAGCAAATGAATAGTGTCCTCGTGGCTCTGCAGAAGCAATTCCGCAATGCCTGCCGTGCCGCCGAAGTTGCCGTCGATCTGAAACGGCGGATGATTGTCTAATAGATTAGGCAGCGTGGAGTGGGACAAAAGCGCGGTTATGTTAGCATGCGCCTCTTCCGCTTCCTGCAGTCTCGCCCAGAAATTGATAATCCAGGCCCGGCTCCAGCCGGTATGTCCTCCCCCGTTCGCCAGGCGGCGCTCCAGCGTTCGGCGAGCGGCAGCGCTTAGTTCCGGCGTTTTATCAGGAGTAATCTGGGTTCCCGGGTGCAAGGCGAACAGATGAGAGATATGTCTGTGCCCAGGCTCTACCTCCTCGTAATCCTCGTACCATTCCTGCAGTTGTCCGTAACGCCCGATGCGGGGTGGTGGAAGCTTGTCGATCGCCTGACGCAGCTCGCCCAGAAGCTCGTCATTCGACCCGAGCCGTTCTCCCGCGGCTGCGCAAGCCTGGAATAGCTCGCGCGCGATTTGACTGTCCATGGACGGCCCGTAGCACAATACGCCCGTCTCTCCATTTGGCAGCCGGTACGTATTCTCGGGAGAGACGGACGGGCAGGTGACCCATTCGCCGCTTGGAAGCTCGACCAGATAATCCAGCAGGAAGACCGCAGCCTCCTTCATCATCGGGTAAACCCGCTCGAGGAACGCCATGTCTCCCCCGTATCGATAATGCTCCCAAAGATGAAGCGACAGCCAAGCGAGACCAAGCGGCCAATACGTCGACGACGGCCACAAATCTTGTGGGGCCGTATCTGCCCAAATGTCCGTGTTGTGATGGGCCGCGCTTCCGCGTAAGCCATACATGGTTCGGGCGGTATGCCTGCCGTTCGGAATCATGCGTTCGATCAGCTCGAAGAGAGGCAGGTGGCATTCCGGCAAATAGCAGCTCTCTGCCGGCCAATAATTCATCTGCGTATTAATATTGATGGTGAACTTGCTGTCCCACGCGGGAAGCATATCCTTATTCCATATCCCTTGCAAATTCGCGGGCAGCGATCCGGGTCGGCTCGAGGCGATCAGAAGGTATCGGCCATAGTGAAAATACAAGGCCGTAAGCCCGGTATCTTCGCGGCCGGCCTTAACGTTACCGAGACGTTCCGAGGTTTCTGCCATCTCGGGCCTCAAGCCGGACTCCGCTCCGAACCATAGCCTTGTTCGATCGTATAGGCTTCGGTAATCCGAGATATGCGCAGCCTTCAATTCCGAATAGCCGGCTGCGGCAACGCGTCCGGCGTCGCCGAGCGCAGCAGCTTCGGGGTCGGCTTCGCGGAAATCCGTCGAAGCGGTCATGACCAGCAGAACGGCGTCGGCATTCGAGACGATGAGGTGTTCACCAATCGTGCGCAGGCTTCCCCCCTCGGGCACGCATGCAAGGACGCCGCAATACCGGACGCCTCCGCCGCTATTGCCGCTCATCACGATCTTACCGTTCTCTGCGCGAATCTCGTCAACGTAACGGAACCTCTCGCGTCCCATTCGGGCCGTAAACGAGATTTGGCCGGGAGAATCCGCCGTTAGCCTTAGCACGATCGCTCTGTCCGGGTAGCTCGCGAAAATTTCGCGGGCGAATTTCGTTTCTCCCGCCGTATAGGAAACATGAACGATGGCCTCCGATAGGTCAAGCCGTCTCTCGTAGTTCCGAATCTCCCCCGCATGCTCGAACTGGAGAAACAAATCGCCAAGCGGTACATAATGACGCTGGGACTCGGGAATGGCCGTAAGAGCCATCGTTGCCAAGCGCTCGGCCTCTTGAAGCTTTCCTTCGAATATTAGCTTGCGAATTTCCGCCAAATTGGGCAGTGCATCCGGATTATGCCGATCCCTAGGCCCCCCATACCATAAGGAATCCTCGTTTAATTGCACGCGTTCCGCGCGCGGATCGCCAAATATCATCGCACCCAACCGTCCATTGCCGATCGGCAAGGCTTCCTCCCATTGCTTGGCGGGAGAATAATAGAGCAGCGTGTCCTCGTGTTCTCGGTTGTTCTCGGGCATATGCTTTCAATCCTTTCCGTTAATGGCTTGAATAGATTCGTCCTCTTCTTTATGCTCACGATAAGCGCCGGGAGTCGTGCCCGCATACTTCTTGAATACCTTCGCAAAGTAATGTTTGGTGTCGAAGCCAACCTGCTGGCTGATTGCGCAAACCGTCAGCTGCGGCTGCGTTTTCAATAGCTTCTGCGCCTCCCGGATTCGCAGCGAATTCAAGTAATTGACGAAGGTATCCCCCGTCTCCTTCTTGAACAAGCTGCTGATATAATTCGGATGCAGACTCATGTGTTCCGCGAGATGATCGAGGGACAAATCGTTCATGTAATTCAGCTGCAAATAAGCCAGAATCCGTTCGGCATGCCGGCTGTACTCCGAATCCGATGCGGCCGGAAGCTCCTCCTTGACGCGGCTCAGCAGCACCGCGATCTCCTTTTTATCCAAGGGCTTCAGCAAATAATCCACAACACCCGAGCGAAGGGCCTGGCGGACATATTCGAATTCGTCATAGCCGGTCAGGATAATAAACCGATCGCATAATCCTTCAAGCCTGGCATCATGAATCAGTTCAAAGCCGTTCTTCTCGGGCATGTTGATATCGGTTATCGTCACATCTGGCATAAATCGCTTCATCGTCTCTAAGGCTTCCCAGGCGTTGAAGGCCGAACAAATGTCGGAGCCGGCCGGCGCGACTTCCTCTACGATTTTAACTAACCCTTTCAGAATCAAAGGCTCGTCGTCTACGATCAGTATCTTCAACGTCCATCACCGTCCTTTTCACGATAACAATGCGCAAGCTGGTTCCTTTCCCCGGAGCGCTAATGATTTCCAGCCGGGATTCGGCCCCGAAGTAACCCTTGACTCTTTCGTTAACGTTTTTTAAGCCTACGCCAACCGGTTCATCCTCTTTTTTGAACTCATCATGCCTGGACAACCGATCGCGCAGCTCGAGCAGCCTGTCCGGCGCAATCCCGTTTCCGTTGTCGGTAACGTCGATCGTCACTTCTTCCTCCGTTTCCGACGCATGCAGCCGTATATGAACGGGGCGCAAAACGGCGGATGCTCCATGCACGATGCTGTTTTCGATTAGAGGCTGCAAAAGAAAACGCGGACAGGCCAGCCGCCCGGCGTCAACATCAACTTTAATCTCGTAGGTCAGCCGGCTTTGAAGTCTCATCTTGTGGATGCTCATGTAAAAATCGACCATCTCGATTTCCTTCGCAAGAACCGTTTCTTGCTGCGCGGACGTCAAGCTGTACCTCATCAGTTTCCCGAACCAGAACGAAATATCGGCAACTTCCTTGTCGTTGTTGGCTTCGGCAACCATTCGGATCGTTTCGAGCGTATTGTAGAGAAAATGGGGCTTAATCTGTGCTTGCAGCACCTGGTAAGCCGCTTCCTTGTTTCGCAGCTCGGCGCGGTGGACATTGTTAATGAGTTCGTCCATTCGCCTTACCATGGAATTATAGGCCCCGATCAAGAAACCGATTTCGTCCTTTTCGAACTTGCCGCTTTGAATCGTCAGCACCCTCAAGTTATCGTCGTTCAGCGTGCGCATATGCCGGGCCAGCCTGAGTATTCGCTTGGTAATAGTCGAAGCCAGCAAGTAATAGGCGATGGACAAGGTTAATAATAGCAGCACGATGATCGTCACTAGGACGAGTTCCTTCTGCTTCACGGAACGGAATACCTCTCCAACCTGAGCCGTAATGATAACGCGAACGTCCAGCGGCTCAAGCTTCAGTTGATTGACGATCGTTGTTCGGTCAATGAAGAAATCCCGCCCCTCCTCATGCAGAAGACTGAGCGTCTTATGGTCCAATCCAGCCGCTTCGTTCGTCAGCAAGTTGCCTTGCCCGGACATCAGGGCGGCCTTCCAATTCCCCTCCACGCCAGCGGCGGCATAGAAGTTGCGGATTAAGCTGTTGCTAACCCGAATTTCGAGGAGGCCAATCCGTTCCGTAATTTGCGTATTGTAGATGTACTGGTAATAAATCAGATCGGGTTCCGACACGTTCGGATCGGCTCTCAGCCATATTCCCTGCCCCGCTTTCAGCGACGAGACGGCAGCTTCTGTCTGCGGATCCAGCATGGACCTGTCCCGAAACAAATTGGTTATGGGCAGCACACGATCCTTCATTTTATAGATCACGATAGATTCGATCTCCGGATTGGCGAACATCGATTGGCTGTACAGAGGGAGAATATATCGGGTCAGCGCGTACACGCTGTCCGCGTCGGAATCGTATACGCCGTCCAGATAATCGGTGAGGTAAGGATTGTATTGCAGTACCCGGTGTACCGATTGAATTCTAGCGAAGTCCGTTTTCATATTAGCGTAAGCCTGCTCCAGGATCTTCTGCCTGCTCTCTACGAATTGCTGGGTCAAGTTTCCATAGATTTGCGTGTAATAATGATAACCGAAAGCAATAACCGGGATAAAGATCATAATGACGTATCCAAGCACGATCTTGCGCATGATGCTCACGGCAGCATTTCCCTCCAAATATGGAATCCATATATCGTAAACGTATCACGTACAAAAAAATTCCGCTAGAGTCGCATTGCCCCCGAAACGATCAATCGCAAATCAGCATGCAAAGTCCGGCGGTAACGCACCCGCGCTACTACCGGACTTTGTCTTATTTATTAAACAGGTCCTTCTTCTTCTGATAGGTTTGGTTTGCCCAATCCACCAAGCGGTCCAGACCGATCTTCTCCGCGTTTTTCACCATGGTCTCGTAGTTTGCCACGGCTTCTTCTTCCGATTTCGCCAAATAAATTTTGACCTTCTCGTTTTTAATCATTTCATCGATCTTCGTTTTAATCGTCTTCTCTTCCGAATCCGGCTGCAATTGAATCAAGCCAAGCTCCGGTTTGTATACCGTAAACTCTTTTTTCTCCATCAGGGCTTTCGTCTTCTGGGCCCCCGGTACATAGCTCAGCATTCCTTCCGTTACGCCATCGTTGTACAAGTACCACCATTTGATACCGTTGGTGTTCACGAAATCGGCATCGGACGGATCATATTTCAAATTCGGATAGCCCTCGTCGTTCCAAGTCCAATGCTCGCCTTCAACGCCAAACATCGTTAATTTCTTTCCTTCGTCGCTCGCGAGGTATTGAAGGAATTTGATCGAAGCCTCGGGATCCTTGTTTTTCTTCGTAATAAACGTGCCTGCGAAGCCTAGTCCCGAGCTGACGGCCTTCGCATTTTTCGAAATGGCGCTAGGCAGCATTTGGAACGTATAGGATCCGCCCGCGTTTTTGACCTTGATATTATCCATGTCGGCTATGCTGACCGTATGGCTATGCGCAAATGCCTTTCCGCTGGTTGCATACTGATCGTCGATCTGATCGTTCGTATAAGCGAAGTTCTCCGCCAGAATATCCCCTTCGCGGTAAAGACGGTTCATGAATTTGAAAAATTCCAGCATTTCCGGCTGCCTTATCGCATAATCTACTTTTCCATCCCGCTCGTACCAGCCGTCCAGAAGACCCTCGACTCCGAACTGCTGCAGGAAATATTGCTCAATCCAATCCTTATCCATGATCAAGGGAACCATGTCCGGATATTTTTGTTTAACCATGCCGAGAACCTTTACAAAGTTATCGATGGTGTCAATCGGCGGATTTCCCAGCTCCTTCAGAATATCTTCGCGCACCGCGATACCCGGATTTCCGTCACTTCCCAGCGAATATTTGTTCTGAGCCATTTCCTCCTGGGTTGCGAAGGAATTGCGCACGGTGTAGAAGTTGCCGTCATCCATCGTGTGGATCGCGATTCTTGTCGGATCGATCTTAAAGTCCGGCGCATATTTCTCGATTAGTTCATTCCATGGATAGGAAAGCTTCGAATCGGACATCCGGTCGATGTTGGCATACGTAAAGACCAGATCCGGAAGATCGCCGGATGCGATCATCAGCGGAAGCTGCTTGTCATCCGTAGCGACCGTTACTTTTAGCTTGATTCCCGTCTTTTCGGTAATTTTCTCGGCAACGGATCCCTTCCATTCTTTTACCGGATACCACGAGGCATCGATAAACAAGGACAGCTCCTTCACTTCGTTGTTTTTTGCGGGCGGTTCCGAGGATGTTTCAGACGGATTTGCGGCACCCGCGTTTTCCTTCTGGCCGTCATTGTTGTTATTGCCGCCGCATGCGGACATCAGCGCTATCGTCATCATAAGGATGAGCGATAGGAGCAGAGCCTTCTTCCCTTTGTTTCTGTTCAAAGTAACCCCTCCAACAAGTGATGTTTATATTAAAGCAAACGCTTTAATATCATGCCAATTAAAAATCAGCCCTTCACGGAACCCAGCATAATTCCTTGAATGAAAAATCTTTGAAGAAACGGATAGACGCATACGATAGGCGCGATTGAGATAACCATGGCCGCTACCTGAAGCGAATAGCTGGTGACGCCCGCCGAGGCACTGTTTGCAACCGCTATAGCATCCATCGGAGCATTGCTCTTATTAATAACCTCCATCATCCGGAAGGCTAGCGTCCGCAGACCTTCAGACTGCACGAAGTACGCGGAATCGAGCCAGGAGTTCCATTGACCAACTCCCAGGAATAGCGACATGGTTGCGATCAGCGGCATCGAGACGGGCAGCATGATCCGGTAGAAAATAACAAGCTCGCCGGCCCCGTCCATATGAGCCGATTCTTTTAATTCGCTCGGAATTTCCCGAAAGAACGAGATGGCTATGAGAAGAAAAAACGTGCTCAGTATGGAAGGAATGACATAGACGCCAAACGTGTTCAGTAGTCCCACGGAGCGCAGAACGACGTAATACGGAATCAAACCGCCGGAAAAGTACATCGCGAAAATAATGACCGTGAAGTAACTTTTGCGGAAAAGCAGATCCCGGTGCGAAAGCCCATACGCGACCAAGCAGGTAAAAAGGACGCCTAGGGCGGTTCCTGCAAGCGTTCTCATAATCGTGACCAAAAATGCGCGGTACCAGTGGGGATCATCCAAGAACCTCGCGTAATTTTCAAAGGTGAAGGTTCTCGGCCATAGATAAACGCCACCAAGAAGCGAATCGGTTCCTTTATTGAAGGATAGAATCAGAACGTAATAAAACGGATAAAGCATGGATAACGTCAGAATGGCTAGTAGCGCATAAACCAAGACATCCATGAAACGGTCTTTTTGTTTCTGGCTGAGCTGCATGCCGGCTCCCCTTTCCTAGAATAGACTTGAACCCGAAGTGCGTTTGGCAATGTAGTTGCTGGAGAAAATCAGAATGACGGAAATGACGGATTGAATCAAATCGATCGCTGCCGCATAAGAGAATCTCCCGTCTCTTAATCCCACCTTGAACGCATAGGTTTGAACGATCTCCGAGGTTGGATTGTTGATGCTGTTGCCGAACAGGAAAGCCTGCTCGAAGTTGGAGCCAACCAACCCTCCGCCCAGAATGCTTCCGATTGTCAGAATAAGCACGACCACGATCGTTCCTTTCATTCCGGGGAATGTTATATGTCGAATTCGAGCCAAGCGGCCCGCTCCGTCGATCTGCGCGGCTTCGTACAGCGACGGGTTAATGCCCGCTATAGCGGCCAGGAAGATAATCGTCCACCAACCCATTTCCTTCCAGACGGCGCTTCCCGTCGCGAAGCCCCAGAAGTAATTGGGATTGGTCAGTACGTCGAGCGGTTTGTCGATCAAGCCAAGTCCTAAAAGTGCCTTATTGACCATCCCGACATCCGTAGACAGGAATGCGAAAGCGATCCCCGCGACGACAACCCACGAAATGAAATGGGGCAAATAGCTGACCGTTTGAACAAAACGCTTAAATTGTGCATTTTTCACTTCGCTCAATAGAATGGCAAGCAATATGGGAGCCGGAAAAGCGAAAAAGACTTTCAAAAGACTTAAGACCAGCGTATTTCGAACAATCATCCCGAACTGGTAGTCGTTAAAGAATTCCTTGAAATGCTTCAACCCCACCCATTCGCTCGTAAAAATGCCCTTAATTCCGGTTGAGATGGAATACTGCTTAAATGCCATTAGAATGCCGAACATCGGCGTATAGGCAAAGACGAGCAAAAAAATCATGCCTAGCCCAACGAACAGGTGCAGCGTTTTTTGCTTTTTAAACCGCTTCCATAACTGTGCTCGTGCTTCTGTTTTTCCCGTAGTTCCCGTTACCCGAGTACCCAACTCCATAACTGCGCCTCCTTTGTTTCAGTGTACTCGCCGGGACCAAGCCGTCGAAAGCCAACATTCTTAAGAAAGCGTTGTCATTTTTTAAGATCGCTTTTTTCAGACTGATAAACTAGCAGATTCTTAGAACTAACAAAAAAGACAATCCACCCTATAAAGTGGATTGTCTTAATAACGTCCAGCATTGTCACCAGCCGCGGTCGGCCGCGTCACTCTATCGCTTCGATTTATCTGTAAAATAGAAGCCGGTTGGCATAGGCATTGCGATAGTCCGTTGGGGTTAATCCCGCCATCCTCTTGAAGCTATGCATGAACTGATGACTATCCGGGTAACCAAGCTGCTGCGATATCTCTTTAATACTCTGATTGGTATCGGCCAAAAGCGATTTGGCTGCATCCATCTTCTCCTGAAGCATAAATTGCTTCAGTGGAACTCCTGCAATCTCAGAAAAAAGAGAGGACAAATACTTGGCATTATATCCAAAATGCTCAGCCAATTGGCCGACCTTCAAACTCTCCTGCCGATTCCACTTGATATAATCCACAAGGTCGTTATAAAGCTGCTGCTGCTTTAACTTTTTGCCCGATTGGTTCTGAATGAAATAAAGCTGATTATACAACTCGCATAAGATCCCGGTAGTCAAATAATTGTTGAGTGTCTGCTCCCGGTAGCTGCGGACGGAATCCTGCAGCTGCTTGAGCAATACGATCAATTTATCCTGACTTCTGAGCGTCCCTTTCTCCGGAATCCATACCTTCCCCGGCTCATAGCCCGGATCATTATCTTCGAGTTGATATCCGTCCTGAACCGCAAAATGAAGCCAATAAAAGCTGCAGTCAGACTCCCTGTAACCGGCTTGCTCAGCTCCCGGCGGCATGAGCAGAAAGTCTCCCTCGTTCAGAATATGGCGCTCGTTGTCCTTGGCTATATATAAAGTGCCTCTGGTTTGAATAAACAGCTCAAATTCGTGCAGCATGCGGTGCATGTGCCTCCACTCCGGAGTTGGTGCCACAAATTTCCCGGTCATTACCAGGGTTACCGGCCGATCTACACGGAAGCTGAAGCTGGTCATGAAACACCACCCTTTCTGCCCTTTTTACACCTCATTGTAGAATAAATCAAACAAATCGGATAGATCCCTTCGAATTAACTTCCTTTTTGACACATAATCAAACCTTACGCCATTTACCGGGACCGCCTGCTAGTAATAAGCTTTTATCATATTCGCGAGAGGATGATGTTCATGAAGGCATTAACAGGCAGTACGGCTTTGAACCATTTTGAGCTGAACCGGGTGAAGTTGTACAGTGAATACCAAACGAACGCCTTTCAGAAAGAATTGGATTATTTGCGCAGCTATGACGTGGACCGGCTGATTGCCGGATTCAGGGAGACTAGCGGCCTGCAGCCAAAAGCAGACAAGTATCCCGGCTGGGAGAATACCGAAATTCGCGGGCATACGTTAGGTCATTACTTAACCGCCGTATCCCAAGCCTATGCTCAAACGCAGGATTCCGAGCTGCTGGAGAAACTGAAATACCTGGTTGCGGAGCTGGCTGAAGCTCAGCAGGAGAGCGGTTATTTATCCGCTTTTCCCGAGACGTTGTTTGACAATGTGGAGAACCGAAAACCGGCGTGGGTTCCTTGGTATACCATGCACAAAATCATTGCCGGGCTAGTTGCCATCTATCAAGCGACCAAGCTGCAGCAAGCTTATGAGGTTGTCAGCCGCTTAGGCGATTGGGTCGCGGACCGTGCCTGTTCTTGGTCGGAGGAGCTTCAGGCTACCGTTCTGGCGGTCGAATACGGCGGCATGAACGACTGCATGTATGATCTGTACAAGCTCACAGGCAACAGCCTTCATCTGGAGGCCGCTCACAAGTTTGACGAGATCAGCTTGTTCGAAGCGCTTCGGGAAGGAAGGGATGTACTCAAAGGCAAGCATGCCAATACCATGATTCCGAAGTTTATCGGTGCCTTGAACCGTTATTTAACGCTTGGCGAAAGCGAGCGCGGCTACCTGGAAGCGGCGGTTAACTTCTGGGATACGGTCGTCTATCATCACAGCTATATCACTGGCGGCAACAGCGAATGCGAGCATTTCGGAGAACCGGATATTCTGGACAGTAAGCGCTCAGACGTAACCTGCGAAACCTGTAACAGCTATAATATGCTGAAGCTGACGAAAGAGCTGTTCAAGCTCACGCAAAACAGCAAATACGCCGATTTTTACGAGAAAACGTATATCAATGCCATCCTTTCTTCGCAAAATCCGGAGACCGGCATGACGATGTATTTCCAGCCGATGGCCACTGGTTACTTCAAAGTTTACAGCTCGCCCTTTGAACACTTTTGGTGTTGTACGGGTACGGGAATGGAGAGCTTTACCAAGCTGAATGACAGCATCTACTTCCATTTGGACCATAATCTTTATGTCAATCAATTCTACAGCAGCAGACTGGATTGGACGGAGCAGCACACTGTTGTCACGCAGACGACTTCGCTGCCGCATAGTGACCTTGTCCATTTGACGGTAAGCACAGGCACTCCGAAACGGCTTGCTATTCATATTCGTATCCCTCATTGGGCTGCTGGAGAAGTCGAGATCGTGCTTAATGGAGAAGCCGTTATTGCTTCTGTTCAGCAGCAGTATGTCGTTCTTGACTGGACCTGGAAGGATGGGGATACAATAGAAGCTCGTATCCCCATGAAGGTTACTTTCTCGTCTCTGCCGGATGCTCCTCATGTCATTGGCCTGCAATACGGTCCTGTCGTTCTAAGCGCAGCGCTTGGCAAGGAAGATATGGTGGAATCAAGAACCGGGGTTATCGTTAACATCGCGACAAGAAGGATAGCGGTTAAGGATTATATCGTACCTCGAGGGATGAGCGTCAAGGAATGGCTTGCCCAATTCGACAAGCATGTCGTACGTCTTGGGAATGAACTGGCCTTCTCGCTGAGAAACACCGATATGGATGAACGGTTAATTTTCACCCCGCACTATCTGCAGCACCGGGAAAGATACGGCATTTATTGGAGCCTCCTGGATCATGAATCCGAGGAATTGCGGCAGCATACGGAGGCCGTGGACCGGGAACGCAGGTTAAGAGAGGCAACAATTGATTCCGTGCAGGTTGGTAATGATCAATATGAATTGGAGCATCAGGTTGAGGGCGAGCGCACGCATGGCGGTACGTGGGAAGGATTAAACGGAAGGATGGCGGAAGCCGGAGGATGGTTCAGCTATCAATTGAAGATCCAGCCGGATGCAGCGTTAGCGGTTACCTTTAACCGCATGCATACGAACAGAAGCTTTGACATTTACGTCGACGACAAGCTGCTGGCAACCGAGAGCTTCCCTGACGTATGGAAGAGAAGCTTCTATGAAAGGCTGTTTGAGCTTCCCGATGCTTTAACAGCTGGCAAAACATCCGTAACCGTTAAGTTTGTGCCGAACGGGAAAATAAACGGCATTTATGGCGTCCTAAGGACAATCAAACATTCGGCTGATTAAAAAACAGATGGGACGCTTCCGGCTTAGGCCGGAGGCGTCCCTTTGCTTTTACTTATAAAAATAATTGTACAAGCGTTGCATCAACACGGCCGTTTCCGCCCTCGTCGTCCACGCTTTCGGATTGATGCTCTGATTCGACCCGTTCACCCAATTGCACGGCCTGCCTGGCATATGCAAATTCGCTGCGAGAGGTTGTTTAAACCTTCAACCGGCTTGATCGCATTGGGTTCGTTATTTAATAAATAATCGTAAAAGAGGGCGTTCTGCAATCGATAATCGCTGGCTAGAATTTTGGAATAATCTTCGATGGAGGATAGCAAGGTTTGAAGATTGTTTTTGATGAGCACAAGCTCCCGGGATGAACTTTAAAAAAGAAAGCCGGCAAATGACCAGCTTTCTCCCGGAACCTTGGTTCTAAAGCGTCTTTCTAACATCCGATTCTGCATACTCTTCGCTATTTCCAAATATCAGGCGGCTAAAGTTGTAGGCACCGTTATTCCAAACATTAAAATCGTGAAAACCGTCCTTAATCACAACTTGATAAAAAGGACCAAGATGATTTCCCGCATGTTCTGTAAGCCCCTCTATCGATTTCGCATAGCTCGTAATGGCAACGCCATCGGCATCTCCACAAGTCATATACAGCAGCTGGAGCTTATGATCCGATGATCTCAGGCTTGCTCCAAGAACGCTGCCTTCACTCGATGTGGGAGCATTCGAGAAAGCACCGACATAAGCGAACAAATCTATCATGCCTGGCGCCGGCACCGTCTTATCCAGCCCGTTGTTCCAGGAACTTTCGGTTCCCGTGAATCGCGTCGAGTCGTATCTGTAACCGCCGACAATCAGATTCAGAGCCTGCATTCCACCCATCGAAAGTCCGGCGATCGCCCGATGCGCGCGATTAAATAGGATTCCCTCAGGGGATGTGTCCGTTATGTTCGCGTAAGTATTGTAATTGTATTCTATAAACGGAATCAAATCGTGTCTCAGCTCGTAATCGAAGTAATAGAACCCCAGCATATTGGTTCCTTCGGTCGTAAAGGATGCGTCCGTCCAGTCATGGGCGCTTCTTCCGTTGGGGAATACGACGATCAGCGGTTCAATATCTCCCTTAGCAATGAGATTGTCGAATAAGTTGCAAAGGATAAATCGCTCGTCAACCTGACCGTTGCTGCTTAACCATTCGAATTGACTCCCGCCAACGCCGTGAAGCAAATACATGACATTGTATCTGGTGTCCTTGTCGCTCGAATCATAACCCGCTGGCAGGTAAACATTGCATCTTTTCCAGATGGCATCGCCTGCAACGGTTTCTCTCCCCGCTTCGCTGACCGGGATGTTCTCCTTGGCGACAAGCTGCCGGGATATATCAATATAGCTGCTTGCCTCGTAGGAAACCTCTTGAATCGTACCTTGAAGCTCTGGCTTCACTGAGTTAAAATATTCAGCCGGTACGGCAGTTACATTCCTATTTCTCATCGTTCATGATCGCCCCTTCGGTCGCTTGGTAATAGGTTAATAGTATCATGACGATAAAGAGCGACGTAACCTTACAAATTATATATTCACTTGCAATTATTTAACTGAGATATGCATCGCCACCGTGATTAACATAGGAGTAATTAAACAACCAAGAGCCGTTCAACCGGCAAAAAAAAATTCTTTACCGATCGTTCTCAATAAGATATGATGAATTCAAGTCTATTGGGAATGATCATTCTAAAATAGACGTCGAATATGGCTAAACTCAATTTGATTCACCAAATAAACAGGAGAAGGAGCAAATTAACATGACTGCAAACCAAAGCAATCTCGAAGGGAAAGTCGCTTTCATTACTGGAGGAAACCGGGGCATCGGCCTGGAGACGGCACGCGGATTAGGCAAGCTCGGCGCTCATGTCGTCATCGGTTCGCGCGATGGAGAGAGAGGAAAGGTCGCGGCAGCAGCGCTGCAGGCAGAAGGCATCCAAGCGGAAAGCATGAAATTCGATGTGCTGCTGGCTGACGATCGTCAAGCCGCATATGCTTTCTTTGAACAAAAGTACGGAAAGCTCGATATCCTGATTAACAATGCCGGGGTGCAAAAGGAAGTGGAGCATCTTGTACCCATGAACGAAACCAGCAGCGTAACGCCGGATACCCTGCGTGAAACGTTCGAGGCGAATTTCTTCACCCTGGTTGAACTGACGCAATTGCTTCTTCCGTTGATCCGCAAATCGCCCGCTGGCAGAATCGTCAATTTGTCCAGCGTTCTGGGTTCCCTTACGCTGCATTCCAATCCGGAAGCCCCGATCTACAACATGAAGGTGTTCGCGTACGACACGTCCAAGGCAGCCGTAAATATGTTTACGATTCATCTGGCGCACGAACTCCGGGACACCCCGATTAAAGTCAACTCTGCTCATCCAGGCTGGGTGAAGACCGATATCGGCGGCCAATACGCCGAATTAGACGCTGCGGAAGGCAGCAAAACAAGCGTAATGCTGGCTTCGCTGCCTGTTGACGGGCCAACCGGCCAGTTCTTCTTCATGAATAACCAGCTCCCTTGGTAATCCTTTCGTAAAATGAGAACCGCGCGATATATTCGCGCGGTTCTCCTAGGGATTTTATGTCTTACAAAACTCATGGTACAGCTTCGTCAAAGCCCGCTTCTCAATCCGTGACACGTAACTGCGACTAATGCCCAGCTCCCTTTCCGGTCAAGATCAAATCCTCGAGATCTTCCCTTGCCTTCCAGATTTATTGAATTCATTTAAGTAGCCTGTCTAATTATAGATTTTTCACCTTAGCGATTATAGGGCTTTATTGAAAGTAATTGAAGTCATCTAAATCTAAACCTATCATGAAAGAAATAATAAAAACCGGTCGCAACAACCGGCTGCCCGTACATGATTACAACCAGGGTATATTCTGTTCTGCTAATAATAGTTTGATCGCTCTTGAAGCAACAATGAATAATTCCGGCTTGCTAAGCCCTTCCAGTCTCCCAGCGGCCTGCAGATGTGGTTCCAGAGACAGATATCCGCCATATCCTTTTTGCTTCAATGCTTGTAAAAGCTGCCTCAACTGTCCGTCTCCTTCACCGGATGGAACAACTGAACCAGTCTCCATGACAGCGTCTTTAATATGAATATAGGAGATATATTCATCCAACAACGGATAGGCTTCAGTTACTGGACTCACCTTACATTGCACGAAATTTGCCGGATCAAAGGCAGCGCGTAAATAAGGCGATGATATGGCTTGTAATAAATCCCGGCACCGTTCGCCGTTGTCCCCATAAATATGGCTTTCATTTTCATGTAGTAAAACGATACCTGCTCTCTCCGCCAATTGTACAAGACTTTGCATGCGCGAGAGAACTTCCGAACGGTAGCGATCATGTTCACCGTCAGGAATATAAAACGAAAAAACACGGATATAGGAAACCTGAAAAAACGATGCAAGCCATATTGCCTTCCTTGCCTCTTCAAGATGCCGATCAAAATTGTCGGTTATTTTAATTTTACCTAATGGAGAGCCTATGGAAGATACCTGAAATCCCCTGTCCTCTAATATTCCTTTTACTTTTACGGCTTCATCATCAGTGAGCTGTAATACATTTTTCCCCCAAACACTTCGCAGCTCTAGATGATGGATTTGTTCCGATTCGAGGACATCCAGCTGAATATCCAATTCTGATGAGATTTCATCAGCAAAGCCTGTTAATGTAATCATAACAATCTCCCTTTGCATGTAATCTATATATGCTGTATAGGAGGCGAACTCTATTGGACCTAGAACACCATCCCTATCTTGTTCCTAATATCTTTTTGTTTGTAGATCGAAGATGTTATCCTGATTGGACCATACAAAAGGCTAGAATCAGCTTTCACGATCTCACCTTTGTTATCGAAGGAAAGGCTAATTACTATATTGACGGCAAGAAATTCACCGCTGAAGCAGGCGATCTCGTCTATGTTCCCAGCGGCAGTGTTCGGGAAGCTCATACCTTTAAAGATTCTCCTATGCATTCCTATCCTTTTAACTTCTACTGGGCAGATCCTCATAATCATATTCATATGCCTTTTCAGGGGTTGACGAAAAAGGTTATCACGAAAGAGATCCTAAGCTATCTGCGTGAATTTAACCATGTGTGGATGAACAAGCAGCCTTATTACCATATTCAGGCACGGGCACTATTCGAATTGATCATCCACCGTCTGTTAACCAGCTTCCACCGAAATTTACCAACCTCTTTTGATCCCCGAATAAAGAAGCTTATAGAATATTTAACGGAACATTACTCGGATCATATAGCTATTAATGAGATAGCAGAAGGTTTAAGACTGCATCCTGTATACTTCGGAAAGCTATTCAAGCAGAATACCGGGATGTCTTTCAAGGAATATGTCAACCGCATCCGGATCAATAACGCAGAAATGATGCTTTCTTCCGGTGATTTCACCGTTAAGGAAGCCGCAGAGCGCTGCGGCATCCAAGATATCTATTATTTCAGCAAAGTATTTAAAGAAATAAAAGGATATCCTCCATCCGCCGCCAAAATAAAATGATCTTCGTATTTCAACGGCAAAGCAGATGAAAGAGAGAGGTCCCCATTGCTGCAATGGGGACCTGCCCTTGTCGTTCAAAGTGCCGTTACTTCTTCTACACTTCATCAATAGACGACTGAAATTGCTCTTTGTATTTGTCAATTACCGTAGATACGGATACACCCTTCAGAATTTCATCGACCATTTCATAGTAAGGCATATTCGGATAGCCACCCTTTCCGTCAACCCTATTAATCGTTTCTCCTGCTGTCTTGGCGTTATCGATATCATCTTCATTGTTAAATAACGTCTCCAGCGTGGCCTGCTTCGGATAATCGTAAATGGAATCGATATCATTGATTTTCTCATAGATATAGACCAACTGCTCAGGATGCTCTATTACACTCGGAATGGTCATGTAGTTCGGAATCGTCAAATGCGAGTGATAGGCCACCGCGCTAGGTCCTTTAGGAAATGGCAGGAATCCGATATCCATATCCGGCATATCCTTTTTGAAGCCATCCATCTCATAATCGCTTCCCGCGTACATCAATGTGTTGCCTTGACGGAAAAACTGCCCAGGTTCCGTCCAGTCTCCGCCTTCAGTAGGTCTAGCGATATTTTCCGTAGCAAGCTTGGAGATGAACTCCAGCGTTTCCTTTGTTTTCGGGTCCTCCAAATTCTGTTTATCACCAGTGACCAGATTGGCGTCATTGGAAGCCAGCGCCTGCACCAGAATATTGGCTGTAGCAACCCCCCATGTATCCAGCTTACCGTTATTGTCCGTATCTTTGTTAGCTTCTTTGGCAGCCTGGATGAAAGTATCCCAGTTCCAGTTATCATCCTTCACATAATCCTGCAGCGGCTTCATGCCTAATTTATTCATCAGAGTACGGTTATAAAAAATACCTGACGATGCGCCGTTAATTCCGGAGCGGAATCCATAGCCTCTGCCCTCATACTGCGAATAATCGTTTGTATATTGCTGAATAAATACCTTGTCATTCTTCGTATATTCGTCTACAGGAGAGAACAGCTCCTGCTTAACAAGTGATGGAATCATCCACGGTCTAGCCATCCGGATAATGTCGCCGATCGGTTCTCCGGCAAGCAGCGAGGCTGTAACCTTACTGGAGTATTCTGCATAGTCAACTGTGACATATTCAATCTTGAAATTATGCTTTTTCATTAGTTCATCCAGATTCTGCTTTCGCTTGATATTATCCGGATTATCTTCCTTGATGGATTCGTCATACCAGGAAACCCATTTAATCGTTCGACCGCCCATGTCGAAATCCATCTCAGGTGTTCCGGTATCATCCTGAATAGCAGCAGGAGTTGCATCATTGGCTTCCGATTCCGAAGAAGCAGGCGTACTGACGACTCCTGCATTGTTGTTCTTGTTACTGCCGCCGTTGCTGCTGCATCCAGCGGCTAATAACAGAATTAGAATCAACGACATAAGAAGCGAATTCCTTTTCCACATCTAATATCCCCCCTATGTTTTGGCTGTCTCTTCTGAAGTACAGCGCTTACATTAAGAAATGTTATCTGCTTTCCGTCAAACAAACCATGGAGAATCTAAACTTGATTTGTAAGTTTCAAACATTAATTCTATAAAGAGAGAGAATGCAGACTTGAATCCATAGAAAAGAAAAGCGTAACAATGGACGTAATTCCGGATTATTTTTCACCCTGTCTAACTCGAATAAGAAATGATAGTTAATTACCTACAAAAAAATGGCAGCCACGATTGGCTGCCATTCCAGTTACTATCTTATTTTGTTCCTGGTATTTGTGGACTTGTTGACGATGGTGATCGTTTTGAATTTGTTTCTGATTCTACATCTGGTTGTGGCGATGGTGCAGGATGTGCCTTGACGTATTCGAGTACATTGTAAATTTGTTCCGCTGCCTCTGCACGAGTGATTTCAGCTTTAGGATGGAAGTTCCCTTGTTCATCTAGTTTCACTACGTTATAAGCAAGCGCTCGCTGGATGGATCCATCATAATCAATGGTTAAATCCTTGTTATCGTTAATCTCGACGGGAACAAGCTTAAGCTTTGGAAGATTATTGTGCGCTTCAATCGTGCTAATAAGCAGGTGAGTGAATTCTTCACGCGTCCATTTCTTATTAGGATCAAGATCCGCCGGCAGTACGACTCCATTAACGCTAGCTGTAATTAAGGCATTCGCATACCATGCATCGTTGTCTGCGTTTTTGAAATAATCTGTTGCTTTAGGTTCTACAAGGAATCTCACTAAATCTAGATTCAGATTAGCGGCATTAACAATAAGCTGAATACCTTGTGCCGCAGTGATGATGTCATTAGGGGCAAATAGGTTGTCCGAAATACCTTGGACTAAGCCTTTTTCTTGTAAGGCAATAATCTTATCCTTTGCAGCAATATTCGTTAAATCCGAGAAAGGATTGGCAGCTGCAAAGCTAGGAACTGCAAAGGTTAATGATAATGCGGTAACCGTGGAAAGAATAATCGTTTTGGTTTTTGTTTTCATTTCTTTCACCCCGTGAGTTTTTAGTTTTTAAGATTTAAACCTATTAAATCCACCCTTACATTAGTAATACAATCGAAGAGCCTATTATTTTTCACACTGAAAAAATTTGGGACGATAAATTAAAAGAAAACATTGTTCATTGTTCTTCCTATCTGTATGTTCGTCTACCGATAGGGCAACCTTCCACGGTAATGGGATTTATGTCACAAGTGTTTTTGCTAGTTTAGAAAAACCGGCTTTAAGATCGAATGTTGTAGCTTGTACATGTTTTATCACCTTCCCGTACTCTCCCAGCAGGGGAAAATACCATATAAACAAAAAGCCATCCTCCATTGAGAAGATGGCTTAAAATAAAGATCATTATGTTCCGTTAGAATAGCGGAATTATTCCCTGCCTATTTTCAAAGCTCAACAATACTCCGATTCACTTCTTCGCCTTATAAAACTCATGATACAGCTTCATCAACGCCCTCTTCTCAATTCGTGACACATAGCTCCGGCTAATCCCCAATTCCTTCGCGATCTCCCGTTGCGTCCGCTCATCCCCACCATGATCCAGGCCAAACCGGCCACGGATCACTTCCTGCTCCCGCTCGTCGAGGATATCGAGATTGCGGTAGATCTTGCTTTTCTCAATTTTTAGCTGTACCCGATCCACAACATCATCGGCTTCCGTACCGAGGATGTCGATCAGCGTAATTTCGTTCCCCTCTTTGTCCGTGCCAATCGGGTCATGCAGAGAGACGTCCTTGCGAGTCTTCTTCAAAGACCGTAAATGCATAAGTATTTCATTCTCAATACAACGGGCAGCGAATGTCGCCAGCTTCGTTCCTTTGCCAGTCTGAAAGCTCTCGATCGCTTTAATCAGTCCGATCGTTCCGATCGAGATCAGATCCTCGAGATCTTCTCCGGTGTTATCGAATTTTTTGACAATATGAACACAATCCGATGTAAATACTGTCAATCAAAAAATGGGGAAACATCAGCAGCTTCGATGTTTCCCCATCAAAATTACTTATTAAAAATAATTTTTGCTTGTACTCCCTGCTCCTCTAACATATGCAATAACACTCGTCCATCGATTAATTCAATAGGCTTATCCTTAGCAAAACTTCGTGCATCAGGACCGTAAGTTGAAGTTGTAACCAAAATACCTTTAGCTGTTTGATGAAAATAAAGAATTAGACTGGATTTGTGGATTTGATGCTGTTTTTCAGGTGAAAAATCGTTAGATTTTAAAAAATAAGTTTTAGACTGATCACATAAAAAGAAACAGCAGCGAGCCAAGACTTGAAAATAAAGTCTTAGACTGCTGCTGTCTCATTCAACTAACGTTCCCCGTAGCGTAAGACAACGGGACAATCGCCATTTTTTTAATTAATTTAATATTGTTACTTCTATTTCCTCTAATTGGTATTTTTGATCTGGCATTTCATTTATCCAAAATTCTATCTGCTTCCCTCGATTTTTTTCTAGCTCAATCGCATTTATTATCTCTTTTTCATCTTCTTTGTTCTTTTTATAAATGATCGTTCTCTTCGTAATATAGAAAAAATCCCCACTAATTAGATTAAATTCTCTGTATTCTTTAAAATTTTCTGTCGAAGGATACGCCTTTATTACTGTAACAGTAAAACTGCTATCCTTCTGTTTTACAACACTGAGCAACTCACCAGTGAATTTAGTAAATTTATTATTCACTACATGTTCGTTTTTTAAAGCACAACCACAACATAAACAAAAAATATTGGAACTATGCTGCCCGTTAGGTTAACAAAAAAAGCAACCGATGAAGTGCCTGCTGCTGTCGAGTTAATTTGAACTAATGTCTCCCGTTAGAGTATCCGCCTTGCGGTGCTATTTTATTTCTACTTTTTTTAAATTGCAATCTGTTCATCCTATGCTCGTTCAAAAATTGTTCACATTTATAGATTTGAACGCAATTAAACTTACGGTAATTATCATCTCGGTTTGCGGTGTGGTTTTATTTTTTCTCAAACGCCTTGTTAAATCTATATTTTACACACAAAAAAACCGCAATATAAATTGCGGTTTAATATCATTCACTCTTTTATTTTCATTTTATATACACATAAGAACATTGTAAAATTCAAAAAAAAAACAAAAATACAACTTGAATAATATCCCAATATAATCTACCATTCATCTTGCAGTTATTACAAAAGATGGTTTGATTGACTTGAAGAGTAGTATTAAGAAAATCTTTGCTGCAGTTATCTTTAGAAAATGCAATACTTCTTTAACCAATCGTATGCAAGATCTATTGCGTAGAAAATTACGGAAGAGGCGATGCTTAATAGAGTAAAAGAGACATTAAAGAAAATGAAAACTGATGCTAGTAAGATATGATAAACAAAGTAGAGCGTCCTTGGATAGCGTGATCTCTTCGCTAAGTATGTGGCTAATAAAGAAGCCAAAGTACCATATACCAATACAGTTGGTCCAATAAACATGTATAGCCAAGGAATATTTGAAAGTATCAGGCTTTTCGGTGAAGATGCTAGAACGGAAACAATCACTGTGATAAATAATGATGAGCAAAACGCAACTATTAGTTTCTTTTTAATCATTTTGTTTATCTCCTTATGCATCATATTGAGAGAGGACATGTTGAATGAAAAACAAAGTAATAACTATTTTAACGACTGCATGCTTAGCTGTCACCTTTATCGCGTCAGAAAGCACATATGCCTCATCAGTTACTGAAACACATGAAAGCACTGAACAGTCTCAGGAATTAATTTTGGGAACAGAGAATATCATTTCTGACATTGATAGTATTACTTTAGATTGGAACAATTCTGGTGATTACTATAAACTTTACAATGAGAATGAATTGATTTATGAAGGTGAAGTTTCACAATTTACTCACAATAATCTGACACCTAAGCATGTTTATAAGTACGTCCTTGAGTCTTACTCTAAAGACTCGAAATTAATTGATTCAATGCATATTAAAACGTCAACACTCTCTAATCCCCCAACAATACAAAAAGCTAGAGCTCAAACTGAAACTGAAATACTTGCTGATAAAATGAGTAATTTGCAAACAGAAACAATTATTAAAAAAGATAAGATAGTATTTGACTGGGATGATATTGAAGGAGTTAACGAATATATAGTAAAGAAGAATGACGTTACTATAGGGTCAATAAGTCAAAGTTATTTTGTTGATACTAATATTAATGTAAATGAAAAATATAAATATACATTTGTCGGTAAAAGAAAACTTAGTGAAGAAGTAATTCAAAACCAAATTGTTCAAATGGGAGAAAGTTACGAGCAACTTTCAGACTCTGAAAAAGAACGTTTAGAGTACCAAACCTTTGAGGTAAGCAAAACTATTGATTCTGTTAATGAATCTCTAAATGTTAGTGCACGCGCCGCTGCTAGTGGGGATATTTGGGTATTACGTTACAATACATTTATTGCTGATGCCTTTGTTAAACCGCCTGTACAGAATCCTTCAGGTTGGGTTGATCCAGTTTGGTTTAATGGTAACAACAGAAGTTGGGATTTTAACGCGACAGATAATTCAAAGACTAGCTCTGATAGTATAATTAGTTTCGTCAATGCAACCCCCTCAACATTGCTGTTTAAAAAAGTCGGTCCTACATTAATTTACACAAAGAAAGACAACGGTAATTATGTATATCAAGATCGCGACCAAGCATCAGATACAGGAATTAAGATGACTAATATCAGTATTTCACCTGGTTATGTTGGTTTTAAATTGATTCATGATGTTTCAATAGCATATAAATATGCTTGGTTATTTTCAGCGCCTTCAATCAATGTAGATATCTCTGGTGATTTTTATAGAGATGGTTCATGGAAAATAGCGGGATATCATGATAGTGCTCCGAATCATGAAGTATATCTACAAAAGAACTACGGTACAGTGGAGACAATTCACCGTGATACAATTACAAGTTTTTGGGCACTAGCTCCACCTACAACTGATGTTTTCTTCTCTGCTGAGAACTAATTCTACACAGGATATAACAGTGCCTCTATAATAACTCTATGTTTCTTAACTTAATTATTAACATACTTCTTGATATACAAACAGTTCTAACATTTATAGACCCCCTTATGATTAAGCGTAAAATAGCCCACACCTGGTCATTCGGATGTGGGCTTTGCTATGCTTACGTTAGCTCTTAAAGACGCGGCAGGTCAGCGGAATCTTAGGTGAACACGGCATGAGATTGTCCAGCCCCAGCTTCGTTTTATGTACTTATTTTATTCCCTAATTACTTGTCTTTCACAAATCCTGCAAACCCCAATCCGTCCCCAATTACCGAAATTAGGTACTTTTCCACTGATGATCATTTTTCCTAAAATAAAGAAAAACCCTTGATGCACAAGGGTCCTGAGTGATTTTATTATGGTGGAGCCAAGGGGGATCGAACCCCTGACCTCATCGCTATCAGCGATAAGCACTTCACTTCTTCGCCTTATAAAACTCATGATAAAGCTTCATCAACGCCCTCTTCTCAATTCGTGACACATAGCTCCGGCTAATGCCCAGCTCCTTCGCGATTTCCCGCTGTGTACGCTCATCCCCACCATGATCCAGGCCGAACCGGCCGCGGATCACCTCCTGCTCCCGTTCATCGAGAATATCGAGATTGCGGTAGATCTTGCTTTTCTCAATCTTCAACTGCACCCGGTCCACGACATCATCGGCTTCCGTGCCGAGGATGTCGATCAGCGTAATCTCGTTCCCCTCTTTGTCCGTACCTATCGGGTCATGCAAGGATACGTCCTTGCGCGTTTTCTTCAGCGAACGCAAATGCATAAGTATTTCATTCTCAATACAACGAGCAGCGAATGTCGCCAGCTTCGTTCCTTTACCGGTCTGAAAGCTCTCAATCGCTTTAATCAAGCCGATCGTTCCAATCGAGATCAGATCCTCGAGATCTTCCCCGGTGTTATCGAATTTTTTGACATTGTGAACACGATCCGATGTAATTGTGGGATGATAGTTGCCTATGATTCTTGGACTTCGATCATACTCTTCATAATCGACGAGTAGGACGCCAACACATCGTTCACATCCAAATTTAGCTGTTGCAGCTCCGGTCTCCACTTGGGCTCCCACTCCAGCGAGTAATAACCGTCGTAACCGTTAGCCTCCAACGTTTCTACAATGGAGCGAAGCGGCAGAGCTCCTTCGCCAATCAACGTATACTTCCACTCATGAATGCGTGGGTCTTCGAACGGAACCCCGTCCTTCATGTGAATATGAGCGCAATTGCGGCCGAACAGGCGAACCGTTTCCTCCGGCGCTTCTCCGAACTCGAAAGGATGTATGATGTCGTATATAATATGGCAGTTGTCACGATCGATTTCGTTCAGCAGCTGCCGCAGTACTTGCCCGGTGGAAAATTCATTGTGCGTCTCGATCCATACTTCGACGCCGCGTTCCGACGCGTAATCGCATCCCTCCCGCAAATATCGGACAATTTGCTGCCGCTTGATCGGCTGCTCCCCGGCATCCTTGAAGCGCAAGTAGTTACCAAGCATGACGCGTACGCCCTTCGCATCCAGCGCCTGGGCAAGCTCGATATTCCGCTTTAATTCCGCTAGCCGCTCGGCGCCGTTCGACTCCACCCCGTTGAAGATTACTCGCGTGCCAATATTCGTCACGATAATGCCGGCTTTGCGAAATTTCTCCGCCGCCCGCCGCAATTCTTCCTCGGTGGAATCGATGGTGACGACATATCGGGCATCCTCTTTGAGCTCAATGCCTGTAAATCCGTACTTCTTGCAGCTTTCAATTAATTGCTCTACGCTCCATCCTTCGCAAGGAAGGGTGCTAAAGGACAGTTTCATAATGGACAAGCCCCCGTTCAATATGCGTCTTATCAATTACCAATAAATAACGGTTTGGCCCTGCAGACGGGCCACCGCTTCCGCAAAATAAAAGTCGCCGTAAATGAGGGAAGATCGGATGCCGGAGTCATGCGGCTTATGAGATGTCGCTTCCTTAAGCAACCCTTCATGCCCAGGTTCGTCTTTCGTCGAATAGATGCTGTACAAGTTGTTCACCATCCGAGTGGCCAGATCCTTGTAATAGACGCTCTCAGCTTCATCCATATGGCTCGCCATTTCAAGCAGGCTCGCGGCAGTTACGGCTGCGGCCGAAGTATCCCGCGGCTCTCCGCTCTTGTCACCCCGGAAAGTAAAGTCCCACATCGGTATAAGATCTTCTTCTAAGCGCTCGATGTACACATCCGCGCAACGTTGCGCGATTTCCAGATAACGCTTATCGCCCGTATACCTATATGCATGCGTGTAGCCGCCGATCGCCCAGGCTTGTCCCCGCGACCAGCAAGACTCGTCGGCGTACCCTTGGAACGTGCGGCCGCCGATTGGATCACCTGTCTCCGGGTTGAACAAATACGTATGGAACGTCGTGAAATTCGGGCGAACGATTGTGGTCGAGCAAGTATCCGCTTGCGCAATGGCAATATCCCTGTAGCGGGAATCCCCCGTTTCCTCGGCTGCCCAGAACAGCAGAGGCAAGTTGTACATGCAATCGATAATAAGACGTCCCCGGTTCTCTTCGCTGAACGGGTCTCCCGGCGTCCATACGTTCCAAGCCTGCAGGAATCGTCCCTTCTCATTAAAGCGATCGGCGAGAGTGTTCGCCGCGTCAATGCCGATTCGGCGCGATTCGGCATTCCGCGTCAGCTTATAGTCGGCGACAGCAGATAAGCTGAACAGGAAACCCAGATCATGATCCGTAGTATGACGATCATCGTATAGCCGCTTCACGAAGCGGTGTTTTGAACGTCTGGCATTTTCGATAAACGATTGGTCGCCGGACATCTCATAGCACAAATAATTCAGCCCCGTCCAGAAGCCCCCTACCCAGAAGCAATTGTCAACAAAATTGTAGCTGTCCTCGTCAGCGCAATGGGGCAGCTTGTCCCCGAATTTACTTGCGTTTGCTTTTGTTTTATCCAGAATAAATTGCCGTATCTCTTGCAATGGAATCATATGAATCCCTCCCTACAGCCATATTAACGGAACTGCCGCTGCAAAAAATGCAGTATTTTAAGAAGTTATTTGCGTTTTTTATGGCAGGAAGTACCGAGATCAACGGCCTTGCTTCCGGTATTTCAACGGACTAACGCCCGTGGCTTTCTTGAACATTCGCGTGAAATGGCTGACATTGTTGAAGCCGATCTCGAAGCATATTTCCATAACGCTGAGGTCCGACATGCGCAGCAGATCAAGTGCCTTGCGTATGCGTATCTCGTTCACGTATTGGATGAACGGCTGCCCCATTAGCACCTTGAACATGTAGCTGAAGTAAGTTGGCGACATCGCCGCGCGTTGCGAAATCTCCTCCAGGTTCAGCTGCATCGCATAATGAGTCTCAATATATTGTACAGCTGCGAAGAACAGCTCCCTGTTCCTGAATGCGGAAGCGCCTTCAGGCTGCTCGTCGTTGCTTCTCTCTCTGAACAGCGTAACGAGCAGCCGAATGAGATCGGCTTTAATTAGGAGCTTGTAGCCGTCCTCCTTCTTCCGATGCTCTTCCTTCATGCTTGCAATCAACTGCTCAACGGAGCTCTGACTTTTGGCCGAAAGACGAAGCTTCGGAAACAGAGGAGCGTCGCGCAATATTTCGTCCTGGTCCACGACAAGCGGCATGAAGTCAATCTGTACCATCTCGAACCGCTCTTCCTGATACCGCTCGAAGCGGTGGGGGACGAAAGGCGGTATCGCCAGCATATCCCCCTTGGTCATTAAGTAAGCTTCGCGATTGACGTGATGGATGCAAGCGCCTCGCGTCAAATAACAAATCTGGAAATGTTCATGGGCGTGATCCACCTGATTAAGCGTCTCTTCATTGGGAAATGCAAGTTTGAATGGAAAATCGATTTCCATAAAATCTTTATAATAATAAATATCGTGAGTGCTCATTTCCTACGCTCCTTCGCCCGGCTGGCTTGCCTCGCGGCAAGTTGATCTGCCTGCCTCTATGCTAGCATTAGATCGAAGAGAGTTTCAATTCTTTGACATGTCAGGAGGTTGTCATACGAACAGCATAATCATAAGGAATAGCACTCCTTGGAGATTCGCCCTGCTGAATTTTTAGAACATCCGCCAGCAGTTCCAGTACGACCTTCTCTCTCATATCGAAGGTAGGACCGGCGATATGCGGCAGCAGCAGCGCGTTGTCCAGACTTCGGAACGGACTGTCTGTTGCAAGCGGCTCTACGGGATAGACATCAAGCACCGTCTGGAATCTGCCGCTCTGCAACTCCTTTAACAGCGCGTCATCGTCTACAAGTCCCGCCCTGGCCGTATTGACGAACAAAGCCCCTGCCTTAATGCTCGATAATAAGGAAGCCGTAATCATGCCTCTGTTCTCCTCGTTAAGCGCGGAATGCAACGAGATGACATCACAATGCTCAAAGATATATTCCTTGGGGACCCGGCGCGCGCCGATTCGGTCCGCTTCCTCATCCGGCATGTACTTGGAGTATACATACAGCTCGACGTCAAACCCTTGCAGCAGCTCCGCATAATATTGAGCGATTGCGCCGTATCCGACCAGCCCGACCTTCTTGCCGATCAGACCGGTGTTCCTATCCTGCTCCGGACGCCAGCCGCCTTGGCGTACAGCGTTGACGTAAGCTTCCGCCCTTCTCAGCCCCATGAGCGTATACATCAGACATCCTTCGGCTACGCTTCTGGCGTACAGATCGTTGCCGCTTAACACGGCAATTCCCCGCCCGTACTCTTCATGGCTGACGACACCCGCAACGGTTCCTCCTGTATGGGCATGAACCTTCAGACGATCCGCCTTCGCAAGCACATCCGCATCGACTCTCGGCGCACCCCAGCCGGAGAACAGCACGTCCACTCCGCCAATCATCTCCATGAGCTGCGCCTTGGTCAAAGCGAAAGAGCCTGTATCGTTAAAAACAACTTCTCCGTGTTTCTTCAGCTCGGCAATCGCCCGCGGTGTAAAGAAACTGTCCCTCGTCTCGCATTCTCCCATTGTCACAAGAAATTTCATGAGTACCTGCCTCCTTATTCGTGAGATAAGTATATCGTCCGCCCATGTACGGCTTCATGCACTTTTTTACGAAATGTTTTGCGTTTTTTACGCGTTGATAGAAGGAGTAACAACGCGTTACGAGCCGATGCCGCAGCAGTCAATATGCAATTTCCCAAGAACAAAAAGACCAAGACAGCCTACACTGGCTGCCTTGGTCTTTCTCGAGATTTTGATTCTTACGCAAGCCCTATCTGCCGAACGAATTCTCCATGTCGACCTTGACGTCTGCTTGCACTGTTTTCACGAAATTTGAGCCGTTGATTAATGAGTTCAGCTTGTCCTCGTAAGCATCGGCGTCAATCGGAACCTGTACGGCCGCTCTATTAAACGAGGACAGCATGATGCTGTTGGCGAGCATAACCGAATGAACGCCCTTCATGCCCGTATGCGGTCAACTCGCCTTCTCCCTCCAGAATACGGTTAAAGAACTTCTCGGCGACGACTTGATGCCCAGTCGGCTCCGTATTCATAATGGCCACTTCCGTACATGAGTTCTCCACCTGGCTGAAGCTTAAATTCGTTTCCCGCAAGAAGGTCAACATCGATTGACGGTTTCGATAGAACAGGAGTTTGTCATTCTCGTAGACCAGCTTGCCATTCTCGCCAACGATCTCGAAGCGGTTCGTCCCAGGCGATTCAGCCGTCGATACGATCAGATGGCCGATCATTCCCCCGTTATGTTCGAAATAGGCGGTTACTTCGTCCTCTACCTCGATAACGTGGTACTTGCCGATATGCGCATGGGCGCTGATCGTCTGCGGCATTCCGAACAACCATTGATACATATCCAGCGTATGCGGACATTGGTTCACCAGAATGCCGCCGCCTTCGCCAGCCCATGTCGCGCGCCAGCCGCCGCTGTTGTAATAAGCCTGGGAACGGAACATCGTCGTGTTGATCCAGGTAACGCGAACCAGTTTCCCTAACTCGCCGCCGTCCAATATGTCCTTTATTTTGCGGTAATGGGCAAGCGTGCGCTCCTGGAACATCAAGCCAAATTGCAAATTGGGCTGTATTTTCCTCGCCTCTTCATAAGCGTCCACCATGGTAACCGCATCGTTCACATGTACCGCAATCGGCTTCTCGCAAAGTACATGAATGCCTCTTCGGAACGCTTCGATAGCGACCTTCGGATGGTCATAATGCGGTACGGCTACAATGACCGCATCAAGCGCCGCATTCTCGAACATATCCCTATAATCCAAATAAGCCTCGGCGCCTGATTCCTTGGCGAAGAATGTTGTCCGCTGCTCGTCAATGTCGCTTACGCCTGCCAGTTCCACCCTGTCCATATCCTTCAAGTACAACAGATGCGTCTTCCCGATATTCCCAAGCCCAACCAAACCCACTCTTAATTTCTTCATTTCGGCTTCCTCCCCATTGATATTCTTATTGTCCAAGTACCTGCTTGATATAGCCGATGTAAGCGGGCAGCGATACTTCCGGTTCCTCCAAAGCCGGAACCCATTGCTTCTCGTATTCCAGCGAGAGCCAGCCCGAATAGCCGCCTTCTTTCAATAACGCAACAATTTCCGGTACCGGCACTTCGCCGTCACCGATCAGGCAGAGCTCCTTGCCTCCGTCTGTATGGCGGGCATCCTTCACATGCGTATGCTTGATGTAAGGAGCCAAATGACGGTAGGTATCCGACACTGATTCGCCGTGCATATACGGATGCTCGAAATCCCATAGCACGCCAACCGCTCCGCTCTGCACCCGGCCAAGCACGTCCAGAATAACCTTCTGTTTATTGAAATCGCCATGCGTCTCCAGCAGCACCTTGACCTGCTTGTCTTCCGCATAGCGCCCCAACTCCTCAAGTCCTTGCGCGACCATAGCAGCAACATCCTCATGCTGTGCTCCCGGCGGGACCAGATCGCCGAATACCCGGATATACGGCACCCCAAGACGGGCCGCAAGATCAATCGTATCCCGGCCTTCCGTAATGGCTTTGCCATATCGCTCTCCGTCGTGGAAGGCGCAGCCCGAATCGAGGCAGCAAATGGCAAGGCCTCTCTTCTTCAGATCGGCCATTGTCTCTTGGATGTTGCCAGGCAGAAAAGGACGTGCCTTGGGCAGATACATTTCTCCTTCTATGCCGCGTATTTCAATGCCGTCGTAGCCCATTCGCTGCGCCTCGGAGACAATGGTCTCCCAATTCCATGACGGACAAGCCAAAGTTTGAAATGCAATTTTCATCTTAAATACTGCCTCCTGCCGGCTGATTTCGTGTACGCTTTCATTGTACAATTGGGAGCAGGAAGCAAACCCTGCACTTTCTTTGGAAATCTTTCCTCTATTTCACGATTATAAATACCGGCGATGACCAAACGAATGGACGGTGAACAGAAGTTGAAGCTTTTAGCCTACACGAGCATTATGAGCGAAGCATTCCCTTTCAAAATCCAAATCAAAGAGAACGAGCAGCTTAATTCCGACTCCCACGCGCATGATTACTTTCAGATTTGCTACGTGCTAAAAGGAACCTGCTATCACCATGCGCACGGCAAACGGGTCTCTCTGGTCAAAGGGGATCTATTCTCCATCCCGCCCATGTACGGGCATATGCTTGAAGCGCTTCCAGATCAGGAAGCACAGGTCGTCCATATTGATTTTCTCCCGAGTCTGCTCGACCGCCATATGGCAGGACTGCTCGCCATGGACAGCTTCGTCGATTTTGCCTTTATTCAGCCTTTTGTGCAATTCCAGGACAACCTTCTGCCCAAGCTTAACTTATCCTATGAGGGACAGCTGGCAACGGAGCAACTGATCGCAGGAATGATGGGAGAATTCTTGCGGCAGGATACCGGTTTTCCCCTTATGATTAAGTCGGACCTGCAAAAGCTGCTTGTCATTGCCGGCCGTGAATTTCTGCAATACAGCCATCATGCCGGGGAGCGCCAGCTTGTCAGCCAGCACCGCGAACATTTCGAGCAGGCGCTGCGCTATATCGACACCTGCTACCGTGACCCTGTACGCCTGCAAGACGCTGCGTCGAAAGCCGCCATGTCGCCTTCTTATTTCAGCACTATTTTCAAGCTCATGAAAGGCATGACTTTTGTGGACTATCTGAACGAAATTCGGCTGAACGAGGCGGTTCGAATGCTCAAAGAGCATCCGGATTGGAGCGTTGAGCGTATCAGTGCAGAAGCAGGCTTTAATCATTTGACTCACTTCTACCGGATGTTTAAGCGTAAGACTGGTGTAACCCCCGCACAATATCGCAATAACTGAACGTTAGCCAGGGGCCGGAATGTGCAAAAGTCTATTCCATAAGTCATCGGTATGACCATGGAATAGACTTTACTATGGGGATTTATGATGATTTCAATGAATAGCCTATAAAGCGCCATAAGAGGATTTAGATCGTTAGCATGGATTTCTACTTGTCATTGAGTTAGAGCCTTAATTAGAGAGGGTCCGAAGACCAGTTGTATATCCTAATTTCCCCTGAGAATGATCCCAATAGTAATAATCCCCGTGCATCCAAATCAAGTAATACCTGTCATCAGGAGATGCATTACGGACCACAAAAGGCCGTACATTGTTTTTTGCAGAATTTTTGGTGATAGGTATTAGGTTTGTAATAGAGCCATCCTCGGCTATATCGCATTTAAGGATCTCAAATATTGAGCCATGCTGACCCTCCACAGGTTTGGACATATAGACCGTAGAGGGATTGGCATGATCCAGTATCATCCCGCCAGAATAACAGCACTCTTTTCTTTCGTTAAGATGAAACCACCTGCCTGCATCCGCTAGTTCGGTCAGCCGCCACGACGAGCCTGTCCATTTTGCATAATAGTAGTGATGGCTGTCTTTCTCCTTATTGACTCTGACAAACAAAGTTACTGGCTGCCCCTCCTTATCGAGTGCAAGATCCCAGTTCCAATTCCGCATGTCCAGCCGACGGTCTATTAGATAGCTAGGATCATTCTCCTCGTTTGTTAACTTAAGAGGCTCCTTATTAACATCGGCCAGCATATTGCCCTGCGCATCATGTAAAGTGAAAGTATTGATATCCAGATAAGAGAAATATAAGGAGTTTGGAATACTGTCATCAGGATGAGTATAGGTGAAAGTCATAAAGATTTTATTTTTTCCGTCTGATACATATTTAGCATAAGGCCTTTTTCCAGTCTCCGAATAATCATTCCTAGCATCTACTATTTGTTTTGGAATCCTATCAAAAACCACGTCGCCATTCTGATCAGGAAGTTTGAACCTGGCTATGGTAGGGCTCCAGTTAATTCCCCGCCATAACAAATAAAAGTATTCTGGTTTATCCGCTAGAATAAAGGCAGAGGGATAAGTTGTATTACCGTATCCTTTAGTATCTATTGTCTTTTCGGAACCTAGTGTCTTAATATCATCCGGCGTGGACGTTATTCGATAATAAAAATAAGGGGTGGTTGAATGTTCCGAATAAAATATCATGATTCGCCCATCGGGTAGAATCAAAAAGGTCGGATTATTATGATCGTCAGCTTGAAAGCCTGCACGGACCAATACTTGGTCTTGTTCGTTAGTTGTATTGTCATACTGCAGCGCTTGAATATTTCCCGCAACATCAATGTATCCAATATAAGTCTTATCGCTGCCCGTTTCAGCATTAACATTACGAATGGCCCTTGGATCTGCAAACCAGCACCAGGCGCCGTCATTTGTTATTACTGAGATGTTGTTTTCGATATAGGTTGTTTCTCCTTCATGCGCATTCATCTTATCCCTCCTGTCCATTCGAAAATATGAAGCGCTAAAGAAGCCAGACTGCTTAATTGTCCAATGTAATATAACCGCGAGGCTGCACCGTTCTTCCCTCGAACTCATGCGGGTTTTCGCCAAAATTGACGACTGCCCGGCGACCCGAGGAGAAGCGCGATTCCTGTACTTTTCGATCCGTGCTGACAAAACGGTGGGATATCATCTCGTCACGGCAGATCTGCTCCAGCCACGGGCAAACGTTATTGTAGCTCTCGATAAAGTTAACTTCGAAGCTCTCCCATCGGTCCTGATCGATGGACCAGAGCGGCGCTGTACCGTAGAGGATGTTGAACAGATCCTTTTTCCACCAAATCTCCGGACAGTGATGATTGCCATCCTCCCAACGCCAGGACGTAACGACGGCGTCATGATAGACCAGCTCGTACAACGGCACCCTCGTATATTCGTTAATGGCATACTTAAGATAAGTGTCGGATGCTGTGCGAGTTCCGAGCATGACGGACGGCCTCGGATTGTTTTTCCAATCCCCGTAATAATGGATGGTACCCTTATGGGTAATTTCGGAACCAAAGAAGGTACGCTGCAAAGTCATCATACCGTGGGCGTACAACCCGTGCTTAGCGGCAAAGTCCGCTCCAAACTCGCCGCCCAGATACGTACCGTAACGTTCCTCTAGCAGCTCGCAATTCCTTAGAATCGCCTCGGCATATTGCTGCCGGCTCAGCCGGTGTTCCGGATGATGGCATTCATAGAGCCCGTTTGCCTGATAAACGTCCAGGAAATACGTCTCATGGTTATACTCCTCCAATTCCCTCTCTACCCGCTTGAACATCTCCGGCCGCACGGCTTCCGGGCACACATAAGTTCCGTACGAATTGAAATAAGTAGTGCCGTCCGCCTTCCTCGAAACGATCGCTTCAAACTTCCCAGGATAAACGTTACGCTTCAGTGGAATGTCCTCGCGCACGATGCTGCCGGCATGCCCGTCCGGATGAATATCCGTAAACAGCTCATAAGCACCCGTTCCGTAACCCAGTTCCTTCAGCCGGTCGTCATACCCTGGCTCTGGATAAGGAAGATGATTGGCGTCCCACAATATAAGCGCCTTCTCGATGCCTGCCTCCTTCAAGCCGCGGGCGAATTCAATCTCTCTCGCACCATCCCATACGTACATATGAACGCAGCCAAGCATCTTTTCGAGCGCCGGAAAACGCTTCTCGTTCTCCCGCAGCGTCCGAATACCGTTTTTCTGCCAGCTGTAAGCACGGTATCGCTTGCACTGGGCGACATAGCCGCCACGATCAAAGAAAACGTATGTGACTTTGCGCGCATAGCCAAATTCCCCCATCGTACCGTACCAGACTGGCGCAAAAGCAATAAGTCCGTCTTCATCCCGATCGAACGAGAACGCCGCGTCGTGAGGTGTCTCGACGATCGCCATATACCCGCTTTCGAGCTCTTCGTCAACCACTCCAGCCCAAGCCATCGCAGCGCCTCCGCCGCAAAAGAATAGTGGCTGCTCCTCCAGCGGATAGAACAAATCGTCCGCCGGCAAGAGCAATCCCTGGCTGTCTGTCTGTACGATGGCATGCCGGCTGTCCGGTGTCCGGAAAGCCGAGGGAAAACGGATGGCTGCGCAAGAAGCGTTTTTTTCTGCCTTCAGCGTCACGCTCAGCTCCGACGCCTCCGTCAGTTCAATTGTAGCCGTCAGAATGAACTCGCCTCGCAGCTTTACCTGCAGTTTATTGCCTTCCCGCGTAACCCCTTCAAGCGTCAAGCTCTCGTCAACCGGCTGCTGGCTCCATACCTTGCCGCAACGTTTATCGTGAACCAATAGGCTGCGACTTGTTTCATCGAACAAGATTCCCAGTCGTTTATCTTCTAATTTCCATTCGTAATCCATAGGGACCAAACCTTTCTTGTTCAGGATTAGCTACCGCACAACAGCGGGGCGCACGGTTTATTCTAATGTCTGGCAGCTAATCTACAAGTAAGAATCCAACGATTTCTATTCATTTCTGTTGATTTTGTCTAAGGGTACACCTTGAACGACAGCAAGCCGAAACGGGACTATACTGCTTCGGCTTGATTTTACATATATATTCGCTCCGATTAGAGCGTTTCGCGATACTTGCCCGGCAATATACCGGTCAGCTTTTTGAAGACCGTTGTGAAATAGGTCGCGTTCTCGAAGCCGACCATCTCGGCGATCTCAAACAGCTTCAAATCAGGCGATTTCATGAGCTCCATTGCCCTGTCCACTCGAACTTTTGTCAAGTATTCGATAATGGTTTCGTTGTTCTCTTTCTTGTAAATCTGGCACATATAGGTAGGACTTAGGAAAACAATTTCGGCCAGCTGCTGGATCGTGATGTTTTCCATATAATGCTGGTCGATATAGGTTTTAATCTTCTGAGCAACCTTCTGATTTTTGGAATGATGCTTATGGAAGAAGTAACTCGACATGCCGCCGAGCAGTTCAAGAATGAACCTGCGGAGTGACTCGCTGTCGACTGTTTCCTCAATATGTCCAAGCACTGCGTTCAGTGACATGCCCGTTATGGCGTCAAACGACTCGTCCAGTTCGTGAACGGTGCGGGCAAGATGGAATACGAACTCGGTGCACAGATTATGCACCTGCTCCACCTTGAGGCTGGGCAGTATCACCTGATCAAACATCCGATCAGCCAGCGCCTGGACCCCCAACGCATCCCCCAGCTTTAGCAAGGTCAGCATCTGATTTTCGATTTGATACACTTGACGATAATGTTCATGCGTTTCCAAATTCTGGCCAAGGTCGTCGATGGTGACAACCGACCCCTTGCCCGAGAAGAACGTATACCGGATTGCAGAGTCTGCTTCGCTGTAGGATCGGCTGAGCTGCAGCAGCCCTGTCACCGGCGAGCCCAGACCGATTGAGACGGACACTTTGACAAACTGGCCGACGCAGGCAATGATCTCCTCGCATAGCTGCATCGGTTTGCTGCCTTTCAGAGAGCTGCCTTTGAACAGAATAACAAGCTCGTTCTCGAGCGTATTCGCGAAAGCAAACCCCGCGTTTGCGGCTGCAAGCAGTTCGCTCACAACATTGAGCAAGGCGAAGAACAATAGCTGCTTGTTCTCTTCGTTATAGGTTTCGAACGTCTTCTTGTAATCGTCGAGCTGTAACAATCCGACGGTCATAACTTCACCCGGCAGGAGCTCGATTCCGTAATACGCCGCCTTCTCGGCTGCTTCGTGCTCACTGGCGAAGTCGCGGGAAATGAGCTGGACCAGCAGCCGTTCCCTCAAGACCGGCATGCTCTCGCGGAGCTGCCTGTGAAGACGCTCCGTCATCTGCGCCTGACTTCGTTCGATCTGAATGCTAGTACTGACTTTCTGCACGACTTCCAGAAGTTCCGGGATTTTGACCGGCTTCAGTACGTAAGCTTCCGCTTCGAGACTAAGCGCGGTCTTCGCGTACTCAAAGTCCTGCACTCCGCTAATTAGGATGACCCGAGTGGCGCTTTTATCCTCCTGCAGCCGTTGCGCTACCTCCAGCCCGTCCATCATCGGCATGCGGATGTCGGTACACAGAATATCAGGTTTCAGAACGCTGCACAGCTCATAAGCATCCTTGCCATTATCGGCCAGCCCAACAATCTCAATACCGTACTCGTTCCAAGGTAAAATCAAGCTCAATCCTTCCCGTACCATATCCTCATCGTCCGCGATTATCATGGTAAGCATCAGTACCCCTCCATTGTCTTTACTGCCGGTATCGTAATGATTGCCGTCAACCCCGCGTCCTCGTTTGCTTCATACCGCAGTCCGTATTCATCACCGAACCATTGCCTGATGCGCGCATGAACGTTGCGGATGCCAAATGAGCCTGCCTCACCGCTCGTATGAAGCAGCTCTGTAATCGAACTTGCTGTCGCATGATCCCCGCAGCCATTATCAATCACGCTAAGCATGATCAGATTTCCTTGCAGTTCTCCCCGAACAAGTACGCTTCCATGTCCGTTTGAACGATCGAAGCCATGGATAATCGCGTTCTCAACAAGCGGCTGAAGCAATAGCTTCACCGTCAGAAAGGAAGCTAGTTCCCCAGGCACATCCACCGAGTAAGTCAGCTTCTTACTCATCTTAATTTTCTGAATGGTCAGATATGCCATAACTTGATTGATCTCGTCTTCTAGCTTAATGATGCTTCGGCCTTTATTCAGGCTAAGACGGAAGAAATCAGACAGCGACGTGACCATCTGGCTAATATCGCCAGCTCCGTTCCTTAGTGCCATCCAGTTAATCGAATCAAGCGTATTGTATAGGAAGTGCGGGTTAATCTGCGCCTGCAGTGCCTCCAGTTCAGCCTTTTTCTTATTAGCCTCCGATACATACAAACTATCGATTAGCTCTCGTGTGCGTACGATCATCTGATTAAAACGCGTGAACAAAAACGAGAATTCATCATTGCGCTTATACTCCATCGTTACATTGTAGAGATCGGCTTCGGCCTGATTGATGGATTTCACGAACTTACGAATCGGATTCGTAATGTTATTGGATAACAACAATGCAAGTAGCAGCGCCAGCAACAGGCTGACCAAGAGGACGAGTACCATTACCTTCCTAAAGGAAACAAGCGGACCGTTCAAATCCCGCATCGGCGAGAGGGTCACGATTTTCCATCCTAGCTCCGGAATACCTCGACTGGCTACGAGCATTGCATTACCGTCCACCTTCCGTACAGAGGCCTGGAAGGCGACACCGCTTGCCAGCGCTCTCTCATCCAAATGAATACTTGAAGCGAACGACTCATTAACTGTAATCGGCTCTGTACCCGCCATAATCGTTCCATTTTCATTAAGGAGATAAACCTGGCTATTAGTCGAAGGCTTCATCGCCATAAGGGTTTGGTTGAAATCGTCGATACTAACATCAGCTGTCAACAAGCCTGCGAACGCCAGCGTTGGATCGTTTAGACCGTACAGCCGTTTGACGAAGCGAATCGAATAGGAGCCCTCGCTGTTATCGCTGCGGTAGAGACCAAGAACCTTGTATTTTTCTTTAAATGGGATAGAATGAAACCATTCTTCGTTTTGGATACTCTCAATATTGTAAACGCTGCCAATAAACGCAAAGCGGCTATATTCCGAACGATCCATCAGGTACAGCTTGAGCTGAAATTGATTTCCCGTACGTTCGTTCGTGCTGTAGGTCGCAAGCAGCGCATTCAGCCGTGTCATCTCGTTAATCATCCCGTAATCGTCCCTAGGCTTGTCCGAAGAAAGAATATCCTGCAAATTGGAATTCAGATACAGGCTGGTTGTCGTATTGTCGATCGCCTCCACATTTTTAGTCAAATTCATCTCCATCATCGTCATGTCGCGTTCAATCGCACTCTTCATGTTTTGATTGATGGTCGCCGAGGATGTATTATACAACGTCAGAATGATAATCGATGAAGGCAGGAGCACTATGGACAAAAAATAAGTCAACAACCTCGTTCGGATACTGATATTATTCATCACGAGCGAGGAAACGGATCGAACCGCCATCGGCCCACTTCCTTTTTCCTTAATTTATTGCCCATTATACTTGCGGGAGGATTAAAATGAAACCCATAAATATTCGTATCATTGCATTGCTTTCCGTCGTTCTGACCTTTATTACGGCCATCTTTCTAATCCACGAACTTCGCAAGCAGCAGGATGTAGAAACTGCGGAACCTCTAGTTCCTGCGAATAAAGTCCACCTTACTTTCGCCTATAACGGCGGGATTCCGAAGACGAAATTGACGGAGATCATCGAGAATTACAATCGCACTAATCCGGATGAAACGACCGTGGAGTTGATCGATACTCCGAAGGAGGATTACGCGCGGCTGATGAACATGCACATGATTGACGGAGACGGTCCGGATCTACTATCTGTGGATGAGGATTGGAAGACAACGTATTTTTTGAAAAATTGGCTGGCCGATCTTACCGTCGCCGCGAAATCTCCGGAGCTGCCCGCTTACGACCAATGGGCTATCGACTACGGCAGTTTCAACAGCCAGCTCTTTAGCGTTCCTCATGCTTTCGACACAACCCGGCTGATCTATAACAAATCGCTGTTCGTTTCAGCAGGACTAAACCCCGAGGCTCCACCAGCCACGCTCGACGAGCTGGCCAAGAATGCCCGTCAAATCAGCCAGAGCCAGATTGGATACCAGCGATACGGATTTGCTTGGCCTCTGGGTGATAAAGAAGTCGGCTTTATCAACAGCATGGAGGTGCCGTTAACCTACAGCGGGCTATCGATATTCAACCATGACACTGGACGGTACGATCTGACCAGTTACAGGAAATGGCTGGAAATGATGAACGGACTCGAAAAAACCGAAAGTCTCCTTCCCGGTGGCCTATCTCTGGGCTACCAATCCGCTCTGGCACAATTCGCCAAAGGCAATGTAGGCATGATGATCGTGACCAACAGCGATGTGTACGAGCTCGAGCATTCGTTAGGCATTCAGTTCGAGTGGGGAGCAGCGCTGCCGCCTGTCCTCGATGCCGGACTTAAAAATAAATACCCGCTTATCCTAAAGCCGGAACCGTTAATTGCCGTTAACAATGCCTCCGAGCACAAGGAAGCAGCAATCCGCTTCTGGACTTATCTTGAAAGCTCGGAAACGTTGCAAAAGCTCTATGAAACTAGCTTACTGCTACCTTATTCGGAAGAGATTCGCAAGGCTTCGCAACCTGACAGTACAGCTGTATCGCATATTCGGAGTTTTCTGCCAACAGAATCGGAAGCCTTCTATCCTCCCGCTCCGGTTCTGCTGAACAACAAGCTGAATCCGAATCAATCGCTGTTTCTCGATATTGACTGGAATAACCGGCTTCAAGCGTACTCAGAAGCTGTCTCCGGTCGCATCTCCGTACAGAATGCACTCCAGCTCGAGACAGAGCGAATGAATCTTCTGTTGCAGGAAGAAGTGCAGGACGGTCATATCCAACTATCCTCCTTTCTGTCGCCAGTCTTCCATTCGCCATTTGGCAATTAGTCATAATAAATGAGGTTTTCCCACGCTGCTTTACCGGGAAAACCTCATTTTTTTTCATTATCTTCTACAAATTTTCGCAAGAAACTGATAGGAATACATAAATCCTTTATTTTAAATCTGCCCTATTTCCTTAAAATAAGGGTTACAACATTGAATTAGAAGGAGCAGGTGAACATTGTGGGAGCAATTAGATACCATTTTCGGAACATCATCAAATTCCGCGTTTTATTTCTGATGATGCTGCCGACGCTCGCCATCGTCATTTTCAACAACTACGTGCCGATGTTCGGGGTCGTACTGGCCTTCAAGAATTACACATTCAGCGACGGGATCTGGGGAAGCGCTTGGGCCGGCTGGACAAACTTCAAGTATTTGTTCCAGACCGATATCGCGTGGCTGGCTACGAGAAATACGATCATGTACAATGCCATCTTCATTGCGCTTAATACCGTGTGCGCCATAGGCCTCGCCATCTTGTTGAATGAGATTCGCAGCAAACGATGGAAAACTATCTTTCAGAGTACGATGCTCTTCCCGTATTTCTTGTCTTACGTTGCCGTAAGCTACGTCCTTTATGCCTTCCTTGGCGAATCCGGCTTTATGAATACCTCGATGCTCAAGTGGCTGGGCCAAGACGCTGTCTCTTGGTATTCATCTCCGGACAAATGGCATTTCATTCTGCCGCTCGTCAACACCTGGAAGCATGTCGGCTACTTTGCTATCGTCTACTTGGCCGCAATCGTATCCATCGACACCGAATATTATGAAGCCGCTGTCATTGACGGAGCATCTAAGTGGCGCCAAATCCGCTACATTACGATTCCAATGATGCTCCCGGTTATTGTAATCATGACCTTGCTGCAAGTCAGCCGGATCTTCAACGCCGATTTCGGGCTCTTCTATCAAGCGACGCTGAACTCAGGTGCGCTGCAGAATGCGACGGAGGTAATGGATACCTTTGTATACCGGAACTTCCTTTTGAACGGAGATGTTGGCATGTCTAGCGCCGCCGGCCTGTACCAGTCGTTCGTAGGTTTTGTGCTCGTGCTGGCATCTAATGCAATTGTTCGGAGAATTAACAAAGAGAATGCTTTATTCTAGGAGGTGGCAACTTGACACAACTTGCTGAAAAACAAACCGCAATACGACCGGAGCGCGTAAGGCGTAAAAAGTTCATGGGCGCTCAGTCTCTCTCACCGGCTGCCTATTACACAATAATTATCTGCTTGACCATACTTAGCCTGGCATGTATAGTGCCGCTCCTACTTGTCATCATGACTTCGTTCACAGACGAAAGCTCGCTGACCTTGCACGGTTATCAATTTATTCCGGCCAAGTTCTCTCTTTATGCCTACGATTATTTGATGAATGATTTCGATAAGATCGCTCGCGGCTACGGCATCTCGGCCTTTGTTACCATCGTCGGAACGGCAGCCAGCCTACTGCTCATTTCGCTCTTCGCTTATCCGGTCTCCCGGCCGGACTTTCCATACCGTAATATTTTTCTGTTCCTGGTCTTTTTCACAATGTTGTTTCACGGGGGACTCGTTCCTTGGTATCTAATCTATGTCAAAGCCGGATTGAAAAACACGATGATGGCACTTATATTGCCGAGCTTGATCGTTCCGTTTAACCTAATCATCGTGCGAACTTTCTTCGCCAATACAATACCTCATGCTCTGGTAGAATCGGCGAAGATTGACGGCGCCAGTGAATGGCGCATCTACGCTCGTATCATTATGCCCCTCTCACTTCCGGTACTGGCAACCATAGGCCTGTTCCAGACGCTGATTTATTGGAACGATTGGTATACGAGCCTGATCTTCATCAGCTCGGAAAAACTCGTCAACATCCAATACTTGCTATACCGCGTCATCAGTGACATGAACTATCTGAATTCCGGATTCGCCAATCAGCAGGCCGTGGACGGCGTACTCAAGACGCTGCCTGCACAGACCGTGCGCATGGCTATGGCCGTCGTTGGCATCGGACCGATCGTCATCGTCTACCCGTTCATCGCCAAGTATTTCGTCAGAGGTTTGACAGTCGGTGCAGTCAAAGGCTGATTTCTGATTCATTACGGCTACTACCGCTACAGCGGATAGCATATAAGCAAACACATAGGAGGGTTTATAAAAATGAATAGAAAAAAAATCGTCGCCAGCGCAATGACATTGTCTATGGCAACCGCCATGCTGCTATCGGCTTGCGGCAACACGAATAACAACAACTCAAACGCTAATTCGAAACCAAGCTCAAACGCCAGCGAAACCGCGGCAGCAACAAATAACGGAGGTGCCACGGATAATACGGGCGCAGCCGTCGATCCGTCCAAACTTCCGCCAAGAGAAATCTCCATTTATTTCGAAGGCCCTAAGGCACAAACCGACACTGCGCTCGTAGAGGCGGAGCTAAACAAGATTACAAAAGCAAAAATTAATGCCACCGTTAAAATCAATCACCTCAGCTGGGGAGATTTTCCTCAAAAAATGAACTTGATGATGGCATCCGGCGAACCGTTCGATCTTATGTTCACCGCAGGCTTCGATAACTTCACCGGCAACGTATCCAAAGGCGCCTTCGTCCAACTTGATGATCCAAACAATAACCTGCTTGAGAAATACGGTCAGGACATTCTAAAATCCATTAATCCCGTGCTGCTGAACGGCGGCAAAGTCGACAACAAGCTGTATGCGATTCCAACCCAGAAGGAAATGGCTTCCCAATACGGCATGTTGCTTCAGAAGGACATTGTGGACCAGTACGGCATCGATCTGTCCTCGATCAAGAAGCTGGAAGATCTCGAACCCTATCTGCTGAATGTCAAAAAAGATCACTCGGATATGATTCCGATTGTGGCCACTTCCAACTGGCTGGCCATCCTGCCTTACGAGCTTGTTGGTTCGCAGGAGAGCCCGGGACGCCTGCCTAAGGACGGCAGCACGAAGGTCGTTAATATCTTCGAGCAGCAGGATACGAAAGATCTATTCAAATTGATGGAGAAATGGTACAAACTCGGCCTCTTCCAGAAGGATCCCGCAACCAATACCGAGCTTAGCGCTCAACTCAAAACCGGGTTGATCTTCGCAACCGAAAGCCAATTGAAGCCTGGTGCAGCTGAGGAAGCCAGCATTAATCTGACCAAGCCGGTCGTTCAAGTGCCGTTGACGCCCACATATACGCAAATCGGCGATTTGAACAACTCCATGCTGGCGATCTCCAAAACGTCGAAGGATCCTGAGCGCGCCATGATGTTCCTGAATCTGCTCCATTCCGATCCGGATGTCGTCAACCTTCTCGACTTCGGCATCGAAGGCAAGCACTATGTCAAAGTCGATGGCAAAACGACGGTTATCAAGCACCTGGACGGTGTAGAAACTTCGAAGATCGGCTATTCGCCTGGAAATGCTTGGCAAGTCGGCAACCAACTCCTTAGCTACACCTTCGAAACGGAAAATGAACAAAAATGGGAAAATTACAAAGCGTTCAATGACTCCAGCACGCCGTCCGTGCTTGCCGGCTTCTCCTATAATAACGAGCCTGTGAAGAACGAGGAAGCCGCAATCGCAGCGATCTGGAAGAAATACATTGATGCGCTTTCCGCGGGCATCGGCAATACAGACGATTATCTAAACAAGATGAACAATGAAATGAAGAAAGCCGGAATGGACAAAATTTTGCAGGAGAAGCAGCGTCAAATCGATGCTTTTCTGGCCAGCAAAAAATAAATGATCAGCTGAAGGTTGATACAAAAGAGCTCTGCAGAATCCCCTGCAGAGCTCTTTTGCTTGCTTGCCTTTATAACAGTGTTCACAGAGCCACGAGTGGGCTTTTTTACTTGGCAAAATCAAGCAGCACATTTGTGTTATAAATCAATGACCGGTACATGGCCTGTCATCCAATTCAATTCACTATCAAGCATGAATCGAATGTGCCTTCCTTTTTCCGACTTCGGCCACTCATGGAATTGCGTCACGCTTTCATACAGTGCTTCAACGTTTTCCTTTGATTTATGCTGCAATACATTATTCATCATTAAAACAAGGTTATTCGGTTTGCAAGCAACCCCTTCCAGCACTTTCATGAACCATTTATGATAGGGATAGAGAACTTCATTGTATGCCAAAATAAGCCGCCCTGCGAATAAAACGAAATTAGTCGTCGCGATTTCGATGACGTAACGTTCGTTCTTCTTTAAACCTTCGTAAAACATCCAACGCCAACCTTCAAATTGGGCGTGAAATTTTTCCATGGTCTCATATTTCCGCTCAGCGGGATAACATGACGCCGCTTGCACCATTTCTTGCAGGCCGTTTATTTCGCTATAACTAACTATTGCGTCCTTGAAGGCAAATCTAGCGGGCTCGCTGCCGGATTCAGCAACCTTTTTAATATACGAAACCGAGGTGTACTTCCCATCCACATATCCGCCAACATAAGGCGTTGACTCCGTTTCATGGTAATGAATATCTCCGCTTTCTAATAAAGAAAGATAACTTTCATCCGATACAACAAGCATCAAGTCGATGTCCGAATCTTCTTTTGCAAAACCATGCGCTACGGAGCCCCCGACAATGACAGCCAAAATCTCTTCCTTTTCCTTAAGCTTGTTTGTAATCCTTTCAATGGCTGTTTTATGATGTGGATACATTAAGAATGGCTCCTTCTAAGTGGAATTAGGGCTGCACCTTCCGGTTCTTATAGTAGTAAACTTTATCTTCCTCCGTAATTTCCCGCAGCACTTTACAAGGAATGCCCACGGCAACCACATTCGGTGGAATGTCCTTCGTGACAATACTTCCCGCACCTATTACGCTGTTCCTGCCTATCGTAACGCCGGGATTAATGACTGCGCCGCTCCCAATCCATACATTGTCCTCAATGACAACTGGGAATGCATACATTTGGCCTGTTGCGCGCAATTCAGCGTCAATAGGATGTCCTGTAGTTGAAATCGTAACATTAGGAGCAAATAAGACGCCATTCCCGATTTTGACCGTTGTATCGTCCACGATTGTAAGATTGAAATTCGCGTAGACATCATTGCCGATAAACGTATTGGAGCCATAGGCAAAGTGAATCGGAGGTTCGATCCAGCAATTGTTGCCCCAGGTTCCGAAAAGCTGTTTAGCAAGTTCTTCTCTTTTGTCTACCTCGGACGGTCTCGTTTGGTTAAAATCGAAAACGAGCTCTTTTCCCCTAAGTCGTTCTTCGGGCAGACCTTCTCCCATATCGGTGAACAACAAACCATTCTTTATATTCTCACGCTGTGTCATTTAATAATTCCTTTCTTTTTCTAATTTTCTCAGACCTCTTTTGCAAAACCTCAACATTTGATTAAATTCTATTTTATTGATGTCAGTTAACGTTTTATATATAATTATTGACTGAAAATATCATTATATTAACCTAATGTGGTGAGATCACTGAAAAATCGTATTGTCCGTGTTGATAAGGATCTGAACAGCACTTTTAAGTTGAATCCCATATTTCCTTTTGTACTTTCCCGGGATGATTTAAGCGACTATGTAGGCGGATTCGTGAACTGGCATAAACAAACTGCTGTAGAGATTGCTATTGTTTTAGAAGGAAGTATTAATGTGACCGTCCTGGAACGCGAAGAAACGATGGAAGTTGGCGATGGTTTTCTAATCTTGCCGGAACGTCTACACACCTTAAAACCAAGCAAAGGTGCGAAAGCTGCAAGATATTTTACTTTCATTTTTGAACCCGCCTTGTTAACCGGATTTAAGGGCAGTTTTTTTGAACATGCCTTTTATTTTCCAGCATTAAATAAGAAAGAAGCCTTTTATAAGTTTAATATTCAGGATAAATGGACACGTCCCATATTTGAGCAGATGAAACGGGTTTATGACCAAGAAGCTGACGATAGCCCTGCGTTCCAATTAAACGTGCAGCGGATCGTACAAGATGTTTGGATCATTTTGTGGAACAATCTTTTGTCCAAGGAAGAAGCAGGGGAGCGTAAGCAACATAATGCGCGAATCTTGAAGATGATCGAATATTTGCATACTTATTATTCTTCGAAGTTCTCGTTAAGTGATATGGCGACACATTCCAATGTTAGCCGTGGAGAATGCTGCCGCTACTTTAAGAAAATGATGCACATGACAATCTCGGATTATCTCATGGAATATCGGGTTTCAAAAGCAGTTGAACTTCTGGAGTCCTCAGATATATCCATCTCAGAAATCTCTGAAACAGTTGGATTCAGCAGCCAGAGTTACTTTATTGAATCTTTCAAAAAGAAGACGCGTCTCAGTCCTCTAGCCTACAGGAAATTTATAAAAGGAATGTCTAAATAAAAATAATGATATACAAATTGGTGCAACCCATCTTTAATCTCAATCTCTGATTGGGTATTACTCATAACACAAACAGCCCCGCCAAAGAAGCGGGGCCATCCTAGTTAAAGCTCCGCCGTTACCGTGAAGCGCAGAGGAATACTCACCTCGGCTCCCAGCGCCTGAGCCTTCAGGCGGACGCGGTAAATAAGAACGGGCTCGGCATTATGATGCTGGCTTGCGATTTCCTCAATCTCCGCTTGCAGCATCTCCTGGTCGAAGTCCAGTACCGCCTTGCTCCGCTCTCCCTGCCAGATGATGCGGCCGTGCTCAAGTGCGGGCCGGTGAAAGCTCATGAACAGCTCCTCGATGCGGTTGTTCGCCTCACGGAATGAATACACATCGAAGATGGTCAATACGGCCTGCGGCAATTTCGGCACTAGTTTCCAGGAGAATGATCGAACAAGATTTGTCAAACCACTATCTTGCGGATATGCCTGCGTCAGGTTTACTTCCGCCTCAAGACTTCCACCCTTCTCTTCTTGTCCGACAAGTTCGGCTGCATAGATCCGGCCCGCCGCCTGCTGGCAGCCGTTAACGAGAGGAACGGAGTGGCCTTCCGATCCATTATGGAGATGCTCATAACGTTTTTCGCCAAAATAATCCTTCGTATAGACACCTGCTCCAAGATCGGTCAGCAGCGACTCCCCATTGACATTGAGGATGAAATGCCCAAGGTCATTATGATTATGAGGCTCGTCGTTGTGACCACCCTTGCATGCCATGCTGAATTGCGCGCTGGCATTCTTCGCTTTGGAGACCGCCCAGCCTGCAGACGGGAAGAAGAAATTACCCAGCGCCATCGATCCGTTTAACAGCTCCGCTTCACTCCAAAACAGATTGCGAGAAGCATGCGCCCACCGATTGATACGGTATAGACGAGGAACTCTGTTCATCTCTGGCAGCGGCTGGTCTAGCCGGTGATGCAGACGGCACATCAGTCCCGTATGAGGCTGACTGTCCGGCCATGCATCGGAAAAGTTCGTATAGTCCGTTGAGGAAAGCTGCACCGCTGCAGGGAAAGCCGCGATGGTACGGATCTTCTCCCCACTTAGCAGGTTAATGGAACCAGAAGTCAGTTCATGGAGCATATCTGCATAATAGAAGAAAAATCCAAAGCCATACGCCCAATAGCCAATTCCCTCCGTACAGCATCCATCATCCTCGAATCCGCTAAGGAAGACATTCATCGTGCGAATGACGCTTGCCGTCATCCCTGCCAGACGCTCCTTATCCTGCACGAGCATAATCGCCGCCATTCCCGCCGCACCCGAACAAACCGCCGACCAGTTGCTCGTCGAGGATTCCCACCCGAAGGCGGATGAGGATTCGAATAGCGGCTGAAAAATTCGCTCCTCCACTTCTGCCCTCACGCGGGCAGCGACCTGCGGGTCAAGCAAGTCTCCCAGCAGGTACAAGGCTTCAGCCAGCGCATGAGCCGTCTCTGCTGCAAACAAATCGACACGCTGCCGTGGAGGAATTCGATCGGGAGACATTGACAGATGAGCGGGTAAGCACCAGGTATATTCCGCGCAGATTTCCCAGATCAAATCTTCTAATGCCTGCAAATCGGACGGCTCCTGTTCCAGAAGCACCACGAGCAGCAAAGAGATGAACCGATTGCGGCGTTCGAAATAAGGTGTCTCGTATTCCACCCGGGTGCCTTGTGCTTCAAAAAGGCGGAAATCGGAAAATTTTAGCTCCGGGAATGGCTCGCGCTTTGCGCGATCCGACTCGGCTCTCGCCTCCGCAAAAAGCGGCTCTAGATGCGCGGACTTCGCCAGTTTCCGGAGCAGACGCTGATTAATCTCCTTTCCTAGCAAAGTTCGGGGCAATTCCCGCACGGCTGTTATTGCATCTCGAATTTCTTTGAAGGTGTACGTTATCATAACTGCGCTCCTGTTATCGCCCGCAGCTTAGCAAAGGCCTCGACAAAATAATAGTCTCCGTAGATTAACGCGCCATTTTCTACGTCGGAACGATGATTACCGCGATGGAAGGCAGAGGTGCCATTTGTCAGCAGACATTCATCGGATAGATCCCAGACGGCACACTGCTCTGCCAGCGCTTTCAATATCGCGAGCGCTGCTTGCAGATACAAACTCTGCTCTGCCTCCGGAACGGCCTTCGCGATCTCGATCAGACCGCAGGCTGCGATTGCTCCGGCGCTGCTATCAAGAAGCGTTGCGTCAGCCGGCTGCCGGAAATCGCAAGGCGGTACATATCCGGTAAGTGCCAAATTAGCGATGAAATAATGCGAGATCCGTTTCGCCGCGTTCAAATATTCGGACTTGCCGGTCCAATTGTAAGCTTGCGCGAAGCCGTAGATCGCCCAGCTCTGGCCTCTCGTCCAGGAGGAGCCGCTCACATAGCCTTGCCCCCCTGGAATGTCCAGCACCTCACCGCTATGAGTGTCGAAGGCGACGATGTGATTAACAGATCCGTCTTCCCGAATAAAATGCCGGAGCGTCTTATCTGCGTGCAGAATACCAATCTGCTTAAATCGTTCGTCCTTGCTCTGCTCACTCGCCCAGAAGAGCAGCGGAATATTCATCATGCAGTCGATGATCGCCCAGCCCTCATTGCCTTCCCCGTTCCAGGCCCGTATATATCCACCGGCGATATTCATTCGGCCGGACAACACGTTAGCGGCCAGCATAGCCCGCTGCTTTGCCTTCTGCTCGCCGGTCGCTTCATAGTTCATCACACTCGACAGCAGCCACATGAAACCGACGTCGTGATGAAGTTCGTCGTACCCGTGCAGAACCGCATCCATTTTCTCCTCAATGCTTTGCGCGTACAGCTTGTAAGACTCATCCTTCGTTGCCTCATACATATGCCACAGCATGCCCGTCCAAAACGTGTTCGTCCACCAGGATGCTTCATCCTGCCAGTCGTCATAAACGCCGTCATGCGTCGTATACGGCATGCCATCCTTAATCCGGGCGGAAGTCACAGCTACCTTGTTTGTAATCCTTTTCCACGTTTCCTCGATAAATGGGTAGTTTTCCTGCAGCAGCTCTTGCATGCCATCTCCTCCATATCATTAAAATATCATCATACGAATTGATATAATTTGAGTTTACGTTGAGCGCCTCTCTGCCGATATGGTATAGTTTGCGTAAAACATTGCAAATGTTGCGATCCTAGATTGCCGATTATGATTATTACGGGAGAGAGGAGCAAAACGATGAACGAAACGATCACAACCATCAGTCTGCATAACGGTAATTTCACTTATCAGCGCACGCTGACGCGGAATCCTCAGGATGATCAGCATCACAACTATATGCTGGAGTGCTACGAAATCTACTATTTAGTATCGGGCAATGTCGTCTATCAGGTCGAAGAGCACAGCTATTCGCTTAATCCCGGCGATATGATTATCCTGAACAACCGAGAGATGCACAGGCCATATTTCGCCTCGGATTCGGAGTATGAGCGGATCATCCTTTTTTTCACCCCGGAATTTTGCAGCCATTACAGTCATGAAGGGTACTCGCTATTACAATATTTCGAACGCAAAAAGCCCGGAAGCTTTAATTGGCTGCCGAGCAAGCTTATAGAGCAAGCGCAATTGGCGCGTTCCTTCAGTGAGATTGAAGAGTATCAACGCAGCGGCCATCCGGCCAGCGACTTGTTGATCGAGACGGCGTTCATACGAATGCTGATCCAGATTAACGATATCATAGCCTCCCAGGTGCTCCCCACCGCTCTAAACGGTAATTACAACGCAAGGATCGAGCAGATTCTCAGCTACATTAATCAGCATTTGTACCAGCCTCTCACGCTTCAGCACATCGAGGAACAATTCCATATGAACCGTTATCATTTCTCGCATTTGTTCAAGAGCATGACCGGCTTCAGCTTCAAACAATACATCTCGCATAAGCGGATTGCCAAAGCAATTGAGCTGCTGAAGCTGCGTTTCCCTCCCGGCGAGGTGTGCACGATGACCGGCTTCGAGGATTATTCGAACTTCTACAAAGTTTTCAAGAAAATAACGGGCGTCTCGCCGGCAAACTACATCTAAGCGGGAGAGACGCCTGTTACCCCTCTAGCTTCCCCTTCCATTCAAGACGATTGAAATTCTCTTTCACCATATCCGCCATCCATTCGTTTACTTCCCACAAGTCAGCTATCGGCTTGTTCGTGAATGGATCGGTGTGCATATAGCCTGGAGGGCCGAATTCAGCCGTGAAGGTCGCATTCGCCCTGCCATTGTCCTTCTGGTGCCGGAAAATGTCCTGCCACCAGCCCATGAACAATTTGAGCTCCTTTTGGAAGTATGGGGACGCGGGGTGAGGAATCTGCGGCCCTTCCGGATACCCGACTCGGCCATGGATATGAATCGTTTTACTGACAGCCAGGGCAATGTCTTCCTCTTGATCTTCCAGATGGGATTCGCATACGTTCACCCAGTGACTAAAGTCGGCCGTGATGCGCAGCTCCGGGAACTTTCGGAGCAGCCTCGCCGTCGTCCATGGCGTGAACATAGCCCTGCCTCGATGGGTTTCATGACCAATAGGTATTTCCCACTCTTGCTCCACCCGCAGCGCCTGCTCATAGAAGCGGTCCTGATCATCTTCGCTCATGCTATCTTTTGCAGAATGCGCAACGATATGAACCGGCTGAAACGTGGCAGCTCGTTTAACTAGCTCAGCGAACGAAGACGAATGGTCGCCGTGCGTGACAATCTGCGCAATATAAGAAAGGTCGTATCGCTTCAGCAGTTGTTTGAACGAATGCTCGTCGTTCTCCGGCGGTAATGGCGCTTCAATGCCGTAGTAACCTGCTGCAGACGCTTTCCCCAGTTGCTCCTCGTAAGTCCCTTCCATTCCCCATAACGCTTTATATACGTGTAATTTCATCAAATGTCCCTCCTGCTTAACTTCCCTGCTTCCTGTATTCTCTTGGCGAACATCCGAATTTCCGCTTGAATGTCCGATCGAAATGGGGAATCGAATTAAATCCCGCTGCGAAGCATACTTCCGTAATGGGCAGATCACTGCTTCGGACAAGCGCCGACGCAAATTGCAATCTTCTCTCGTTTAAGTATTCTTGAAAAGAAATGCCGACTTGTTTACGGAAGCATTCGCTCAAATAATTGGCGGATAACCCCGCGTAACCCGCCGCGTTTGCAAGCGAGACGGGTTCGCGGAAGTGATGCTGAATATAAAGCAGCGCCTTCCGAATGGAAGGATGCATAACCTCTTTGCTATTGTTCTGTTCGCTTCGTTTAATCAGATCCATCTGTCTCACAAGATCAACAATGATGCGTTCAAAGCTGCCCTGCACGATAATTTCGCTGCCGAATTGCCAATGCTGCGACTCGTTCCATAACAGGGAGAATTCCGACTCCATCTTCTGCGCATGCTCGTTATCGAAAGTATGGATGAATAGACCTGCATGTCCGAAGATAGCTTCATAGATGACCGGGCGTAATAAAGAGTCGTTAAATATGAAATCGAATAGCTCAATTGTCTGTCCTTCATCCGGAATCAGTTCATGGAAATCAGCCGTTGTCAGCAGGAATACCATCCCCGGTTGAAGACGGTAGGTCTGGCCGTTCACGATATGGCGCCCCGTGCCGGAGACGATGCAGCCCATTTCAAAAAAATCGTGCCAATGCGTTTCTATTTTGTCGGTAAGCGTTTGCTTAAACATACGAAACGAGGAAGAGACTTCCAAATAATTACTCTCAAGCAGCCTCTCCGGCGACCCGTTATTCATCCGTTCTTCCCCTTTCGCTATATCTACTTATTTATTTGTATTATACGTTGACGAATGCGCTTCCCGCCAGATCCTTGCCCCTTGCCAGCCAAACCTTATGACCGGGATTTTTCTCCTCAATTACTTTCGCTTCCGTTGAGAAATACCGCATTGTATAGCCGCAACGACGATAAGGGCTTTTATTAGGCGCAGCGCCGTGAATGATGCGCGAATCATGGAGCGAGCATTCGCCCGGTTCGAGTTCGAAGTATACTGCCTTGGAAGCATCCATATTTTTAATCTCCGAATTGAAAATATTATCTTTACCGTCGACTTCTTCATACTCGGAGAAGCCGCCGGCATGAGTACCGGGAATGACGCGCATGCAGCCGTTCTCTTCCCAACTGCGGTCAATCGCAAGCCAAACTGTCACAATCTTATCGAAGCTGCTCAGACGGCCATTCCAATACGCGGAATCCTCATGCCAAGGCGTTTGTTTGCCGATCAACGGTTCCTTGCAGATGAAATGGCTCGACCATAAACCGATATTAGGCCCGATAATCGGTTCTACCAAATCGAGCACCTCGTCGCTGAGCAGGAACTTGAGCAGACGCTCGTCACGGAAGTGCGGAGTGTCCAGCTCGCTATTGAGCTTCCTGCCAACTAGCTCCCATTGCTCTTCGAAGATGCCGCTGAGCTCCTTCATTTTGTCTTCGCTGAATACTTGCTTGTTGTGAAGCAAGTAACCGTTTTTATTATAAAACTCAACTTCCTGCGGTAAAAGTAATGCATTTGTCATTTGTAAATCCCCTCCGTTAATGTGGTTGTTGTTTCTGAACCAATCATAACGGGAATGCCCTTATTCGTACTTCTCGTTATTTCCTGTAAAGTTGATTTATCTTCGGAACTATTCTTTATGCCCTTCTGTTAGCCGATTTAACTTGTAAAATTTCTCAAGATGCTTGCCCGAGCATCCGGATGTTGAATGCGTAGTATGATGCGAGGTCAATGCGTTAAAACTCATCAGCTTGGAGATGAACTTGGCATTGCCAAGGATCGAAGACATACCGATTTAGATGAAATAAGAGCTTCACGCTATTGTCGACGCCTCCCGTACCAAGCAGAAAAATAATATGATGATGAAAACAGCGGTTTATACGTATTATTTTCTCATGGTGAAGCAAGTTGTCTAGCAAGGGAAATATGGAAGAACGAAGAATTCCGGGAGTTTATCGGGAGCAACTATTAAATTCTCTAGTAAAAGATCAATAGCCGGTAAGGGCATTTGTTCCCTTAGCCGGCTATTATAAATTAATGGCTATATTTATCCATCTGCATTTGTAAGGTATAGAATGATTTATTGCAAATATGTCTTACGATACTGATTCGGCGATATCCCCTTAAGCCGCTTGAACATTTTGATAAAATAGCTCGTATCATTGTAGCCAATCGACATAGCAATTTCGGAAATACTCCGTTCCGAGTCCACCAGTTGCTGCTCCGCTCTTTGTATTCGCAGATTATGCAAGTAATCTGTAAAAGATAGATGCATCATGGCCTTGAACAGTCTTGCAAAATGACTATAGCTCAGCATTGCTTTCTGACTGACTATGGATGCTGACAAATCTTCATGCAGATGCTCATGAATGTATTGGATAATCTGTTCAAACTTCTGGATATGAACCGGCGGTACTCGTCTATATTCCCCGCTTGAACGAAACCAATCCACTGCCGGATTTCTAAGCAAATACAGCGTGATTTGATAGAGAATGGACGTGACCCCGAGCTCGAAACCGATATTTTGATACCTATATTCTTCATAAATGTCCATGATCCAGCTATTCATCCGTCTTTGGTCTTCTTTATTTAACCGCAATGCTCTAGGATGCGCTTCCAGCGAAGCCAGAATTGGCCGAACATAGCGCAGTTCGAACGCCAAGCTTGACAGCGGCTCCAATACCTCAGGGTCAAACCCCAGCACATAATGTTCAGACGCCATGCCTTTTTCTACGATAACAGCATGCACCTCACAGGGATAGATTAGAATCAAATCTCCTGCCGATACTTCCTTTCTTCCATTTCCCACCTCAAGAATAGCTTCGCCTTTTGTAAAATAAATTATCTCGAGGTGATAGTGCCAATGATAGCCGGAGTGATAACCATCCGTTTCTGTCTCAAGCTTCCCCGTATAAAATGGGTGCTCAAATCCACCGTTCTGATTTTTATTCTGTTCAAACACCGGCGTCACCATGCTATCAACTCCATGATAGAATCGTTATATTTTTGATCATCCCTATTATAGCGTAGCTGCAGTCATTTTCGATATGATTTTGAAGAGGAAACTAGCGTTATAAAGGAGAATTATCTTCATGTCCACTAATTCGTTATTGCAATTACAAAGTCCCTTCTTTCTCGGAGTCAACTATTGGGCATCACATGCCGGCACCAGAATGTGGTCCGACTGGAGACCCGAGGTCGTTGAACGAGACTTTCGTCTTCTTGCCGATTCTGGAGTAGAAGTATTGCGAGTATTCCCGCTATGGCCGGATTTCCAGCCGATTCATCGTTTGTATGGATCACAAGGCATGGACAAAGGCATTCGGTTTGGCGAACAGCATGTACCGGATACCGAAGCCGGGCGCGCGGGAATGTCAGAGCTCATGATGGAACGGTTTGTTCAACTGGTTGAATTAGCCGAGCGTTACAAGATCAAGCTTATCGTTGGCTTAATCACTGGCTGGATGAGCGGTCGTTTATTTGTACCGCCAGCCTTGGAGGGCAGATCTATTCTTACAGATCCTGATGCCATTCGTTGGCAGAGTCGATTCGTCACTTATTTCATCAGGTATACGCGAGAATTAGATACCATTATTGCCTGGGATTTAGGCAACGAGTGCAATGTCATGGGAGAAGTAAACAACCGCGAGGAGGCTTGGTTATGGACATCATCCATTGCCAATGCTATTAAGTCCGCCGACTCTAGCAGGCCGCTTATCTCAGGCATGCACAGCCTCATTCCCTCAGGGAATTGGACGATGCAGGACCAAGGGGAGTTAACCGATATTTTAACGACGCACCCCTATCCTTATTGGACACCATATGCCGACTTCGACCCGATTAACACGATACGTCCTATCGTACACGCTACGGCAGAAAGCCTGTTTTACAGTGGAATTGGCGGAAAGCCTTGCTTCGCGGAAGAGATGGGCACGATGGGGCCAATGGTATGCAGCGAAGAGGTAGCTGCAGCTTTCGCACGCACGAGCATGCTGACGCAATGGAGTCATGGATTGCCCGGATTATTATGGTGGTGTGCCAATGACCAGACCAAACTCGAACACGCTCCCTATGATTGGGTAGCTTGCGAAAGCGAGCTTGGATTATTGACTGAGGATGGCCGCGTTAAGCCGGCATTGCTCGAGATGGCCCGAATCAAACAGCAGATCTCGGAACTACCGATTGCCTCATTGCCGACTAGAATCATCGACGCTGTGTGTATCATTAATACCGAACAGGATCACTGGGGTACGGCGCTTGGCTCTTTCATTCTTGCCAAGCAGGCAGGGCTCGATATTGAATATCAATTCGAAGATCAGCCTCTAAAAGATGCCCCTCTCTATCTGCTTCCAAGCTTGACGGGAGTATCGGGCATTCCAAAGCGCCGATGGGAACAGCTTCTCGAGAAAGTTCACGAAGGATCGTCCCTTTATGTCTCCATGGACGGAGCAAATATGCTTAATTTCACCGAATTAACGGGTCTTAAAGTGCTCAATCGGATGCGCAGGGGACGTCCTGCTGAAGTCACGCTTCATGATGCTGATGAATCGGTTAACCTATCGATTCCCGCAGCATTCCGGCTTGTGCTCCAGGCTGTGCATGGTGAAGTTCTGGCAACGGAATCTGATGGTAATATAGTGTTTTCTAAGGCAGTCTACGGGAAAGGCAGTATTTATTTCCTGTCGCTTCCAATAGAACTTGCAATGGCTCAGCAGCAAGAAACGAGCTACCGGCCTCAGGAGCATCCTTACTGGAAAATATATAACATATTAAAGTCATCCATTGTTTCTCATAGAGTAGCTACGATTGAGAATCCGAATATTGGCATTACCGAGCATCCCGCCGAGCAAGATTCCAGAATTCTCGTCTTGATTAACTACTCTCCGGAGAAACAGGACGGAACACTTCAGCTTCATGAGGGCTGGGAAATAAATTCTGTTTGGTACGGTGAAGTTAAGGCAAATGAATCAGTTAACGGAATTCCATTATCCATTGACAACAATGAAGCAATTATTATGCGGCTTGCCAAGAAATAAATAATAGAAACAATCTTAGGGACAGCCGCATAAGCTGTCCCTAAGATGAAACATTAGAGCCAATCTGGCTCTACCAGCCGCATATTGCGGCAACCGTACGCTCTTCCCCTTCCCACAGGTCGAAGAGGATAATCTCGTCATGTTCACCCGGCAACGGATTTCGATCTGCTTTAATTAGAAGAGATTATTAAACTACACGATATGAAAAGGTTCATTTTGAATTTTTATAGAATCTGTCGGACAGCCATCCTGTGCATCTATTAAATCCTCGCAAAGCGTCTCGTCCTCGATTGCTACTTTTCCACAATTGCCGTCTCCATGGTAAATAACCTCAGCTAAACCTTCTTCATCGTAATCGAAAATGTCCGGTGCGGTTGCACCGCATGCACCGCAAGCAATGCATGTATCTTTATCCACCCAAGTATATTTCAATTTAACGATCCTCCTTAACGCAACGGCTCTAATTCCAAAAAGGATACCGCGTGTCCCGTGAGCACGATATGCTCTTCATAACTTCCCTGTAAATCGGCCGTGTACTCCGGATAATACAGCTTCAATTCCCCTGCCTGCTGAATGGCTTCCCGCTGCTGCTGCGTTGGCTGAGACGGGCTGCCCAGCTCCTTGTACATCGTATAGGCATTGCTATGCGTATGATCGAGCCGATAGTGGCGTATCCGGTAACGTCCCTCGATGCCTTCCAGACGGAGCGAGACCCGCTTGTTGCCCAGCTTTTTGGAGAAGTCGTCATCCGAATGATAAAGGGCGATTTTATAGCAGCCATTATCGTCCTTGGTCGGAATCACTCCCACACCCGCTTCTATTTGGTCCGATTGGTGTGTCAGCAAACGATCCCCCAGCTTGGCCATAAGAACGTAACCATTGTAGATAGGCTTTTTATAGTCATTAAGCGTGAAGAAGCTCCGGTACCCCTCGAAATCCCGATCCAGATCATGCTGCCCCGACAGACAGATCATCATCTTGCTAAGCGGAATTTGCCGTTTGGGCATCTCCCGAATCAACGTATCCACCATTCGAACGTAGAAGGCCGGGAAATACTCGGTTTCCCTGAAGATCAGATCGGGGAATTGATCGACATTGCTGAAGCCGTTGCTGGCGGCACCCCATTCGTCCGCAATGATTTCCAAATCGCCGTAACCATGCCGTTTCGCTATATCGGAGTATTCCTGGAATATATTCTCGACGATTCCTTTTACGCTTGGCCGCAGGCCTTTGCTGAACTCAGCCGGGTTAATCGAATAAACATGAACGGAGAAGAAATCGATAGGCGTGCCAACTTCCCCGGTCGCGTCATTCCTGCCCTCGCGCGTATGACGAAGGAAGGCATCAACAAAGCTGCGATTATAACAAGCCGAAGGGCCTCCTATGCGAATGTCGGAAGACACGCGTTTCACGCCCGCGGCAAAATGATCGTACAATCGGCAATAAGCGGGGAGCTTCTCCTCGTGCACCTCATAGGTTTGATCCGACAGCCAGTAATGAAGATCCGGCTCGTTCCAGCAGTGCATATACCATTGCTTTACCTCTTCAACGCCATATCGTTCGGTTACATGCTTCGCATATTGGTAGACGACTTCTTGCCATTCCAAGTAATCCGCTGGCTCCGAGAAATTAATGCGCTTGCCTTTATAACGTTCCAGCTTGGACAGCTGCAGCGGATTTTTGGCTATGGCGCGAGGCATGAAGTTATAGCAGATGAGCGGCTTGAAGCCGAGTCCCAGCAAATAATCAAGCCGGTGATCGTTCATCGAAAAATCATACTGTAGCTCTCCGCCCGGAGATCTCGTAACAATATCCTCAAGCATGGCATACATTCGCACATACTTGGCAACCTGATCCTGCGATACCTTCTCCAGAATGCGCTTGCCCCAAATATCCTCGATGGCATCCGTAGGATGGAAGTGAATGTGATTCCAAAAGTTTGTTTTTATTATGGTTTGATCATCTGTCGCTTTAATTGTAATATTCATCCTGAATACCCCCATTTAGATTATCAGCCGCTGTTCATCCCATGTTTATGGATTAATTCTAATGGAGAGACGGCCTAGCATACATGTATATTTCATCTGTATTTATGGACAATTGTTAGATTCCTTTCGTATGAAAACAAGCCCCCCTTCTGCTGTATTGCAAAAGGAGGGCTTGTTTTCATTTATCGGCGGTTCACTCGTTAAACAGTTTATAATAACAAAATAGCATCCATGCATGAACATGAGCGCAATAAGGCTGGAAGGCGTCCTCTACCCAAAAAGGATATAACCCTTCTCTTTGGGATACCGAAGAGTTCAAGCTGTCCGCAAAGGTCCAATGACCTACCCAATAATCCGGATAATGTTCCGCGAAGCGGTGAAAAGTAAGTTTCTTGAACAGTTTAATGGCTTCTTCCTTATCAAAGCTTGACAGGCCAATGATTAACGGACCTTGATGAGAGAACCAAATTCCCCCATCCTCCCCATCGCCTTTGCTCCATAAAGGAACCTCTCTTGTTCGGGCTCCGTATTTCTCTTCATCCAATACCCTTGCCTTGATCTCGGCATACAGCTGCTTCTTCCTATCAACAGGGAAGCTCTCGGTCTGCAGCAGAAAAGTCTGGGGCTCGATACATAAATGTTCCATGCCGAACTTCAGCTCAGGTTCGTCCTCCTCGCATAAATAGCAGCGCGGAGAAAAGGTTCTGCCCTGCATATCCGTCATAAAAGCAGCGGATAACGCATCATGGTATTCCTTGCATTCGCTAATAAAGGATTGAAGCAGAGCCTTGTCCTCTATAAAGGAATTCGAGAGTTCTAATTCCCATAATAACCGTGGAATAACGGCCAGCGCCATCGTTGTGTTTAAATGGGACTGCGCGAAGTTCCAGTAAATATTCGGAGAATAAGGATGAAAGAAACTGTCGCTCCAATCGGAGTTTAGCATTCTAATCAGTCCATGCCTGCCCCTGCCGACCACATCTCTTAGGTATACGAAATGCTTGACGAGAAACGTTAATACGGCATCTTTGCGGTCATGCTCAACGGGATAATAGCTGATGCTTTCATTAAGGAATGCGTAATCCCCCGTCACGTTCAAGTATTCGGCCACAGCCATAAACATGTACAGCTGCGCATCGCTCTCCATATATACGCCTGGATCGCTATAACCAAAGCCAATATTCTGCCGTTTGATTTCGCCGTCACTTAATGAATGCTTCATCGAATATCGGATACAGGATTTGGCAAGCTTCGGATTCGTATAAATGAGAGGTAAGCTATGCTGAAGATGATCTCGATTGGAAGCATTCTGCCCAAGATGATACGCATATACGGAGCCTTGCGGGATATACGTTTCTTGGAAGTATTGGCTGTACGTTGCCATCGCTTCGAGCGTATACGCATTCCATATCATTTCGGAGCGCAGAATTAAATCCTGCTCCCTCGACAAATCAGGAAGAGCCTGTTGCCATAAATGAGCATAAGCACCCGCTGATTCATTAATCGGCTTAGCATGGGACAACATTTGTTCGACTTGATTCTGTATCTCGTCCCCTGCATGGTCAAAGGCCAAACCGATAATGAATTGGAAGTTCTTCTGCTCTCCAGCAAGAAGCTCGGCTTCAAACTCCGCAAATAAGACATCCCCGATATCCGTTTTCTTGAAGCCTGCCCTGCTTGTATGGGAAGGGTCTGCAACCGCATGCATAAACACGGACGGAGGGGCAACGTCATGCGTGAAGCTATCCCTTGCATCATCCGGCAATACAAGCAGCTTTAACGGCTCGCAAGAAATGTCCGCTATCGCGATAGTCTGATTGCGTTGAACGCTTAACTGATTTCGATACTCCACAAGACGTTTGTCGGGAGCAGCCGATTGATCATTCATCAGCAGGTATCGAACAAGCAGCTTTTCCGTATAATTAACCTTCACAGGAGATTGACCGTTGTTTCTTAAGCTCAGTTGAACAAGCATAGACGGATTGCCCTTATGCAGCTCCATGGAGGGCTGCATGGAAATGGTCTTGGATACGGCCACCTGCTCGTCAAAGCTATAGCCATAATGGGCATATCCTACTCCAAAGCGAGATTGCGATTTAATGGAAGGATTGGCATGTTCCCCGACTAATAAATACTCGGCAGCCGATTGATCAATACCGCTTGCTATACGGAGGATGGATTGATTCCATCCTTTGTTTTTCCCTGCGTGATTCAGCCTGGCCCATCCGCGCTCGCCGGTTATGAACTCATACATCCCGCTTGCATGCGCGAATACAGTGGCCCGATAGTTGCCGAGCAGAAAGCAAGGATCCTCCGGGAGCTTCGCATCTTGACCTGCTTTATCCTTGGCGAAGAACGGATAGCCGCCCATATAGTGATAGACCGGCAAACGATCCTTATCCAGATCCCAATGACCCACTTTGTTCATGCCTTTACACAACCTTTCCAAACGCTATAAAATAACATCCTGCGAACGAAGTTTATTCAATAATAAGATCATGGGTAATTGTCTTATGGCCTTACCATGCGCAATACTAAGCGCTGCCGCCGTGCCGGCCGCCTGTCCCATTGCCATGCATTGCGCGGAATTGCGGGCAGAGGCCTGGGCGCTATGCGTTGCGGATAAGCAGCGACCCGCAACGATCAGATTGTCGATGCCTTGCGGGAGAAGAGAGCGAAACGGAATATGATAATAGCCGTCGCCCTGCACATAAACCCAACGGGTATCCGCTCCGGCGCGATGATCCTCTATCGGAGCCCCGCAGCAGGCAATACCGTCGTCAAACCGTCGTCCCGCTATAACATCTTCCTCCGTAAGCTGGTATTCCCCTGTAATACGTCTTGTTTCCCGGACGCCGATATAATGGCTGGTGCCAATCAGCGACCCGTTCTCAAATCCCGGTACGCAGTCCTTAAGGAAGCGCACATACTCCTGAGTTTGCTTTCGTCCCTCTACCTCTGCGAGCGTAAGCGCATACGGGTCTGTGGCGTCGATTCCGCTTACCCTGACCATATTGGCTTGAATAATTCCGGAATGAGGGGTGACATGCCAGGAGCCTTCTTCCCGCGGCAGCACGTAATCGCCTGATCGGTTGGCAGCCTTCATCTTACCGGAAAGCTCGGCATGACTGATTGTTCGCGCAGTTTCAACATCTATATTAGCCAGAAAGAAAATCGTAGACAAGGATTGAAGCTCATTGGCATCGCATTTCTCAAACGGAGCGCCTGCTCTGGCTGCTATATCTCCATCGCCGGTGGTATCCACATAAATCTTGGCCGTTACTTCCGTCAGCCCCTGCTTATTGGCAAGCACGACATTTGTAATGTTACCTTCCGACTGATGGACCAAGCTGGCATAAGTATGGTACAAGAGCTCGGCACCCGCTGTCAGCACCGCATTCTCGTAAACGACCTTCAAAAGCTCCACGTCATAGGTAATTCCGGTTCCCGCTCCATACGTATTCCTGCGTTCGAATGCCGCATTAGCGTTCAATAATTGCTGGGCAAGTTCCCAGGGAATTCCGCCAACAATTCTTTGCTGCTGCTTGGGGGTATAAAATCCGTAAAAGGTATCCACTCCGGTTGCTGTTCTAGAGCCGCCTAGACAACCCTGCGATTCTACCAGCAATACCTTCAGTCCGCTGCGGGCAGCGCTGATGGCCGCGCAAACGCCTGCAGCGCCGCCGCCGAGTACCAGCACGTCAACGTTTTTTTTAATCGTCGTCACAGCCTGTTTCCTCCTCCGCTAGATTGTTCTTGTCGTCCGCCAGTATTCTTCATAAGAAGCATTGAACAAACGATTGGACTCCTCGTCTCCAACAAAAATCGAGCTCGTAATGACTTTCGGCGGTTTTCCTGCCTGCGTCAGCTTATCGGCCACTTTGCATTTAATCAAATTGACGATAATCGTATTTCCGATCGTAGATCCAGGTCCTACCGGCGTGTCCAATCCTTCGATCTTAACCATGGCATCCCCAGGCACGGCACCGTTATCAATGACGATATCCGCAAGTTCGAACAATCGGGAGCCGGAGCTGTGCTTGGATCGGCTTTGATGGCTATGCCCCACAGAAGTTACGGCAATAAGGGGAATGTTCCGTTCCTTCATCGCCAAGGCGAGATCAACAACAACACTGCCCGCTCCGCTGTGAGAGAAAAGAATCATGCTGTCATGCGGACCATAGTGGAAATTATCCGCAATGACACGACCGAAGCCTTCTACATTTTCCAGGAACATGGCTTGACGCTGTCCATTGCTTCCCACTACCGCGTGGTGATTCGTTAAGGCTAGCTCAACCATGGGATGAAAGCCGGGAAAGCTGCCGTAACGCGGATACATCTCTTCCACGGCCATCCGCGAATGCCCGCTTCCGAACAAATGAACCAGCCCTTCGCTATTGATGCTGTTGAAACAAACCTCTGCCGCCTGGTTAATGGCATCCATCTGGGTCTGTTCAACGCGTTCAATCACTCTCTTCACGCCATCCATATAGTTGTTGTCCAGACGGCTATAAGCTTCCTCATTATAAATCGTCATTCTCTTAATCTCCCCTATTTGAATATTTATTGGGCGCTCCAGCCTCCGTCGACGGGCAGCGCAATTCCGGTAATAAATTTGGATTCCTGGCTTGCCAGGAAAAGAATTGCTTCAACAACGTCGCTGGGGTAACCCACATGCGGCGCCAAGGGCTGAAATTCCGTTAAAGCCTCGCGAATGACGGGATCATTAATCGCCCGCTGGGACATCGGCGTATCGAGTAATCCCGGACAAACCACGTTAATGCGAATGTTGCTCTTGGCGTAATAGACCGCTGCCGACTTGCTGAGCGAGATAACAGCTCCACGGCTGGCAGCATAGGCATGGGTAGTAAAATGTGCTCTAGTTCCTACCATGCCAAGAACCGAGGAAATATTAACAATCGAGCCATGTCCCTGGCGGAGCATTCGCTTAAGGGCTATTCGATTGCTCTGATAGACACTTTTGACATTGATGTTCATTGCCTGATCCCAGCCTGCCTCGGAGCATTCATCAAGCGGCCCGTCTCCAAAGCGCCTGGCACTTATTCCCGCAACGTGTACAAGAATATCAATCCGTTCAAAATGCTGCTCCAGTTCCATAGCGACAGCATCCATTTCTGATGTGTTCGTTCCATCCGCCTTCCGATAAATGACATTCGGATGGGTAAGCAAACTTCTCTGAGCCTCACTGAACTGCTCTTCCGCTTCCAGACCGATAACGGCAACAGAGGCGCCTTCTTCTATAAACCGTTTGACGGCTTCAAGTCCAATTCCCCCTGTACCCCCGACAACAAGAACATACTGGTTGGCAAACCTCATCATTTTTAAACAACCTCATCTCTCGCTGCTTTTTTTAGAGAATAAGCATTTGCCGGATTATCGCGCAGCAAGAGGTTGAGCTGTTCGTCGCCGAGGCCCTCCGCCCGTAAACGCGGAACGAAGGAAGCTAACAGATGCGACATGCCAGGCCCTCCCCCGTAAGCCTTCCAATAAGACCGAAGAGCAAAGTCTGTCCCCAGAATCAGCTGCTTCTCATGCCCTGCTTCAATTAAACCCCGAATTAGCTCCACGCTATGCGAGTCAGGATGATATTTAATGCGGGAGGCATTATCGTACTCCAAGAAACAGCCAGTCGCCGCCAGCTCTTTGTGCAGATAAAGATCCGGATTACGATCCATGTGGCAGATAATTACATTTTTCGGATCGACCCCAAACTTCGCCAACAGCTCGATTTGTTCCAGACCGCAAGTGCCATGCTCGGTATGGGTAGCGATCGGCACACCTGTGGCAATATGGGCGATTGCCACCGCTTCGAGCAGCTTTCTGGACACCGGGGCGATAACGTTATAATCGGATGCTCCTTTTAGTACGCCCGCTTTAGCATCGAGCCGCTCCACTAACGGTCCATTGTAGCTGTATCGGTCCATCCCGACTTCGCATTCCTGGATAAGCAGCTCGGCAATTTGGTCAACGGAATAATGATAAATCCAATGAAGATCGTCATAATACATCGGTTTGTGGAAACCGGTCACCGCAATGATGTGCGCACCTGTCTGCTTGGCGATATCAACAAGCGCGGAAGGATGACGTCCACTGTCCAATGGCATATAATCGACAAAAGACTGTGCGCCGTATTGCATACATTCCTTAACCTCAGCCACCGCGTAATCGACCTGATTCAGCAGCAAATCCTTATTCTTCATCACACCTAAGCCGCCTTGAATGATTAAATGCTCATGGGCATATACAATTCCCAATTGGTCTGCCGGCACATCGCCAAGCACGGTTCTTGCCATTTGCTGTTTCATCTAGTAGCTCACCTCCGGTTATTCAGCTAGTTCTTCGTGACATAGCCCAAGCAGCTGCTCCTACAGCCCCGGCATACGTCCCGAATACCGCCTCAACGACATCGACGCCGCCTAAAGTAGAAGGGAATAGAATTACCCTGCTCTCCAAACCTCTGCGCACTAAATCCAATAAGAACCCCGATCGGGCTACGCCTCCACCGATAATTACGGCTCCGGGATTCAAGATAGCTATGCCATTGCGAATAGCCTGTACAAGAGCATTCGCGGCTCCCTTCAGAATATCGATGGCGAACCGGTCGCCTCTGACTGCTGCCTCGTCAACTATGCTGGAGTTCACCTTGCTCACATCATCCTGTACCAGCTCCCGCATAAGAGTTGGCAGACCTTGCTTCAATACCCGAATAGCAGCCGATGCAATAGCCGGGCCGCTTGCAATCGTTTCAAGACAGCCGCGGTTGCCGCAGCCGCAGAGCAAACCATCAGGTTGAATAACTTGATGTCCCAGTTCGCCTGCGACGCCGCGGCTGCCCAGGATCAGTTCTCCCTTAAGAACAACCCCTCCGCCAACGCCCGTACCCAGAACGAGGAGAAGAAAATCGGAAATCCCGCGGCCAGCGCCTAGATTAAGCTCGGCAAAAGCAGCTGCCCTGGCATCGTTTATTAATTCCACTTCCTGGCCAGTCACTAGCATCAGGTGCTCTCTTAATTCAAATCCATGCCAGGAATCCGGAAAATTGGGAAGCAGTACAACCCGCTTTCGTTCTTGATCCAAAACTCCCGGTACCGCTAGGCCGATTCGCTGCAATTCACCGGGGAAACCTCGATCGGCATCGACAATAAGAGCCGACAGTTTGGCCATTACAGCAGCTGTACCTTCGCTTGCGCAAGTTGCCAATTGCTTCTCATGCACCACCTGTCCCGATTCATTCAAGAGGACAGCTTTTATGTGGGTCCCTCCCAGATCAATACCTAGAAACATGATTCTCCCCTTTTTATTTCGTTATTTCGTTTGTACGTACAATCGGTTACGGGTTCATTATAATAGCCTTCTTTTTATTTGTCTATATCTTATTTTGTTTGTACGTACAAAGAAATAGACAGATCCTCCTCTGCAACCAGAATAGAATCTGTCTTTCCTTATTGGCTTTATATTCAGCTATTCAGCCTCTCTTAAGACGTACTTCGTAAGAATATTGATCGGCACGAATGATGCCTTCCTCGTAGACAAGAGGCTTGCCCTCCATGTCGAACGCCGTTCTGCGGAATCTTAAAGCGGGAAATCCCGAAGCGACCTCAAGAAGTTCGGCTTCCTCCCCTTCCAGCACAGCGCCTTCAATCACATGAAGCGCTTCATTTACTGTTCTGCCGGTCTGAACGTGAATTAATTCGTAGAGAGATCCTGTATAGTCCATCTCCGGAGTCATTCCGATTGTTGCCGACAAGTAGCACTGGGAATAGACAATAGGAATTCCATTGCCCGTACGGATCCTGTTAATAACAAGAGAATCTTCGTGTTCCTTCAGCTGCAAGGCGCCGGCAATCGAATGAGGCGCGGTTATTCTGTCTGCGCCAAGAAGTCTGGTACCCGGACTCATGCCGCGGCGTCTCATCTCCTCGCTGAAGCTTAACAAGTGAAGCAGATCCACTTTGACCTTCTCAGAAGCAAGATGAATCCCTTTGCCCGTTATTCTAGTCACATGGCCGCCCTTTTCCAACATCGTAAGCGCGTTTCGTATCGTTGCCCGGCTGACCTGAAATCTTTCCTGAAGCTCGGCTTCCGTTGAGTAATAATCGCCAGGCTGCCTGGAGCCGTCTGTAATCTCCGATTCCAACAGCTGATAAATCTGATAGTATAAAGGGATCGGTAAATCCCGATTAATTCGTTGCATGGTCCACCTCGCTCTAGCTATTTCCGCTGCCTGTCGCAGTCGTACTCCAATTACGTTTGTACGAACAATAGTAACATGGTTTTTATAGCTTGAAAAGCGGTGCACCCATATGGAAGAACGCGAGCTGCAAGCAACCCGCGTTCTCCGTCCTATTCATGTGAAACCGCCGCTGATAATTGTCCCAACAGCCCCATCGCCATTTGCGAAATAACCCTATATCCGCTCCGTTGAAGCTCTTCGCCGTTTTTGTTACTTTGTGCCGTACCGGTCATCAACCCATCCGGCGTTAAATAACGACATAGCGAGGCTGCCGTATGAGCTGCATCTGCCTTGCCATTAAATAAGCGAATGCCTATGCGGTCAGCAATAGCTAATGACGCCGCAATTCCGGCAGAAGCCGAAGTATCGACTCCGCTCTCCACTTCATCAACAAAGCAGCTCCAAAGCCCCTTTGCGCTTCTGAATTCAAATGCTTTTCGCAGCGTTTCGCTATATTCTTCTTCAATGAATCTCAGTTGCTCACCGTTCAATAGCTCCTTGTCCTTCAATTGTTCAAGCGTGCGGATAAGCCCAAGCAGATGCCACGCATACGCCCGCCCCCAATTACGGAAGCTTCGCGTCCCGTCATCCTGCCTTCTTAAATATAACGCCCCGCCTTCCCATAACAATGCTCTTCTTAACTCAAGCTGTTTGAAGGCGAGCCATGCCAATTCACGATCCCCCCGGTGCGCGGCGATAACGGATAACGGGTACGCAATCGTATAGCTGCCTTCCGCGGATAGGGTATCGCCGTCCTTAATAATCCCCTCCTGGTCGGTATGCTCTTTCATAAATTGAACGGCACAGTCTACCAGAGAATGAGTAGGGTCTAACTTCGTCAACATTGCGATCGGCAGCGTAGATTCAATGCCGTAGAAGCAGCCATCCGAAGGTCTGCTTCTTGGATCCTCATAGACCAGATCGTTGTTCTTCACAAACAGCTCCAAATGCCGGCGAGCGGTAGAATTAAATCCAGCGTCCAGCAGCCCGTCAAGTACGCAGCCTTCCATCCAGCCGAATGGCTGTATGCTGGCCAGCGAATTAAACCTGTCCTCGAACGACTCCAGTGGCGTCTTGGCATCTCCTATCATCAAATGCGGCAAATGCACAGGTTCGATGCTGCTCGTGGAAGGATTACCTGCAAAAAACCACAGCGGGGCTTCTCCGTCTATCATGCGAAGCCCTACTCCTTCCTTCAATGCGATCAGCGCTTCATTTAGTCCTAAAGGCAGTTCGAATATCTGGAATACGTGAGCATATCGGATATCCAGCGTACCAAGCACGTTTCTAGTACGCAAGGCGATCACTTCAATTCTTTTATTTTCCCGGACATCGACAGCCACCGTGATTCGCAGCCTGGCATGATCCGTCTCTAACAACTCCTGCGAATGCCAATGCAGCTCGGTAATCGTTAAGCCATCCGGCAGGACAGGCTTTGCTTTCCAATCAAACGGCACACGCTGCCCATCAGGCAGATTCAGGGATGGCGACTTTATATCGTTTGCAATTACATACACCTTTCCACTTCCTTATGCACGCTTCATATGACTGCTGTGACCCGGTGACAGCTTGGCATCCGGATCGATATAAACCTTGGCGTTGTTAATCGCGGTTGGCGCTTCTCCGAAGCCGACCGCAATCAATTTCAGTTTGCCCGGGTAAGTTGTTATGTCGCCTGCGGCGAAAATGCCCGGTATACTTGTCTCCATGCGGGTATCGACTACGATTGATCCGCTCTGAATATCAATTCCCCACTCTGCAATAGGACCAAGCGAGGATACGAATCCATAGTTCACAATCACGGCATCCACTTCATGGCGAACCTCTTCCTTCGTCTTGGTATCCAGAAGGGTCACGGCTTCGATGCCAGCGTCGCCATACAGTCCGGTCATTTCCTTATTCGTCAGAACGTTAACCTTGGAATTCATTAAAGTCTGCACGCTGTGCTCATGCGCGCGGAATTTGTCCCGGCGATGGACCAGCGTCACTTGCTCCGCAATCGGTTCCAGCATCAGCGACCAGTCGACAGCCGAATCCCCGCCTCCGCTGATCAGCACCTTCTGCCCGGCAAATCGCTTGAGATCATCTACGAAATAATGCAAATTTTTACTTTCGAAAATAGCAGCTTCGGGGAGCTCCAGCCGCCTAGGCTCAAACGCTCCGACGCCTCCCGTAATAATGACGGCCTTTGCGTAATGGGAAGATTTATCGGTAACAACTTCGAACAGCCTCTCGTCATGCTTGATGACATTCAATACCTTCTCCTCGAGAGCAATGTCTGTTGCGAAATGGCTTAACTGTTCTTTCAACCGGTCAACCAGCTCCTGGGCGGTTACCTTCGGGAACCCTGCAATGTCATAAATATATTTCTCGGGATAAAGCGCAGACAGCTGACCGCCAAGCTGGGGCATGCTTTCAATAATCTTCACAGAGGCTTGGCGCATCCCTCCATAGAAAGCAGCGAACAATCCCGCCGGACCACCGCCGATGATAAGAAAATCAACGGGATTGTTTTTTGAATGTATGCTCAACAATGTATACCCTCCGTCTATATTAAATTAGATAACGACATATACCTTGTCGTCTTCCACCTCAACCTTATAACCGCGCAGCTTTACCTTCTCGTCAACTAAATGCTGCCCGGTAAGCAAATCAAACTCCCAGCCATGCCACGGACAACGGACAATTTCTTGATCTTTGCCATACTTGTACTCATAGACCAGGGAAGGCAGCCTTGTCCCGCATACCGGACCTTGGCATACCGGGGCGCCGGCATGGGGACAAATGTTGCGCCAGGCATAAAACTGCTCGCCTACCGCAAATAAGCCGATCTCCATTCCCTTGACTGTAACGATCAATCGTTTGGCATTTCGCAGCTCTTTGGCCGTCGCCGCTTCGTAACGATTTTGCGTTTTTTCCATCTTGCTACTCCTCCTTGCTGCAAGCCGCTTCAGCATCTGTCACAGCAGCAGGCGGAGCTTCGTGTAGACCGTAAAGCTCGATCGCGTTCTCCACCAAAATACGCTGACGAAGCTCCTTGCGAATCGGCTGAAGCGCCATCTTCGGATTATCAAAGTCCCAATGCGGGTAATCGGATGAGAACATGACGGTTCTGCCGGCATCGACCATATCCAGAATTTGATTCAGATGCTCGTTGTTGGCCGGCTCTTCAATCGGCTGAGTCGTCAGGCGAATATGTTCCTTGATATATTCGGATGGAAGCCGCTTCAGCCACGGCACCAGATCTCTTAAGCCCTTATAGTTCTTGTCCATTCGCCACATGAGATGAGGCAGCCATGCGATACCGCCTTCAATCGCCACGAACTTCAAAGATGGAAACTTTTCAAATACGCCTTCGCATACAAGAGAATTGACATGCGCCATATAGTTAGCAGGCAATATATTATGCCATTCCAGGTAAGAGGTCGGATAACCGGATGGCGTAGGCGCACCCGCAATGCCTCTTCCTTCCGTTCCGGGATGAACCGCCACCGGCAAGCCGTTACGCTCGGCTGCCTCATAGATCGGATGATAGAAGCGTTGACCAAACAGCATCCGCGAACCGCTGCACATGATAACTTGCACCATGTTTTTGTTAACGGCCATACGGTCGATTTCTTTCGCCGCCGCCAATGGATCCGCATGATTAATCAGAATCGAGCCTTTATAGACGGGACTGGCCTTGAGCCATGTCTCGACAAGCCAATCGTTATACGCGCTGGCGACAACGTTCCCGTAATCCGGATTAGGATTGAGTGAGATCCCCAGAATGCCGGAGCCCGTCAATATACCGTAATCAATACCGTACTTGTGAAAATGATGCTCAAGCATATGCTTCGGATCGCTGCCAGGCAAGCCGCCTCCCGGCGGTATGGCATCGGAACGCAATACGCCTATTGGCGAATGCCAGCCGCCTCCGTAGCCCGCTCCGGCCGATTTCCAATAATCATGCCATACTCTCGGCAAGAACGGCAGTAAATCTTCGGACTTGGCAATCGCATTATGCACATCTGTATCAATAATTTTCGGCTTAGTCATGGGAACCTCTCCTTTGCCCCGCAAAAAGTGTAATCGCTTTATTAGCTTTACTTTACAATGCGGGGACTCTAACGTACATGAAGAAAAGGCATGAGAATCTGGATTATTGTCAGATTCCCATGCCCTTCAAAGCTTATGATTTTCGGAAATCTCTTGGGGACATTCCCGTCTCTTTCTGAAACAATCTGGAGAAATAGAAGGAATCCTCGAACCCGCTTTCCTCCGCAATTTCTTTAATAGGCAGATCCGTATTTCTAAGCAATAGCTTAGAATGATCAATTCTGATTTTGTTTAAATAACGTATGGGACTAATGCCCGTATGCGCTTTGAATAAGACGGAGAAATAGCCCGGGGACAAGGAAATGCTTTCTGCCAGCTGATCACGGGTAAGATTCTCTTTGAATGACTGCTTCATATACTGAATAGCCTTCTGAACGGCGGTCACCGCACCCGGATGATCTTCCCGATTGGCTCCTAGCCTCTGGATAAGCTGAATCGCATTTAACAATTGCAGCTTGACATGCCATTCATAGCCGTTGTTTTTATCATGCCAGAGCTCATAGGCCTCCCGAAATACAGATTCAAGCACCATCTGCTCGGACCCTGCGTTGCCAAGCTGCAACGGCAGTCTCCCGGACGCCTCGCGGCTGAGCATAGTGCCCCCTTCCCATTGAATCGTACGGTATTGAAACAGAAAGGAATAGAAATGAAGAGGGTTCGAACGACTGGAGGTTAATCGCATAGGGAGTCCCGGCCAGATTTGAAATAAGTCTCCGGGACCAATCGACTTCTCTTCGCCGTCAAATGCAAGCACCCCTTCTCCGCTGTACACATAAGCAAGCGAGTGTACACCCGTCCGTTCCCTTGCTATTTGATAGTCAAGCTGTTCCCATACCTGTTTATTTCGAATAGCCACCTCTATAATTCGAGGAGTAAAACCGTTAAAAAATTCATAGTCCATCATCATGTTCCGTTAACCTATAGCCCGCTTCAAAGTATCCACCATCTCGTGCTGGAGTGCCTGCACACGCTGCTGTGCCTGGGCAGCAGCATGTTTGGCAGCCTCCCCGTGCATCGCTAACTGGAGAACTGCAGGGACAATTCTATTTCTGTCTTGTTCCAGATCCAAATCAAACAGCCATTCGTCAAGGCCGATGTCCCTCCACATGTATCCTTTGGAGGTCTGCTCTTTGAACGTGCATACGATAGCCGGGATCCCATTGCCAATACACATAATCGGCGAATGCATTTCATTGCCGAACAGTCCAGCCGAACGCACATATACGCTTAAGGCCTCATCCGTCAGCCAGAATCGGTCTCTCCAAACGACTTTTGGCTTCATATCCTCCGGAAGCTGATCCCACAGCATTTCTTTGCCTAGTTCCATTTGGGTCATATCCTCCGGACAAATCAGCACTTTATAGGGAGTATTCCTCACAATCTCGATAACGGCCTGCCTGAGCTCAACATGATCATGTTCCTTCATCGCTTGATTATAGGCATGCTTGTCTTCATCGAAGGAAACGTTCTTTATTGTCCAGAACGGCGTATAGCGGTACCTTGGAATACAGCAAATAAATTGACCCTCCTCCAGACCTTTTTCGTTTAAAAAGGCCGTTGCCCGGGCGTCATCTCTTAAATCTGCTGCGAAAGCGCCATCTGGCCCAAACCTCATAATGGGACAATAAATGCCATCGTCTATGGCTTTCGCCAGTGAAACGGAGTCGCGGAAATAGACGAATGCTGCCTCTGACAAGAGCTGCTGCATAGCCGGCCAATTCGATTCATTATAACCGCCATAAGTGATGCCAAAGACACCATACGGCTTGCCCGTATGCTGCCGGTATGCTTTCACATCCTCATGGCCTACAAGCAATGGACCAGAGCCGTGAAGCAGAAAATCACTCTGTTCCACCGCTTTCTGCAGCTCCGGATTGGATGCACGGCCATCATTGCCAATACGTCCCTGCACGGCTTGAAGCTCAGGAAAGCGTCTGAGGAGCATGGCGAGAACCTCTTCGTTGAAATCATCCGATGCCCATAGAATAACCCCCGCCTCAGGCATATAAGTATTCAACAGCTTTAATACGCCGGGAGTATGCGCAATATCTCCAATATTCACAGTCTGCCAAGATGAACGAAGCAGGATTGTCGGTTTGTTCATAAGTCACCTCAAGTTAATAAGTCTTGCACGCAGTGAACTTCTTGCTGCGCACAAGACTTTTTATAGGTTATTTCAGAAGTTGATAAACTCTATAGATCAGCACGGCCGCTTCTGCGCGGGTTGAATAGCCTATTGGATTCAGATTGCCTCTCTCCCCTTGGACCATTCCAGCTTGCACAAGTGCAGCCATACTGCTCTTGGCATATTCGGATACCAGATTAACATCGGCAAAGCTGTCCAAGCTTTTCTCCTCCGCCGCGATTGGCAATGAATATCCCGCAGCCTGCAAAGCTCTTGCAGTCAGAACCATCATTTCCTGCCTGCTGATCTCCTGCCGCGGACCAAAACGGCCATCGCTCAGCCCTTTTGCAATCCCAAGCTCCTTGGCAATACCCACCTCATTGTAGAAATAATCCGTTGCTTGAATATCGGCAAAATTTGAAGTTATATCTTTTTCTATTCCTAAGGTGCGGATCAATAGGGAGATGAAATCCGCTCTTGTTATCCTTTTGCCTGGACCAAAGGTTGTTTCACTCGTACCGTTAATAATGCCTTTGGATACCAATACTTCAACCGGCTCCTTTGCCCAACCGAATTGCCCAAGATCCGAAAAGCTAGAGATCTGAAAACCTACGGCAAACGTACTGAAATGATTGGTAGTGAACGTAACCATTCCGGTGCGCGCATCATAGCGTCCCGAAGGGATTTTGACGACTTTACCTTCACCGTCTATATACCAAATCGCGATATGCTCCGGCTTCTTCATCTCATCCGGTGTTGGCTTATACGGAATGGAAACGACGACAGGAGCTTGCTTGTTCTTCCATGTTACTTGCTTGCCGTCCACGAATAGGGCCAAATCAATGACAGGCTTGTCGCCAATTTTCCTCTTCACTTCAGTTGAAAGTCTGGAACGGTCAGCGGAGCCGATGCTGAGTTCAACCTTCGATGCTCCTTCCAAATCTATTCCCTGCAGCATTTGGTCGGACAATAGGATCGTTCCTAATGCCGTATGCAGCTCCAATTGATTAGAATCCGGCATTCCTTTAAAGTACACCGCGGGAATGGATTGCACATAGGTCTGTGCACCCGCCGTTTCCTTGATGCGCACAGTTATTTTTTTATTTCCCTCGTCATCTGCTGCTGCTTTGGCCAACATCGCCTGAAGCATCTCCTCGGTGAGCTCTGCAGAAGCCTTGTTGCCCGTTAATGCCGGACTCAATTCGATTTCCGAATGGTCTGGTACCGTCACCTGTGAATTCGTATCACCGCCTGAGTCGCCATTGCCGCTCCCGGTTCCGGTTCCAGGCTCCACCGCCGGTGGAGCTGCCAAGGTCACATTTCCGAATAAAGACGTAGATGCATTCGAATTCAGCTTTCGGTTACTCCACATCGTTGCATTATCCCGAATGCCGTCATAATTGCTGTCATCGCTCGCTCCAAAATCAAATCCGATTACCGTGCCGACGGTTGGCGTAATCGTCCGCAAAGGAAGAGCCGCTTCAATCATATAGCCGCCGTCAACAACCTTGGCCGCCGAAGTAAAGCTGTCAGCGGTAGCGTTCTTGCCCGCGCTTCTGAGATTCTGATAGTTCACGCGATAATGACTGTCATCTGCTTCATAAGTTACTGTTTTCGCATTATTCTCGTCTATGAAAAACTCCATGGAATCATGCTCCCACAAATTTCCGCCTGTGGCATTCAAATTGTGGTCCTCTACCTGCGCTAACACGTATAACTGATGCTCATCCCACAGCAATCGCACCTTTGCCAATGGATAACCTTTCGTCGGGTCGCTTAAATAGAGCGCTTGATTGCTTGGTGTCGTAGACCAAATATCATCGATAACCCCGTCAATAACCGGCGTTCCCTTTGCTGCCGTTGTGGCTTTCGGCACTTCCGGGGTAGGTTCCGTAATTTGCACCGTATCATCTTCAAGGAAAGAAGCATTATTCCACGCCGTTTCATAGGCACCGATATCTACTCTCGCATTCGCTCCAGCCCCTGCAAACGGACGAACATTCCCGTCGAAGTCTTCAGTTGGAGCCATCGTACGGGTGCCCGTATCATTAGCCGGGGAATCCTGCTGCAGATGAAAATCATAAGTTCCATCGGCTACGGACACAAATTTAGGGTCGGCAACCTTGTCGTTTTGTCCAAGAAACCGGGTTAAACCGCCATATAAATTGTTTGCAAACAGATTATTCCAGCCCGCGCTGCCATTGGCATACTCCCCTTCTTCATCCCGTGCAATCGAAATATTATTCAAGAAAATGGCATTGTCGCCGGATTGCACATCCATATTGGGATATTTCAAGTGAGGACTTCTGCTGTTGTGATAGACCGTGTTGTTTATAACATGAACGTTATTGCTGCGATAAACATGAATGCCGCCTCCGCCGTTGTCATAGACAATGTTGTTTATGACAAGCTTTTTCCCTTTATAAGCTTCATCGACATCGAAAATAATGCCGTTTCCATCCGAATAATCCTTCGTCTTTTCCCACTTCACCTTGGTTTCGTTGTCATGCACCAGATTGTTCCGGACAATAATTTTATAATCCGTCGTATTGTTATCGTAATCCTTATCATTCATAAAGCTGATGCCGCTTGTTGCGTAAAAGGAATACCAAGAGTTTGAATAAATGTCATTATGGTCGATCGTGATATAATCTCCGCCGCCGCCAACACCGCCACCGGACATATGATGAATCTCGCTATTCTTTACGACAAGATGATGGCCATTTAGAGTGATTCCATTAGTATTCGTCTTCGCGTATGTCGACCAGTCGGAACCTCCGCTTGCAATACTCTCGTAATTGGCTTCCCCTTCCGCTAGCGTCAGATTCCGGTTGTTTCCTTCAATCTCGAGCCCATCCAGAATAATATAATTGGCCGAGACATCAACCATGTCCCATACCCCTTTAACTCCTGGAGGGAGGAGGAGCTTCGGTTTATTGTTCATGTCGTACGCTTTATAAGTGATATAATGCTCGTCGCCGGTTTTGACATCCCTCGCCCCTGAACGATTAATAAGCACGAAATTATTGGCATCGTTCACCGGAGAATAGGTTCCGGGCATGAGGTTGACGGTATCACCCGGATTCGTAACGCTGATCGCTTTCGCAATGGTCTTGAAAGCGGTCGTCATGCTTAATCCATTATTGTTATCCAGTCCGCCGGGGCTGACATAATATTGAACAGGTTCTCCAATGTAAGGCTGCTCTTCAAAGATCGCTCCGGGGTCTGTGTTCACAACCGGAGCCGTACCAGGGTTATTGGAACCCGATAACTGGACATCATCAACCAGGATTTTGGTTTCCTGCCGCGCGCCGTCTTTGACTTCCATCATGAAACCCTTGAGCCCGCCTAAGTAAGCGTTGTTTTGCAAAGGCTCACTGTTCACGATTCGCGTATCATTCAAGTATATATCGTAGCTTTTTGTATCCAGATGAACAATCAGTTTGATTTTGTACCAATTATCTATACTCCAGCTGCTTCTTGCGGCCATTGCGCCTGACTCTGTTGCGTTAGAGCGGGCGTAGATCTGATTATCCATTCCAAATGTAAAGATCGAGCTTTCCATACCGGAAGCACTTATCAGCTTGAAGATGTAATTGGCTTGTTCATCCTTCAGCAGAAAACGGGATTCCAATGTATAACTCTTCATCGAAACCGGCGCCACCCAGCTGGAATGGAAAGGAAAACCTATAACCCCTGGTTTGGACGTAGGGGTTGTTACCTCTGCAACACGGGACCCCTCGTTGTCGATTATTTTGACCGTGCTGGCGGAGCTGCTTTTGATAGCACTGCCGCTAATCAGAGCGGAGTTTAATGTCGCCCCCGTTGCTGTTCCGGCGATGACAGGATCCACGTCCGATGCTTCAAAAGTCGTTGTACGGAATGTCTGGTCTCCCAGATCGGGTATGGCTTCGTTAACAAATTCGAATCTGTCGATGACCGGCGTTGCATTCGTCCCGACCCGCTCAATCTTTAAAGTGTTTGCACCTGCGTTTAAGCGGATTCCTTTTATTTCTTCATACTGCCAGTTCGCCCATGAGCCTGTTGAAGCCCCTTTGGCATCTTGAATCCTCTCTCCATTCACGGTTATCGCGTAAGGCCGTGCCGTATTGCCCAGACTGTATCTTACTTTCATCGTGTAGATCCCGGTTTGGGGAACATCAACATTATTGTATAACATGTATCCGTTAACGCCTGAAGCAATGCTTGCGTAACCGGTGCCGGAGAATCCTGGAGCGGTGCCGGAGTTGGCGGCAATCGTAACGCCGGAATGAGCAGCACCTCCTCCATTCTCCGCTTCAACAATCGTCGCGAATGGGATCGCTTCAATCGAATTAACCTTTGGACCGTCTTCGCTTTCCGGAGAAAGGTTAATCGTGTTCGAGCCTTGATTCAACAGCACGATCGCAGTTGGCGTGTTCTCGCCAGAGGTGTCTTCTTCACTCGTTGGAATCCCCGAAAAAGTGGCATACTTCTGCCCGTTTACCCTTAAGCTGAACGGTCTGGGCTCAGACTCCGCATTGCTGTAATGGATATGAATGATATAATTCCCTGCCACGGCAGCTTGTACATTCGTCCAGGTAAGACCGGAGCCATTCTCCATATCTCCCGATGCCGACTCCGTGTCATACAAGAACCCCTCAGCAGCGTATGCATGTTTGCCCGAAAGGCCGGGAGTCAAGTTCGTACTTAATACCAGAGTAAGCAGCAACAGCCATAAACCGATTTTCCTCATTATGATCATCCTTTCTTGAAATGGATACCGCACTAATTAAGCGCTTTCACTCCTTGCCATAAGATAGGACTCAGAGGTTTGATTGACTCCCCCTGCGTCCTAGAAAAAGCCAGCTATTGAATAAGCTGGCTGTATTCAATCACTTATTTGCCACTGTTAACAGCTTCGTACCAGGCATTTACTTCTTCCGTAATTTTATCGCCGCCCATCGACTTCCAGTTCTTCACGAACGTATCAAACTCATCGATTGGAGCTTTGCCATAAATAATTTTGAGGAACGTTTCACTTTCCATCTTGCTAAGCGCTTCCCCTTTGGACTTCATCGTTTCGGTTTGCGGTCCAAGGAACAGGTTGGCAATGGACGCAGATTTTTGATCTGCAACCAATTTAGCGCCAAGCCAGTCGTTCACTGTTTTCGGATTTTGTCTTTCATTTTCAGGAATCAAGTCATACAAGCTTTGTTCGTATGGAGTAGAAGGTTTCTCTCCGTTATAGAATTTCATTTGGGTATCGAATTCCAATTGCGTGTCAATTAACGGTTGACCAGTCAAGAAGTATTTGCTTGGATTAACAGCAATCTTGTCCGGGAAGTCAGCCTCTAATTTAGAAACTTTGCCATCCTTCATGACATAGTCGTAGCCTTCCTTCCAGCCCTTCTCAAACTCGCTTCCAGACGCCGGATTCCCGATTTCAACCAGTTTGTTCAGATAAAGGAACAAGGCGTCTACATGTTTGTAGTCTTTGCTCACCATCAATGCTCCAGTCGGCACTGGCGTGAAGTGACGGCCTGCCTTGCCGGATGGACCAGCTGGAATTTCAAATGGCGACACCGTCGCGTTTGGATCATTTTTCTGAACATAATTGCGTACTACGGTTGAAGTAAAGACAGGACCTGCTGTGATTCCCGCTTGACCTGTACGGAATGTTTCATCGCTTTTTCCGACATCAATGAGACCTACGTCCGGAGAAATATATCCTTTTTTGAACCAGTCTGCCATTAAGGCAAGCGCATCCTTCATTTCCGGCTGAATGGATCCATATTCCAACTGATCGCCATGCCATTTGTTCCAATAAGTCGGAATAACTCCGAAGCCGCCGAAGATCCAGCTTGCATCTCCACGCCAGGATACGGGACCGTCCCAGAGGCTGCCTCCATTGCCTTTAAGACTAATCGCCAGAGGCGGATTATTCTTCCCTTTGCCTAAATCCGTATTTACCATTGCATCCATAAGCTTCTCAAGGTCATCAAATGTTTTTGGCGCTTCCATGTTCATCTTTTTCAAATAGTCCGTGCGAATCCACAAAAGTGGATCATTCTGCTGCGCTCTGGCCAATACTGGGATTCCGTATTTCTTCCCGTCTTTAACGACTTGCGCCCAATAGCTATCGTCAACGCTGTACATTTTTTTCAATTCGGGAGAAGCGTACTTCTCGAAAGCCTCGGAAATATCCATCATTTTACCCGAATCTATTAAATCGGCCATCAATTGCGGATCTGCTATCGACATCACATCCGGCAAAGGATCGTTCGCAGCCATGTCAAGCCGAATCTTGTTCGAGCATTGATCGGCAGCGGTTACGTATTTGTATTTGATATCAATGTTCAGATTTTCCTTCATATATTGCGTGTGCAGGTTGTTCTCGAGAGACTCGCCTTCTTTGAATTTGTAGGAAGAATTGATACAGCCGATGGTTGTCAGTGTCACAGGCGAATCAAATTTCCCTTTGGCAAATCCATTGTCGCCAGCCTCGGATGGAGAATTGCCCGAGTTGCTTCCTCCATTGGAGCAAGCTGCAAGCGTACTGAATGCAACCGTGGTAATGAGCAGGATGGCGGTTGCTTTTGATAACTTCTTACGCATAGTAATACCCCTCTCTTTTTGTCAACTTCATGAATGCTATATGAAAATAAAGCGTGAAACCAAGGTATCAGCCTTTTACGGCGCCTACAACGATGCCTTTAACGAAGAAACGTTGCAGGAAAGGATACACGATCAGGATCGGCAAGGCACCAATGAAGATTTTTGCTGCACGGAGCGAACGCTCTGTCAAATTCACGATCTCCGATTCAGAAACGGATTTCTGACTTAGATCCGGAGCTGAAATCATCGTTTGCAGCAAAGTGCTAAGCGGCCAGTTCTCTTTGTGCATATAGATAAGCCCGTCAAACCAGGCATTCCAGTTGCCTACCGTCACAAATAACGCGATCGTAGCAATGGAGGGCAGCGAAACCGGAATATAAATCCGGAACAATGTCGTCAGATGACCGGCTCCATCAATCAAGCTTGCTTCTTCCAGCTCTCTCGGAATCGTCCGGAAGAAATTGAGCATCAGTATCATGTTGTAAATACTGAGCGCACCCGGGAGTACTAAGGACCAGATCGAATCCATCAAATGGAGTTTCTGAATCAAGATATAATTCGGTATAAGACCGCCATTGAAAAGCATCGTGAAAACAAAATACCAGGCAATGAGTTTTCCGCCCTTTAAGGCGCCGCCGTCCATTTTCGACAGCGGGTATGCCGTCAAGATCGTGACGAGCATACCGATGCTTACACCAAGGACAACTCGGAATACAGAATGCATCAAGGCTCCGAGAAACGCACCGTCGGCGAATGTCCGGCTGTAAGAATCCAGATTAAACCCAATTGGCCATAACGACACCTGATTGGTCTCGACCGCAACCCCGCTGCTGAAGGATAAAGCCAGCACGTGGATGAGCGGAATCAAGCAAAGAATGGAAACCAGGGAAAGAACGACAATATTAATAGCATAGAATAGCCGGTAAGGCCGCGATTTGTAATACATAGTCTCCCTCCTAGAAGATGCGGTAATTCGCGAATCGGGATGCCAGCTGATAGGCTGAGATGATCATGATGAATCCAATTAAAGATTTGAATAATCCTATAGCGGTTGCGAGACCGAATTGACTGCTGAGAAGGCCTACCCGGTAGACGAAAGTATCGATAATATCGCCTTTTTCATACACTAGCGGATTGTAGAGATTAAAGATTTGGTCAAAACCGGCGTTAAGTACATTCCCCATCGCCAATGTGGCTACCACGATTACGATAGGCACGAGAGCCGGCAGCGTCACATGCCAGGTCATCTTCCAGCGTCCTGCACCGTCCACTTCCGCGGCTTCGTACAGCGACGGATCAATGCCCGCCAGCGCAGCCAGGAAGACGATCGTGGCGAAACCGAATTCCTTCCATGAATCCGTGGCAATGACAATAAATCGGAACCAGTTGCCATCAGCCATAAAGAGTATCGGATCAATCCCGAATGTCGGCAGGATGACCGTGTTTACAATGCCTTTTGACGATAAAATATCAATGACGATCCCGCCTAGGATAACCCAGGATAAAAAGTGCGGCAGGTACACCAGAGTTTGAATCGTCTTCTTGAACCGCGCTTGCCGCACCTCATTGAGGAGTAAAGCAAACACGACAGGAACTACCAGGTTCACTATAATTTTGGCGCATGCTATGAATAAGGTGTTCCAGATGACCTGCAGACTGTCATCCCGTTGAAAGACAGTCCGGAAGTTATCCCACCCCACCCATTCAGACCCCGTAATTCCTAACCAAGGCTTGAAATTCTGAAAGGATATGACCAGTCCAATCATCGGCATGTAGTGAAAAATGAAAGTTAGCAGGATGCCTGGCAGCAACATCGCATACAGTATGCCTTTTCTTCCGAGCATAGTTTTCGCTCCTTTATGTCGTTTCTTCTGTCTATGTTTAAATCTTATCACCCTCATTTTCCGGCTGATAGAAGACGAATTTAAGATTCGATATGTTTTCTTAATCACTTTACATAAAACGTTCCCACATGTTTGCGCTGCCCTTCCATCCGTAGAAGTTTCCCGATATGATAAGCCTATGTCGAATAAATCAGCAGTTTATGTACTTGGGAGGTATCTATGCCACTTCGATTCAGCACATTTGCCAAGTTTAACTTTATTCTAATCGGTATACTTCTGCCGTTGCTTGCCCTCAACTTTTACACGAATCAAACGAGCAATTTGGTAGTTCGGAAGGAAATCTTAAAATCAAGCTCCTCTAATATGCAGCTATTAACGAATCAAATGGATACAATGGTTGACCAACTCTCTACATTTGCCCTTATTATGGAACGGGATTCCACTGTAAGGTCTTACCTCAACTATGAAGAGGTTCATTATCCTTATGACAAATTCCTAATTGTATCGAATATTCAAGAGAAGCTAAAGCTCAACAGCTCCTCGATGGCATGGGAAAATCAAATTGCCGTTTATTCTCCCACTGCCAAGGAGGCAATTTCCAATACGGGAAGCATCACCTATAATGAATCCTTTCTCCAAAAGCATTTGAGTACGGATTGGACCTATACGGCCCCGGATTACAGGTACGGAAGTTCGCCTTATTTTCTAAGATATTTCGTGGAGCCTAATCTAATGGAAAATAAGGAAGTGTCCTCCTATCGCCTGTTGACCGAAATTTCGTTTCCGACTCAAAACATTATCAAAATGCTGAACAACTTCAAAAGCAATGGCAGCATTCATGAGCCTTTTTTATATAAGCCAGGACTTGCTCCCATCATGAACAGTTATTCGGATATGTCGAAGGTCTCTATCCTGTTAAAGCATTTGGATGAGTCGGCATTGACAAAGTCAGGCAATGAAACCGTTAAAATCAACGGCGAGAAATACATTGTCACCTATCAGTTATCCAGTTCGCTTAATTGGTACCTAATTGATTTTTTGCCCATCAATGATGTATTGGCGCCTATTTCACGTTCCAGCAAGATTTTTATGGGCTCTTTAGCCATCCTGATTGGACTAGCCTTAACCCTGTCCTTTCTCATTTACCGCAATGTTCAAAAACCGATCCTGAAGCTAGTCTCCAGCGTACGGTCAATTACACGAGGGGATTATAATGCGCAAATTACTTACACGTCAAAAAATGAATTCCAGTTCCTGATCAATCAGTTCAACACGATGGCTCACCAGATTAAGGAGTTAATCGAAAGCGTTTATGAATCGCGTATCCGGCTGCAGGAGGCAAAGCTTAAGCATCTGCAATCGCAGATTGATCCGCATTTTCTGTACAACAGCCTGAACTTTATTCAATACAGCGCCAAGATGGGCAACGAGGCCGCGGTTATCTCCATGACGCTGAATCTAGGCGCCTATTACCGCTATGCCACCCGACTGGAGAATCCTACATCCACCATTCAGGAGGAGCTGGAGCTCATCCGCAATTATCTGGAGATTCATAAGCTGCGCATGCACAAAATGAACTATGAGATCGAATGCTCGGACAATATGCAAGGACTTGAAGTGCCGCGGCTCATCCTGCAGCCTTTGGTTGAGAACGCCATCATACATGGACTAGCTCCCCTCTCACAAGCGGGCTGGATTCGAGTAAACGGCTGCCAGGAAGACGGATACTACCGGCTGTCTGTAGAAGATAATGGGGTTGGGCTTGACCTAGACGAACGTGTTGCTCTCCTGCATCGCATTATGAAATCAAACAATGAAGACAACCTATGCGGGCTGTGGAATGTTGCCCAGCGTCTGCTCCTTCACTACGGCCTTGATGCACGTATAGAAATGAAAGAAGCCGCGCTGGGCGGCTTGAAAACATCACTTGTATGGCCGATTACGAACAAGGAGGGCTAGCTATGTATCAATTACTCATTGTTGATGACGAGCATCTGGTTGTCGATTCTCTGGCTGAGACCATTAACTGGGAAGAGATCGGAATCGAGCAGGTCTACCGTGCCTATTCGGGCAAGGAAGCTCTTCAAGTCATCAATACGCATGTTATAGACATCGTCATTACCGATATTCGTATGCCTGAGCTGAGCGGGCTCGAATTGATTGAAACGATTCGCGAAGCCAATCCCCGGATGAAATGCATCGTCCATTCCGGCTATGCAGATTTTAATTATGCCAAACAAGCGATGTCCTCTCAGGTCACGGAATATTTAATTAAACCGGCAAGCGACGAAGATATCATACAAGCCGTTGCTCGAATGAAAGATATATTGACTGCAGAGTGGGCAGAGCTTTTGACCCAGAAAAAAGTGTATGCTGCCTTAAAAGAGCAAGCCCCTCTGCTGCGGGCTAACCTGCTTAACGATCTGATCAAGGGTAAGCGCTATGGCAAAGAAGAGCTTCAGTCCAAGCTGGAACTTCTACGTATCCCCATGAACGGGGATGACTCCATTGCCATCGCTGTCCTTCGACTGGAGGACGGGTTCTCCAAGTTTGATTCCAGCAGCCTAGCCCTGTTCGAATATGCCATCTTTAACATTGCTGAAGAAACCTTCGGTGCACATTTTGATCTCGTAGCAGCGAAAGATTCTTATGACTATCTGGTGCTTCTCATTAAAATGAAAGCAAGCAAAGCCGAGAAATTAGCTGCTTACCCTGACTCCGAAGCGCAATTATCTCTTCTATTGGAACAAACGATGCTGAAGCTGCAAGAAAACGTACGGACTTTCCTTAAAGGGAAAATCTCCGTTGTCATAAGCTCGTGGGGGATATTCGACACTGACGTATCCGGCTTGTATCAAGCCTGCGTTGCAACGATACGCCGAAGCGTCGGCACTGATCAGGATATGTTCATGACCACAGGAGATAACCTGACTACGGGTACGTCTATCCGATCCATCAATAGCTTGTACGAGACCCCCACCATGATGCAAATTCTGGATATGGGTCAAAGAGATATGACCCTATCCAAGCTTGAAGCCATTACAAACGAGATGGAGTCTAACGGCCTGGATTCCCATGAACAGCTGACGGAAGTATTTTTCCAACTCGGTGCTGCTTTTGCGTATGGCGCTCACAAGAACGGTAAGCTGCTTGAAGAGCTTCTAGGAGCTGCCTATGAGCCCTTCGTTTCCCATAAGCCATTTCTTAGTGTGAAGCAGTTGAAAGAGTGGGCGCTTCAGGTTATAGAGCTGTTCTATGAAGACATGAATCAATCGATGGCAACCGCCAAAAACAGTTCGATCCAGCAGATCCAGCGCTACATTAATGCCAATTTGGCTGAGGATGTTACGCTGCAGAAAATTGCCGATCATATCCATATGCATCCGGTGTACTTGTCCAAAATTTTCAAAACCGAGACAGGTGAAAATATAAGCGAATATATTATCCGTCTCAAGATGGAAAAAGCCGCTTATTTGCTCAAGCAGACGGATGATCGCATCTATCAGATCTGCAGCAAAATCGGTTATCAGAACCCGCCCTATTTCATTAAGCTGTTCAAGAAGTATTTCGGAATGACACCTCAGGAATACCGGGATGCATCGGGCAGCATAACTTAGGATATAACCATAACAAACAGCCGCAAAAGCATTAGCTTCTGCGGCTGTTTGTCTATCAACCTCACACTTTCGTCAGCATGACGCGCCTATAATCTTCTGGCGACATTTCTACAAATTGCTTGAAATTGCGATAAAAAGTAGCCATGCTTTGAAACCCGCATTCGTAGCAAATTTCAGTTACCGGCATAATGGTCGTCGCTAATAGCCGCTTGGCATGTTGTATGCGAAGCGTCGACAAATAGCTTTTAAACTTTCTGCCTGTTGCTTCCAATATCAATCTTGATAAATGCGACTCGCTGATGTGAAATAACGAAGCTAATTGGGATAAGCTGATCTCCGTCTGGTAATGCTCGTCCATATATTGCAGCACCGGTCTGATATGTTCATAGTTTCGCATGCCATCGAGCCATGTCGTATTGCTGATCTCTTCCTTGGACATGCGGAGAAGCTCCACGCAGATCGTCATCAGCAGGCTTTTGACCGCCGTCCGATAACCCGGAGCACGCTCTTCTTTCTCCGCATAAATTTGCTTTATCATCGTCCGCAGACGTTCCATACTATCGGTGTTACCGTGTAAGCGGTTCTGAAAATGAAACGGATAATAACGAAAAGGCACCATTAGCTCAGGCTCTTCCTTGGCAAGCAGCCCCGAATCAAAGTTAAGGAATAAAAACTCGCAAGGAAAGCCTTGATCCGATTGGGCGATATGATTCTCCAGTATATTCACAACAAAAATATCCCCTGGGACTACGGGATAAACGGTGTTGCCAAAATAGAACTGCCCGCTTCCTGAAAGACATAGTCCCATCTCAAAGCTTTGATGGTGATGCTGCGTCTCCAGCTCGAAGCTTGGCGTCCATCTGAAACTGTTAATGGGAAGTTCATTATCCTCATATGTAATGTGCAGTATCATGTGCCGTACCTTCCTAAGATATGATTCAGCTTTTACTCATTGTAACTGAAAAACGCCCGAATGGGGAATCCTGCTCCCTCACTCGGACGTCAATCCATATCGTATTAATGGCCTGCTTTCTGCTGTCCCTTCAATTTCAAATAGACTTCGTGACTTCTTCTGGCACACTCTGAAATGGCAATCGGATGGAAGCCAATAACCGCCGAATACAAGGTATCATGGAGAGGCTCTACCCAATGTCTTGGCAACTGATTGGCTCCAAGCGATGCGCCCATGATGGAGCCTACTGTCGCTCCATTGCAATCGGTATCCCATCCGCCTAATACCGAGGTAGAGATAGCCTTATTGAAGTCCCCTTTCGCAAATACGAGAGATGCCGCTACCAGAGCAGCATTATTGTTCGTATGCACGGGATCGTAGTGCTTAAAGGCATCCCAAATCTTCTCAACCAATATGAGCTGATCTTCTGTACTCTGGGCGATTTCCACCGCTTTATAAATATCTTGTGCGAGACGGCAATTTGCAGGGATTTCGCTTAGCCCGATCTCAACGATTCTTACCGGATCTGATTCCACGAATGCAGCCGCAATCATGGCAGCCACGAACATTTCACCATAAATGCCGTTGCGAACATGCGAGAAAGAAGCGTCCCGCCAAGCGAAATCTGCCGCCAGCTCAGGCTGGCCGGCTGCTCCATAAGCGAAGCCGTCTGCCCGAATTTGTGCGCCGATAAACTCGCGGTATGGATTCAAATAAGTGCGGACCCATTCTTTCTTCTGCGTCCAATCTGCCGGTCTGCCTTGTTCCCCATAATGATACGTGGCTTGCGCGAAATTCAGATAAGACTGTGTTTCCGCCGTGCAAACCTGATTATAGGACAGGACCTCATGCCAAAGCTTGCCTATGTCCCAGGAATCCCAATCAAGACCTTTTCTTTCCAGCATGATTAATCCAAGCACAGTGTAGCGAATATCATCATCCGTTTCCATGAAGGAAATTCGTTCTCTTGTACTTGCGGAGCCCCAGGCAGCGAGTTCGATCCCAAATTCATCCTTTGCTGTGGATTGACCCGGGGTATAACCGTTAATCGGCCAAGCATTGGCTCCCTTGAACCATAAGTACACGTTTTCCCATCCTGGTCTGCCATGCGACCCAGCCATGAAATTAGGCCACTCGAGCGGTTTTCCTAACGCACAGCCAATAGCTCTTCCGAGCCATGCGCCATAAAATTTATCTGCCCATTGTTCATGACTGAGCTCTTTGTCCAATTGGCGAGGTCCGTTCGGGCGAAGCCGCCGGATCTCCTCCAGTTCATCAGGTTCATCAAGATTGGGCTGCTCTGGCTCCAAAGCACATAATTCTTCATAAATTTTCATTAACTCCGATTGGCTGTCCCCGGAAGCATCGATCCGTTCCGGGAATCCATCCACCAAACATGCCTCGTCGCTGCGCTGCTTCACTTCCGCGATCAATAAATCTTTTAGACCAACCCATCCAGCCATCTAAATACCTCCAGTAGTGTAATGCTATCTTGCTTCAAGTCTATTGGAGAACGAACTGAATTTCTTCCCAAAATATGCGACTCATTCTCATTTCTTGTGAATTGCTTGGCGGACATACCCATCCCAAGATTCAGGCCTTATAATGGCCAGTAATAGAAGCGAAAGGAACGATTCTTAATGAAATCTATCTATGTGGTAGGCAGTATTAATATGGACATTGTCAATGAAATACAAAGCTTTCCCCTTCCGGGTCAAACGGTCGAAGGGCTGCATACCCAGTATCACCCTGGCGGAAAAGGCGCTAATCAAGCTGCAGCTGCAGCTGCAGCCATGGCCTCTTCCAGTGTCCAAATAGTCGGAGCCGTCGGCAACGATGCTTATAAAACGATACTTCTTCAATCCTTGCAGGACAAGGGCGTAGGCATTGAGAACGTCTCCACCAAAGAATGCGGATCTGGCTTAGCATTTATTACAGTTAACAGCGAGGGAGAAAATTATATTGTTCTGTCTCCAGGAGCCAACAAACATTTGTCGGCCCAGGATCTCCCCGCTCAACTATGGCATGATGCCGCATTAATTTTACTTCAGAACGAAATTCCATGGGAGTTGAACCAGACGATTATCCAAATTGCGGAGAAGTACGGAATTCCGGTATGGATGAATCCAGCACCTGCTTTTGCCATGCCAAGTGACTTGTTTCGTTCTATTCATACTTTAATTCTTAATGAAACAGAAGCAGAATTACTGACCACTGTTCCTATCTCGAGCGAAGATGATGCTGTTCAGGCTATTTCTCAACTTCTGCTCGACGGTATTCGCCGTGTCATCTTGACGATGGGAAGCAAAGGTCTTTTATTTGCTGATGAATCCAAGCAAATTACTCATCTCGAGGCATATTCGGTCCAGCCGGTTGATACAACTGCTGCTGGCGATACCTTTATTGGCGCACTCGCATCCACATGGATGAATGGTCAAACACTCAGTGAAGGAGTAAAATTCGCATCCGCTGCGGCAGCTTTAGCCGTCACTAAGTTAGGGGCTCAAGACAGTATTCCAAGCAGAGCAGAGATTGACGCTTTTATTCGCTCCAATCCTGAGCCAGTAAGTCAAATTCTTATGCCAAGTTGTTTGTCCGCCCACAAACAGTAGTCATTTATGGTTTTCTCTTATTTTAGCTATAATAGTGTTTAGGTGTAATTTATTGTGGTAAGGAGATTGGATCCCATTGAACCCTTCTATTTTAATCACAGGAGTAACCGGCAATGTAGGAAGCGAGGTTGCCAAACAACTTAATGAGAAGAAGATTCCTTTCAAATCCGCCGTCCGCAAAGTTGGAGGAGAACCGATATTTGAATACGGCGAGCAAATCGAATTCGACCTGATGCGTCCCGAGACCTTTAAACAGGCATTATTCGGAATTGAGAGAGTTTTTCTGATTCGTCCTCCTGCAATTGACGATCCCCGATATTTCGAGCCTCTATTAATGGAAGCTCAGCAACAAGGCGTCAAGCATATTGTGTTCCTCAGTTTACTGGGAGCTCAAACGCTATTTTTCGTCCCGCATCGTAAAATAGAGAAACGAATACTGAAAGCCGCCATCCCGTACACCTTTTTGCGTCCCAGCTTTTTCATGCAAAATCTGAATACCACCCATATGGCTGAAATCAGAGAGGACCGGCGGATATACGTACCAGCTGGCAATGGTAAAACAAGCTTCATTGATGTTCGTGATATCGCAGCAGTAGCGGTTAAAGCACTTACGGAACAAGGCCATGAGAATAAAGCTTATGATCTCACAGGCAGCGAGGCTTTGACCTATCTACAAGTTGCTGAGCTGATGTCCGAAATCTGGGAAACGGCTATCCAGTATGCAAATCCTTCCGCGGCAGACTTTAAAGCCTATTGGAAGTCTCATGGGCTTCCTCAGGATCAAATTAATGTGATGGCAGGAATCTATTTTACAGCTAAAATTGGCTTTGCCAAAAAAGTAACTCCCGATCTTAAACGCCTGATCGGACGGGAGCCGATAACTATGCGGCGGTATATTCAGGATTACCGGGAAGAATTTCAAATGATGTAGAATGCAGCATAAAGGGCTGTCCCAGTTATATTGGGAACAGCCCTTTAAAGCTTAGAATTTCTAACGGATAGCAGCAAACTTTGACATCTTAATGATATTCATAAGCTCCCCGGTCCACTGTTCCTCCAACAGGACGGCTGATACCGTCAAAGTCAAGCGCTGCCTTAAACCCGTTATCCCCGCTGTTAATAGCGGGCGAATTGGCTTTCAAATGAAAATCTCTCGATGCTAGATTGTTGAACAGCGGATCCGTCGTTACATTCCCCGTGCCTGTTTTGAGAACAGCGCCGTTATAGAAGATATTGCTGTTGAAATAGACCGATGCGATCGGATTACCGCTGGAATCATTCGCTTTGCTTACCGTCTCTCCGTTCGCGTACAAAATGTTGTTCACGACAAAGACATTGCTCGAATAATTCCCGATGATTTCTCCATAATCCAAATGCGTGCTCTGAGAGTTCGCATAAGTCGTATTGTTATTGACATACACATTTTGCGAACTGAAAATATTAATGCCCGCTCCGCCGTTCAAATAGGAGATGTTGTTTTCCACAATCGTTTTTCCGGTATAAGGCGTTCCGCTAATTTGCGAGTTTTTATTATCGTCGATAATAATGCCGTTGCCATCGGAATACACGCCGTGATTCTGCCATTTGTAATTGGTCTGATTGCCATACACCAAATTGCCAGACACGAAATTTTTGTACCCCGTGCTGGTGTCCGTATTGCGGGAGTGGAAAATATTGAGGCCGCTTTGCGCCCAAGCCGTAAACCAGCAATTGTTATACACCGTATTGCCGGTGTAATTGATATAATCGGCCTCTTCCGCTCCAATCCCTTGGCCTGGCGCATGATGCACCTTGTTGTTCAGAACGTTGATGTGCGAGGAATACACCGTCGGGCTTACATCCGCATTCTTCACGATGCTGATGCCGTTCGTATTGAATTTGCCGATGTTCCCAAGCGTATTCGTATTCTCATAGGATAACGCTTCCGTATTCGATAAGTTCTCGCTCCACCCGTAAATCTCGAAGCCTTCGATGTTAATATAGGAAGCTCCCTTTACCAGAATATGATGCCATGCGCCTTGGCTGACGCGCAGAACGGGAGTGTGCCCCGGATAAGCCTTATAAGTAATATAAGCATTGGCCGTTCCGGAACGGGTAATCGTAAGAATCGGGTTCCCGTTATCCCAGTAGGTGCCGTTCATGACGTATACCGTATCCCCGGGATTCGTCTTGTTGGCAGCGGTTTGGATATACCGAAGCGCTTTGGTTGGCTCTGGCCCCAAGCCCGTATTATTGTCGTTTCCGTCAACGCTCACATAGTAAGTAACGGGCGATGCCGCATGCGCTTTGGCGGGCATATTCAAACCTAACATCCACAAGCAGCTTGCAATCAAAAGCCATTTGAGCAAAACGAGGTCGTACCTTTTTACCGTCACGATTACATCCTCCTCTGTCGCTATTGGTTAACCGTTCCGTTTGTCATGATGTTGTATAAGATTTGTGCGGTTTCCGCTCTTGTGGAGAAGCCCTGCGGCATTAATTTCCCATTGCTTCCCGCTATAAAGCCGGCTTCCGCAAAAACCTTCATCGCTTTAGACGCATAGGCTGCGATCTCAGCGCTATCATTATAATCGTTGATCGTTTTGCCGCCTGTAAGAGCCGACGGCAGCTCGCCCATCTTATCCAGCACATTGTAAATCATGACGACCATATCCTGCCTGCTGATGCTGGCTCCCGGCTCAAAGCGATTGTTGCCAACTCCCGTCACCAGACCTAGTTGTTTTGCCGATCCCAAATAAGCCGTGTAATAGGTGTTGCCCGCATCCGCGAAATTAGTTGTTGCGCTTGCGTCAACTTCAATGCCGTAAGTTCTCATCAGCATAACCAGAAAATCTCCTCGGGTTATCTTAAGGTCAGGCCCGAATTGAGTATGGCTGATCCCTTTAGTAATCCCTCTCGCTGCCGCAAATGCAATTGCATCCTTGTACCACGCATGCTCGGATACATCGGCGAATGTTTTTTCGTCATAGCCAACGGCATAGGTTGAAAAATGCTTCGTCCTGAAGCTTACCGTTTGTGCAGTCGGATTGTAATGGCTATTGGCAAGCGCATTCAAATTCCCATTCTGGTCTACATAGTAGACGACAATCGCATGCGGATTCTCGCCGGCAAGCGCGTAATAGGACAGCTCGAGCGCTACAGTACCGCCTTTAAAATCAGAGACGGTTTGATTGCCTGCCGTAATTTCGAAGCTGTACAGCGGTCTGTCGCCAATCTTGTCCTTCAGGCTTTGCTGTGCTTGTGCAGGATACTTGGCAAGCTGAGATGCCGCATCCAGCTTGGAGATGGAGATACGCACCTTGCCGGAAGCATTTGCGCCTGTAAGCGAGCCTTTGATTGCCTCAAGAACTTTTTTATCCAGGTTCAACGTAACGCCGCCGGCCTTGACAGTCACCGTTTCAATCTTGCTATTCGCGAGAGCCAAGAGAGATGCGGCAGACAATTCGAGGGATAGGTGTTTTGCGTTTGCGTCTGCTTGCAGCTCTATGATGACGGGAGCAGACTTGCTGCCCCCTGTTGTTCCTTCGGCTCCAGTGACAGCCTGCAAAAGCTGGCTGTCTGTTACGGTTGCCGTGGCTGCGCCGTTGCTATCTACGGATACCGCAACTTTTATCGTTCCCGCGGGACCAGTAGGAGTAGGCGGCGTAACGGAATCCGGTGTACCCGGTGTGACAGTCACAGCTGTAACTTCCTTGCTGGCTGCGAGATCACCGTTTAATTCGTTAATATGGACCAGGTAATGATCGACATTGGACAAAGCCCCAGTCGTAATATTAACCGCAATTTTCCCTTCCGAACTTGCAACGGCTTGCTCCAGCGCTTGCACGCTGTTATTCGTGGTGTCTACTACTCTGACCAAGTAAGCCGTTCCGGCATTAAAGCCCGTTCCTTGGATAGCTATCACTCCGTCAGCATATCCAGCGCTTGTAATCGCGCTGCTAGCAAATACCGACAAAGGAAACAAAGATAAACTTAAAATAACAACCATTAACAATGAGATTGTATTCTTTGTCATGTGCCCTTTTTTCCTCCTCTCACGACTTGTCTAGTTCGACGTTGATGCATGCGCGTGCACGGTAACCCCTAGGTTGGAATCCGCAAGAGCAGGCATTCCGCTAGCCAGCCACACGTCTACCTTTAACCCTGCTTTGGCATAAGAGATTGCTGTTGCTTGGCTAGTAGCCGCAATCATGACAACAGACACATGCGCATTAACGCCTGTTCCTTCCGTAAACTGGACAATCAGATATTTGCCTGCAAGCTCACTCGATTTCTCGCCTGTTATCGTAACGTTTCTAGTCTTGCCGGCACCGCCGTTTTGTTCAGCCCCTATTGCAATTGCATATTCAATGGTTTTCGACTGGACGGTTACATTAGCTACGGCTTTAATTGTAGTTCCCTCTACTGTACCGTTCACCGTAAAGCTGCCCGCTTCCGCATAGCTTGAAGATTGAACCGCATCCCATGCTACATTTGCAGCGGATGTCGTTGCATTATCATAGACGACCGTAACGGTAGTAGGCAGTGTTGGCGCGGTTCCCGCTTTGGTCGTAACGTTAACCGGCTGAACCTCGGTCACCACAGGATTAGTGGCGCCCTGCGCGAGCAGCGTTACATTGCCCCATCTTGCCGTGCTGGAATAACCGTTTCCTTGATTATCGCTCCAGATGGCTGTTGCTGTTCTTGAACCTACGCCGTTGTCATCATTAACCTGGGAGTCAAAACCGATTACTTTTCCTTCCGCGCCTTTTATCGTCTTGAACGGAATCTTGACTTCTACCAGATATCCATTTGAAGTCTTTGACGTTGCGCTTGTAAATTCCGAGATATTGCCTTTCGCTCCTACCGTCTTTTCATTGTCGAAGTTAATTCGATATTGTCTGTCATCGTCCTGATGAGAGGTTGTTTTGGTGTTATTCTCATCCAAGAAAATTTCAACGGAGTCTTGTTCCCAAGGATTTTTGTTCTTCTTGCTAAGCACGGGATCCGTAACCTCCGAAAGAACGTAAAGGTTATCTTCATCCCATAGCACGCGTACCTTTGAAGTAGCGCCAGAAGTTACCGGGGCCGTGGAATTATCGATATATTTGTTAACATTGAGAACGGGAGCCGTTTTCCACACATCGTCAAACGTTCCGTCAATGACTGGAGTACCGTAAATCGCTTGACCATTTTCCGGAACGAAAATCATTGACTGTCTTATGGCATCGATATCCGTCACGTCATTGCCAATAGGGTTTGCGCTTGTATAGTTCGTTTCGTAAGCCCCGATGTCAGTCTTCGCTCCTTGCGGACGGGCTGCTTGCGCAATATCTACTGCAGGCGCCAGCGTTCTAGTTCCTCTATCAACAGCCGGAGAATCCGACTTCACATGGAGGAAGCCGGGATCCTTCGGATCAAGCGACTCAAACTTAGGGTCCGCTACCACATCGTTGATTCCCATAACCGACGGAGTGCCGCCGTTGTAATAAATGTTGTTGGCATAGATGACAAATTCGCTGCCGCTTGCATTATTCATGTCATACTTAGTCTCGCCTGGACGCAGATCTCTCGAGTAGACAATATTATTGAAAATATTAACGTTCTCCGAACTGCTCGCGAACAGCTGCGCATAAGTCAAATGAGGATTTTGGTTATTGTTGTAAACCGTGTTATTAATAATGTCTACATTGGCGGAGTTGAACGAATGGATACCGGAGCCTCCGTTATTATAGGAAATATTGTTTTCCACCAAGGTTTTTCCTTTGTACGCCGGGAATTTCGCACCGGTATTTTTGTTATAGTCGATAATAATGCCGTTCCCGTCGGAGTAACCCTTTGTTTGATTCCATTTCACATTCGTTTGGTTATCGTGGACGACGTTATTGCGCACAATGCTTTTATATCCCAGTTGATTATCGACATCTACCCCGCCCAGTACACTGATGCCGCTGCAGGCGTACATCGTGTACCAAGCATTGTTGTAAACGAGATTATTCTCGATGGTGATGTAATCGACATTGGCTGAGCCTATACCGCCGGCAGGCAGATCATGAACAATGCTGTTTCTGATTGTGATGTGATGGTTTGGCGGCAAGCCATTGTCCAGATTGGTTCCGCTGTTGATGTTGATCCCGTTCGTATTCGCTTTTGTAAACCTAGGGTCTCCATAGTTTACAGGCAAGCCTGCCGTCGTTTGCTCGTACCAGTAATTATAGGCTGCCTCACCATCTGCCAGCGTCAGATTCTTGTTATTTCCTTTGATTTCGATTCCGTCGATGATGATATAACTAGCCTGAATAAGAATGACATCCCATGCGTTATCGGAGAATAGGACGGGATGAGCGCCAGGTGCCGCTTTGTAAGTAATATAAGCAGACTGATTGGTTGCCGTATTGAGAGCTCCGGATTTCGTAATGGTGACCATCCGGTTGCCGCCGCTGTACGTAAAGGTACCATCCATTAAATACACCGTATCGCCAGGCGCGGTAAGATTCGCTGCCTTTTGAATGGTCTGGAACGGAGTATTCACAGATTTGCCGTCATTAGAATCGCTGCCCGTAGGGCTGACATAATAATTGACCGGAACGCCGATTACAGGAGCAGAGTCAATTAAGGACCCGGGGGAGGCATTCACAATTGGAGCTGTTCCCGCTGCATCGGATACGGATACTTTAATATTGTCGACCAGGATCGTGGATTTGCTATGCGTGCCCGCATCTACATTAAGCATCCATGCTGCTAATCCGTTGGTTTTGAACAAATTGGAGTTTTGTATAGGCTCGTTGTTTACAAGCTTGGTCGTAACCCCGTTCTGAACAAGATATAGATCATAACTCAGCGAGTCAACATGCACGACCATTTTAAGTGAGAAGGCCTTGTCTACTTCCCATGTTCCTCTAGCCGCCAACGCGCCGTTACCCGTAGCCGAGGAACGGGCATAAATTTTGCCGTTTCTAGCAATAAGCAGGTTATTGCTCTTCACGCCCCAAGAACCGTCAATTAATCTTAAGTAGTAGTCGGCGTTGGCATCCTTCAGCTTGAAATCCGCTTCAAGCGTATAGCTGCTGTGCTTCGTATCCGCTCCCCATGATTCGAATACCGGGAAGCCGATATCCCCCGGTTCGTCTTGCGTCGTCGTTACGTCCACCCATCTGCTGCCGCCGTCCTCGACAATCTTCATTACGGATGGCGATTTCCCGTCCAGAATATTGGTATTGATAACCGACCCGGTAGCCGTTCCCGCAATAGCGGAATCCGTATCCGTCGTTTCGAACGTCGTCGTTCTCAACACATTGGTATCAGATGCTGGGATATAGGCATCTCTTGCATCATCGGAGTATGAAAGCTTTATGTTATCGTAACGTACGGTTGTATCGGTCTCCGCCGCGGTGCCTACCGCTTCGATATTGTAGTACACGACACCAGTTGCCAGAAAACCGTGGCTATCGTAATTCATCAGCGGCTCGCCGCTGGCAAGCATCGTTGTTGTCCCGGACGCGTCCGTTATAAATAAATCGTATTTATTGATATCGTTATAGAGATCCAGTTTCACCTTATAAGTCGTATTTGCCGACCAGGTGCCTCGCTTCACGTAAGTCGATTGCGCTATCGTTCCCGATTTAACCTGAATATCTCCGCTAGGCAGAAATTTAGCAATCGGAAGATTTTGCTTCCAGTCACCAGGAATCACATTCAGACGGAATTCTTTGGCTTGGTTGCTGAATGTAAGAGAGCCTTCAAAGGAGAACCGGTTGCCTGTTGCTTGCAAGCCTGCATTGGGTCCATAGTAGAACCGAGTTTTGCCCTGCGCGTCCTTCGGAACGGTTACTTCCAGTGACCGGTTACCGCTATCGTCGCTTACGATTTTCTTGGAGAAAGAAGCTTCCGTAGCAAACATGGACGGAACCGGCGTTATTTCGGCATCCGTTTGAAAGTAACCGAAATTCGGGTCCGTCGTTTCAAAGGTATGATTCTGGGAGATTGCCGCGGCTGCGGATACCTTGCCGTTAAATTGCTGAAAACCAATGCTTATAAGGGAAACCATGAGTGTAAGCGCTAAGATGCATGAAGTCATTTTTCTTATTCTTTGTTTCATCATCATTCCTTGTTTCCTCCTCGTAATGGCTGTGAATCTATTAGCATAATAATTACATGAGTAACAGGTTCGCTGTTTCGCACCTCCTATGGCTCATTTACTCGTATGGCGCTTTATATATCCCCTTGGAAGCGTTGTCAATTTTTGCTTACCAAACTCTTCTTCCGATCATATTTTTACATGATTGCATTTTTTTTAAAATCAAAGATCTTTAGATTCCTATCACTATATTAGGTTTGGTTTCGGGCAAACCGGCTATTGTCCCGTATAGCCATTATCTGTAACACAAAAAAAGCCCCATGCCGGGGCTTTTTTTGTATGTTCTAAATGCTTTTGTTATAAGCCATTCACTTGTCGCCCGTTTGACGCTTATCCTTTTACTTTGCGGCGAATGAGCATGGTTTCATGCAATTCGCGTTTGTACATGGGTGGGGTGTTGAAGGCATGGGACTAGATGTTCTTAGCTTACTTCTCCCGCCTGTACAGCCTGCTGTTTGTTTTGTTTCAATGCCTGCCTGTTGATTGCTGTTCGCATTCATAACCTGTTAACCCCGTTCCTTAGATGGAATTAGCTTACAAGTTGATCGTACGATTGTCTGGATGATAAAGCTTATGCAATCTTCGGAAATAATCCGCTTATCTTCGTGATCGTTCCATTAATCTACGCTGGAAGGACAATCAACACTCCGCGCCGGACATCTCGTTTGTGAACGTCCGCTTATATTCTTGCGGACTAAGTTTCTCTGCGGACTCGGCGACATAATGGAATTGCAGAGCGCGCCGCCGCTTGGGCGACAAATTATACGGCGTTCCGTGCTTCAGCAGGCCGTGGAAGAACAGAAGTCCGCCCGACTGAAGCGGAACCGCCACGTCCTTCTCTACCGCAACATGCGTATCGCATAACTGCCAGTCGCGTACGGCATAATGCGGAGTTGCCCCGTCGGCGTGCGAACCTGGCAGCACGTGCATGCACCCGTTGTCAAGCGCGGCTTCGTCCAACGCAATCCACACTCCGACTACCGGTTTATTGTAAGCAAGATTTCCGTACGCCATATCCTGATGCCAAGGCTTCTCTCCTCCGCCGTGCGGCGGCTTCAGCAAGGCCATATCCTGCACGAGCCTAGGCTTTTCTCCCAGAATCGCTTCAACCGCGCGCAAGATTGCCGGATGATAAGCCACATGTCTGAGCCGATCATCACATTCCACAAATTGATGTACTTTGCGCACGGCCAGTTCTCTCTCTTCATTAGACTTCAGCTCGCTTGAAGGTTTGCTGAACTGAATCGCCGCGCCTTTCGTATCTGAGAATATCATGGACATCAGCGCTTCGATTGCATTCTGTACTTCCTGTTGCCCCAACACGCAATCAACGGCTAAGTAGCCGGCTTCTTTGTACTCCTTCCATTCTTCTTCCCCCAGTACATCAAGACTCGAATAAGTCTTAGAAATGCTTTCATACCGATACAGCCGTTCCGATATTTCCTGAGGCGTTAACAAGTCTATTTTTCTCTTCATCCCATGCACCACCATTTATCAAATTTGTCGCTTTCTATTTTCAATGGTATAGTAAATGGCGAACAATCCAAATGTCATATTTCAATAAACGATTTATACAATTTGATGAATCCAATATAGATGGGAGCTGATTGGGAGATGGAGTTGATACCTACGTTCAAGTTAGGAGAATCGTATGGGAAAATGGCCTGCGAACGCACGTGGAAGTGGAACCGGAGCGATATTCCGTTCAACGATTACGATCTATGGTACGTATGGAGAGGGGAAGGAAGAGTCGTCCTGAACGGAGAAGAGAGAAAAGTTGAGCGCCATCAATGTTATTTGTTCCGGCCGGGCGACCGCGTGGAAGCTTGGCACAATCCCGACCAGCCCCTACTCGTTACCTATATGCATTTCGAGACGGAGAACGCGCACCATTATTTAACCTCCCTCCCTTCCCACTGCGATTTTATCTCTTCGTTTGCCTTCGAGGCTTACCTGGACAGGTATGTTCATGTGATGTCGTTCCAAACGCATCGCTCCGCGGAAGAAGCCGAGATGCTCCTGCGGCTGCTGCTCATTCAATTTGAAAGAGAATATGTATCTCTCGAGCAAGCAGTGCCGCGTTATCGGAACCCGCATATCGATACAATGACGAAGATTGCCGCTTCGATCCGCGAAAATCCCGCCCAAGCCGGCAGCATAGCAGACCTTGCGAAGCAAGCATTCTTATCTACGCGCTACTTCTCCGCGAAGTTCAAAGAAATAATGGGACAGACGATTGAAAGCTACATTATTGAGAAGAAGATTGAACGCGCGGAGCTACTTCTGAGCCAGAACGGAATGACGGTTAGCGAGGTGGCTGACGCGCTCGGGTATCCCAACATTTATTATTTCAGCAAGCAATTCAAGAAGGAACGGGGCTATAGCCCCTCGAAAGCCATGCAGCACAAAAAGACCGAACAGTACCGTTGATCGGAAGCCAAGCTAAGCATCTGGAATTTTTCAAAGCAAAAAGAAACGGCCGATCGTCAGATGTTTCTGCGCATAAAAAAAGCCGATTAATTGCTGCTAGGCCTGTAATTGCTGACTATTAAGGAGCCACATCGCTATACGTTGTGCCCCATTTGTAATTGTCGTAATAGACCTTCATCGTATTGTTCTGTGCTCCTCGGTACATACCGAAGGAATTGTAATATTGATTGATGAAGTTTTTGCCTTGAAAGCCTGCCGGGAAGCCGAGGTAGCCGGTCCAATTGACGACCTGTGTGCCGTTGTACCAGATCTTCACCCCGCCTTTGCCGCTGGCATCGGGTTTGAAGCCAATTACAATAGAGTTGAATTGATCCGTCGTTACTTCCTGCGACCATAGGGTAAGAGCGTTCCCGCTTGGCCCGTTGACGCCGTCGATGTTGTAGTAATCTTTATTGCGAATTTTGAACTGGTAGGTCAGCTTACCGTTCACGTTTGCCAATTCAAGCGCTCCTTGCGGGGAAACGTAATAGCTGTCCTGATGGAATTGATCAAGCACAACCCAGTTGGTCGGCAGCGCGCTGTCGGATGGAATTCCGATCTGAAACCCGTTATACCGCCATTCTCCGAACGGCTGATTTCTTGCGGCATAATATTCGTTCCTCTGCTTCTCGCCGGCTGTATATGGATTAGCCTGCAGCTTCAGGCTTGAGCCCGTTCCGGATGGCGTCCATGTCGAGAAATAAGGCATAACCATGTTGTTGCGATCCAGCTCTTTCTCCTCGAATGTCACTCCGCTGTCAGTCAAGTCCCAGCTCGTGGAATTGATCGAAGCTCCTTCAACGTCAATGTTGGCAATGATGCTTGCGGATGCTACTGAAGCAAAAATCGTTACAGAACTGACAAGACCAAGCATTCCTAAAGTCCATTTTCTTTTGATTGCCATAAATATTGGCCTCCTTTAAATAAATGGATGACTAAATCAATAGCAGCATGCCTGAAAGAGTGGCTTGTTCTCAACTGATTCGACTATCACCTCCCTCCATGGCTCATCCCAAATGAAAACGCATTCATAAGTTGCAATGAATCAAGGGGATATGACTATCCCCTTGATTACCCGCTTTACTGGTTATACACACGATACAGGAGCATCGCCGCTTCGGCTCTTGTGGTTGTGCCAAGCGGGCGGAGGAGGCTGCCGGAGCCCTGCACCAACCCGCTTCCGATCAACGTTTGCACGCTGTTCTTGGCATAATCGGCAACTTGCGCCGCATCGTTGAATGCTGCCAGATCGGCAGACGTGCCGCTGCCCGGATTGTTACCTGCCAGGCGCATCGCTCGTTCCACCATAACCATCATGTCCTGCCTTGAAATATCTTCCGCCGGATTCAAGCGGCCGTTGCCTACGCCGTTGCTGAGCCCCAGTGTCAGAGCTATTCCGGCAGCTTCATAATAATAGTCCGTTTGATGAACGTCGGCAAAGTTCGTCTCAACATCGGCTGTAAGTCCCAGCGCCTTTATCAAAAGCTGGAGGAAATCCGCTCTCGAGATGTTGGCGTTCGGATTAAAGGTTGTATCCGAAGTTCCGTTTACAATACCCTGAGACGTCAACACTTCCACCGCTTCTTTCGCCCATGCCGCTTGGTCCAGATCCTTGAACGTCTTCACTTCGTACCCTACCGCATACAAACTGAAATGGGTTGTTGTAAAGGTCAGCTCACCACTCGCCGCGTCATACCTCGCCGGCATCTTGATAATCTGTCCAGCGCCGTCGATATACCAGATGGCAATGTGCTCCGGATGGTTCAATTCCTGCGCGGTTGGCGTATACGGAATGCTGACGGTTACCGGCGCGTTGTTGTTTTTCCAAGCAACCGCTTTTCCGTCCAGCAGCGCTTGCAATACAATGATCGGTTTATCTCCGATCTTCCGTTTTGCATCGGCATTTAACAGCGAGGAATCCGCCCATCCGATTGAGATTCCAACAACAGTTGCTTGTTTCAAGTCAATTGCTTTGAACATGTTATCCGGCACGGTAACCGTGCCGAATGGGGTTATTAGGTTTACGGCCTTGTCTGATTTACCGTTGCCCGCATTCCCGTTTAGGAAACCGGATGCGGGAATGTCCAACCTGTAGGCAGTAGCGCCAGCCAGCTCGCTCATTGTCACACTGACGATTTTATGTCCTTGCTGATTGGCATCTGTTTGCCCGAAAGCTTGTATGAGCGTCGCCGCGTCCACATTCGCTTGAGCCGTGCCGTCAGCCAATACCGGCGTCAGAACGATATTCCCCTTGTCCGGTGACGGAGTTGCGGATGTAGGCGGCGTTGATGGAGTGACGGCAGGAACGGTATAGCGATACTCTTCGGCATTTGGACTCTCCGAGACGCCGTTCACTGCACTCACCGTGAAATAATACGTCGTGCCTGCATCAAGACCTGGAATTTCGCTGCCTGAGTAGCGGTTCTCCGGTACGCTAAGCTGTTTCGTATATGCATGCGATTGTGTACCGTATTTAATGGTATAGCCTTGCGCGCCTTCGACTTGGCCAAATACCGCCGTCGTCTTCGCTTCCTTTGTCTCCATGCTTGTCATCACGGGCTGGCTTAAGCCGTTTAACTGTTCGACCCGGAAGTCGTCGAAGTAAACCGGCGTCAGAACGGAGAACAGACCAACCGTTCCTTTCGTCAACGACGTATCCGTAACGTCATAAGCCAATACGTCGTCTATATACAGCTTCAGGCGACTGCCGTCGAAGACGGCTTTCATCTTGTGCACCTGCAATTGCTTATTCAGCGTGAAGTCGAAAGCGAGATCCGGGAGGAAAGCATTATTGACCTTTCTTCTGAGCATGACCTTTTCGGTATTCGCCGTTTTGTCGTACTTGTAATCCGCCACATAGTAATTGGCAGCCGTATTGACTCTGCCGAGCAAGCCTACTTCCTTGGTTGTGTCATCCGGCAATAGCGTAAAGGTCGCGGAGACGGTATAGTCGCTCCAGTCTGACCCCTGCGGCAGCCATAGACGCTCGGGATTGCCGTTTGCCGTTTTGATTTTACCGTTCTCCATGACCGGCGAACCGGTGGAAAGAACCCAATCGCTGGCATACTCGCCGTCGTTGAAATCATCCGAGAACAGCGTCGCTGCGTTCGCCATGGCCATCCACTCGTTAGAGAGGCTGCTTGCGCCGTTGGCGTTGCGTCCCTCGATTGCGAAGTAATAAGGCGCTTGGGAGACGGGAACGTTCACGGCATAACCGGAAGTCGAAATGTTGTCGATCACTTTCGTATAGCTGCCTGGGCTTAGGCCGTATTTCAGCGTATAAGACGTATTCTTCGGATCGGTCGTAAAATTGACGATCAATCGGTTGCCATCCGAAATGATATTCGTAATGGTTGGCGTTACGGCATCAGGCACCTTAGGCGCTAAAGAAAACTCGCGAGAATTCGCGCTTTCCCCGCTTGGGTCAATCGCCGAAACGACGAAATAATACGTTGTATCGTTATTTAGCCCCGTAATGACGGGGTTCGTTCCTGTCGTCAAGAGCGTCCTCGTATATTGGCCCGATTGCGTTCCGTATTTGACTTTGTATGCAGTCGCTCCCGGTACTTCCGAGTAGGTTAAGGACAACTTGGCATTGCCTACAGCGATGGACTGGAAATCCGGTGCATGCACGCTGGCATTCTGAATGAGCACGCCGTCAAATTTGGCGCTGGCTTCATTCGTATAGAGACCAACGGCGCCGGAGGCGAATGAAGCGTCTGTCGTCGCCAGCTGCGGTATACCATCTACATACAGCTCCAGGCTGTTCCCGTTCATAACCGCGCGCAGTCGATGAGCCGTTTCAGCATTTAAAGTCATCGGTTTCTCTGCGAGCATTGTGAATTGACCTTCTGCCTTCTTCTTAATCGCAAGCTTGCCATTGCTATAAGAGAAGAGATAGAAATCATTCTCGTCCTGGACTCTGCCGAGCAGTCCCGTTTCTCCTCCGCTCATATCTCTGATCCAAGCGAAGTAGCTGACATTGTCATAGGTTTTCTTCGTATAAATGGCTGTGCTTCCCGCCGCATCGCTTTGCTTCAGGAGCTTCTCGTTCTCGTCCACGGGCTTGGCGCCCGTCATATGCGAGAGGGGATCCTTCGTGTTATAAGGAACGATGCTGTCATTTACCGCCTGCCAGCTGCCCTCCTTCATGATCCAGTTATCGGCCAGATTGCGCGTCGCTCCGTCATAGTTGAACGTGTCGTTAAATAGGGCCGGCTTCAAGTAACCCATCGACATCATGCTGTTAATATAGAAGTTTTCCGGCAAGTAGCTGGTTACGATTTCGTAAGAGGATTGGGTAAAATACCCGTTTACAACCTTCGCGTAGTAGTCGGATACTCCTACGCTTTGCAGCTTGACGATATCGGCTGCTGCCGCTTCGTTACCCGGTGCATGCATGAATCCAAAGTAGTTCATCAGTCTCGTATTCTGCAAGCTTGGGTCGATGCCGAGCACCACATAGCTTGCGCTTTGCCGGGAACCTTTTGAGTCAACCGCGTCAAATTCATGCCCCATGCCTAGCTGTCCCATATAATCGCCTTCCTGCGCCAAGTGCGTCCATGACTTGCGCTGCGAAGCCTCATGGAGCTTAAACGGATTTTGCAAATATTGCTCCAAGGTTACTCCCTTGAAGGACCAATTGCTTGGCTTGATCGTACGCTGTACTTTATCCGCCTTTTCCGCCAATCGTTCCGCTTCCGTCGCTGCCGTAGAGAAATTCGTCGTTTTCTCGAACGATTCTTTGATTTTGGTTAAGCCTTGAGCCTTCAGCTCCGCGATAAATGCGGCATGATCGTAATTTTGCAGAAGATCCTTCACGTTCTCCAAGCCCAGAACAAAAGACGAAGTGAAGAAAATGGTCAGATTCGGCTCCCAATAGTTTACGCCTGTTCCGTTCCAATTGTTGGGATCCCCGTTCATCGCGAGGCGATCGCCCGGACGCGGATTCCCTGACTCATTGTAGTCATTCAGCGTATACGCCGTGCTGATTAAACCGGCTTTGAACAACGTCAGCAGCTTGGATTTCTCGGTATCCGTAAACAAGCTCATAACCCCTTGGTCATTCCACAAGAGCGCGATGCTGTACAGCATCGGAGATTGCGATCTCGAATCCAGGCCTCCCTGAAGGTTAGGCATGTTGGTCGGCGTATTGAGCATCTTCTTCACGGTCGATACATAACGATCGATATAAACGGGATTCCTGTCACCCGATGCGATTTCCTCGGCAATAAAGCTGAGTCCCTTTGCCGCCTTCAGCTCGATCCCCGAGCCTTCCGCCGCATCTTTGTTGCCAAAGACGATATTCGCGGAATCAGACATGGCCTTCTTCAAATCGGCTTGTTGCGGCGGCAGATAAGGGTAAACCGTGTTGGCAGCCTCCACGGAAGCCGTGGTCAAATCATCCGCCGTCACATTCAAGGCCGCGTCTTTCAATGTACCCGCCAGAATGCGAACCTTATTTTGACTGCCGCTTAACGGCTCGCTCAAAATCAGGGTAAGAGTGCTTCCGCTCAGAATCGCCTTGTCCGTTTCGCCTAATGCGCGGTAGCTCGCTCCGCCATCCGCGGAGAACTGAATAGCTTGCTTCAGTTGGGCATCGTTAGGCAGATTATTAAACGCATTCTCGCTGAAAACAACTGTAAGCTTTTTGTTGAAATTCGATGGATAAGCCGATTGTATTTGCGGCGAGCTGATATCCGAGGCGACGGCATCGGATAGGTAGCTTTGCGCCACGACATTCCCAGCTGCGTCTTTGAGCGCATTCGCCGCGACGAGGAGCTTGTTCGAATCCCCGCTTAAAGACAACGCCCGCGTTACCTTGAGTTTACCGCCGGCTATCTCCACGGTGTCCCCGCTGGCTAATGGCAGGAAGTTTGTGCCGTCCGCGGAAAATTTGACGGCATTCTTTAAATCTTCTGCTGAAGCCATATTGCTAAGCAATGCTTCATCCGCCGACAGCGTCAATTGCTTGCCGGTTTGATCGGTTAGAAGAACGGGATTCAGCACAGGAGCCGTCACGTCATATGCGAGCGCATTCGTTGTTACCACCGAAGCGAGTACGTTTTGCCCGCTGTCCTGCAATGTGTTTGCGGCCACTTGCACCTTGGCCCCAGGCGCGCTTAACCGGCCCACCAGGGTAATCGTCAGCTTCGTTCCGTTAATCGTTACTTGATCACCGCTTTCAAGCGCGGCGAAGTTCATTCCGTCCCTGGCGATTGTAACGGCGGTTTTCAAAGCGGCGGGACTTGCCGCCCGATTGCCAAGGCTCTCGCTGAATTGCAGATTAATGGTTCGGTTCTCATTGCCGACAACGCTATCCACATAGGAAGGCGGTTCATTATCGTAATTGACGACCAATTGCGGGGCATTCGCTCCGCTTTCTTTGCCGCTTACCGTCCGATTAACCGAAGGCGTGCCCAATAGGACGAAGGAAGCGATGCCATCGGCCAGCTTCTGCTGCTCTACGTAGGAAGTAACATCCCATTCATACCATCCGTTTCCTCCCCCTACGCTGGACGCGGAAATCGCGGAACCGTAAAGGGGTTGATTCGCGTAGGTAAGCTCGGATTCCGACCATGCGTCATCAACCGCATATATAGTCAACGGTTCGGCCGCAGCGCCCGCATCCGTAAAATTCAATCGCAATTTTGCCGAATTATTGATGCCAAGAGAAGCCACGTTAAATTTGAAGAAAATGCGGCGATTGAAGGTGGAACCGCCCTCTTTAAGCAGCATCGCGGATTCGGTCCCGTAGTTGCTGGACAAGTTGGCGGCACCGCTGTCGACTCTCGCGTCTTCCATGGCGGTTATCGTTCTGCCTTGCTCAAGGCCGTTCAAATTCGCCGTGACCGTATCAACCGTCGTCGGTGCCGCATTGCCCGTAGCTTGCAGGGCACCGGAAACAACCTTCAGCTTATTCCGAATGCCTATAAGCGCTTGATTAAAGGTGATCGTCAGGACATTGCCGTTGATAGCTGCCTGATCCTCAGATTGAAGGGAAGCATACGTTGCCCCTTCGTCTTGCGATAACGTTATGCTCGCTTTCAGTTGATCCGCCGTGCCCGCCATGCGGATGGGCTTGTCATAAGCAAGTGCCACGCTTTTGCCGTTATTACCAACCGTTGCAGACAGAAATGCCGGCGCGCTGGCATCCTGCATGCCGATAAGCGCCTCCGTCGTGACGGGCGCGGACAAGATGTTGCCGGCGGCATCCTTTACCGACGAACCCGCCACTCGGATTTTATTCATGGATCCGCTTAACGCTTGCTGCAGGCTTACTCGAATGCCGTTACCGCTGATCGCGGCCGTGTCGTCCGCGCCAAGCGGATTAAAGTTCGCGCCGTCCGTCGCCAGATAGATCCGATCTTTCAGGATAACGCCGTCATTCACCGCAAGCGCTTCTTTATACGTTAATTGAATGTCTTTGAAGTCTGCTCCGACCGCGCTAGATTGATAGACCGGCGGCGTATCGTCCGATGCATATTCCAGCTTCGGTCTTTGCGTATCGTACGGTCTTTCCGTATCGTATATTTGAACTTGGGTGTTTGTCGAATTGGCAATCATAATGGAAGCTATGCCAAGCGATTTCTGCGCCTTGAAGTATTCGGTCAGGTCGACGGAATAATAACCCTCCGTTGTTCCCACGTTGATTGTACCTATTTTCGCTCCGTAAGAAGGCTTATTATTCCAGTTGATCGTCGTTTGATCCCAAGCGTTATCATCAACCGCATACACGTTTAAGGAAACGGCAGCCGCCGATGCTTTTGCATACACTTTCACTTCCGCTTTCGTTAGCGCGTTTGCGGACGGGAGCGCGCTTAAATTGAATCGCATAAACACTCGTCTTGTTACGGATAGGTTGGAATCTTCCTTGAGGCTCAATAAATTGAAGTTAGGATCATTATAATTGGCGGAAGGATTCCCCCCGTCCACATAAGCATCCGCTTCGGAGAAAATCGCATTGGTCGCCGCATTTGCGGGTTGCGGCTGAATAAGGATCGAACCGTTCAGCGCGGTAAACGCCAGGCTGGCAACAAGAATCTGACTGACAAACCTTTTTAATCGTAAGGATTTCATAAATTCATCCCTTCAATATGTAATTGTCCACCATTGTTGATTACGCTTACATTTTGAGATAAACGAAAAGTGAAGACGATCCGTCTTCACTTTTCAGCTGTTAGCTCCCCTTATTTCTTGCCGTTCGCGTTATACCATTCCGTTGCTTGCTTGATCAGATCGTCGCCACCGCGCGATCTCCAATTTTTCACGTACTCGTCGAAGTAATCTACAGGCTGGTCGCCCATGACGATTTTTGCCGCCGTTTCGATAAACATGGTGCCGGGAACCGCGAACTCGCCGATCTCAGGCAGCGAAGATTTGAACGTCGGAGCGCCTAACAGAATGTTTGGTTGCCCTTCTTGCTTGCCTACGGTGAAGAACTCTTCCAATTTAGCTACCGCTTCGTCCCCGACTTGAACCTTTTTCAGTTTTGGATTCCAACCGGCTAGATTAAACGTAATGCTTCTCCAGAGGGCCGTTTTGTCGTCGGTATCTTTTTGCTGGTTATAAGTAATTTTGCCTGCGCTGTCTTTGGTGTACGTGACATCCGGAATACCGAAGGTAACAAATTCCTGTCCTTCTTCCGTAACGAGCCAATCGAAGAACTTGACGATGGCTTCCGGATCTTTCGCTTTTTTGGTAACGGAAAACGTTTTATTATAAGCGGAAATGCCGAAACCAGCATGTTCCACGCCCGGTGCTTTAGGAGACAACATAGGCTCCACGACTGCGCCTTTGCCAGGCAGCGCTTTATTTAATTTATCCTGCCAGTCCCAGCCGAGATTTGGATCGTGGACCCATAAGCCGACTTGGTCGTTTTGAATTTTTTGTTCCCATGTATTCCGTTTATTCGTCATGAATTCGCTGTCGAGCAATTTCTCGTCGTATAGCTGCTTGAGGAAAGTAAGAGCTTGCTTCATCTGAGGACTTGTGTTCGATGGCACCACTTCGCCGTTAATGACCGTTGCTCCGTACTCGTTGGCTCCGAACATGCCTAGAATCGTATCCATCCATGTAAAGTTTTCTCGGCCGGACAATGGAATCTCATCCTTCTTGCCGTTGCCGTTCGGATCTTTGTCCCGGAATGCCCGCAGCAGGGTCAACAATTCATCCGGTGTCTTAGGCGTTTCCGTAATGCCTACCTTGTCCATCCAATCCTTGCGTACGAAGAACATGCGATTGACTTGCGAATCCCCGGCTGCGGATTCCGGAATAGCGTAAATTTGACCGTTACGGGTTACGCCGTCCCAAGCCGCTTGCGGAATGACCTTTTTCAGGTTAGGGCCATATTTGTCAATATAGTCATTCAAGGGAATCAATTGATTGTTGGCGTACAAGTCACCGTTCACGCCGTAATCGGAAATCACGTCCGGCAGCTCGCCGCTGGCGAATTTAACCTTTTTCAGGTTTTCCGCCTGTGCTGCAGGCAAGAACGTAATATCCAGAATCGTGTTCGTTTTCTCAGCCAAATATTTAATCGTAGGATCATCCATCGGATTGCCGCCTGGAACAGGTTGGCTATTGTCCGTCGTTAACAGGCTAATCTTAACCGGCGCTTTTGGCGCCTCTGTTGCGTCCGTATTTGCTGCGGGGCTTGCCGAGGATTCCGTCTTCGCATTGTTTGTATTATTGTTGCCGCATGCTGCGAGAGCGCCAGCCATTGTTACCGCTAGAGCTACGTTGACCCATTTTTTCGAAGCGTTCATTTGAAAATTCCTCCCTTTTTAATGTGTGACCCTGTATGTTTCTATATATGAAGACATAATGTCGACATAACGCGTTATTCTTTCACTGAGCCAAGCGTAGCTCCTTTAACGAAGTGCTTCTGCAGAAACGGATAGATTACCACGATTGGCGCAGTCGCGAGCACAATCGTCGCCATCTCAAGAGCCTTAGGCAAAAGCTTGCCCCCGGTATCTCCCGCCACCGCTGCCGCTATGTCATTCGAGCTGCCTGCGGCAATTAAGAAATAAATATACATTTGCAGCGTTTGAAGATACCGGTCGTTAATGTACAGAAGCGGCGCGAAATAGCTGTTCCAGTGGCCAACCGCGTAGAACAGCAGCAGCGTCACCATGATGGGCTTGGATAACGGAACAACAATCTGCCACACGATGCGATAGTCGCTCATTCCGTCCACCTTTGCCGCATCAAAGAGCTCCTCGGGCAAACTGCGGAAAAACGTAATGCACAAAATCATGTTAAACGCGCTGATCGCTCCCGGCACTATCAAAGCCCATATGGTATTAATCATGTGCAATTCCTTCACGACGAGATACGTCGGAATTAAGGGTGCCTGGAATACCAGCGTGAAAATAATGAAGAGCATAATGGCTTTGCGGCCTCTCAGATACAACTTGGACAGCGGATATGAACCAACCACGGTCAATAGCATGTTGATAGCCGTGGCAATAACGACCACCTTCACTGTCATCCAGCCGGCCTTCCAGAACGCATCATTGGCTGCGACATATTTGAATTGCTGCAAGGTTGGTTCTACCGGCCAGAAGGAAACTCTGGACTGGATGATGGCATTGTTGGAAGAGAACGCGCCCGCTACGACATGCAGGAGCGGCAGAACGGCAACCAGGCTCATAATTACCAGTAGCAGGATATTGAAAACGTCGAATGTTTTCTCGCCCATGGATTGTTTGATTTTCATATGCTGCCTCCTAGTATAAGCTCTCGCCCGTTGTCGATTTGCTGATTTTATTCGCTCCCACGAGAAGGACAAAACCTATGACCGATTTGAATAATCCAATAGCCGTTGTCATGGAGAATTGACCGTTCATAATGCCTAGACGATAAGCATAAGTATCCAAAATTTCCCCAACCTCATACGTAATCGGGCTTAAGAAGATGTACACCTGTTCAAACCCTACGTCCATGACGTTGCCGATTTTGAGGAGCAGTAGAATCGTAATCGCGGGCAGGATGCCTGGGAACGTGACATTCTGGAACTGCTTCCAGCGTCCTGCCCCGTCTATTTTGGCCGCTTCGTACAGCGAAGGATTAATGCCGGATAAAGCCGCCAGGAAGATGATCGTGCTCCAGCCCATCTCCTTCCATATGCCGGCGGATACAACGACGGACCGGAACGCTGAAGGCGATTGCAAGAAATCGAATGCATGTCCCCCTAACCCTTCAATCATGCCGTTGACGAGGCCGCTCTGCACCGAAAGCATCATGTAAGCCAAGCCGTAGACGAGCGTCCAGGACAGGAAATGCGGTAAGTACAGAACCGTTTGCACCCAGCGCTTGAAGCCCATATTGCGCACCTCATTCAGCAGACATGCCAGAATAATCGGCGCCGGGAAGGAGAACACGATCTGGTACAAACTGATCAACAGCGTATTTTTAATTAATCGGGCATACTCCGGATTCGTATACATGAGTTTAAACCATTGAAATCCGACCCATTTGCTTTTGAGAAAACCGTCAAAGATGTTGTAATCCTTGAAGGCAATCACGCTGCCCAGCAGAGGAACGTATTTGAACGTTATAAAATAAATGAAGACGGGAATCAACATGATATAGAGGGCATTGTTTTTCTTCACGAATTGAAAGAAACTCAGCTCTCCGGTTTTGCGTTTCCTGTTCGAAAACGGCTTCTTTACCTGGACCGAAGCTGCTTCTAGAGTCTTGTTATTCATAGGTCCCACTCCTTCTCTGTTTATATTTCTATTATATAAACGGCTGTTTCACGGTCCTAGTGGGGAATCTTTCGAAGTTCATGGCAATCTTCTGTTCTTTGCGTTATTCGACGCGATAAGTCAAACGGCCGTCTTCAAAGCTAGATTTAACAAGGGGAACCGTCCCCTTCTCCCAATCGGCGAACAACAGAATAGGCACTTGCAGCGACCCTCGAACCGGGGCAAAAGATTGCTTTCCAGCAACCGCATCGTACACGAAGCCCGCTGCCGCATCCAAATACCCGAACACGGTTACGCCTCTTGGATAGAAACTCAGATTGTTGCCGTAGAATGTTTCGAAGAACAAGGCTACTTGCTGTGTATTGGTCGTCGTTTGCCAGCTCCAATAATTCTCTATGAGATGGAACAGGTCTAGCCCCCGGTAGGCTGCAGCGATGTCCCTGAGCATATTCATGGACACCCAGCCTACTTTGCCCGAATGACTGGCGAGTCCCGGAATAAATTGACCTTCGTTCTCCGTGTCTTCATAGCTCGTATGGCGGCAGCCGTATCGGCCCAACGTTTTGCCCGTTGCCGTTTCCATGTCCAGGCGCACTCTTTCATCCAGCAAGCCGGTACAATGGCCGACCATATCGAGCAGGGAAAGGCCATTCACCGTATAAATATGATAAGCATCCCAGCCTAGCAGCTCGCCCGTCTTTGGCTCGCCCGTCCACGGATCCACGGTTCCGTCCATCGTTCTCGACAGCGTGACGGCATAATGATCCTCCAGCCACCCCTTCTCCTCGATGGTCGCAAGAGCCGTCTGAGCAAACTGCTCATAGACTTCCAATTCCTTAGCGTCCGCATCGCCCGCATGCCGCAGAATTTGAATGCCTGCCTGAATCGCGGACAATGACTTCACGCCCAAATAAACTTGTTCCGAGCCGTATTGAATGGCAGGAGACGCATCGTCGACGGTATTGGCGCAGCCTTTGTCCGGGATGCCGTTTCCGGTCGTATCGCAGCAAACGATAAAAGCCATTAATTTGCGGATAAACGCGCTGTGCCGAACAATCGTAGCATCCTTGCCGGATCTGCGCCAATGCGCGAAAGCCAGAAGAATGTAATTCGTGCTTTCTTCCACTTCCATCTCGTGAGGGTAATACTGCTTCGTGCTATCGCCGAACACCCCCATATCATGGGATAAATAGAGCGTACCCTCGGCCCGTTCTCCGAGCAGACGCTTCCCGTCTTTGCCAAAGAACGGCCATTCGTTAAGCTCAAGCTCCAGCAGCTCCGGCCAGAACGCCAAATAGAACGGCCCCTGCGTATACTCCACGTCGGCGGTGGAATGGAAGTAACAATTGCCCTCCCACACGGTAAACCAGTCTTGCCCGTTCTCCCTTACCACCCACCATGTATTCAGCAGCCAGGCGTGCAAGGTTTGAGCCAGCAATTTAGAAGTTGATTCTCCAAGCGTATGATTGGACAGAATACGATCGACCTTCTCCGAATTATCCATTACTTCATCGGCATGACGAATGGACCAGTCAACAACCTGATCAAGTGCGGCAAAGCTTTGCGTATATTTGAATGGACTGCGATGGCCCAATACATTTAATACGGGCTGATCCCAAGCGCACCATGCAAGGGACAGGGAATCGCCTTTCATACCTTTGCCCAGCGAGAAGGATGTGGTCACGCAGTCTTCTTCCCACGCGCCCGAAAGGATTGCAATGTGATCCCGGCATGGAATGGTTTCCTCTTCCGTGCGGATTCCGCTCTGATGATCCCCTTCGTCTAGCGGCCGCAAAACAACGGATTCGTATACCGCTTCGATTCCCGCATTCGATTCTAGAGCGGGACTAAAGGCAAAGCCTTCTCCCGAGAAGCCCAGGAACAACTTGCCTTCCACCGTTTCGTCGTATTGCGCAATCCAGCGGTACGAGGAAGGCAAACGGTTCACTTCGAGATTCATATAAATGACTGGCACCGTGCTGAAAAAGTTATCTCTCGGACGGAACGGAATTCGGGCCGTCAACTTCACGTGAATGCCCGTCTCCGGATCGATGCCGCTTAAAGTCATCGTTGTCGCCGTCATCTCCTGGTCAACGAACTCGAAGGATTGTCCCTCCTGCGCCAGCGGAAGCGCCAGCACCCGCTCTCCGAGCGTTACTCCCGCTCTAATCTGAATCGGCAAGCCCGGATGGTTGCCATGCCTTACGAGGTACGATTGCCGGTTAACCGGATCCCAGGCAAACCCCAGCCTTGATCCCAATACTGTCAGTGCGTCTCCCATTAATTGCAACGTTCATTCCTCCTGTATGTCTGTTCTCGCTTTGGTTTGCTTATCATTATAGGTCCGCTGTCTTCCGCCAAACAGTAGAGGAGGTTTCGTTTTACTACGACAATCTTCGGGAAATAGCAAAAAGACCATACCGCGCGGCGCACGGTACAGTCTTTTGTGACGAAAAAATCAGGATTTCATTCGTTTCTTGTAATCGAGCGGGCTTAACCCATAATGCTTCTTAAACAACTGAGAGAAATACGTCACGTCCTCATAGCCAACCTGATTGGCAATCGAGTAGATTTTTTCCGTGGTTGCCATCAAGACGTTGCGAGCCTCGCGCATTCGCACCGTTACCGTGTATGTGCCGATCGTCATTCCGGTTTCCTGCTTGAATAAGGTGCACATATACGTTTTATTCATGGCTGCGTGATCCGCAAGTTCCTGAAGATTAATAGCCTCTCCGTAGTGCCGGTCGATATACATTTTTATTTTATCGATAACCTTCACGGATTGCTGATCGCGGATGCCCCTCATTGCCTCCACAAGCTGATACGCCCCTTCTTCGAGCCTTCGAACCGCGCATAACCGGAAGTAGCTTCGAACCTCTTGCAGCGACAAAACGGCGTCGCCCAGCCCAAGATCGTCGCCTTCATCAAGCTCTAGCTTAACGCGGTCCGAAGTCAGCTCCTCAATAATCGTGCTTAGCCACAGATTGCTTAACGGATTCAGCAAGTTAAAGTTGCCGGCTACCCAGCTTTCCAGCAGTTCCAGCGTTTCTACAATTAGAAGGGGCAACGTCTCTACATGCAAAGTTCGAATATGCTCGAGCCATTTATCCACCCATTGTTTATAATGAGGCAGCTTTTTAAGCATTAATTGGGCCGCATCGCGATGACGATCCGCGTCCAGCTTTTCACTGGCCTTGTCCAAGGCGCGGAAGAGCAGTTCCTCATCCACAGGCTTCAGAATGTAATCCAGAGCATGCAATTGAATACTCTGCTTCGCGTATTGAAAATCATCGTAACTGGAAACAACCATGCAGCGCATCCAGGGATACCGCTCATTGATTGCACCGATAAGCGCCAGCCCGTCCATGACCGGCATGCGGATGTCCGTTACGCACAAATCCGCATAGTGATTATCCAGCCAATCCAACGCTTTCACGCCATTGGCGGCCGTCCCGGCAACAACGGTCGTTGGATGGTAAGCTTCTATTGATAAAGATAAACTGTCACGAATCAGAGAGGAGTCATCTACAAGAAGTACGCGTATCATCCGCCAGTTCTCTCCTTTGGTTTATTCGGGAAAATAACGCTAACGCGCGTCCCGCCTTCATCCGCCATTCTTTCTATTGTGATGCCCGCAAGACTATGATGCGGGTAAAATGTTTTAATACGATAATGGACATTCAGAATGCCGATTCGCGAAAGCTGCAAGAAATCCTGTTCGGTTTGCACTTGTCCAAGCGCTTCCTGGATCTCGCCGAGCTTCTCCTTGGATATGCCCGCTCCGTCATCTTCGATATCCACGCGGACGTAATCGTTCTCCCATCGGTAAGCCGAGATCACAATCCTTAATCGCTCACCGGTCATTTCGTAACCATGCTTGATGCAATTCTCCACAAAGGGCTGCAAGCAAGCCTTAAGGCACGCTGATTGCTCAATCTCGGGCTGAACCTCAAATCGGAACTCCAGCTCGCTGGGATACAAATGATCCATAATCAGCATGTAGTCCCGAATATGCTTCACTTCGTCTTCAAGGGTAACTACAGATTCTTTATAATTGGACGTATACCTCAGCATATTCGAAAGCGCGATCGTCGATTTGCGAATGGGCTGATGTCCGGCCAGATTCGCCATGGCATTAATAGACTCTAATGCATTGTACAGGAAATGGGAATTAATTTGAGACTGAAGGGCAGACAATACGGCCCGTTGCTGAACCATCTTGGATTCGGCCAATTGATGAATCGAAGAATCGATGCGGTCAAGCAGCAAGTTATACGTCTCCGCCAGATCGGCAACTTCGTCCGTTCCTTTTACATCCGTTCGAATATCAAAGCGTCCCAACTTCGTTGTTGTCATCGTCCTGCGAAGTACCTTAATGCGCTTGGTAACCGAACGCGCCACCAGATAGACGAGAACAATAGCGCTGACTAGACTAAGCATAGCAATAGCGGCGGTCCAATTCCGAATTTCAATAATGCGCTGTGCCAAATCTTTATAAGGTACAAACACCACTACCCGCCAATTTACTTTCGGAATGGATTGATAGACGACCATCTGCATCTTGCTTTTATCATACAGATAGGCAGAAGCCTCGCTCTTCATCCGGGCTACCAGCGAATCTTCCAGATTAGCATTAATCATGGAGAGATCCGGCGCGGAAATAATCTTGCCGTCTTCATTGGCAATAAGCGCTTGGCCATTCTTCCCCAGTTCAATCTGATCTAGAATTTGCTGAGTTGGCAGCAAGGAAATATCCACGGCCAAATACACGGGTTGATCGGTGTAATACAGCTTTTGCACATAGGTCAGAATCGGAATCCGGATAAATTGTCCGTTGCTGTTTTTGTAATCGTTGCGAAGCTCCACAAACGACTGAATCCGGCCCGTGTCCGCTATCTTTTCTTTCAGTCCCGAGTCGGAGAAAGAGTATTCCGTATTTAATACGGCATCCCTAATGGGATTGCGATATACCATTTGATTGCCGTTCTCGTTATACAAAATAATGGAAAGCGTTTCCTGATGAAAATTGATATAAGGGCCAATCACCCGATTTTCCATGTCCTTGAGCTTCGCGTAGTTCTGATAGGTATCCCCTGGTTTAAGTAGCGTCCAAGCCTGGAAATCCTGACTGACCGCAAGCGTTTGAAAAAACTGTTCGTTATCGTTTATATACCGGGTCAAATTCAATGTGGCCTGCTTCAAAATCTGATTGCTGAAACGCTGGGCATCGGATTCAATCGCCCTGGCGCTCTTGTAATAGCTAAATCCCCCAATCGTAATAACGACAAGGATGACAATGCAAGAGATCATGAGAATAAGCTTCCATTGCAAGGAACTTTTAATGAAACGGAACAACCGAGCTCTCCTCCTAGCTTCTTAGTATGTCATGAACCCCTTTCAGACTGCCCGTTAACCAATAAAAAAATAAGATGTTCCTTTCAATTCTAGCAGAAAACCGCTAGGACTAGAATGAACACCTTTTGACCTTTAAATATGAAATGTATGAATAAGTATAAGCTGAATTCACCTCTGGTTCCATGGGGTAATCTTCTGCTTTTGTATGACAATCTTCGTTTCTATCCATCAAGCCTTACGTCTAATTGCCAAGATATAACCTCTCCCGATTCAATCCTCATCAACTTATCGTTCCTATAGGCAAGCGCGAGATCATCATAAAAACCATTGCAAGGTTCAAGCGCACAGACAGGGTTTTCGAGATAATTCCCTTCATCGATCCATATGCCGAGGTACGGAATTTCTTCGTCTTATTCAAAGATGCTTACAATATTACGCCTATGCAGTTCCAGATTCACCTCCGTATCGAGCGCGCAAAGGAATTAGCAATCCAAAGCAATATGAGCGTTACAGAGATTGCTCATCATGTGGGCTATACCGACGTACATACCTTCAGGAAGATTTTTAAAAAGAAGACAGGCCATAGCCTGTCCGAATTTTGTGCATCTCTGTTATACTAATTATAAAGACTGCCA
>NZ_BILY01000002.1 GCF_004000805.1 Paenibacillus glycanilyticus NBRC 16618
GCGAGCCCGCCCAACGCGGCGCGCGCATCCGTGCTGCGGCTGCCAAGCTCGCGCGGCACGCCGAAGCCCCCCGCTGCCGCCACGTAGGCGCGGCAGCCGCTTACCGCGCGGCCAAAGCGAAGCACCGCGCCGCGCGGAACAAAGACCGGCCGCCACATCGGCAGCTCTTCCCCGTCTATGGTTGGCTCCAGATAGGCGCCGCAAACGGAAATGAGAAGATCCGTATCCACCCTCAGCTCCGGCCCAACAAGCGTTACCTCAAGTCCCGCTTCCCCTTCCTCATTGCCCACTAGAAGATTGGCCATCCGCAGGGCATACCGGTCCATCGCCCCTCCGGCAGCAATGCCCGAAGAACGGTAGCCCTCCCTGCCCAAATCCTGAATCGTGGTCGAGAGGCCGGGTTTCAATACCTTTAATCCACTGAAGCTCTCCGCTTCGCTTTTTATCGCGGTACTCCCGGTTATGCTTCGATCCGTCATTAGCGGAAGTCACCTCCGGAAACGGGAATAAATCGGACGCGGTCGCCTGCCCGAAGCAGCACAGGCTCGCTTCGTTCCTTGTCAAACATATGGATCGGCGTGTAGCCGACGATCTGCCATCCCCCGGGCGAAGCAAGCGGATAAATCCCGGTTTGTTTTCCGGCAATTGCCACAGACCCCGCAGGGACAATAGCACGCGGCACGGCCTTTCGCGGCTGCTCCAGGTTCTCCGGAAGCCCGCTTATATACGGAAAGCCCGGCATAAACCCAATCATCGCCACGGTATACTCCACCCTCGAATGCTCCTCGACGAACTCCGCCGCCGTCAGCCCCGAACGTTCGGCCGACTCTTCTAGATCCGGACCGTATTGGCCTCCGTAATACACGGGAAGATCGAATCTGCGGCCTTTTCCTCCTCGTTCCGAGGCTGCTTTTCCATTCTCGATCAAATCGCGCAGCTTCCGTTCCGCGAGCTGATACGGCAGCAGAACGGCAGCCTCCGGCCCTTGCTCAATCTCCCGCCACAGCTTGGCAGGGTCATACAGGACGGTAACCGTCTCGTAAGCCGGTACAATATCAATTACCCACGCTTCGGCTTGCTGCTTCAATGTCCATGCAAGGTCGGCCATCTGCTTCCAGCCGTCCGCTCCCTGCGTATCCTGTTGGAGGACAAGCGCGCGGTCGCCAAGCGGCGTTACGTGAACAGACATGATCAGCACCTCCGGCTCTGTTCTTTTTCCCCATTGTAAAAGAAATCCGCGATACCTACCATCCTATAGTCAGAAAAAAGAGCTGCCCGTTTATCCGGACAACTCTTGTTTTTACAACGAAGACAACCCTTATCCCGTCTAAACGGACCGTCAGAGGCTTTATCCTTTACCTATTGAACATACCGGTTAATGACTTCAACCAACAGATCATTTAACAGCTTTGTCTCGTATTCGCCTACCGCCGGTTCCAGATGATCGCTGCCGATGCCGCTGTCGTCGGTCAGGAACAAATAGGTGCCTCCGGTTGCAACCGCGGCAAACCTGAGCAAATATTCCGTATCCACATCAATGCCGCTTGAGGCAACCGGAATAATGCGAATCCCTGCCTTAGCCGCTTCCGCCAATACGCTATGCATTTCCTGCATGATCTGCGTTTCATGATGAGGCGGCGCGTCCAGCACAAGGAACAGAAGCCTTGCCCGCGCGTTCTCGCTCCATTTATGATCGCTGACCGCATTGCGCAATGCCTGCTCCACCGCTTCCGGATAATCCCCGCCGCCCTGCGCTTTTTGCATGGCAATAAGCTTTACCGCCTGATCGATATTGGCTGTAAAAGGATTCGCCTTCACCACATAATCATCATGAGTATCCCGGTAAAAATTCGTGCTCATCCGGATATCCAGCTGATTGGCATGCTTCTCGCCCACTCGGGTGATCACATCCTTCAGCTCGGCTTCCAAATAATCCATCTCATCCTGCATGGAGCCGGTTGTATCCATCACGAACATGACGTCTACCTGATTAGATTCCGGCAGCTCCCCATCCAGATCTACCTTCAAGGCTCCCTGACCGGGCACCTCGATGTTCGATACCTTTTTCTTCTGCTGGTCGGCCATTACCTCAACCGAATAACGCGTTCTCTGATAAGGCTGCTCGTTATCCTTAAACATTCCAGCGAACACGTATGCCTTGCCCTCGGCATTTGTCTTGGCTTCCCAGACCGTCTGATTCTGCTGACCGATAAGCCTTACCCTTGCATCGGACACAGCCCGGCCGTCAGACGTCACCGATACTTCCAGCCGGTTAAAATATTCAAAGCCCCAATGCGCGGAGCTGTCGCTGCCTTCATAACTATTGAGCAAATTATTGAACCGGTCCCATGCGGCAAGATCATCCCACTCGCCGGCTGTCAGCTGACCTGCCTGGATAGGCGCGTCGGTCCGTCCTTGCCGGCGTATCTCTTCCCGGTGGGATTCAGATTCTTCAGCCCTATTCTCAACCCGGTTCCCCCGGTCATCCGCTGAAGATTCGGCTTTACTGCTATCCGTCCCGCGATCCGGAGCCGCCCGGTCAGCGGCGTTATCGTTCCGGCTTGACGAACAGCCGGCCAGAATAAGCAACATAACAAGCATTGTAACGATCATGGACATGAGCTTGTTTTCCGTTTGGATTTTAATCATTTTCCATAACCCCCTTTATTTTCTAAATAGACGAAGGCAACAGGGGGATTGTTGCATTAACCGGCAATCAACATTACAATCAGAAGCAGGCATCCCGGCTGAAGATCGGGCCGTTTTATGCCAGTTCATGGAGGGCTGCAATAATGGAAACTATTCAACTTAAGAACATTGAGATTGTATACCGGCAGCAGATGAAGGAGCTTCTGTTCCGATCCGCTGAGCTTGTGCTAGTGTCGGATTACGGATCAAAGCTATGGTATGTGGATGTTAACGGAGTAAAAGATACCGAACTGCTTCAATGGTTTGGACAAAGCGAGGATATCCGGGTCGAATTATACGCAACGGCAACTGACGGACGAGCCTTTAACGGGACCGCCTATTTGCACCCGAACGAGCCGCATCAGGCCGCAGCGATCCGGGGCGACGGCGAGCTGCGCCAATCCTAGTCTCTTGTACATAGGGAAGGAGAACGAGAACAACATGACAATTACTTCAAGATTGGTTGCCAATGAACAAGATCTGAAGGCGGTTTACGACATCCGCAAAAAAGTTTTTGTGGACGAGCAAGGCGTGCCGGCCGAGAACGAATACGATGAATTCGAAGAATCGTCCAAGCATGTATTGGTCCTTTACAACAATGAGCCCGTAGCCGCTGGCCGCGTAAGGGTAGTTGACGGCGTAGCAAAGCTGCAGCGCATTTGCGTCCTTGCCTCCCACCGTAAATACGGACTCGGCCGCGCCGTTGTGGAAGCACTTGAGTCGGTTGCCCGCGAAGACGGACTCAAGGAAGCAAAGCTTAATGGCCAGACGCATGCGGAAGCCTTCTACTCCAAGCTGGGCTACCACACCGTCTCCGACGTATTCCTGGAAGAGGGCATCCCTCACGTAACCATGAAAAAAACACTTTAAGATCCCTGTTGCACCAGAAAGGAGCTGTCATAGCCGGCAGCTCCTTTCCTATTGTCTTTTCGCACTTTTCTACTCAAGCTTTAGTGCTTTGTGCTTTTAGCTAACACGCCCGACTGAGCTCCTCACTCCCCCAAAGCTGCCCCGCGCGCCTCACTCTACAACTCTAACGAAACTAGGTAACCTTATTTACTCAAAATACCCGCTCCTGACGTTCTAACGAAACCTGGTATCGCTATTCACCCGTTTTGCCCTTCCATTCCCCTCGAAATAAGCAAATAACGCTATGTAGTTTCGTTAGATTTTCAAAGCCGACAATTTAGCTCAAATAACGATACTACGTTTCATTAGCGCCTAGTCGGTTATGATTTTCTTTATCCTTCAGGCACGGAAAATCAAACTTTTTCCACAAGTCGCACTATATGTTTTTTGTCCCGGCACGGCGCCTGGAATCCACCAGGCGCCTCCTCGCCCCCACCACAAAGGGGCTGCCTATTTTTAAGGCAGCCCCTTTGTGGGAACAGTGCGAAGGTTGGGAAGCACGCGGAGTGAGCGAAGAGAGGGAATGTATCTTCTGGAAGAGCGTAGCGCCTGCCTTTGTTCCTCTGAATACTCATCAGATGAGTAAGTTCAATATTCAGAGGAACAACAGCAGCTGGAAGAAGATCCATTCCCGACCTGAGCAACACGCAGCGCAGCATGATCCAACCTGAGCATGCACTCATCCCTAAAAAACAAAGGCTGCCTTAAACCAAGGCAGCCCCACCATTATTTGCTATGAGCAACTTCCGGAGTCGTCAAACGATCGTAGAAGTCAACGCATTTATCTTTGTCTTCGGAATCACGAAGCGCCATCGCCGAGCGTGGATGCTCATCCAGCATGCCTGTGATCATGTAAGGGATAATGTAGCCCCACTCTTCCTTCTCGCGGAGAGGAATCATGTATTTCTCGATCATGTCGAGAACCGGACGCACATTGTATTTCGCGTTTTGCAGGTTAGCGACAAGCAGCTCCGTGTTGCAGTTGCCTGCAGCGCGGCCCATGCCGTATACGGAAGCATCAAGCAGCTCTACGCCTTTTTCGGCGGCAAGCAGCGTGTTTGCGAATGCAAGCTGCATGTTGTTATGCGTATGAATACCAAGGCGTTTGTTAGGCAGATGATGCTGGAATTTCTCAATCAGGTAGCTGTAATCGTTAGGCTTCAGGCTGCCGTACGAGTCTACGATGTAGACAACGTCCACTACGCTTTCCTTGATCAGTTCAAAGGCATCGATCAGCTGATTCTCCATCACGTTGGAGAGTGCCATGATGTTAAGAGTAGTTTCGTATCCGCGTTCATGGAACAGTTGAACCAATTGCAGAGCCTTATCTACATCCTGGATGTAGCAGGCTACGCGGATGAGGTCAAGAAGGCTCTCGCTGCGCGGCAGAATGTCATTCTCGTCTACGCGGCCGATATCGACAAGAGCAGACAGCTTGGTATTGCCTTTGTTAGGGATGACTTGCTTCAGGAAGTTGTCATCCAGGAAACGCCAAGGACCAGCCGAATCGGCGCCTTTCAGCAGCTTTGGCGAGTTTTTGTAGCCGATTTCCATATAGTCTACGCCGGCTTCGTTCAATGTATTATAGAGATGTTGAACGAATTCAACGCTGAAATCCCAGTTGTTCACAAGTCCGCCGTCGCGGATCGTACAATCGACAATTTTACAATGGCTAGTTTTCGAGTTCATGTCCTACTCCTTCTGGTTCGTTTATGTTACATCCAATCATACTTGAAATAGATGCGGAACGCAAAATAATTTTGTCGTTTTTTGGATGCGCTCTAGGCTTCCTTCAACAGGTTTAAAGCCGTCTGGCGGTAGTTTTTCTGGAATTTCTTCACCTCTGGCAGCAGCTGCGTACCAGCAGGCCCGCGCATCATGCCGACATCATCCGACTTCGCCAATATTTCCAAAAACCGGTTCGCCATAATGCCGGTAACGGTATCAGGATTTTCAGCCGCCACTTTCTTATAACTTGCTTTCACTTCCGGTATTATCTTCAAATGGTTTGAATCGAAAATTGGCGTATTCGAAAGTCCGTTTATATACATTCTCAAATAAGTATCCAGATAGATGCTCTCAACCTCCGTGTATTCCGGGGAATCCGCATACTGCTTCAGAAAGGTCTCGGCCATCACCGCTCTGCTCGCTAATTCGTTCCACGAAATAACAAGCCCGGCATCCATGGCAGCCGGTTCGTCGGATTCCGCGGCTTTCAAAGCGATATAGCTGTTTAACGGCTTGGACAGATACATGCTGTATTTCTGCTGGTTGCTATAGTCTACAATCGGATAGATGGTGCCTTCTACCCATACCAGCTTGTAACCGCCGGACAGCTTGGTCACCACAAGCTGCCTGACCGCTTCGTCGGTAATGGACGCCGCGTTCGCCGAGGTGATCGGCCAGTCCATTTCCGTCAGCACATTTTGAACATTATCGCCAAAAAAAGCTTCCTGGGAGGTCGGCAGATCCTTCGCGTAAAAGGCGTAAAGCTCCCTAACCATCTGGTCCGCATTATTCTGCCCCGCTTTGTTCAAATTCTCGTTCAGAAAGGATACGATATCGGAAGCTTCCTTCGCCGTGCTGACCACCGTCTTGAATTTATGTATGAGAGCATCCTGCTCAGAGCTTTTCTCAACGGCTTCCGTGGTTGCGGGTTGCTTGACAGCCCGGTCAGCCCGGGCGGCATTATCATTTGGTTCCCCTTTGCTGCACCCCATTAATCCGATCACGATGCAGACGGTAAATAGTCTATATAAGAATTGTTTTAGACGAGAGTTCATTTACACCCAACCTTCCGTTCCATATAGTGTATGCCAGATTGAGCATATCCATTAGACGACAGGATAGATCGATTGGTTTCGGTCATTGCGCAAAAAAAACAGGCCGACTACTCGGCCTGTTCCTTATTTTACCGCCAACTCCCGTTCGAAATGACCGGAACGGGCGACCTTGGTAGTTAAATACTTCTCGTTATGAACGGATGCCTCTCCCCATAACGGCACGCGGGAGGTGATGTTCATCCCCGCGTCGCGAAGGGCTTCCACCTTGCGCGGATTGTTCGTAATGATGGATACCGGCGCTTGGCGAAGAAGCTTCAATACGTCAATAGCTTCGCTGTAGTCACGAGCGTCCTCGGCAAAACCAAGCTCAAGATTGGCATCTACCGTATCAAGGCCTTCCTCTTGGAGCAGGTAAGCCATCGCTTTGCTGAATAGTCCGATACCGCGTCCCTCATGGTTGGCCAGATAGAACAATGCGCCTGCTCCGTGGGCCATAATCATCCGCATCGACTGCTTCAGCTGGAAGCCGCAGTCGCAGCGCTGGCTACCGAAGATATCGCCGGTATGACAGATGCTGTGCATGCGGATAAGCACTTCCTCCTCATGCTCGAAGTCGCCGTATACCAGAACGCTCGACTGCTGAAAGTCCGCATAATGGACTTGATTAAGCTCCGTAATCAGCTCTTCCACGGATTCGCTCTTTTGAATATCGCGGCGGAGCCAGCTGTACCATTGGAATGTTACGGTTTCACCGTCCAGCTCGACGGGAAGCTTGATTGGACCTACGACATGGATCGCATGATCGCCTTTGTCGATGGTTTTAATTTTATTTTTCAATATCGATAAGATATGTTCATTAGACATGTTTACCGCACCTTCTTTTTAGCTGAATAATAAACCACGAATAATTGACCAAATTCTTGCAGTAGATACCAGTATATTGAGAATGAAGCCATAGCGCAACAGGCTGCTGGTCCATCCTCGCATTCGCCCATGTAGGCTGGAATAGGGATATCTTCATCAGAATTCTTCGTTACTAATAGTAACTAATTATAATTTCATAATGAAGTGACGTCAAGTTACAAGCCTAACAAAAGTTTGCTTGTATTCATTTAACAATGTGACTATAATGGAATGGAAATGAACCAGAGGTGATCGTTATGGAGCAATCTGACCTTTGTCCGCGCGTGCAGAAAGGGATGGATCTCATTGGAAAACGTTGGATCGGCCTAATTATTTATCAGCTGTTAGCCGGCCCGCAGCGTTTCTGCGCTGTTCAAGCCGCGCTTCCGATCAGCGGCAGGCTGTTATCCGAACGTTTCAAGGATTTGGAGACTGAAGGAATCGTTACCCGCGTTGTTTATCCGGAAATTCCTGTCCGCATCGAATATTCCCTAACGGAAAAGGGCCGTGCACTAGAGCCTGTTGTAAGGGAAATCGAGAAGTGGTCACAGGAGTGGATAAGCCTGGAGGAACAGGCGGCGACCCTTTCTGAATAAATGTAGTTTTGGTTACGGCTTGTCTTTTCCGATACGGAAAAGGCGGGCTTTTTTTCTTCTATAAGAATTGCCGCTCTCTAATTATAGAACGCATGTTCGCAACTTTCAATATAATTTACAAATTCTTTTTCTTAACCTCAATTATCTTCCGGAAGCATAGGCAGCAGCCTGGCATCCTTCGTAAACCATAAGCGGTAACTGATCAAGCTGAGCACCATTGCGGTCATTGCCGCGGAGGAGGCCAGCACGAACATAATGAGGATCTGATAACGGACCGCTTCAATCGGATCCGCTCCCGCTACAATCATCCCTGTCATCATGCCGGGAAGCTGCACCAGTCCAACCGTCTTCATGCCGTCTAACGTCGGAATCATGCTGGCTCTGACAGAGCGGCGCAAGGAACCGTGGACCGCCTGCTTTTCCGTTGCCCCCAGGGCAAGAAGCATCTCCATCTCGCCCCTGGCGGTCTCCATCTCCCTCTTCATCTGGTTCAAGAGCAAGCCGCATACGATCATCGAGCTTCCAATAATAATACCGCTGACAGGTATGATATATTGCGGCGTTGGATCTATAATGCTTAGGCCAAGCAGAATCGCCATCGTTACCCCTTCCGTGCAGGCCAGTGCTATAGCAATCCGGCTGCGGATCCCCCGGACGTGCTTCGCCTTGGCTCCCGCATTCCATGCGGCAACCATAATCATGCATAAAATAATAATAATGATGAAAGCCGGATGGCTTGTTTCGAAAACGAAATGAAGAACGTAGCCGATAAACAGCAGTTGAACCGCCGACCGGATCGTGCCGATCAGAATTTCCTTCTCCAGCCCAAGCTTCTGTTTCATGGAGATTAAGGCCGCAACCGCAACAAAGCATACGGTGCATAGGAGGGCCATATTATTCATTGCTTCTCCCCCCCTGTTTCCTGCAAGCTGTGTATAAACAAGCCCGCCTGTTCCGTAGCCGGATTTTCGAAAAACACCTCTGTAGCGCTCCTCTCAAGCAACCTTCCTTCGGCCATAAACCAGACTTGATTGCTGATCAAGCGTGCCTGATCCAGATCATGCGTAATCCACAGGTATGCTCTCTCCAATCCATTGGCCTGTCCAGCCGCCCAATCCATTAGAAGCTTCTCGACGGCTCTCTTGCTTGCCGGATCTAACGAAGACGTAATTTCATCAAGCAGCAGCAGCTCGGGATGAAGCAGCAGGGAACGGACAAGCGCAAGCCGCTGCTGCTCGCCGCCGGAGAGATCCGAAGCCTGCTTGTCCCAATCCATCTTCCCTAAGCCAACAGCCTCCATATAGCTGCGGGCCAGTTCTTCTTCGAAAGGCTTATGATGCAGCTCGCTGACCGTACGGAGATTGTGAGCAACCGTGCCGCTTCGCATGACCGGCTTCTGCGCCACATAGGTAACCTTTTTGCGCCAGCTTTGCGGCTTGCATTCCGCGGATGTCTGCCCATCCAATTGAAGGTCGCCCTTATCGAAAGGCTCGAGCAGCGAAAGAATACGGAGCAGCGTGCTTTTCCCTTGGCCGGAGCCTCCCAGCAGAACAATCCGGTCTTCCGGCCGGATCTCTGCCGTAACGCCGGTGAACAGCCACTCATTACGGTTATCGAACTTGGATTTTGCCATTTCATTTACCAGCAATACGGTCACTTATTTATCCTCCAATACGGCCTCATTAGAAGAAGGAAAGGATGATGCCGACGATAAAGCCGCACACCGCGCCGTTCACCCTAATCCACTGCAGGTCCTTGCCGATCTTCTGCTCCAGCATTTGAACGAGCGCCTGATCATCCATTTGGTTGACGTTATCCCGCACCAGCACGCCAATCCGGTAATGGTTCTTCTCGATCCAGCTGACCAAATAAGCCAGAATAGACTGTTCCCAGCGATGGATTAACTCTTCTCTGCTCTTCGCCTGCTCGACCAGGAAGCGGAAGGCTTTGACGAGAATGCGTCCCCCGTTCAAGCATTCCTCCTCCAGCTTATCGAGCAGCAGCTGACGGAGCTCTTCCAGACGAAGATGGATAAACCGTTCCACTCCAACGCTCTCCGCGCCGGACTCCAGTCCAGCCTTCAAGCGGGTCATCAGCTCTTCATTGGAAGACAAGGCCAAAGCATGCTTCTTCAATTCATCCAGCAGCTTCTGCCTGTTCGGATTGCCCGGCGTGCCAAGCTCCTTGATACTCGAGAGCAGCATGCCCTGAATGATCGGCCCCAGCTTCTCCGGACTCATAAAGCCAACAAAGGCTTGCACGGCGAAGCCCATAAATCCTCCTACCTGCAATTCTTCCATCTTGCTATGCGCCAGTCTTCCGAAGAATTGCTCGGTTTCCCGCTTCTTCACCCATTCCTGTCCTTGTGCAAGAACGAAATCCAATGCTTTCTCGTCCCATCCTTCATAGACGAATTTGTCCATCAGCTTGTCTACGATCGGAACGATATCCTGCTTGCGGATATAATCCACGGCAAGCTCCTGAATTTTGGCGCTCAGCTTCTCGAGCGGAACCTCTTCAAGCGACGACTGGGCGAACCGCAGAATGCCAACCCTCAATTTGCGCTTGCCGATCAGTCCCGTAATGCCCGATGCCAATCCTCTGAACAGCTTGAGCTCCTTCAGCTTTTTGCTGATGCTTTCCTTGTTCAGCAGCTCGTTTTCCATCGCCGATATGAGAGAATTGACGATTTTGTCCCTGTTCTTCAGCAGCAGGGACGTATGCGGAATCGGAATGCCGAACGGATGACGGAACAAAGCAGTAACCGCAAACCAATCCGCAATTCCCCCTACAAGACCGGCTTCAAAGCCGCTCTCGAGGAGCCGCGTCCACCAATTGTCCGGCAGCCACAACCTGGTTACGATAAAGCCGATAAACATAATGGCCAATGACAAACTCGCAATGTATCTTGATTTCATAGTAGCTGTAGTCCTCCTGTACCGTTTGCTTTATACTAATTATACCAGATAACGTCGGGAACTTAGAATTTTCGCATAAGTCCTAGGCTTTCCATGAAAGGTGATATACGGCTTGAAGAAATCCATGCTAACCAAAATCAGTCCTCCGCAAATTCTGACCGCAGGTTTTATTGTTATTATTATGATCGGTTCTATCCTTCTTTCGTTGCCCTACGCTTCGGAAGACGGCATGCAAACGCCTTTTATCGATGCCTTCTTTACCGCCACAACGGCGGCCTGCGTAACCGGTCTTGTCGTTGTCGATACCGGGACCCATTTCTCTGCCTTCGGCGAGCTTGTCATCCTGATGCTGATGCAGGTCGGCGGACTTGGCTTTATGACGATGGCCACCTTATTCGCTCTCGCCTTCCGCAAACGGATCTCGCTCCGGGAACGGCTGTGGCTGCAGGAATCGATGAGCCATACCTCGCTTGAAGGGATTGTCCGTTTTATCCGCCGCGTCCTGATCTACGCGTTTACGATTGAATTCGCCGGTGCCCTGCTCCTTACCTTGCGCTGGTCGGCTATGATGCCGTTTGACAAAGCCTTATATTACGGCGTCTTCCATAGCGTATCCATGTTCACGAATGCAGGCCTCGATATAATGGGACCGATTCATGGTCCTTTTAACAGCTTTACCAATCACGTCGACGATCCGATTATTAACGCGGTCCTGATGCTGCTTATTTTTCTTGGCGGGATCGGCTTTATCGTTCTGGCCGAAGTGATTGACTATCCGAAGATACGCAAGCTGTCGTTACACTCCAAGGTTGTGCTGTATACGTCCGGCCTCTTGTTCTTGGGAGGAGCGGTTCTCCTCTTTATATTCGAATATACCAACACGCTTGAGCCTCTTAGCTTTGCGGGCAAGCTGTACAGCTCCTTGTTCCAGTCGATCTCGCCGCGGTCCGGCGGCGCGAATACGCTGAATATCGCCGATATGCGCAATGCGAGCCAATTCCTGCTTATTATTCTGATGTTTATCGGGGCCTCCCCGGGATCCGCGGGCGGCGGCATTAAGGTCACGACTTTCGCCATTCTGATCGGAGCCGTTATTGCCATGATCCGCGGGAAAGAGGATGTCGTCTTCTTCAAGCGACGTTTGGCAAAAGACCGGGTACACAAAGCCCTGACGATTACGGCCGTATCCGTTGCCACCATCGTCTTGTTTACGATGATTCTGTCCGCTACGGAGGAGACGGATTTCCTGACGGTGATGTTCGAGGTTACCTCCGCCTTCGGAACGACGGGCTTATCGATGGGGTTAACCCCGCATTTGACCGACATCGGGAAAATCTTAATCATTATCGTTATGTTTGTCGGAAGGATGGGGCCGCTCACCCTCGCTTATACCCTGGTTCCGAATCAGTCCAAAGAGCTTTACCGGCACCCGGAAGGAAAGATTACAATCGGATAAAGGAAACGTAAGGCCATCCCGCCTATGCGGGATGGCCTTTTCTCATGCTTAAAAGCAGGAAAAATATTCTTTTTGCAAATCGCTCGTCCTGATATTGAATTAATATACATTATACTGTATATTAATTCACATCATGTTAGAGATGGAGGTTCGATCATTCATGCAATCGTTAACGAAAACAACCGACGGTTTGCTCGCATCCGCCAAGCAATCGCTCCTATATACGGCTAAACGTCCTGAAGTAGTCATGACCCGCGGGGAAGGCATGTATATGTGGGATACCGAAGACAAGGCTTATCTGGACTTTATTGGGGGTTGGGCGGTGACGAGTCTTGGGCATTCCCCTGCCGTATTGCAGGAGGCTCTCGCACATCAAAGCGGTCAACTCGTGCATGCTAGTCCGGGATTCTATAACAAGCCCATGATTGAGTTCGCGAACCTCCTTACGGAGATTTCGGGCTTTGACAAAGTCTTCTTCGCAAGCAGCGGCGCCGAGGCGAACGAAAGCGCGATCAAGCTTGCCCGGAAGCACGGCGCCCTTCATCTGAACGGAGCTTACGAGATTATTACGTTGACGAACAGCTTCCACGGCAGAACGCTGGCCACGATGTCGGCAACCGGCAAACCGGCGTTCGAGAATTTATTCGAGCCTAAGGTCCCAGGCTTCAAGCATGTGCCGATTAATGACTTCGACGCCTGCTTTGCCGCGATCAGCGATAAAACCTGCGCGATTATGCTTGAGCTTGTACAAGGCGAAAGCGGCGTCCACTCGGTGGATGCTCCTTATTTGCAAGCCTTGCGCAAAGCCTGCGACGTATACGACATTATGCTGATTTTCGACGAAGTACAGACCGGCCTCGGAAGAACCGGAAAGCTGTTTGCTTACGAGCATTACGGGGTGAAGCCGGACGTGATGACGCTCGCAAAAGGAATCGCCGGCGGATTCCCGCTTTCGGCGATGCTGACTACGGAGCAATACGATCTGTTCGAGCCGGGGGATCAAGGCGGCACCTATAGCGCGGCGCCGCTTGGCATGGCGGCCGGCCATGCGGTCGTGAGCGAAATCCTGCAGCGGGGACTAACGGATAATGCGGCAAAACAGGGGGCTTTTATTCAAGAGAAGCTGAACGGGCTGGCTAACAATTATGCGGTCAGTCAAGTCCGCGGCAAAGGACTGCTGCTTGCTTTTGACGTACCCGAGGGAACTGCCCCAGCCCTTGCCGAACAGTGCATGAACAACGGTCTGCTTGTGAATGCGCCAAATGCGCGCACGATTCGCTTAATGCCGCCGCTTATCGTAACCGCCGAGGATGTAGAGAAGATGATTGGGATTCTTACGGGCGTACTGGAAACCTGCGGTCTGAAAAATGAGGCCGTTTATTCCTGAGATTTGAAAAACTTCCTAAGCTCGTCCGGGACCGCGCGGCTTTTGCGGGTGGATTGATCCATCGTTACGCTCGTAACCAAGGCATCGGCCCGCACTTCGCCGCGCTCGTCCTTAATCTCCTGCTTCAGAACGTAGCTGGAATTGCCTATTCGTTCAGGCTGGCAGGTGACCGTTAATTGGTCTCCTTGCCTGCACTCGCTTCTATAGTTTACGTTGATGTTTACGGTAACCGTTTGTATATTCATGCTGGCGAAGGCTTCATAAGGAAGCCCGCATAACTCGTACCATTCCTCTCGTCCCCATTCGAAATATTCCAGGTACTTTGCGTTGTTCACATGGCCGTTGACGTCAATTTCCGTAGAGCGAACAATGATAGGCAGCGACGATTTCATCTCATCCATTCTCCTTCTATATATTAATGTGGCTACTTATTAAAATAACACATGCCCTTAAGTTAGCAAAAAGCCCGCCATGCGGCGGGCTGCTGTCCTGCTATTCCTTATAACTGACTGACGTTATGTTCCAATAACGTGCCGCCATGCCTGCTCGATATCCCCGATCAGCGTTTGCGGATCCTCCAGACCGATGTACAGTCGGGCTACAGAAGGGTTATTCCCCGTTGCATTGCGGCTTGCAGGCGTTTGCCCAACCGTCACCAGACTTTCGAAGCCGCCCCAGCTGACTCCAATCCGGAAGTAACGCAAGGCGTCCGCCCACTTCTTCAGCATTTCTGCCGGCAACTGCGTTTCGAAGGAAAATAGGCTGCCGTACCCGTCCAATTGCTTGCATGCGAGAGCGTGCTGCGGATGCGAAGGCAGACCGGGGTGATTCACGCGGTTCACGAGCGGATGCTTCTCCATAAATTCCGCGATAATCAACCCGCTGCTATGATGTCTTTCCATCCTGAGAGGCAGCGTTCGCAGCCCCCGGATCATGAGGGAAGCCGTATGCGGAGTCATAACGCCCCCAAACAGCATATACCCTTTGTTTGCAATTTCATCGATCAGGTCCGCGCGGCCTGCCACGACGCCTCCCAGGCAATCGCTATGGCCGGAGAAATATTTGGTCATCGAGTGGAGCACGAGATCTATTCCCCAATTAAGCGGACGCTGGTAGCATGGCGTCGCCCAGCTGCTGTCAATCATCGTAAGAACGCCCTCGCGTTTCGCAAGCGCCGCGACTCCCTCCAAGTCCTGAAGCTGGAACAAGCCCGATGTCGGGCTCTCCAGATAGATCAGTCGCGTGTGCGGCCGTAACTGGTCTTCGAAGTCAGATAACAGACAGCCGTCGACGTAGGTTACTTCGACCCGGTACCGTTCCGACAATTCGTCCAGGAACTGCCTCGTTGGTCCATAAGCTTGATTGACGCAGATGACATGGTCTCCTGATCTCAACAGCGCGTGCAAGGAGCCGGCTATGGCAGCCATCCCCGACGCGAAGCAGCGCGCCCGTTCAGCCTCTTCCAATTCCGCTATTTTGCCCTCCAAATATTGTACCGTCGGATTATTCCCCCGGGAATAGACGGTAGCAGCCAATACGTCCTGCATGGCATGATCGAATGACTCATGGTTTTCGAACGCAAACAGGCTATTTTGATAAATCGGCATCGTGACGGCGCCGTAATGCTTCGTGTCCACTTCGTCATGCGCTACTTTGGTATGCAGTCCTTCATTCATTCGGTTTCTCTCCCTATGCATTCATTCCTTTGTTTGCGTCATTCCGCCGCTATTAACCCTTCTCGGCGCCTTGCGTCAGCCCTTCCACGATATACCGCTGAGCGAACGCAAACAGAACGACGGTCGGAATGACGGACAATACGGTACCGGCGGACATGGAACCCCAATCCACGTCGAACTTCATGACGAAGGAGTTCATCGCCACGGGCAGCGTCTTCAAATTCTCATCGTCAATAAACATAACCGCCATAAACAGCTCGTTCCAATTTTGCACGAATGCGAAAATAAAGGTGGATGCGATTCCGGGCAGCATGACCGGTATAATGACCCGAATCAGAGCCGTCAGCCTGGAGCAGCCGTCAATCATCGCCGCTTCCTCCAGACTGCTGGGAATTCGCTGGAAGAACCCCCGAAGCATAATCGTGGAAAAAGGAATAAGCATAACCGTGTAGGCAAGAACCAAGGAAAACCGGTTATTAATCAAGTTCATGTCGGCCATCAGCAGATAGAGCGGCGCGAGCGAAATAAACCCGGGCAGCATTTGCGTCAAGAAAAAGGCCATCATAATTTGCTTATGCCCCCGGAACTGGAACCGGGCCATGACATAACCGCTTAACGTTGCAATGCAGATGACGATAAGTGCGGCAATTACCGAAATAAGCAGACTGTTTCCGATATAGACATGAAACTTTGAAACTTTAAAAATATTGGCATAGTTTTCGAAGGTAAATTTCTCCGGCCAATACCGAATCGGCAAAGAAAAAATCTCCTTGCGCGGCTTAAGCGAAGTGATTACGATCCAATAGAGCGGAAAAACCATAATGAGGAAAAAGATGCCGAGATAAAGCGACTTCAGGCCCGTCAACGCGCGTTGCTTCATCTAGAAGTCACCTGCCTTTTCCGATCTTGTAGCGAACAGATAAAACACGGTGTACAGCATAAGTATGATGATCATGATCACGCCAATCGCCGAGGCCATTCCGTAATCCCCGCCATAGATAATCTTATCCAGCATAAGCGAAGAGAGAATATGAGTCGTTCCGGCAGGTCCGCCGTTCGTAAGGCCGTAGATGATGGACGGATCGTTGAAGATCCAGATGGCCCGGAGCAAAGTCGTTGCGATAACCGTCGGCAGGATATAAGGAAACGTCACGTTAAAAAACTTGCGCAGCCCTCCGGCACCGTCCATTTCCGCCGCTTCGTACAGATCCGCGGGCACGGATTGCAGCGCGGCCAGCAGCATAATCGCGAAAAACGCGATGCCGTACCAGACGTTAGCGATGATAACCGACGTCATGGCCCATTTCGGATCGGAGAGGAAGCCGATGCGCGTATCGATAAGGCCCGTTCGCATTAACAGATCGTTAATGACGCCAATTTGCGAGTTGAACATCCACTTCCAGATCAGGCCGATTAGAAAACCGGACAAAGCCCAGGAATAGAAAACAAAGCCTTGATAGATCCCTCTTCCCCTGAATTTTTTTCGCAGCGTCAGAGCAAGCGACAAACCGATCAGGAATTGCAGCACAAGCGAGAAAAACACCCAATACCCGCTGTTCTCGAGCGCCGAAAGAAACTTCGCGTCCCGAAACGCGGTTTCGAAGTTTTGCAAGCCGATGAACTGAACGTTGGTCAGGTCAAACAGCACGTAATTTTGAAACGCCATGACTACCCCTTGCAAAAAAGGATAGAACGTAAACACCAGCAGCAATGCCAATGCAGGAAGCAAACTGAGTAATATGTACCTTCGCTGCTTGCTCATGCCATCTCACCTTCCCCCGCTAGTAAAATGCGGCAGGCGGTTCTCATGCCGCCCACCGCTATTTAAGGTCATTTTTTCAATTCAGCTTTCGCTTTCACCCAGTAATCGTCCCATTTCTTCAACGTATCTTCCACGCTCGTCTGTCCCAGCAGCATGCTCTGTCCGGATTCCATGGCTACCGTGCCCCATTGTCCGTTCGCAGGATATTGGAAAGGCGGCTTGAAGTTAACGAACGTGTCCGGCTGATTCGTCATATCAAGCAGCGTCTTGTACGGTCCGCTTTGGAAAAATGCATCCTCGGTAGCGGAAGAGTGAATCGGCACGGTGCCGTGGCTCTTCGACAGCTTGGTATTCTCTTCAGGCGAGGACAAGAAGCTGATCAGCTTCCAGGCAGCTTCTTTGTTTTTCGAGTAGGAGGTAATTCCCCAACCCGCGCCGCCGGCGGAAATGAGCGCTTTGCCATTCGGACCCTTCGGCATCGGAGCGGTTGCCCACGTGCCTTCCTCCATGCTATCGTTCAACGTCTGTATAACGTCCGGATCCTGCAACAGGAATGCCGTTACGCCGGACGTAAACGCTTGTACCTGTTCCTGGAAGCCCCAGTTGATAGAGTCAGGCGGCGAGCCTTCTTTATAGAGCTTCACGTATTGTTCGACCGCTTCCTTCGCTTCCGGAGACGAATAGATGGTGCCGCCGTCCTTCAGGAACATCGCGTCATCGATATTGATTTTTTCCGAATCGTAAGCCTGGATCATCGTATCCGGAACGGCGTTGGCGCCGGATCCTCCGCGGAACGAGAAGCCGAAGCGGTTTTTGGACGGGTCGGTCAGCTTCACGGAAGCATCGATTAACTCCTGGTATGTAGCCGGAACGGAGATGCCCGCTTCCTTCAGCCAATCCGCGCGATAGAACAGCTGCCGCTGATAGAGTCCGTTTGCGATGAAATACAGCTTGTCGCCAACGGTAGCGACGGACTGGGCGACGGAGGTGACGGTTTTGAAGTCATCCCAATTTTTCGTATAGTCATTAAGCGGTTCCACGTAGCCGTTGTTTACGAATTCCGCCACGTTGAGATCGCGAACCTCAAGCACGTCAAGCTCTTGCTTCGCGTTAAGCATCGTTCTGATCTTGTTGTCCGCCTGATCGAACGGCGGCGAGATCAGTTCGACCTTAATGTTCGGATTCTGATCCATAAATGCCTTTATGCCTTCTTGAATGATGGCCGTGCGATTAGGGCTGGTCAAGCTTTCGATCATGCGCAGCGTAACAACCTTGTCTCCTCCACCGTCTCCATTCTTGGAGCCGGAAGAACTGCATGCCGTTACGGTCAAACTTAGTGCCACACCAATCATAGATACGGATAACAGTGATTTCTTCCAAGACATTTGTTGCATTGGAATCCCCCTTAAAATGAGTGAGTATCATACTGTATACCTGTCTGATAGGTTTAATATAAGTGAGCCATTTACAAGTTGTCAATATCTAAATTTTCTGTCAATATTCCCGTATAGTCTCCTCGATAATGTCCATCATTTGGCTAAATTCGTTCAACGCGTGCTTTGCATCGTGGTTTGCAATCCCGTCGAATAAAGTGCGGTGAAACGGGTAGGTATTGTCGAACAGCTCTTTCACCCCGAACGGGCCCGAAAAGAACTTCTTAATCAGCTCCGATATGGAGTCGTACACGCTATGAAGCAGCGGATTGCCTGCCGCGTCGTAAATATGCTGATGGAATTTGTAATCGATCGCCGACGTATCCAGACCTTTTTGCTTTCGTTCGTCGTATTCCGCGAGGCATGCCTTCATCTCCTCGATCTTGGCGTCCGTTATCCGTTTCGCGGCCAGCTCGACGGCTTTGCCTTCCAGCGCCCTTCTAACGTCAAGAATATCGAGCAGAAACGATTTTTCGTCGTCTATTTTTACTTTTCCGCTGTAACGGTAAGAGCCCGCATCGTTGACGTATATGCCTTTTCCGTTAATGACCTTTACGATTTCAATGGCTTCCAAATATCGCAGCGCTTCGCGCAAGGAGGACCGTCCTACACCAAACATCCGGACCAGCTCGTCAACGGACGGAAGCTTGTCCCCTTCCGCCAATTCCTTGTCTGCAATATATTTGATGATCTCCTCGGATACGAGTTCATGGGTGTGCTGCTTTTTAATTTTGCGAATCATCGTTCAACCGTCCTTTATACCTGTCAGATAGGTGAATATTATTTAAATATTTTAAGAATGTCAACTAGGCGTACGTTTCAGTTGGCTGAGAAGGCGAATGAGCAAGGAGGATTTTAAATTCGATTATGGCAAAATACAAATTTAACCGTTTTTGCCCTTGCGGGATACCGCCTTTCTATGCGTTAATATAGATGTCGGGCCGACGAAATGAACGGAAAGGAGGCTGAACGAAATGATTCAGATCCAGGAGGTGGCATTCGCGTAAGCGAATGTCCCATATAGGGGGAACCTACCCGGTTCCCCCATCAATTTTGAATATAATCGCAACGCAAAATACGAAAGGAGGAGGGTTAGCCATGTTTAACGCAAAACAAGCCAACGAAAGCCAATGGAACCAAATATCGAAGGAGGGCCTCGATGGGGCGTTACAAAAACGGAAAAGATGTGCTTCCCCCGACTCTGCTTAGGCAAATCCAGCAATATATTGATGGCGAATTGCTTTACATTCCGAAACAAAGCGAAGAGCGAGCCGGCTGGGGACAGCTGAGCGGCACCAAAGCGCGGATCAACGATCGCAATGGTGAGATCTACGCGGAATATTGCAAAGGGCGGTCAATCGCTGACCTTGAGCGGGTTTACTTTTTATCCGGGGACAGCTTACGAAAAATCATATGCAAACAACAGCAGAATGCCCGCATAGGCAGCGGAAGCTGATGCGGTACTTATATAGCATGACCATAAAGATAGCCTGCCACCGGTAATTCGAGGGCAGGCTATTCGCCTATTCTAATGAATCCATCTATAGTTCATTTTGTTGTCGACAATAAGCGTATCGTCGACTAATTGAAGCCCCTCACCGAGCGGTTCATTAAATACCGTAACGGAGATGGCATGATTCACCGGGTTATAGCGGCTAATCGTCGTTTGCTCCGAGCTGTAATCGCGTGCCGCCCATATAAGCTGCGGCCCTTCCGGTTTCGACAGCAGAACGTAATTCCTGTCCTCATTGCCCGTCTCTTCCGCTGGCGACCAGAATAGCCCCTCATCACGGTCAACAAACAGAAGCGGTCCGGTTCGACTGACCACCGCCATCGGCGACTTCAAATCCTCCAGCTTTTTCGCTGGCGTCAGATTCGTGATTTGACCGGTCAACACGTTAGCCAAGGCGTATGTTCGATCAATCTTGCGGGGGACCGCCCCCTTTTCAGCACGATCCAGCCGGTACCAGGACAGCACTCCCTCATTTCCTTTCGCAAGCCAGCCGTTCCAGTCCACATGAGTCAGACCTTCCTTCGGCTTAGCCTGAACATCCCAGGTCAAGTCCCCTTTCTCATCATAAAAAGCTATTGCTTCAGGCGCGATAATGTAGGCCTCATCCCCGCCCAGCACGTTGTCATGACTGTCGCTCAACGTAAAGGCCAATGCCGCAAACCTGCTGTCCGGGCTCCAATCGAATGCCGGATAGGAATGATAACCAAGCGTTGGCGGAATAACCTTAAGCTCTTTGCCATTCCGGTCGTATAGACGGAAGCTGTCGGTTTGTTCATGCCAGAACAGATTGCCGTCCGGCGAAGGCGTCACGAGATACAACGGCCATTCGTGCTTGAATGGTCCTTCTATCCGCCGAACCTCGCCCGTAAGTATGTCCACCGACCAAAGACGGCCATCCGAATAGCTGTTCAGATACAAATATCCGGAATTGTTCATCCATCCCCTTGCATAAAAAGACGGCGATACATCCGGCACCGCATTCGCCGCTATTGTCTTCATCCGCCCATTGCGTAAATCAAGCGCGACCACGTCGTATTGGATGCCCTCCTGCCCGTCCTCCCGCTTCTTGGGCTGCACAAGAACAAGCTGATCCTGTTTTGTAAACCCGTAAGCCCCGGCAATGGAATCGACGGAATAATTATCCTTCACAATAATATCCGCCGCCGGATACAGACTGTACGTCTGCTCTTTGGGATTAACGGCAACGACGTCCAACCGATATCTAATCCCCTCCGGGTCGTAGACGGTTCGTTTTACGACATGGGCCACAAGATTACGGTCATTCGGGGCTGGAAATGTTTGTGCGACAAAACCGTTAACTTCTTCCGAATCATGTAAGGGAAAGGAGAACCCTTTATCTTGTTTTATTAAGTCTATGCGCAAATCTTCGCTAGCGGATGACGCAGCGGATGGCGTAGCAGATGCCGGCGGAATGCCGGAAGCTTGTGCTTCCTCCGTTGCAGGCTGTTTCGCAGAGGGCGCAGAATTAGAGTTTGAATCCGGGCTGCAGCCCGTTAAGAGTAACGGCACAAATAAGATTGCAGTCGTTATGGCGGTGAGCTTCATTCGTTAAACCTCCCCTTTTGCTCCTATATGATCTAGACTTTATTTTCCAGATAAAGGTTGCTGCGGATTGAGGTTTGGCTTTTCATTTTCTTCCGTTTCAAGTTCCCTGGTCTATGTGTAAAAGAAGTTAATAGGACTAAAGTCGTCTATTTCGGACAAGTATTCAGCTGTGCAAACGCGAAACCGATAATTGTAGAAAGAAATGCCTATTCCAGGCAAATACAACAAGCTATAGGACAAATAAGGAGGGCATGACAAATGACAACCGCTCGAAAGAAAGGCTGGAGGGGATTGCGATTTATCCTTGCGATGGCGTTTATTCTGGCCTTAACGGTACAGCCGCTCGCGCAAACCGTGCATGCGGCAGACACGGTACACCACTGGAAGCATTACACAAACGGTGTTTCTTATATGAATCAAGGCAAAATCAAGCTCGCGATCAAGGAATTCGAGCTTGCCGTAGCCCAGTCGGAGCAAGCCGGTTACTTGCGTAAGCTGGCAGAGGCTTATACGCTGGACAATCAGTTCCAGAAGGCGGCCGATACGTATTACCGGGAAGCCAAAATCCACAAAGCGATCGGGGAAAAATCAGGCGACCTAAACACGTATTTTGCCGTACTGGCCAAAGCTGACGCCTTGAATACGGAAATCGATCTTTATCTCGAGAAAGATGGTGCCTCCCCCGCATCCGGAAGCAGCCAATTAGCGAAGTTCGAACCCGCGTCGGGCATGTACATCGGTGCCTACGTAGAGAAAGACAGCGGCGTCGAGAAACAAAAGGACGGCAAATTTGACGCCTTCAACAAGCTCGCCGGCAAGCAGCATGCCGTGTTTTTCAATTACCATAAATACGGCAATCCGTTCCCTTATCATTGGGCAGAGACCGTAAAAGAAGCCGGTGGCGCGATTCAAATTGCGCTGCAGCCGGATGACGGGTTAAACGCGGTGAAGGATGATGCGTATTTACGCAAATTCGCGCGGGATGCAAAAGCTGCGGGCGTTCCGGTCTTCCTCCGGTTCGCCTCCGAGATGAACGGCAGCTGGGTGAAGTGGAATGGCAATCCGTCGCTCTACATCGAGAAGTTCCGCCTGGTCTCGAAGGTCATGAAGGAAGAAGCTCCGAATGTCGCTATGGTCTGGTCGCCTGCGGCGAATCCGAAGCAAAAAATCGCGGCTTATTATCCGGGAGACGATTATGTTGACTGGGTTGGCCTCAGCATTTACAGCGTCAAATATTTCAACGGCAACGTGAAGGAGCCCGCCGATCAAGTGAATCCGCTGGATTCCGTCGATTACACGTACAAGCTGTACGCTTCCCGCAAGCCCATCATGATTAGTGAATTCGGCGCGACGCACTTCAGCAAAGCGGGTAATACGTCTGCCGTCAATTTTGCCATTACGAAGATGAACATGCTCTATCATGGCGCAAAACTGAAGTATCCTCGCGTAAAATCAATCAACTGGTTCAGTCTCAATACGTTGACGGATTCCTACAGCGCGGAGCGCAGCCTGAACAACTTCAGCCTGACGGAAAGTCCGGCATTGCTCGCTTCTTACGGCAAAATGATCCAAGATCCTTATTACTTGTCGAAGGTCGTATCGGGTTCAAGCAGTTATACGAAAACCGTAAGCAAGTTTGCGAATCAAGGCACAATCGGCAAGCCGGCTACCGGCGTCGTATGGGTGAAAACGTATGACCCTTATATTAGCAAGGTCGTCATTAAGCTGGACGGCGCCGTTGTGTTGACGCGCCAGCAGTATCCTTACACCTTCTCGATCCAGCCGGACAAGCTGAAAGCCGGCAGCCATAAAATCGAGGTTGTTGTCTTTGATTCCAAGAACCGCGAGGCTTCCCGCAAATCGTATACGTTTAAGACGACTTAGGTCTTGTTGGCCGTGCCGGATTACCGGCACGGCCTTTTCGCGTCCGCGTCCCCTACGCGTTGACCCGCCGACCACACAGTAACATGGTTTTTCCGGTTTACCAGTTTGCTCTCACCTCGCGTTAACCTGCACCCTCCCAGTAACACAGTTTTTCCCGCTTACCAGGCTGCTCTCACCTCGCGTTAACCCGCCGCCCTCCAGTAACACGGTTTTTCCCGCTTACCAAGCTGCCCTCACCTCGCGTTGACTCGCCTCCCTCCCAGTAACACGGTTTTTCCCGCTTACCAGACTGCCCTCACCTCGCATTGACCCGCCGCCCCCAGTAACACGGTTTTTCCGCTTACCTGGCTACTCTCACCTCGCGTTGACCCGCCGCCCTCCCAGTAACACGGTTTTTTTGGCTTACCAGGCTGCTCTCACTTCGCGTTGACCCACCACCCTCCCAGTAACACGGTTTTTCCCGCTTACCAGGCTGCCCTCACCTCGCGTTGACCCGCCTGCCCATTCAGTAACTTGTTTTTTTCGCGTTATCTTCTTAACGATGTGCCACATCGTTAAGTCAAGTTAATTTACTCGCATGGGCTAGCTTAACAATGCCGGACATCGCTAAGCACCTTAAAATCAGTCAAAACTGGGCATTTCCGCTGTATGAGCGCCACCTTTACGATGTGCGGCATCGTTAAGACCAGTTAATTTACCCGCTTGGGCTAGCTTAACGATACCGCACATCGCTAAGCTCCTTAAAATCAGCCAAAACTGGGCATTCCCCCGGTATAAGCGCCACCTTAACGATGTGCCACATCGTTAAGACCAGTTAATTTACTCGCTTGGGCTAGCTTAACGATGCCGCGCAGCGTTAAACGTGCGCGAACGAAAAAAGCTGCCCTCGCGGGCAGCTTCCTCCATTACAAACTATTTAATAACGCCTTTTTTCAAGATCAAGTTGGCGTAGATCGCGCTTTCGCCGGTTGCAACGATAGCGTAGGCTTTCTTCGCACGCTCGTAGAAGGCGAACCGCTCCACTTCCTCGAATGGCTCTTCCAAGCCGCTGCGCTGCGCAATAATAGCCTTATACTCGCCCCAGATCGGCGTCTCCGCCGGATCGCCCGGCATCACCTGCATGAGAGCAGCCGGCTTCTCGACATATTGGTCAAGCGGGAACAGCTGCATAATCGCATCCAGCAGCTCGGGCACGCCATGTCCGTCGCAGCGGACAAGACGCTGGGCATGGCTTACCGCCGGAAAATTGCCGTCGGCCAGCACAATTTCGTCGCTATGCCCCATTTCCATCAGGATCTTCAGCAATTCGGGTGAAAGGATCTTCGGAATACCATTCAACATCGCTAGGGGTCCTCCCTAATTAAGATCAGCCTGCAACAGCTGCTTGAATCGTGCATAAGCTTCATTCCATACATCCGTATCCGCTGGCTCGTAGATATCAACCGGGAAGGATGCCGCCGACAATTGCCGCGCTTCCTCCAGATTCGCGCATTCTCCAAGCGCCATAAACTGTGCCAGCATGTTGCCAATCGCGCTTGCTTCCACCGGTCCGGCCCATACCGGGCGGCCGATCGCATTTGCCGTCAGACCGCAGAGTAGCTTGTTCTGAATACCGCCGCCAACCATATGCATGCCGCCGTAATGCTTGCCCGTCAGCTTCTCAATCTGCTCGAGCGCATTCCGGTACTTAAGAGCAAGACTGTCCATAATGCACCTTGCAACCTCCGCCGCCGATTCCGGAACAGGCTGCCCCGTCTCGCGGCAATAGCTACTTACCTTTTCCGTCATGTTGGACGGGCCGAAAAACCTCAGGTCATCCGGATTAATGAGATAGCGGAAAGGTTCCTCCTGCTCGGCCATAACCGCAAGCTCGCCAAAAGAAAACGCCATCCCCTGCTCTTCCCACTCCCGCCTGCACTCCTGCAAAATCCACAGCCCCATGATGTTCTTGAGCAGCTGGTATTTGCCGCCAACTCCGCCCTCATTCGAGAACTCAAGCTCCATCGCCTCTTCGGTTAACAACGGCTGGTCAAGCTCCGTCCCTACCAGCGACCAGGTGCCGCATACCAGGTACACAAACGGTTCTGCCGCTGCCGGAATGGCTGCGACGGCCGATTCCGTGTCATGCGTGGCAACGGCAACCGCTTCAACGGCCGGAATTGCCAGCTCCTCGCAAACTTCCTCCGACAAGGGCCCAATCCGGGTTCCCGGATAAACAGGCTCAAGGAACACCTCTTCCGGAATCCCCAGCTCCTTCATAAGAGCCGTGTTCCACTTCCTAGTATCCGGATGAAGAAGCTGCGTGGTAGTCGCCATCGAAAACTCGCAAACCCGCTTCCCCGTCAGCAAATAGACGAGCAGGTCCGGCGTCAGCAGCAGCGTCCTCGCCGCTTCCAGCTTTGGAGAAGCTGCCTTTTTCATGGCATACAGCTGATAGACCGTATTAAAGGGCATAAACTGCAGACCGCCCTGCCGGAACAGCTCTCCTCTGCCAAATCTGGCTTCGATCTCCTCAATCAGCCCTTCCGTATGCGGATCCCGGTAATGATAGGGATTGCCAAGGAGCTCCCCATTCGCGTCAAGAAGGCCAAAGTCGACGCCCCATGTATCCACGCCAAACGTAACCGGCTTATACCCAAGCTGGAACGCCTTGCGCAGCGCATGCTTCATCTCCTGCAGCAGCCTAAGAATATCCCAATGCAAATGACGGCCAACCTGAACCGCAACATTCGGAAAACGGTGTATTTCCTCTACTTCCAGCCTGCGCTCCGCCAAATCGGATCCCGTCAGCCTGCCAATCAGCGCCCTGCCGCTGCTTGCTCCAAGATCAAACGCCAATACGGTGGTTGCTTGTTCCATATGCCTGAATTCCTCCTTGCAGCGGCAGCCGCTGTCCTTAAGTTATTGCTGCTTCTGCAGCAGCTTGATCCGGTAAGCCTCGCTCTCAAGCGACGCGATCTCCTCGAATTCTTCCTTCGTCAGCACCTTTGGTTCTTTAACCTGGCTGGCGATCAGGAAGATCTTCGCGCTCTCTTCCACAACCTCCGTCCGGTAATACGCCTCGCGCAGGTTGCGTCCGGTTGTGACAAGGCCGTGATTGCCAAGCAATATGCTGCTTGCTTCCTTCACTTTAGGGACGAGGGCATCCGCCAGCTTCTCTGTCGTAGGCAGCACGTATGGGATATAGACGGTCTTGCCGACAAGCGCCGCCTGGTCCGGGAACATGATCGGAAGCTCCTCTTCCACCAGCGTAAAAGCGATACAGTAAGGCGGATGGGTGTGAACAATGGCCCCAATCGCCGGATTCGCACGGTAAGCGTACAAGTGCATTAGCACCTCGGAGGACGGACGAAGTCCGTTATCCTCTACCGCGCCGGTCTCGATATCAACGGCTACCCATTGCTCCGGCTCCACTTCGTCAAGGGCAAAGCCGCTTGGCGACAGGTACATTTTCCCTTCATGCTTTGCGCTTATATTGCCGCCCGGTCCAACGACCAGCTTATTCGCAACGGTCTTTCTTGCGTATTTGCACAGCTCCTGCCGAATATCCAATCCTCTCATCTCCTAAAAAGAATTTCCGTATTTTGGGCCCACTAGTGGACCTATTAGGTAATTCTTACTTCGAAAGCATGTTGCTTACTTGTACAATGGCCCAAAATTCGAGCAAGCCCGGTAGTCAGCCGCTTCTTTGTCGTTAGTGCCGAATAGACCCCATGCCCGCGGACGGAAAATGTTCTCTTCCGGAACGTTATGCATATTGACCGGAATACGCAGCATCGAAGCAAGCGTAATCAGCTCTGCGCCGATATGGCCGAAGCTGATCGAGCCGTGGTTGGCTCCCCAGTTGTCCATGACGTCGTATACGGAAGTGAAGGCGCCTTTGCCTGTCAGATTCGGGGCGAACCAAGTCGTTGGCCAGGTTGGATCCGTCCGCTTGTCGAGCTTGTCATGCACATCGCTTGGCAGCTCGACGGAGTAGCCTTCCGCAATTTGCAGAACCGGCCCTACGCCTTTAACGAAATTGATCCGAGACATCGTCATCGGCATGCCGCCGCGCGACAGGAAGTCGGAGGAGAAGCCGCCGCCGCGGAAATATTCCACGCCCGCCGGTCTCCACGAAGTAGCCGCAAGGCAAGCCGCCGCTTCGTCTTCCGTAATATCCCAGAACGGCTTCATCGCCGGCTGGCCGTCAAGCTGCTGCTCGCCGGTACCGTCGAGCGTTGCCGAACCCGAGTTAAGCAGATGCAAAATACCGTTAGCCGCATGGCCTTCAAGCTTATGTCCCGTTACCCGCTCCACGGAAGCCGGGCTCCAGTAAGTGCGCACGTCCGCGAAAATTTGCGGCGTATTCGTCAGCAGGTAGCCAAACAGCATAACGACGCCGTTCAGGCTGTCATTCTCCGTTGCGACAATAAACGGAGGGCGGATGCCGTTCCAGTCAAAGGAGGAGTTCAGAATCGCTTCCATAAAGTCGCCGTTCGGGAAATGGTCCGTCCACTGGCGTTGTCCCTGGAAGCCGGACACAACCGCATTATGGCCCATCGCTTCTTCGCCGAAGCCAAGCTCCGCAAGGCGCGGGTTGCCGATCATCAGGTCGCGGGCGATCATCGTCATTTTGACAACCGTCTCCCAGTCCTGATCCTTCTTCTCCCGCGAGGTTTGAATCGCTTCCGGGTTATTGTCCGGACCTTCCGCGCAGTTCTCTTTCACCCAAGCAAGCGCTCTCTCGAATTCGGCAGGATCGTAGATCTGCTCCTCGAAGCGGCGAACAAACTCGGACATATCGATGTATTCGGTCCGCATGCCGAGGTATTCCTGGAAAAAGGAATCGCTTACAATAGAGCCCGCGATACCCATCGATACCGAACCCATCGACAAATACGATTTGCCGCGCATATAAGCTACCGCAAGTCCCGATTTCGCAAAGGAAAGCAGCTTGCCTCGCACGTCATCCGGAATGGAGGTATCGGATGCTTCCTGAACTTCCTCGCCGTAAATGCCAAATGCCGGAATGCCTTTTTGCGCGTAGCCGGCCAGAACGGCAGCCAAATAAACCGCACCCGGACGCTCCGTTCCGTTAAAGCCCCATACCGCATTCGGGATGGAAGCGTTCATATCCATCGTTTCCGTACCGTAACACCAGCAAGGCGTAACCGTTATCGATACCCCAACATTCTCGCGGGCGAATTTGTCCGCGCAGGCCGCTGCTTCCGCCACCCCGCCGATAGTCGTATCCGCAATGACGCATTGCACAGGTTCACCGTTCGGGTAACGCAAATTTTCGGCGATTAGATTCGCGACCGATCTAGCCATATTCATCGTTTGAACCTCAAGCGACTCGCGAACTCCCTTGCGGCGTCCGTCTATCGTTGGACGAATTCCGATCTTCGGAAAACCATTCTGAAAGCGATAAGCGATGTCCGTCATAAATACCCCTCCTAAAAAGAATTGTCACACAAACAGCCGTTAAGGCTGTTCGTGATGATTCTTACCTCGAAAGCATAAACCAATGAATGAATAATAACGAAACTAGCAAATAAAATGTTACCGATAACTCTAATTTAGCAAGGTGTCCTGTTGCTGTCAATCGTTTTCTCTTGTAAGATAAAAGCATGAAATGTCGATGAGGAGCAGTAGGTATGGTTACAATCTATGATATTGCGGAGAAAGCTAACGTATCCGCGATGACCGTTTCTAGAGTTATCAATAACACAGGCAGAATAAGCGAGAAAACAAGAGCCAGGGTCAAAAAGGTCATGGAAGAGCTGAACTATGTTCCGAACCAAATGGCCCGCAGCCTTGTTCTGCAGCAGACCCGGAGCTTGTTCCTGCTTATTACCGATATAACGAACCCGTTCTATACAACATTGTCCCGGGGGGCCGAAGATGCCGCCACCAAGAACGGCTACCGCCTGCTGTTCGGCAACAGCGACGAGAGTCTGGAGAAGGAAGCCGACTACATTAATACGATTCTGACGACCCGGGTAGACGGCGTGCTGATTGCCCCGGCCGGCGATCCATCCCTGCCTCATCTCGAATCGCTGCAGCGGCATAACATCCCGTTCGTCCTTCTGGACCGCGAGGTGCCCGGCGTCGAATGCGACATCGTGCTTGGAGACAGCAAGGAAGGCGCACGCCAGCTGGTTAACCATCTTGCCAAGCAGGGCCATCACCGCATTGCGATGGTAAACGGATCGGATACGATCTCAAGCGCGAGACTGCGTCTTGAAGGTTATAAGGAAGCGCTAATCCTGAATGGATTGACCTATGAGGAGAGCATCGTCTTTGAGACCAGTTACGGTCCGCGCACCGATCTGTCGGAGATGGAAGCCTGGCTGGATTCGCTAGACCCGCTCCCGACGGCCGTCGTAGCTGGCAACAATGTATTGGCGATCGAAGCCATCCGCCTGCTGAGAAAACGAAATATGCGGATTCCGGAAGACATCTCCATCGTCTGCTTTGACGATTTTGGCCCGTATTCCGAGGTTGATCCGTTTATGACGGTTGCCGCGCAGCAGGCCTATCAATTCGGTTACCTGGGCATGCAGATGCTGATCGACCGCATTCAGAATAAAGAGGAAGCCGGACCGTGGAAAAAAATCGTCCTGCCCGCGGAGCTGATTATCCGCCGGTCCGTCTCTTCCCTATAAAAGACAAGAAGGCTGAGCGACGATATCGCTCAGCCTTCTCTTCATTGCTCCTCCGTATTTAACGGCAGGATGATTTCAATCGTTGTTCCTTCTCCCGGAACGCTTGATATATTCATCAGCCCTTGATGCTGCTCGATAATGCGCGAGCTGATCATAAGGCCAAGCCCCGTCCCCTTCTCCTTGGTCGTAATAAACGGCTGTCCGATTTGACGGATGATCTCATCCGGAATGCCCATGCCTTCATCGCGGATCGTCAGGCGCATCCGCTCATGATCCGGTTCCATCGCCGCCGTGATCGTGATCTGCCCTCCAAGGGGCATTGCTTCTATCGCATTTTTTATAATATTGATAAAGACCTGCTTCAGCTGATTCTCATCGCAATAAATCGACGGAATACAGTTCTCGAATTCCGTGCGGATCGATACGTTCATCAGAATCGCCTGCGTTTCCAAAATCGAAATGACGGCATGTAAAATATGATCCAGCCTTCGCGTGCTAAATTTGGAGAAATGCGGCTTCGCAAGAGTCATAAATTCATTCACGATAAAATTGATCCGGTCCAGCTCATTGGTCATAATGTCATAATAGAACGAGTTCCCCTCCGCCTTGGATTTCAGCAGCTGGGTAAAACCCTTCAATGCGGTTAACGGGTTGCGGATTTCATGCGCTACGCCCGCGGCCAGCTGCCCGATCACCGAGAGCTTCTCGGAACGGACAAGCATCTCTTCCGACCGTTTGCGGTCCGTCAAATCCCGGATAACGGTCAGAATCACCATTTTTCCCCGGTAATTATGGATCCGGATGCTCGACATCTCAACGTCGATCGTCTGACCGTCGTTGCACAGCAGCTTATTTTCGATAAAATTCGTGGGGTCGTCGGTATGAATCACTTTGTTGAGCACATCCATCAGATCGTCGCTATAAGCGGGATCGACGTAATCAAGGATAGGCCGCCCGACCATCTCGGAATCGTCGGCAGCGCCAATCAACTTGACCGCTAATTTATTGGCATACACAATTTCGCCATTGTCGATCAAGACAATAGGCTCGGGGAGGAACTTGATAATACGCTGATACATGTTGGCACTGTCGCGAAGGGAGCGCTCTTTTTCCTTCTTGATCGTAATATCCTGTACCGTGCCTAGCAGCGCAGGCTTGCCTTGAAAGGAGATCAGGCAGGAGTTGCCTTCGAGGTGAACAGGGGAGCCGTCCTTCTTAACCCCTGTAATGTTGAAATGAAAGTAGATTTGCTTCTGATCCATCAAGGTTACTTGCGCATCCCGCGAAACGACTTCCAGCTCGCCGGGCAGCATTAATTTTTCCAGCTCTACCTGCAGCAATTCTTCATTCGTATAACCATACAGGGCTGCCAAGTACGGGTTCGCATACAAAATACGGTTTCCCTGTCCTACAAACACACCAGCCAGCGCGCTGTCTGCCAGATGACTGTACAAGCTTTCCGCTTCAAACAAGGAGGCTTCCATCTTAATCCGGTCGGATATATCCCTCTCAATTCCAACAACCCCGATGATATTCCCATTCTCATCCCTAAGAGCCGTAAGAGTAAGGCTGACATACACCATCGTGCCGTCCTTGCGCAGCTTAAACGTCTCCTGACACTGCAGACTTTCGCCAAGCTTGGCCTTATCGATCATTAATCTTCGTTCTTCAAGAAGATGTACCGGCGTAAAGCAGCAGGGCTTGCCAATCAGCTCTTCCCTCTTCCATCCGTGAAGGGCTTCAAACCCAGGATTGACATCAAGAATATTCTCATCCAAATCTATTACGACAATCCCGTCGGGGATATTGTTCCATATCGATTCCATAAAGTTATGCTTCATTATATGACCATGCTTGTCCATTCGAATATTTCCACCTTTTCGAATTCAAAGTGATCGCTACTCAAATCAATTCCACAAAATGCCGGAATCCCCTGCTAACATGAACATTGAATTTAGATTAATTTTGGCTTTAATGTCCGTTCATGTATAATGTGGCTATTATTCAGACACCCGAGGAGAGCTTAAGAAGCCATATGGCCAACCGAAGAAGATGGAATATCGGCGTCCTTCTGTTACTTATTATTTTTGCCTATGTACTAGTCCAGTTTTATTGGTCTACCGTACGGATTAGAGGTCTTGTAAACCCGCTGGAGGCAAGCGATCAAGATCAAACCAAACGGCAGATCGCCCTAATCTCGCAAGAGCTGGACAACCCGTTCTGGCGATCCGTCGAACAGGGGGCGCTGAAAGCTGCCGGTCAATACCGGATGGAGCTGCAATACATGGGACCGTTCCGCATTAACGCGGAGGAACAGATGAAGCTGCTGGAGAAGGCGATTGCCTCCAAGATGGACGGGATTATTTTGCAGGGGATCGGAACCGAGCAAGATAAGGCGTTAATCGAAAAAGCGAACAAGCTTGGGATTCCGGTCGTTACCGTCGACACGGATGAACCCGGCAGCAAGCGCCTCGCTTATGTCGGCACCAATAACGCTTATGCCGGACAGGAGATGGGACGCCTTATTGCGGAAGGCGGACCGAAGGAACCAAGCGGCGTCATTGGCGTTCTTGTAGGCAGCAAGGAGGCTGCCAATCAGCGGCTCCGACTGGAAGGATTCCAGTCGGTCATTAACACGTATAAGGGGCTTTCCATTGCGGAAGTACGCGCTTCGAATATATCCAGGCTTCAAGCCGCGCAGCAGGCTGAGTTAATGCTGAAGGAGCATCCGGAGATCGATTATATGGTCGGCTTCAGCTCCCTTGACGGTATTGGCATGGCGGAAGCCGTTGCCCGCGTTAAGCCCGGCGGGGTTACTATCTTTTCTTTCGATGACCTAGAGGATACTCTAACCGCTATCAAGAAGAAGCAGATCGAAGCTTCGATTGTGCAGCAGCCCTCCCAAATGGGTTATGAAGCGATGTCTCTGCTGAATCAATATTTTCAGGGACAAGCCGTTTCTTCGAAGCAGTATACTCCGATTTCCGTCATTACGGATAAGGAGGTTCCCGCCCCATGACACTTCGAAGGAAGCTGCTGCTCTTTATCCCGCTGCTGGTGCTCCTGACGAACGGCGTCACGTTCTTCCTGTTCGAAAGCTCCAAAACGGTGCAGCACAGCTACAATACGATGATGGACCGCATGCTGCTGTATACCCGGTCGGCGCAAACGGCCGATGAGAATGTGCGGGCCCTGTACGCGTATCTGCTGAACCCCGAGGGCAACAACCGGGCTTCGCTTCAGCAGCAACAGGCGGAACTCGCGCAAATTAGCGGGCAGCTGGCAAGCCAGCGGACGGAGTCCGACATCGCCGGTGTGCTGCAGGGATATGCCCATATGCTTCAGACGCTGGCGGAGCAAGTACAAGCTGCTAAAAAGTCCGCCGCTCCGAACGAGGCGCTAGATTACTATGAGGATACGGAGCGCACGAGCTCTTTCATAAGAGAGGAAGAACGCCGTCTCATTGACCTGGAGCTTAGCGCTTACGAGCCGGTATACCGGAGCATCCAATTGGAAATCGTACGAATGGACTGGCTTGGTCCTGCCGTATTCATCATTAATACGCTGCTGAGTATCGTTGTTGCGTTATGGATATCCAGAAGCATTACGGAGCCGGTGGACCGTCTCGTGCAAACGGCGCAGCATCTGTCCAAAGGGCAGCTCGATACCGCTTATCTTCCTGAACGCTCGAATGACGAGCTTGGCATCCTGTCGGAAGCGTTCCGCCATATGATTCAGGATTTGAATGACTTGATGGGTCGGGATAAGGAACGCATGGAATCGGAGCGTCTAGTGAAAGAACTGGAGCTTCAAGCCCTTCAAAGCCAGATCAACCCGCATTTTTTGTTCAATACGCTAAATGTGCTGTCCAAGCTGGCGCTGCTTGAAGGGGCCGATCAGACAAGCGACCTTATTGTGTCGATGTCCAAGCTGATCCGTTACAACTTAAGCCAGCTGGACCGTCCGGTTACGCTTGGCGACGAGCTTAAGCATGTTCAAGAGTACTTCACGATTCAACAAGCCCGGTTCCGCAACCGCGTAGAAATCGGACAACAGATCGACGAATCCGTGCTGGATATGCTGATTCCCGCTCTGACGGTACAGCCGCTTGTGGAGAATGCTTTTGTGCACGGCGTGGAACGGATGGAGTCAGGCGGAATGATTCAGCTTGTTATCGAGCGGTCCGGCGAAAACGTTAAAATAGTCATTAGGGACAACGGAGCCGGAATGACGATAGAGGATCGCGACGCGCTTCTTGCCCTTCAAGAGCCCGCCCAACCCGCTCCCGCGAAAAAAAATTCAATGGGCTTTGGCACGCGAAATGTGATTAAGCGGCTGCGGCTTTTCTATAACCGGCAAGATGTCGTAAGGATCGAAAGCGAGCCAGGACGGGGAACCTCGGTTATTCTCCTCCTGCCTCAGGGCGAAGAGCAGAAAGGAGGACCGGATCACGATGTACCGTCTATTGATCGCCGATGACGAAGCGCTGGAACGCGAAGGGCTGGAGCATCTCATTCACCGGATGCTGCCGGACAGGTTCCAGATCGCATTTGCCGATAATGGCCGAAAAGCCATTGAACAGGCGGAGGAATTCCGCCCCCATATCATTATGATGGATATTAATATGCCCGGTATTCAAGGTCTGCAAGCCATCCGGGAAATAAAATCTCGCCTGCCGGACACCAAGTTTATTCTGGTGACGGCATATGACTTTTTTGCCTATGCCAAAGAAGCGGTTTCCCTAGGCGTAAAAGAATATATCGTCAAGCCTGCCGGACGCGAGCAGATCTCGTCGATCTTGAACCAGCTCATTGAGGAGCTGGAACGCGAGAAATCCAAACGGACCGAAGAGCTGCATTTGCGGGATAGAGTATCCCAACTGCAGCCGCTGGTGGAAAACGAACTGTCCCTCTTGCTTATGGTCGATCAGGTGTTGGATGCGGATGAAGAGAAGCTGTCCGACTGGCTAAGCTTCCCGCTTGATGAGGGCTGCGCGGTTGTTGCGGCCTTCCCTAAGCAGATTTATACGCTGGATAAGAAAAAGCTGTACGAAACGTTCCGCAGCTTCGCCAAGACTTACGGGATTTCCTGTATTGTCAGCTCCTTGATCGACTTGCATATGGCTATTTTTATTCGGAATGATACGAAAGATCATGACTGGAAAGCCGAGATCAAGATGTTTGGAGAGAAGCTGTGCAGTCTGGCCGAAAGGCAATTCCAGCTGCCGGTTACGATAGGAATCGGATCGGTCCAATCAGGCGCTGGAGGCTGGCGCAAATCTTATTTCGAGGCTGTATTCGCTTCTGACGTTGACCGGCATCTCGGCGAGGTCCGCGATTTCGAAGGTGTGGTACAAGGTACGGGGTCAACCGTTGCCGCGGCGGCGGCGGCGGCTCCAGCTTCTTCGGGCGAACACTCCGATCCGGAGGATCAACGCTCCTATGTTATCTCCGCCCTGCAGCGGATTCGGGAGCAGCGGGAGCAGCAGACGATTAACGTAATGGATAAGGCGAAGCAGTACATTGGGCTTCATTTTACGGAGGAATTGTCACTCGAGGAGACAGCCGAGCATGTTCATCTGAATCCCCACTATTTCAGCAAAGTGTTCAAGCAGCAGGTTGGAGCCACGTTCATCGATTATTTGACGGGGCTGCGGATCGAGAAAGCCAAGCAGCTGATCTCGTCCGCCGATGAGCTGGCTTTGAAGGAAGTATGCTTCGAGGTTGGTTATAAGGACCCGAATTATTTCAGCCGGGTGTTCAAGCGGGTGACCGGGCTCACCCCGACCGAATACCGCAGTCAAGCGAAATGATCAGGATATGCAGGGAGTTCATGCCAGGGCGGCATGGACTTTTTTGTTTTGGCAAACTAATAAAATGCTATACGCTTCAAGCACTCTCCTTTATAGCGGACAAGGAGGCTTTTCCATGCTGGAACTACACAAATAAGTGCTGACGAATGTCCGCTAACCCTCTTCATTCCGGTGTTATAATGAGACTCGTTTCAATAAACGCAACCATTCAATCAGTCACATATGGAAGGGGAATAAATAAAATGAGCAGCTTAACTGCAAATGCCGATGGCAAAAGCATGAAGTTTGTTACGCTCGTTTCGATGATTGCCGCTCTCGGCGGTTTATTATTCGGCTTCGATACCGCTGTCGTATCGGGAGCAATCGGATTTATGCAAGACCGTTTTGACTTAAACGAGGTGGCCGTCGGCTGGGCCGTATCCTCGCTTATCATCGGATGTATTGTTGGCGCGGGATTCTCCGGCGTGCTAAGCGACCGTTTCGGTCGTAAAAAAGTACTTATCGCGGCAGCAGCCCTGTTCATTATCGGCTCGATTGGCTCCGCGATTCCGGATACGTTCTCGATGTACATCGTTGCCCGCATGATCGGCGGTCTTGGGATCGGGATTACGTCCACGCTTTGCCCGCTGTATAACGCGGAGATTGCTCCGGCTAAATACCGCGGCCGTCTCGTTGCCTTGAACCAATTCGCAACGGTTACGGGGATCTTCCTTGTTTACTTCGTCAACTCGGGTATTGCCGGCTATGGCGATGATGCTTGGGATATTGCAAACGCATGGCGCTGGATGTTTGGCGTAGGCGTTGTGCCAGGCGTTATTTTCTTCATTCTGCTCTTCCTTGTGCCTGAAAGCCCAAGATGGCTAATTAAGCAAGGTCGGGCGGAGCAAGCTCTCCATATCCTTCTTCGCATTCACGGCGAAGAGGAGGCAAGGCAAGAGGTTCTCGATATTAAAGCCTCTTTCGCTGAGGAAAAAGGCAGCTCGCTCAAAGAGATTTTCCGCCCGGGCATCCGCCTTGCATTGATCGTTGGCGTCGTGCTTGCCGTTCTTCAGCAAGTCACCGGCATTAATGCGGTTATGTACTACGCGCCGGAAATCTTCAAGTCGATGGGCTCCGGCACGGATTCGTCCCTGCTGCAAACGATCCTGATCGGCCTCGTTAACTTCCTGTTTACGATTCTGGCCATCTGGCTGATTGATAAAGTCGGCCGCAAAGTATTGCTGCTTGTTGGTTCGTCCGTCATGACGATCTGTCTGGCGGTTATCGGCATCGCATTCCATACCGGCCATACGACCGGCTCGCTTGTGCTGATCTTTATCCTGATCTATGTTGCGGCATTTGCCGTGTCGCTTGGACCTGTTGTATGGGTCGTTCTGAGCGAGATCTTCCCGAACCGCGTCCGCGGCCGGGCTACCGCAATCGCATCGATGGCGCTGTGGATCGCCGACTACGTCGTATCCCAGTCGTTCCCGCCAATGCTTGAATCGGCAGGACCATCCGTAACGTTCTGGATCTTTGGCGCCATGTCGCTGATTACGTTCCTGTTTACGATGCGCGTTGTACCGGAGACGAAAGGCAAGTCGCTGGAGGAAATCGAGGCGTCCTGGAACGGGAAATAAGAAATTAAGGTATCGCTCAGGCGGACGGGATATCTCCTAAAGCCGCTGTTGCCATTGTGAAATTTCGAATTAATCGTTATATGTATATTTCACAAGTGGCAAAGGCGGACGTTACACTCTTTAGGAGATACCCCTTTCCTCTACCGATTACCTTTTTGAAATAAGCAGAAAAGCTGGGCGATTCATTTCGCCCAGCTTTTTTATTTAGTTGCTCCTGTCCTTTCTTGAAACATAGCCTTCCAACGGCGCTAATGGATTGGAGATGGATATATTAAATTCTTGTGCCACCCTCTCGGCTGCTTTGACCATTGAAAGCTGAGCAACGGCTATTTTCTTATCCTGTTTCGATTGGAGCAGTTTCTCGATAAACTTGAATACTTCGTCGGCGTACTCTGTCTTCTGTCCCTGCATAATAAGCTGGAACGCGTTCTCAATCACTCTGACTTCAATGTCCGGAAGCTGGTAACCATGCGATGAAGCAAAATTCTTCAGCCGCTTCATCGTACCTTCAACAGTTGCGGGATTCGTGAACAGAAGAATTTGCGGCTGCGTTATTTTACAAATCTCATTAAAAAAGGGCTCGTCTATTTTTATAATGGGCAGATTAGTCTCAACTTCTTCAAGTAGAGCAATGTAACCGGTGCAAGTAATGAGAATCGCATCTACACCTGACTGAGTGATCCATTTGATCTGATCAGCGGCTTTCTCCTTAACTTTAACCTTGTCAAAACCTTCTTCCATACACCTCATAAGTCCGGGATCCACAAAGTGTACCAATTCCGCCTTCGAACCAATCGAAGCTTCAATATATTCAATATTGGAATAATGAGCATGTAAACAGCCAATCTTCATTTCATTCAACCTGCCTCTTTGCATGAGCGATATTACTTAGAGAATATCATGATGAGCTTGGTGCTGAAAGTTAAAAAAGAGCACCTGCGAAGGATGCTCTAATTATGGTTATCATCTATCTGATTTCCGCAGCCTTCATCTCCCAAATCTGAAGACTGGAAACCACGGCTTCACCGCTGTCTGTTCGGAGCTGGATGCCGCTACTGTTTTCCAATGTCGGATAAACTCTGGCCGTTAGGCAAGTCTCGTCATCCACAAACACTTCCACAATGGATTGGTCCGCGAAAATACGAAGCTTGATAAGCTCCGTGCCGTCTGCAGCCGGCAATTCACCTTGAACCGGCGTTTTATGGACCTTTGGAAGCAGGCTTGAATTCGACCGGTCAATGGTAATCGTATGGGAAGCCAAGTTGAGGCATACATCGGTATGCTCCTTGCCGCAGTCGGATGCGAATAAGGAAACGGTCAGACCTGCTGCTTCAATCGACTTCCTGTCGATTTCAAGCAAGCATTCGAAGGAGGTCGATTGTACTCCCGATAGAACTGGCGTATGTCCGATTGCTATATCTTTAAAGCTGTAATTCACGCCTCTCAGCGTCCCCACCTCAGGTACCGGGGACATGGAAAGCGCGCCGCTTGGCTTAAGATCTACGATACGCGGCAGCGCCAGAGCCCCGGCCCAGTCCAGGTTCTCGGGAAATTCCTCGCCTCTGCTGCCTTCCGGGATCCAGCCATGCACAATGCGGCGGCCGTTCTCGTCCACGAATCCGGTTGAAGCATAATAGCCTTCCCAGCCGCCATGGTCCACGGTGCCGTGCTTTTGCACATCGATTAGCTTATCCCCGCTGATCGTACCGGAAAGATAACGAACCGGACCGCTTGGCGAATAGAACAATACCGCTTTATCGCCGAAACGGAACAAATGCGGACATTCCCAGATCCATTCTTCGCCCTTATAAAAAATACCTTGGAAGCTCCATTTCTCCAAATCCTCGGAGTTGTATATAAACGCGCAGCCTTTTTCCTCATGGATTCCGCCAAGAATCATTCGCCAGCCGTCTTCCGTCTTCCAGACGTAAGGATCCCGCCAGTCCCGAATCTCAAGGTCTCCATGAAGCTCCAGGGTTAGAACCGGGTTAATGTCCGGTTTCCGCCAGGTATGCAAATCCGTCCCGCGAGCCATCCATTGCTGTGCTCCGGTAGCCGCATTCCGTTCCCCCTCGCCAATGCTTGTATAGAACAATGTCACTTCGCCGTCATGGACTACGGAGCAGCCGGAGTAGCAATGAGCTTCGCCAAGCTCATAAGAGGGAGCCATTCCAACGGGCAGATGCGTCCAATTCACCAGATCCGGGCTTGTGGCATGCCCCCAATGAATATCGCCCCACTCGGGCTTTGACGGGTTATGCTGGTAAAACAAATGATACTCGCCGTTTAACTGAAACGGTCCATTCGGGTCATTCATCCAGTTGCGAGGTGCCGTAAAATGATACCTTGGTCTATAACGATCCATGTTATCTCCCCTATCCTTTTGGCTGCCAGCTTCATAAGTTCACCTCCACAATATAAACGATATGTTGAATATGTCAATGGTTTATTAATCTGTTTTTATCATTCAATAGAAGGCGGGGTGGGCGGACTCACAAATTCCCAATTAGCAGGCTTTTTCCGTGTTACAGAGTAAGTTCGGGGTGGGACAAACTCACAGACTCAAAAAAAGCAGGCTTTTTCCGTGTTACAGAGTAAGTTTGAGGTGACACGAACTCAAAATAAAAACGGCCGTGCAGATTCAAATTCATCTGCACGGCCGCTTATAGGGTTAGATCGAGGAGATACTCCCGCTCGTATTAAGGCTTGATTGCGTCGTAGTACTTCGTTTGCATTTCTTTCGCAGCCGCGTCGAGCTGAGCTTGCGTGTCGGTACCTTTTTTTGAGAATACTTCTTGCAAGACGTTCGTCATCGAACCGTAGTATTCTTGCGTATTGTACTGAGCTTCAGGCTTGCCGTCGAGCAGAGCATTGGATTCCGCGTTGTATTTGTATACATTGTCATACTTGTCGAAGATCGCTTGAACTTTTTTGCCATACTCCGAATCCGGGCTGAAGTAGTTGATGTGCGGCGGAATGAAGTATTTGCCTTCCGTTTTGCGAGCTTGAATGTCTTTTTCGATCGAAGTCAGATAGTCGTCGGTGAAGTAGTCAAACGTGATGTAACGGAACGCCATTTCTTGCTCGTCTTTCGTAGCGTTAGGGTTAATGACGAGATAGTCGCCGCCCAATACGCCTGTATGCTTGCCGCCTTTTTCGGCTGCCGGCATTGGATAAGTGAGTACGTCTTCGATCTTCATGCCGCCTTGGTTCAGCGCTTGCTCCAGTACGCCTTCCGCACCGGCGATAACCATTGCCGTACGTCCTTGGCCAAACGCGCCTACAGCGTCGCCCCAGCCAAGTGCCCAGTCTTTCGGAATAACGTCCGCGTCCCATCTCAGCTTGTTGTAGAAATCGAGAGCTTTCTTGCCGGCTTCGGAGTTGAATGCCGCCGTTACTTTGCCGTCCGCAATGTTTTGAATCTCGCCGCCTGCTTCGAACAGGAAGTTGGTCCAGTTCCAGCCTGCCTCGTTGCCTTTACCCATTGGAGCGATACCCGCGATCCCTTTCTTCGCATCGGCTACGCCTTTAGCGGTATTCACCATGTCATCCCAAGTCCAGTCGTACGAAGGTACGGCTACGCCTTTGTCATCCAGCATTTTTTTGTTGACAACGGTCGTTGTTACATAACCTTTTTGAGCGATACCGTATACTTTGCCGTCAATGATGAATTGGTTTTGAAGTACCGGGTTGATCTGATCCTTGAACTCGTAGCTGTTGTACAGGTCCGTGATGTCGGCTGCCCAGCCTTTTTCAACGAGGAACTTCGCTTCGGTTGCGTAAGTGTTGAAGAAGGTTGGCGCTTCGTTGGCAGCCATTTTGATGCCGATTTCGTTAGGAGCGTAATGCCAGTCGCTCTTCACGATCTCCACGTTAGGATATACCTTGTTGAAGCGTGCGATCTTGTCGTCTTCCAGCTTGCGGTTTTCGACTTGGTCAGGAAGCGGATAATAAATGCTGATTTTGATTTTCTTTTGCGTAATATCTTCAGATGGTTGTGGAGTGGCTGTTGCCTTGTCTGTGCTTGCGCTTGCATTCGCGCTTTCAGCCGGCTTGTTGCCGTTGTTCGACGTATTGTTGTTGCCGCCGCAGGCGGCAAGAGTCGAACAAAGTAATACCGCAGCTACTGTCGTAAAGACGCTCTTTCTCATTGTAACTCCCCTTCTCGAGTTCGTTTATTTGTTACACCCTCATCATAGTGGAGAGGGATAGGAGCCTGCGAGGTGTATTCCTATTCCGATCATGTGCACTATTACGATTTGAATACTACCCTTTCACTCCGCCCAGATGCAATCCGCGCATGATGTATTTCTGGAAGATCAGGAACACGACGATTGGCGGAAGCATAACCATGGTCAGAATCGCAAACCGGATATTAAGCGCCAGGCCTTTGGCGTTAATCACGTATTTGTAGATCGCCGTTGCCAGCGGATAATGGCTGTCGTTATGCATAATGAGCGACGGCCAGAACCAGTCGTTCCAGGAAGACGAGAAGATAAAGATCGCAAGCGTCGAGAAGATCGGTACCGACAGCGGCAGCGCGATCTGCACGAAGCTTCTCCAGTCCGAGGCGCCGTCGATACGGGCTGCTTCGAAAATTTCGTAATGAATCTCGTCGAAGAAGTTTTTGAGCAGCAGCAGGAAGAAGGCATTGGCGCCCGCCGGCAGCCAGAAGGCCGCAAACGAGTTCATGAGGCCTAGATCCTTCAGGTTCACGAAGTTCGGAATGATATACGTTGTTGGCGGAATAAACAAGGTCATCATAAAGAAGAAATAGACCGCTTTGCGCTTAGGCACGTTCAGCCTCGACAAGCTGAAGGACGCAAGTCCAAGAACGCCTACGGTAATGACCAGGTTGCCTCCGAAAATATACAGCGTATTTCTTAGAAACTCCGGAAGATCGATGAAATTCCAGCCTTTGTTAAAGTTGTCGAAATGCCATTCGCTTGGCAGGAACCTCGGCGGGAAGGAGTTAACCTCCACATTGGTTTTGAGGCCGTTAAAGAATGTCGTCAGAATCGGATAAATCATCGAACAGGACATGACGACCAGCACAAGTACCATGATCGAATAGCCGATCAAGATAGGCTTCTTCTTCAGGTCAAACGAAGAGAGTATACCTCTGTCCAGCTGTTTCATCGCACGTCTCCCTCCTTGCCTTGAAGCCTGTATTGAACGATGGCGAGCAAGCCCAGCACGATAAACATCAGAACGCCAAGCGCGGCCGCAACCCCGTAATTTTGCTGGTTAAAAGCGTATTTTACAATGAGCAGCGCGTAGGTCAGCGTAGCATTGTTAGGTCCGCCGTCCAGCATCGCAAGCTGGGATTGGTAGCCCTGAGAGGTACCGATCAGCTGCAGAATGAGAAGAAGGCCAAGCAGGCCTTTGATCGAAGGCAGCGTGATATGACGAATCCGGTTCCATACGCCAGCCCCGTCGATTTCCGCCGCTTCGTACCAGTCGCGCGGAATGCTGAGCACGGCGGCCAAATAGATAAGCATCGCCGAGCCGAATTGCTGCCATGATTCCATAATAACAAGGGAGATCATCGACCATTTGGTATCCGTCATAAAGGATACCGGTTCATCGGCGCCAAACCAGCCTGTAATCACGCCGTTGATCGGGCCGACAGGGTCATAGAACCAGCGCCATAATCCGTACAATACGACTACCGGAATAATATTCGGCAGATAAGCGGCTACGCGGACAACGCCTTGGAACCGGCGAAGCTCGGAAATCGCAATGGCGAATACGATCGGAATCCAGAAACCTATCACAAGACAAAGGAACATATAATAAACGGTGTTTTTCACCGCCGTCCAGGCGTCTTTATCGTGAAGCGCGACTTTATAGTTGTCGAATCCGACGAAGCTGTTCCCTTTTACAAAGTCAATGTGGTAGAAGCTGTAGATGAATCCTTTGAAGATCGGGACCCATAGAAACAAGATAAAAATAATAAAGGCGGGAAGCAGGAACAGTAGTCCCCAGAAATGCTTCCTCAAAAATACGGCAAATCGGCCTTTACGCTCGAGAGGCGCGTTTGCGACAGCGTGTTGCTCCATACAAGTCTCCCTCTTTTCTTTAACAATCCTCTATCCTTATTGTAAAAAAAGGAGCCTCCCGAGGTAATGTGCGTATCCAAGGCAATGATGAGTAATTCTACTTCTTTAGCTCGCTCGGACTCATGCCGTAATACTTTTTGAAAATTTTGCTAAAATGCTCCGGCGATTCGTAACCCACCTTCTCCGAAATTTCGTAACGTCTCATGTCCGTATGAAGAAGAAGCCGCTTGCTCTCCTCCATCCGCAGCTTAACGACGTATTCCCACAGGTTATAACCCGTCTCCTTCTTGAACAGATAGCTGAGGTAGTTCGGGCTGACATGGTTGTTCTGCGCGACTTCATGCAGGGTTAAGCCCTTCTGCGCGAAATTCTGGTTAATGTACTCCATTGCTTTCTCGACAATCAGGCTGGTCTGGGCGGTGAACTCTTCTTCGGTTGGACGCTGGGAATATTGGTTCCAATTGAAATCCCCGTAATAGAACACATAGTGGTCCTTATGGCGGTCATTGCAGCTGAGCGCTTTGATCACCTGATCGTGAAGCACGTCAATAAATTCGATCCCCTTCAGAATCTGGCTGATGCCGATTACGCTTGTAATTCCCAGAAACTTCTGGATATTGAAATGCAGGCTGCGGCCGATCATATCCAGCTCGTTCATAATGCCGGAAGATGCCGTCTCCCCATACAACGTCTCATTCCATTGCAAAATAATATTGATTTCCCGCTCCGAAGCGTAAAAGGCGGTATTATTCCAATGCTCGTCAAAGAGCTCGTTTACGATATTAAGCGCGGCATAACGGAGCAGTCTTTCATCCGTCTTCGATAACCCGCGGTTACGGTCCGCAAGATTAAGCCGGATGCGGATCATGGAGAAATAAGGACCCTCTAGCCGGATCCCGTGCTTCTCCTTCAAAATTCGAACGATATCCTGCACTTTAAGCGATGGCTGACTGCTCACGAGCTGATTAAGCCAATCCACGGATTGCGGATTCAGCTCATCCATATGGAAATGCTCCTGCATGCCCGCGATCAGCTCCTCTTGTTCGGCGGGTTCGGGCTTATGGAGCTTTAGCAATACGTTGCGCACGGAATCCAAAAACTGCTCGTTGTTCAGCGGCTTGATCAAATAGTCCTTAGCTCCGAGACGGATCGCCATCTGAGCATAATGAAACGTCTCGTGGGCCGAAATAATAATCGTCTGCACCCATGGCTTAATTAATTTCGCCTGCTGCATCAGCTCTATGCCGTTCATCGTCCCCATCTGAATATCTGTAACGAGCAGATCAATATCGTCGGTCCGCAGGACGTCAAGCGCCTCGTAACCGTTATGAGCCATATGAATGGCGGAAATATCAATGCCGGAAGAAGCCAGTACGCTGCTTAGACCTTTGCAAATAAGCGGTTCGTCGTCCACCACCAGTATGTTATACATCGCCTAGTTCCTTCCTTTCGCCGGCTGCCGGAAGCTGGATCGTAACGATCGTTCCGCCGCCGTTTCTTTTTTTGTACTGAATACCGTAGACATTGCCGAAATGCAGCTGAAGCCGCTGATGGATGTTTTTGACGCCGTATCCGGAGGACGATTGTGCGGCCGGCTCGTTCAGCAGAGACTCAATCGCTTTATGATCCACCTCTTTATAACCGTTGTCCTCCACGCGGATCAGCAGCTTGTCGCCTTCGTATTCCGCGTTAATATGAATCTCGCCGTCTTCCCCCATGTTCTTGACGCCGTGGATGATGGCATTCTCGATCAACGGCTGCAGCGTAACCTTCGGAATGAGATGGTTCATCATCTCCTCCGGTACCGCCCAGATGACCCGGAAGTCATAGTCGTAACGCTTCTGCTGCAGCTTCACGTAAGCAGCCGCATGCTCCAGCTCCTCCGCCAGCGTAATCAGCTCCCGGCCGCGGCTTAAGCTGATTTTCATCAGCTTCGACAGCTCCTTGATCATTTCCGCCGATTCGGAATTGCCTTCGAGCGAGCTTTTCCAATAAATGCTCTCAAGCGTGTTGTAGAGAAGATGAGGATTAATCTGTTGATACAAAATTTGAAGCTGGCTTTCCCGCTGCTTGATCTCCATCTGGTATTTGTCGTGAATAAGTCCATTAAGCCGGCGGGCCATATCGTACAGAGCTCCAATCAATACTCCCACCTCGTCGTTTCTGCCTTTGCCAGGCGTCTCCGGCACTCTCTTGCCAGGCTCGTAACGGCGGACAAACGTTGCCAGTCTTTGCAACGGCGTCATTAGCGAACGCCAGAAATAGAAAATGACGATACACCCGAACAGGATGTAAGCCACCGATATCAGCTGGATAACCCGCTTCACTTCATTTTGCTGCTGAAGGAGCGATTTGATCGGGATTTTGTAGATCAGCCGCTGCTGCAGCAGCTCATTGTCGCTGGCCATATAAATGTACTCCGAGGTCATAATCGGTTTATTCAGGCTTTCCGCTTCGCCGGAAGCGGTTACAGGAAGCTCAACCGTGGAGCCCATCGTCTTCGGACTTGTGGAGGCCAGAATATAATTCTGCTTATCCGTGAAAAAGATTTCTCCGCCGGGCAAGGATACCGACTGCATGGATTCGGCAAGCTTCTTATCCATGTTGGTTGCGATGAGCACGCCGATGACGCTGTGCCCCTGACTAACGGTATTTACCGCCCGGATATAAGCCAAAGTCCGTTTCTTGACGAGCATATCGTTATTTTCGATAATCTCCATAAAGCCTTGACCCTTCAGGCCAACCGCCTTGTCGAACCATTTCGGCTTATTGGCGTCGGAGAAGAAATATACGCCGCTCTGGATCATCTGAACCTTAGGCGCAAAGAAATAATAGTTATTGGGATCATAGATATACAGACTGTAATAAACAGCCTCCCCGCCGTTTAAGGCGGTTGAATAGCCTGCCAGCAAAGCATCCATTTTCTCGTATTTCCGGACGCGTTCAATGACGGTTTCATCGTCATCGGGGACTAGCTGCTGAGCCGTGGGGTTCTGGATAATCGTCGTTGTGATTTTGTTGACGGTATCGATATCCCGGTCGATCAGCGTATGGTTCTGTTTGTTCAGTTCAGCGTAGGCATTCGTTACGTGGCGTTTGAGTATCTGTTCGGCCTCCGAATTTCCGTAGCTGTGAAGAATGAATATCGGGCTGACCATAAGCAGGAACAAGAGCAGCAGCTGCTGCTTCACGCTTAGCTTGGTCATTGGATTGGAAAAGCCCGTTCTCATGATGACGCACCCCCAGCTTCCTTCCTTTAAATATAGCAAATATGCAATTCGGCAGTATGGCTATTCTTATTTATTGTATAGGTAATTTCACGCACTTCAAGCTTTGATTCTAGTAGAAACGAACGATTTTCCGAGATAAGAAAAGGAAAATATTGACTGTTTCAATAGTGAAGGGCATAATAGCTGTGTATTCATCATCACGATTCTTTAAGCGAATGCTTGCGATGGAAGAATTGCTTCACCATTCTTTTAAGCCCATGCTTACGAAGTAAGAATTGCTTCACAATTCTTTGGAGGAGTGATCTGAACCTATGTCGAACAAAGTGCTTATCGTGACTGGCGATGCCGCGGAAGTTTTGGAAGTGTATTATCCTTATTACCGACTGCTGGAGGAAGGCTACGAAGCTGTTATCGCTTCCCCGACGCAAAAAACCTTACATACCGTCTGCCATGACTTTATTGAGGGCTGGGACACCTATACGGAAAAGCCGGCTCATCAGCTGCAGTCCCATTTGGGCTTCGCCGATGTAGACCCTTCCGAATACGCTGCGATTATTATTCCCGGGGGAAGAGCGCCGGAATATATTCGCGGCAACGCGGAGCTGCCTCGCATTCTGCAGCATTTTATCGATGCCGACAAGCCGATAGGCGCGATCTGCCACGGGGCGCAGGTATTCCTGTCGCTGCCCGATTACAGCTATTTCAACGGCCGTACCATGACGGCTTACAACGCTTCGCGCCTGGAAGTTGAGCGCCTTGGCGCCTGCTATGCGGACGAGACGCTTCATGTGGACGGCAAGCTTGTAACCGGCCATGCCTGGCCGGATCTTCCCGGCTTTATGCGCGAGTTCCTGAAGCTAGTCCGCGAGGATGCCGCAACAACCGCAGCAGACGCAGAAGCTCTGACATCATAATTGAAAATACGCACAAGCGGCAGCTTAATGGCTAAAGGCCATAAGCTGCCGCTTTTTTTGATTGGAATGCTTTTTAGCGGGGGAACAAATTCTGCTGATTACTCTCCCGGAACCGGTTGGGCGACAAACCCGTGACCCGGCGGAAAATAATCGAAAAATAATTCGGATTGTCGTAGCCGAGAAGCTTCGCCACTTCCCATACCTTCATCTCCGTTGTGACGAGCAGCCTGGTCGCCTCTCCGATCCGGCGGTGAATGGCATAGTTAATCGGGGAAATCCGATAATGGTCTTTAAATACATGGGAAATATAATAAGGATTCACGTGGAATTGCCGCCCCAAATCCTTGAGGCTTATATTTTGCGTATAATTCCTGTCGATATAATCCTTGATCTGCTCGGCTAGTCCGGTATTGGATTCCTGCTTAATTTGCTGCTGATTCCTCACCGCTCTTCTGAGCAGCAAAATAACGGAATTAATCAAATAACGGCTGATCCCCTCGTATCCTTCTTCCTTGATGGAGGATTCATCAACAATCATCCTCATCAAAGCCTCAATTTCCGAAAACGCGCGGCTGGACCGGATCACGGGCTCGACGCCAGGCGGGATGACCCAATCCTCGGAAGGGCTTGCCTTAGGCAGCGAAAATCCGCAGTAATAAGTGATTAACGGATTATCGACTAAGGACTGCTCTTCATGCAGAACCCCTTTATTGTAGACCAGAATGTCTCCCCCGCTTACGCTATACGATTGTCCTCCAATCGTAAACATCCCTTCGCCGCCGCATACGACGATAATTTCATGCAAATCATCATGCTTATGGCTCGGAAAATTCCAGTTGGGCGTATCGCTTACTTTTCCGGCGTACAGCAGATGACTTTGTATTTCCTCTCCGGCAGCGGAAGCCGTCATCCCTACTCCCTCTTTTCCAAATATCTTTTATCTATACAGCAAGATATATCACATCGCAAACATATCCGGCAAGATGCTTCATTGCCGCTGCTTGAGCCTTCCATTAAGCTTTGACTGTAGGAAAGAGAGCCAAAATGAGGTGAGGGTATGCGCGAGATGGAATGCTGGAAGCAGTATGGCTTTGCTTTATTCCCAAGGGCAGTAACGCATTTTTATGCGCTGCGTTATCTTTTGTGGGTGAAGGAGCTTCCCGTTGACCAGCCTTACGACATCCATCATCAATATTTATGGGATATACGTATGCATGAGCCTGTTTACGAGGCCTTTAGCGAGATACTCGGGACGACCGCGCTTTGGGCGCATCTGTGCCCTGGCGAACCCGCTGCCGTCAAAGGCGCAATATGCTTGCAGCAATCGGTTCAGGTACCGGTAAAGCAATGGAGCATTGCAAATATCGGCGATTTATTTATATACAACGCGGAAGAATGCCGTATTGACCTGGACGCCATGCCGGATTACAGCTGGCTTCCGATGACTTACTTCCCGGCAGCTCCCGATAACCGGTCCCTGCTGAAGGAAAGGCTGCGCAGCTGGAAAGCTAGTCCCAATCAAGCTTATCTATCAGCAAGGGGCAATAAGCTTCTTGGCTCCGAGCGTTGGTAGAAGACATACAAGCAATAAACCTGGAGGATCTTCAACATGAAAAAAGAAAACCTGCTTATCTTTACTTTTACCCTGCTGGCCTTTATCTTGGGCACGACCGAATATGTAATCGTTGGTTTGCTGACACCAATTGCGAGCAGCCTTGGCGTCTCCGTTGCGCAGACCGGCATTATGGTCTCCGGCTTTGCGATTGCTTATGCGGCCGGAACGCCTTTTGTTATGATGGCCGCCGGTTTCTTCACGAAACGCCGCGCCTTGCTGATAGGTGCTTCATTGGTTGTTTTGTTTACGATGGGAAGTGCATTGTCCTTCTCTTATCCGGTATTGTTCCTTACCCGAATGGCAACGGCTGTCTTCTGCGGGCTGAGCGTTTCCCTGGCCGTCTCCATCTGCACGGATTACGTGTCGCCTGAGCGGAGAGGGCTGGCGCTTTCCTACATTATCGGCGGATTCACCATTGCCAACGTGCTGGGTGTTCCGATCGGCACCTTCGTAGGCCTGCATTTCGAATGGCCTGCCGCCTTCTGGCTGGTTGCGGCTTGCGGCATTATAAGCATTCTGCTTCTGTACCGAATCGTACCGAGAAATTTGCCGGCGGTGCAAAGCTCGCTCAAAAACCAGTTCCGCCTGATGACTAACCCGAGAGTGCTGCTTGCCTTCTTTATCCCGATTATCGGGGTCGCGGCCATTTTCGTCATCTACACTTATATTAATCCGCTTATGCTGGAAGTTATGCATATCTCGGAAGGACGAACCAGCACCATCCTGCTCGTATACGGAGCCGTGACCATTCTCAGCAACATCCTAGGCGGCAAAATCGCAAGCGGCACTTACATGGCGAAGCTGAAAACGCTGTTCCTGGTTCATGCCGTTGTTTACGTCATCTTTGGTTTCACCTTATCGTTCACTTGGCTTGGCATCGTCAGCTTGATGGCTATCGCTCTCATTTCATTCTCAATCAATGCGGCATGCCAGCTGTACTTCATCCATCTGACCGAGCAATATGTGCCCGAAGCCAAGGATTTCGCCTCTTCCCTGCTGCCAATCAGCGCCAATATCGGGATTGCGGTTGGCTCCTCGGTCGGCGCCTTCGTAACCGACCATTATGGTCTGCGTTATCTTCCATGGGCAGCGGCCGTGCTTGCCTTGCTTGCATTTGCCGCAACGGCCTACAGCTATAATCTCGATCGTTCAGCCCAAAAAGCAGCTCTGCAGCAGGCCGCCGGATAAACGAAGGAATGAAAGGCTGCTCCACCGTCTGGTGGGGCAGCCTTTATCATTTAACAAATACAAGTCTTTTTCTTGATGCCGAGCTTTCCTCTCGCTTCTACCTTGGCGATATAGTCGGAGGCGAGCGGAACCTTGCAGGCGGTATCGCCTACATCGACTTTTACGGCGCCAATCCCCTCCGCAACGGCTTTGGCCTCCTCCGTCAAGGGTGCGACGTAAGAAGCTACGCAAATAACAAACGTATTCATCGTATACCGTACTCGGTTCCGCTCCTCATGGACGCTCTTCCGCACCTGCTCCAAAAGCCTGCGGATTTCCGTCAAATCGAGCTCCTCATCCGGAGCGATCGTCACGTAATTCGCATAAGCGCTCCAACCCGCTACCGCAACCATCTCTTCCGGGGACTGTAACCATTCCAACGCAAGCTCCCGCGCAAAAGGACTCTCCGCTGTAACATTCGCTACCGTATATTCCGCAAGCGAATACCAATAAGCCTGCTTCACCCAATGCCGAAGCCTCTCTTTGGCGATCGTTTTCGGATTAACGGCCAGTCCCGCCAAATACATGGCATCATGATTGCCGGAGTCGTAAAGCTTGTACACCAGCTCCTGGTCTTTCTTCACCTCTTTGACCAGCTTCTTCATGTCGCCGATCTTTACGCCAAAAAACGGCTCCTTCGCACCATGCCGCACATAAGTGCTCTTGGTCTGCTCGCTTCCCATTCCCTCTAACGCCCGCAATACTTCATCAAAGGTCATTACTTGGCCTCCAATTATGCTCTTATGGATTCGAGTATACCTTTGCCGCCTATTTTATGCAAAACAAAAAGGACTGACAATCAGCGCATCTGGCGCCACATTGTCAGCCCTCATTTATATTAATCGGTAAATGACAGCCAGCCTTCTCTTGCCGTCAGCATGCGCCATAAACCGTCGGGAATTACAAGCTTCTTCTGCGAGCTTAAGCTTAAGCGGGACTGAATCTCATCTTCACGTCCTTCTTCAACCTTCTGTACCCAATCCGGATCCGTCAGAAGCACGCGGCCGATGGCAACAAGCGGAATACCCGTTTGCTGAGCTTCGATGGCGTCATCCGCCGAATGAATCGACCCTACGCCGATAACCGGTACGCGGCCGGCTACACGCTCCGCGATCCATTCCAGTCTTGTTTTGCTATCATCCGCGCCGCGCGCCGGCTTGGAACGGAAATCGAACAAGGAGACATGGAGGTAATCCAAATCCTTCTGCGCAAGCTCATCCAACAGGCGGAAGGTGTCCTCCATCGTAAGTCCCGGCGTCTCCGGTTCTTCCGGAGAGAATCGGTATCCGACCAAGAATGGCCCTTTAGCATGCTCAGCCGCAGCGCGTTTCACTTCATCAACAACGGCGAGCGGGAATGTAAGTCTCCGGTCGATATCTCCGCCCCATTGATCGTTTCTGCGGTTGGAATGCGGGGAATAGAACTGCTGCAGCAGATAAGTGTTCGCGCCGTGAATTTCGACTCCGTCGAAGCCGGCAAGCGCCGCGCGGCGGGTCGTCTCGCCAAAATCACGGATAATCGCTTCAATCTCTTCATGCTTCAGCTCGCGCGGAACAACATCCGGGCTTTCCGTCGCCGCAACGGCGCTTGCGCTAACCACATCGCCGTTCGGCACCAATGCCGGCGGCACACGACGGCCGCCATGGAAAATTTGAAGAATGGCTTTCGCGCCTTTGGCTTTAATCGTCTCTGCAAGACGAGTAAGCCCCGGAATCATAGCATCGCTGTCTCCGGCGAATTCCCCGGGAAATCCTTTGCCGTTTGGCGTGACATAAATACATGCGGTAATAACCATGCCTGCGCCTTCGGACCGGCGGGCGTAGTATTCCAGCTCCGCATCCGTTACCGTTCCATCGTCATTCGAGGATGAGTGCGTCATAGGCGCCATTACAATACGGTTCTTTACTTCCACGCCATTTGGGAAAGTAAAGGATTCAAATAAAGGTTTGTATTTCTGTTCCAAAAACTCCACTCCTATCGTATTCTCTTTTTTTCGCTCATTAACTGTAATAACTTTTGTTACTGTAATATTATTATATACAGTTACTGAAGTCAAGCAAATAATTGTAAATCTTTTACCCCCTATATTCTGCCCATAAAAAAAAGAAGCTGCCGCATAAACAAAAAATAGCGGTACAGAGCTTCCCGCTCTGCACCGCATAGTCTTCCTTTACTCATTAGCCGCACGCGGGCGATACTCGAAATAATCGTAATAAGCGGGAGCCGAAGGGCCTTCCTCCGTTCCCGCCGCATACATCCCGAGGCATACGCCCGTAAAAGCTCCGTCCGCATCCGGCGTCAAGGCTTCCGCCGGCAGGGCTCCCAAGCTGACCCACTCCGCGGACGCACCTCCCAAAGTATATAACAGCTCGTATTCCTTCCCGTCCGAACGGATCGACAGCCGGACGGGAACCTGCTCCTTAATTGGAGTAAAAGCTTCCGTCCCGCTTCCTTGCGCCAATGCCGTTACAAGAATGCCGGTCTGTCCGTCTTTCTTCGTTATTCCTACCGAATAATAGGACTTATCGCTCAGCCGGGCGGCAATCCCCGCTTGCTCGCCTTCTCTTCCCGGAGCAAAGCTCAGCCGGGTCTCGATGCTCATCCGGTGATGCTGCTGGCGGCGGCATACGAATACATGGGCTCCGCCGTCGCGAAGACCGTTGGCATTGCCGCGTAGTCTAAGGCAGCCTTCCCTCTCCGTTAACGACAGCTCCTCCTGTCCAGGGATCACTCGGTTATGCATCCATTCGAGGCCAAGCCCTTCGGAGGTAAACTTGGTGGTCACGGGATTGTCCAAGCAGGCCGCAAAGGCCTTACTCTCCCGGATGGCCGGACCTTCCATCACCATTGCCGCATGACCTTCGTTATTGTCGATCATCGGCCAGCCGTCTTCACTCCAGCGAACGGGCGCAAGGAACGTCTCCCGGCCAAGCACGCTGCCCTTCCCGCCTTGCGGCCGGACGCCAAGAAACAACGCCCACCACCGGCCATGCACGTCATCCAGCAGCTCGACATGGCCGGTGTATTGAATCGGATGATCCTTTAACCCGTTATGCGTCAGAATCGGATGCGGCAGCATTTCGAACGGTCCGTAAGGAGTGATGCCTCGGCCGATAATCTCCCGGTGCATCGGCCCCGTTCCGCCGGATGCGGTCATCATGTAATACAAGCCGTTTATTTTGTACAGATGCGGCCCTTCCACCCAAGGCCCTTCATCCCCCTCAAATACGACAAGCGGCTCCGATAATGCCTCGCCCGTCAGGATATCGATCTCGTATTGGATAATATGGGACGTCTCGCCAAAGCCGGCCTGCGCCGATACGTATACTTTGCCGTCATCGTCAAAAAACAGCGAAGGATCGATGTTGCCGTAAGGTATCCGAATCGGGTCGGACCATGGCCCTGCCGGATCCGTTGCGGTTACATAAAAATTGCCGATCCCGTACACATCCGTTGTAATCATGTAAAATACGCCATCATTATAACGGAGCGTAGGCGCGTAGATGCCCTCCGAGCTGTTGCGGCTCCGAAGATTCACCTGGCTTTCCCTGGTCAACACATGGCCAATCTGCTCCCAATGAACCAGATCCTTGCTGCGAAATACCGGAACACCCGGAAAATATTCAAAGGTGCTGGTCACCATGTAATAATCTTCGCCTGCCCGAACAGCGCTTGGATCCGGATAAAAGCCCGGCAGTACCGGGTTCCGGTACGTGATCTTGCCCGTTAATGCGTGTGCCATGAATCGTTTTGCCCCGCTTCCTTTAATTGAGATAAGGAACGGAGTCCCGCGAAGGACTCCGTTCAAGTTCACGCTTATTTCTGCCAATCGGTTATTTTTCCGAATGATGCTTTCGGCTCGTGCTTGGCATCAAACACAAACGGCCAATTTTTCCGTCCGCGAACCGGGAAGTTATCCAGCCAGGTGTAATCGTCGGCCGCGCCCCAGAACGTAACGGCGGTAATCGCCTCTTTGTACTCGCGGAACAGCTCGAATACCTGCCCGTATCGTTCCGCCTGCCGCTCCAGCAAGTCTGCCGTAGGCTCCGTCAGATCCGTCCGCTTATCGTCATGATCGAATACCGAAATGTCCAGCTCCGTGACCTGCAGCTTAAGCCCCGTTGCCGCGTAACGCTCGATGGCCTCGCGGATCTCGGCAAGGCTTGGACCGTTCAGATTCCAATGTCCCTGCAGGCCGATTCCGTGAATCGGCACTTGCTTAGCCTGCAGCGATTGAACGAGACGGATAATTTTATCCCGCTTCTCCGGGTTGCACTCGTTGTAGTCATTGTAGAAGAGAAGCGCTTTCGGGTCGGCGGCATGCGCATATTCGAAAGCTTTCGCGATAAAATCCTCTCCGGCCAAATTCAGCCATTTGGACTCCCGGAGCCAGACACCGCTTTTATCCTCAATCACTTCATTCACAACATCCCAGCAATAAACGATACCTTTATAGCGGCCAACAACGGTATCGATATGGCTTTTCATCCGGGCAAGCAGCGTTTCTCTATCGACTGGCGCCCCATTCGCGTTTTGGAATACCCAATCAGGGGTCTGATTGTGCCACACCAACGTATGCCCGCGCAGCTTCATGCCGTTTGCCGCCGCAAAGTCGGCGATCTTGTCCGCCGCTTCGAACGTATAAGCCTCTTCGGAAGGATGCACGCTCTCGAATTTCATATCATTCTCGGCGGTAACGCTGTTGTAGTGGGCAGTAAGAAGTTCCTTCTGGGATTCAATCGTCGTCAGATTAACCGCTGCCCCAATATCAAAATAATCCTTGTACACGGAACGAAGTGCCAGCATTTTTGAAATAGATGACATATTCTGCACCAACTCTTTCCTTCTAGATTAGTAAATCACCCGGTTACGGGCATCCGGAATGCCGGATTTGCGGAAGAAGTACGTATTAACGATATCTCGCCATTGCTTGGCATTCTCAAGCTGCCGGTTCATGCGGCCCGTTACATGGCGGAACCGGTCGCCGTCAACAAGTCCCTCGAGCTCCTGCCAGCGGCCAATCCAATATTCAACCCGCTCCACGCCGGCGAAATGCGTATCGTAAATATGCTGAATAACCGTCTTGCCCGATTTCAGCCGATGCGTGTAAGGCACATGATGGAAGAAGAGCAGCAGCTCATCCGGACAAGCTTCCAGGCTGTCGTAGATCTCGGCATTAGGCAACGTATATTGGCTGCTGTAGCCGGTACCCGTCGCCACGGTACGATCAACCCCAATTCCCTTATGGTCGGCAAAATGGTACGTTCCCCACTTGGAATATTCGTAGCCGTCAATATCCGGTCCGTAATGGTAATGAGGCGTAACCATCCAGCCTACGCCAAGCGGCGCCGTATAATTCTCGTAGATGGACCACGATTCCAAGAGGAAGTTTACAAGAACCTCTTGAACGTCCTTATTGCCGCCAAACGTTTGGACGGCCCACTCCGCCGCAATCTCCTCCGAAGACAGCTCCGGATTCCAGATCAGGCGGCCGTAGCCGTACAAATTCGCCTGCGCGAGATGATGCCCGGTCCAGTTCTCGTCATTGCCGATATTGCTAACGGCCGTAATGCCGCTATGCGTATAGGCATGAACGCTGCCTGCCGCAATCTCCTTCACCGTGCTGCCCGCGCCTTTGACGTAAGTATCAAAGTTCAAGACTTCCTTCCACTGCGGAATGAGGAAGCAGACATCCTTCTGCTGGCCCGTATATTCCTGGGCAATCTGGAATTCCATCATCTGGTTGGTATGCTCCATCGCGCCAAAAAGCGGCGAGACCGGCTCGCGGACCTGGAAGTCCATCGGACCGTTCTTGATCTGCAAAATCACATTGTCCTTGAAACGCCCGTCCAGCGGCTTAAAATGATCGTAAGCGGCGCGCGCGCGGTCGGTTGAACGGTCACGCCAGTCCTGGTGGCAGTTGTAGACGAAGCAGCGCCAGAGCACAAGTCCGCCGTACGGCTCCAATGCTTCGGCCAGCATGTTGGCCCCATCCGCATGGTCGCGTCCGTAGGTAAACGGACCGGGACGATTCTCGGAATCGGCTTTCACCAGGAAGCCGCCAAAGTCCGGAATATAACGGTACACCTCGGCCGCTTTCTCCTTCCACCAGCCTCGCACGGCCGGATCAAGAGGATCGGCTGTTTCCAGACCGCCAATCTCAATCGTTCCGGCATAGTTCACGCTCAGGAACAGCTTTATGCCGTATTCGCCAAATACCTCGGCAATACGGGCAACATCCGGCAGAAGCTTCTCCGTAATAAGGAATGTCTCCTCGCGGTGGACGTTGACGTTATTAATCGCGATGCCGTTAATTCCGACCGATGCCATCAGGCGGGCGTAATCGCGAATCCGTTCCGAATCGGACAGCACGTTGTTATTATCGTAAAAGATCGAACGGCCGGAGTAACCGCGCTCCACGCTGCCGTCCATGTTATCCCAATGGTTAATCATGCGAAGGCTGTATTTCGGCGACTCCACCAGATTCAACTGATCAATCGCGGCCCCTGACTGCATCAGACGCAGCAGATGGAATACCGCGTACAGCACTGCTTTCTCGGACTTGCCGGCCGCGATGATATATTCCTTCTCCGCTTCCCGTACGGTTTTTAAGAGGTAGCCCTCATTCGTTAAAGCGGTTACACCGCCTGCCGCATCGTCTACCCAAGTGCCGCCGCCGAGTACCCCGAGCACGATAAACCTCTGCCGGGAAGGTTCATGCGTAACCGAAGGCGCTGCGCCCAGCATGGAGCGGATTCCCCGCGACAATTCCACGGCGGCCGTCTTCAGGATCCCTTCCATCGGCACTCCCGCGGGCAGCACGAGCTCACCCATCCAGCCTGCGTATTGCTCCAAGCGCGTTTCATCCTTCACTTGCCCGTATCTTAGCCATGCCGCGTATCCGTTGTCTCCCATGCTTTAATCCCCCTAATAAGAATTGTCGTGCAAACAGCCAGAATTAGAAAAACGCGTCCGCCCGATGTTAAGTCGAGGGACGCGATTCAAGCGATTAACCTTTAACGCCGCCTACGGTCATCCCTTTAACAAAGTATTTCTGCAGGAACGGATATACCAGAATAATCGGCAGACTCGCAACAATCGTCATCGTCGCACGAATCGAGGTTGGCGTAACCGCTGTCACGCCGCTTTGTCCGGCTGCAAACTGATCGCCCGCATTGGTTGACGATGCCGCCGTATTGGAGGTTTGCAATATTTTCATCAACTCGTACTGCAGAGTGCTCAGGTTAAGATGCGAAGAGTTGTACAAAAATACGTCAAACCAGGAATTCCATTGATACACCGCTACGAAGAGCGATACGGTCGCAAGAGCAGGCACGGTCAGCGGCAGCACAATTCGCATAAAAGTAATGAATTCGCCCGCGCCGTCGATTTTTGCCGATTCCATAATGCCGTCCGGCAAGCCTTCGATAAAGGAACGGATTACGATCATATTAAAGACGCCGATGATGCCGGGGATAATATAAACCCAGAACGAGTTGATCATATGAAGCTCTTTGATCAGCAGGTACCCCGGAATGAGACCGCCGCTGAAATACATCGTGAAAATTGCGACCATCGTTACGAATTTGCGCAAAACAAACTCCTGGCGGCTGATCGTATAAGCCAGCATGGCCGTACAGAAGACGGAAGTTATCGTGCCAAGAATCGTACGCAAGGCGGAGATCAGCGTAGCGTGATAGATGGATGCTTCATTAAAGATGTAATTGTAGTTATCCCAGGTCCACGTGCGGGGCCAAGCATAAATACCGCCGCGGATCGAGTCATTCGCATCGTTGAAGGACAACGCGAACATATTAAGGAAAGGATATAGCGTAACCGTCACGACGAGCAACATAAAAACTATATTACTTATATCAAAAATCTTATCCGGTAAAGAGCTGTACCTGGCTTTGGCCGAACTCTCTTTCATGTCGATAGCCTCCTTGCTTCGTCCAACTTTCGGGTCAATCTAGAACAGTCTGCTCTCGCCAAGCCGCTTCGCAATCGAGTTGGCCGACAAGAGGAAGATAAAGCTAACGACCGTTTTGAACATGCCGGCTGCGGTAGCCAAGGAATAGTTGCCCATGTTCATGCCGTATTTCAACACAAATATATCAAGGTTCTCGGAATAGTCCACGGTCATGCCGTTGCCCAGCAAATATTGCGGCTCAAATCCCGATTCCAAAATATTTCCAAGATTCATGATCAACAGGATAACGATAACCGACTTCAAGCCCGGTAAAGTAATATGCAGAATCCGCTGGAATCGGTTCGCCCCGTCAATCTCGGCAGCTTCGTATTGGGAAGGATCAATGGTTGTAATGGCCGCCAAATAGATAATGGTGTTCCAGCCGACGTTTTTCCAAACTTCCGATGCGCCAAGGATGCCCCAGAAGTAATTCCCTTTACCCAGCCATAAGATAGGATGATCAATCAGATGCATTTTCGTTAACAAGATATTAACAATGCCTTCAGGCGCAAGCGCCGAAGAAATAATATTGGCCGCAACGACCCAGGAAATAAAATGCGGTAAGTAGCTGATCGTCTGTACGACCCGCTTAAACATAACTTGGCGAAGCTCGTTTAATAAAATCGCCAATACAATGGCGGTAACAAAACCTAATACGAGATTGATGGAGCTCATGACAATCGTATTTCTTAACACGCGATAGAAGGAGTCATCGCTGAACAGGAAGCGGAAATTTTTCCAGCCTACCCATTCCTGATCGAACAAATCCTTTGCCGGTCTGAACTTTTGAAAGGAGATGGTCCAGCCCCAGAGCGGTACGTACTTAAACAGGAACAGCCATAATACAAACGGCATCGACATAAATACGAGCACTTTTTGCTGCATTAACTTTTTGAAAAACAGTTGAAGCCGTGATTCGCTTGATTTTGGACTCCTGACAACAGACGGTGTAACTTCTTGTATGTTCTCCACTTGCTCTTCCCCTCTCTAGCATCCTGCATGAATCCAATAGATCGGAAGGCCGGAATCAGCTTTCCGGCCTTCCGTCTACTTTTATTTGCTTACCACTTGCCCGCGATACGGTCTTGAACCACTTTCGTCACGAAGGTTTCGTAGCCTTTCACGTCAAGCTTGCCCATTTGGCCCACATAGTCGTTCCAGATCGAGTCGAATTCGCTTGGCTTGGCAAGAACAAGCTTCGGAACGTATTTCTTTTGCAGGTCGCTGGCTTTTTGCTGGAAGATCTGCTCAGGCGTGCCTTGGCCTTTGTTGATACTCCATGCCGGGTACCAAGCACGCTCGTCAGGCTTCGAGAAATATTCGGAGAAGGTCTTCGCTCCGTAGGCGTCCAGCAGCGCTTTGTCGCCGTCCGTGTAACCCGCGTAAGCGACTTCAGGCTGGTTGCTTACGGCATACGAGTTGCCGTCCGCCAGCACGGAGTTGTTGCCGTAACGCGGCCAGCTGTATTCGAAGTACTGCCATCCGATGGAGCGTTTCTTCTCAGGGTCATTGCGATCAGCGATTTGCTGCGCGTCCATCACGTAACGGCCGTTAGCGTCCACGGTGTAGTTCTGATCTTTAACGCCCCATTGAACGAGAACTTGGTTCTCTTCCTTAAGCAGGTTGTCGAAGTACTTAATGATGCGGACCGGATCTTTTGCTTTTACCGAGATGCCGATACCGCGGTTGTTAACGAAGCTAGGCGGATCCACGTATTGGTCTTTCGTATTCTCGTCGAATACGATTGGCAGCGGAGCGTAACGCTTCTCGTCGATGCCGGCTTTCATCAGGTTGTTTGTCGCGTCGCCAACCTGCCATGCGTAGTTGAAGTAGCCAAGCACGCGGCCGGAAGTCAGCTTAGCCAGGAATTGGTCTTTGTTCGCCGTAAAGGTCTCCGGATCGAACAAGCCTTTCGCGTTTACTTCGTTCAGCTTTTGCAGCCATTTTTTCTCGATATCCGTAGCAGCGTAAGTTTTAGCCTCATGCGTGTTCATGTCGACGATAACGTCGCCGTCATTCGGGTAACCCGCAAGATGCATCGAAGGGTTGGTGATCGAGAAGAAGCTGTCGGCAGGGCCTGCAAGGGATGCAAAACCGATCGTGTCCTTGCCGTCTACTTGCGGATGCTTCTCTTGGTATTGCTTGATTAGATCAAAGTATTGGTCAAGCGTCTTGATCTTTGGATATCCCGCTTCCTTCAGAACGGAGCGTTGAATCCAGAATGCGCCTTGGCTGATCCCCGGATCGCCGATGTAACCTTGGTTCGCGCCAAACGGCAGGAAGTACATTTTGCCGTCTGCTTGTCTGAATTTATCGAAATAAGGACCGTATACGCGCTTGATGTTGGGACCGTATTTGTCGATCAGATCATCAAGAGGAATAAATGCGCCGGCGTCGAGCAGCTTGTCGATTTCGCCTTCCGGAACGATAACGTCCGGATAGTCGCCGCTTGCGATCATAACGCCGGATTTCGTTTGCGGGTCGCCAACGAGGAATTCCATTTTCCAATCTACACCGGTCTGGTTTTGCAGCTCTTTGCCGATAACGGTGTCGCTCGCAAGAGTGTCCTTCTGGCTGGTGAAGCTGTAGTACGAGAAAGTGACGGGCGTTTTGTCATCTGCTCCGGGAGAAGCGGAGTTGGAAGCTGCGTTGCCGTTATCGTTATTGCCGCCGCAAGCGGTTGCCGTAACAGCTAACATGGCAGCAGCCAGGCTGACAGTTAAAAGCTTTTTGTTAACCATTTCTGTTTAGACCCCTTTCGTCATTTCAACGTGTTTGTTGTAAGCACTTTCATCATAAAACGAATCCGAAAGCTTGATTACCCCTCAAACTTTAGTTCGTACTTTGAAAAGCATAGTTCAACTTTTTTTGTCGTTTATTGCCCATTCATGTCAAGAGGAAGACGCAGCTCAACGGTTGTTCCATGAGCTTCTTCGCTGACAATGTCGAATTCAAAGGAGTCTTTATAGCAGAGCTTCAGCCGGGTATAGACGTTTTTCATGCCGACATTGTCACCGATGGAATCATCCAGTCGCAGGTAACTAAGCAGCTCCGACAGCTTGGCTTCGGACATGCCAATCCCGTTATCGGACAGCCTGAATATCAGCTTGTTTCCGGCAATTCCGATATGAATCTGAATAAGGCCGATTCCCGGCGAGTTTTCAATGCCGTGTATGCTGGCGTTCTCGACAAACGGCAGGAAGGTCATCTTCGGAATCATCTGGTCGTATACGGTATCTTCGACGGTAATCTGGTATTGCAGTTTATCTCCAAACCTGTATTTTTGAATTTCAAGGAAGCATTCCGTCAGCTCAATCTCTTCCCGGATCGACACCCAGCTGCGTTTCCAGGAAATCGACTTTCGAAAAATCTTTGCCATATAGTGAATGGTCTTCGCAGTCTCGTTCTCCCCCTTCATCAGGCTTCGCATCCGAATCGTCTCGAGCGAATTAAACAGGAAGTGCGGATTGATCTGGCTGTGAAGGGCATGAAGCTGTGCCTGCCGCTGGCGGATCTCCAGATCCTTCTTCTGAATATCGGCCTGGTAGACATCGGTAATGAGGTTGTCGATCCGCTCGGTCATCCGGTTGAATTCTCCGGTCAATTGGCCGATCTCATCGCGCGCATCGTCAAGCGGGATCGTCTCGAAATGCTGATTTTTCACCTTTTTCATATGCTTTACAATCTTGACGAGACGTTTGTTTATGGATCTGGAGAGGGCCGCGATAATCAAAGAAGGCAGAACAAAGTTAATAAGCGCCAAATAGATGACAAAGGAACCGGATTTCCGCACGTCATGCAGAAAGCTCCCTTCGTTAATGACGCCATGCAGGGACCAGTCGTTCAAATAATTGTTGTTCGTATACACCTTGTCAAAGGAGAGAGAGTTTTTCGGCATCGGAAGCGCTTCGCTCTTCTGAGCCTTCGAGTGCCAGTCTACGCTGGAATCGTTGGAATAGAGGACGTCACCTTCCGGGTTCAAGAAGTAAATGCTGCCCTCAAAGCCGGATAACGCAAACAACTGCTTGACCGTTGCCATATTCAGATCAATCTTGATCAGATTGTTATAGCCGTTGCCTTTGACATAGTTCAGTCTCTGAACAAGGCTAAACGTGTCTCCATCCTGTATAAACAACGGATAAGATACATTCGTCTTTATAAAATCCCGGTACCAGTCGGCTTCCTTCTCCGTTTCGCTAAGGGGCATAATAGGTCCGGAGGACAACACGGTTGGATTATCGGTATAAATAACGGTAGCGCTGGTTGTTTTGTAAGCCTGCTCGGATTTGTTGAAGACGCTTCGGATATTGTTAAAGGCTTCAACGTATTCGATTTGAGAATCGTACTTTTTGTCCAGCAGCTGATACAGCATCGGATCGATATAATACAGATAGGAAATACCCGCGGCTTCATCGATGACAGCACGAAGCTCGCCCTGAAGCTTCTCCAGGGCGATGTCGGCGTCATGCGATTTTTGGTTTTTAATATTGTTGGTAGTCACGTTATAGAACACGATATTGGTCAATACGATCGGGATAAATACGCAAAAGACGTACATCAGCAAAAGCTTGTCCCGCAATTTAAGATGATTCCAATGAAATCTGCCCATCAAATCTCCACCCGTTTATTTTTTGCCCAGCAGCTTGTTGCGGTAGTCGGTCGGGGTCACTTTCTCCAGCTTCTCAAATTGGGTCACAAAATAATCGGCATTCTGAAAGCCCACTTTTTCCGCAATCTCGTACATCCGGAAATCGGTCTGGCGAAGCAGCTTTTTGGCTTCTCCGATCCGGATCTGCAGGAGAAAATCATTGAAATAGGTCCCATAGGTTTTGCGGAACAGCTGACCCAAATAAACGGAGTTCATATAAAATTTGCCCGCAATGCTCTTAAGGCTAATATTCTCGGTATAGTTCGCCTCGATGTATTTCTTGATGCGTTCAATCCCGCCCTTGGACTGCTCGTTCCGAAGCTCGGCCAAATAAGCGGCAGCCTCGCGGAGAAAATCCGTGAAGAGTCCCTTCAAGTCCTGCAGACGGCTATGGCTGCCCTGCCAGTCCATAATGAGCGGGAGCTTGTTAAGTCCCTTCTCGTCTCCTTCCATCTTCCGAATAATATTAATAATTCCGATCACAAACCGGGTAATCGTATTGGCAACCGCATTGGGAGCAAACCGCTTCTCGACGAATTGGCGGAATAACAGCTCGATATCCTGCTCATACAACTCCACGTTATTCTCCTCCAGTCTCTCGAGCAGTCTGCCGTACAGCTCCGAATCAACGTCGAAATAATACAGCGGGGTCCCCTGTACCTGATTCGCGTAAATAACGGAGCTGCCTTGCTCGGCGTATTTATAGGACATGGCTTCATTCGCCGAACGGTAGGAAGCGTACATTTCTTGCAGCCGTTCCACGGTCTTGCCGATATACAAGGTGGCCGGCCTGCCCGAAGTCTTCGTAACGGCTGCATGCAAGCTGTTATATGCGGAATCAAGACGTGTTTCCGGCGATAAAAACGACCTCTGGTCAATAAGCAGACCAAATAAACCGTTCGCCTGCTCATAGACCGGAATTTTGCTGCTTGGAGCAGCGCTCACCAATTGCGCGACGGCGGCCAGCTCCTTGGCCTGCCATTCGGTCCCATTGGATTGCGCGCTGGCATGAAGCTCAACCAGCACATAATCGAAGCTTGAGAACTCCGGCATTTGCAGCGCCGCGCATAAAGCCGCGTTATCGGCCTCCGAGAACTGGCCTTGAACCAGCGTTTCCACAATAGAGTCCGTGACCAGACTGTCGCTTGCGATCGTGGCCAGCTTTTTTAATCCCAACGTTCCGGAAAGCGCCTTCAACGTTGTCTCCAGTTCTTCCTCATCGATAGGCTTTAATATATAGTCATGAACTCCATAACGGAGAGCGCGCTGCGCATATTGGAAATCGTGATACCCGCTGACGATAATAAAGGTTGGGCTATATGCGCCTTCCTCGGTAACCTTTTGAATCAGCCCCAGTCCGTCCAGCACCGGCATCCGGATATCCGCGATAACAAGATCAGGCTTAAACTGCTGTATTTTCTCTAAAGCTTCCTGTCCGTTACCCGCTTCGTCGCAGATCTCATAGCCAAGCGATTCCCAGTCTATTAAATTTTTTAATCCTTTGCGCACAAAAATCTCATCATCCACCAATAACACTTTGTACATAGGCAAGGCCCCCTGACAGCTGAATCTTTAAACCGATACTTAATGACATTAATAATTATAAAAGCAATCCAATGATAAAACATCCTGCTCTGATTACCTGTTTTTCTCCTATTATTAGGACTTTTGAACAGTTAACTTTTTTTCTGTAAGCGATTTCAAATTATGGTTTATTACGTCCCGTCAAGCTTATAAAGAAAATTATAAAGCGGTTGTACGGTGTCCAATACCAAGAAACTATAGAACTTTCTTTGCGAATTAAAGAGAATCGAATTGGTTTAAAAAGAAAACAGCCAGCTATGACGGCTGAATTTCAGCCGTTCATAACTAGCTGTTTAATGAGAATGCCTTTAACCCTCGTTCTTCGTTACGAGTTCGACCAGCGTGCGAACCATTACCCCGGTTGCTCCTTTTGGCTCCAGCCCGCGGCTCTTATCGAGGAATGCCGTACCGGCAATGTCCAGATGAACCCAAGGAAGATCCTCCGCGAAAGCCCCGATAAACAAACCGCCTGTCGTTGCGCCGGCATACCGTCCGCCGCTGTTCTTCAGATCGGCTGCATCGCTTCGCAGCTGTCTCTTATACTCCGGATAAGCCGGAAGCTGCCAGATCCGTTCGCCGCTGCGCCCCGCAGCTTCGAGCACCTGTTGCATCAGCGGTTCGTTATTGGTAATGGCGCCTGTCGCTTCCGTGCCTAACGCGACCATCACCGCTCCGGTTAGCGTCGCTACGTCAACCAGCTGCGTTGCGCCTCTGCGGATCGCCGTTGTCAGGCCGTCCCCAAGAACAAGACGTCCTTCCGCATCGGTATTGACGATTTCAACCGTTAAGCCATTCATCATTTTAATGACATCGCCCGGTTTAAAGGCTTGGGCAGACGGCATATTTTCCGCTGTCGGTATAACCGCAATAACGTTTATGTCCGGCTTAAGCTCGCCAATAACGCGCATGGCGCCAAGCACCGCTGCCGCGCCGCCCATATCGGAGATCATTTCCTCCATGCCCGGCCCTTTCTTGAGCGAAATGCCGCCGGTATCAAAGGTAATTCCCTTGCCGATTAATCCCCATGCTTCTTCCTTGTCGGGAGCTCCTTTATAATGAATAACAATCATTCTTGGCGCATGGACGCTGCCCTGGCCTACCGCCAGCAAACCGCCCATTCCCTGCTCGATCGCTGCCCACTCATCCAGCACTTCGATATCCAGATCCCATTCGCGGGCAAGCTCTTCCGCATGAGCGGCAAGCGACTCCGGTACCAGCTGATTACCCGGAAGATTAGTCAAATCGCGCGCAACCTTCACGCCTTCCGCGTACAGCTGGCCGACCATCATGCCCTCATTCCACGTTTCCGCCATATCCACCGGTACCGCCGCACCCGCAGCGGGAACAAAGGATACATGGGAAAGCGCATACCGCTGCTTGGCTTGACGCAGTTCCGGAAGGCGGTCGTGCACCGCAAGCGTCAGCCCTTCAACCAAAGCCTGCGCGGCTTGCTGCACAGTGTAGTCTGCAGACGTCATAATCGCCTCAGGCAGGCGGATTTGCGCGGTTTGCGCTTTGATTTTCTTTAGGGCATTCGCGGCTGCTGCAGCCGCAAGACGAAGGCCGTGTACGCCGGTCTTATCGTCATAGCCCGCAAAAATAACATGGGAAGCCGAATGAAGCCCAAGCGTCGACAATGTCTCGGTTTGTTCCGGCTCCGCCTTGAATAATCCTTTGGCATACAGTCCGCGAACCGCCTCGTCGATTTGCGGCTGCACCCACTCCGCCATGCTGCCGGCCTTAAGCTCGGCACTGCTAATCAGTCTCACGATCGCATCCGCAGAACCTGCCGTTGCCGCCGGTTCATATGTAAAATGTGTACGCATTAAATAATTCCTCTCTTTCAATGACAAAATCGGGGACCGCATCCTAATAAGCGATCTATCCCCGATTCTAATCGTTTATTCAGCTAATGGCAAATAGATAACAAATGAAGTACCGCTGCCCTCGGTACTGTCCACCCGGATCGAGCCTCCATGATTCCGGATTATCCGGTAACTGACGGACAAGCCAAGACCGGTTCCCGCTTCCTTCGTCGTAAAGAAGGGATCGAACAAGCGGGCAAGCGTCGCTTTGTCCATGCCTTTACCGTTGTCTTTCAACGTAATCTCCGCAAATTGGCCATCGGATCTCACCACAAGATCAATCCGGCCTCTGCGTGCTTCCTGCAATGATTCAATGGCGTCGATGGAATTCTTGACGATATTCAGAATGACCTGCTTGATCTGCTTCACATCGATGGAGACCATCAAATCATCTTCATTCTCATAGGTTTCCAATTGGATGTCGCAGTTGCGCATCAACGCTTCGCTTTCCGTAAGCAGAATCACTTCCTGCACAAGCCGGTTGATCGATACCGACTTCTTCATTGGCGCGGAAGGCTTGGATGAATTCAGGAATTCGAAAATAATATCGTTCGCCCGGTCGATCTCCGTAAGAATAATCCGGGCGTATTCTTCCTTCCCAAGCTGCATGAGATAGGGCCGCAACAATTGAATAAACCCGCGAATGGACGTGAGCGGGTTACGGATCTCATGAGCAATCGCAGCCGCAATCCGGCCCAGCATCGCCAGCTTGTCATTTTGCAGGGCAGTCTGCTCGATTTGCTTATACTCGGAAACATCCTTTACGCTGATCAAAAAGTCGCCGTTCATCTGATCGCCGTAAGTAAAGGACACAAGCAAATGCTTGCCGTCCTTGTCCTGGAACTCGTAGTACACATTCCGCTTCAGAATCATTTCCTTATGTAAGCGGAGGATAACGCGTTTGGTAGAACGCTTCAGCAGCGGATGCAGCAGAATCTCCCGCAAATTGCAGCCGACTAATGTTTTACGTGGAATATCCAGAAGCTTAGCCATCCGAACGTTGATAAATGACAAAATCCGTCGCTGTCAAATAACGCAATGCCGCTGTCCATATGCTGGAGGACATTCTCATACTTATGTTTAACCATCTCGAAGGAGCGGTTGGAAAGAAAAAGCCTCTCGCGCATATCCGAAAACTTCTGTTCGACCGTCTCGGCCGGTACTTCATTCATTCTGTGGGCAACCATCACTTCTATAAGAAACATGAACGATTGATTATAAAGCTTTAACGCTTCTTCGGATTCCACATTGGCGGCCAAATACTGGATACTTTCCTCGTGAACAGCAATAATCTCCTCAGGGTTGAACCCCTTAATGTCTTTACCGAGTTCTGATGCTTTGTAGAGGGACTGCTCCTCGCCGCCACGAATATATTCGGCAAGCGCCGGGAAATAGCGCTTTCTAATGGAATGCATCATCAACCCTCCCCGGCCACAACGATTTACAACATTTAACAACCTTACATATCTCTATTATCATAGGATTTATTGCCAATAGCTGTCAATCGGAGACTTTGTCGAAAAATGGGCCTGTTTTCCAGCGAAAAACCGACTTTTTTCCCGTGCCCAACGTCCTATGATTCGAGTTTTTATTTATCCCGATCGTTGTGGTCCTCCCGGTCCTTGTCTTTCTTATTGTCTTTGTGGTTATTCTTGCGGCCATTTCCCTGGTCATCGTCATTCTCGTTATCATCGTTTTGCCAATTCCACTTCTCCAGCTTACTCGAGCCGTTCACCGCATTATTGTTTTTTTTATCGTCATTTTTGTCGTCATCGCCGTCTTTACCCGAATTTCCATGGTTAGACCAATTCCCGTTCTGCCATTTCTCCTTATCCGGGCCAGATGGCTTGTTTGGAGATACCGGCTTCGCGGGACGGGAAGGTTTATTCGAGTTGTTTTCTTTGGACCAAGACGGTTTTTCGGCATGAGACGGTCTCGTCGGATGCTTCAGCGGAGTCTCGGTTGGCTTAATAGGCGCCGTCTTATTGATGGTTGCGCCCACGCCTTGCGAGGATTGGGATTTATCCGCAGCCGGTGTAGCCGTTGCTTGCGATTTGTTTTGCTTTTCCTTGACGGCAAGCTCTTTCAGCTTCTCTTTGCTGGCGCCCTTTTCCACGATTTTCTTCACGCCGCCCGCTGCCTTTGTCGCTTCGGCAAGGGATTGTGCCTTGATTTGCTCAAGCTCAATATTGTAGCCTTCATCCTTGGCTATGAGATAAACGGCCATCTTACCCGAAGAAATGCCATTCTGGGATGCTTCCTCGCGTACTTCCGTAGGAACGGAGAGCACCGTTACGTTAGGCTCCTTAGCCGCGTTAATCTGCTTAATCGTCTCTTGAACCTTCTGATCGACAGCGTCGGTCACCGTCTTTTCCAGCTCTTTTCCGGAGCTTTTATCCTCCAGCATATAGCTTGTAATGACAATATCCTTATCCGGTTTATCCAAATAATGCTCTGCCGCAACCGTGCTCATAATGGAGGCGGCAACCTCTTCGATAGACTTGCCCTTATAGCTGATTTTGCTTACGATCGCTTGTCCGTCACGATTAAGTCCGCTAAGCTCCTGCACGCGCTGCTGTTTGTCCACGCCCAGCTCAATGCTTGGATTTATGTCAAGGCTCACATATGCAACGACGGGATGAGCTTCTGCCGTAGTCAAATAGAAGAAGGGGATAAAGAAAAGCAGGATAGCTGCCGCTGCCCCGGAATACCAGTAGACTCTCTTAGGGTTACGTCTTGGCATGGCGTCCGTCTCCGCCGGAATCGCTGCTTCCTCCCCGATTCGCATATGGGCTTGACGCGGGATTGAAATGAATTGGCCATCCGCCGTCATGACGACTGCCTTCTTGTTTTCTATGGAGAGAACAATCCCTCGTTTCATAATCCCGCCTCCTTCCCTGGCATTGGTACTGAAATGTTTAAGTAATCGGATAAATACGGATATGTACCGTTTAAAATAAGCGAGATGGCAATAATATATTTTCGGTTGCGTTCTACCGTTTTCCTCGATACGCCGCATAGCTCCGTCAGCTCTTTGACCGGAAGCTTGCCCGTTACATACAGCTGGGCAAACAGCTCCCGCTGACTCGCAAGCGTCTGCGCGATACCCTGCAGAAGCAGGCGGGAATCGGCATGCTTCGGCGAGCTGTCGGCGAGTTCCATGAAGGAAATCTGGAACTGCTGCAGTTCCTTCGTATATTCCTCTATTTCAAGCCGCCGGTCATCACCGTCTTGCTTCAGCTGGTAAGCATGCATAGCCATTTTGGTATCAATCGGGTTGTAAGTCTGTTCCTCTTCATCCTGCTGATCAAAGGCCGTATACGGCACCGTCTTGAGATGACGCTGCTCTTTGCGCACATAGTCAATAAGCCTGCGGCGCATGACCGTCTCTGCAAAGCTAAGGAAAGACCTGCCCGACTCCGGGGAAAACTGCGTGATCGCTTCATTAAATGCCGTTAAGGCTATGCTAAACTCATCATCGCGCGTGGGATCGACGAACCGCTTACAGAATCCGCTCGTCACCTTCGCTACATACGGCTTGTAATCGGAAATAAACTTTTCCCTCAATTGGTCATCGCCGTCATGAATTCGTTTAATAATCTGTTCGGGAGCTAATCTTTCGTCATTAGCAGCTTCAGCGGCTGATTTCCGCAAAAACCGTTTAAACATGAAGAGTATCCTCCTCTCTATATAAGTTTCGATACCTTGCTTTTGTTTTCAGGGGGTTCTGTCTTAGCAAATGTTAGAAATATGAGAATAAATATGAGAAATCTATGGTAAAGCCGTTATTATGCTTAGAAAAAAAAGCCCCCGACCCGGAGGCTTAACTTTGGTCGTGCAATAAAGTTAAACAGAAGTTCGTCGCTGCCGTAGTTTATTTCGTCTTCCGCTTAACATCCCAAGACGTGTCTTAAGCTCGTTTTCCCATGCCTCGTCGCCAATCTGCTTCGCAAAGGTGAGCAGATCAAGCGAAATATCGATTTGACTCAATACAACCTCCATGGGATCCTCATTCTCGTGATTAACGCAATTCTCATAAAGCGCTTTGCCTTCCTGCTCCACGTAATCCTGGAAGTCAACTTCGGCGGCTCCGTCCCCATGGGCATACTCAGCCAATATTTCATATTCATTCTCAATCAAATAATGTATCTCTACGCGATGGCATACAGGACAGAAAAGAATCGGTACATTATGAATGTGAGTTCGCATATGCTTCAATGTGCCTTTCGTTCCGATCATACTTGCTCCACAACAAAAGCTCATCGGGCGACAACCTCCTAAAAGAATTTCGCGGTTTCGGCGACAATTCTGCTTCGTAAGGATCAGCTAAGAATTTTCGCGGTTTCGGCGACAATTCTTATTTCGTAGGAATTAACTTAACCAGCGCATGCTTACTTCTCAAACTTATTCGCTTCTTCCTGCCGAAATTCCTGCTTTACAAGCATAATCCGGCTTCTTTCTACATGCAAACCAGGATTTACCTCCGCGCGGCCAAAAAACAAAAAAAGCCCGTACCACATTGTGGTACGGGCTTTTTCCAGCTTAGAAGAACTTATTTCGCAACCAGATGTTGTTGACCTGGTTTCCAGTTCATTGGGCACAGACCGCCGGATTGCAGAGCTTGCAATACGCGGAGCGTTTCGTCAACGCTGCGGCCTACGTCGTTATGGTTAACGACTTGGTATTTCACTTCGCCTTCAGGATCGATGATGTACAGGCCGCGCAATGCAACGCCTTCTTCTTCGATCAGGACGCCGTAGTCACGAGCAACGCTCTTAGTGATGTCGGCAGCCAGCGGGAAGTTCAACTCGCCAAGGCCATTGTCGTTAACTGGAGTGTTGATCCAAGCACGGTGGCTGTGCTTGCTGTCAACGGAAACGCCAAGAACTTCTGTATTCAGAGCTTTGAATTGCTCGAAAGCAAGACTCAAAGCTGTAATTTCAGTTGGGCATACAAATGTGAAGTCGAGTGGGTAGAAGAACAATACCAGCCATTTACCTTTGTAATCAGCAAGGGATGCTGTTCCGAAATCTTTACCGTCACCTGTTGCCGTATCCATTTTGAAATCTGGAGCCGGACGGCCAACCAAACGCTCTGCCATAATACAATTCCTCCTTAACCTATCCAACAATTTTTATAGTTAATGTCACTATTAAGCCGTGACTTACTTATAGAATAGTAACACTAGCCTAGAATAAAGTCAATATTGGAATCAATATTTATTTATAATTATTATAAATAAGGAATTGCTTATTTTTTCATTGCAGCAACGATCAGATCGCCCATTGCTGTTGTACCGATTGCGGAGCTCTTGTCCACGGCAATGTCGCCCGTACGGTGACCGGCGTCAAGAACGTTTTTAACCGCATCTTCAATGACTTGAGCTGCTTCATGATAGCCAAATGTCAGGCGGAACATAAGCGCAACGGAAAGAATCGTCGCAATCGGGTTCGAGATGCCTTGACCGGCAATGTCAGGAGCGGAGCCGTGTACCGGCTCGTACAGGCCAAAGCTGCCTTCGCCAAGGGAAGCGGAGGAGAGCATGCCGATCGAACCTGTCAGCATAGCAGCTTCGTCGCTCAAGATGTCGCCGAACATGTTTTCCGTTACGATAACGTCGAAGCTGGACGGACGGCGGAGCAATTGCATCGCGCAGTTGTCTACGAGAACATGCTCGAGTTCAACTTCCGGATATTCGGGAGCAATCCGGTTAACCACTTCGCGCCACAGACGGGAAGTTTCCAGAACGTTTGCTTTGTCTACGGAAGCTAGACGCTTGCTGCGTGTCATTGCGATGTCAAAGGCTTGGCGAACGATACGCTCAACTTCTTGCACATTGTATACGCAAGTATCCACGGCTTCTTCGCCGTTTGCGCCTTCGCGGCGGAATTTCTCGCCGAAGTAGATGCCGCCAGTCAGCTCGCGGACTACGATCAGGTCAGTGCCTTCGAGAACTTCAGGCTTCAGCGTCGATGCTTCTTTCAGACAGTCGAATACGTTAGCTGGACGGATGTTCGAGAACAAGCCCAGTGCTTTACGGATGCCGAGCAGACCTGTTTCCGGACGAAGCTCTTTCGAGTTGTTGTCCCATTTCGGACCGCCAACAGCGCCGAGCAATACAGCGTCAGCCTTTTTGCAAATATCAAGCGTTTCTTGAGGCAGCGGAGTGCCTTTCTCGTCGATTGCGATACCGCCGAACAGACCATGCTCGAATTCGAATTGGTAACCGAAAAGTTCTTCGGTTTTTTTCATAACTTTAAGCGCCTCGCCAACTACCTCTGGGCCGATACCGTCGCCGGCGATGACAGCGATTTTTTTTACTTCTGACATAATTAAACACTCCTCGTATTCGCTCTATTAAGCTATTCTCATACTGTTATCATTTGTACCACATTTCTAGCATGAAAACCAAGATATAAAATCTATCATCTTTATAGGTGCTGCTTATAAAGGCAGTTAACCTGCTTTACCCTTCAATAAGTTTGAGATGAAAATGGCGGGTTCGCGGCCCGTCAAACTCGCAGAAATAAATGCCCTGCCACGTGCCAAGCACCAGTTTGCCGCCGTTAATGATAACCGTCTGGCTTGTCCCGGTCGTCAGCGCCTTCAGATGGGAGGCCGTATTCCCTTCCGCATGGCGGTATTTCGGGTGCTCCCAGGGATATACCTCGTTCAGCCTCATCAGGATATCATGCTTCACATCCGGATCGGCATTCTCCTGAATCGTAATCCCGGCCGTCGTATGCGGACAATACACAATAGCAAGTCCATTCTGGATACCTTCGCGGGCAACAATAGAGGCCACCTTGCGCGTAATGTCGATCATTTCGTCTCTTCTTGATGTCTGCAGCGTCTCGGTAATCATTTATTCCGCTCCTTTCATCGCAAAAGCCAAACGGAGAAAGTCTGAATAGACCTTTTCGGTTTGGCTTTTGTCGGTACTATGGCTTCTTAGATCAAGCTCATCTTGTCGCGGCGTCCCGGGGACTTGCGCTTCTCGATAAGTCGGTTAAGAGCGTCGATATAAGCGCGTGCGCTTGCTTCAAGGATGTCCGTGCTGAGACCGCGGCCTTGGGCGGAAATATCGTCCTGCTTCAGCACCACGTGCACCTCGCCTTGCGCATCCTTGCCTTGCGATACGGACTTGATGGAGTAATCCTCAAGCTCAACCGCTTCAGCCGTTACTTTATCAATCGCGTTGTAGATCGCGTCTACGGAGCCGTTGCCGATAGCGACTTCTTCGCGAGTCTCGCTCTCCGCTGTACGGATGCGAACCGAAGCGCTAGGCGTCGATTGGTTGCCGTAGCTGACTTGAATCGCTTCAAGCGTATAAACCTCCGGCGTATCGACCAGCTTCTCTTCCAAGAAGGCACGAATATCTTCATCCGTAACATGCTTCTTGCGGTCAGCCAAATCCTTGAACTTCGCGAAAGCAACGTTAACCGCTTCTTCGTCCAGCTCGTAGCCGAGGTCGATCAGCTTCTCGCGGAACGCATGGCGTCCGGAGTGCTTGCCAAGAACAAGCTTCGAATCACGAAGACCGATCGTTTCCGGGGAAATAATCTCGTAAGTCGTTTTCTCCTTCAGCATGCCGTCCTGGTGAATGCCGGACTCGTGAGCAAACGCGTTGGCGCCAACAATCGCTTTGTTGCCAGGGATGACCATACCGGTCAGCTTGCTGACAAGGCGGCTTGTTCTCGCGATTTCCTGCAGGTTCAGACCCGTTTTTGCGCCAAAATAATCGAAACGCGTCTCGAGCGCCAGAGCCACTTCCTCAAGTGCCGTGTTACCCGCACGTTCGCCGATACCGTTGATCGTACCTTCGATCTGGTCGGCACCGTTCAGGATAGCCGCAAGAGCGTTAGCCGTTGCCATGCCGAGATCGTCATGACAGTGAGCGCTGAGCTGGATTTTTTCGATGTTTGGCACATTTTCCTTCACCGTCTTGAAGATATTGCCGTATTCAAGCGGATTCAAATAACCAACCGTATCCGGAAGATTCACGACGGAAGCTCCCGCGCGAATCGCCATATCCGTCATTTGGCACACGAAATCCAATTCGGTACGTCCTGCATCCTCAAGCGAGAATTCGATTTTGCTGAAATACTTCTTCGCGTAAGTGATCGCACGTTCAGCCGTTTCCAGCACCTGCTCCTTCTCCATCCGAAGCTTATGCTTGCGGTGGATTGGGCTTGTTGCAAGGAAAACGTGAATGGATGGATCCTGCGCGCCTTTCAGCGCTTCACGTACCGCGTCGATATCCTGTTCGCGGGAGCGTGACAAGCCAATAATCGTAGCATTCTTAACTGCGCTCGCAACCGCGTTTACCGCCGCGAGGTCTCCAGGGGAAGCCGCAGGGAAGCCTGCTTCAATCCGGTCAACGCCAAGCTTCTCAAGCTGAAGCGCGATCTCAACCTTTTCCTTCGTGTTCAGGTTAACACCGGGAGATTGCTCTCCATCGCGAAGCGTCGTGTCAAAAATATAAATTTTTCGCATTTGTGCCTTACACCTCCGGGAACAGAATCATCCCGGCCGCACAGAGCGCGTGACAGGCAGGTTGACCCTAACCTACGCGCACTCCGGCGAACCGGGATAATTTATCTGCGGGTTATGATTTTATTACTTCTTGATCCAGTGCATCAGTTCGCGCAGCTGTTTACCAGTTTGCTCGATTGGATGAGCAGCCTCGTTGCGGCGAGTAGCTGTCAGCATAGCACGGTTCGATTGGTTTTCAAGGATGAAGTCGCGTGCGAAGCGGCCGGATTGGATGTCTTCCAGAACGCGTTTCATTTCTTTTTTCGTTTCTTCCGTAACGATACGAGGACCAGTTACATAGTCGCCGTATTCAGCCGTGTTGGAGATCGAGTCGCGCATTGTAGCCAGACCGCCTTCATACATCAGGTCAACGATCAGCTTCAGCTCGTGCAAGCACTCGAAGTAAGCCATTTCCGGAGCGTAGCCAGCTTCAACCAGAGTTTCGAAGCCTGCTTTAACGAGCGCGGAAGCGCCGCCGCACAATACGGCTTGCTCACCGAACAAGTCTGTTTCTGTTTCTTCTTTGAAGGAAGTTTCGATAACGCCTGCACGGGTACAGCCGATACCTTTTGCGTAAGCAAGACCAATTGCTTTCGCGTTGCCGGAAGCATCTTGGTGGATTGCGATCAGACCAGGAACGCCGAAGCCCTCTTGGTATGTACGGCGAACCATATGACCAGGGGATTTAGGAGCTACCAGGAATACGTCTGTATCTTTGCTTGGCACGATTTGGCCGTAGTGAATGTTGAAGCCGTGGGAGAACATCAGAGCCGCGCCTTTTTTCAGGTTTGGTTCGATTTCTTCCGCGTATACTTTCGCTTGGGTTTCGTCAGGGAGCAAAATTTGAACAACGTCAGCAACTTTAGTCGCTTCAGCTACAGTCAATACTTCGAAACCGTCTTTTGCTGCAACGTCTGCGGATTTACCCGGACGAAGGCCGATAACGACTTTCAGGCCGCTGTCGCGAAGGTTTTGCGCTTGCGCGTGGCCTTGGCTGCCGTAACCGATAACTGCGATTGTCTTACCTTGAAGTACGCCTTGATCCGCGTCTTTTTCATAATACAATGTAACTGCCATTTTAATGATTGCCTCCTTTAATTTAACCCTTTTGAACGGGTGTTTAAGCAGAGAATGGACCCTATAAATTCTCCCCTTAAACCCCCGTTCAAAACGGGACATTGCTCATTTTTTTGTAAAACCTGCTATTAACGCACGTTACCGCGGTTAAGCGCTGTTACGCCAGTACGGGAAAGCTCGCGGATGCCATAAGGCTTCAGCAGCTCTACCATGGCATCGATTTTTTCGGTATCGCCAATAACTTGTACGATAAGCGAATGAGTGCCGATATCCACTACCGCTGCGCGGAAAGTGTCTACTACGCCCAGAATTTCGGGACGGGCCGAAGGCTCCGCGCTTACTTTGATAAGCGCAAGCTCGCGGGAAACCATCGGATTGGAGCTCAAATCGATAACTTTGATGACATCAATCAGCTTGTACAGCTGTTTTGTGATTTGCTCGAGCGTATGGTCATCGCCTGTTGTGACGATAACCATACGGGACAAGCCCTGCTCTTCGCTTGCGCCTACGGTAATGCTCTCAATATTGAAGCCGCGGCGTCCGAACAAGCCGGATACGCGCTGCAGAACGCCGGGCTGATCGTTGACAATAACTGCGATCGTGTGCTTTTTCATTCTGCATCCCCCATGATCATCTGATCGATCGTGCTACCCTGCGCTACCATCGGGTATACATTCTCGTCTCTGCGAACAACAAACTCGACAACTGCAGGGCCCGGATGGCGAAGCGCCTCTTCCCATACAGCTTTCGCCTCTTCCTTGTTCGAAGCGCGGAAGCCTTTCACGCCGTAAGCTTCTGCCAGCTTAACGAAGTCGGGGCTGCCTGCCAGATCGATATGGCTGAAACGGTTCTCGTGGATCAGCTCCTGCCATTGACGAACCATGCCCAGCACCTGGTTGTTCAGGATAACAACCTTAACCGGAATGTTGTTGATGGCACAAATCGCAAGCTCTTGCGCGCACATTTGCATGCCGCCGTCACCGTTGATCGATACAACGGTACGATCCGGATTCGCCATTTGGGCGCCAATCGCGGACGGGAAGCCGAAGCCCATTGTGCCGAGACCGCCGGAGGTTACCCACGAGCGTGGTTTGTTGAATTTATAGTATTGCGCAGCCCACATCTGATGCTGGCCTACGTCCGTTGTTACGATAGCGTCGCCGCCCGTTGTTTCGTGGATCAGCTCCACAACCCATTGCGGCTTCAGTTCAACATCCGAATCCTTGTAGCTGAACGGATATTGCGCTTTCGATTCTTGAATCTGCTGGCGCCAAGCATCTGCCTTGTCCGCCCGTTTCGCAAGCTGGTTAACCTGCTGCAGAACCGTTTTTACGTCGCCTACGATTGGAATATCGGTCGGAACGTTCTTGCCGATCTCCGCCGGATCGATATCGATGTGAACGATTTTCGCGAGTGGCGCGAAGCCCGCGAGCTTGCCCGTTACGCGGTCATCGAAGCGAGCCCCGATATTAATGAGGAGATCCGCAGCTTGAATCGATTTGTTCGCCGTGTACGTACCATGCATACCCGGCATGCCGAGCCACAGATCATTGCCGCTTGGGAAGCCCCCGAGACCAAGCAAAGTTGTCGTGATCGGAATATCGGTTTTCGTTACGAACTCCAGCAGCTCTTCATGCGCTCCGGAGTACACTACGCCGCCGCCTGCAAGAATGAGCGGACGCTCGGACGCTTCGATCGCTTTGATCAATTTGTCGACTTGCAGCTTGTTAGGCGAGATCGTTGGGTTATAACCGCGGATGTTCACTTCCGTTACCGGTTTGAACAACGTTTTTGCCGCCGATACATCCTTCGGAATATCGATCAGTACCGGACCTTTACGGCCAGTGTTCGCGATATGGAAGGCTTCATGGATGATGCGCGGAAGATCCTCAACGTCGCGGACCATGTAGCTGTGCTTCGTGATTGGCATTGTAATGCCCGTAATGTCCGCTTCTTGGAATGCGTCCGTGCCGATCAGGGACGAAATAACATTACCCGTAATGACAACGAGCGGTACAGAGTCCATATAGGCTGTCGCAATCCCCGTTACGAGGTTGGTTGCGCCCGGACCGGATGTTGCGATACATACGCCGACATTGCCGCTTGCGCGCGCATAACCGTCCGCTGCGTGAATCGCGCCTTGTTCATGTCTTGTGAGAACGTGGTTGAAATCGGAGAACCCGTGCATCGCATCGTAAATGTACAATACGGCGCCGCCCGGATAACCAAACACGCAATCGACGCCTTCCAGCACCAAACTGCGGAGTAATATTTCAGAACCGGAAATTACTTCAGGCTTTCTCATCCGTTCCATAACTTCTTCTTTTGACTTCAGCGTTGCACTTTGCGTGACCATTAGTCATCCTCCTCTCGAAAACAACAAAAAAACCTTTCGTTCCTCCAGCTTCATATAGCGAAGCCTGAGGGACGAAAGGTTATATCTTCCGTGGTACCACCCAAATTCGTTATACATCTTGCGATGTACAACCTCCATAGGTAATGAACGTGTGCGCACAAAACGCCCATACCTTTGACACAATAACGCGTGTCTTGCGATTTTCCCTAATAGCCAACATTGACAGTGTTGCTTTTCAGGAAAACAGCTCCGAGGTGAGCTCGTAGAAAAGGGTTTTTGGCGATGGTTGCAGCTGATCCATCCGCTCTCTGAGCAAAAGAGCCCTTAACACTTCGTCCTCATCATTGCCGATAACATATGCTTGGATAAGATTTTCTTTATTATATGCCTTGCACATCTGTTCGTCAAGCTAATGTGCCTAACAATTTGAAAAATTGTGTGAGGCATATTTCGCCAGCCGATCATACAATAACATAGCCCATTTTCGGCAATTTCATTCGGTCAGGAAGGGATCGCTGATGATACGAGCACGTAATCCCAAAACAGACGATAAAGAAATATTCCGTCTCATACAAGCTGAGCTTATACCGATGTCGCATACCGCGCATCCTCTGGACGCCCAGACGATACGGGATCTTCCCGTACGCTTCCGCCGGGGTGTCACCTATGTAGCCTCAGAAGGAAAAACAAGTAAGCCTTACGGCTTTATCCGCTTCGAAATCACGGGGGAAATTCTGTATTTGGATATGCTTGTTGTCCATCCGGATCACCGTAACCGGCAATGGGGCCGTAAGCTGCTGCTGGCCGCCGAAGCTTACGGCTTAACCCAAAACTGCAGAGCGTCCAGACTTTTCGTGGACGACATTAATGCCAGGGCCAAAAATCTGTACACCCGCCTTGGCTATCAGGCCATCCAGTACCATCCGGAGCTCCGCTGCTATGAGATGATTAAGCCGCTTGCTTCCTCATCTTATCCTTACTATTAAAAGAATCCGCCGCCACCGTACGGGCCGCCGCCGTATCCGCTGCCATAGCCGCCGCCGTAGCCACCGCCGTATCCGCCGCCATAGCCACCGCCATAGCCGCCACCGTATCCGCCGCCGTAGCCACCGCCACCGCATCCGCCGCAGCCAGCGTTGCCGCATCCGCAACCGCCGCCGCCGCCCCAGAATCCAAGCGTACCGATCGCCAGCAGATCAAACAATACAAGCGGCAAAATCGCTTTCGTCCGAACGACTTTCCCCTTTTCTTTTTTCAGAGGTGCTAATACGAGCTTGTTGTGCCGCAGTTCCACAAGCTTGCCCGTAACGACAGATCCGTCTTTGCGAACCGCATAAATGGGTTTGCCGACCAGCTTCTTTACTTGTGCTTTAGAAACTTTGCTCACTTTGCTCATGAGTATCCCTCCCTTCTGTTATTCTACAGATTATTCAGGCAGCATCGCTTCTGCCTGTTTATTTGTCCTTGCTTTAGCGGATTCAAGCACAAATCTATTTCATCTATAATTCGGGAATAGATATCATCCAGGGATGAAGAACACCCCGATTTCGGCACTCGTGCACGTGCCGTGATCGGGGTGTTCTATTTTCCGGGAAGGAAGGTTGCGATAGAGAGGAGACAAGCTGCATCAGACAGCGGGCAGCAACAAAATAAAGCGGTGCAGGATATCCCCTGCACCGCCTCTTCTATTAAATATAGAACAGCAGCTTCGACTCGGCCGGCTCCAGCTCAACCGTATGCTCGGAGGTGCCCGGCTTCAGGCTGTACGATTCCCCGCTCCACAAATCGCGGACCGTCAAGCCCTTGGCGCCGTCGATGCCGACGCGGGATAGATCGATTGCTTTCGACTTCCCGTTCTCCCCGTCGAAGTTGAAGACGGCCACCCATGTACCGCCATCGCCGGCGAGGGAATACAGATCCTCGCCGCCCATGCCGCTTCGGCCTTCGGCCGGACGGAAGGACTCGCCGCGTCTTGCCAGCGCCATGACTTCCCGGTTGGTCATCCAGGCTTTAGCGCGTTCCGCCGCTTCCTCCATCCGGTAATCGTCGCCAAGGAGCAGCGAAGTACCTGAGATAACGCCGGAGTTCAGGCGGCTGCGCCCTTCATGCTCCGTCGTCGCCCGCTGATTGTCGCTCTTGAACAGAACGATATGGTCCGGATCGTTAAAGCGGTACAGATTGTCGCTGATCCACCAGCCGTACGTCAGCGCGTTAAGCATATATTCCGTGTCTCCGATCATGCCGAAGGCATCGCAGGATACGCGTCTGCTATGCGCGTAACCGTGCGGGAACAGCGGAGCGATCGACAAATTGATCAGGAAAGGACGGCCAAGCTTCTCCGGACTTAACGCTTCTGCGATAGCCGCCATGCCGTAATTATACGCCTGGATGCCCGTGCGAATGGAAGGATCGTGATGGACGCCTTCCATTGCGCCATGCGCCAGGAAGTCCATTTTCAAATACTCGAAGCCGGCAGCCGTAACCTGATCAAGCTTGCGCATAATGCGCGCAATCGCTTCAGGATGCGAAGGATCGATCGGAAAGGCCCCGTCCAGCTTCGGCAGCGGATTGCCGGACTCGTCCTTCAGCAAAATTTCCCGGTACAGAACCGTACCGTTCGTGCCTTCCACCGGCGTATCCGGGTTGCTGCCCCAGAACGCAAACGGCGTGTAGTACGTTCCCGGCTTTTGTCCGTTCGCCTTCACGCGGCGTACCGCATCCTCAAGCTCGCCTTCCTTCAGATTGTCGGAGAAGGCGTCGAAGTTGACGTACAAGCTACCCTCCTGATCGGCGAATCCGTTTTGCTGCAGCTCTTTCGCAAAGAAGTCGGAAGTATGCGTATACACGTCGTAGTCCAGCTTCGTCATAACAGCCGACCAGCTGTTCCAGCCCATCGGAACGCCGCCGTTCCAGGAAAGAGCAGGCTGAATGACCGCATTGGCTTTGCCGTAAGCCTCCATGCCTTCGCGGTAATCGTCGTAAGCGCCTACAAGAATCGTCGGCGATACAATGGAGGTGCCGCGGAGCGAACCGTGCGGAACCGTGTCGCGAGTCTGCAGATCCGATACGCCAGAAATTACCCGCAGGCGGCCAATGGCTTCGGTGAAGGTGCCTTCCACGTCAATAGCCGTTTTCCATGTATCATGGGTAACCGAACCGATCACGAAGCCGCGGCGCGATTCCGCGCGGTAGATTGCCGTTACTTCATAGCTGCGGACGCTGGACGGATTGGCGTGGGAACCAAAACGCACCCATTTGTCATTATCAAACGGAATAAACAGCGAGCGGATTTCTTCCTTCGAGCCGTCGCCGAAATCAAGCACGCCGTTGTCATTCAAGTACGAGGCTAGAGGCGTCAACTCATTGGTTTCCCATTCCTGCGAGTCTGCCGCCTCAAGCTCAATCAAGGCGTAAGGCAGACCTTGATACAAGCGGATGTGCTGCTTCAGCGACGGCTTGCCCGGCTCCGTATGCTCAAAGCTGAAGCGAATCCCTTTGCCAAAGCCGTCCTCAATCTCTTGAACCAAGCTCTCCTGAACCGCATGCCCACCGTACCAGGAAGAACGGACAACGGCGCTGCCAACGCGCGCTTCCGCGTAAAAACCCGTCATCGTCTGCCCGCTCTTCCAGGCAAGCGCAAGCGTGCCGTCTTCCGTATTTGCCGTTACCTTCAGCAGCCCGTTATCCGCCGCAAACATTCCTGCAGCCTGCTCCAGCTTGAATTGCCCCATCTCCGTCGTCATCATTTCTTCGCTCCCATTCGTCCATAGATTCATAGCCTGATGATGGAAGGAAAAAGGCCAGCACGGCTGGCCTTCTCCTTCTACTGCTTATTTAAATAGATCATCCTAATTAGTTCCAAAGTTGTTTGCGGGATTCATAATTCGTTGTATAGACCGCTTCCACTTTTTCGTCGCCAGCAGCTTTCATATCCGACAGCATTTTGTCAAAAATCGAGCTTGCTTCGTCTGCCGTAGGCGCCATAATCGCTTTTGTGATCGCCTGCTTCGTAATATCGCTGATTTTTTGCTCGGACAGAGCTTCCGGCGTGCCGCCTTGCGGGCTTATGCCGTCATAAATCGCGGTATCGAATACGCTGTCCGACAGGTTTTTGATTGCCATTTGGTCGATCGGTGAACGCTCATAACGGCCTGGAAGGTCATAAGGCGTACCGTCTTTGCCAGGACCGTTCTTGATGAACCAAGTCCATTTGCGGATACCCGTTTCTTTCGTATAAGCAGCCCAGTCGTCTTTGAATGCTTGCAGGGTTTCCGGACGCGGCACATGCTTGCCGTCCTTCATATCCCAGTGCGTGCCTTCAATCCCCCACATGAGCAGGTATTGGCCTTCTTCGCTTGCGAGGAAGTTAATGAATTGCATCGTGCGTTCCGGATTTTTGTTCTTCTTCGTGATCGCAATGGCATCCCAGCCAAGCGAGCTGCGGCCGCCGTAAGTTGTTTTCGAAGGATCTACGCCGTCTGCAACCACTTTGTACGCGAACAGCTGCGATTCATCGCCCTTATCCTTTTTGAGGATGGTGTTGGAGTTGCCAAGATCCCAGTAAGCGCCTGTCGAGGAGAAAATAGTGCCCGTAGCGATCTTTTGCTCCCACACTTGGCGTTTGTTGATTGCCCATTCCTTATCCATCAAGCCGGAACGGTACAGATCATTCATGTACAGAATCATATCCTTGTACTTCGGATCCTTCACGTCGTATTGCAGCTTGCCGTCATGCTCGTAGTAAGGCATCAGGCCAAACATCCCTTTGAACGTGCCCAGCGTTCCGCCCCAGTTCTCGCCGTCCATCGTCAGAGCGATGGTATCCTTGCCGTCCATTTGCGGATATTTCGCTTTGAAGTCGGTCAGAAGCTGCTTGAATTCGCTTTGCGTAAACGGCACGCCGCCATCCGCTTTGTCCGGAGCAAGCTCCTTCACGATGTCTTTGCGCATGTTGAAGCCGAACACCGGCTCATGCTCAAGACCGTACCAGTTGGACAGGTAGTAGTTCTTGCCGTCCTTGTAACGCGTCTTGTTCAGAACGTCGCCGTACATTTCTTTGACATCCGGACCGTATTTCTCGATAAGATCGTCGAGCGGGATAATCGAGCCCGCTTCCGTATATTTCGCTACCAGGTCGCTGGAGCGGTCGAACATGATCATGTCGGGCAAATCGTCGCTCGCCAGCATCAGGTTCAGCTTTTCCGTCGGGTTGCCCGTCGGCTGTTGAATCTCGATTGTTACGCCGGTACGCTTTGTAATCTCTTTGGCAATGGCGTTGTCAAACTTGTCGCCTGTATTTTTATCAAAGAAGGTAATCGTAATCGGGTCCGTGCTTGGATCCTTTGTCGCGCTGTCATTGGTGCCGGTATTCGCCGATCCCGTGTTCGAGTTGCTGCTTGGTTTATCCGATGAATTCGAAGAACAAGCGGAAATCAAGGAAACCGACATAACCGCCGTAAGCAAAGACAGCATCCATTTTTTCGAGTTCATACTGTAATCCCCCTATGATTGATCTTGGACTTATAATAGCATTGGCAAGCTGCCAGGGCATCCCCGGCCGGAACGCACCCCCTCATCCTTAATCTGGCCTTGCTAAGCCGGGCGGATTAGCTTTTAACCGCGCCCAGCGTCATGCCTTTAACGAAATATTTTTGCAGGAACGGATACACCATAATAATAGGAAGCGTTGCAACCATGGTCGCCGCCATCCGGATTGTATCCGGGGATACTTGCATGCGTTTCGCCGAATTCGCCATCGCCTGCGCATCGCCAACCATGGAACCGGTCTGGTACTGGTTAAGGATTTTGACAAGCACGGCCTGCAGCGTTTTCAAATCCGGGTTGTACGTAAACACGTACGAGTCAAACCAGGAATTCCAGTGGCTGATCGCCGTGAACAGGCCAATCGTCGCGAGTACCGGCGTTGTCAGCGGCAAAATGATGCGGAAGAAAATCTGGAGATAATTCGCTCCGTCCATCTTGGCCGACTCGTCCAGCTCCTGCGGCAGCCCTTGCATAAACGTCCGGACGATGATCATATAGAACACGTTCATTAAGCCCGGCACGATAAACACCATAAAGTTGTCGATCAGATGATAGCTTTTGAGTACCATGTAGTACGGAATAAGTCCGCCGCCAAAATACATCGTAAAGACGAAGTATAACGTCCAGAATCGGTTGGCAACAAGCTCCTTCTTGCTGAGCGCAAACGCCAGCATGCTGATCGTGAGAACCGCAAGCGGCGTTCCGATGACGGTCCTGAGCAAGGTAACCCGAATGGCCGTCCAGATCTCGCTGTCGCCAAGGATCTGCTCATAACTTTTGAGACTGAACTCTCTCGGCCACAGATACAAATGTCCTCTTAGAGTATCCTCCGCACTGTTTAACGAAATAATGAAAATGTTCCAGAAAGGATAGAAGGTAATCACAAATATCGCAACGATAAAGGCGTAAACGGCAGCCATAAACAGAAAATCTTTTTTGTCTTTCACCATAGCGTGTTCTCCTCTTTGCGTTATTGTTCTAGAACAGCGACTGCTGTTCCATTCTTTTAGCCATCTGATTCACGCTGATGACAAGGATGAAAGCCACAAGCGATTTGAACAATCCGACGGCTGCCCCGTAGGAGAACATCCCGTTTTGCAGGCCGTACTTGTACGTGTAGGTATCGATAACTTCCGAGTATTCCATAACCGTATTGTTCTGGAGCAGGTACTGCTGGTCAAAGCCTGCGTTCAAAATACCGCCAATCGCGAGGATCGCGAGAATGATAATGGTCGGACGTATGGACGGCAGCGTGATATGGAGCATCTGCTTCAGACGGCTTGCGCCGTCGACCTTCGCCACCTCATACAGTTCAGGGTTAATCGCCGAAATCGCTGCCAGATACATAATGGCGTTAAAGCCCATGTCCTTCCAGGCATTCGAGAAAGCGATAATCCACCAGAACAGGTGACCCTTCTGCATGAACTGAATCGGCTCGTTCACGATATGAAGGCCGGTCAGAATGTTGTTGATTACGCCGCCCGACGAGAGCATCGTAATAATAATGTTTGCCGCGATAACCCAGGAAATAAAATGCGGCATGTAGGAGACGGTCTGGAACGTGCGTTTGAACCAGCCGTTTCGCAGCTCATTGATCATAAGCGCCAAAATGATTGGCATCGGGAATCCAAAGAGCAGCGACAGGAAGCTTTGCGCCAGCGTGTTTCGCATAATCCGTACGAAATCGCCGTTGGTGAAGAAGTAATTAAACCACTGCCAGCCTACAAACTCTGTCGTGAAAAATTGCTTGAAGAACGTTCCCCCGCCCGGCTGATAATTGATGAAGGCCATATACAACCCGAACATCGGCACATAGGAGAACATCAGAGTCAGGATAATGGCGGGCAGCATCAGTACATAAAGCAGCCGCTGTTCCTTGAGCCTCGCCAGCAGACCGCCTTTGTTTCTCTTGACGGCAAGCGCTCCGGTGCTTTGTGGATGCGCTTTCGTTTGCATGTTCATCGTGTTGCCCTCCCGTGAATATAGTTTCCGTTTGCATCGCTTTATGGACTTAATTATAGCCCGGCATTGGAGCCGTTCTATATTAAGATCTACCGATTCATGCTCCAATCCCACACACTTCCGTTTGCTCCATTGTTGAATAACGGCATACCCGTTAAACTAGAATCATCGTACATCATGAGGTTTTATTTCTATCGAAAAAGGCGGTGCCGACATGTATACAGTACTTCTGGTTGACGATGAAGCGCTCGAGCTGGAAACCATGGAGCATTACGTTCCTTGGGAGCAGGCCGGCATTCAGGTCGTTGGGACAGCACGCAACGGGAAGGAAGCGCTGGCTAAGCTTACCGAGCTGAAACCGGATATCATCGTTACGGATGTGCGCATGCCCATCATGGACGGGCTGGAATTCGGAAGGCGCGCGAAGCAAATCGACAAAAGCGTCAAAATCATCTATCTAAGCGGACATAACGAATTCCAATATATCAAGTCCGCTCTTAATATCGAAGCAGCCGGCTATTTGCTGAAGCCGATCGATATGGAGGAGCTGCTTCTGCTCCTTGCGAAAGTGAAAAAGAAATTCGAGGAGGAGCAGCTGGCGAGCGAAGGCGGCGGCTGGCAGCTCGAGAGGCTGCTGCTGCGCATCGTCCGCGAACCTTCCCCGGAGCGCCGGATGGAGTGGATCCGGCAATGGGAGAACGGAGCTTCCGGCTTTCTCTCGCACCAGGCTTTTGGTGCCGCTTACATGACGGTGGAGTCTCCCGCTTTCTCAACTAGCGGATTATACGAAGAACAGGCTCAGCCATCCTCTTCCTCCATCTTGACCGCGGATGCCGCGGAAGCAGCCCGCGCTTTGCTGCGGCGGAGATTGGATGCCGCTATTGTGCTTGAGACCGGACCAAGCACGCTGTTTGTCCTCTTCCAAGGAAAACCCCAGCAGTGGGAGACGGCTTATTGGGAGCTGCTGCGGGAAGAACTGCTGGCCGCTACTTCGGAAGGAGAAGCCTTCGCAACCATCGGCCTGTCAGGCCCATACAAAGGATTTCATCTGTTGAAAGAGGCGTTCGAAGAATCGCAGCGACTTAATGAAGAGAAGCTATACCGGCAAGCCGGCTCCGTTATACGCGGCGGTACCGGCGAAAATGTGAAGCAGACCGATATCTCGGTCGACGCGACTTCGGCTTCGCTTATTGCGGCCGTGCAAGCCGGCGATGCCGAACGCGCCGGACAATTGCTGGACGATTGGTTCTCCGGCATGCGCCAGGAACGGATCGAGCGGAACTATGCCGTCCGGGCGGTTATTCAGCTGTTGTCCGTGCTGGAGCAGCATTTTGCCTCTCTTATGGTAGGGCCGCTTCGCGACCAGCTGCTGGCCGACCATTGGAAGGAGCTGTCGTCGCTCCCGTCAATCGCCCATTATCACGCCTACGCGCTGAGGTTCTGCAGGGAGCTGCTGAAAGCCGCAGCCGAGCGCGATCTTGACCGCCATCAGTCGGTCGCGGAGCAGATTATGAAGCTGATTGCCGAGCGTTATCATCTGCCTCTTACGGTAGAGGATATCGCCAAGGAAGTTTATTTGTCGCCCAATTACGTGCGGACCATCTTTAAAGAGAAGACAGGCGAGACGATCCTGGATTACTTGACCCGAATCCGCATGAATCACGCGGCGGAGCTGCTGAAGGACCGGTCGCTGAAGGTACGGGATATCGCGCACCGGGTCAGCTACGAGAATGTCTCCTATTTCTGCTCGGTATTCCAGAAGCACAAAGGCAGCACGCCTAACGAATACCGCAAACTGCAACTTTAGGCTGGGTGGTCTTAAATCATGAGGAAGCTGGCCGGATGGCTGATTAATCCTTTATACAATTGGCGGCTTCGCGAGAAGCTGTTCGTCATGTTTTTGCTCGGGGGCATTCTCCCCCTGCTCTTTTTCGTTCAATATTCGTACGAGACGATTCGCAGCGAGCTTTCTTCGCAGATGATCGCCAATACGAACTCTACGGTCGCGCAAATCAATTCCAACCTTGAAAACAAGCTGGACACGTACACGAAGCTGTCCGCAACGCTCTATCTGGACTCCAATATGCGCGCCTATCTGACCAACGATTATTCGAAGGATCCGTCGCTGTTCGTTGATGCTTACAAATACATCAATAACTCGTTCGTCAACATGCTGACGACAAACCCGGACATCGAATCCATGAGCATCTATATTAACAATGAGACGTTGCCCACGGACGGCATGTACATCAAATCCATGGATCAGAAATTCCGCAGCTCGCTGGCTTACAAATCGCTTAGCGGCAGCTTTGGGGACGTAAGGTTTGTCACCTCCCCTCCCGAGCCTGACAAGCCTCCGATGTTCACGCTGACGCGGCTGCTCAACATCAGCAGCATGAATAATCCGTACGGCGTTTTAACGATCAATATTCTAGAGTCCGATATTTTCCGGCTGATGGAGAAGGAAGCGAGCGACAAGGCGGTGCTGATCATTAATGAAGAAGGCATCGTGATGTCCGCCAAGGACAAAAGCCTTCTTAACCAGCCGATCGACCTGCCCGAACCATTCCCCGCCGAAAATAACGGGCGGTTCGACAGCACCTATAAAGGCCAGAAGGTGCTGGTCGTCTACAACACGACCAAATACGGCTGGAAGAGCGTTTCGCTTATTCCCTACAGCAGCTTCTTGTCCAAGGCTCATTTGACGGCAAAAAGAATACTGACTTACGCGTTGGTCAGCCTTGGCCTTATGGCTATCCTGATTTACGTCACCGCACGGCTGTTCACCAAACGGATGGAAAAGCTTGTTGGCATGATCCGCCGCATCGAACGGGAGGACTTCGAGCTTATCGACATCCGGCCGCTTGGAAGGGACGAGATCGGTCAAATCGGCAATGCGCTGCGAAAAATGAGCCAGCGCCTAAGCTCGCTGATCTCGGATGTCTACATGAAGGAAATCGACAAGCGGGAGGCGGAGCTTAACGTGCTGCAAGCTCAGATCAATCCGCATTTCCTGTATAATTCGCTTGCTTCGATCTCTTCGCTAGCCATCCGCAACGATGACCCGCGAATGAACAAGATGGTGACCGATCTGGCCAAGTTTTACCGGATCTCGCTGAACAAAGGCAAAAACACGCTGTCCATCCACGAGGAGATTCAATTGACCCGTTATTACGTATCGATCCAGCAGGTGCGGTTCGCCAATCTGCTTCGGGTTCACTACGATATCGAGGAATCGGTCTTGCCTTGCCGGATTCTTAAGCTGACTCTTCAGCCATTCGTGGAAAATTGCATCAATCATGCGATCTGGGATCATGAATGCGGCATTAACATCATTATCCGGGCTTACCGCGAGGGACAAGACATCATCCTGAAGGTCATCGATGACGGCATGGGGATGAAGATGCCAAGCGGCGATCTGCCGCAAAGCGAGGATACGTTGTCCGGCTACGGCGTCCGCAACGTCGATAATCGGATTAAGCTATTGTTTGGCGATTCGTATGGGGTGTCGATATTTAGTCGACTTGGAATCGGGACGTCGGTGACGATTCGGATTCCTGGGAAGTAAGAACATCGCTCCGCGGGTAGGTTAAAGGGCATGCTGCGCAATTAAATGTTCTTCCGATCGCCATTGCTCGGGGATTCCTTGAACAATCCTAGCGGATTGGAATCCCCAGAGCAAAAGCGAACGTTACACTTCAACAGAACCATTCAATTGCTCCGCCTGCACTTAACCTGCAGGTTAAGTTCTTACACTGCCAAGGAAAAGGATCGTCACCACTTTGGGGTGACGCGAAAAAACGGCTGTGCTGGATTTACCCGGCACAGCCGTTTTTGGAATTCAAGTGCAAGTGCGGGGTCAACCTCTACCGCATTGGAAAGAAGATTCGGCAACAGCTACATTGGATATAGTCCAACGTTTTTCATGCATTAGAGCTCTGGAGCTAACCTTCATTGGAGTTCATCCAACGAAATTAGCCGTTTTGGGCGTCTAAGTCCACTTTTGGACGTTTACGCTGGATAGAATCCAACGTACACGCCAATTTCGGGCATTGCGGCATCATTCTAGTGGACGAAATCCAACGTAGAGAAATTAAGGTCGGTGCATTGGGGCATCGCGTGTAGTGGGGAGGAAAACAAAAGACTCCATATAACAAAAGGCTGTGCCGGGATTTACCCGGCACAGCCTTTTAGCTTATTTCTTGATTTTCACTTTGTAGAGCTTGGATTGAGCGCCGTCGAGGTTTACCTGGAGATTATCGTTCGCTTCGACTTTGGAGTTGGTCCAAGCGTCCGTAAGCTCAACCTTTGTTGTTGCCGATACGCCAAAAGCACGCTTCAGATCGACGGTTTTCGTTACCGCGTCATTCGTGTAGTTAAACACGGCAAGGTAATAGTCCTTCTTGTCCTGGAGGACAAAGATATCCGCCGCGGCGTTGCCCGTATTGCCTTCAACCGGGCGGAATGCTTCGCCGATCAGGGCAATATCGTTGACGTTTTTGTTCGTGAGCAGCGATTTCATCAGCTTTTGCGTCTCCACGTTGCTGACGTCGTCGGAGTTCATGTAGATGGTGCCGGAAATAGCCGCGGCATTAACCCGCGTCTGAGCCGCGTTAAACGAGCCGCCTTTTGCAAGCGTCATGTAATCCGGATCGGTGTAAGAATAAATCGTGCCGTTCTGCCACCAGCCGTAAGTCAGGTTGTTCAACTGGTATTCCGTACGGCCAAGCGAGCCGTCGACATCGCAGGAAATCCGTCTTGCGTGCGCGTATTGGCTAGGGAACATCGGCGCGATCGACGCGCTGATGAACATTTTGCCGCCCAGCGTCTTGTTGATATGAGCCATTCCCTGGTTGTAGGCCTGAATGCCGGTCTGCACGTTAGGATCGTAATGCTTGCCCTCGAAGGAGCCATGGGACAGGAAGTCGATCTTGATATATTCAAAGCCATAGTCCAGGAACTTGTTGAAAATATACTCGATACGCTGCTTCGAGCCCGGATGCGTCGGATCAATCGCATACGCGCCGTCTACCTTCGGAAGAATGTTGCCATTCGCGTCGCGGAGTACGATATCGCCGTACGTATACTTGCCGTTTGTTCCTTCCACCGGCTGCGACATGTTGTCACCCCAGTATACGAACGGACCATAGTAAATGCCGGCTTTTTGCCCGTTTTTCTTAATAACCTTTACCGCGTCGCGAAGCTGCTGCTCAGACAGGTTATCCCAATAGGAATCCATATTGATATAGACCGTGCCTTTGTTCGTAAACGACTTTTGCAGATTATCCTTGAAGAAGTTCGATACCTCTACGACTTTGTCGTAGCTGAGCGAGTTTTCGTAAGCGCCCCAGCTGTTCCAGCCAACCGGCACGCCGGAAGGCACGCCCTTCTCGAATTTAAGCGGCGGCGCTACTGCCGCATTAGCTTCCCCGTAGTTCTCCAGTCCATCGCGGTAATCCGCATAGTAACCAACCGCAATTTGAGGGGAAGTGATCGTTGTGCCCGACACTTTGCCATGACCGATGCTGTCATGAGTGGATGTGAGCGAAGTGAAGCCGCCGTACACCTTCAATTTGTTCAGCTTGTCATTCGAGCCGCTCCAGAAAATACCGGTCTTCCATACGTCATGCGTTACCGAACCGATAACAAGTCCTGCGCGGCTCGTATTGTCATAGATCGCCGTCATTTCCGAGCTAATGTAGTTATTGTTGTTCAGAGCCGTATTGATCGTACGAGCCTGATAACGGGACCAGGCATCGTTATCATAAGGCGTGATCAGGACGCGGTTGTCGCCGCTAGTTCCGAGATCCACGCCGCCGCTCGCATTCACGACAAGCGGAGCCATGTCGTTCGAGCTGATGGCGGAGCTGCCCGTTACCTGCTGGGATACAAGGAAGTAAGACTGATCTTCGTACAGCTGATAAATCTGTTTCATAACCGGAAGGCCTTCACTTTTGTTCTCAACGGTGATGCGGATGCCCTTGCCGTGCCCGTCCTTGATTTTCTCCACGCTGCTAAGCTTGAAGCTATGCTCGCTGTATTTGCGGCTGTCCAGCAGCTGATCTTCCAGCTGAGCGCTTGCGTAAGCGCCTTTTACAAGCGTTTTGCCGTTCCAGGCGTACGCAGAAAGCCCCGACTCCGTGTTGTAAGTGATGCTGTAGCTGCCGGATACGAAGGTTGCCCCTTTTTCGTACGCGGTTACCTTGATCGAGCCGTATTTCTTGGAATCGAGCGCTTTCCCGATCTGGCCGATGTTGTCCACCGGACCCGGATCCTCGCCCGGACCTTCCGTGGAAGCAATCTCGATCTTGTCGATATCCGGCGACCAGCCGCCGTCATCGTTAAACGTGATCGTATTTGCCCCCGCCTTCAACTCAACCTCCAGCTTGAATACGCCAAGCGTGTCCCAGTTCTCGGTTTTAGGCAAAGCGTAGTTATCCGACGGACCGTCGTTAACGGCAATCGATACCGGACGCGGGTCTCCGGATATGTAAGAAACGCTAAGCGTGTACACGCCTGCTTTCTCCGCCATTACGTCACGGAATTGCAGGGTCGAGCCGCCCCACAGATTGCCAACCTTTTTGCCGCCCGAGCAGCCGGTTGCCGCGCTGCAGCCGCTTACGGAAGCATTGCCCGTCAGAACGTTATTCGCCGCTTCCGCCTCGTAAGCCGTGCCCGTGCCAGGCTCGCCAGAACCTCCATCAGACAAGCGAAGCTCAATGCGGTCGATGTCCGGGGAATAGCCGCCCTCATCGTCCAGGCGGATCGTGTTGCTTCCCGCCTTCAGCTCAAGCTCCAGCTCGTAGACGCCAAGCGTGTTCCAATCGGCGGTCTTCGGCAAATCGTAATGATCAATCGAACCGCCGTTTACGCTGACTCCAACCGATCTCGGATCGCCCGAAATATAATGGATCGTCATCGTATAAACGCCGGCTGTATCTACCGTTGCTTCGTTAAAGGTGAGCGACGAGCCGCCCCACAGTCCTCCAACGATTTGGCTGCCCGAGCAGCCGGTTGCTTCCGCGCATGCCTTGATCTCCGCTTTGCCCGACAATGTGTTGACAGCGGATTCAGCCTCAAGGGAATAGCTGCCGGCAGATGCTGCATCGGCAACGGCGGTTACCTCCGCTCCTGCCGCCTCAACCTCCCGCCCGTTGGAGCTTACAGCTAATTGAAAGACCAGGACCGCTGCCAGCAGCAAAAACCATCCTTTGCCGGACCATGCCCCAAATTTCCTCTTCATTACATCAAGCCTCCTGTTCGCATCATAAAATGGTGAAGCGCTTTCAGTTTGCCTTTTCAATGTAAAATAGAGACAGGGCCCGAACAATCCAAATATTTAACGAACCATACGACAAACCGCCAAAGTTTGGAGAAAAGACCTTCAAGGCCCTTTCCTCTTTGGCGGTTTGTTAAGGATCTATTAAGCCGTTACAGCCTCAAGCAGCTTAAGCTTGCCGTCAAGCCGGTAGCGCTTGCCCGCTTCCATCCGCAGCTGAATCTGGCTGCCGCCGCATTTCACAACGGTCTCCAGATCCGAATAAGCGGTAATAACGGCTTCCGTCAATTGCCCGTTCTCCCAGCTGACGGCTGCTTCCGCATTCCCCTTTGCCCGAAGCCCCCGGTACGAGCCGGTTGCCCAATCCGCCGGCAAAGCGGGCAGGAGATGAATGGAACCCGCATGGCTTTGAAGCAGCATGTCCGCGATGGCGGCCGTACCGCCGAAATTGCCGTCAATGACGAAAATATTCGTCTCCGCGCCAGCCACGCCAGGCTTCGAGTAAGACAACAGATTATCGAAGCAAAGCTCCCCGATCAAATGACGGACATGCTTAACCGCCTGGTTGCCGTCATGAAGCCTGGAGAAGCCGAGGGCAAACAACGCTGCCGTAAACTCGATATCCTCCAGCTCATCGACCAGCATCCGTCCAAGCAGCGTCTGCCGCATAGCCTGACCAAGCTCGGGCGTCTCCTCGGGCGTAATCTGGTTGCCCGGATAAACGCCGTACATATGGGAGAAATGCCGGTGCTGCGGCTGCGCTTCCTCGTAATCCTCCAGCCACTCCTGCAGCTGTCCGCGTCTGCCGATTTGCAGCGGAGGCAGCAGCTCCATGGCTTCCTTCAGCCTCTCTTGCAGCTCTTCATCCACGGCAAGCAGCTCCGCCGACTCCAGCACAAAGCCGAACAAATCGTGTACCAGCATCTGATCCATCGTGGAGCCCATGGAAAGCTGCTGCTCGCCTTGCTCCTCCGGTCCCGGATAGAAGCTGTTCTCCGGCGAGGTCGACGGGCCGGTCACCAGCCAGCCGTATTTCGGATGAACGGTCATATAATCCAGAAAGAAAAGCGCCGCTTCCTTCATAACCGGGTAAGCCTGACGAGTCAAAAACCCGCGGTCTCGGCTATATTCGTAATGCTCTTTCAAATGGGTTGCGATCCAGAGCCCGCCTGTTACGTTCAGCCCCCATGAGCGCCCCCAGCCAGGCGAGGCGAATCCCCAAGCGTTCGAGAACACATGCGCCACCCAGCCTTCGCAGCCGTAGAAATCTTCCGCGGCCGCACGCCCCGCATAAGAAAGCTGCTCGATGTAATTCATAAGCGGAATATGGCATTCCGCAAGGTTGCTGATCTCCGTCGGATAATAGTTCATCTCCGTATTGACGTCCAGATGATAGTCGCAGCTCCAGGCCATGGCGTTAGCCTCGCCGTCATTCCAAAGTCCCTGCAGATGAAGGGGCAGACGGGAATCCGCCCGCGTACCGGCAATCGTCAAATATCGCCCATACTGGTAAAACAACGCGATAAGTCCGTTATCCGCTGACTCCCCGGCTCTCAGCTTGCGGATGCGCTCGTCTGTAGGCAGCAAATCAAACGACTTGGATTCGCCAAGATCGAGATCAACGCGGCCGTAGAGCGACCGGTAATCCGCGATATGATCCCTGAGCAGCCGCTCGAAGCCTTTTGCCTCCGTCGCTTCAATCCGTTCTGAAGGCTCCGCCTTCCATGCCTCATCGCTTCGTCCATAGTCGGTTGCTACGGCAAAATACAGAACAACCTCATCGGCTTGCTCGATTGTTACCGAACCGCCTTCTCCTAATACACGCCCGCCCGTAACGACTGCTTTTAAAGCGCCTTCGCTCCATACCCCGCAGGTGCCGTCGCTATGGATGTCCTCCGTCGCCTGCGTGCGGAAAACAAGCTTATCCGGTCCATCGAGCCGGGCTTCAAACGTAGTTGTCCTGCCCTCCATACTCAGCGTTAGAGACACGGAGCCTGCCTGATCCCCTTTAATCCGGGAGACAAGCACGCCATCCGGGTGGGACACAAATGTTTCCCTTCGCATGACCGCTCCGGAACCGCTTCGGTAAGAAACCGCGGCAACCGCTTTCTCGAGGTCCAGCTCTCGCACAAGCTGACTGCCCTCATCCTTGTAGGAAATGAGAATATCGCATAAGGACAGATTGGTTCCAAAGTTGCCTTTCTCCGGTTCAAGCTGCTCGGCAGCCAGTTTATCTCCAAGCACATAGTTGCCGTTGAAAAAAGCCTCGCGCATCGTCTTCAGCTTTTCCTTGGCATCCGGCGATCCGCCGAACCGCTCCGGCTTGCCTGACCAGAAGGTGATCTCCGTCATATTCCAGGTCTCGCTGTTGATGCCGCCATGCAGCACCGCGCCAAGCTGTCCGTTCCCTAGCGGAAGACCCTGCTTCCAGCCCGAGGCCGGCTCGGTATATACCATTTTCATCCTGCTCATCCTCTCAAGTTTTAGCTAAATGTCCGTTCTTCAAGTGAAAGCCCTTTCGCAAATCATGGCATTATTGTAACATTGAACGGAAAGAGCGTATTTGTCCGACAGTCCTATTATTTAACGATTAATCCGCTAATTTTTGCTCGAGAGCAGGGAACCGAATGAAAACGATAAATGAAATAAAGCCCTATGTCGGCGATTCCATGCGTTATCTATACGTGGGGGGCTGGAACGAAAAGCTGCGCATCAGCAACGTCTACGCGTTCCATCTGTTTGTTGACGGACCCGGGGAAATGGAAGTGAACGGAAAGCTTTATCCGATTGAACGCGGGACGCTTATCTTTCTGCGCCCCGGCGAGCCTCATGCCTTCCATATCCGGAAAGGACAGCCGTTATCTTCGTATAATCTCTACTGCAATCTGTGGGAAGGGACTTCCGAAGCCTATAACCGGGTATTCATCCATGCCCCGGAGCCGTTTGAGCTGGAGCCCGGCTCGCGCGAGGAGCCATGCCCGGAGCTGGATTCGCTGCCCAGCTTCTTCTCGCTTCAGCCTTATCCATGGCTGTACGATGCTTTCGTTACGCTCTCCAGGCAGTTCGATAACAGCCAGCATTACCGCGCGGAGCTGGTGAACAGCATGCTGTATGCCTGGATGCTCAGCTGGTACAACGTTGTTCACACCCACCAGCCCAGCGATTTCCGAATCGTCAAGCTGCTCGCCTATTTGAACGAGCATCCCGAGACGCGCTCCCAAGTCGAAGATTGGGCGGCCATGTGCGGCCTTAAGCGCTCCTACTTCCATTCCTTGTTCCAACGCGAGACCGGGTTTACGCCGCAGGTATACCGCCATAGGCTTCTTATGAAGCAGGCTGCCCAGCTGCTCGTCGAAACGGATTATTCCGTAACGGCTATCGCAGAACGGCTCGGGTATACGTCGATTCATCCATTCACCCGCCATTTCAGTGCTTATTACGGCGTTAGTCCCCGCGCTTACCGGCTTCAGCCCTCTTCCGAGCGGGAGATGTAGCTTGAACGAAAAAAAAGAGGTTGTCCCCCTCAGGGACAACCTCTTCTCTATATCACGCTTAAAACTAAGCGTTGATTTTCGCTTTTGCAACGCCAGCAAGGGAGTTGAACGAGTTGATGTCGTTAACAGCCAGGTCAGCCAGCATTTTGCGGTTTACTTCGATGCCAGCCAGTTTCAGGCCGTACATGAATTTGTTGTAGGAAAGACCGTTTTGACGAGCAGCCGCGTTGATACGAACGATCCACAGTCTGCGGAATTCACGTTTGTTTTGACGACGGTCGCGGTATGCGTAAAGAAGCGACTTACCAACTTGCTCCTTTGCTGTTTTAAACAGACGGTGTTTCGAACCGAAATAACCTTTTGCCAGTTTAAGAATTCTTTTACGACGACGAGCGCGGACAAAACCGCCTTTAACTCTTGCCATGAGTGGAAACCTCCCGTAGGTTGAATTTGATTAAGCTATCTGAACGATTGCTACTATTTAAGGTTAGCGAGACCTTGTTGAATACGACGAACGTCGCCAGCTGCCATCAGTGGTTGGCCAGCAAGAACACGTTTTTGACGACCGGATTTGTGGGAAAGCAAGTGGTTTCTGTACGCTTTGTAGCGTTTCACTTTACCAGTACCAGTAATTTTGAAGCGGTCTTTCAGACTGCTGTGTGTTTTCATTTTAGGCATGTCGATTATCCTCCCTTTATTTAACTGTTGCTTTTTGGTGCCAAAATCATAATCATGCTCCGGCCTTCCAGCTTCGGTGCACGTTCTACGCTGCATATTTCGGCAACCTCTTGCGCCAGACGGTCCAGAATTTTCTGGCCGATGGCGGCATGAGCGATTTCCCGTCCGCGGAAGCGTACGGAGGCTTTAACTTTATCGCCTTCGCCCAAGAACTTCACAACGTTGCGGTATTTCGTTTGATAGTCATGCTCGTCGATGTTGGCACGGAACCAAACTTCCTTCAGGTCGACGATTTTTTGATTTTTGCGTGCTTCTTTTTCTTTCTTCTGCTGCTCGTAACGGAACTTACCGTAGTCCATAATCCGGCAAACCGGCGGTTTAGCCGTTGGTGCTACATTCACCAGATCCAAGCTCAGGTCAATTGCCATCTGCATAGCGTCACGGATCGATTTGATACCGATTTGCTCGCCGTCCGCGCCTACAAGTCGTACTTCTCTGGCCCGGATCTCATCGTTGATTTGATGTTCTCTGCTAATAACGTGCCACCTCCAAGATAGGATGTTTATGTGTTGTGGTGCAAAATAAAAAATGCGGGTTCGCACGAACCCGCATTGTTATAACCGTTGATTGTGGCCGCCCTCGTTACCTCGCAGGGAAGCAACTCGTTAAGCTAGTCAGTTATCGCAAACCAGTCGGCGTGACCGAAAGGTGAGAAGCGGGTGCTTCTGCTTGTGCAAATATGTTTTGTCAAAAACGTTACCGACATACTATAACACAATGGATTTCTATGTGTCAACCCATTATGTCATGCCTTATTACAGCTGTTTGCTTTGCACGTCCTCCAGACGGATAACGCGCGTATGCTGCGTATGGCTCCATTTCTTGTTGTTTTGCGTGAAGAACGCGTGAACCGTAATCGGCCACCACGACACGGTAAAGAGCAGGAATGTCGGAATCCGCAAGTAAAGCTTCCACGGCACCTTCGCCATGTACATCGACAAAGGAATCTGGATAAACACGTAAGCCATATACGGAATGCTCAGCCAGATTGGCAGCAGGTTGTATACCGATTCCACATTGTTGCCGCCAAACAGAAGCATGTCGCCCCAGATGATCGCTGCAATGAAAAAGCCGGCCAAATAGTTATATGCGTTAAATACGTACAGCGAAGCATCGATTTTCGTCATGCTGCGTTCTTTAATGCCCTGCCACAAAAGCGGCAGCATGTACTTGCGCGTAACGTCGAAATGTCCTTGCATCCAGCGCAGGCGCTGACGTGCCGATGCCTGGAACGTAATTGGCTTCTCGTCGAACACTTTCGCTTCGAAATTAAACTTCGGATAAATACCCCGTTGGATGCAACGCACCGTAAATTCCAAGTCTTCTACGAGGCTTGTTGCGCCCCAGCCCATTTCCTGAAGCAGCTTGGCATCAAAGCACATGCCCGTGCCTCCGAGGAAGTTAGCCAGACCCAGATTCGTGCGCGGCAGCTGCCACAGGCGGTTACAGAACCAGTAGTTGATCGCGTTCGCCGAGCTGATCCACGAGTCGTTCGGGTTTTTCGTATCCAGGTAGCCCTGAATAACGCGGTGTCCGTTAATCAAATCATTGTTCATGTACTGCAGGAAATCGGTCGCTACCAGATTGTCGGCATCAAAGATCGCAACGCCGTCGTAGCTTTTCGGCATCTTCCACAGTTCCTTGAGCATCCATTCCACGGCGTAGCCTTTGCCCCGCTGGTTCTTGTTATTGCGCACGCAGGCATAAACGCCTTCGTAGCTGTTCACAATATCGACCGTGCCGTCCGTGCAGTTGTCGCAGATGACAAAAATGTCAAACAGCTCGCGAGGATACTTCAGCTTCAGCAGATTTTCGATAAGCGCTCCTACAACCTGCTCCTCGTTATGCGCCGCAATCAAAAGCGCGAAAGTTTTTTGCGGCGGATGGGATAAATCTTCTTTTTTGCGGTGCCAGCCAAAACATGTCAAAAACAGTTGGTACAAGCCCAGCAATGCGAATACGATCTGGAATACAAGCATAATCGTGTTGAACATTTTTCGGTACTGCCCCCTTGAGACCCCTTTTTAATTGCCCGTTCTAATCGACCTGCTATCAGGCGCCGACAGGCTCTTTATCATAATTCTCTCTTGTGTCCGGTCCGTTTTTTTTGTTTGTGTAAACGAATCGCGGGACATTTTGATTTTCCACAGATTGATTATCTTTGTCAAAAGCTCTAATTCCCGCCATTATCCGTTATCCAGCCATTAAAACGCTTGCATGGCAGTCAGATGGTTCCATTACCTCCTTTTGCGCCCTATCGCCCTTATTTTCATCCATTTCCTAATTTTTTAGCCCTTACGTCCAATACATACGTAAAGAGTTGATACAATGTTCCCGGTCCGTCACTTCGCTTTGTGACGAATATGTGGCTGTACCGGAATCGAATACCGTTCAAAGCTGGCGGCCAGCTTGTCGAAAATAGCGTTCCAGGACTGTTTCTGGCTGTAGATGCGTCCTTGCTCGGCAATCGCCGCGCGCAGCTCCGGATTGCTGTACAGAAGCCCCATCGCGTTCGTAAATGAACGGGGATCCTCCGGATTGCACTGCAGTCCCGTTACGCCATGCTGAACGGAATCCGTTACGCCTCCCTTGTCGGCGCAAATGACCGGCGTCCCGCAGGACATCGCCTCCAGCACCACGTTGCCAAATGTTTCCGTTGCCGAAGGGAACAGGAACAAATCGGCGGAAGCATACCATTTTTGCAAATCCGGCATAGCCGTAAACCCTATGAAACGGGCGTCGATTCCTTCGCGGCGGCACCGTTCCTTCAGCGCATCGGAAGAAGGTCCGTCGCCCGCGATGACAAAAACCGCTTCCTCGCTTATATTTTGCCGAAATTCCGCAAAAGCATCTAATGCGATATCGACATTTTTTTCGGGAGCTAATCTTCCCACGTACAGAACGACAAATCGATCGTTGTCGATTCCGTGCCGGAGAAGCCACTCCTCCCGGTTGACAGACGGATGAAAGGCTTCCGTATCAATGCCGCGGCTCCATACTTCAAGCCGGCCGTCATCCCAGCCCTTCTCCTTCAAATCCTCGTACGTGGAACGGGAAGGGACGTAGATGGAGCGGCAGTCATGGTGAAACCATTCCATATATCTCCATAACAGCTTTGCCATCCATTGCAAATTGTAAAACGGCAAATATTGATCAAAATGGGTATGGTAGGACGCAACGAGAGGAATCCGGAGCTTGCGGGCATAATGAATGCCGCAAAGTCCAAGGTTAAACGGAGTAGCTACGTGGATAATCGTTGGATTGAATTCTTTTAACGCCCTGCGGATATGAATGGGATTGGGAAGTGCCAGGCGGCACTCGGGGTATAGGAAGAAAGGTAGGCTGGCGAAGCGCTCAACGGAAGTGGATGCTTTGCCGCTTTGCTTGCCTGCAGCCGGATCCGGAGCCAGAACAAGCACTTCCGCACCCTGCCGCTTCAAATAGTCGGTCCAGCGGCCAAGCGTGCGTGCCACGCCATTCACATCAGGTTCAAACGTGTCGGTAAAAAGCGCAACTCTCATGAAGAACGCCTCCTAAAATGAATTAACACCTACAAAAGGCAAAGGTTCAGCCGTTGTGGTGATTCATGCCTCGAAAGCATAAGCTTCGGAATGAAACCTTGATCGGCTCCATTCTACAGGAGGTCTGTTAGCGAATAATCAACCTCATTTTAAAGATTGGTTAATCTTTTGAAATTCGGCTTCTTCGTATAAACTTAAAACTTGTACAACCTTATTTATTGAACCATAATAGACAAATATCGATTATAATGTGTGGGAGTTAAGAATTGCTCTTTAATCTTTTTAGGAGGAAACGGATGAGAAGAATGATAGGGTGGTTACGAACCCGGGAATTGCAAATGATCCTATGGGCGAATCAACGCCGATCACAAAGCAGGCTTCACCGGTTGCTTGGGGTTTATTTAAGCACGGTGACGCATGTTGGAGGAGCGTCCTTTACACTCATCAGCTCTTTCCTCGTTGCCATGTTTGCACCTAATCCCTGGAGCACGACAGGCTGGCAATGCTTTACTGCCGTATTTATCAGTCATCTACCGGTCTATGTCGTGAAACGGAAACTAAAAAGGCTTCGCCCTTATCAGGCGTTAAACGGAGTAAACACGGGGAAAAATCCGCTTGTCGACTCCTCCTTCCCTTCCGGACATACAACCGCTATCTTCGCCTATGTCGTTCCGATTATCGGAGCAGGCGGAGTATGGTTCCCGATTATCCTGCCCGTTGCGGCCGTACTCGCTCTGTCGGTTGCGTGGTCACGCATGTATCTCGGCCTTCATTACCCGTCCGACGTGGCAGCCGGCGCGCTTGTCGGCACGTTGACGGCAATAACCGTTCAATACAGCTGGACTCTTACTTTATTTTGAAAGCAAGGGGAACGGCTTGGCGGAGCTATGCTGATGAGAAGAAACTTATAAAAATCTTAGAATTGAAAAAGGCTGTTCCCCGCGGGAACAGCCTTTTTATTATTCTGCCGAATCGTCTTCGTCTTCACCGGCGTTCTCGGCTTCCGCTTCTTCGCGGCGCGAGTTCTCCAGCTTGCTTTCGCGGTATTCGCGCAGCACGGTTTCGCCAATTACCGCTTCCAAGCGGTAGATCGGCTGGCCCTTCTCCATAAACTTCATCTCGTATTCGGTAAATACCAGATCCTCGCGCGGACCGTTCTTATGAAGATTAAGCGAGATATTGCGGAGCTGGAATTCCACCTCGGCAAAGCTATTAAGGGAGAATTCGAACAGAGATTCCGAATCGGTCTTGAAATGGATCTCTCCGCGTTCGTTCAGCAGCTGGGCATACTTGCGCAAAAAGCGCGGATGGGTCAGCCGGCGGCGGGCATGCTTGCTTTTTGGCCATGGATCGCTGAAGTTCAGGTAAATCCGCTCGATCTCGCCAGGCTCGAACATTTCTTCGATATGCTCGATGTTCGCGCGAAGCAGCGCCAGATTAGGCGGCTCTTCCACTCCGCTTTCCTCCCAAATGCTGCGAGCCTTGTCGCTTGCGCGACGGATCAGCTCGTCGTACATATCAACGCCGATATAGTTATTGTCCGGGTTGCGGAAGCTCATATTGCTGATGAAACGGCCTTTCCCCATGCCAAGCTCTACATGGATCGGCTTATCGTTGCCGAAAAACTCGCGCCATTTCCCCTTGTGCGGCTTCGCATCCAATACGACTAATTCCGGCTGCGCTTCCAGCGACTCGCGGATTCCTTTTCTTCCTCTTAAACGCATCTTGTACAGGTCCTCCTACAAATTAAGCTAGTCCCTATTGTGCCCAAGTTCGGCCGCCTTGTAAAGATGCCAGCGGGAATGACGCAAAAGAAAAAGCCTTTAACGATTTTTCAATCGCCAAGGCTTTAGGTTTGTATGGATATTGGCATAATCATTAAACGAGCATTTGGTAATCAATCGGACCTTCGGATTGAATGTCGCGGTACGTGTTCTCGATAATCTCGTTCAACTTCTTGCGTGCGGATATTTCGATATGATGGTTGTTGTGGAAACGAACTCCTGTAAGCGCCATCAATTCTTTGACTGTTAATTCAACCGTTACTTTCTCATCACCATGCGGAATTCTTGTTTGTTGACTCATTAGGATCACCTCATCGATTTTTTTATTACAGCATTTCCAGTTTATCGACGTTTTATGACGATCATTACGAATTAAGCATGTAAGGTTTTTTCATTGATTTGTCGCACTTTTAATATAACAGATCATGTAAGGTATAGCAAGCCTATTTCGCTCCCGTTTTAAAATAATTTCCAGCTTGTTCTACGGTTCAAAATGTCTCTTCGGATGTCTGGCCATCCGCCTAATCCGGCATGGCATTTCCCCCTTCTTTCCGATAAAATGGAGAATGCCATTCTTATCCGTATAAAGGAGAACCGCATGAAAGCAAATTCAACATCCTTGACGCCAGGACAGCCGATGCTGTGGGGCGACAAGCGATTTCATACATGGAACTACGAGATGCGCGAGCAGCTAGGCGGCAAAGTGTTCAAGGTGACCCTTGATGCCGGCTTTACCTGTCCCAACCGGGACGGCTCGATTGCCAAAGGCGGCTGCACGTTCTGCAGCGCCCGCGGGTCCGGCGATTTTGCCGGCAGCCGGCGTGATGATCTCGTTACGCAATTCAATAAAATCCGCGACCGCCAGCATCAAAAATGGCCGGAGGCCAATTATATCGGCTACTTCCAGGCGTATACGAATACGTACGCACCCGCCCTGGAGCTTCGGGAGTATTACGAGGTGATTTTGCAGCAGCCGGGTGTGGTGGGGTTATCGATCGCAACGCGGCCAGACTGCCTGCCTGACGATGTCGTCGATTATTTGGCCGAATTGAACGAACGGACCTACCTATGGGTGGAAATGGGCTTGCAGACGATCCATGAATCAACCTCGGAGCTCATCAACCGCGCCCATGATACCGCCTGCTATCTCGATGCGGTACGCCGCCTGCGCGAACGTGGCATCCGCGTATGCACGCATATTATTTACGGTCTGCCGCAGGAGTCGCACGAAATGATGCTGGAGACGGGCCGGGCGGTTGCCGCGATGGACGTGCAGGGCATCAAAATCCACCTGCTCCATCTCATGCGCAAAACGCCGATGGTTAAGCAATACGAAGCCGGACTGCTCCGCTTCCTGGAGCTGGACGAATACGTCAAGCTGATCGTCGACACGCTTGAATTCCTGCCGCCGGAGATGATCATCCATCGCCTTACCGGCGATGCGCCAAAGGAGCTTCTCATCGGGCCGATGTGGAGCATGCAGAAATGGGTGGTGCTGAATGCGATCGACGCGGAACTGAAACGCCGCGGCACATGGCAGGGCAAGCTATGGGGGGCGGTGTAAAATGGGGTTTCTGTCTATTCTCAGCATGGCGCATCAATGGATCGCCGAACGCGTGCAGCCGGGCGACATTGTCATCGACGCTACCGCTGGAGGGGGCGTCGACACGCTGAAGCTCGCCGAGCTGGTCGGAGCGCGCGGCACGGTGCACGCGTTCGACATCCAACAGGATGCGCTGGACCGCACGCTCGAGCGGCTCCGCCCGCTGGAGGAGCGCGGCAAGCTGCCGCAGGTGCGGCTTCACCTGCGCAATCATGCACTTATGGCGGAGGCCATTGGCCCGTCCGCCGAAGGAAACGTTGCAGCCGTGATGTTCAATCTCGGCTATTTGCCGGGCGGCGACGAGTCGGTCATTACGGTACCGACGACAACGATCGCCGCCCTGGACGCGGCGATTGCGCTGCTGCGCCGCGGCGGCATTGTCACTGTCGCGCTGTACCCGGGGCATCCGGGCGGCGCGGAGGAGGCGGCGATTGTCGCCGACTGGGCAGCGAAGCTGCCCGGGGCTTTGTACGCGGCTGTGCTGTACCGCCAGCCGCAAAGAGACACCGCGCCGTATTTGGTCGCGGTGGAGAAGAGGTAAGCTGCCTGAGGCTTGCCTGGCAGCTTCAAAAAGCGCCCCCGAAAGGTCGGACTGACCTTTCGAGGGCGTTTTTTATACCACGGGCATTGCGCTCGCTGCCCTCGCTCCCCTCCGCCCAGCCCTTAACGATGCCCTGCATCGTTAAGCACACACAAACCAGCTACTTTTCTCTCCTTTGCGATATCCCACATCGTTAAACTGCCGCAATTCCGCTCAATTCTGCCGCCTCCCGCCTCCGTTCGCCTCCTTAACGATGTGCCGCATCGTTAAGGACTCACAAACCAGCTGCTTTTCTCTCCTTAACGATGCGCCGCATCGTTAAGCCTAGCAAACACTCTCATTTCCACCGGTTTCCCGCCTCCGTTCGCCACCTTAACGATGCGCGGCATCGTTAAGCACACACAAACTAACTGCTTTTCTCTCCTTAGCGATGTGCCACATTGTTAAGCTCTGCAAATTCACTCATTTCTGCCGCTTCCCCGCCTCCGTTCGCTTCCTTAACGATGTGCCACATCGTTAAGGACACACAAACCAGCTACTTTTCTCTCCTTAGCGATGTGCCACATTGTTAAGCCCTGCAAATTCGCTCATTTCTGCCGCTTCCCCGCCTTCGCTCGCCTCCTTAACGATGCCCCGCATCGTTAAGCCCGCTAAACGCCAATCTCCTCCCAATTCCCGTTCCCTCCGGCACTATGCCTGCCAACGTAAAACATTTTCTCACGACTCTCCTCTTGCTCTCCGGAATCATTTTTGATACGATCAAACCAACTTATTAAAGACGTTTAATAAGTCTGTACAGAGGAGCTGTAGTTAACCGTGACTGATTTCCCGGCAACACCCAAAGAGATGAAAAACGTAATTCTATACGGCCTGCGTTCCGCCCTGCTGACGCTGGGGAGCGCGACCAAAGCGGAGCTTAGCCAAAAGCTTGGCCTTAGCTTCCCGACGATCAGCAAGTTTCTGACCCAAATGGAAGAGGCCGGCGAGCTGATGACCGTAGGGCTGGACGATTCGAGCGGCGGAAGAAGAGCTCAACGATACGCGTACAATACGGAGTTTATGCTGGGGCTGGCTATCTTTTTCGAGAAGTCGGAGATCAGCTATACGATCTTTAACTGTGCGGGAGAAACGAAGGAGCAAGGCACGACGTCAAGCGCGTTAATGAACGATCTTCCCAGCCTGACCTTGTACATCGAACAGCTTCTGCTGAGTCATCCCACTATCAAGTCCATAGCAATCGGAGTACCGGGCGCGGTCAATAACGGTCGGGTCATCCATATCCCGGATTACTCCAACTTTCAGAACATTAACCTGAAGCAATACCTGGAGGAGCAATTCTCCCTGCCCGTCGTGGTGGAGAACGACATGAATGCCGCCGTGCTGGGCTATTACAAAACAGGTAGCCACGAGAACAATCCTTCCCTTGTCTATTTGTACTTTGGGCAATTCGGCCCGGGCGCTGGCATTATGATCAACGGAGATGTCGTAAGAGGAAGCACCTTCTTCTCCGGAGAGGTCTCCTTCGTGCCCCAGTACAATGAACTGAACTTCCAGCAAGCGATACAAAAAAAAGACGGGGCCAGCAGGCTGGATGCCATCAGCCGGCTTATCGCATCGATTACGGCGATTATCAACCCGCATACGATTGTTTTTAACAACGCCGAGGTAACGGAGGCCATCCTGGGACGAATCTTGGAGCGAAGCGCCGATTATATCCCGAAGGAGCATCTCCCTCTTCTGAAGGCGAGCGATATGAAGAAGGATTATCTGGACGGCCTGCAAAGCCTCGGGCTGGAACTGATGATCTCCATTTGAATAAAAGAAACAGGTGAACGAGCATGGCAACTTTTTTTCTGATCATTATTTATTTGGCTTTTATCAGTCTCGGATTGCCGGACTCCCTGCTCGGAACGGCGTGGCCGGTCATGCGGCCGGAGCTGAACGCTCCCCTTGGAGCGGCAGGCGTGCTGTATATGACCATTGCCGCCGGAACGATCGTATCCAGCCTCGCCAGCGGTACGATTCTTAATCGCTTCGGCACCGGAAGAGTAACCTTGGTCAGCTGCATTATGACCGCTGGCGCCCTGCTTGGTTACGCCACCTCCCCGTCCCTCGTCTGGCTGCTTGTTTGCGCGATCCCGTTAGGTCTTGGAGCCGGGGCGGTTGACGCCGGCCTGAATAACTACGTGGCCGCCCATTACAAAGCGCATCATATGAGCTGGCTTCATTGCTTCTGGGGCGTAGGCGCTACGCTTGGACCTGTCATTATGGCTCAATTCATTACCAATAACGCCTGGAGGTACGGCTATCTGACCGTGGCGGCTATCCAATGCGCGCTTGTCGTCATCCTGTTCTTCTCCCTCCCCTTATGGGACCGGGTTGCCAAGATTCATAGCAGAGTCTCACACCTCGCCGCGCAGGAAGAAGCCGTAAATGAGCCCGAGGAGAAGACTGCGGCAGGTCATCCGTTAAAAATCAGAGGCGTGAAGCTTGCTCTCGTTTCCTTCATGCTGTACTGCGGGATTGAAGCGGCGGTAGGCCTGTGGGGCAGCAGCTATCTTGTAAACATGAAAAACGTATCCGCTTCTACCGCCGCGCAGTGGGTGTCGCTCTACTATGCAGGCATTACGGCAGGCCGGTTTATTACCGGCTTCATCACCTTCAAGGTCAGCAACCGCAATCTGATCCGCGGGGGCCAATTAATCGCCTTAATCGGCGCCCTGCTGCTTTTCCTTCCGCTGCCCGAAGGCTTTGCGCTTGCCGGCTTCATCATTGTGGGCTTTGGCCTTGCCCCCATCTACCCGTGCATGCTGCATGAAACGCCGGTACGGTTCGGGAAAAAGAAATCGCAGTCCATTATGGGGTACCAGATGGCCGTGGCTTACACGGGCAGCACGCTTATGCCGCCGCTTCTCGGTTTATTGGCTTCCTCGATTACCATCGGCATTTTCCCGTTCTATATCGTCCTGTGCACGGCAGCCATGTTCCTGTTTACGGAACGGCTGAATATTTTCCTTAAACCAAAAACCAACCTGGCGCATGCAAGCATAGGTTCAGGTTCGGACCCATCCGTATAAACACGCAAAAACTGCCGGGATGCCCCGGCAGTTTTATTTTATCCCTATTCGCTTGCGGCAGCCGCCTGCGCCTTTGCCAACCGCGACGCTCCGATTACGCTGCTAATTTGCGCGATAATTCCGTCCAGCGATGCCGGCTCGTGAACATCGTATTCGTCAATGTTCAGCCTAAGCACCGGACAAGCGTTAAACTCGCCGATCCAGGCTGCGTAACGCTCATGCATCCGCTCCCAATAAGCGCGTTCCGTCTGAATTTCCATCTCCCGCCCGCGCGCCGCAATCCGGTTCAGAATGGACGGCAGGCTGCCTTCCAAATAAATCAGAACATCCGGATGCGGAAAATACGGCGTCATGACCATCGCTTCGAACAAGCTGGTATACGTCGCGTAATCCGTAGCGGTCATCGTTCCCTGATCCGCATGCATTTTCGCAAAGATGCCGGTATCCTCGTAAATGGAACGGTCCTGCACGAAACCTCCGCCTGCCTCAAAAATCGCCTTCTGCTCTTTAAAGCGCTCGGCTAAAAAATAGATTTGCAGATGGAAGCTCCACCGCTCAAAATCATGGTAAAACTTTTCCAGATACGGGTTATGCTCGACCTGCTCCAGCGAAGTCCGGAAGCCAAGACGCTGTGCGAGGGCAGACGTTAACGTCGATTTGCCGACTCCGACCGTACCGGCTATCGTAATAAGCGCATTAGAAGGAATGCCATGTTCCATGTATAATAACTCCTTTTATTCAACGTTCCGCATAGCTTCCTATTGTATCATATGAGCGGCCGCGGGCAATGGTTTTATATGGACGCATGCAAAATAAAAGCCGCCTCTCGGGGCGGCCTTGATTCTTTTAGAAACCTACGGACATGGCATCGGAGTTTACCCTCATAATGACCGGCTTAGGCGTCGGCTTCGCCTGACGTTCTCCTCCGCCAAGGGCATACAGGACGGCAAGCAGCGTATGGCTGCTCTTGACAACCTCGCCCGTCGCCAGATAATGCTCCAGGTCAAACGGAAGCAGCTCGATTACCGTATGCTTGTAAAGCTCCTTCTCGTTCAGCTGCAGATCGGCAAATTCACGGGATACTTCCTCCGGTCGCTCGGCAAGGCGGCGCATCCAGCCGCTCCATTCCGATTTGTCCATCGTGAATTCCCACCATGTTTTCCGCGGCTTGTAGTTATGGTTCAGGAAATAATCGTACTTCATGAGGCCAAGCACGACATCCAGATCCAGCTTAGCCGCTTCTTCGGATGCCGCACTCGCTTTGTACTCGGACAGGAATGCCCAGAGCCTTGAGAACAGATCCTCAAGCTGATGACCGATCTTCTGCCAGCCTCTTTCCTCCCAGAAGTCGCCAAAGTACTGGAAGAAATCAAACGGAGAAGGAAAGACCTCGTTGACCAGGTAGCCCAAAGTACGGTCCATCCTGTGCGCGTTCCAGTACTTCTCCAGCACATCCTCAACCCGCTTGATCCGCACGATATCGGCAAACGGCATCAGCTCGTTGCCAAGCATCTCGTACGGCGCATGGTCCATGTAAATATAGCCCCACTTATCGGCGTCCCGCCGCAAGCCCGTGCCGCGCAGCATCTTCAGGAAACCAAGCTGCAGCTCCTCCGGACCCAGCTCGAACACATCGTTAAACGTTCCGCGGAACGTGTCGTAATTCTCCAGCGGCAAGCCCGCGATCAAGTCCAAATGCTGGTCGATCTTGCCGGACTCCTTCACCTTCGTAACGGTCCGCACGAGCTTCTTCCAGTTCTGGCGGCGCTGTACCGCCTCATTGGTCGGATCATTGGTCGATTGAACGCCAATCTCGAAGCGGAAAACGCCCGGCGGTGCATGCTCGGCCAAATAATCGAGCACTTCCGGCCGCATGATATCAGCGGTAATCTCGAACTGGAATACGCAGCCGCGGTGGTTCTCGATCAGGAATTTGAACATTTCGAGCGCATAGTCCCTCTTGATGTTAAAGGTGCGGTCCACGAACTTGATCAGCTTCGCGCCGGAATCGATCAAATAAGTAATATCGGCCTTCGTCCGCTCCATATCGAAATACCTGACCCCAACCTCGATACTAGACAAGCAGAATTGGCAGCTGAACGGACAGCCGCGGCTTGTCTCGAAATAAACAACCCGGCTGCCCAGATGAGGAATATCCTCCTCGAAGCGGTGCGGAGACGGCAGCGTCGCCAGATCCAGCTTCGGACGGCCCGGATTGAGAAGAATCTCTACCCGGTCCTCGCGCTGCTTGCGGTAAGCAATGCCGAACACCATATGGTATTTGCCCGCTCCCTCAATCTCCGTCAGCAAATGATGGAAGGTCTCTTCCCCTTCGCCCACAACGATAAAATCAACCTCCGGAATTCGCTCCATCCAATATTCCGTGTCGTAGCTCACTTCCGGTCCGCCAAGGACAATCTTGATCTCCGGCATGATTTTGCGCAGCATATTGATGACGGTAATCGTCTCTTCAATATTCCAGATGTAGCAGGAGAAGCCTACAACATCCGGTCTGCGCGAGAAAATATCCGAAACGATGTTCATCACGGGATCTTTGATCGTATACTCTGCGATTTCCATATCGAAATGCTCGCCGCTGTAAGCCTTCAGGCAGCGCAGGGCAAGCGAAGTATGAATATATTTGGCATTTAGCGTTGATAACACAACTTTCATCACGGTACCTCTTTCTGCTCTCATGCAAGCTTACCCTATTGTACCGAAAACACGGCCAAAAAAGAAGAGGCCCGCCGCAGGGAGCATCCATGCTGCCCCAACGGTAAGCCTCTTTTCGTATAATGGAGAATTAGTCCTTCATGTTAATATAAAGCTGATCTTTAAACTGCATATCCAGAATCGGGAAGCGAACCTCCCATTTGTCATTGCCGAGTGCTTTCACTTCGCTTGCGTCAAAGCCGCGCGGTTCGAAGCCGAAAATACGGTCGTAATAAATCTGGAATTGAATCTTTTCGTCCGGCAGCATGCGATGAAGCTCGGTTGCTAAGTTGATAGCCCAGGTGCGAAGACCCTCTTTATTCTGCCCGCCGTAATACGTGTAAAAGACGGGATCCATATCCGTCGTAATGACAAGCCAGCCTTGGGAATCCCGCGTAACCTTCCAGTTGCTCAGCTTCGCTTCCCCTTGTTCCGTCGAGAAAACGCCGAATTGCTCTTTCAATAAAGCCGCAATCTTGTCCTCCGATTGACCAACAAGCGTGTCCGGAAGCGTTGGATCGAGGAATTTCACTTTGGCGGAAGGCACTTTCGGGAGATCCTCCATCAGCATCGCCGCATAAACCGTCGAGACCGCGAAATTCAAATCCGCTTGCGACGTGTAACCCGCGGAGGTGATGCCGATCAGCTCGCCGTATTCGTCAAACAAAGCGCCGCCGGAGCTGCCATGGTCGATTGGGGCACTCGTCTGGATGTAACGCGTGCTTCCCTCATAAATGATATTGCTGACCAGACCGTCGGAAACCGTATTTTGAAGACCAAGCGGACTTCCGATCGCGACAACCTTATCGCCTTTTTTCACGTTCAGGCTGCTGTAGCCCACTTCGACCGGCGTCGAGCCAATCGACTGGTCGGTCTGGATAATCGCCAAATCATTGTTTTGGCTGTATGTAACAACGCCGGATACCTTGATTTGCTTATTGTTCACGGTAATAACCGTTGCCGAGGAAGCATCCTGCATCACATGGTAATTCGTCAGAACGTAACGGTCGCCAATAACAACGCCGCTGCCCAGACCCAGATTGGTCGTAATGGTTACCACGCTGTCGTCGTACATGTCGACTATCTGCTGCGGCGTATATTTCGGACGGTTTTTCAGCTCTTCCTGAAGCTGCTCGAATTCCTTTTCGTATTCGTATTCTTCTGTCGTGATTCGCACGGCCTGCTTGGCATTATCCCATTTCACCGTGCCTCCAAGCGATTCCGCTACGAAACGGGCCGGAACAAAGGTCGTATTGTTCTTGATTTCCGGTGCGGCGTCCAGCTTCACCGACTTGCCGTTAATGAGAGCTACTTTGTTGCCGATCGTAAGCGTAATGGATGTGTAATCCTTGCGGATGATAATCGTCTGCGCCTTCTCTTCCCAGGTTACGGAGGCATTCAAGGCTTTGAACAGCTCGCGCATCGGAACGAAGGTAACGCCATTTTTCGTATAGGGAGCTTTCGAGACCGAGAGCTTCTTATCGTCGACGTAAACGCTGATAGCGGAAGCTTTGGCCGTAGCGGCGAATTTAACGGGAGACGTTGCTGCTGCGGCATGCTGCGGAGCTCCGAGAGGAGAAAGCAGAAGGCCTGCTGCAAGCAGCGGAGTTAACAAGGTATATGATAATTTCTTTTTCACGATTACTTTTTCCTCCAAATTTTTACTGTATTACCAGCTAAAATGATAGATTAATCTATCGTACCACTATCTGCCTTCGTTTGTCTATGAAAATGGTTTCATAGGTTAATAATGCCAATGCTTATTATATCGGCTCAACATGAACGGAGTGTGAAGGGCTCTATGTAGAATTTGCAAAGCCGATCATGGTATAGTGATTGCAGTCAAGCTTGAGCAACTCAAGCGCAGGAGGAACTTAAAGTCATGTCAAAGAAACCCCATAGCCCCGGCCCGGCTAAAAGCGCTTCATCCAAAAACGGTACGGCCGCGCCAAACAAGTCGTTCCCCGTTACCGAGGCGTCCGAGCTGCTCGCTTTTTTGCTGGCTCATCTGAACCAGGGCCGCAATTCGGTCAAATCGCTGCTGGCGCATGGTCAGGTATACGTCAATGACCGCGCCGAAACGAAATATAACTACCCGCTTCAGCCCGGGCAAACGGTTGTCATCCGCAAGGAACGGGAAAAAGAAAAGTTTCCCCTCGTCGGGCTTACGATTCTGCACGAGGACGAGCATGTCATTGTGGCCAGCAAAGAGGCCGGCCTTCTTACGATAGCTTCGGACAAAGAAACCGAGATGACCGCGTACCGCCAGTTAATGGCTTATGTTCGCGATTCCGATCCGAAGAACCGGATCTTTATCGTTCACCGCCTCGACCGGGATACGTCCGGGGTGCTGATGTTCGCCAAAAGCGAAGCCGTGCAGCAAAAGCTGCAGGAAGAGTGGCAGACGATCGTGAAGGAGCGCTCTTACGTTGCGCTTGTGGAAGGCGAAGTGAAACGGCAAGAGGGCACGATCTCCTCCTGGCTGAAGGAAAGCAAAACGCTTCGAATGTATTCCAGTCCGCATCCGAATGACGGTCAACACGCGGTTACCCACTACAAGCTGCTGCAGGCGGGAAAAGCCTTTTCGCTCGTTGAGGTTCATCTGGAGACCGGCCGTAAAAATCAAATCCGCGTTCATATGCAGGATATCGGGCATCCTATCGCGGGAGATAAAAAATACGGCGCGCACACTAAGCCGATTGGCCGCCTTGGCCTTCACGCGCGGGTTCTTGCCTTCGAGCACCCGGTAACGGGGAAGCTCCTGAAGTTCGATACCGGAATACCGAAGCTGTTCTACAATCCGCTCCGGAATGCGGCAGCCCAGGCAGACAACAGAAGAAGCAAAGGATGATCATATGCTAGAGATTACAAGCTACAGCGTAGAATTTATTAAAGATCCGTTTGGCATCTTATCCGGACGCCGTTACGAGTTCCTGGTCGATATCGATCTGGATGAAGAAGACGAATTGTATTCAAGTAACGGCATCTATATCCGCGCCGTATACAGCGAAGAGGAAGGCGGCGGGCGTCTGATCAAGCATGAGCTGATCGAGCGGGTGACGGACAAGCTGCTCGACTTCGAATTGGAGGAAGACGAGGAGCAAGAGCTGCTTGCTTTCTGCAAGGAGCATTACAAGGAAGCGGATGAATAATGACGAAGAGGCTGACCGGTCGTTAGACGGGTCAGCCTCTTTTTTTCGAACCTATACCGGGATGCGGTAAGACGAATACTCCTCGATAATATGCTCGCCGTTGTTGTATACCCATTGGAAGCAGAAGCGGTTGCCTTCGTAACGGGTACGTTTCCGGATATCCGGCAAAATAACCGATTCGAAATGGTCCGTAATCGCCTGCTGCATGCCGCGCAGCCTTTCTTCGTTCGCTTGCTGCTGCGCTGCTGCCTCCTCATCCGACTGGGCCGTCTGACGGAAATACAGGATGGCTACCTCCGTGTCGCTTACATTTCCCGGAATCGGATGGCCCGAGCCGCGAAAAACTTCCTTTACCGTATCAATCCAGTTTCTATACAAATCTATCGTAATGTCATGCATCTAATCCGAATCTCCTTTCCTGATATGACGCTTGAAATTGCAAGGCTTCTTCTTTTCCCCGCTTGCTCCCGCATATACATAACAAGCAGCAATATCATCGCAGCAAAGGAATGAATGCGGTCTATGGATATGAATCGAATCCGCGCGAGGATCGAGCAAATGCGGGGTGAGCTCTTGCAGCTTCAATCGGCAGACGGGTCATGGCGTCTTTGCTTTGATTCCGGCACGATGCCGGACAGTTATTTTATCATTATTCTCCGGATGCTTGGCTACGGCCAGAATGAAGCCCTTATCCGCCAAATAGCTAGCCGGATCTTGAGCAGACAGCTTCCTAACGGCACTTGGAAAATATACCCCGATGAAGAAGACGGCAATCTGGATGCGACGGCCGAAGCTTATTTCGCGCTGCTTTACTCCGGTTTTTTGAATAGGCTGGATCCCCGCATGCAGCAGGCGAAGCAGTTTATTTTAAGCAAAGGCGGCTTGTCCAAAATCCGCTCTCTCCTGACGCAGGCCATCTTCGCCGCGGCAGGCCAGGCTTCATGGCCAAAGTCGATGCGCATTCCCCTCGAGGTCTTTTTCTCCGACAGCGGGATTGGCATCGATCTCTTTTCCTTATCCGGGCATGCCCGCGTACATATCGTGCCGATCATTATGCTGGCTAACGCCCAGTTCGTCCAGCATAGCGCTTCCATGCCCGATTTGTCCGATCTGTTCGCCGGCAGCTCCAAGCGATTCGAGAACGATTCGCCGTGGATTGCAGCCCTGGCCACCTTGGTTGGCTCCTTGTCGCTGTCGGAGCTGCTTCCCTTCGAATCGCCAACCCCGCAGGAAAAAGCGGTTCAATTTCTGTTCGACCGGCTGGAACCGGACGGTACGCTGCTCACTTATACAACGGCCACCATGTTTATGATTCTGGTGCTGCTGATGCTTGGTTATTCGTCAAGCTCACCGCTTATTCACCGCATGGTGTCCGGCATCCGTTCCGTCATGTGCGCCAACAGCCATGTGCAGATCGCGTCCTCTGAAGTATGGGATACCGCCATGCTTGTTCATGCCCTGCGCAAGGCCGGAGTAAACCCTACCTCAACCGCGCTTGAGAACGCCGGTGCCTACCTCCGCCAAAGACAGCAGACCCAGCTTGGGGACTGGGCAATCCGTAATCCCGGCACGCCTGCCGGCGGCTGGGGCTTCTCCAACGTAAACACCCTTTATCCGGATGTGGACGATACCACCGCCGCCCTTCGCGCCATCGAGCCCTACAGCTCCCGTACGCCGGAGCTGCAAGCGGACTGGCAACGGGGCTTGAACTGGGTGCTCACCATGCGCAACGATAACGGCGGCTGGCCTGCGTTTGAGCGGCAGGGCTCGCGGCTGCCGATTGCTTTTTTTAATTTCGAAGGTGCCAAGGATATCGCGGTTGACCCTTCCACAGTCGACCTGACTTCGCGTACGCTGCAGTTTCTTGGGCAAGAGCTTGGCATGAACGCCGGCAACAGCTGGATTGAATCCACGCTGCGCTGGGTCCTGTCCCAGCAGGAAAGCAACGGCAGCTGGTACGGGCGCTGGGGCATCACTTATGTGCATGGTACAAGTGCCGCTATTCAAGGGCTGACGGCCGTAGGCATCGCGGAGGATCATCCGGCTATCAAGAAGGGAGTCGATTGGCTGCTTCAGGTCCAAAATGAAGACGGCGGCTGGGGCGAATCCTGTATCAGCGATAAAGTCCGGCGTTACGTTCCCTTAAACTTCAGCACGCCATCCCAGACGGCATGGGCGCTGGATGGGCTGACCGCTGCTTTGCCTAAGCCTACTCCCGCTCTGGAACGCGGCGTGGAAGCTCTCCTGCAGTCCCTTGACCGCCATGACTGGACGTATACGTATCCAACCGGCGGAGCGCTTCCCGGCAGCGTCTATGCCCATTATGCCAGCAACAACTATATTTGGCCGCTTCTTGCCCTCAGCAATATTTGGCTCAAGTACAGTTAATGTTTCTTGCATGAAGGCTCCCTTATCCGTAAGGGGGCCTTCGTTCTTGCTCTTGTCTCCTACGATAACGCATGAGCATCGGCTTCCGCAACCTCCACCTTCGGAGTTTCCATGCGTTGCAATATAAGACCAAGTCAAGGTAATCTAATGGATAGTGCATCTTGCTGGAGCTGATGCTTTACATGACTAGAAGGAGGTAGCATATGCCACAGCTTGTATTTCGCGGGGTACCCGCGGATCGGCTGACGACGGTTAGCCTGGCGCTGGCCGAAGATCTGGCCTCCATTTGCGAATGCGGCACGGATAATTTCACGATGGAATGCCTTCATGCGACGGCCGTCTTTGGCGGTCTTGCGGAAGGACAATCGTATCCGTTCGTTGAGGTAGGCTGGTTCGAGCGCGGACAAGCGGTCCGCGACCGGTTCGCCCAAGCCGTTACCGCGCATCTGGCCCTAATTGGCATCGCTGAAGTAGAGGTCGCTTTCCGTACGTACCGGGAAGACAGCTATTACATAAACGGCAAGCCGTGCAGCTAGGCCTTTTCAACAACAAAGGAGCCATTGGATCCATTCCGGATCCAATGGCTCCTTATTATGTTAAGACACGGCTTTATGGTCATTATCCGTTGCTTTGCTTTTGCAGGCTTTACAGATCCCGTGAAAATCAAGGCGATGGTCCAATACCTTGAATCCGAATTCCTTCGCAATCCGATTCTCCATCGGCAGCAGCCAGTCATCCATGATCTCCTCGACCGTACCGCATTCGGTACAAATCAGATGATGATGGTGATGCTCCTGATCGTTGCTCCGCAGATCGTAACGCGTTGCGCCGTCGCCGAAGTTTACTTTCTCGACGATGTGCAGCTCGCTCAGCAGCTCGAGGGAACGATAGACCGTTGCCAGACCGATATCCGGGTTGCTGCGCTTCAACAGCATGTAAACATCCTCCGCGCTCAAATGGTCCTTCTCGTTCTCCAGCAATACGCGAACGGTCGCTGCGCGCTGCGGTGTTAATTTGTAGCCTTTTGTTCTTAACTGACGGTTGATCGTTTCCATTTGTTCTTCGATCATGATAAAGCTCACCCGCCTTTCCTTGTGTTTCAATATCCGTTGTTGTACTTCAAGCTTATTTAGAATGATTATAATTTAGAATAATTATAATCTTAACATAGTTATCATTATTACACAATGACATCTAAAAATTCACAGTGACCATCGATTAATCAGCTCGATATCCGCAAATTTGCCTTCCGCGAACTCCTTGTCGCCAAAAATGCCGCTGATGCGATTGAACCCGGATTTCGTCCAGAAGCGAAGTCCTGCCCAATTGCGGAGAGAGACATTAACCCTGACTTCGGAATAACCAAGCAGACCAATCTCCAGCAGAAAATGCTTCATGACTTCCTGGCCGTAGCCTTGATTCTGGAAATCACCGCTGATGCACATCATGGCCAGATACAGCGAATCCGGATGAGGGTAGCTATGATACACGCTGAGGAAGCCAACGATTTCCTCCGTTGTTTTCAGCCTGATGGACTGAATCCGGAACCGCTCCTTCACGCCGCCTTCCGGCAGTATGCCTTCATGATAGGAAAGCTCGATATAATGAGGATCTTGCTCTTTCCCATCCCACAAGGCGACCGGCGCGCTTGCCGTATACAACTCCTGCACAAGACCAATTTCGGATGACTGCAAATCTTCACAACTAAAAGTCGGGGTACTCCAAGAGGAAGGGATAAGGTTCATATATGTATCACCCGTTATGTTTGTAATAATTACGCCGGTTCTACAGTTTCGACATAACTCGCCGCATTCCTTCTTTCCTCGCCCTTATTCTCCGGATACAGTCTTTACCATTCTCGTATAGCGGTGTCCGCTAATCAAAAGCTCGCCGTCTGCCCTGTAGCCCATTTTTTCATAAAGCAGCCTTGCCTGGCCATTGTATTCCTCAACGATTAACGAAACCAGAGAATAGCCTTGCTTCACAGCCTCCTGCTCGAAAGCAGCCATCAGCGCCTTGGCAATGCCTTGCTTGCGGAATGAAGAATGGACGGCAATGGAGTCCAGGTAAAACTCGCCAGGACGCGTTTCCGTCAGGATCGCGTAATCCGCGATACCGGTTACCCGCTTCACGCGCTCGATTAACGGCTGATCCAGTTGCTCCGCGCGATCCCCGGAATAGCATACCAATATACCCGCAATTACGCCGTCTCTTTTGTCTACGATCACATTCCGGTAGCTGACACGGTTCCCCTCTTCGATATAAAATTCGGCCAATATCCGCATCGCTTCCGCTTCATCCTCCACTCCCGCAAGGGAGCAGGCGATGTTGCCGATAGCTTCATGCAGCAGCGGCATTACTTGCTCCACGTCTTCCTTGCCTGCCGGTCCAATCATGATGTCTTCATTCCTCTCCAAATATTAATAATTTCGGTTTTAACGTACGAACACCCATTCTATCATGCTATAATCGACAACAGGTGATTATAGACAATGAACAATGCAACAAATTCCAACAATAAGATCTATTACAAACGCCCGTACGGCGTTGTTAATAAAAATTATACACCGGCCGCCCCTGCTTCCGCGGATACAAGCGAGCAGCTGGTCCCTCCTTCCGACAAGGACGCCTTCTATTTCCGCGCTTTGGAGAGCCAAGGGATTCGGTTGAACCAGAGGCAGATCTCTGCGGTGCGCCATATCGATGGCCCCATTCTGACACTGGCCGGCGCAGGCTCGGGCAAAACCTCCGTCCTCGTCTGCCGGACCGGATACATGCTGTCCGTCCGCGGCATCCCGCCCCAGCAGCTTCTGCTTATGACCTTCTCCAAAAAAGCAGCCGACGAAATGAAGCAACGAATCAGCCAGCTGCCGAATATCGGACAAGGAGCCGCAGCCAAGATTGAAGCCCGAACCTTCCATTCGTTTTGTCTTCTTATGCTGCGCAGGCGCGGCTACAAGCAAAATATTCTGGGCGAAGCCGGACGCAAGCAGATTTACTTCAAACGGCTGCTGCGCGAACGCAATTTGCATGAGACGTACCAGCCGGAGACGCTTATAACCCTGCTGTCGTCTTATAAAATGCAGATGATTGCCGTTCCGGACCTTCCCGAGAAAACGGAAGAGGACCGGCAGCTTAAGCTTATCTTTACCAGTTATGAAGAATGGAAACGCCAATTGGACTTAATCGATTACGATGACATGCTGCTCGAAGCGTACCAGCTGCTCAAGCAGGACGAGAACCTGCTCGCCATGCTGCAGAACCGGTTCCGCTATGTCATGATCGATGAATTCCAGGACACCAATACGATTCAGTACGAGATCATCAAGCTTCTCGTTCAGCCGCACCGGAATCTGATGGTGGTGGGCGATGACGATCAGACGATCTACTCCTTTAACGGAGCGCGCAACGATTATATCCTGAACTTCGAGAAGCAGTTCCCCGGCGCCAAAAACATTATTCTCGACGTCAATTACCGCTCCGGCTCCGGCATCGTTGGCCTAGGCAACGCCGTTATCCGCCATAATAAGCAGCGGCGCAGCAAAACCTTGCTGACGGCAAAGCCCCATGGCCTTCCGCCCGTGTATGCGAGACCCGGCAACAGCGACGACGAAGCGGATCTGATCGTGAATACGCTGCTTCAGCAGAAGGAGAAAAAAGGCCGCTCGTTCCGCGATTTTGCGATCCTATTCCGGACTGCCAGCAGCAGCCGGGCGATATTTGATCAACTGGTTATCCGCCAGGTCCCGTTTATCGACTACGGCAGCGGCGAATCGCTGTACGAGCAATGGGTCATTAAGCCGGTTATCGCCCATCTTCGCTTGTCCGTCGACCGCCGCAACTTTGACGCGATGGAAGCGATGCTTGCCACGATGTATGTCCGGCCGGATCAGGCGATGGCGTTTATATGGAATGAGGATAAGAAGCAGGCTAAGAAATGGCCGCTTATCCATCTAACCCGGTATCCTGAGATTAAGTCTTTCCATCAGGATAAAATAAAAGAACGGATCAAGCTGATCCGTTCCCTGGAGAAGCTGAAGCCGGAGGCGGCGATCCGCCGGCTTCGCATGGAATTCTACGATCAATTTATTGAAGCTAACAAAAACGGACCGGCCTTAACCGAGCATAAGGATTCCCTGAAGGAAATGCTGGACGAGCTGGAGGCTTCAGCCAAACGGTTTGACGGCATAACGGCTTTCCTTGCTTTTATCGACGAGATTGCGTCGAAACATGAAGAGATGAAACGGATGAAGCTGGACAGCAGCAATGCCGACGCGGTCAATTTTATGACCATTCACAAGTCCAAGGGGCTGGAGTTTCCGGTCGTCTTTGTGTGCGGCGTATCCGAAGGGATACTGCCGCATAGCTCGGCGATTACCGCGGAGAAGAACAGCGACCGAAGCGCTATTCAGGCTGGCGATAATGTCGGGGAAGCTGCGATGGAAGAGGAACGGCGGCTCGCCTATGTAGCCGTCACAAGGGCGGAAGAGGAGCTGTATATCAGCTCCCCCGCTTATTACCGCGGCAAGCCCGCGGCGGTATCGTCTTTCATTATTCATGCTTATAGTTAATGCTTCGGGGCTGCGATCTCAACCCGTAGCCGATCCCCTTCCTTCTGTACCGAAAGAGGCAACGCCGACAGCTTGACGAATACTTGGTCATTATATTGGAACAAGCGGCTTCCATGACTATAACGGGGGTCGCAAATGAGCAGGACAAGCGCCGATTCCGGGAAGGTGAACCGGTACTCCGTTTCGGACTGCTCGATATAAGGAATAAAGGCTTTTACCCGCAAATAGGATTCCCCTTGAAGCTCCAGCAGCGGATATTCGGTCTCATTAAAGGGATGAATCGACAAGGTCGTTGAGGTCACTTTGACCGGCGGGGTTCGTCTAAGTATTTTATGAATCTGCTCATTTTTGAGCGGCAGACCTAAGGCCAGATGGTACATTCCTTGCTGCAGCCTGACGAGCTCGGCTAGCGAGACAAGCACAAAACCGGCGGCGGCGAACATCCCGCCCTCTCCGATTTGTCCCGAAAAGGAAATCAGAAGACCGAATAATATAGCCGCATATCCCAAAATACGTTGTGCGATAAACATTCCATTCCTCCATCTTGTAACCATAAAAAAACGGGACCTGTCAGTTATGCTGCCAGGTCCCGTTTTCTCATGATGTCTATTATTCTGCCGGAGCTACAAACGTACGCTGCGCGAATTCCGCGTCCAGCATGTAGAAGGCGTTGCTGTCCTTATCAATGCGCTTCAGCTTCTGGATAATGTTATCGAACAATGCTTCTTCTTCAACCTGCTCATCGATGAACCATTTCAGGAAGTACATCGTTGCGTGCTCGCGGTCATTAAGCGCAAGATCCGCCAGGTTGTAGAAGCGCTTCGTATTTTGCTGTTCATGCGCGTAGCCATGCTGGAAGGCGTCAAGCATGGACTCGTATTCGTTCTTAGGCTCGCCAAGCGCGGAAAGCGTAGCGCGGCGTCCGCGGTCATTCAGGAATTTGTATATTTTCATACCATGGAAACGCTCTTCCTCAGCTTGGATAATGAAGAAGTTCGCGAATCCATCGAGACTTTCGCCGGAGCAATAGGCTGCCATTGCAAGATACACATGCGCCGAATAAAATTCAAAATTCATCTGCTCATTAAGCGCTTCCGCTAATTTATCATTCATCGCTTATGCACCTCTTTTTCGTGTTTGGTTTTATTCTAACATAAACAGAAAGGACGGCAAAAGCCGTCCCATGCAAAATTATCCAAAATATTTGGTTACCCGATCAATTTCTTCAATTCCTTATACAACTGGTCCGGGCTCGAAGCGCAGATGCTTCTGGATTTAATCATCGCAAAGCTCTCGCGTTTGCACGTTCTGCAGTTGCCAAGACAGTCCTTCTTCTTCATCTTTATGTCCGGATACTTGTTCTTCATCGCCTTGTAAACAGGCTTGGTTCCGTTCTTTAAATTCCGGGTGCAATATTTGATCTTCTTCATGCCGGCTCACCTCGCTGCGCAACGGTGTAATACTTTCCTCTATGAATGATAATAATTATCATTCCCGTTGTCAATAGCGAATTCGGCGGACTTATTTACTGTTCAAAATTTCGATCCCTTTGTGAAGCTGCGTATCCTCTTCCTTCAGCTTGTCGCTTAATAACTCGAGTATCCGGTAACCCGTCATGTCGTTAAACGTGCCGGTTGCCCCCAGCTTATTATCCTTCTGGAAGCGGCTTAACGCATCAGCGGTCTGCTCGTTAAACAAGCCGATATCTCCAACCGGCGCGTATCCGAGCTCCTGCAGCATCAGCTGGAGCGTCTTGACGTTGTCCCCGAAGCTTCCGGTCTTAAGCTCCGTTCCGAACGGAAGCTGGCTGAGGCTTGCGAAGGCCGGCAGAGCTACCGTTACATCCGGTGTTACGCCCTGCTTATGGATCCAGGTGCCCCCCGGCGTTTTCCATTGGGCTTCCGTCAGGCTAAGCACCGATTTGTCCTTGAACTGCTGGAAGGTCTGCACGATGCCTTTGCCGAAGGTTTTCTCCCCAACCACCGTTGCGCCCGCGGATTCCTTGAGCGCTGCCGTCAGCACCTCGCTGGCGCTTGCGGATTGACCGTTCACCAGGACAACGATCGGAATCGTCCATGGCTTCTCCTGCTTCGAGCGGTAAGTAACCGTATTCGTGTGATTTTTGTAGACAACCTCCAGAATGACTTTATCCTTAGGCACTAGCATATTCGCAATCTGGATCGTGGATTGCAGCAGGCCGCCCGGATTGGAACGAAGATCAAGCAGCAGCTTCTTCATCCCTTCCTTTTGCAGCTTCCCGATTTCGGTCTTGAACTCGTCATCCGTCTTCTCCCCGAACTTCGTGATCGTTACGTGCCCGATGCCGCCGCTGAGCATTTCCGACGTTACCGTATGTACCGCAATCGCTTCCCTAGTCAGCTCCACCTCGATCGGCTTCGCAACGTCTCCCCGTTGAAGGGACAGCTTCACCTTCGTACCGGCATCTCCTCGCAGAACGGTAATGACATCATCGTACTCTTTGCCTTTAATCGAGGTCCCGTTCACGCCAACGATCTCATCCCCCGCGTGAACGCCTTCGCGCTCTGCCGGCGCTCCTTCCGTCACGCTGGCCACGATAAACTTGCCGTCCGCTTCCTGAAGGGTAATGCCCACTCCGGAGAATTCTCCTTCGTAGCCTTGCGTATAAGCGCTGCCCTGCTCCTTGACCAAATATCTGGAGTAAGGATCGCCCAGCGAAGCAAGCATGCCTTGGGAGGCGCCGTTAATGAGATCCTCCGACTTCGCGCCGTTTAAGTATTTATCCATAATGGTGTTGTAGGACACCGTAAAATTACGGAACGCAGGCTCCTTCAGCATCGGATACCTCACTTCCATCCAGAGCCAGCCAAGAATAAATCCGATAATCGTAAATAGTAATGCGCCAATAACCGCAAACGTTATAATCCGCTGCTTCGCTGCCTCATTCGAGATTTCTTTCACTATGGGTCACTCCTGACTATGACTGATGTTCTGTATTCTAATGTAGCTTATTTGGGGTACGCTGAGCAAATGGGCGGGGTAATCCGTTGGGGTATAGGGTTGAAGCCGGCTATATTTTTCGCTACAATCAACCTAGCTTTTGTTGGACGAATAGAGACAGGAGAGAGAGACATGTACAAATTAATTGCAATCGATGTCGATGATACGCTTCTTAATGACGAGTTAATCGTGACCGAAGGCACGAAAAAGGCGATGGAGGAAGCCATTGCGTTAGGCGTAACCGTTACCCTGGCCACGGGACGGATGTATGCTTCGGCCAAAAAAATCGCGGATCAGATCCAGTTGAACGTTCCGATTATTACTTATCAGGGCTCGCTTGTGAAGACGCTCCTGGATGGGAAAGTGCTCTACGAGCGCTGCGTGCCGCAGGATGCGGCGAAGGAGCTGTACGCGATCACCGAGCAGCGAGGCCTCCATTTGCAGCTGTATGCGGACGATATTTTATACGTGAAGGAAGCCAACGAGAAAGCGGTCAACTATTCCACGCTGACGAATATCCCGTATGTCGTAGCCGAGGATTTCGAAGCTTTGCTCGACAAGCCTAACAATAAAATGCTTATCATCGATGATCCGGCCTATCTGGATCAGCTCGCCGAAGAGTTAAAGCCTATTATTGGCGACCGGGTCCATATTACGAAATCCAAGCCTCATTACCTCGAGTTTATGCACAAGGAAGGCACAAAAGGCCATGCGCTTCGGTTTATGGCCGAGCATTTGGGCTGCGGAGTCGAGCAGACCATCGCGATTGGCGATGCGTGGAATGACCACGAAATGATTGAAGCAGCCGGTCTTGGCGTCGCAATGGGCAACGCCACGCCTAAGCTAAAGGAAATCGCGGATTATATTACGCTGACGAATAACGAAGAAGGCGTTCGTCACGTCATTGAGAAATTCGTCCTGCAGCCAGCCGCCGAATAAAACAAAGAAAAACTCCACGGGGAAGCGGCGCTTCCACCATGGAGTTTTTTGTTGCGTTTTAAATTCCCGCAAGCACCTGATACCAGATGCCTTTTTTCGAATAGAGATTCTGACGGACTTCCTTCCAGCCGCCCAGATAGGAAATATCGAACAGCCCTTCCGGTACGACATACTTATCCTTAGACTCTTCGGCTACCTTATCATCGACCGAACGGAAGCCGTATTTGACGAACGTACGCTGCGCTTCCTCGCTTTGCAGATACGAGATAAACGCTTCGGCTACTTTGCGCGAACCGTGTTTATCGACGTTTTTATCCACGACGGCAGCCGGGTTCTCGATCAGGATCGTGTTCTTCGGAACAACGATGTCATACTTAACGCCATTCATTATGCGGCCAAGCAGTTCATTCTCGTAAGTAACGATAACATCGCCAACGCCGTATTCGAAAGCCGCCATGGAAGCGCGCCCGCTCTTATCGAGAGACTCCACGTTCTTATGAATCGACTCCAAATATTTTTTGGCAAAAGCCGGATCCTTTGTCCCCGTCTCTTCCTCCGACTTCTTGAGCCCTGCTCCGTAGATCGCGTTGATATCCCATTGCGCGCCGCCGGATGTCTTTGGATTCGGATAGAGAACCTTTACGCCTTTGCGGGTGAGATCATCCCAGTCCTTAATGCCTTTGGGGTTGCCTTCTCTGGTCCCGAGGACAACAATCGATCTCGTAATCAAGCCTTTATTCGGCTGCGACTTCCAATCATGCGTAATGAAGCCTGCGTCCGAGATTTTATCCAGATCGCCTTCCATCGCCAGAATCGCGACATCCGCCTCGAAGCCTCCGGCTATGGCGCGTGCCTGCGTCCCCGAAGCTTCATACGATTCCTGGAATACAACCTTCTGACCTGTCTTCTCTTTCCAATAGGCCTGGAATTGCGGCAAAATCTCGCTGAACGCATCCTTCACTACGGAGTAGGCACCGATGACAAGCGTTACATCACCGTCTTGTGCGGTAGACTCGGCGGGCTGCTTCGTCTCCTCCTTGCCGCAGCCTGCTGTTATAATCAGCAGTACGGCCAGGAGCAGTACGGCAATCCGCCGGCTTGCTCTTCGATTTATATTCATGTTCGTATACAACTCTTTCTACTAAGATGAGTACTTAGATATGAATCGGCATGGGGTCAACCTTCAGGCTGTTTTCCATAATCCAGCTGTCGTTATCGTTGAAGAGGTACGCGCGATGGACAAGCACGCTAACCTGCTCGCCAGGCTGCAGCACTTCCTTCTCCAGCGAACGGTACGTAATAAGCTTTACGTTGTCCACGAGCAGCTCGACCATCCACTCGCTGCCGCGGAAATGCAGGGCTTTCACCGTTGCGTTTACGGACGCGGACTGCAGGCGAATCTCGCCCGGCTTGCCAATCTCGATATATTCGGGACGGATGAGAGCTTTTGTTCCCGGGAAGGACAATGCGGCGTCAAAGCCTTTTAGGACTTTAACGTCCTCCACGATCGTCGATTCACCAATAAAGCTTGCGACAAACGGCGTTTGCGGATTTTTGTAAATTTCCCAAGGCGTGCCCTTCTGCTCCAGCTTGCCTTTGCCGATGATCATGATCTCGTCCGCGACTTCAATCGCTTCGTCCTGGTCATGGGTGACAAAGATGGAAGTGATGCCTACGCGCTCGATCATTTCTTTCAGCCAAGTCCGCAGCTCGGTACGAATTTTGGCGTCAATAGCGGCAAACGGCTCGTCAAGCAGCAGCAGCTGCGGCTCGGGAGCAAGGGCGCGGGCGAAAGCGACGCGCTGCCGTTGTCCGCCGGACAGCTGATGCACGTAACGGTGCTCGAAGCCCTTGAGACCCGTCAGCTCAACCAGCGTAGATACGCGCTCGCGGATTTGCTCTTTGGACTGCTTTTTTACCTTCAGCCCAAAAGCAATGTTGTCATATACGGTCATATGCTTGAACAAAGCATAGTTCTGGAATACGAAGCCGATTCCGCGCTCCTGCGGGGGCAGATCGTTAACCCGCTTTCCATGGAACAGAATATCCCCGGAAGTTGGCGTTTCAAGGCCAGCCAGCATACGAAGAATCGACGTTTTGCCGCCGCCGCTTGGACCAAGAAGCCCGATCAGATGACCTTTTTCAATCTCGAAGCTGACGTCCTGCACGGCGTGGAAATCGCCAAAGCTCTTGCTCAAGTTACGAACTTCAATATGCATGGCTTAATGCACTTCCTTTCGTTTTTTCGCCCATTCCATTAATAGGAGAAGGCCTACGGAGAATACGGCAAGCACAAGGGCTACGCCGTTTGCTTCTACAACGTTAAAATTCTCGACATCCTGATACACGAGCGTGGTAGCCGTCTGCGTCTTGTTCATAATATTGCCCGATACGACAAGCACCGCTCCAAACTCGCCTAGCGTTCTTGCCACCGTCAGTACAACGCCGTAAATAACGCCCCAGCGGATAGACGGCCAAGTCACCTTCCAGAATGTATACCACGAGTACGCGCCTAGAGTAGAGGCCGCTTCCTCCTGCTGGGCGCCAATCTCCTGAAGCACCGGCAGCACCTCGCGCACCATCAGCGGGAACGTCACGAACAGGGAAGCAAGAATCATCCCCGGCAGGGCGTAAACGACTTTAAAGCCTGTATCCTCGAAAAATGAACCGATTACGGTATTAGGACCTAATAAAAGAACAATCATCAAACCGCCGATAACGGGCGATACGGCAAACGGCAAATCCACGATGCTGTTGAGCAGCCGCTTCATGCGGGGTCCGATCCAATGGGCGCGAACCAGATAAAGCGCCAGCATAACGCCAAACACGGTGTTAATAGCCGTTACAACGACTACGATAATAGCCGTCATCTGCAAAGCATGAAGCGATTGCTTGCGGGTTAACCCTTCAACAAAGCCGCTCCAGCCGTCCGCCCACGAGCCCGTGAAGATCTCGATAAGCGGAATAATCAGCAATAAGGTAAAAACGATATAAGTAAGACCAATCCACGTTCGTCTAATTGTCATTTCCCCGGCCTCCTCGATTGAATCAGGTTGACCGTCCATAAAATGATAAACGAAAGCGTCAGCAGCAATACCGAAACCGCTGCAGCCCCTTGCGGATTGTCACTCTCAATTTCTCCAAAAATATAAACGGCGGCAATCAGCGTCTTGCCCGGGATATTGCCCGCTACCAGTACAACGGCCCCGAACTCCGCTAATGCTCTTGAGAAAGCCAGCATCGCACCGCTGATTACTCCCGGCAGCATGGAAGGATAGATGACGCTAAAAAAGGTACGGAATTTGCTTGCGCCCATCGTATAGGCGGCTTCTTCTTCCGATTTGTCGATCTCCTCGAGCAGCGGTTGAACCGCCCGGATCACAAACGGAAAAGTTACAAAGACCATGGCGATCACAATCGCCGGCTGATGGAATACAATCGTAAAGCCCATCTTCGAAGCCAGCTCGCCAACAAAGCTCCCTGGGCCAAGCAAAAGCAAAATCATAAGCCCGGTTACGGCTGTCGGAAGAGCAAACGGCAGGTCAACCAAGCTGTTCAAAATCCTTCTTCCAGGAAAACGGTAACGGATTAGTACCCATCCGATCATCGAACCCAGCAGCACGTTAATGACGGTTGCGATAAGCGCCAGCTTAATGGTCAGCAGCACGGCCTTCCATGCCAGGGGATCCGATATACTCTCCCAGAAGGGAACAAAACCTCTGGATACCGACTGCGTATAAATTCCGATAATGGGAAGTACAATTAAAACAATAAAGTAGAGCATAATCGCGCTCCGAAATCCGAAGCTCCACCACTTGCTGCGAAACATGACATTCATGCTGCTTATGACCTCCAAACCACCGGTTCGAACCGTAGGTGTTTGCTAAACCTTAATCAATAGTAAATACACAATTCCTATTAGATCACTTGGTATTCTAAATTTAGCAGAGAACAACTGGTCTAGTCAATCCCATATTTACATTTTATGCGTAATTGGACTGTCCATTTTTGCTGTAATAACATTCCTTAGAAAATAGCAAAAAGCCGCCTGCTGTCTTTTAGCCAAGACAACGGGCGGCTTTTCTTATTCGCCTTCGATATAATAAAGCTCTTCGCCTTCCGTAATGACGGCTTGTCCTTGCGTCAAATCGGTTATCCAAGCCACAAAAGCGTCGGCCTCCGATACGACGGGAAGGCATTTCACCGTAACGCGATCCGTAAATTCAGTGCCGCCAAGACGAGTGCCCCGGCCGTGGAGCTCATTCTCCACTTTGCCGTACCACATATAGTCCACGTCAACAAAAACTTCCCGGTGCAGCACCTTCACGATTTCGCCGGCTGCTTCGATGCCCGCTACCGCGCCGTCCGTATAAGCACGGACCAGACCGCCGGCACCAAGCATAATCCCGCCGAAATAACGGGTAACCACAACCGCAACGTTTTTTAAACCTTTATGCTTGATGACCTCAAGGATTGGCTTGCCGGCCGTCCCGCTAGGTTCACCGTCATCGGAGGCTTTCTGATGCTGATCGCGTTCCCCGACTACATAAGCCGAGCAGTTATGGGTGGCAGCCCGATGAAGCCGTTTGATCTCATCGATGAACGAAACGGCTTCCTCTTCCGTCTCCACCGGCTTTGCGTAGCCGATAAAACGGGACTTCTTGATAACGACCTCTTCGCTGCCCGGACCTCTAACCGTAGAATAACGCTCCAGCATTACAGACGAGCTTCGAGCTCAGCCTTTTCTTTCTCGTAGCCTGGTTTGCCAAGCAGCGCGAACATATTGCGTTTGTACGCCTCTACGCCCGGTTGGTCGAACGGATTCACGCCCGACAGGTAGCCGCTGATGCCGCAGGCTTTCTCGAAGAAGTAAACCATGTAACCAAACGTATAAGGCGTCATGTCGGCGATGTTCACGATAAAGTTAGGTACTTGTCCGTCCGTATGAGCCAGAAGCGTACCTTGGAATGCTTTTTTGTTAACGAAGTCCATCGTTTTGCCTGTCAGGAAGTTCAATCCGTCGAGGTCAGCAGGATCGTTGCCAATGGTGATGTGCTCGGCAACCTCGTTTACTTGGATAACCGTTTCAAAGATATTGCGATTGCCCTCTTGGATGAATTGGCCCATCGAGTGCAGGTCTGTCGAAAAATCGACGGATGCCGGATAGATGCCTTTGTAATCTTTGCCTTCGCTTTCGCCGAAGAGCTGCTTCCACCACTCGGATACAAAGTGCAGGTTAGGCTCGTAGTTCACGAGGATTTCCGTTACTTTGCCTTTGCGGTAGAGCGCGTTGCGCGCTGCAGCGTATTGATAAGCCTCGTTTTCCGCGAGGTTCGGGTTGCTGTATTCCTTCGATGCGTCTGCCGCGCCTTGCATCATGGCGTCGATGTCGACACCTGCAACGGCGATTGGCAGAAGTCCTACCGCTGTCAGAACGGAATAACGGCCGCCGACATCGTCAGGGATAACAAACGACTCGTAGCCTTCTTCGCTCGCCAGCTTCTTCAGGGCGCCTTTTGCTTGGTCCGTTGTTGCGTATATACGCTTGCGTGCTGCTTCTTTGCCGTATTTGCTCTCGAGAGCTTCGCGGAAGATACGGAACGCGATAGCCGGCTCGGTAGTTGTGCCGGATTTGGAGATCACGTTGATCGACCAATCGCGGCCATCCAGCAATTGAAGCAGATGCGTCACGTAAGTCGAGCTGATGTTGTTGCCCGCGAACAGAACTTGCGGAGTTTTGCGCTGTTCTTTTGTTTGCAGGTTGTAGAAGGAGTTCGAAAGCATTTCGATTGCTGCGCGCGCGCCAAGGTAAGAACCGCCGATGCCGATAACAACCAGCACTTCGGAATCGGATTTGATTTTCTCCGCGGATTGCTTGATGCGGGCGAATTCTTCTTTGTCATAATTGTTAGGCAGGTCAATCCAACCGAGGTAGTCGGAGCCTGCGCCAGTACCATTATGTAATTGTTCGTGGGCGATACGAACTTGTTCCGACAAATTGTCGATTTCATGTTGTCCAATAAAGCCAAGGGCTTTAGTGTAATCGAATTTTACCGTTTTACTCATGAAAGAAAGGCCTCCCTGATACTGTTTTTCAATTACCTGTCTTACTTAGCCTTTAGAATATCGGATTTAGATTTGAAAAACAAGCAACAAACCATGAAAAAGGTATGAAGATTATCTATAATGATTAGTAAAAGCTTTTATGGCTTGATGCATTATGGAGCTAACCAAGCGAGAACGGCCGCGTCTGCCTTCGACAGCCGGGCAAGTTTCATTCCGCTCGAATCTAAGCTATGATAGAAGATAAAAGTGATTAATACTTAGAACTTAAAGATACACTGGAGGGAACTGTACATGAAAAAAATCGGATTTATCGGTCTTGGCGTGATGGGTTACGGCATGGCTGCGAACCTGCTTCGCAGCGGCTTTGAGGTTAAAGTGTACAACCGGACAGCCGGCAAAGCCGGCGAGCTTATCGCTTGCGGGGCAAACGAAGCCGCAACACCGGCCGACGCTGTGCGCGAAGCCGAAATCGTGATCACGATGATCAGCAACGACGCGGCGATCCGCGAAGTTTATTATGGGGAAAACGGGATTTTTGACGCAGTCCGTCCGGGCACCATCCTGATTGACAGCAGCACGATTTCTCCATCCCTCGCTCTAGAGCTTACGGAAACAGCAGAGTCGAAAGGCGCATCTTTCCTTGATGCTCCGGTTACGGGCAGCAAGCCGGCGGCTGAAGGCGGCACGTTGACCTTTATGGTTGGCGGTCCCGAGAAGACCCTGAAAGAGGTCGAGACGGTTCTGACCGCTATGGGCCGCAAGGTGATCTACATGGGCGCTAACGGCAGCGGCGCAACCGCAAAGCTTGCGCATAACACCATCGTTGGCATCAATATGGCAGCCCTGGCTGAAGGCATGGCGATCGCGGCAAGCGGCGGCATCAATGGCAGCGCGTTCCTCGAGCTTGTCCAATCGGGCGGCGCAGCAAGCCGTACAGCCGAGCTGAAGGGCGAGAAAGTGCTTGCCAGCGATTATGATGTCCAATTCTCCCTCGCGCTTATGCTGAAGGATCTCCGCCTCTCCTCCGTGCTGTCGGATGGCCTGAAGGTGCCTACGCCAATGCTGGAAGCGGCAAAAAGCCTATTCCAAATCGGAGACTCCATGGGTCTCGGCGAGCTCGACATGAGCAGCGTGACGCAAGCCTACGAGCAATGGATCGGCCGTAAGATCGGCGATAAGCAGTAATAAAAAAGTGTAATTAATTATGGCCATGCAGTTCCTTGCATGGCCACTTTTTTAATCCCTTCTTGCCTTTGAAATGAACAGGTTAATGGCAAACGGAGCATTTTAATGATTCTGTAGAAGCAGTGTTTATGCTTGCGAAGCAGCTTTCTTGCAGAAAGCTTTCAAGCGTTCGCTTTTGTGAAGGGATTCCAACCATACCTCGTTGATTCAAAGGAATCCCTGAGCAATGGCGATCGGAAGAACATTGCACAGTTTGCTGTTTAACCTAAATACAAAGGGGCCGTCCCATTCGTCATATTTATGACGAATGGGACGGCCCCTTTTTCAACCAATGCTATTCGTAGATGTAAGAGCAGCAGTAGTCGGATACAGCCGCTACTTGAAGCTTGAACTTCGTGTTGGCCGGAACGGTGAACTCACCTTTGCCTTGAATGTGTACCCACTCTGTTTCGCCAGGGAGCAGCACCTTCAGGTCGCCAGCCAAAATTTCCATAATCTCAATGCAGTCCGTGCCGAACTCGTAGTCGCCAGGAAGCATAATGCCAAGCGTTTTTTTCGTGCCGTCCGCGAACAGAACAGCGCGGCTAGTTACTTTGCCGTCAAAGTAAACATTAGCTTCTTTGACAACCGTTACGTTTTCAAATTGCGACATTGAATGGTTAGCTCCTCTACGCCAAATAGCTTATTAAATTACAGTACCGATTTCACTTTGCTTACTACGTTCTCAACAGTGAAGCCGTACTCTTTGATTACGCGGTCGCCAGGTGCGGATGCGCCAAAGCGATCGATACCGATAACCACGCCTTTGTCGCCAACGAAACGATCCCAACCGAACGGATGAGCCATTTCGACAGCAACGCGAGCTTTAACTTCAGGCAGGATAACGGAATCTTTGTATGCTTGATCTTGTTTATCGAACAGATCCCAGCTTGGCATGCTGATTACGCGAACTTGGATGCCCTCTTCAGCGAGTGCTTTTTGAGCCGCAACAGCCAGTTGAACCTCGGATCCTGTAGCGATGATCTGAGCCTGTGCTGCACCGTTTGCAGCATCGGATACCACATACGCGCCACGCTTCAGGTTCTCGCGAACGCCTTCAACCGTACCTTCCAGTACAGGCAGGTTTTGACGAGTCAGAACAAGCGCTACCGGATTGCTTTGGTTCTCAACGGCATAAGCCCAAGCTGCGGAAGTTTCGTTTGCGTCAGCAGGACGAATAACCGTCAAGTCAGGAATGATGCGGATCGAAGCCAGCTGCTCGATTGGTTCATGCGTAGGACCGTCTTCGCCAACGGCGATCGAGTCATGCGTCAGAACATAAGTAACCGGTTGTTTCATGATAGCTGCCAGACGAATTGCCGGACGCAGGTAGTCGGTAAATACGAAGAACGTACCGCCGAATACTTTCATGCCGCCATGCAGGCTCATGCCGTTCATAGCTGCAGCCATACCGAACTCACGAACGCCGTAGTAGATGTTGCGGCCGTCGTAGCTGCCCGGTTTGAATTGTGCCAAGCCTTTCAGGTGAGTCATTGTCGAGCTCTCAAGGTCAGCGGAACCGCCAGCCAGAGCAGGTACGTTGTGAACAAGACCGTTCAGAGCGTTACCCGAAGCTACGCGAGTCGAGAGCGGCTTGTCTTCCGTCGTGTATTTAGGCAGGTCTTTATCCCAGCCTTCAGGCAATTGACCGGAAGTCGCCAGCTCGAATTGAGCTGCAAGCTCTGGGTATGCTTTTTTGTAAGCTTCAAACTGCTCGTTCCAAGCAGCGTTTGCTTTCTCGCCGTTCTGCTTCACTTCAGCAAAGTGAGCGCGAACTTCGTCCGGAACATGGAATTGATGCTCTTCGTTCCAGCCGTAGAATTGTTTAGTCAGCTTAGTCTCGTCAGCACCCAGCGGGGAACCGTGAGGACCCGCATGTCCGCCTTTGCCGCCTTTGTTAGGGCTGCCGTAGCCGATAACGGTTTTAACTTCGATCAAAGTCGGTTTGCCTGTTTCCGCTTGCGCTTCAGCGATTGCTTTAGTCAAAGCGTTCAGGTCGTTGCCGTCTTCAACGCGAAGAACTTGCCAGCCATAGCCTTCGAAACGTTTTTGAACGCTCTCGGAGTACGACAGGTCAAGCGCGCCGTCAAGGGAGATATCGTTCGAATCGTATAGAACAACCAATTTGCCAAGCTTCAGGTGGCCTGCGAAGGAAGCCGCTTCATGGGAGATGCCTTCCATCAAGTCGCCGTCGCCGCAAATGGAGTATGTGAAGTGGTTAACAACATCAAAGCCTTCTTTGTTGTAAGTAGCAGCCAGATGAGCTTCTGCCATCGCCATACCTACAGCCATAGCAACGCCTTGTCCAAGCGGACCGGTTGTTGCGTCAACGCCAGCCGTGTGGCCGAATTCCGGGTGACCCGGAGTCAGGGAGCCCCATTGACGGAAGTTTTGCAGCTCTTCCAGAGGAAGATCGTAACCGCTCAGGTGGAGCAGGCTGTAAAGCAGCATCGAACCGTGTCCTGCGGACAGAACGAAACGGTCGCGGTTAATCCAAGTCGGGTTCGACGGATTATGCGTCATGTTTTTCGCGAACAGTTGGTAGCCCATTGGAGCTGCGCCCATTGGCATGCCTGGGTGTCCGGATTTTGCTTTCTCGATGGAGTCGATTGCCAGCGTACGGATCGTGTCGATCGACAGCTGTTCAATCGATTTTTGTGTAACTGTCATTTCTTACTTCCTCCTAATTCCTGTTTAAAATTGCTCTGTCTCTCTCTATATATCTGGATATAGCGCGAGTTGTAGCGCAAAGGCTTTGAATATTGTACCATTCCGAAAACCCGTTTGCCATCCTTAAAATGGAGAAAGGCTAGAGCATTTATTGGATTAATTGAAAACGACCGTTTTGTTCTGATGCACAATAATTCGGTCTTCGGTATGCCATTTCACGGCACGCGCGAGAACAACCCGTTCGATTGTGCGCCCGATTCGTTTCAATTCCTCTACATTGTCGCGGTGGCTGACGCGCTGAACGTCTTGTTCGATAATCGGACCGCCGTCGAGTTCCTCCGTTACATAATGTGCCGTTGCGCCGATGATTTTAACACCACGATTATAAGCTTGCGCATAAGGCTTGCCGCCAACAAAGGCCGGAAGGAAGGAATGGTGGATATTGATAATGCGGTTCGGGAACTGCTCGATGAATTTCGGCGAGATGATCTGCATGTAACGGGCAAGAACAATCAGATCGGCCTTGTCCGCAACGATCTCCATCTGCTTGCGCTCCGCTTCCGCCTTGGTATCCGCAGTAACCGGAATATGGTGGTAAGGAATGCCGAACGACTCGACCATGTCCTTCATATCCGGGTGGTTGCTCACGACCATCGCAATATCCGCGTCCAGATCGCCCGCTTTCCACTGCCACAGAAGCTCCATCAGGCAATGGTCTTCCTTGGAAACAAAGATCGCAAGACGTTTCTTGCGGCTCGCGCGGAACGTATGCCATTTCATATCGAAGCGGTCCGCCACGCGGGCGAAATCTTCAACAAGAATCGGAAGCTCCTTGTCCATATCGTTCAAATCGAATTCAAAGCGGATAAAGAACATGCCGCCTTCCGGATCCATCGTGTATTGGTCCGATTGTACAATGTTCGCACCATGCTCGTACAAGAAATGCGAAACCGCCGCCACGATACCCGGTCTGTCCGGGCATGAGATCAGCATGCGCGCGCGTCCGCTGCGCGACTCAGTAGTAGATGAAGACATAAACGTTAAAACTTCCTTCCTTTTGCAATGGTTATCTTAAAGCATTGTTATACCGTTTTAAGCAATTGCTTTCCGGCAAACCATGCCGTAATCCGTTTGTTGATTTGTTCTTCGGTCAAATCGCCCGGAAGCGCGTCGCTTTCGGCCAGAAGATCGAACAGGCGCTCCATTGGCTCGCGCGGATCCGCTTTTTTCGCCTTGGCATCGTTCTTCAGAACGTCCCAGGTCGATAATACGAACTGGCGAGGATCAATTTCCTGCTTGCCATAGAAGTGATGCAGACGTTCTACATGGTCGAAGAACGACTCGCCAAAGCGCTCCATCGCATCGCCGCGGAGCAGCGCGATTTCCGCTTCGTACATCGGGAACTGCTTCTTGTCATCCTTGCCGATCCATGGCGTTTCCAAAATAAACGGACGGCCCGCCAGAGCTTCGTGATGAACGATTCTATGAATCGCCTCATGTCCAAGCCAGCCGGCACCTACGGGAGCATGTCGGTCTTTGCCCGCGCCTACCGGGTTTTTGCTGTCATTGACATGGACAACCGCAACGCGGTCAAGTCCAACGGTCTGGTCGAATTTTTGCAGCACGCCGTCCAGATCATTGATAAGATCGTAACCCGCATCGTGCATGTGGCAGGTATCCATGCATACCGTCAAACGGTCGTTATTCTGCACTTTATCGATAATTTGAGCAAGCTCATCGAAGCTGCGGCCGATCTCCGTACCTTTGCCGGCCATCGTCTCGAGAGCGATGTTAACGTTCGTATCTTTTGTGCCTTCCAATACTTCGTTCAAGCCTTCGGCAATGCGGGCGATGCCGTACTCGGCATCCTTGTCCGTATAGGCGCCCGGATGCAGAACGATATTGCGCACTCCGATATAATCGGTGCGGCGGATTTCCTCCTGAAGGAAGCGGACGGCAAGCTCAAAGGTGTCGTCCTTATAGGAGCCCAGGTTAATGATGTAAGGCGCATGCACGACAATCTCGTTGATGCCTGCCTGTTCCATCATTTGTTTGCCTTCTTCAATATATAAAGTTTCGATTGGCTTTCTCCGTGTATTCTGCGGTGCGCCGGTATAAATCATAAACGAGCTGGAACCGTAGGATACGGCTTCTTTGGCCGCGGTAAGCAGCCCCTTGTCCGAAAATGATACATGGGAACCGATTTTCAACATCTTTTAAACGCCCCTTTCGGTTGATCAACCCTTATTTTACAAGGAATGTCGAAATAAATCTAGGAATACGGTATAATTCTTCCTGAGGTGAAGGTACAGTATGAAATCAGCTCCCGATTGGTTTATGTTTTTCATCATTTTCTGGGCGGTCGTAATGGTCGGCGCTATGGCCATCGGCGGTTTCTTCATGTTCCGCAAGTTTTTGAAGGTGCTGCCTCAGCGAGACGGCAAGTCTAAGCTGGACTGGCAAAACTACTGGGTCGAACGGAGCCGCAGCATGTGGACCGACGAATCAAAAGGATTTCTGGACGAGCTTGTCTCTCCCGTTCCGTCCGCATTCCGAGATATCGCCAAGCATTCCATTGCCGCGAAAATCGGTCAGGTCGCCATTGACAACGGAGCTTCGGAAGTAACGCGGGATCACTGCATCGAAGGATACATACGCGCAACGCCTAAGCGTGACTATCGAAGCCTTGTTTCTTTCCTGGAACGCAAGGGAATCGACTACGATCCCTATCGGCATTTGCTCAATAAATAAACAAAAGAGCAACGGGCTGCTTCAGTACAGGGCAGCCCATTGTTTAATCCTTATGAATAGTGTTTACAAATCTATTGGAACCTTAAACCGATTATTTCGTTATAAAACATATAAACAGCTTGTACACGGCTGTTTGTATGTTCATTTTTCAGCTAATGCTTTCAGGAGGTGCTTCTATGACAACTATGAAAACGAAAAAGAAGAGCAGCTTAATCGCGGCAAGCGCCGTATTGCTCGCGGTGATGATGACCGCATCGGCATGCGGTTCGGACAAAGCCAATTCAAACGGCAATGAACAAGGCTCGTCGGTTGAACAACCGGCCAACGCTTCTCCGGAGAACACAAGCAATAATACAACTGACAATAATACGGGAAATAGCCAGTCCGAAGGGCAAAACAACGGAGTGGCGGATACGGGAACGGCTTCGCCGGATACGGATGCAAGCGCAGCGCCCGATGACAGCGCCGTTAAGACAAACGAAGGCGTCTTTGTCGGACAAGCCGACACAACCTCGGTTGAAATCGACCTGCACGATGGACCGATGGTGCTTCAATTTACGGACGATCTGACGGACAAGATTAACAGCATACCGCCGGACACAAAGGTACAGTTCGACTATACCGAAAAGGTCAGCGGCGATGTAACGCAATATTTCCTGAAGAAGCTCGAAGTCAAATCCTAATGAAGGACGGATGAACAATGCGCGTTGCGGTAACGGGAGGAACCGGCTTTGTTGGCCGGGCGCTGGTGAAGGCACTGCTTGAACGGGGCGATGAAGTTACTGTCGTATCCAGGAAAGGAACGGCTTCCGCTTCACCTCGGAATGCTAAGCTCCATCATATGACATGGGACGAGCTTGCCGCATCGCCTCAGCGGCTGGAGGGCACGGATATGATCGTAAATCTGGCCGGCGAAAGCATTAACCAGCGTTGGACCGAAGCTTCCAAGCAGCGTGTTCTTCAATCCCGGATAGTTGCCGCAGCGCGTATTGCCAAGCTTGTAACCGAACTGAATACCAAGCCGGAGGCCGTGATTAACGCCTCCGGCATTTCTGCATACGGCAACTCGTTAACGGCTACGTTTACGGAAGACAGTCCGATGAAGGTAACCGACTTTTTGTCCGGCGTTGTGGAGCAGTGGGAGAAAGCTGCTGATTCCATCCCCGTAAAAAGACTGGTTAAGCTGCGGGTAGGCGTCGTGCTTAACCGGACCGGCGGCGCGTTCCCCTTGATGAGTCTGCCTCACCGGCTATTCGCCGGGGGGCGGCTTGGAAGCGGTTCGCAATGGCTGTCGTGGATTCATCTGGAGGATCTGGTCCGGCTGATTTTGTTCTGCATGGATCACCGTGAAATTGAGGGGCCTGTAAATGCCTCGGCTCCCGAACCGGTTACGAACGACCGATTCGGACGCGCGTTAGGGAAGGCTTTTGGACGTCCGCATTGGCTGCCAACACCAGCCTTTCTGTTAAAGGCCGTACTCGGAGAAATGTCCTCCCTGCTTCTCGAAGGGCAACGCGCCTTGCCTCGCAAAGCCTTGGAAAACGGCTTTGCGTTCAAATACCCGACGATCGAAAGCGCAATGAAGGAAATAAGCCAAACATAAAATAAAAGCAGAACAAGCCGAAGACGAGAGGTTAACCTCTCGTCTTCAGTTCGTATTTGGGCCCGTTGCTGCCGGCCAGCTGAATAACATCCCCCGCGCTAAACGGATAGGACTTATACGGAATCATAACCTCGCCGTTCAACACGCTTCCGTTTCGCGATCCCAAATCCTTCGCGAGGTAAGCTCCGCCGTCCCGTGCAAGCTCCAGATGAAGCCTGGAAATGCCATGGGCTTCTTCCTCATAGCTAACCTGCTCTCCTAACCGGCCTATCGTAAACGTCTCATCCTGCCACTCGATCCAGGAACTGCCGCCTGCCCACTCCCGGTATAAGGCCTGACCTTTCGGTCCGGCAGGGTCCATGTCCTTCTCTGCCAGCAGTACCGTCGCTTCCGCCATTGCCGGTTGGCTGCGAAGATCAGCCGTATTGCCTGCATGGGGGTGGAGTTCCGCTTCCTTTCGAATCACCGGTACCATCTCTTCATGCTCAATATCCTCATACCGCGGCCACATGCCTAGCGGCCGGGATTCCGGAACAAAATCCTCTTCTCCATCTCCGTCCCCTTCCTTGGCAAGCAGTCCGGCCGGAAGCCTGCGCGACCAAACCATATAAAGAGCGGCTATTCCCATAAAGGTTAAGCCTAGACATATATAGAGGCTGCTTCGGGAATGCGAGGATAAATAAATATATTTCCATACGCAAGCAACGGCTATGGCCACAACAGCTGCCGTTACCCATAATTTTTTTCTTGCCGCATCGGAATCCTGATCCTCCATCTCCACAAGCGGAATGTCTTGAGCGGTTGGCGCAGATGCCGCTTTTGCCGCTGGCTTTAAACCAGCAGCTCGCGGCTTTGCTTCGCAACTTGCCTTTGGAACGATATCGTCTGCTTCACTGTCAGCTAAAGCAACTGCCGGAAAAACGACGGGAATACGCTCCGGAGCCTGCTTCGGGCCTGCTTGGATAAAAGCATCCCCAATTAATCCGAGAAGAACGGATCTTAGCTCGGATAGAGGCCATTTGCTGCCGTTAAGCGTCTGCAAGATACGTTGGAGGCCCACTCCGTCAATATCCCGAATATACGCGGTCCACCTGACTACAAGAGAAAGCAGATCCCCTGCGCCTGATCCGCTGTCACGCAATCCGTCCTTTAAAGGCAGATAAGCAACGCAAATATCGTTCAACTGTTCGCCTACAAACAAATATTGGTCATCAAGCAGACAGCCTTCGGGACGCAGCATATAATGCTTGCACTCCTCGAATGCTTCTACGACGCCAAGCAAAAGCGTATAAAATTGCTCCATCGAAAGCGGCTGGACCTGCAGGCGGTGCAGCAGCATTTTTCGCCCTGCCAGGGCATAACGGAAGGTGACGCACCCGTCGATCTCCAGCCATTCGACTGGCAAGAGATGCGGAATTTTGCCCGACTGCAGCATCTGCAGTTCAAGCTCATCCAATTCATCCCGCACAATGCCATCCTTCCGGTCGACAATCATTTCATGCCCTCGGTTCATGGAAAAATCTATTCTGAACGGCTGCCTCACGAATACTCCTCCTTTCGATTAACCCGATATCATCCATAAAGTTAAAGCTCCCGGGGCCACCGCCAGCATAAACGGAAAGGTCCGTCCATTTTTCGCCCATGCCAGCCACGAAGAAGCATTCGGCCGTCCTCCGAAACGAAGGGAAAAGAACGTATACATGCCCGACGTCATTTTTCTGGCAAACGGTCTATGGAAAACTAGCAGGACTAGTCCCACCAGCCCCGCGTACAAGATGGCGTACATCATAAGCTGGAGCACGGCCAATGCGCCAAGCCAAGCTCCCAGTGCAGCAAACAGCTTAACATCACCCGCGCCGATTCCTTTTGCCAAATGAAGAATCAGCAGCGGAACAAATCCTGCCGCCGCACCGTAGACGGCGATAAAAAGTCCGTGACCCCCACCGGCGAACAAGGCATAGACACATCCTCCTGCCAGAAAAGGAACCGTAAGCAGATTAGGAATAGTCATCGATTTCAAATCGGTATACAATGCGGCAAGCAAGAGCAGTCCTGCAGCCAAAAGCTGTATCGTCATGACGGAGAGTCCTCCTTCTTTGTTACGTTAAAATGCATCGACACCGTTTCTCCAGACGCCGAGGTTGCGGTTAATTCCCAGGTTCCCGGAGTCGTATTGCCGGACACCAGCCATGTCCATTGCACATAACCGTTTGCATCTGCCGTTGCGCTGCCAAGATGCTTTGCCGTGCTTGTGCCGCTTTTATAATTGACCGTAAGCGAGGCTGACGCACCCGGAGAGGTTAATGCTATAACGGTTGCTTTGTTCCCGGGATGCAGCGGAACCGGCTGAATGGAAACGATCTGGATAGGCGTTACGTCAGCAGCGGCGGTTTCTTCCTTCGCAGGCGCCGCATCGCTGACCCAAACCCGTTCGGATGCCTGCTCTCGCAATACGATCTTTCTGTTTAAGAACGGCAAAGATAAAGGAAACTCGTATTCCGCTTCAATCGTCAAATATGGCACCTGTTTTTCCTTCAGATCCGGCAAGGACAGATGGGATAGGCCCAAGCGCTCCTTTTCCAGCACCGCTTCATCCGCGAATTGCCGAAGCAGCGGCTCGACGGCGGTCCTCCCCAGCTCGGTAGTCGCCGCATCCGTGACCGGCTGCCAGTTTCCTTCAAGAGCCGCCGAAGCTAACGCGTCTGCGGGAGCCGGCAGCCACCCTGCCGCCTCCTTCGCTATTGCTCCTCCCCAATCGGGCAGCTTCAGACCGATAAAACCAAGATCGGGAATGGAAGAGGAAGCTTTTTGAAAGGTTAGGTCGGCTGGGCGAATATGCGTCGCGATCTGCCGGACCGTCTGGGACGCTGCAGATTGAAGGGCCATTTGCACGGCGCATAAGCGGATCATCGTAATGAACAGCAGCAGGATCATCAGGAGCAGCGGCATGACAAGCGCCGCCTCAAGCACCATGCTGCCGTTCTCGCCGCCCCCGGCTTTTCCACGCCGCCTAATAAGACCAGCCAATCGTTTGAACGGTTTCATACTTGCCGCCAACAACCTTTCCTTGCAAGGATCCAAAATGCTGGACGATGTCCATCACGCCCGGTAAAAACCACAGCCTGGCAGAGGCCTTTATTTCTCCCGTTAAAGCAGTCGGAACCTTGGACAAAGTAACCCCGTCGTTATGTTCAATAACGGCAATCATCCTGGCTAAAGCGGAAGGCCGGTTGGCTCCCCCGTGGACCAGCATGAACAACCGCAGGTAATCCGTGTAGGCAACATCCACGTTTATATATTTGGATAACGGAGCCGCTCCGCGTTCGGTAAAAGCGGCCATATCCTCCATTGTTTTTTCCAGGCCGTATGCAACCGAACATGACAAGATCAGGAGGGGATGGGCGGCGGCCCGGCAGGCAGACAACCCTTCCATCGTCCGGATCGCCATTCTAACTCCGATTAATTCGCCATAAGCGGCGGCCAAATTCGCCGTTGGACTATGAAACCCGTAAATGACATATTCCGCTTCCTGATTGCTGAATGCGACGGCATGGGCAAGCTCGTTCGTATCGCCGCTTGTAAGCAATGCCCTCAGATTTTGCGGCGCAAAGGAAGCAAAATGCGAAACCGTATATTCCGATAAATAGACGGAGTCTCTGGTTTGCTCCAGCATATCGGCAATGCCGCCAAACAAACCGCTCATGGCGGATGCCGCTTCCTCCGCCTCCTCATGCGCATCCTGCGCGAGGGCAAGCCCTTCCGCTTCGGCGCCGGCAGCTTCCTGATTGAATAAAAGATTGTTCTTATATCGCTTTTCGATATCCTGAATGACTTGAAGATGTTCCTCGCTCTGGGGAACCGATGTCATTCCGTGAAGCAAGCGGCGAGCTTGGGACCATAGCTCCCCTGCCTTTGCCTCTTGTGCCTGACGTTCTTTTTTCAGCTCCTTATCGGCCAGCTTCTGCTCCCGCTCGTCGAGACTTGAGCCTTTGCGTACGTAAGCCGCTTCATACTGCTCATAAGCAATCCGAAGATTAACGGCTCCCTCCTTGATCTGCTCGTTGGAGAGATTGGGAACGGCAAGGCCCGCTGTCAGATTGGCAATAAAGCCTCCTGCTTCCATTTGCAGCGAAGCAAACAACGTGGCCTGATCCGCAATCTCCCCGTTATATTCGGCAAACCAACCGTCAGGCAAAATAAGCTCATCCGCCAGCTTCCGGATCTCCTGCATATCGTTTTCCGGCGCGGTATCCATGACGGGACTATCGGTATCGACACCCGCGACATTTTTGCCATTTACGCGGTCATAACTGCTGTTAGAAGGAGCATTTGCCGTCTCCTGTTTGATGCTTTGCATGTCCGCGTTAACCTGCTTAGCCTCGTTGATAGCTTTGATCGCTTCCTGCTGCAGCTTATCATGCTGCTTCCTGGCCTTATTAAGCTCCTTGGACATACCGTCAGTCCAACCTCTCGCTTTTTCCGCATAAGCCTCGATTTGATCCGAATATTTCGGTTTCTTGCCTTGCTGAACCAGCTGTTGGTCGGTCATGACCCAATTCGCGTACTGGGCGTAATCGCCGGCAAGCCTAGCGGCATTCTCGGTGCCTGTGGCGAGCTCCAGCGCTTTTGTCGGAATAAGGTTCGCTATGCCGCCTACGGTTTCCGCGGCCTGGCGTTGCAGCTGCAAAGCTGCAGCCAGCTTTTCCTCCCGTTTGTCATACAGCTTCCGAAGCTCCTCCAGCATATTAACCGTAACGGTTGCTTCTTTCATTGCTCCGGAAAGCAGGGCAAACTTGGAGGCCAGCTCCAAGGCGAAATCGACCGGAGCTTTATATTTCATCTCTTCCAGTACCTGCCGGGAAAACACCTCGTGCCTTCCCAATACTTCCGCGTTATCGATATGCGCCGATTGGAGCTCAGCCTGTACCAGCTTAAAGGTTCCCTTCTGCCGGGAGGATGTTCCCAAATTCGCCTGAACCGTCTGTTCAAAAATGTCATTGCTGTCCGTCCCTCCCCGCCCAAACAGCCCATACCGTTCATACAGCCGATTATCGTAAGCGGAAAGAGCGGAACGGACGCCGGATCTGGCAGCATCCTCGGTAACCTTGTGCAATACCGCCATTCTTGCGTAATCGATGAGTACCGCGGAGAATAGAAGCAGACCCGACAATACAACCGCCGAAAATATCGTTATCGAACCGTAAGATGTCGATGGCTTATTCACGGCTTGCCTGCTTTCCCGCCGCCGCTGTATGCCGTCAGCGCTTTTCCAGCCTGCTGCTTCGACGTTCCGCTGCTGAATTTGGCGGTGTAATACCGCACTGTATCGACATCCCGGATAAACTGAACCGGATCAACGATGCTGGCCGCCGCAACCGTCTTGGGCTCGGACAGCCCGAGCGTAAGCTCAAGCGGAGCAAGCGACACCGGCTGCATCAGCTTTACCGATACTTCCCGCTTGAGCAGGCTGTTTGCGTAAGCGATATTCCCTTGAAACGGCAGCTCCGCATCGCCTGTAAGCCAAGCCGATGCTGAACGCAGCTTCGTGCCTGCAAGCTCCAGCTTATCCGTATCCCACGCCCCTGGCAGTTCCAAAGTTACATCCGTCTGGTCAGCCGTTATTCCAAACAACGAGCCAAGCATGAAATCCCCGCTGACCCGCCAGTACAAGCCGTCATACTGACCGGTTGTCAGCATCCCGTTACGGGCATTGCGGTGACTGTTATCCCAGCTGAACGAAGCCCGTTCCGCCGTTTCGGAAGCGGAATAATAGAGCACCGCTTTCTGATAGATATACATGCTGAATAAGAGAAACATAAGAATAAGCAGAAAGATAACCGGGAACACCAGCGCGGATTCCAGCGTAAAACTCCCTTCCGTTTGGCAAAGCCATTGCGGCAAGCTGCGTTTTCGGTTAGTTGGAGAAAATTTTGTCCGCTTCATCATCGGCTTTTCCCATTAACTTCTCTATTAACTGGATAATCCAATCTTTAAATAGAAGAGCAATAATAATAACAACCGCAATAATCAGAATCACTTCAAGCGTCCCTAGACCGCTTTCCGAGCGCCAGAAGGAACGAACGGCTTTACCTAACTTTTTCAACATAGTAAACATCCTCTCTATTCATTGATTTAAAGGTTCAAGACATGAGCAGCATCGCCGGAGCCGCAACAAATACCATTAACACGAGCAATATGCCCACTAGCGGAAAAACAAGCTTGGAGGAAGCCTCTTCCCCGCGGGAACGGGCAACCGCCTTGCGTTTCTCCCATAAGGAGTAAGAGATTTCCCTTAGTGCAAGGACAAATTGATCGCCGCCCCTGCGGTAATTAAGCAGCATGACCGTAGTAAAAATAGATACCTCCTGAACGGCGCAGCCCCGGTTGAACCGCTCAAGCGCCGTACTGAAGGACTCCCCGTTCCTTAAGGCGATAACCACTCTGTCCCACTCTTTATATAAAGGCTGCGCAGCCGGATCTTTCCCATCCAGGCAGCGGGAGAACGCCTGCAGTACCGGTTCCCCCGCGCCAACAAGCAGCATCAGCTTGCTAAGCGCTTCCGGCAGCTCGGAAACAATCGCCTGTTTTCTTCGTTCAACCAGCCGGCCTGCTTCCATAAAAGGCCTGACCGGAAGCAGCAAGCCTATCAGCACTCCAATCCCGATAAGCAGCGGCTCCTTCGCCAGCACGGCCAGAAGAGTGCAGCTGCACAACACGGCATAGCCGAAACCCGTAGTTTCCGCTATATGCTGTTTTGTCTGATTCAGCTGCCAATCCGTGCCCTTCAGGATAATCTGCTTCGAATGGTAGCTGCTGAGCGGAAGCTGCAGATGCTCGTAAAGCTTGCCGCGTTCCAGCAGCCGGTCAAAGGGTCTAACGAGCAATAATCCTTTCCAACCCGGTTGTCCCTTCTTCAGAAGCTGCGCCAATCCGTCCCTCCCTATGAGCAGTCCCCAAAACAGCAGCAAGAGCAGTACAAGAAAAGCCATTCCACGCCTCCTACACGCGTATTTGCATAATCCGATGGATCAGCCAGAAACAAAAGGACAATACGGCAAGGCCGATGGTCAGCAGGACATATCCCCCTCCCCCGTACAAGGGTTTCATGTAATCGGGGGCAAAAGCGCTCAGAAAACCGAGGAAGGCAAAAGGAACAGCCATCATAATCCGCGCTTCAAAACGCTTCTGCGCAAGCAATACGGAAATTTCCTGTTTGACTTCAAGCTTTTCGCCGATCGTCTGCGAGGTCCGTTTCATCACTTCAACCAGATCCCCTCCGGAGCGTTTGCATACCGCAAACACGTCGGCGAATTGCGTAATATCGTCCAGGTGGGCACGCTTTGCCAGGCTGCGCAGCGCCTGTTCTAGCGGTTCCGCGTTATCGAGGCGATACTTGATAATCTGGAATTCGAGCAGAAGTTCCGTATTCGGGTCCGGGTACAGCAGCTTGAGATCGTCAATCGTTGCCAAAAAAGCATTTTCCACCGATCGGCCGGCGGCCAGCGATGAGGCTAAGGAATACAAGGCCTCTTTGAATTGCAGCTGGAGCCTTTCCTTTCGCCGGGCAAGCAGGAAGGACTTGTACAGTCTTGGAGCAATCAGGCCTCCAGCGGCAAACAAACCGGATACGATAAAGGAATGGTAGATGAGGTAGACGGCAGCGAAAACAAGGACGAAGCCAACAGCCGCCGATCCCATAAACTGCTTATATGACAGCTGGTACTCGTTATAGTTCTGAAGCGGCTTAACATTGGTTGGCAGCTTTATGCGCCGGCCTCCAGCCTGAAATGACGAGTCCCAACCGCACCATTCCAGTATCGTCCGCACTTTTGCCGCTAGAGGCGCAGCTCGAATTACGGGCATATCGTTACCTCCTCCGCAAGCTTAATGCCGGCCATCCTCAGCTTATCGGTATGACAGAGCTTATAATCGGTGCGCTTAAGCGTGCCGATCACTCTCCCGCCTTCCTCGCCTTCCTCTTCAAATTGGAAAAGCGGCCGGACCTCAATCTCTCCATCCTCCATCCCGACGATCTCGCAAATTTCCGTCACGCGGCGGGAACGGTCCCTGAAGCGCGAAAGATGGATCACAATATCCAAAGCCGAAGCGATTTGCTTGCGGATGACCTGAACCGGCATTTCCGCCGCGCTCATCACCATCGTTTCCAGCCGGGACATCATATCCCTGGAACCGTTGCTATGACCGGTGGACATGCTGCCCGTATGGCCCGTGTTCATAGCCGCCAGCATATCCAAAGCCTCTCCGCCGCGTACCTCCCCAACAATAATGCGGTTAGGACGCATCCGAAGCGACGCCCGAATCAGATCGCGAATCGCAATCTCCCCTTTCCCTTCGGTATTGGCATTCCGCGTCTCAAGGGAAACAAGGTTAGGAACGCTCCGGATTTGCAATTCGGCGGAATCTTCAATCGTGACTAAGCGTTCGTCGCTGGGAATGTATTGGGACAATGCATTAAGAAAGGTTGTTTTTCCCGTCCCGGTACCGCCGCTAATAAAAATGTTGTATTGTGCCTTCGTAAGCTGCTGCAAAAAAAACGCCGCTTCCCCGGTTAAAGCTCCCTTTGCCACAAGCTCGTCCATCGTCAGCGGCTGTTCCGGAAATTTACGGATCGTCATCGCCGGTCCCCTAAGCGCAACGGGCGGCAATACGATATGGACGCGTGATCCATCCTTGAGACGGGCGTCTACAATCGGCGAAGATTCATTGACGACCCGGTTTACGCTTGCGACAATGGACTGAATCAAATCCTCCAGCCTCTCTCTGCTCTCGAAAGCTGCGGGCAGCAGACTAAGCCGGCCGCTTCGTTCGATAAAGATCTCCGAATGATGGTTGATCATAACTTCCGTTACCGTCGGGTCATCCATAAGCGGCTGCAAAATATCAAGCCCCCGGAACGAATGAAACAGGCGCCGAACGAGCGAAGCCAGCTCCGAAGCGGTTAAAGGGCGGCTGCTGCTCCAGGAAAATACGGTTTGCTCCACGATGGCGGTTAACTGTTCGTCCGTTACCGAGCCGGAGTAATCAAGCCGGTCCTTAATCCGGTTTTTTAACTCAAGAACCGCTTCATCCGTTAGCAATTGGCGCACCTCCTTCTTCCTTCGCCAGCTGCAGGTATAGCCTTTCCACTGCTGCCATATACGGAGGCGACGCAAGAACGGCGGCTGCCCCCCTGCCCATTGCGGCCGTATCAGGAAGGAACGCGCAAGCCGGCTTAAAAATGCTTCGTCTCGAATGCAGTTGGCCTTCACTGCGGTTGACGACTAGTTGCAGCCTTGGCTCCAGCAATCGGAAACGCTCCCCGAAACGCTGCACGCCGTACTGATAGGCCAGCTGGCTCTTCCGCTGAACAGCCGGATCCTCCGTTACCAGCCAGATCACTTCGTGGCTTAGCTCCAGTACGGACAAGTGCAGCTCATCCAGCCCTTCATCCAGATCGATAACAATCAGATCGTATTGTCCGTTTGCCGCGATCGCCCGTACTATGGCATCCGCATCCGAGGCTTGAAGCGTCAAACGGTCTTCCGGATTCGAACAAGGCAACAGATAATCCGCGCGCAAAAGCGCATGCCGCTTGCTGTGCCGCCCAAGCCACTCTCCAACCCTGTCGGGATGCGATTGGAGAATGTATAGCAGCTGGGACAAGCCCTCATCTCCATGTACCGCCCCGGACTCCAGCCACGTATCCACCGCATTCCAGCGCTCCAGGTTGAGATAAAATATTCGCTGACCTCTGCTCGCTGCCGTATGAATAAGCTGTCTGGCCAGCGTTGTTTTTCCTACTCCGCCGGATGCTGAATAAACGGCAATGACTTGAACGGATTGCTCTCTGGCAGCCGCCTTCGAAACAGGCGCCATTAAGGAAGCCATCCTCTGCAATAGACCCGGCAGCGCCTGATATTGAAGCAGTTCATGATAAAGCGGGAGCTGGCCCGGCGCAGCAACCAGCGCAGCAACCGGAACTCCCTCGGGCAATATCCCGGCAGCGGCCTCCAGCATATAAGGCTGTGCGGCAATTCCGTGTACCGGATAACCTGACTTCAGAAACTGTACGAACGCTTCCGCATGAGTGAAGGCCGTCAGCTGCCACATTTCGCCGAACGGGCTGTCTCGCACGTAATCGGCCAGTCTTCTTACATAATCCTGCTCCTTGACCGCAATCACTAATTGATGTCTCACCTGCCTGCTCCTGCCTTTCTTCTTCCGGCAAACGCAAAAAAGCACCGTAAAAGGCGCAGTTTAACTGCGGCCTTCTACGGTGCTTCCGTATGTGTGCCGATTCCATTTATTGCATAAATATTACCACTATATCCAAATGTCCGTCAACTAAAAATGTTTAAAAAGAGAGAAAAACATTTTCGGTAAAATAGATACAATTCGTATCAATTGTGCTATAATCAGAAACGTAATGTATCTCGTACATAGGGAGATACTTCAACATGGGAGAGGAGGTGACAGTATGAAAAAAGTATGGGAAGCACCAACTTTGGAAGTGCTCGACGTAAAAATGACTTTCGATGGTGATGTCGAGGTTAACTCGATTACAACATTCCATGGCAGCCACAGACAATAATTCTCTTCACCTCCTATAACGAAAAACCCGTTACCGGCGAGCTGGGAACGGGTTTTTTACATTTCACTCCGTTAAGCCCATAACCAAAAAAAGCCAACGCTTAAGCGTTGGCCTCGGTCTGATAGCTTAACAGCTTCCTGAAAGTTCCTCTAGTCTCCATCGACAGCTGCATATAGCCCCCTTGCTGAACGATTTCGCCGTTATCCAGCACGATGACCTGATCCGCGTGCCGGATGGTAGACAGCCTGTGGGCAATAACGATGATGGTCATCTTCCCTCTCAGCCGGTCCAGCGCTTCCTTGATTTGAACCTCGTTTTCGCTGTCGAGCGCGCTGGTCGCCTCATCCAATACGAGGATGGAAGGCTTCCTCAGAATCGCCCGTGCAAGCACAATCCGCTGCCGTTCTCCGCCGGACAAACGAACACCGCGATCTCCGATAACGGTATCAAGACCTTCAGGAAGCTTGCGGACGAATTCATCGGAGGATGAGAACCGGAGCGCCTCCCAAATCTGATCCTCGGTGGCATCCGGAACAACAAGCTGCAGGTTCTCGCGCAATGTGCCATGGAACAGGAAAGGCTCCTGTGCGACGTAACCGATAGAATGCCGGTATGCCAATAACTTTCCCTTCGTCAGAGGCTTGCCGTCTACAAGCACTTCTCCCGCTTCCGGCTCGATTAATCCCATAAGCATGTCTACGAAAGTGCTTTTGCCTGCTCCGGATTTCCCAACGATCGCGGTCATTTGATTAACCGGTATGGAAACATCAACGTTGCGCAAAGCAAGCCGAGAGGAAGACTTATCGTAGCGATAGCTAACGTTCGCGCAAGTAATGCCGTCTTTTAACCGAAGAGGCTCTATCGTGCCCGCTTCCTGCAGCAGAATCGACTCCCGTGCGTTCCGGCTCTCCTTCTGCAGCTCGGTCAGCACCTGCATGGCGGGAAGCTGCGACATCATCCGCTCCAGACTCGACTGGATTGTAATAAACCTCGGCCACAAACGGGTAAAAATGAGGACAACCAGCAAAAGCTGCTCGGGTACAACCTTCAGAAGCTTAATCGAAACGTAAGCAAACACGGCAATCAGAACAACGGACGAAGCCCGGTATAGAAACTGGGAATTGGCATACACCCGGTATGCTCTTACGTAGTTTGCCTCGATTTTTCCGCACAGCTCCATAAACTTGCGGATATGCGAGTACTCCAGCAGATTGCTCTTCAAGTCTTTAATGCCGTTGAAATGATCGCTCAAGCCCGCAAAATAACTCTGAAACAGCTTGGTGGATTCCTTTCCCAGCTTGGCGGATTTCCGCACAAACTTCCGTGAAACAAGAGACAACAGCAGCCCGCTGGCAATAATAATCGAAGTAAGAGTCGGAGACAGCCACATCGCAAAGCCAACCTGGATCAAGGTAAAGGCAGCCGCCGACACTAGCGACAGCAGCATGCTGATGCCGTTGCTTACCCGGTTAAGCTCGGTCGACAGAACCTGATTGAAATCGGAGTTTCGGCGGTTTAAGAAGAATTCCCACTTGGCCTTCAATAAGGATTCGTGCGTCTCGATTCTTAACTTTTTAATGTAACGCTGTTCAATCCGTATGCCTAATATCATTTGATTCCGCTGCAGCAGCGCCTGCCCTCCTACGAGCAGTACATACAGAAGAAGAATGATTGGCAGATTAAGCGGAATGCGGGATTGCTGCAGCTTCTCCATCGCGGCTGAGATAAAGGGAATCGCGCCTACGTCCATATCAAACGCGCCAATCAAGCTAAGCAGCGGAATGATCAGGAAGATGCCGATTCCCTCAAGGCAACTGACAAGCAGCATTAACAAGAGATGGAGATACAATCTGTTGCCGGAGGAAGCGTACAGCTTTCGGACTAAAAGAAGCATCTCTTTCACGAAGAAGCCTCCTCTTTAGGCGCCTGCCGCTTCACTTGTCTCCAAAACCATAAGAATGGACGAAGGGGAAAGTATAAAAAGTGCAGCGACCGCGGCAAAGGCAGAACGCTCCTATCTTTCGAGCTTGGATACAGCTTGTTGGTCAAATATAGCATCTTCTGCCGGGGACTCATTGTTGCCAGCAAATAACGGTTGAAGAGCACCGCAATGTCTTTGCGCTCCGGCTTTGGATACAGGATCAGTTCCTCCCGGATAAAAGGAAGAACCATCCGTGCAAGCCGCAATGCCTTTGGTTCATGCGTCATCGCATGAGCTTCCTCAGGAAGCAGGGTTCCAAGCAGCTGCGTAGCCAGCAAGAACGCCTCCCCTCCAAGCATTCGGTTACCGCTCTCGCCGAACAACTGGTTTGTTCGGTTCCAGTTGAGGAATTGGTTCATCATCCGGTCTATATCCAACAGCCATTTCAGGGATGACCAGCCATGCCGCGTTCCATGCAGAATCAGGTACACCAGCAAGTCTTCATTGCCCAGCGTAAATACCGATTTGTGCAGGGGACCCGCCTGGCGGCGCGCCCACAGCTCTTCAAAGGAAGGTTCGATCACGGTATCCGGATTGAGGCTCCAATGCAGCTCCACTTCAATATTTTTCTCCCGGTGGATGTAGGAGACATGATGCGTTTTTCGTTCGGTATTATTTAATACCTCTTCCTCTTCATACTGCTCCGCCAGAACGTAACCGGCTGACAGCAATTGCTGCACGCTGGCGTCCCAATCCTGCTTGGCGACCAGAATGTCCAGGTCGCCGGAGGTACGTCCGGATACATCGCCGTACAGCATGGCGGCAAGCACGGGGCCTTTCAGAAACAAAGACCTTACTCCCCGTTCTTCAAGCAGCCCGTTCACGCGTTCCATCTCCCCGCGCAGCTGCAGCATCATCATCGTATTGCGCGTATACAGGGCTCGCAGTCTAGCCATAACGAAATCCGGCGTCCACCGCTGCTTGGCATTAAGTTGAACAAGCATGGGATAAAGGATCGGGTAAGTCTCGTGATAAACGGCAAACCGGAGAAATAACGGCCAATCCAGTTCATGGGATAGCAGTACAGCCTCTTCCGCTTCCAATTTATTGTCACTGCGCAGCAATCGCAGCAAAAAACGCAGTTCGTTTGAAAAAGAGCTAATATCCAGCACCCAAGGTTGGCTCATCACTATTCTCCCCTTGCTTGTTTATCACCTCAGCACTTTGCCAAAAATGCCAACGACGGTGTAACGATCCATAATTTCCGCACCGGTCACCACATGCGGCCCCGTCCGGAGCCAGGCATGCGCGCTCATGGTTCCTTTTTCATTTTTCATCGTTCCAAGATACAAGGTGCTCTCGATCCGGCGCTTCTCCAGCATGTTCATGCAGGCAATGGCCATCACGAGACATTTGCTCTCCCACAAGGTATAGCGGCTCATAATCCGCACGGCCCGGGCAATGTTACGGATAAGCTCCGTTTCCTCCCCGGAATCCGTATAGGAAGTCTCTTTCATCGCGACGCCAAGCTTCGGAGCCGTTCTCGCAAAAGGAACCGCCTTCATAATGCGGGCCTTGCCCAGGTTCACGAAGGCCTCCAGAAGCAGCAGCTTAAACGCTCTGTCGGAAGCCAGAAATTTTCGCAGCCGTCCCATCTGACCGTCACGCTCCCGCGTTGACAATTAGCCCCTGCTCCGCCAGCTGCTTCAGGAAAGAAGCCACTTGATTCACGCAAACTTCTCTCTCAATCTCGTACTCGAGGCAAAGCCGGTCTACAATCTCTTCCAGCGTCGTCGGCGCCGCAAGCAGCTCCCAGATCTCTCCGCCCGAATGTCCCAGATTGAAATATTTGCCGCTCTGAATGCTCATCATCACTTTCTCGCCGCCCATATCGCTTACAAGAAAGCCTTCCGCCTGAACGATACGTTCATGTATCAGCACACTGGATTGACTCATAGTGAAATCATCTCTCTTTCTCTCACGGTATGTAGAATTTGACTAACCAGCTCCGGCGCCGTATATCCGGCAGACGGCCGCTTTAATTGATAGAACGGAATAGCCAGCGCCACTTTGGTTCCGAAGGTAAACAGCCATTGCTCCAGCTTCATTTCCTTTAACACGCGGTCTAGAAACGAATGATAACGGAACAGCTGCACCCGCTGCAGCGGCGTTAACGGATGAATCCGAACTTGAGGGACATCCGCTTTCTCCAGCTCGAATATGCCGGCGAGCGGAATCGGTTCTTTGTGGAACAGGTCCGTAACAGGAACCGCGTATTTATCGTAGTCTTGAAGGATCGACCGGTAATCCGACGCTTCGCGCTGGAAATATTCCAGACTTTGACGCCAAAGCTTTTGCTGCGGATAACCGGGATAAGCCGTCAGCTCGTTCGTCTTCTCGTTCATCGCTACCGCAACAATGTCATCGCTTAACAGCTTGTAGCCCGCTTCCATAAAAGCGGCTCCCAGCGTAGATTTTCCCGCGCCGCAATCGCCAAGAATGGCGTAAGCTTTGCCGTCAATCACCACACCGCCTGCGTGCATCGGCACAATGCCTCTTCGGACGAGCAGCACGCTGCAGCATGCGCCAACAATATATAGACGGAATTGCCGTGGATCCACGTCTTTTAGGGGCATCACTTCGATGAGGTTACTTAACACGCGGTAATAGGCTACGCCAGGCACATAGATCAGAACCTGCTCCTCATCCGCCCAATTAAGTCTATCCGGCTCCCAATTCGCAACATAGCCGCTTAAATCGGCGTAAGTGATCCAAGCATCAGGCTCAGACCCGTCATCCGCTCCGATAAGCAACTCCGGCAATTCGATTTCGCTTGCGAGCCGTAATCCGTAGGCTGTATACATTCGCTTGTTGTGCTCCATATTGGATCTCACCTACCCTCTTGTTTGATACTAATTGTATCAATGTAGACCTGATAAATCAACAAAATGTAGCAAAATAGGGCGTGCTAAGAACTTGCATGCGCGCCTGCTTCTACGCCGTAATGCTGGAGGCTGCTGCCTAAAGGATCAATCGCGCTTTGCAGGCTGGATAACAGCCGTTCAATAAAGTAACGCTCGTTAAAGGATTCGGCATGCTTACGGATTAACCCGGGATCCCACTCTTTGGTCTCAAATTCGCACAATGCTTCCATTAATGATTCCGTCGTCTGTTCCTTGAAAAACATGCCGTTTAAGCCGGCTTTGATCGTATCAAGCGCGCCGCCTGCCTGGAAGGCGACAACCGGCCTCCCGCATGCATTCGCCTCCAGTGGGGTGATCCCGAAATCCTCCAGCCCAGGAAACAATAAAGCACGGCAATGCTGCATATAGCCGGTTACCTCTTCATCGCTCCGTCTACCAAGAAACTGTACGTTTGAACTTGAAAGGCTCTCGAGCCGCTTCCGGTCATCCCCGTCTCCGACAATCAGCAGTTTGAGTCCCAGACGCGTGCAGGCTTCAACCGCGATATCGATTTTTTTGTACGAGACGAGTCTGGAGACAACAAGGAAATAATCTTTGGGTCCATCCTCGCTCAGGGAGAAACGGTCAACCTCAACCGGGGGATAAATGACGGCGGAATCAAGTCCGTAAAACTTCGAGATCCGTCCTTTTACCACGCTCGAATTGGCGATCAGTCGGTCCACCTGCTTCGAATTCGCCTTATCCCACAGCCGAAGCGGATAAGTAAGCCACTTGGCAACCGCACGGCGCGTCTTCGATACATTCACGTTCTCGATATAACCGTCAAAGTTCCAGGCAAACCGCATAGGCGAGTGGCAGTAGCATAAATGCACGGCGTTGCCGGGCTTTCGTATGCCTTTCGCATAAGCGCTGCTGGAGCTCACGATGATATCGTATCCCTTGAGATCGATAGACCTGACCGCAAATGGATACAGCCAGAAATACAGCTTGAAGTCCCGTAGAATATTCGGGATACGCTGCATCCAGGTTGTTCGGATATCCGCCGTGCGCAGCTCGGGAAGCAGTTTCTCGCGATCTACGATCGTCGTATAAATCGGAGCGTCCGGAAACAACTTGTGCATAACGCCGACAACCCGCTCCGCTCCCCCCATTTGATTCAAATAGTCGTGTACAATGGCAATCCGGTAATTCATTTCGCCACCCCCTTAGTCTGCTGAAGCCCTTTATTTCTTCCCGTTTTCTCCCCTACCATTTGAGCGTATACGCGTTCCGTCTTGGCAGCGGCCTGATCAATAGAAAAATGTCCACTGACCCGTTCAACGCTATTTATGCTGATCTGCTTGCGCAGCCTGTCGTTGTTCAGCAAGGATCGGACCGAATCCGCAAGCTGGGGAATATTTCCGGTCTCGTATAGCAAGCCGCTTCTTCCGTGCTCGATAATCTCGCCTACTCCTCCGCCGCTTGTCGCAATGACCGGCGTTCCCTGCGCCATTGCCTCAATAATAACCCTCCCAAACGGCTCATTCTCGGAGCATAAGAGCAGCAGATCCGCTGCGCAGCATAGCTGATCCACATCGTTCCGAAAGCCTGTAAACCGGATATACTTGGTGACGCTTAATTCATCCGCCAGACGCTTTAGCTTTTTGAGATAAAGCATGTTCTCCTCTCGGAACTTTGGCTCCCCGACAATCCATAAATAATTCTCCTCTCCCTGTTGAATTAAGAATTGCAGCGCCCGGATCGCATCCTCCTGCCGCTTCCACGGCGTAATTTGCCCGATTATAACCATAACCCTGCCCCCTGCAGGCGTGTCTAATTGCCGCCTAAGCTCTATTCGGTATCGCTTTTTCTCCAGCTCGGAGTAATGGCTGAGAACGGCCCCGTTATGAATCAGATGCACTGGCCCCGAAGAGCTGCCCAATCCCACACTGACAGGCTCGGAAATCGCAATAAACGCTTGAGCCGCTCTCGCGGCGTACATCCGGATTAATTTGCCGACAAGACCTTTCGGCGGGTTGTCGTGAAGATGCCAGACAACCGGGATCCGGTGACGCCAGTAGAATAGAGAGGCCATCATCCCCGCGCGAAGCGAGTTTGCATGGATAACCTCCGCCCTGCCTGCCATTGCCGCATCCGACAACTGTTTTCCGGCCCTTATCATTCCTATAATCCCGGCTGCCAGCCGAAAAGGATTGCGGGATAATCTGGCGTTATAGCTTGGCAAGGCCATCACGGCCAGCCCCGCCTTCCGAGCACGCTCCAGCAGCTCGCCTTCCGGAGCCATAACCGTTACCTCAGCCCGCTGATAATGCGCGGCAGTCACAAGCAGATTCATTTCCGCCCCGCTTACGGAGCTGGTATGGTTATAATAGGCGATTCTCATCCAAACGCGCCTCCCCTTCTCCGTTTCTCCTGCGCCTCCTTGAATACGTCCGTAACCGCAGAAGTCACGGTACTCCAGGTATAATGCTTCAGCACATGGTTCCGGCAGTCTTCCCGCGTCGGTAAAAAGATCTTCCCTCCCAAGGCGTCAATCAGCTTGCCGCCGATAGCTTCCGTTGTTCCTTCCTCGAAAAGGAGCTCGGGGGAAAATTTGCTTAGGATTTCTTTGGTGCCTCCATAAGGCGTCCCGAATACCGGAGTTCCGCATGCCAAAGACTCAATCGTGACAAGGCCGAAGCCCTCGAGCGTAATCGTGGGGACAATGCTGTAATCCGCTGCCTGATACCATTCGACAAGCTCTTCATTGGATACTCTGCCAAGCATCTTTACATGGGCAGACAAATCCAGCTTCTCAATCTGCCTCTCGTATTCGCTCCGCATCGGACCGTCCCCCGCGATAAACAGAAGTACTTCGGGATGACTGTCCGCAACCAATCTCATTGCCTCGATCAGACGGTCTATTCCCATACGACGTACAATTCTGCGCGCGCAGAAAAGAAGTCTTTGATCCGCCTTGATTCCAAGCCTTTTCCTCAGGTTCTCCCGATCCGAATGCGGCTTGAACCGTTCATGCTCCACGGCACCCGGTATAATATGTATTTTCCGGCGGTCTACGCCGTAATGATCCGTTAAGATATCGCGGAAATATTCGCTTAGCACGATAAAGCTGTCCGAACGGCGGTATGTGACCTGCTCGACCTGCTTCTTCATCAAATACCGCACCTCCCGGAATAGAGCGGAGCGGCCGCCTTCCTCAATTTTGGATTCCATCGCCCAAGGCCCGTGAAAATGGGTCACGATCGGAATATGCTCCGGCAGCGCCTGTCGGGATATCATCGATGCGTAAAGCGCGAAATGCGGATTAAACACGTCGGGGCGGAAGGACTCCAGCGCCTTCAGCGTATGCTTTCGCACCGATCTTATCCGGGCCAGCAGGCCGCCTTCTCCATGATTAACCGTGTTGGCTACGTTGAGGCTAGTCTCCAGCTTCATGCCCGGATCCGCGACTACCAAACCAAGCTCTGCATGACCGTGCTCCCGGAGAGCCTGGTTATAATCCACAAAATAACGGTTCAGCCCCCCGGGCTGCAATTCGTTCCATCCTAATCCGGTCGTCAGAACTTTCATCGGTATCACTCTTTTCTGTCATCCTTATTTATCCGCTAATCGCCTCGCTGCTTTCCTTATGTCTCCTGCCCCTGTTCCTCAGCATCTCTTTCATCCATATCCAGTCTTCCTTGTTATAGAAGAAAGAGGACCACTTCAGCTTCATCTCATAGGAATACAGGAACAAGATAAGCAAGAAGTTAATGAATGCGGATAGAAGCAAGGAGTAAGCTGCCCCGATAATGCCCATGTGAGGAGTAAATATATTAATAAACAGAGCATTCATAAATAGGGACAGCACCTTCAGAAGCGTCGCTCTTCCGGGTTTGTCCGTCGCCATGTAACCTTGTGACAGCGTCCAGGTTGCGCTTGCGACAGCCGTGCTCAGGACAAGCACCCGAAACACCGGGATTGCCCCTTCGTAGGAGTGACCGTACAGAATGAGCAAAGCGTAAGGAGCAAGAAGAATAACCGCGGCAACAAAAACCAGCGTAATAACCATACTGATTCGGTACACTTTAAGCGTCAGCCGGATCGCTTCCTCCCGCTGCAGTCCGGACGCCTGCGGGAACAGGACGGATACGACAGAGGATTGGATGACGTCCAGCATTTTCGCCAGACTGAGTGCGACCAGGTAAATCCCCAGACTAGCCGGGGAAAGCAGGCCTACAACCAGCACCTGATCGATATAATACGATAACGTGCCCGCCAGATCCGTACCGTAAGAGCGGATCCCGTATTGGACAAGCTGTTTGGATGAGGCAATAATATCCTTCTGTTTAATCGAATAGATACGGAGCAGCCTGATCATGGTCCACAGCGTTATCGGCAGTGTCGGAGCAAGATAAGCAGCCGAAGAATAAAAGGAATTGACCTGTCCGGAGACAACCATGAGACCTAGCAGGACAAGCGTAATAATATTAGGCAGATAGCGGATCCGGTTGTACAGCCGGTATTCCTCTCTCGCCTGAAGAACGGCATTGTTAATAACGCCAAGAAGGCTAAAAGGAATCAGGATCAACGCCCAGCAAGCAAACTCGACTTTTCCCGGGGAATAACCCTTCATCCATTCGGGAAGAAAAAATAGCCCGCCTATCATCGAGAAAATTCCGAGAGTAAAGCACATCCACAGAGAAGCGACGTATAAGGAGCCCTGTTGGCTGCCCTTTTGCTTCATGTAATACACGATCGAAGAAGGAAGTCCAAGCGTCACGACATAGGACAACAGCTGCGGCCACATAATCATGGCAGCCTGCTCTCCGCGTCCTTCCGGTCCCAGGTATCTGGCTACAATAATACCCGTCAGCATGTTAAGGACGAGAATAAACACATTGGAGGCAAAAATTTGCGCCATGTAGCCGAAGCTATCTTTTCGTTTCAGTACATTAAATAGGGCCATATGCGGCTTCCTTTCACGGTTCTACAAGAGGCACAGACTTGCGGACGACTGCTTCCTCCAGTAATCGTATGTATTGCTCGGCCATCTTCGACCAGGAGTGCCTAAGAGCGGCATTTCTGGCATCGGCGCCCATCCGCTTTAACCGCTCACGGTCAGTCGCCAGGCTCCGAATAGCGTCCGTCAAGGCTTCCGTATTGTCCGGATCATCGATACCTATGGCAAATTTATCGGTAAACAGCTCGGATGCCCCGCAGATGCGGCTTGCAATAACCGGCGTGCCGGCCGCCATCGCTTCCAGCAGGACAAGAGCAAAGGGCTCGTAACGGGAAGGATAAACAAACATATCCGAAACCGACATCCAATCGGCCATGTTGGTCCGGTAGCCGAGGAACCGCACCCTGCCGGTTATTCCAAGCTCGGCAGCCATTTTCGGATACGGGCTTCCCGTCGTATCGCCAACGACAAGCAAATGGACATCCTGAACGTGGCTTAGAGCCTTCATAACGGTATCGAGGTTTTTGCGCGAAGACTTTATGTCGCCGGCAAACAAGGCATAGAGCTTATCTTCGTCAAGCTGAAGGTCTGCGCGTGTTGCCCGATTCGGATGGAATTCCTGCAGATCAACGCCGTTCCTTATAACCGCAATCCGCTCCCCGCCAACACCCGCATCCTGGATCAACTCTTGCCGGACCCGATCCGACACGGCAACAACAACGGAAGTCCGCTTCATTGCATTTTGCTCCAAATAACGGTTCAACCCCGTATAAATCCATTGATACAAGGAAGAAAAGCTTTTGCGTTCCCGGTAAGGATGATAGCGTGATGCCAGCCATGCGCTATGAACGAAATGAATGCAATTGATATCCGATTTCGCGTAAGTCACAAAACCATTCACAACAACGAGATCGAGCTGCCTCTTTCTCAATAACAGTTCGAACGTCGTACGGACGGCGAACAACTGATTGCGGAGCAGCTCGGTAGGCAGTCGGCCTGCGGACACCTTTCTCCATTCCACCTTCGGATGCTTTGCGAGGTCCTCCGACAGCTCGGAAGCGATAATCATAACTTCGTGTCCCTGTCTTAGGGCTTCAAGAATAACCTCGTAATTCACCCGGCCTTGTCCATCGCCTTTTTTCACCTTATGGGTGACGAAGCAGATTTTCATACTTCTCCTTCTCCCCCCTCAAGAAAATCATGGATACGAGAAACCATAAGCATGCCCCGCCACTTCCCGGCAGGAAATTGTTGCTCATAAGCAGTACTGCGGCTCCTGCCATCGAAGCAAAGGCGAGATGATAATATTGACTCGATTGCTTCTCTCTTTTTAAAGCAAGAATGGAGAGATAGATCAGGAAACCGAGAAATGCCAGCCCTCCCGGCAAGCCAAACGTATAAAAGATGTTCAGAAAACCATTATCGAACACCTGCATTGCGTTTTCGTTCAGCTTTGCGCTAAGCCCCGTACTGCCAAGGCCATTGCCCATCGGATTAACCGATATCGAGTCCAAAATGAATGTCGAGAATGCAAGACGGTCGTTATAGGAGACATCCTCATTCAAATTGCCGAAAGTATCGAATCGGTTCGTAATCGTCTCCGCGCCGGGCAATCCAGGCAAAATGAATTGATAACATAAGAACAGCACGACAAGGATTGTGAGCAGCTTGAATTTATGGGTAGACTTGGCTTGCAGGAAATAGACGAGGATCATCGCCGCAAGCGCGATCCAGCTGCTGCGAACAAGCGTGAGCAGAAACCCGAAAGCGACGATAACCATTCCGATTAATCCTAATGCCCGCCATTTTTTGTTCATGGTCATAACTGCAAGAGCAAATCCGAAAAACACGCCTGCCGGGCCCGGAGAGTTAAGCGTCGAGAACACCCTTACCTTAAGCGGCTCCGGCTTTCCGATCGACAGCATCTCCGAATGAATCATCCAGAACTTATCCCAGGGCGGGATAAGGAAATATTGATAGATGCCGTATAAAGCCACAAGGACGGCAATATAAGCAAAGCCTTTGAGCAGCCAATCCCTGGTCTGGCTTTGGAAAGGGCTGACATTCACGTAAGCTATTATGAGGAGCGGAGTGGCATAGTTGATTAGGTCGAAGCTGGCGGCAATTCCGCCGTATTGAATGATGCCGATCAAAAATCCGTAAAGCAGAACAGAGAGGGCGATCGTTTCGATTCGGAGCACCGTTTTCGACAGCTTCCTGAAGTTTTTGACAATTGGGATCAGCATAACGAGGCTTACAAACAAGGGGGCAGTAGATAAGATCGGTGTTTCACTGTAAGCTCCAAAGCTCCAATCGAGCAGACGCCTCAGTTCGGGATAGATCGCCCATACCGCAAGCAGATAGGGCAGGTATAGGACCGGCTTAACCTGCTGGATAAACCATCCAATCAAAGTGAGAGCCATAACAATCGAAAGCTGCCACAAGCCCGCATAATAATCATGGACGGCGGCCAGATAGCCAATAATCAGCACCATTAGCAATACGGCTATTATACTGATGCCCTTGAGCAGAATGTTTCGGGTAGTATCTAAGAGTTTGACCACATTTTCCACGTTTTCCAACCATCCCATCTGCCCGTGTATGTCGTGCGCAATTTCCGAAAAGCGGAAATGCCTTCACGCGGAACCATTCGAATCATTTGCAACAATCCGGGAGATGGGCTGCTTCCAACGAGCATACTGTAGAGTAGATAGACTGCTCTTCGGAATGCGCCCGAATGCTTCAGGATGATATAGGTTTCATTATGCGCCATATTGATACATGCGGTTTCGTTAAAAGCATTCCGCTTGTCCTCATCGAATCTTTCAGCCGGGTAATGGTTTACGCATACGCTTGGATCGTAAAGGACGTGCCAGCCTCCCTGCTTCACGCGCAGGCATATGCCGATTTCCAGGTGAACCTGGGCGCCGCCGCCTTTGAGCCGATCGTCAAATTCGATGGATCGGATTGCCTCCTTACGGAAGCTCATATTAGCCCCCTTCAAAATATCAACCTCTCTGGCCTTCCCGATTCCGATATGATGATTGCCGGACATCCTCCCGAACCAATACAGCTTTCCGACATCCTCCGAATGACCGTATTCCAGCTTGCCGGAATGATAGACCCAGTCCTTTCCTCCAAGAGCCCCAAGCCTGGGATCCATGCTGTAATGCTTTTCGATACGTTCCAGCCAATCCGGGTAAGCAACCGTATCGTCATCCGTCATGACAATGATGTCCCCGGAGGCTTGCCCGAAACCTTCGTTTAATGCCGCCACCGCTCCCGGCTTATGTACAATGGCCTGCCTCAGCAGCCCCGAAGGATAACCGGAGAGGAATTCAATCGTTTCCCGATCCGAATCCCTGGCGACAACAATGATCTCATCCGGCAGCCTCTGCTGGTTGAATAATCCTTCCAAGCCGTTTTTCAAGCTATTTACGCGCTTATAGGACGGGATGACGACACTGATCTTCATGAGTCATTCACTTATCCTTCCCGAGAGAATTTGTTACTCGCTTGTTACTTGGAGGTTCCGTAATATTTCACGAATGCGATATCTTGCCGTTTCATCTGGTTAAATACCGCTCCTATAATTCGGGACTGCACAAAATCCAGCTTTTCCTTCGCCTTGCGGACATACGCCTTCTTCACCTTCCCGGCATGGATAACAAGAAGAACGCCGTCGCAATAAGAGCTCATAATCAGACTGTCCGTTACGGGAAGGACAGGCGGGGTATCAAACAGAATCAGATCGTATCGTTCCCTAAGTTCCTCAAGAATGACCTTCATCCGGTGGGATCCCAGCAGCTCGGCGGGATTGGGAGGCGTTGGTCCGGAGGTGATGATATCCAGATTGTCGATTCCGCCATCCTTGATAACCTCTTGCAGGGAGCTTTCCGAGGTCAGCAGATTGGTAAGGCCTTGCCTGTTCGTCTGCGCAAAGATCCGGTGAATGGTCGGTTTGCGAAGATCTGTATCAATGAGCAGTACCCGCTTTCCTTCCATCGCGTAGGCAACCGCCAGATTTGAAATCACGGTCGATTTCCCTTCACCCGATTGCGCTGAGGCTGCCATCAGCAATTGAATCGGCGCATCTACCGAAGAGTATTGAATATTGGTTCTAAGCGTCCGGTAAGCCTCCGCTACCGGCGAGCTTGGATTAAGCAGGACAACTAGCCGGTTGTCACTGGTTGATCGACGCATAGACATTATCACCACCCGCTTCCTTGCGAATTAAGACTTGCTCTCCGCGCCGTCCGCGCAGATCTTCCTTCTTCATCTTGCCCATTGCCGCGAGAAGCGGAATGCCGAGCACCTCTTTCAATTCCTCTTCGTTCTTCAAGGTGTCGTCCAGGAAATGAAGAATCAAGACAAGCGCAACGGAAGCAAGCAGAGACAACACGAAAGCGACGAGAATGCTGGTTACGAGGTTGATGTTAACCGGATAATGAGGCCGGGTATCCTTTACTTTCGCTTCATTAAGAATCGTGATGTTGTCCACATTCATAATTTTCGGAATTTCTTCCTTGAACACCAGCGAGATCGCGTTTACGGTCTCCGCCGCGCTCTCATAAGAAGTTGCCTGATAGGTCAGGTTAAGCACCTGGGAGTTCTCGTAAGAGTAAACTTGAAGAATTTTGGACATTTCGTATGAGGAATCTGTGAGGTTAGGGTTTTTCTCCACTACTTTATCGAGTATGGCAGCGGAGCTGATAATCTCTTTGTAGGAATCCATCAGCATCAGGTTGCTCTGAAGCAATCCGACATCCGGATATCCCTGCTGATACGCACCCGAGGATTGATTGACGATCAGTTTAGCCGTGGCTTCATAGATCGGTGTCGTATAAAAGGAGCTTTTTATCCCCGAAATCACGCTGGCAAGCAGAACGAGTATAAGGATAAGCCACCACTTTTTTAGCACAATTCTAAAGTATTGTTTAATCTCCACTTTGCACCTCCGCCAAGGCTTCTTGATACATTATGTATATAACTTTATGATACAATTAGTAGCATGTCAAGCTTATTCTACATGAAAAAGCCAGTTATCCCGGTATAAGCAGAATAACTGGCTTTCACCATTTTCAAGAGTTTCGGACTCTGTTAAGGCAACAATGTCACTTGCAATTTACCGTTTACAAGCTCGATACGTCCTCTTGCCCCCGTCGATTTATCGGTTAGAATAAAGGCATCTCCACTCTCGATTGCGGCTTTCGCGTAGGCATGATTGTAAGGGGAGTACGCTGCGTTGTAATCGTATGCGACCATCACGGCTGCGATATATGTCGGCGCGCTTGGGGAAAGGTCAAAGAACGATGCCGAGTAGGCGTTGGCGTTAGGCGCGTATTGCTCATTGCAGGTGATCTTCGTCCATTGGTTAACCGTCACGTCGAAGGTGAAATCATACAGCGTCATCGAGCTGCCGAATTCCAGCCGGCTGCGGCAGCTCGCTTGCGGAGAGAGGATAAAATATTCAAAGGCAATGTAACGGTTTGTATCAACGGAAAGCGGGATAGGGTTAAACGGGATCGCGACATACGGACTGTTGCCGTTTGGCGTTATTTTCAATACTGCCGAGATGCCTTTTTCCACGTAAGTTTTCATCTCCGCGGAGAAAGGTACGGGCAGCGTGGCCAAGTTGGTCACCAAGGATAACGCGGCCCCCGTTGTCGTCCAGCTCTTCAGCAGCTCCGGATTTTGGATGAGGTTGCCGTGTCCAAGCGGGTTGTTGGCTTTGGCGCGGATCGATTGCCCGACAAGCAGCGGTGTTGAGTATTGAAGCGACGTATCGATATACCGCTCCGCAATAACGCAATATTCCGGCTGCAGCCCTGTCAGAATGACATCATCGCCTAAATATTCGATATAAGCCGTTCCCAGTTGGCCGGGCGCTCCCGACAGCATTGCCGTCCCTTCAATGTCATTGAAATCGCAATTCGCGACCGTGCCGAAGTAGACCGCATAGCTTTGCTTCGTATTGCGCGCTTTCAAAGCATCCGGGAGTGCAAACTCCGTAGCCGACGAATTTAGCGTAGACCAGGACATCCCGAAGCCCGAGATCGATAAGCCTACCGACAACGAGGCTGGGAGCAGCTTGATTGCCGCTTCGCCGACATATTCGAACCGAACCGAATCCAAAGTACCGTAAATTCCGTTTACGACATCAGGTACGGAAGGGGAATCGATTACCTGGTAAATGCCATAAGGCGAGTAACCCATGTGAACGCGTTGGAACGTAACCGCCATTCCTCCGTAATGCCCCGCATGCTCTTTGACGCCAAGCATCAGACCGCAGAATGCACCCGACACCATGCCGCCCTGAACGAAATAATCCTCGCTGTTCCGCATGCAATACATGCCGATCAGCCCATTCCAGGAGCAGTCGTAAGTTGTCACATGGCCATCGGTACTGTTGAGCAACAGGCCCACCTTTACCTGGCGGGTCGCAACGCAGCGGAAAATAGGTCTTGCTCCGCCCGCAACTTCGATCGCTACCGTTCCTGCGGCAAACATCGTATATTGGTTTTGCTCGTACATGCTTTTATTTATCCAAGCTGCGAGATTAGCGGTATTGTACGCTATCGGACCATAGATGCCGAAGTCTTCGAAATTCGCGTCGATTCCCGCGTTCTCTATACGGATACATGGAAGCAGATCGGTCTTCGTATCAATCGGATCCCAGAGCAGAAGCGAGCCGGATTGGCCGTCGTCCAAAAAGGTCGCCGCTCCGTACATCCCACGGGAGTTATTCGTAATCGTCTGCCGAATCCGGTATTTGCCGACCGGCATAAAGATCCGATACTTTTTATTGCATAGCGCCATCGCGGCTTGGAAAGCCGCCGTATCGTCCGTAACCCCGTCGCCTGCCGCACCAAACCATGTCGGATAAATATCGCCTACCTTTGGCGTACCCGCAATGAATCCTCCGGCCGAAATATCGAAGATCCAATCGTAAAGACTCGCTGCGATGGTTCCGTTTACAGTAATCGTAATCGCTTTTGCAGGCTTCAGCCGGGCACCGCGGGCGAACTCCAGTCGTTTGTTCGCGGGGATTGTGATACTCTTTTCAATCAGATATACGCCGGGCGGAATAAAAATCGCTGTTGTTGCCGTGTCGTTGACCGCTGCGAGGAGAGCATTGTAGCTGCCGGCAGCACCGCTGGCATCAGCCCCCTTCCAGCGAATGTCTAATCCTATCGCACCAAGCTCGTTGTCCAGTGCAGCAAAATTTGCGTTTAATTCGGATGGTTTGACCGTCTCGGAAGTTCCCCAGCTGTTCATGCCCATGTTGCTTGTTTTGCCTGTCGCCATACATCCTCCTCCTTTCTTCTCCTCCTTTCATATATGCAGCCAATCTAGCAACGGCAACCGCGAATAGCCCTCTTCGATAGATTAGATTTATTTAATAGAAAAGCGCATTGCTCTCCTAATGGAGAAGAATGCGCCTATTCGTTATTCTTGCATGTTTTCTACATATTCGTACAATGCTCTTCGACTTCTTCCCAGGTATTATACAGCTCGACGAGCCGGCTGTCTTCATCCCCGTTGCCAGACTGCACGATGATAATTTCAAGCTCGGACACCGCCCGGATACTGTGCAGCGTCTTCATCGGAATATGAAGCACGTTGCCCGCCTTTACCCGCATATAATTGCCGTTCTGGATGAACTCGCCTTCGCCCTTTACGATTGTCCATACCTCTTCCCGGTTAATATGCAGCTGATAACTGATGTTGCGACCCTGCAGGATGCCTACCCGCTTTGTCACGACCAAACGGCCGTCATCGTAACGCTGATCATCCAGAATACGCGCCCATCCCCAGCTCCGCTCCTCGAACATCGGTCCCTGATTATAATTAATGAAGTCCTTCACCCGCGGGCTCGCGCTTTTGTCCGCCACGAGAATGCCGTCCGGGCTCACGGCCACTACTACATTGGATAAACCCAGTATCGAGACGGGGATATCAATCTCGTTAATCAGATGCGTGTTAACGCTATCCTCGCTGATCATACCCTTGCCGATGAGACGGTTGCCCATCTCTTCCGTTAACGTATTCCAGGTGCCAAGATCCTTCCAATACCCTTCATACGGACGGACAACGATATGCTCTGTCCGCTCAACCACTTCATAGTCAAAGCTGACCTTCGGCAGGGTATGGTACTGCCTGACCAGCTCTTTATAATGAAGCGGCAGCCCCTTCTGCTCGAGTATCCCGATCAGAAAGCCAAGCTTAAACGCAAATACGCCGCAATTCCATAGCGCATCATATTGCTCAATCAGCCGACCCGCCCGTTCTTCCGACGGCTTCTCTTCGAATCGGTTCACCTGCCGGTAACCGGAATCATTCTGTCTGCCGGAGGCAGAGGGTACGATATAACCGTATTTGGAGGAAGGATAGGTTGGTTTTACGCCAATCAAGGCGAGATTAGCTCCGGAGTCATTTAGGACAACCTCCAGCTGCTTAACCTCGTCAAAGAAGCGGCCTTCCACGAAAGGATCAACCGGAAGAATCGCAATCACTTCGTCCAGTCCGGCTTCTTGCTCCGAATAGAGATAAGCAGCCGTTAAGGCAATCGCCGCAAACGTATCTCTTCGTTCCGGCTCGATAATCAGCGGCACATGACGGCCGATCTGATTATGCATCATTTCCATCTGGGATTTTCCGGTAGCAATAAAGCTGCTATCCCCCAGACCCCGCTCCGTAATTTGTCCCCATACCCGCTGTACCATCGATACGAGTTGATGCCTTTCATCCTCGAGCACCTTCAGAAACTGCTTGGAACGGGCATCATTGGAAAGCGGCCACAGCCTTTTTCCAGATCCGCCCGATAACAGGACAAGCTTCATGCCAATCTCCCTCCGTTTCGCTGATGCGTCTAGTAAGCGTTTTTGGAACCAAACATGACCCTTACCGTCAGCAGCATCAACTTCAGATCAAACAGAAATCCCCGCTCCTCGATATATTTCAGGTCAAGTTCGACCATTTCCTTAAAGCTGAGCTCATTGCGGCCGCTTACCTGCCATAAACCTGTGCAACCAGGCAATACCTTGAGACGGAGCTTATCGTAGCTTGTATACTCATGAACTTCACGGGGCAGTGCAGGTCGTGGACCTACCAGCGACATATCTCCGCGGATGACGTTCCACAGCTGAGGAAGCTCGTCGATGCTTGTTTTACGGATAAATTTGCCGACCTTTGTAATCCGGGGATCTTCCTTCATCTTGAACATAGCACCTTCAATTTCGTTCTGGCTGAGCAAGCTCTCCAGCATCTCCTCTGCATTAGCTACCATGGAGCGAAATTTGAACATTCTGAAAGTCTGCTCGTTACGGCCAACCCGTGTTTGATAGAAGAAGACCGAGCCTTTTGGGCTCTCAAGCTTAATTAAAAAAGCAACAAGAAGAAATAACGGGGAAAGCAGAAGCAAACCCAAACTAGCGGCAATGAGGTCAAATCCGCGCTTGACCATTAAGTAAATACGAAGAGGCCGACGCTCGTAGGCTGTATATATGGTCGCTGCATCAATGACTGCTTCGAGATCATTTTGCTGAGGAGTCGGAGCCATCAACATTCACCTCTAATTAATCTTATTGGACTGCTCCCGCAGCATCATTTCTTCCATAGCAGCGAGCAGGGGAATACGGAGTTCTTCGTTTCTGAGGGCAAAATCAATCGTAGTCGTAATAAATCCTAGCTTCTCGCCCACGTCATACCGGGTTCCTTCAAAATCGTACGCATACACGCCTTGCAGCTCGTTCAGCTTCTGAATCGCGTCGGTTAGCTGGATTTCTCCTCCGGCGCCTTCTTCCTGGTTTTTCAGGCAGTCGAATATTTCCGGTGTAAGGATATAACGCCCCATAATCGCAAGATTGGAAGGCGCCTGTCCTATAGCTGGCTTCTCCACAAAGCGTTTGACCTGATACAGCCGGTCGAGGCTTTCGATAGGATCAACGATGCCATACCGGTGTGTCTGGTCATCACGGACCGTCTGAACCCCTATGACGGAGCGGTCTGTCCGTTCGTATTGTTCAATCAATTGCTTTACGCAAGGCACGCGGGACTGCACGATGTCATCCCCAAGCAGGACGGCAAACGGCTCATCCCCGATAAAATTGCGAGCGCACCATACCGCATGACCTAACCCCCGCGCCTCTTTCTGGCGGATATAATGGATATCCACGTTGGAGGAGCGCCGAACCTCATCCAGCAGATCGTACTTGCCTTTGCTGAACAAGTTATGCTCCAGTTCAAAAGCATGATCGAAATGATCCTCGATCGCTCTCTTTCCTTTGCCCGTTACGATAATAATGTCTTCAATACCGGATGCTATTGCTTCCTCCACAATGTACTGGATCGTAGGTTTATCGACGATGGGCAGCATTTCTTTCGGCATCGCTTTGGTCGCCGGAAGGAACCGGGTTCCGAGCCCGGCAGCAGGAATAATTGCCTTTTTCACCTTGTTCATTACACTCTCACCCTCACCTATCCAATATAGTATCTCTATAAAATACAAGCCCTGACTTATAGGTCTAGGGCTGCCAAACCAAATCCTATATTCGATTAGTTCTTATTGGTTAAGCGTCGCGTACGTTGCATCATTGCGTTCTTTTTTCATCTTGACTGTCGGCTTGTTCTTTAGCCCCATGTCCTGTTTATTAATCTTGTTGATCAGCGCAAGAACCGGCAAATCAAGAGTTTGCAGCATTTCCGCTTCGTTCTTGATCGTGTCGTCAAGATAGTCGAGCAGGAAGATGATGCCGACTGCCAGCATGCAAGAGACGATAAAGCTGATCAGCATATTCAGGATTGGGCTGTTGTTGATGGGGCTGGGAATATCCTTGTCATCCGCTTTATCGAGAATGGTCACGTTATCGACCTGCATGATATGAGGGATTTGATCCTTGAAGATTTCCGATACCGTATTCACGATCTGGGCGGCCTGCTTGTATGAAGCTCCGGTATACATGATGTCCATCACCTGTGATTCATCGGCCGATTCTACCTTTACCTTCTGCGATAATTGATCCGCGGTAATGCCCAGGTTCTGGTTTTGCTCGACAACTTTTTCCATGATGTAGGCTGACTCAACAATTTTTTTATAGGAATTGATAAGCATGACATTGGACTGCAGCAGACCAAGATTCAGTGCTTCCACGCCGGCTTGCTGGGGAGATTGATTGACAATAAGAGTAGCCTTGGCTTGATAAATCGGGGTTGTAAAGAAGTAGCTTTTAACACCGGTAGCAACGACAGCAACGATAACGATGGCGGCAATCAGCCACCATTTTTTCACTAAGATCTGAGCATACTGCTTAAGTTCCACTCGCTTCCCTCCTGCAGCCTTGTAGGACTTTAGATACAATTTGTATCAACATTTGTATATTTACTTTAAGATACAAAACGTATCATGTCAATAGCTTTTTCAACGGTTTTCATATTTTTGCGACATATCGTTGCAGCGAAGCGTTCCGGCAAAAAGAAAACCCCCATGCAAACGGTTACCCGTTTGATGAGGGTTAGTGAACGGTTTTATTCTTTACAAATTCGGCTTCCTGCCGTCCCAATCGCTAAGGAATTTCGCAATGCCGGCATCCGTAAGCGGATGCTTCCAAAGTGAAGGAAGCAGCGCTCCTGGAATCGTTGCGATATGGGCTCCGGCCAACGCAGCCTGCTCGACGTGCCCGATATGGCGGATGCTTGCCGCGATGATCTCCGTATGCATCCCGTAGTTATGAAGGATCGTCCGGAGATCCCGAATTAGCCCTATGCCATCCGTACCAATGTCATCCAGACGGCCGACAAAAGGACTAATGTAGGTTGCGCCTGCTTTGGCAGCCATCAGACCTTGCGCAGCCGTAAAAATCAGCGTTACATTGGTCTTAATGCCTTTTTCCGACAAAGCGCGGGTTGCATACAGACCGTCCTCGGTCATAGGCAGCTTAACGACGATATTGGGGGCCCAATCCGCGATGTCAAAAGCCTCCATCAGCATTTCTTCCGAAGTCGTACCGATTACTTCCGCACTGATGGGACCGTGAATAAAACCTGCGATTTCCTGGATAACTTCCTTGAATTCACGGCCTTCCTTCGCGATCAGGGACGGATTCGTCGTTACCCCGTCAACGAGACCAAGCCTTGCAATTCTTCTAATCTCCTCGACATTAGCCGTATCCAGGAAAAACTTCATAGCTGTCCGCCAAAAAACATCTCTATCTCGCGTTCCGCACTCTCAACGGAATCGGAGCCGTGAACGATATTGCTCTCTACGCTTAATGCGTAATCGCCGCGAATCGTGCCGGCATCCGCATCCGTAGGATTCGTGCGGCCGATCAGGGTACGGGCGTTTTTTACGGCACCGGGGCCTTCCCAGACCATGGCGAAAGAAGGACCGGAAGTAATGAACTCGACGAGTTCGCCAAAGAAAGGCTTCGCCGCGTGCTCGCTGTAATGGCGCTCTGCCAGGGGCGTATCGATCTCGATCAATTTCGCCTGTATGAGCTTAAAGCCTTTGTGCTCGAATCTTGCTACTATGCTGCCGATTAATCCACGCTTCACGCCATCGGGCTTCACCATGACAAAGGTTCGTTCCATTTCCATTCCTTCTTTCATTCCTAGTTTTATTTGCGCAATAGAGGTTTGTTCGGTAAATAATGAAGCGACTTCACATACCGTACGGTACGCGTCTGTGCCCGCATGACCATGGAATGCGTCTCCGCGCGCTGCTCCGGCATATAGCGCACTCCGCCCAGGAACTCACCGGGCGTTACGCCGGTTGCCGCGAAAATAACATCCCCGGTCCCTACCATATCGTTGATATTTAATATTTTGCGAGGATCCGCCAGTCCCATAGAGACGCAGCGTTCATACTGCTCCTCGCTTTCGGGAATCAACCTGCCTTGAATTTCGCCGCCTAAGCACTTGAGCGCAGCCGCCGCAAGGACGCCTTCGGGAGCGCCGCCCGAACCAACATAGAGATCGATGCCCGCTTCCGGAAAAGAAGGCGCTAGCGCTCCCGCGACATCCCCGTCCGATAAAAACTTGATCCGAACGCCCGCTTCCCTTAAGTCGCGGGTTATGTCCGCATGGCGCTCACGGTCCAGTATCATCACGGTCAAGTCCGTGATTGGCTTATCCAGCGCAAGCGCCGCCTTCTCCAGCGTTATGCGGATCGGGTCCTTCAGAGACAGCTTGCCGGCAAGCTCCGGTCCAACCGCAAGCTTTTCCATATACATGTCAGGCGCGTGAAGGAGCTGGCCTTTGCCTGCAACAGCCAATACGGCCATTGCGTTATTGAGTCCCCGAGCAACGATCTCCGTCCCTTCGAGCGGATCAACGGCAACATCAACCTCGGGTCCCTGCATGCTGCCGACTTGCTCACCAATGTAAAGCATCGGCGCTTCATCCATTTCGCCTTCGCCTATAACAACCGTACCACGAATTGATACAGTATCAAACATGCTCCGCATCGCTTCGGTTGCTGCGCCGTCGGCGCTGTTCTTATCTCCCCGGCCCATCCAAGGGGAAGCGGCAAGCGCCGCAAGCTCCGTGACTCGAACTAGCTCTAAAGACAATTCGCGTTCTAACATTTTTGGGCATCCTCTCATACGTATTGCCATTTTTATGCGATAAATACGTTGGCGGCGTTTTTTTGTGCAAGATTTTCTAGGGGTACTTAAGATAATTGCTCGATAATAAGTCCCGCAGTCTCTTCAATCGCTCGATTCGTAACGTCTATTACCGGGCATTGGAATGCCTGCATCACGCTGGATGCGTAAGCGAGTTCCTCCATAATCCGCTCCATGGAAGCGTACTGCGCGGACTCCGGAAGACCAAGCGTCTTAAGACGCTCAGTCCGGATATGCAGCAGATGCTCCGGCTGCATCGTAAGCCCAACAATTAACCGGCCCGGTGCCGGCGTAAGCTCGGCAGGTGGTCTGACCTCAGGCATTAGCGGCAGATTCGCCGTCTTGATTCCTTTATGGGATAAAAAAATACTGAGCGGAGTCTTGGACGTACGTGATACGCCAATAAGAACCACTTGAGCCTGCATCAGGCCACGGGCATCCTTGCCGTCGTCGTATTTCACCGCAAATTCAATCGCTTCCATCCGGCGGTAATAATCGTCGTCGATGGAATGGAGAAGCCCGGGCTTGCGCTTTGGCGAGCTGCCAAAGGTATCCACGAAGGCCTGCATCATGGGGCCCATAACATCAACCGCCCGTACTCCCCAGCGGAACGATTCTTCCTTCATTAGCTCGCGAAGCTCCGGCTGAACAAGCGTATAGCTGATAAAGCCGCCCGAACGGGCTGCTTCGGCAACGATCTGGATAACTTCCTCTTCGGTCTTTACATGGCCGAATCGTTTAATTTTGACATGATCGGATGCGAACTGCCGCAAGGTCGCTTTCGCGACGGCTTCCGCGGTCTCCCCTACCGCATCTGAACAAACATAGATAATTTGCTCTGACATAAGCTCCTAATCCCCCAGTTCCGCTGCTGTTGCAATATCCGACATCAGCCGGATAATGTTCGATTTCGATACCCATCCGCTAATTTCCGGTCCGCCCTCGCCCGAAATAATAACCGGCAGGCAGTCCACTTGATGGAGCATCATCTTTCGAATCGCATCCGAAACGGATTCTTCGGGAACAAGCGTGACGATATTCGGAAAACGCGTCATAACCATGCTTACCGGGATAGCACCTGCGCCTGGATTTCCGAGCGTGATCTTCAACAGATCCTTGGGAGTTACAATACCCGCGAGATTCTTGTCCTCGTTCACGATCAGAAGCGTATTGGCGTTCTCCGTGAACAAGGTAATAACCGCATCCTGGACGGATAACGTCTCCGGAATATTGACCGGAACGCCCTGGATCTCGTGAACCTTAATATTGTCAAAGCGCTGGCGCGCTGCCGTATCGTCGGTCGAACGGTAGGCTTCGCCGAGAAAATAACCAACCTTCGGCTTCGCGTCAAGCAGGTTCAGCATCACAAGCAGCGACAGGTCCGAGCGCAGCGTCGGGCGGCTGACGCCCATATACTCCGCAAGCTGCTCGCCCGTAATCGGCGCATGCTTTTTAACGAGCTCAAGCAATTCTAGCTGGCGATTCGATAGCTGGATAACGGTTCACCCTCTCACCTTTTTATTACACACATTTACCTATATAACCATCATTAATCGGATTTAATATATCACATATATATATATTACACAATATATGTTCTATCGCATCCGAATTGTGCTCTATTTATGCTGTGCATATAGCCAGTGGGACAAGCGCCTGACACCATCCATCATAATGTTATCTTTAGCAGGCTTTTTGGCTACTAATTCACTCCGTACAGCACCCAATCTCAACTCCAGTCCCCTCCCACCCTCTTACGCTCCTATCAACCGCCCGCAAGTCGGGTTTTTCCTCTTATTCACTCTCCCCACGCCCTCTCTGCTCTCATTAACTGCCCGCAAGTCGGTTTCTTCCTCTTATTTACCTTCCTCCTGCCCTCTCAGCTCACATCAACTACCCGCAAGTCGGGTTTTTCCTCTTATTTAACTTTCCCACGTCCTCTCTGCTCCGACCAACTACCCGCAAGTCGGGTTTTTCCTCTTGTTCACTCTCCCTACGCCCTCTCACTATCACAGCTCTTGAATAGTACGTCCAAATAATGGTAGACTAAAACCAAATCTAACTTCCGGTCGTGAAGAACACGCCGCTTCCTTGACGCATAGCGTCTAGGAAAGCGGCGTGTTTTATTTTGAAAGGAGCTAGCAACTATATCATTCGAATCTGTTCATCAAAAGTGGTATGAGATGCATCTAAAAAAGCTCAAGGGAAAGGCACAAGAGAGGCTAAAGCAAGGACACGCTCATGCCGAAAGATTGTTCTTAAAAAACGTATGGTTTCCTGCTTTTCGTAACTTTGAGAACTTGCATCCGGAGTACGAGGTTGCTGACTTTCGTGATGGTACCAGGTATCTTGACTTTGCTTACCTCAAATACCCGCTTAAATTAAATATAGAGATTGATGGGTTTGGACCTCATTCATCTCAAGCTAGCCGTAACCATTTCTCCGATGATCGCATCCGGCAAAATCATTTGGTTATTGACGGCTGGAGGATTCTACGTTTCTCCTATGACGATATCTGCGACAGGCCACGGATGTGCGAACAAGTGGTGCAGCAGTTTATGAGCACTTGGTTAGACCGGCATTACCTGGAACGTTCATCAGATGAAATCATCCGGCACGAAGTATTGAGACTGGCTCTGCGTACTGAAAGACCACTTCGCGCTCGCCAGGTAAGTACTTACCTTACCGTTCACATTGAAACGGCACGCTCCATTTTAAGAGAGATGGCAAAGCTCAACCTGCTGCTTCCTTGCGGCGAAGGAAAACAGCGCGTTCATTCTTACGTCGTAAACAAGGAAAACCTGGACGATCGAATCATTCACTAAAAGAGCGAGAACTGCTCTTGGAAGATAAAAAAAGCGCATCATCCCAAGGATGATGCGCTTTCCCCAATATCTATTCCGTCAATTCCAGGAACAAGTCGATATCTTTCGTTGTAAGCTCAACCGCTTCGCGCCAGAAATCGGCCTCTTCGAGGTTGACGCCAAGATGCTTCTTCGCCAAGTCCTCCACCGTCATGCGGCCGGTATCGCGCAGAAGCTGCACGTAACGCTCCGCGAATGCCGGCCCTTCCTGCAGCGCTCGCGCATAGATTCCGGCGCTGAACAGGTAGCCAAACGTGTACGGGAAGTTGTAGAACGGTACGCTGGTAATATAGAAGTGAAGCTTGGATGCCCAGAAATGCGGGTGCAGCTCGCCTAACGCTCCGCTGAACGCTTCGCGCTGCGCCTCTTCCATCAGGCTGTTCAGCTTCTCGACCGGTACGATACCTTGCTTGCGCTCCTCATAGAAACGCGTCTCGAATAATACCCGGGCATGAATGTTCATAAAGAAGGCAACCGCGTTCTGGATTTTGTCCTCCAGGAGGCCCAGCTTTTCTTCGCGATCAATAGCAGACTTCATGGCCGAATCCGATACGATCAGCTCGGCAAACGTCGAGGCCGTCTCCGCCACATTCATCGCGTATTCCTGGGACAGCGCCGGCAAATCGTCCATGACATATTGGTGGTACGCATGTCCAAGCTCATGGGCAAGCGTCGAAACGTTATCCGCAGTACCCGAGTAAGTCATGAAAATCCGCGTCTGACGGCTCTTAGGGAAAGAGGTACAGAAACCGCCAGGGCGCTTACCCGCACGGTCTTCCGCTTCGATCCAAGCGTCCCGGAAGGCCACTTCCGAGAAATCCGCCATATCCGGGCTAAACTTGCGGAACTGCTCCACGATAAATTTCGCGCCTTCGTCAAAGCTTATTGTTCGCGCAGAAGAACCAAGCGGCGCGCTGACATCATGCCAATCCAGCTTCTCAAGACCCAGCAGCTTCGCCTTCCGTTCCAGATAACGGACCAGCTTCGGCTTGCCTTCGTTGATCGCCGACCACATCGCGTTGAAGGTATCTTCGGACATCCGGTTAATTTGCAGCGGCTCCTTCAGCACCGAGTCCCAGCCGCGTTTGCCGTACAGCTTCAGCCTGAAGCCAGCGAGACGGTTAAGCGCATCCGCACAGAGCTCCGCCGCATCGCCCCACTCGCGTTCCCATTCGGCAAAAGCACGGATACGGACCGAACGATTGCCGTCCGACAACCGGTTAAACATTTGTCCGGCAGAGAGAATCTTCTCTTCCCCGTTCTCGCCGATATCCGTAAACTTCGCACGGGATACAATCAGATCGTACAGAGCCCCCCAGCCGTGATAGCCGTCAACCGCCAGATCGCCGGCAAGCGCTTCAAGCTCAGGCGCAAGCTTTTCCTTCGCCAGCTCGCGGCGTTCGGATAAGCTGAATGCAACCTCACCAAGCGATCCGTCGCTAACGATACCGGCCCATTCCTCATCGCCAATCTGGCGAAGCTCATTATCGTAACGCGTTAATGCTCCAAGCAGCTTCGCGCTGATCGTTTTTACGCGGTCGCTTAGGCCGCTCGCCGCGGAGTCTTTCATATTTTGTGCCTGCAGGCATTCAACGAACGATTCCGATTGACGCAGACGGATCAGCACGGACTGCAGAATAGCCGTCGTGTCTTCAATCTTTTTCTTGGTCTCCAGGGAACTGTCGGACAGCAGCCGGTCCAGCTCGGCCACATCCTTCTCGATGCCGGCCAATTCACTGGCGAAAGCGGCCGAACCCGAGCCTCCTTCATAAAACGTCTCCAAATCCCATTTCATTGGATAATTGCTAGTCGCCATTCAACCGTTCCTCTCCTTCGTCGTTCGTATTGGCCTTCCTTATGTAAGCCTTCAATAGAAAAAACCGCCACAAAAAGATCGACAAATAAATTTGCGCAATCTTGCTTCAGCGGTGTATAACTTAATTATATCCAGATTGGAGGAATAACACCATGTCACAACCCTTGCAAATTTCACCCGAAACCGCAATCAAGTTGTCCAAGCAGCTTGGCGTGCCGCTCGAGCATTTAATGCATATGCCTAAACATATATTACTGCAGAAGCTCACCGAACTAGCAAAAGCGGAAGCAGAGGCGGGTAAGCCGTCTGAATCCGCTCCCGGTACGGAGGAGTCGTCCTCATGATTCCGTTCGAGAGGACTTGGCCCTATGACATTGTGATGAAGGACGTTTACGTTCCCAGCTGCCCCTTCTGCAGCAGCGAGAACGTACTCATCCCTCTTCGCGTGCGGGAAATCGAGGACATTCAGCACGGGAAGAAAAAGCTGCTAGTCTTCCCGTGCTGCCATAACAAAGTTACGGTCCTCGATATGGATCAAGACTATATGCTGACGGATCAGCGGCTCCGCAAGCTGAGCCATTAATGCAGGACAAGCCAATTATGCCGTCGTTTGCACGGGAGACTCAGTATCTCCCGTCGCAGCGGCCGGCGATACCGGCTGCCCTTGCTCCATCTGTTCCCGAATAAGCTGCCACTGCTCGCGGCTCCGGCGGATCATCGCCTCATCCATAATGCGTTTGTCGCTGACAATGCGCGAGAACCATTTTACCGCTTCCGACAGCTCGCCCGTTCGCCGGTTGAGTTCTCCGATGATGTACATCAGCTTCGCATTGTTTAATTGCGAGCCTTCTTCCTCGTAGACCTTGATATATGCCTGGAGAGCGAACCGCATGAATCGCAGCTCCTCCTGCTGATTTCCCTCGTAACGGTATAACCATGCAATATGATGCAAAATACCCGCTATAACTCTTGGCTTTTCCTCAACCGCCTGCGCCGACAATAAGGCCAGCTTGTACACCTTCATCGCCTGCGCCGCATCGCGTTCGCCGCCGTAATCGTAAGGAGTCCAGCGTGAGCCGATCTGCTCCAAATAATTTTTGCGCTGCCGCTCGGTAAGCCTTTGCGTACCATTCTCCGTTGTTGCAAATCCGCAAGTCGGACAGACCCGGACCACGTAAAACTCCGGATTTGCTTCCGCCCGGTAATAACCGCAAAAATCAGAATCGATAGCCACCGCTTTTTTAAAGCTTGGGCGAACCCGTGATGTCGTAAAGATGGTCTCACAGCAAATGCAATTCATCTTTGTCTGATAGAGCGGCTCCATGCCCATCCATCTCCTATTCAGGTGTGTTCACAAAATGGTTGGCCGGACCTGACAGTCTCTCAATAATGTACGCTTGAAGCTCTTCATCGAGCCCGGAAGCCTCCTGCAGTGCCCGCTTCATGCAATCAAGCCAGGCTTCCGCATGCTTCGGCGTAATCGGAAAAGGCATATGCCGCGCCCGCATCATTGGATGGCCGTATTCATCGGAAAACAGCGTAGGTCCTCCAAAAAACTGAGTCAAAAACATAATCTGCTTCTCCATAACGGGGATGATGTTTTCCGGAAATAGTGGACCAAGCAGCTCATGCGCCTGCACCTTAGGGTAAAAAGACTCAACGATTCGTCTTAAAGTCTCAGCTCCACCAATCGCTTCATAAAGGCTTATATTCCTATTCATCGTCAATTTCATCTCCATCGTGTAGGTATTTAGTATTATAACATAAAAAAAACCCCGCATCGTCACCAATGCGGGATTATTATTGATTAGCTGCAACGATTAACCTTCGTAGTCCTCTTCTCCCGGTGCTGTCAGTGATTCTCGGATGACATACACAAACGCACAGACCAGAATGCCAGCGATTATACTCATTATCATCACTCCAAGCCTTCAAAGGTAACTCCATTGTAACATAAAAAAACGGACCGTCCAGCCCTTTTTGCAAGCGTTTTCTTAGAATTATGAAAAAAATTTTCTATAGCTAAAACCAGCCTGTAGTGATGGATGTCCTCCTTTCTTCATATACCTCATGTAGGGGTTGTACATTTTGCTTTTCCGCATGTCCCAAAGTCCAAAGGAGGACGCATCCATGCTCCGAACGCTTACCCGGCCGGCCTCGATAACCGGCCTTATCGCTTTGCTCATCGTCCTGCTGATGGCCGTGTTCCCCTCCCAAACTCTCGAGTCGGCGCTGCGGGGATTATCGATATGGTGGCAGGTCTTATTCCCGGCCCTTTTCCCTTTCTTCGTCATTTCCGAGCTGCTGCTCGGCTTCGGGATTGTCCATTTCTTCGGCAAGCTGCTCGATCCGCTAATGAGGCCGTTATTCCGCCTGCCAGGCATCGGAAGCTTCGTCGTTACGATGGGGTATGTATCCGGCTATCCGGTTGGGGCAAGGCTTACCGCCCAACTATGGGAGCAAGGCCTTGTCAAACGCGCCGAAGGCGAGCGGCTTGTCGCTTTTACGACAACTTCGGATCCGATCTTTCTGATTGGTGCGGTGTCGGTCGGTTTTTTCCATAATGCCGCACTCGCTCCCGTGCTTGCAGCCGCCCACTATGGCGGAGCTTTTATTATCGGACTTTTCATGCGGTTCCATGACCGCCACGAGCCGGTTACCGAATCTCTAAGGCGAACGCCTTCACGCCGGAGCTCCCGGCTGGTTGAAGCAACCAAAGCGATGCATGAAGCCAGGCTTATGGATGGCCGAAGCCTCGGCAAGCTGCTGCAGGACAGCATTCAATCCGCGCTGCGCCTCATGATGGTTGTAGGCGGGCTTGTCGTTTTTTTCTCCGTCGTGATGGAGCTGCTCACTCATGCGGGCATCGTTGAGGCATTGGCCGAAGGGCTGCGGTTATTATTCGGCGCCGTTGGGCTTCCTGCAAAGCTTGCCGACGCCGTCGTGTTTGGCTTATTCGAGGTCACCCTTGGCGCGCGGGCTGCGGGGGAAGCAGGTACCGGGCTGATGCATCAGGCCGCTATAGCCGCTTGGATTTTGTCCTGGGGAGGGCTTTCCGTGCATGCCCAGGTGCTCAGCCTGCTAAGCCGTACCGACCTGCGATACATGCCGCTTATGTTGGCCCGCCTTGCTCATGCTTTTATCTCCGTTGCTCTCGTTTATCTGCTGTGGGGATGGCTCGCACCTTAAACTTTTGTATCGGCGTTGAATTTGAAGCCATATTCCTATATCATCATAGTATCTTTGCAATAGGCCGGAAGGGGTTTAAATTTCTTGAAATACGCAGTCATCGATCGTGGCGATCAATTATCGAAATCATTGGCGGAGCGATTCCATCAACTGGCGGCAGAACGCGGACTCACGCGTCATGACGACATGCCGGACATCATTGTGTCCATCGGCGGAGACGGAACGCTGCTCCAGGCTTTCCACAAATATACCGACCGGGTAACCGATGTATCCTTTGTTGGTATTCATACGGGCCATCTGGGCTTTTACGCCGACTGGAAAGCAGATGAATTAGAGACGCTTGTCACCTTGATGGCGGAAGAAACGCCCCATCTCGTCCGTTATCCGCTTGCGGAAATCGCGGTGGAAACCGATGAGCAGAACTATTATTACCTGGCATTAAACGAATTTACGTTAAAAGGCGTTGACGCTACCCTTGTCGTACAGCTTAGCGTTAACGATGAGTCTTTCGAAATGTTCCGGGGCGACGGGATTGTCATCTCCACTCCGTCAGGGAGCACCGCTTATAACAAGAGCGTTGGCGGCGCTATCGTGCACCCGTCCATTGAATCGCTGCAGATAGCAGAGATCGCATCGATTAACAATCGCGTGTACCGGACGCTTGGATCGTCGTTCCTGCTGCCGCAGCATCATCATTGCGATATTATCTCGAAAAAGGAACAACGTCTGCTGCTTACGATCGATCATCTCAGCCTTCAACGGACCGATATCCGCTCCATCCGCTGCAGCGTCTCTACCCGCAAAGTCAGCTTTGCAAGGTACCGTCCGTTCCCGTTCTGGAACCGCGTCCGCGATGCGTTTGTTGATATGTGAGAAAACCTCTATCGAAGCCCTTCGAAGATGATCGACCGCGTTTAGAGGCAGGTTTTATCGCCAAAACAGAATTTCAGTTTTCACCTTTCGTGGAACTTGTAAATTCTATAGTGGTGAGAAAATCTCAATATAAAAAAGGGCTGTCCACTGGTCTCGATGACCTGCGGACAGCCCTTTCGTTATGTTTATGGACGGCTGCTTTGCTCTTTGTTGCTGTTGTTATCCCTGTTGTTATCTCGGTTGTTATCTCGGTTGTTATCTCGGTTGTTATCTCTGTTGTTATCTCGGTTGTTAACTTTGTTGCTCTCCCTGTTTCTGTCCCGCTCTCCGCGTTCTCCCCGCTCTCGCTTAGGGCCGGACGGAGAATGAACCACTGCTTGCTCGGATGCTGCGGCGACATCCTTGTTCGCAGCCGGTCTAATCGGCTTCTTGCCGTTAGAACGATAGCTTCTGCGGTGCTGATCTTTCCCGCTGCGCTGCTGATGATGCTGGCCATGCTGTCGGGATGGCTGCTGCTGTTGCTGCTGGGAATCCTCAGCGTGACGTCCGGCGCCTCTGCCCGCAGCCGCGCTTTCCCTTGCGGCTGCCGCGGCACCAGCCAGTACGGCATCCGCAAGCGAGGAAGCGCCAACCTCCTGCTCGTCCTCGGCATCAGTCTTGTCCTGCTCGTAAGTATCCTGTTTCGAAGAAGCTTCCTGCTCATCTCCCGCCTCTTCATCCGGGGATTTTGCAGCCGTACCGGTCTTCTCCAGAACGAAATACGGGCAGCCGAAATTGCAGTATTCGTTAATATAATCGGACATTCCGGAGTACGCGCTGTCCTTCGTTGCCTTCATATGATTATCGCGGAAAAAGCCCTTCAGGCGCAGCTGGCTGTAACCCCAGTCGCCAATAATAAAATCGTAGCGTTCCAAAACTTCGCTGTAACGATCCTTGAACGCATCCGCGTTCCAGCCGTTACGATTTTCATGAATTAGTTCATATATTTTGCCGCCAATTTGGATCAATTCCGTTTCCCCTCTTTCGAATTCCCCAATAGAAGCTATACGTTGCTAAGCTCGCGTTCCTCTGCTTCGGCAGCCGAATCCGTCTGCTCATGGGCATGATAGGAGCTCCGTACCAGCGGCCCCGACTCGACATGGCGGAATCCGCGTTTGTAGCCCTCTTCCTTCAAGCTTTTGAATTCATCCGGGTGCACGTAACGTTCAATCGGCATGTGATTAGGCGTAGGCTGCAAATATTGACCCAGCGTCAAAATGTTGCAGTCTACCGCTCGAAGATCATCCATTGCCTGCAATACTTCTTCGTAAGTCTCGCCAACGCCAAGCATAATGCTGGATTTCGTCGGAATCTTCGGATTCATTTCCTTCGCGCGTCTTAGAAGCTCCAGGGATCTTCTGTATTTCGCTTTCGCGCGCACGCGGTTCGACATCCGCTCAACGGTCTCGATGTTATGGTTCAAAATGTCCGGCTTCGCATCCATAACGATCTTCAGCGACTCCTCGTTACCCATAAAATCGGGAATAAGCACTTCTACTCGAGTGAATGGCATCCGCTCGCGAATAGCCTTGATCGTACCGGCAAAAATCGAAGCGCCGCCATCAGCCAAATCATCGCGGGCAACGGATGTTACTACGCAGTGGCGAAGTCCCATTTGCTCCGCTGCTTCCGCTACGCGTTCCGGCTCTTGCAGATCAAGCTCCGTAGGAAGGCCTGTCTTCACGGCACAGAAGCGGCAGGCGCGCGTACAAATATCCCCCAAAATCATAAAGGTTGCCGTACGATTGGACCAACACTCGTAAATATTCGGGCAACGCGCTTCCTCGCAGACGGTATGCAGCGTTTTGGTGCGCATCATGTCTTTGATTTCGGTGTAGTTGCCTTCGGTTGTAAGCTTTATTTTAAGCCAGTCCGGCTTTTTCAATTTTTCTTTGTTTGATTTCATCTGGAATTCCCTGCTTTCACTTTCAATTGGACAGTCGAATCTCACCGTTTATTATAGCATAGTTCGGATAAAATCCAATGATTTGCAAAACATAACGAATATTGCTTCGAGCTTTCGAAAGGGTGGAACGATTGAAACAGACTTTTTCTATTGCCTTGGCTGCCGTTGTCGCTTCCATGCTAATATCCGGGCATACAGGCTATGCAAATCCGAATCAAAAAAACGCGAACTCAAATGCCGGTAACGCTAAACCTGCTCAAACCCAATCTTCGGAAGGAGAGGTTGATTCCTTAACCAGCAGACAGCAGCTTTACGACAGGCTAAGCACCGTTACCGGCATTCCTTGGTACCGTATCGCTGCCGTTGACCAATACGAGCGAACGTTGTCCAAAGCCCGGCCAAAAGCCCGCCCTCAGCTGGGCAATATCGTTGGCATCTACATCGACGAGGAGCAATGGGCCGGCCCGCTTAATCCGGATTCGTCCGATAACGTACCGGCTTCGATTCAGTGGTTCAACGGCATTGGCCGCGACGGAGACGGGGACGGCCTTGCCGACCGCAACAACGATCTCGACCTGCTCTATTCCGTAGCGAACAGACTGCTTCAGTATGGCGGGTCTACGGAAGACGATTTCTCCATTGGCGTATGGGAATATTACCATAATAGCAGGGCTGTGCAGCGTATTCAGCAGTTTTCCAATATTTACGCTACCTTCGGACGTCTGGACTTGTATGAGCATGCGTTCCCCGTCCCGGTCGGAACCAATTATTCGTACCGCAGCACTTGGGGCAATGCCCGCGGCTGGGGAGGACGGCGGACTCACGAAGGAACCGACATTTTCGCCAATCACGGCATTCCCGTCCGCAGCACCTGCTATGGCGTCGTGGAGATAAAAGGCTGGAATCCTTACGGAGGCTGGCGGATCGGAATCCGGGATTTGAACAACTACTATCACTATTACGCCCATTTGTCCGGATTCGATAAGACCATTGGCATCGGTACGATTGTAAAACCGGGCCAAACGATCGGCTGGGTCGGCAGCTCCGGATACGGCAAGCCCGGAACGCAAGGCAAATTCCCGCCGCATCTGCATTACGGAGTCTATCGCGACCGCGGGCTTATCGAATGGGCATTTGATCCTTATCCGCTCTTGCGACGGTGGGAACAGGATGAGCGGAACCGGTTAAAAGCAGCAAACCGATAAAAGGGGCAATCCCGAAGGCCGATTCGACCGGACCTTTTGGGATGCCCCTTTCTTTTTATCCGCCGCCTCCCGCATTGGCTGCATTCGCGTTGCCTGCGTTAGTAGCCGAATTGTTGCCGCTGCTTGTAGGCAGCGGAGATTCGCCCGAATCCAGCTGCTCCTTCAGCATGCTTCCGTCCGACTGCTGGGTAACTCCTTGGCCCTTCGACAAGGGCAGCGAGATATTCGGAGCATTTGGCGCGGATTCGCCAACCGCCTTGCCTTCATTATCGTAATAATACATGGGCACGTCGCCAACAACGAGCAGATACGAGATCGGAATTTCCGTCTCCACGATTTGCGGATCCGTCTCGAACGGCACGATAATGGCAACCTCGGATACGATATGAATGTACACCTCGATGAGAATCATATTGATGCCGGCATTCGTCTGGCGCGTGTTCAGGTCCACCTTCACGGCTCCCACCGGCTCGAACTTGACCGGAATTCTTGGACCGTACGTCGAGATCAGCGCACTGCCAAGCGCGTTGCCGACCGGGATATGCTCGGGAATCTCCTTCAGCTCATCAAGCGTTGCCTGTACCGTCTTGATCGTCTCCGACCGGATCTTCGTATGCTCGGCATAGTTCAGCATAAAGCCGGATACTTTGCCGTCGCTGTTCATTTTCCAATCGATAAGCTTCTCGAAATCGGCATTGCTGACAACCTCATCCGTCGTGGCCTTATTAATCGCCTGCGTAGCAACCTGCTTGATCCGCAGCTGGGCAACCTTCATAAGAGGCGGACGCAGATGCTTTTCGATATAAACAAGGGATTGAAGGGTTCCAAAAAGAAGAATAAGCACAGTGACGATAATCCATAGCTTGGTGCGCCGTTTGCCGGATTTCAGCCTCGTTCCTCCGCCTCCGCTTCCTACCGAGCTGATGCTCATCGTTTTGATGCCTTTTCCGGGCGGTCTGACCGGACGTTTGCGCGGCTGCCACATTCCGCCCCAGTTACCCGCTGGCTTTGGCTTTCGCGGTGACCGCCATTTGCTTGATCCCCATGGCTTTGGCGCGCTGCCCGAAGCGGAAATTTTGCTGCCCCAGCTGACCCGCTTCACCTTCGCAAAAGGGCGGTTAGACCATAGCTGCTGCCGGCTCAGGCCAAGTGACCGAAGCATCCAACCCCTTCGTCCCCATTTCGTCACTTCCATCGCCTCCTAAAAAGAATTGCCACACAATTGGCCATGTTTAGGCCAGTTGTGGTAATTCTTACTTCGTAAGCATCAACCAAAGAATTGCCACTCAATTGGCCATGTTTAGGCCAGTTGTGGTAATTCTTACTTCGTAAGCATCGACCAAAGAATTGCCACACTAATGGCCATGTTTAGGCCAGTTGTGGTAATTCTTGCTTCGTAAGCCCGTACCTTTACATGCTTATGCGGGGCAAGGACAAAAAAGACGACCTCCCGTTAGGGCGGCCGTCCGGCAGCTTCTGTTAGATTTTAATCCCAGTACCCTTTGTGTACGGCCACAACCTCTTCCTCAAGCTCGGGGAAGGGCCCAATCACTTCAATCGGCTTCTGGCCTTTGGAGAAAATATCCCGGCAAGGAAGATTAAACGTCGGATTCTGCTCGTGATCGCCCGTCAGCTTCAGCAGTGCTTCCTCCGTCGCGGCGTAGACCACTTTTCCGACATTGCCCCAATAGATAGCACCCGAGCACATCGCGCATGGCTCAAAGGTGGTGTAGAGGGTGTAGTTCCACAGGTCATGATGCTCGTATTGATGGGAGGCTTTCTCCATCAGCGCGGTTTCGGCATGGCCGGTGCACCGTCTTTCCGTAAGCTCGACGTTCTCCTGCTCCAGCACAATCTCGCCCTGCTCGTTCACAAGGATCGCGCCAAACGGCGTATTGCCGTTCTCTCTCGACCTGCGGGACACCTCTATGCAATATTTCAAATAATACGTATGATCCTGCCTCATGCTCTCTCGCTCCCTTCGTTTCCCTTATCTTAGGTCAGAGCTGCGCGAGGAGTAAACGAGCCGGGGGTAACTTTGTGGCGGTGACTAATCCGGGGCATGCCTCTTTAGTTCCCGCGCACAGTCGGGATAGCCGCTTCGTATGCGGCAGACGCTTGTGCTATAATAGCCGAAGCACATTTTGGATAGATGATGGAGGATGTTATGTTAACTTTTGACGAAAAGCTGGCTATTATTGAATCGTTCCCGGAGCTGACGCGCAGTGATGTTTCTTTGGGGCGCGTGAACTTCCAATTCGAGAACAGCTTATATGACCGGAAAAATGTCGTGTACCACCTGCACCCGAACGGTAACGGCTTCGTGTATGCCGGGCTGCTGCGCAATTTCAGCCAGGATGAAAAGGGCATGATCAATATCCGCGACTACAACGAGCTGCAGCTTCGTTCGCTGCTCCGCCAATCGATTGATTCGCTTTCCGTACGCGAGGAAGAGCCCGCTCCCAAGCCGTCCCGCAACCGCAAGAAGAAAGACCAGCTATGGACCAACGAGGACAATCAAAGCTTGACCGTAAAATGGGAAGACGATATGTGGTACGTCTACTCCGGTCTTAATCTGGAGATGGCGTTTGAAGCGTATGGCGAAGTAGAGGAATACATGAAAGAAGAAGGGTTCCGTCGGGAGCAGAATTAAGTGAAGGATGGCGGAATGGTGCCGGATTACATGGTGCTTGTGCTGTGAGGGCCCGTCACCGGAAATGTATCTCCTTCACTCCTCCTACTCCGACAGTGGGGGTAAGCAGAAACAAGGCAGCCCAATGATCTGGGCTGCCTTGTTTTAGTTCTAAGAGAAAAGCCCATTATCCACCTCCAGTAGGCTAATAGGGTAAATAAAACGGTTTTTCAGTATTACAGACCGCCGTCCGGATTCATAAGGTGGCTAAAGAAATGGTTTTGGTTATATATTCCAATTACTTCTTTACTGGATTATGATTAGATCAACTACTGGATAGTCACCGTTCCATTACGAAATGGAGGAGCTTCTATGTTCCAGCTTGTTGGCGTGATCTTTATTGTTTTGGGAATTCTCAATCTGTTGTATCCGAGGGCGGGCTGGTACATGCAATACGGCTGGCGGTTCAAGAATGCAGAGCCTAGCGATGCCGCCCTCGTTATGGGCAGAATCTCGGGCATCATTGGTATCGTTATTGGAATTTACCTCTCTACGAGCTTTTTCTCTATTCTTTAAAAACCAAAGGGCAGCCAAATACTGGCTGCCCTTTGTGGTTTATTTAAAAATAAAATTGTAGGACGGAATAGAGGAAATGGATCTCCTGGAGGAGTGAAACGTTCGCCTTTGCTCGAGCTTTGCAACGCCTAGAACCTTGTTCAGGCAAAGTGAGAGCAACAGCGGCCGGAAGGAGATCCATTTGCGTCATGACGGAGCTGCAACAACTCTCCCTGCAATTCACGGAGCCCTCTTAGGCAACTGCCGGACATACTGGTCCGAGAGACTCATCAGCTTCATGATGTAGTCGTAGTCGCTCTTGTACTTCGAGAAGTCCTGAATCGGCTCCATCGTTTTCAGCGAATAGGCTGTGCCGTCGTCAAAGCCTTTGCCCGGAACGAACAGAATATCGTTGTTGAAAAACGATCCTGTCGGCAGATAATACCGCATGCCAAATACGTTATGGTTGATGTTCAGCAGGTCATGCCCGAATGGAACGACGCCTTCGTCCCCCGGCTTCACGCCCAGCAGATTCGCGAGCGTTGGCATAATATCAAGCTGCCCGCCCGGCTGGTCTACGACATGGCCGCTGCTCTGACCCGGAACATGGATGATCAAAGGGATGTTGAACCGGCTGAGCCGGTCATCGTAATGAATGCCCAGCTGCTGGCTGATCTCCGCCGCGCTGGCTTTCTCCGGCTGCAGGCCAAAGTGGTCGCCATACGCAACAAGCACGGTATCGTCCCACATGCCGTTCGCCTTCAGGCGGTCAATCAGCGTGCCAAGCGCATAGTCCGTGTAGTGAACGGCCTGCAAATAATTGCCGAGCTGCGTTCCCTCCATGGAAGCCGGCAGGGTCAAATCCGTCCGGTCCTTCGGCACCTCGAACGGGAAGTGGCTGGAGACGGTCACCATCTGCGCGTAAAACGGCTTCTTCTGCTCATGCAGCGCCTGCAGCTTGTCTACGGCAACCCGGTACAGCTCCTCATCCGATGCGCCAAACGCATTAAAGTGATCATTCGTATAAAACGGTTTGTCATAATAATGGTTAAAACCAAGCGCCGGATACAGCTTATTCCGGTCCCAGAACGTCACATCGTTTACGTGAAACGTGTTGGCCTCATACCCTTTGCTCTCCAGCATGCGCGGCATACTTGGCAGCTCGCGGTTGCCGTAACCCGTCGACATGGCAATCTCGCCCGTCGGATAAATCGAGGTGTTCGACATAAACTCCGCATCCGAGGTGTTGCCCTGGCCAATCTGCTGATAGATATGAGGGAAATAATAGCTCTCGTCGGCCAGCTTGTTCAGCACGGGCGTCAGCTCCGTTCCGCCAACGGACAGATGAAGCGGGAAGTTCTGAAAAGCTTCCATCTGCACAACAATCACATTTTTCCCCTGTGCGGTTCCGAATTGAATAGCCGGCTTCCCTGGTTGATCCTGATAAGAATAAGAAGACATCAGCTCGTTAATATCCACCTTGGTCTGTTCGATATCGCCGCTGCTCGCCATCGCCTTCTCGCTCTGGTTATTCCAGGCCGCAGCCGCCTGATATCCGATAAAGCCCAGCCCTTCGGCTTGCTCCAGTTCATTCGGAATATCGCTCCCGGCATAAACCAGACTTCCGGATACTGCGATACAGATCAGAAGTCCTCCAATGACGAGACGAAGCTGGCCGATTCTTTTTCGTCCCGGTACCCGGGTTCCTCGGATCAAACGAACGATATACAAGATTGCTAGAATCGCAAGGTCCAGAAAATAAATATAATAAATACTCTTAATTAGCGATTCGACGCTGTCTTGAATTTGATTGACTTGGTCAAGCGCCTTGAGCGCCGTGTACGTAGGCACGGAGCCGTAATAACCGAAGTAGACGGTTGACGCGAAAAGCAGGACGGACACGATCAAATTCACCGCCCAATAGGCGATCCCTCTCCATCTTGCGGCGGTAACTAGCTCCACGATAAGGAGCAGTCCCAGCCAGGCCGCCGCATCCGCCAGCAGGCCGTTCCACTGCAGCTCTCCGAACAGGAACACCCGGAACAGGACGGATTTCACAAGCAGCAGAAGCCATATTCCGATCATCGGCGACCGCCGGTAATCATCTTTGTAGAACGATATCAATGTACTCACTCTCCCATGCGAAAAAAAGAAAAGAAGCCGTCAAATGACGGCCGCTTCGTTTATCTACTTATTCTATTTATAGTAACCGATTTACTAGTAAGAGAAAAGGGCACGTGGTTGCATGTTCCATGTTAATTACTAGATAGCTATCCAGTCCCTATCCTTACACAGCTGTCGTGATATTCTCGGCAGGGCTCTTCGACTGACGTTTGAAGTACAGGAAGGTAAGGCCCAGGAACACGACGGCAAATGCGCCAAGGACAAGCATCTGCTCGCGCATCAGGGCATAATCGCCGCTTGCGATAATCGTCTTGAAGCCGGTAATCGCATGAGTCATCGGCAGCCAAGGGTTCAGCTTCTGCATCCAATCCGGCAGCAGTTCAAGCGGGAAGGTGCCCGCGCTTGAGGTCAGCTGGAAGATCATCAGCAGAACGACCAGGAAGCGTCCCGGATTATCCAGCCAAGTAACAAGCGCTTGAATAATAAACGTATACGCCAGGCTTGTAAGAATGGTAAAGAATACAAAGAACGGTACGCTTGTTACGTCAATCTTCAATCCGTACAGGAGTACGGCATCCGCAATCAAAGATTGCAAAAGGCTTATGCTTACATACGTCAAGGTGCGGCTCATGAAACGGCCCATCGGCGATGCACCCAAGGTGTACGAATCGCGCACCGAGAATACCGTCGTATAAACAAGCGCGCCCATAAACAACGCCAGCGACAAGAAGTATGGAGCAATACCAAGTCCATAACGGTCAAGCTTATGGTCCGTGTTTTCTTTTACGACAACCGGCTCCGCAAACATGTTTACGATATTGTCGCCATCTTTGATGCTGCCGGTCTCGGCAGCGGCATCATTCAGCTTCGTAGCCAGCTCGCCCGAGCCGTTCACGAGCTGCGCCGAGCCGTCCTTCAGCTGTCCTGCGCCTTGATCCAGCTGCTTCGAGCCGTCGGCAATGCCTTCTACGCCACCGGACAGCTTGCCAAGTCCATCCTTCAGCTGGGCAGCGCCGCTGTTTGCGGCTTTTGCGCCCGCAGCAAGCTGCTCTGCACCGGTTCCCGCTTCCTTCAGCTTCCCGCCAAAGGTCGCAAGGCCGGCCGTCAGTTTTTCCTGGCCCCGGCTAAGCGAATTGGCGCCAGCATATAATTGCTCTTGTCCTTGCGCCAGCTTGCTGCTGCCAGCTAGAAGCTGCTCTTGTCCTTCCTTCAGCTGGGCGCTTCCGGCTGCGACCTGCTTGCTTGCCGCTAGCAGCTGCTTTAGCGCCTCATTATCCTGCAGCTCCGGCGATCCAGCCATAAGCTGCTCGAGTCCTTTTGCAACCTGGTCCGCACCGTCAGCTACCTGACCGCTGGCCGCGGAAGAAGCGGTTAATCCTTGCTTCAGCGCAGCCGCGCCGTCTTTCGAAGCCTTTAATCCGTCCGCCAGCTGGGCTACGCCAGCTTTGGACTGCGAAGCTCCGTCTTCGAGCTGCTGCTCGGCCGCGGACAATTGCCCCAGGCCGCCGGCTAAGCCCGATGCGCCGGACGACAGTTGGCTGGTACCTTGACTTAAGCTTGTTGCGCCATCGTACAGCTTGGATACGCCGCCGCTCAGCTCGGAAGTACCGCTGGCCAGCTTATTGAGATTTTCCTTCAGCGTAGTTATGCCGTCCTCCAGCTTGCCCGCTCCGTCCTTCAATTCGGTTGCGCCTTCTCCCGCTTTGCCCAGACCGTCGGAGATGGTACCCACCTGTTCGAACATGCTGCGGGTATACGCTTCGGTAATTTGCGTGTTAAGCTTCGATCGCAATTCCTTCATGGCGCTGTTGCCGATCTGACCGGCCACGAAGTTATATTGGCTGTTCGGCTCGAAAATCAGCTCCGCCTGAACCGGATTTTCCTGCGTTAAGGTTGCCGCATTTTCCGAGAAATTGCCAGGCACGGTGATGGTCATGTAATAATCGTTATGCTCCATGCCATCCTTCGCCTGCTCTTCATTTACGAAATCCCATTTGAAATTATCGCTTTTCTTCAATTCCTCAACGAAGTCTTTCCCGACATTCATCGTCTTCCCTTCATAAGTCGCCCCTTTATCGAGGTTCACAACGGCTACGGGAAGTTTGCTCGTCTGGCCGTAAGGGTCCATCGAGCCGTCAATCAATATGCTGCTGTACAGCATCGGAAGCAAGGCGACGCCAATAAAAGAAAGCAGCAGCATTCTTTTGGTCGCCAAAGTCTTCATGTCCTTGAGAAAAACTTGAATCGGCCTCATGTTCACACATCCTTCTTTCGGTTGAATAACTGACTAAATTCGTATTTTGGTCATTTTGGACCAAAAAAACAGCCCTTTACAGGCTGGAATTTTCTAAGATCGGGATTCCTTCATAATGCCTTTGGTAATAAGCATTGCGATGTTCTCCTTAATCTGCTCTTTGGTAAGCGGCTCGCTATGCGACTTGTTCCATTCCGTTGCAAGACCCAGATACAAGCGGAAGATCATATAGGATGTGATTGTCGTATCGCATTCCCTGACTTCGCCTTTCTCAATCGCAAGGTCCAGCTTCTGCTTCAGAAACTCAAGCCCAAATAGCTCCATTCGCCGGATCCCCTCCAGCGCCTGGACAGTGCCGATGTCCCTAACCTCCTGAGCCAGCTTCACGAACAGCTCATGATCCGAACGGAATTCGAGGATAGAATCAAGCAGGCTGAACACACTATGAATAAATGAACGATCACGGCCTTCCATATCGAAACCGCAGTTCATCGCTTCCTTCAATTCGATCTCGGCCTTGTTCAGAATCGCTTCGAACAGCTCTTCCTTCGTCTTGAAAAAAGTATAGATCGTGCCTTTGCCTACGCTTGCGATCTTGGACACCAGATCCATTGTGGTCGCTTTATAGCCAAATTGCGCAAACGACTGCGTCGCTGCCTTCAATATTAACGCTTTGCGGTCAATGGACATGAGCCAATCTCCTCTCCCTCTCCGGACATGAATCTTCGTAAAATGACCAAAATTCAATTCCGGTCAATCAGTCATATTCCATTTATAACATATTCGATGTTGCAAGATCAAGTGCAACTTTTCTTCTCTTCCTTGCGTACAATCAACGATACTTATTATCCATATCGTGGAAGCATCGGAGGAGCAAGGAATGAGCAACGGCTTTGGATCACCCATGGGATTTGATCTAATGATCACTATTATTCCCATCGTTATCGTCATCGGATTCGTTATCGTCATCGGTACCGTCATTTACCGCGGCGCTAAGTATGTGCAAAATGCGACCTCTCCCAAAGAGTCGACTTTCGCTAAAGTCGTATCCAAACGAATGGACGTGAGGCAGAGCTCCCATAACCATGATGGCCACGTCAGTCATTCGTCCCATACTTATTATTACATTACTTTAGAATTTGTTAACGGCGAGCGCCAGGAGTTCCTCGATGTAAAAAACCTGTACGGCCTTGTTGTAGAAGGCGATACCGGTTATGCCGCCACGCAAGGCGAGTGGATCGTTGCTTTCGAGCGCAATAGCGGAGCAAGCTTGTAAACATAAAAAAAAAGGCTCATGCCAGACTTCTGACAGAGCCCCCCACACGAAGAACAGGCGCGGCACTGCAGCGCACAACGGGACTGTCTGGCTGCCGGAGCATTTGACCAAGCACCTCGACCGCTGCGGTGCATAGCGCTTTTTTATTGACCGCCATCGTCGTTAACGGAGGATTCGTCTCCGCGGACATGGCAAGCCCGTCAAACCCGATAACCGATACATCGCCGGGTACCTGAATGTCCCGCTTTTCCAGCTCTTTCATGAGCAATAGAGCAATCCGGTCATTCCCGCAGAACACAGCCGTCGGGTATTCTCCCTCCCCGAACCGGTCGCAATAAGCCGACAGTTCCTCTTGCGTCCGGCCAAAGCCCTCCGACTCCAGCAGGCATAAGGAAAAGTCTGGCGGCAGGTTATTTTCCAACATGGCCTTCGTATAACCAAACCACCGTTCCTCATGACTGGTCGTCAAGTTGACCGGCGCTATGCAGCCGATCCGCTTGTGACCCGCTTTTATTAAAGAATTAACCGCATGGCTTGCCCCTTCAATATTAGCCGAAGTCACGGCCGACGCCTCAATATCCCGGTAATAGGAATCAAACAGCAGCATCGGTTTTGTAAGGGTCTGCTGCACTTTCAAGATATAATCCTTCTCTAATATGCCAAAAGCGATAATCCCCTGATAGTCGATATGCTGAACCAGCTCGGGGAGGATACGCTCCTCTTCCTGGGCAATGCTGATGCGTACAATTACCGCGCTATAGCCTTCCTCCTGCAGCCGGCTGTCCAGTCCCCAGATCAAATCGTGATAAAACAAAAAATGCTCGTTATCCTCATGGCTCAAAATCCGTTCCGGTACCAGCACGAGGACAGGCGCGCTAACGGAGGATTGGCCGTCGTTCAGCGGATAACCAACCTCTTGCGCGGTCTGAATAATTTGACGCCTCAGCTCTTCCCCGATTCCCTTCTTATTAGATAGCGCCAAGGAAACCGCATTGCGGGATATGCCCAGCTTATCGGCGATCGTTTGCATGGATATTTTTTTTGGTCGCGGCATTCTTCAACTTCCTCTGTTCCTATGTTATAATCAATTTACTTTACAGATGTTTATATTGTCAAGTTTAGTAAAGTTGTAATCGATGACTTGGAGGGATCAAGATTGGCGAATCAACCGATTTTCCTGGAACCTGTATTTCAAGAAAGAATTTGGGGCGGCAAGCAATTAAGAGAGCAATTCCATTACGATATTCCGTCTGACCGTACCGGGGAATGCTGGGCGGTCTCCGCTCACCCTAACGGTCAAAGCGTTGTTCATAACGGTCCTTACAAAGGGCTTAAGCTTGGCGAGCTGTGGGAGCAAGAGCCGCAGCTGTTCGGCTCCAAGGCGGCTAAATTCCCGCTGCTGACCAAAATCCTCGATGCATCGGATGACCTGTCCGTACAGGTGCATCCGGATGATGCCTATGCGCAGGTGAACGAGAACGGCGAGCTTGGCAAGACCGAGTGCTGGTACATTCTGGGCTGCGAGCCCGGGGCTGAAATTATTTACGGCCATTCCGCGGCTACCAAAGAGCAATTCAAGCAAATGGTTGACGCAGGCGAGTGGAATCAGCTTCTGACGAAGGTAACCGTGAAGCCGGGCGATTTCTTCTATGTTCCTAGCGGCACTCTCCACGCGCTTGGCAAAGGCATTCAAGTACTGGAAACGCAGCAAAGCTCGGATACCACTTACCGGATCTACGATTATGATCGGAAAGACGATAAAGGCGCGACACGCGAGCTTCATCTGGACAAAGGCATTGAAGTCACTACCGTGCCTCATGTGGATGCGGAGACATCCTTCTCCACGGAAACCGTTGGCGGTACCGAGGTAACTACCTTTGTATCCAACAGCTTTTTTACGGTTCAAAAATGGAATACGAGCAGCGAATCGGCATTCCAGGAGCCTGCTAAATTTACGATCTGCAGCGTCCTCGACGGAACTGGCGAGCTGGAGAATTCCACAGGCAGCTACCCGCTGAAAAAAGGCGATCATTTCATTATTCCGCTGGGCTTCGGAAGCTTTACGCTTCGCGGCCAGCTTGAGCTTATTATTTCGCACGAATAACAGAGTAGTGCAGCTTACGAAGCAAGATTTACCACTAACGGTCAATACTCTTTTAAGGAGGCAACGAACTTGCGTATTGGAGCAATTGAAGCAGGCGGAACAAAGTTTGTATGCGGGATTGGCAACGAACACGGTGAAATCGAAGAACGGATCAGCTTGCCGACCGAGCATCCGGATTCCACGCTGCGCGAGGTCCTGAACTACTTCCGCGATAAGCAGGTTGAAGCTATCGGTATCGGCACTTTTGGACCGATCGATATTGATCCTGCCAGCCCTACCTATGGGTTTGTTACGACAACCCCTAAACCAGGCTGGTCCGGCTATGATTTCCTCGGCACGATGAAGCGCGAGCTTCCCGTTCCTTACGGCTGGGACACGGACGTAAACGCGGCGGCATTTGGCGAAGCCAAATGGGGCGCGGCAAAAGGTCTTAACAGCGCGCTTTATTACACGGTAGGTACCGGTATTGGCGTTGGCGTTTACACGGAAGGCAAGCTTGTACATGGCCTGCTGCATCCGGAAGGCGGCCATGTGCTTACCCGCAGACACCCGGAGGATACGTTTGCCGGCTTCTGCCCTTACCATGGCGACTGCCTGGAGGGCATGGCGGCAGGTCCCGCTATCGGACAACGCTGGGGCGTGAAGGCTGACGCGCTGACGAAGGACCATCCTGCATGGCAGATGGAAGCTTTCTATCTCGGCCAAGCCATCTCCAGCGCGATTCTGCTGCTGTCTCCGAAGAAGGTTATTCTTGGCGGCGGCGTTATGCATCAGGAGCAGCTGTTCCCGCTGATCCGCGCGGAAGTACAGAAGAACCTGAACGGCTACGCTTCGCACGAAGCGCTGCGTGAAGGCATTAATTCGTATATCGTGCCGCCTGGACTTGGCGACAACGCCGGTCTATGCGGATCGATCGCGCTTGGAATCGACGCGCTCGAGCGCCAGCAATAATGGAAGAAGGCCTTACCGGATTTAGACCGGTAAGGCCTTTTCTTCATTTCATGGACGATATAACATCGCCTAAGTCCTCTGGTTTAACATGACTCAGCCATCTCCTGTGCCCAAGAGTCACCATGTACTGCATTCCGTCTTTTTGAAGCTGGGATTCATAACTTCCCTTCGCTTTCATTGGCTTAGGCCAATCCAGAATTGGCATTCCTGGCCGAACCGGCTCCGCCTGAATAAGAAGAAACCGATCATTCGCATCATCTTCGTATTGCAATGCAATCCTCCGGCCTATGATCTCACCCTGCACCTTATGTACCTCGAAAGGAAACTGCCCAGGTACCATGACATGACGGTCGAACTGATTCCTGTATTTCCTTACGGCTTTATTTTCATTAACAAGCGGATTGGCTCCATCGTATAGGGCATCAAGCCGGATAATTCGATCCTGTTTTATCGTTAACTCCCAAATAAATGCAATACGTTTGCTCTTAAACGCTTCATCCTGGAAATATCCGATAAGGATGCGATGGTCCTTTTTTCTCGCTGGAAGACCTTCCACCTGAATGATCGGACTATCTTCTCTAATTTCCGGCATTTTCACGCCATTGGCGAGATAACTCTGCGCCAGATCGTACTTATGTCTCAATAGCGCATTAATCATCTGATGAACGGCTTCTTGCTTCGGCCTAGCATCCGCCCCATTCCCAGGAAAAAGGAGCAGCATAGCCACAATGAAGGACATTATCCATTTCATATTCCTAGCCTCCCTGGTTAACTTCCCCAGTAAGGCCGTTGTCTATTATTCCATCCGGAAAACAATCTCCACGCCCGTCGGCTTTCTTTTTAACGGCCTCTCGTATTCACGGAATGCAAAGGTGATACCGGCAAGATCGTCCGGCAGCGCGGGAGAAACAACAAAGCCATAAGCGGAGTTGCCCCCGGTGCTTGTTCCTTGTTCGATATAGCAATGATAGCCTTCGCCTAGCTCCAGCTCGATATAAGTATGCGTGCGCATGGCCTCATTGTTACGCTCCCGGTAGTCCCCATGTATGCTCAAGTTTACGACGCTTGCGTTCTCGTATTGTCTTATACCGGACAACGTATAGACTTTGTCTCCGCTCTCTACGCACCGGAGAACGTGCAGATGCTTGCGAAAGCCCGCTGGCTCAACCAGCGGCAGATAAACTTCTTCATTCAATAACAGGCTAAATAAGGACTTTAACAAATCCGGGTACAGGCGATACCGGTCAGCCCAGCACTCAATGCTCTTGAAGGGCGGAAACCCCGGGTTGTGATTCGAAATCTCTCTTCGTTCTTCCAGCAAAGCGCAGAGCTGTTCGTCAATCTTGAATAAACGGGCATCGTAGTGGTCCGTCGGCCGTTCCATCGGTATTCTTCTCATCCTAATCCCTCGCCTCTTCTATGAACTGAGCTTGCCCAAATCTCCGGTTATAAGCATATAAATTCCCCAGCCTAGTACGATTACGGCTCCGAACCTGCTGAAAAAGATATAGTTATCGCTTGGACCCGAATTGCCGTCCACGGCCCAGCCATGCTTCATATGCCAACTCAAAGAAGGGAACAGCCATCCCATAACTCCTGCAATAATGAAAATAAGCGAAATGAAAACTACCACGTTATCATCTCCATTTGTCCATTTGCCGAGCGCAATAAGACCTTCTCCGATCGTTGACATGACGGGGAAGGCCTGAATAATTCTCAATATAGACGACTATACGCAAATTGAAAATACCCTATTTTTGTTATTTATATTAATAATTTAAGCATTTTCCGATAGAGATAAAGTTCCGAGACGCGGAATGCCGAAATGAAGCGAATAGGACATCCTCATTCTGTAAAAAGTAAATTTATGAGAAAATCTAGACTTTTACGAATGATTCATTCAAAACCAGAACCAACCAATAAGAATAGCAATCAGCGGGAGGAGGCGCCTCAACATCCGCTCTTCTCAAGCTTGGAGCAGAACAAACAACAGCTTGAAGAGGTTTATTCAAAGTGCTCCGATTTCATTATTCGATCCTTCCCGGTCGGGGACAGCAACCAGGTTGTTATTTATTACATCGACGGATTGGCCAATGCCTCCCGAATCGAGCAGACGATCGTTGAGCCGCTTATGGGATTTAACGGAGAGACGATTTCAATCGGCTACTTGGCTCAGCATCTGATCACCTCCGCTTCATCCAAGCTAGTCGTTACTTTCGATGAGGCTATAAAACATTTGTCCATCGGGGAGCCTCTGCTGCTGCTCAATGATGAAGCTCAAGCTATTACGTTTGGCCTCAGCAACTGGCAAACCCGGTCGATTGAAGAGCCCACAGCGGAATCCGTCATAAGAGGACCCCGGGAAGGCTTTACGGAGACATTACGCGTCAATACATCCCTTATTCGCCGGATCATTAAAAGTCCCTTGCTCAAAATGGACTCCCTTTGCATCGGCGAATATACGCAAACCAACATTATCGTTACTTATATCGAAGGTTTGGCAGCAGCCGAGCTGATAAGCGAAGTCAAGGAGCGCCTCGGACGCATACGGATCGACGGGATTCTCGAAAGCGGTTATATCGAAGAATTAATCGAAGACAGCCCGCTCTCGCCATTCCCGCAAATCTTAAGCACAGAGAGACCGGACGTTGTCAGCGCCAACCTGCTTGAAGGCCGGGTTGCGATACTGACGGAAGGAACGCCTTTCGCCTTAATCGCGCCGATCACTTTCTTTTCGCTCATGCAGTCCGCCGAGGATTATTACCAGCGGTTTCTGTTCAGCACGGCCATCAGGTGGCTGCGTTATTTTTTCGCTGCGATCTCCCTACTGCTGCCTTCTTTTTACGTCGCCCTGCTCACTTTCCATCAGGAAATGGTGCCTGGTTCGTTGTTAATCAGTATGGCAACCTCGCGCGAAGCCGTGCCCTTTCCCGCGCTCGTTGAAGCGTTGCTGATGGAGATCACGTTCGAAGCCTTGCGCGAAGCCGGGGTAAGATTGCCTAAGCAAATAGGTGCGGCTGTCAGTATCGTCGGGGCGCTTGTTATCGGGCAGGCGGCCGTTCAAGCCGGACTCGTATCTGCGCCAATGGTTATCATTGTTGCGATTACGGGCATTTCATCCTTTATGATTCCGCGTTACATCACCGGACTGCCCATACGGCTGCTGCGGTTTCCATTTATTCTGTTAGCGGGCTCGCTTGGCCTTCTCGGCATCATGTCGGGTCTTATCGCGCTTGTCTTGCATTTATGCAGTCTGAAATCATTTCACGTTCCTTATTTATCCTCCGTGGTGAAGAGCGATCTAAAGGATATTTTCATCCGTTCGCCAATTTGGATGATGGACGCAAGGCCAGATCTGGTCACTGAGACGAATAAATACCGGCAAGCGCAGGGCCAAATGCCGAAGCCCTCACAGGGCTCAAATGACGAATGAAGGGAATGGGATTCGAGATGGATAACGGAAAAATCACTTCTTTTCAAGTCTCTCTTCTAATGTACTCGGTTATATTGGCAACGGGTTTTATAACCATCCCCGCTATTTCTGCCCATTACGCCATGAACGACTTCTGGCTGGCACCTGTCCTTGCCATATTAGCAGGCGGAAGCGTGCTTGCCATCTCGATTAAACTGCATCAACTGTACCCGAATAAAAATCTGATTCAATACAGTGAGCGCATTATCGGCAAAGTGCCCGGAAAAATTCTGGGGATTATCTATTTCCAATTTTTCGTATTTACCTGCGGCATTGTCTCCAGGGAATATGCCGAATTTGTTACAGGCAATTTCTTATTCAAAACGCCTATGTTCTGCCTGGTGATCTTAATGGTTTTGCTTGCTGCGTTTGCTGTACGGGGCGGGGTTGAACTAATCGTCAGAAGCACGTTACTGTTAACTCCGCTTTTTATTTTGCCGTTATTTTTCTTGCTGTTGCTATTGCCGGATTTCGATGTCAGCAATATTCTGCCGTTTATGAGCCATGGATTTATTCCGGTGATTAAAGGCTCGCTAGCCCCGGTTTCGTGGTATTCCGAATTTTTGATTATCGCCTACTTCTTGCCCAGCGTGATCGATCAGAACAAAACGGTTAAATACAGCTTTCTTTCACTCTTGGCTGTCTCTGCCAGTTTAACGTATGTTTGCCTTGTTGCATTGTTCGTGCTTGGTCCCGATACAGCCAATAAGGTATATCCCGTATTAACGGCTTTCCGTTATATTTCCCGCGCTGATTTTTTCGAGAATCTGGAGGCTTTGCTTTTAGCCATGTGGGTGGTTGGCAATTTCATAAAAATCGCGGCTGTTTATTACGCTGCAGTTTTGTCTTTCACCTCCTGCTTTAACCTGAAGGATTACAAGCCCTTTGTATTCCCAATCGGCATTCTGATTGTTATTCACTGCTTCTGGGATATCCCAAGCTTCTTCAAAATGGCCGGATTTCTCGCCACGGTAGGCTCGTTTCACTTGTCCACCTTTATGCTTGTGGTCCCTTTCCTGCTGTTTATTATTGCTTTGTGCAGAAAACAATGGAGCAAGCTTGTCTCATGAGAAGGTTAATGCTCGTAATCATGATCAGCGCTTTCGTGCTGTCGCTTACCGGATGTTGGGACCGAACCGAGCTGAACGATCTTGCGCTGATCTCGGCAACCGCCTTTGACAAAGGAAATAATAATAAAATATTGGCCACCGTGCAGGTCATTATTCCTCAGAACCAGGGGAGCGGTCAGCAAACAGCTGCAATCGGCGGCGGCGGCCCCCGGGCTATTACACGTTCCGCTGAAGGAAGCAATATAGAAGACGCCTTGTCCAAGCTTCAACGCAAAATGCCAAGAAGGCTGTTCTGGGGACAATGCAAAATATTTATATTCGGCGAGGAAATCGCGAGAATCGGTATCCGCGAGGAATTTGATTATCTCGTCCGGCATCCTCAGCCCCGGGAACGGGCTTATTTGATGGTCAGCAAAGGGAAGGCAAGCGAAGCTCTCAACCTCATTCCGCCGATTGAACGCACTTCGTCAGAGGCATTGCGCGAAATCTCCAATTTGCGCACCGGCCTGCTTGTTACTATGGAGCAAATGAGCATGGATCTAAAAGGGGATTCGGAGTCCAATGCCCTTCCGATGGTCTATATCCTGCCGCCATCCAAGCTGGCCGACAAACCCGTTCAGACAATCCCTTATATGAAAGGCGCAGCCGTTCTGAAGAAGGGCAAGCTGTCGGGCGAGCTTACAGAAAAACTGCTGCGGGGGGCTCTTCTGATTGATAACGTTGCCGCGGATTACAGCATTACGTTTGATGTCGGAGGGAAGCAGGTTTCCCTGCATCCTGTGAAAACGAAGGTGCGCTTGACTCCTCATATTGAAGGGAATAACTGGTCGATGACCATTAAAGTTCAATCCGAGGGAAGCATTGTTCAGAACAATTCAAGGATGAATCCCATGAAGCCGGAAGATTTGAAGGAGATGAATCTGGCGTTCCGTAACGATATCCATCGTCGGATCGAAGCTGCCGTCGTTTATCTGCAGCAACTAAAAGCGGATACCATCCACTTCGCCACGGTTTACCACAAGAAATATCCGAAAGAGTGGGAGCGGGTAAAGGAGCAGTGGGATGAGCAGTTCGCTAAAATAAAGGTGACAATCGAGGTAAAAACCGATATTAAGAAACCGGGATTAATTAATACGCCCGGCGGAATGCCATACGAAGAGGTGCAATAAAAATGAGGCTGCAGTTTATTGTATTTATCGCCTTTAGCATTTCCCTGATCCTATGGCTGGAGTGGCCGAAGTTAAAAAAATGGGGCGTCAAGGAAAAAGCCGTGTTCTTCTCCCTCCTGGCGGTTATCTGCATCTTCATGTTTGTCGATGTTCCCGATACGCCGGGTACTCCTACACTGGACGAATTTCTATTCAAACCGCTCAAAAGGTTTGTTCAGCCGTAAGGCGCGCCATGCAAAAAGGCCAATGAAACAAGGCTTCATTGGCCTTTCATTTCTATTTCTCTGATCTGCGCTCGGTCATCTCGTTCAGATCGGAAGTTAGCTTATCCAACTGCAGGAAGCTCTCGACAATCTCAACAATCCGGCTGTCCTGCGTCGTCATGCTAGCCGACATTTCCTGGATCGCCGCCATATTCTGCTCTGTGGAGCCGGCAATCGATACGATCTGCCCGGTAATCCTCGCATATTGCTCCTGAAGCTGCTCCGCCGAATAGTCGACCTCTCCCGAGTGACTCTCCAGCTTATTGGCGTCAGATGCCAACGCCCGCATCACATCCGCTACCTTGCGGGCTGCCGCCGTACTTCCTGCAACGGACTGCTGCCCTTCAAGCACCTGCTCTGCCGCCAGGATCGTCTTCGTACGGATGCTCTCCAAAATGTGCTCGATCTGCTCCGTTGATTGCTGCGATGTCTCCGCAAGCTTGCGGATTTCATGGGAGACAACGGCAAAGCCTTTGCCGTGCTCGCCTGCGCGCGCGGCTTCGATTGCCGCGTTCAAAGCCAGCAGGTTCGTCTGCGTGGAAATATGCTTAATGGTCGCCACAATCTCGCTGATGCTCGTATTCTGTTCGCCAAGCTCATTCATAAGCTGCACGGAGGAATCGATCGTCTCGTTCACCCGCTTCATCTCGTGCTCAAGATCGGTGGTTCCTTCGCTACCGGCTTTGGTTAAGAGCGCGGAGCTTGCCGACAGCCCCTTCATCTCCGTAGAACGATCCGCAAGCGAGGCCACGGAAGCTTCGATATGGCGGATCGCTTCGCTGATATCATTCATGCTGGACGTTTGAGCTTCCATGCTCGACGTAATTTCCGAGAAGGCCGAGGTTACTTCCTTGGAAATCGAACCGGCCGTTGTCATATTGGCTTTCAAGTTCGTGCTGAACGAATTCAGCTGTCCCGCCGAGGAAGAGACCTGTCCGACAAGCTCAAGCGACCGTTTGTTTTCCAGCATTGCCTGCTCGCCTTGCTCAATAATATTATGCTGCAGCCGCTCGCTGAATTTGGTCGATACGTATAGCGGAACCGCCACCATAAAGAAATACATAAACATCGTGGTTGGAGCGTTATTGCCGAAAATCTCGGTCTTGTCGGGACTTACGTAGCAATAAACCGTCAGAAGGACGCCCATTAATCCGGAATAGCCAATCGCCTTGGAATTGCCGTAAAGCGTCATGATGGCAAGATTGACATACACAAGAAAATAAGTCGTAATGATCGGTCCGGTTAACAATAACAGCAGCGTAAGCACGGTAACAATCGTTGAAATGAAATACATAATATAGTTCGTTAACCAGCGTTTATAGACCAGAATCGTCGTTCCGCCGCAAGTAAGCGTACCTACGATAGCAAGGACGATAATCGAATCCATCCCGGCTCCGGTCAGAAAATCAACGGCTACGCCGAGCAACAGCATGACCCATATAATATTCACGAGCAGCTTGTTTCTCCGGTGCAGGGTCTCCCTATAATCCATTTTTTCTCCACCTTTTTTACCATAATATAGGCAATAATTCCGATCATACCATAAACCGATATTTTTCGACATCATCTTTAATAGACATGAGCCCGATAATCTTGTACTCTATTGTGACACGGTTAGCTATGTGGAGGTGCTTAACATTGGCGAAAGATATTCGTTCCCGAATTGAGATTGATCAAATCAACTGTGAAAAAGAACTAACCCTTGCGTTAATCGGAGGCAAATGGAAGCTTATCATCCTCTGGCATCTGGGCATTGACGGCACAAAACGGTTCAGCGAGCTGCAAAAGCTCATTCCCCATATCACGCAAAAGATACTGACGAACCAGCTTCGCGAGCTGGAGGAGGATCAGCTTGTCGAACGGACCGTCTATCCGGTTGTTCCGCCGAAGGTCGAATATAAGCTGACCCCGCATGGAGAAAGCCTCGTGCCGATCCTGAAGCTGATGTACAACTGGGGCAAGCATTATGGCGAAGAGGTACTGGGCAGAACCTCGGATTCGAAGCCGGTCTCCCTTCAAGTTGCAGAAATTTAAACCTGCATATTTCGCAATAAAAACGGCAGACTCCGCATGGAGTCTGCTTTTTTGCGCTTCATAGTTTCCTGCAGGATACGGACTTACTTGAAAGTGCGTACTTCCATTACATTCGGTATCCCCCTAATATGAACCTCATCGGTTTCAACACCCAAAATTAAAGGAGAGATTCAACCTATGGAATTGCAATTGGCACTTGACTTGGTAAACATCCCGGAGGCAAAGGAAGTCGTAAAAGAGGTTGCCCCTTATATCGATATCGTTGAGATTGGCACCCCCGTTGTCATTAACGAAGGGCTCCGCGCCGTTAAAGAAATCAAAGACGAATTCCCGTCGCTTAAAGTACTCGCCGATCTGAAAATTATGGATGCCGGCGGTTACGAAGTCATGAAGGCTTCCGAAGCTGGCGCCGACATCATCACCGTTCTTGGCGTATCCGACGATTCCACGATTAAAGGCGCGGTTGATGAAGCCCGCAAACAGAACAAAAAGATTATGGTCGACATGATCAACGTAAAAGACATTGCCGCGCGCGCAGCGGAAATCGATAACCTTGGCGTTGATTATATCTGCGTTCATTCCGGTTACGATCATCAGGCAGACGGCAAAAACTCGTTCGAGGATCTGGCTACGATTAAACGCGTCGTGAAGCAGGCAAAAACAGCGATCGCAGGCGGCATCAAGCTTCAAACCCTGCCCGAAGTGATCAGTGCCCAGCCGGATCTGGTTATCGTAGGCGGCGGCATTACCGGCGCCGAGGACAAGCAGGCGGTTGCCGCTCAAATGCAGCAGCTGATCAAAGGGTAATAGCCAATGAGTACGCTGAGCGCAGCCTCCTCCATTCTTCAAGAGCTGGAACGCACGCTTGAGGCCGTTAAGCCTGGCGAGATTGAGGCTTTAACGCACCGGATAACGGAAGCAGACAAGATTTTCGTTGCCGGAGCCGGACGTTCCGGACTGATGATGCGTGCATTTGCCATGCGCCTAATGCATATGGGCTTCCGCGCTTACGTCGTAGGCGAGACCGTTACGCCGGGCATTGCGGAAGGGGATCTGCTGCTGATCGGCTCGGGCTCCGGCGAGACCAAAACGCTGGCAACCATGGCCGCCAAAGCCCAAAGCATCGGCGCAGCCGTTGGCGTGGTGACCATTGTTCCGGAATCAACTTTAGGCGCTGCAGCCTCCACCCGGGTAACGATCCCGGCTGTGACCAAGGACAGCATCTCCGGAGCCTCAAGCCAGCCGATGGGCACCTTGTTCGAGCAAAGCCTTCTGCTTCTGCTGGATACAATCGTCTTGAATCTGATGCAGCAGCAGGAGCTGCAAGGTACGGCCATGTACGGAAATCACGCGAATCTGGAATAGCAGCCGCGCCGCGGCCAAGAGCACGGTATCCACTCCCACCTATCGGGAGTACGGATGCCGTGTTTTTCGTTTGCCTCGGTTATCCTATACTTTTTACTGAAAACGCTTTAATTTGTATGGTTCCTCCTGTGCTAAGATGGGGCTGTACACCACGAAATGGAGGTTTTTACTACTATGACAGCTTTGGAAAAAGGGGCTTATTATACCGGTGAATACCGGAATTTGTTCAAGGAACTCGGCTATTCCGAGACAGCGATACAAGCAAAGCTGGAGCAGGCTTGGAATGATCTGCTGCATGGCGATCCGGATATCCGGATTTATTACCCGATGGGAGAAGACAAGGGCTACTTCCTCGATACCGGCAATGTGGATGTAAGGTCCGAGGGCATGTCTTACGGCATGATGATGGCCGTTCAGATGAACGACAAGGAAATTTTCGACCGGCTGTGGAACTTCTCCGTCACTTATATGCAGCATTCGGAAGGGCGTTACAAGGATTATTTCGCATGGCATTGCAAGACGGACGGTACCCGTCTGTCTCAAGGTCCTGCGCCGGATGGCGAGGAGTTTTTCGCCATGGCGCTATTCTTTGCCGCACACCGCTGGGGCGACGGTCCGGAGCCGTATAATTACGCGGAGCAGGCAAGACGGATATTGCGGGCCTGCATCCACCAGGGCGAAGACGGCAATGGCGGCAGTCCGATGTGGGAACCGGCAAACAAGCTGATCAAGTTTGTACCGGAGTCGCCATTTAGCGATCCATCCTACCATCTCCCCCATTTCTACGAATTATTTGCCCTATGGGCCGATGAAGAAGACAGGCTGTTCTGGCGGGAAGCGGCTTCCGCAAGCCGGGCTTACCTGCATGCGGCCTGCCATCCTGAGACAGGATTGTCGCCGGAGTACGCCAACTACGACGGAACGCCGGCTGAGGTGCAGCGGCATGGCGACTTCCGTCATTTCTACAGCGATGCTTACCGGGTAGCGGCCAATATCGGTCTAGACTGGGCATGGTTCCGCCAGGACCCGTGGCAGGTCGGACAGTCGAACCGGATCCAGCGGTTTTTCCGCCCGGTCGACGTTGCGGCTTACCGCCGCTATACGATTGACGGCAAACCATTCGACGAGCCTGCGCTGCATCCTATCGGATTGCTCGCCACCAATGCCATGGCTTCGCTTGCAGCGGATGGCCAGGATGCCGGTTACTTTGTTCAGCTGTTCTGGAACACCCCTCTCCGCAAGGGCGAGCGCCGTTATTACGATAACTGCCTCTATTTCTTCAGCCTGCTGGCATTAAGCGGCAGCTACCGGATTTACGCCTAGCCCTGAACGGAAATGACGATCTATGCTACAATGGACAGATCGTCGACTAGACTACTAGAGACATAGCATGTGCCCCTTGGCACTGCTATGTCTTTTTTTATGGGGTGAATTCCGTTGAAAGATTACGGCCATGAATTTGCAGACATCATTTATTACACGCCTAACGAATTTGAGAAGCTTGGAGGGCTTTGGCCGCTTCGTACGGGCCACAATATCGCCAAGGCGAATTACAGCGTTGGACCAAGGGTGATTGAATGCTTCTCCTTTCATTTTGTGCTTAACGGCTCGGTTACGCTGTCCAGTATGGGCGAGACCGTCACCCTGCCGAAGGGCAGCATGTTCTGCCTGTTCCCCGATGTGAAGCACAGCTACTGGATTACGCAATATGACTCCGCGTCTCCGCTGAAGCTGCATTGGTTAGCCTTTACCGGCTCCCAAGCGGAGATGCTCGTCCGAAGGATCGGAGTGTCCGAACAAAAGCCGTATTTGCGCAACAGGCTCACGGCTGAGCTTGCCAATCAGTTGCAGGCATGCATGGAACGAATGAAAAACTGGCGGAAGGACGGCGATTTGCAGCTGCAGATGATGCTGTACCAGCTGTTCGAAATGCTGTCGCGTCCGATTCCCGAAGCGAGCGAGGAGAAAGATTGGCTGAAAGCCTGCTTGCAATACATGCAGACGCATTATGCGGAAGGCATAAGCGTAACGGACCTGGCGGAGTGGTCCGGCATGCATCGCTCGCATCTGTCCAGCAGATTCAAACAAAGCTTCGGCATGAGTCCCCGCGAATATCTGATCAAGCTGCGGATGGAACGGGCAGTCGAGATGCTGCAAAGCCGGACTCTATCAATTACCGATATCTCGCTTTCACTTGGTTATACGGACCTTTATACCTTCTCGAGAGCCTTCTGCACGTACACCGGCATGTCGCCGTCGAACTACCGCAGCAATCTGCTCTCATCTAACAAAATGCCAAATTGATCACAACGAAATGTTATTTCTATTTCATACGGCTTACTTTATGCTAAATTCAGCTCACAAAACCAACTATATGACTTTGAATACTATGTTTTAAAGGAGAATGCTGTAATGATGATTAAACAACGGAGTACCATTACCGCGTCCGCGATGCTTGCCCTTTCTTTGACGCTAGCCGGGTGCAGCTCAAGCCAAGACGCGGATAACAAAAACAGCTCAAAGGAAGCATCCTCAAGCGAAGTCAGCCAAACCGGCTTTCCAATCGTGCAGGAGCCGATCAAGCTGAAAATGTTCTCGCGTATTGCCCCCGTCAACGGCCCGTTCAAGGACATGCCCGTGTTCCAGGACTATGCCAAGCAAAGCAACATTGATGTAGAGTTTACCGAAGTGCCTACGGATGGCTTCCAGGAGAAAAAGAATTTGCTGTTCGCATCCAATGAGCTGCCCGACGCCCTGTTCCGTTCCTCTCTTACCTCGCTGGAAGCGATCCGCTACGGAACGGCCGGCCAATTAATTCCGCTGGAAAATCTGATCAATGATTACGCTCCGAATTTCAAAAAGCTGATGGAGCAATATCCGGAGATTGGATCTGCGATTACAACGCCTGAAGGCCATATTTATGCCCTGCCTACGGTTGTTACGGTAGGAGCTGCACGGACGGACAAGAAATGGATTAATCAAGCCTGGCTGAAAAAGCTGAACTTGCAGGAGCCTCAAACGACGAAGGATTTGTATAATGTGCTGGTTGCCTTCCGGGACAAAGATCCGAACGGCAACGGAAAGCAGGATGAAATCCCGTTGACGGCCCGCGCCAGCGCCGGGGTTGGTCTAGGCCTGCCGATTATTCCGATGATGAGCGGTTCGTTCGGCCTTGATACGCAGCTTGGTTATAACATCAATCTGGTCGATGGCAAGGTGGAAATATGGATGGGCAATGACCGCAACAAGGAGCTGCTGCAATATTTGAACAAGCTCTACAGCGAGAAGCTGCTCGACCCGGAAGTGTTCTCCCAGACGGAAGCCCAATATATCGCCAAGCAGGGATCGGGCAACGTTGGCTTCTTCTTCGATCAGACCAATAATTCGTTCCTGCCGATTCAAGACCAGTATACCGGTATCGCGCCGCTTGAAGGTCCGCATGGCGACCGCTTGCAAAGCCAAGGCGCTCCGGTTCCCCGCGACTTAGGCTCGTTCGCCATTACATCCGTGAACAAGCATCCGGAAGCAACCATGCGCTGGATCGATTATTTTTACAGCGAAGAAGGCTCCACCCTGCTCCGGTTCGGCCGGGAAGGCGAGAACTATGAGCTGAAAGACGGCATTCCGTATTATACGGAGCAATTTTTGAATACCGGAAACCAAGGCAAAATTACGCCTTACGCGGGAGGCGGCGCACCTCATCTCATCAGCGAGAATGTAGCCTCCTTTATTAATCCGCCTCAAGTTCAAGAGGCCCAAAAGAAGCTTGATCCTTACATGCCCGAGGTTCGTTATGCCGCTCCGATGTTCGACGAGGAGACCGCGAAGAAAGTGGATGTGCTCCGCAACGACCTTGATAAATACTACGACGAGCAAAGCACCAAGTTTATTACCGGCGCGCTTAGCTTCGATAAGTGGGATGACTTCCAAGCTACGCTTAAGAAGCTGAAGATCGACGAGCTGCAGAAGCTGTACCAGGATGCCTACGATAAAGTGAAACAATAAGCTGAAAAGGAGGTCGCACATGAGACCGGCCGAGGCCAATCATCCGACCACCAGTCCGCGGAGCCGCTCCATGCGCGGCTCCCGGCTGTTTAAAAAGATAGCAAGACGCTACGATTTATATTTGATGCTCTTGCTTCCTATTGCCTGGTATCTTCTGTTCCAATACGGTCCGTTGTACGGGCTCCAAATCGCGTTTAAGGACTTTAATCCGGCCAAAGGAATCGTAGGCAGCAAATGGGTCGGGTTCGAGCATTTCACCCGCTTCTTTGATTCGTATTATTTCTGGAGGCTGCTGTGGAATACCATCTCCATCAATTTATTTTCGCTGCTGATTGCCTTTCCGATTCCGATCGTTCTGGCTCTCATTATTCAAGAGCTTCCGAGCAGGGGCTTTAGCAAATGGCTGCAAAATATTACGTACCTTCCCCATTTTATTTCCATTGTCGTAATCGTTGGGATGCTGCAGCTGTTCCTCTCTCCCAAAAGCGGCCCCGTCAACGGGCTAATCGAGGCGTTTGGCGGTACGCCCATCCGGTTCCTCGAGGAGGCGGCATGGTTCAAGCCGATTTTTATCAGCTCGAACATCTGGCAGAACATGGGCTGGCAGTCGATTATGTACATCGCGGCCCTCATTGGCATTAATCCTCAGCTGTACGAGGCGGCCAAGATGGACGGGGCTTCCCGGCTGCGGCGGATCTGGCACATCTCCCTGCCCGGCATCGTGCCGGTTATCGTCATCCTGCTTATTCTGGATATCGGCCACTTTATGAATATCGGGTTCGAGAAGGTGCTTCTTATGCAGAACAGCATGAATATCGAGGCCAGCGATGTCATCTCAACCTTTGTCTATACGACGGGCATTCTGAAAGGCGAATACAGCTATACCGCCGCGATTGGACTGTTTAACGCGGTCATTAATCTGGCGCTCCTGCTCCTCGTGAACCGGTTCGCCCGCAAACTGTCCGAGACAAGCTTATGGTAAGGAGGGAAACCCGTGATCAACCGCTCGGGAGTATCGAGTGAACGGCTGTTTAACGCGGTTGTGTACGCACTTGCCGCAATTATTATTCTTCTTGTGCTGTATCCTCTGCTTTTTGTCGTCAGCGCTTCCGTCAGCGATCCGGCTAGGGTGCTCGACGGCGGGGTGTGGTTACTGCCAAAGGGCTTAACGCTAGAGGCCTATACGAATATTTTCCATAATAACGAGGTTTGGATCGGTTACCGGAATACCATCGTTTACACCGCTTCTGGAACGGTCATAAACATCATAATGACGACCTTGGCCGCCTATCCGCTGTCGAGGCCCGATCTTCCCGGACGGAAAATGCTGATGCTGCTTATTACGCTTACGATGTTTTTCAGCGGCGGGCTTATTCCGACTTACCTGCTGGTGAAGGATCTCGGGATGGTGGATACGATCTGGTCGCTTGTTGTTCCGGGCGCCATATCGACGTACAACCTGATCGTCATGAGAACTTACTTCCAATCCAGCATTCCGTGGGAGATCCAGGAGGCGGGCCATATCGACGGCTGCTCGAACTGGCGGCTGCTGGTGAACATCATTTTGCCGCTGTCGAAGCCGATTCTGGCCGTCATGGTATTGTTCTATGCGGTAGGCCATTGGAATTCGTTCTTTAACGCGCTTATCTATATGCGCGACGAGTCGCATTATCCGCTGCAGCTCGTCTTGCGCGAAATCCTGATGATCAGCCAATCGGCGGCCGTGGATGGTAATGTGGGACTCGAGGACAAAATTCTGCTTGCCGAAAGCATCAAGTATGCGATTATTATCGTCTCCAGCCTGCCGGTATGGATCATGTATCCGTTTGTGCAGCGGCATTTCGTTACGGGAGTTATGATTGGCTCCATAAAAGGATGAGAAAAGCCCTGACCGGCTTGATCGGTCAGGGCTTTTTGGCTTTGTGGCTTATTCGCTGTCCGCCCAGGAATGCCGCGGCTTCCAGCCGAGCACCCTCTCGGCTTCCTTGTTGCTGACGATTGCCGTCCGGTCCGGGAACGGATCGCGCAGATCCTTTACATCCGGATAGAACTGTTCGATTAACTCCGCGGTTGGCCGGTCGCTCAGCGTATCGCTGCTTGTAATGTTGAGGCAGACTGCGCCTCTGTCTTCGACCTTAAGCGAAGCGATGCAGGCGCTGACGGCGTCCCGGATGTCGATGTAGCTCCAGAAAATATTTTTGAACGCCTCCGGCTTGCTAATGGCAAGATGCTTGTAATCCTCCGGCTTCGTAATCATGGAGAAGCGGAGCGAGATCACCTGCATCCCGTTACGGCGGTCGAACATCGCGGCCGTCAGCTCGTTTACGATCTTCGATAGGCCATAGCATTCCTGCGGCTGCTGCGGATGCTCCTCGTCCACCGGAAGATAATCCGGCGAGAACGGGGTGGGCGCCCAAGCAAAACCGTACGAGGATTCGCTGGAGCCAACAACAACCTTGCGAATGTTGAGCAGCGAAGCTGCTTCGAGAATATTGTAGCCGGACACCACATTATTAGAAAAAATATACGGATAAGGGTAACCAAGCGGAGCCGGAATGGCAGCCAAGTGTATGACCGCATCGGCCCCATGGAGCGCGGAGACGACTTGTCCGAAATCGTTCAGGTCCACTTTAATCTGGCGGCACCTCAGCTCGTTGGAACGCTGCGTATCCAAGGAAACCACGCTATAGCCCTCCTGCTGAAGCTCCTTGATCAGAGCCGACCCCAGCTTGCCGCTGCCGCCTGTTACTGCAATTGTTTTCATATGGATAACACTCCTATTAATGAAGAAATTATGGGCGTACCAGCGTGCCGTCCGCCTTGCGGTCCAGCTGATAAGGATTGAAATACACCGATTTGCTCCAGCCTTCTCCGAGCAGCTGCTGCGCCTTCAGCTCATCCAGCTCGATGCCGAGACCCGGTTTTTGCGACGGATACAGATAGCCGCCTTTCCGCTTGATATGTCCCTCGAAGGCATCCTTCTCCTCCGGCTTGAAATGGTTCACTTCCTGAATGCCAAAGTTCCAGATCGCCATATCGAGGTGGACGGCCGCCGCCTGATTGACGGGATCGTTCTCCCCGCCCTCCTGCCAAGCGGTACGTACGCCAAACGCTTCGGCTAAAGCGGCGATTTTGCGGCAGGCGCTAATACCTCCCGCCTTGGATACTCGAACGCGGATAAAGTCGATCAGCTGCTCCTTGATCAGCTGCGTCCACTCCTGCGGGTTCACGAACAGCTCGCCAACGGCCTGAGGAGTTGCGCATTGCTGCCGCAAGTGACGGTACCAGCCGATCTGCTCCGGCGCGATGGCATCCTCGAGGAAGAACAAGCTGTATGGTTCTACCCGCTTCGCAAGCTGAATCGCGTTTACCGGCGTCAAATGCTCATGCACGTCATGGGTGAACTGGACGCCCATTCCGAATTCATTCCGCAGCTGTTCGAACATATGCGGGATCGCATGCAAGTATGACTGCTCGTCAAATACCGGACCGCTCCCCCATGCCTGCTGCGGAATATTCGCCTTATCCCGGTCAATAAAGCCGCCTCCGCCGTAGCCGCCCATCTGTACGCGGATGACGGTATAGCCTTCTTCCATAAACCGGTGCACATCCTCTTTCAGCTCGGCAAGATCCTTGCCGCCGGCATGACCGTAACATGGAACCGCAGCGCGGCAGGCTCCGCCAAGCAGCTGGTAGACGGGAAGCCCAGCTTCCTTGCCTTTTATATCCCACAGCGCCATGTCGATGCCGCCGATTGCGGTATGCAGCAATGCGCCGTTTCTCCAATACCCGCTCATATACATCGTCTGCCACAAATCTTCTATATTGGCGGCATCCTTGCCGATTAATAGAGGGGCAAGCAATTGCTCGATAATTTGCACGACCGCTTCCGGATTATAGACATCGGATGCGGAGCCAAGCCCGTACAGCCCATCCTGGTCGGTAATTACTTTGACGATGGTCCAGGTCCCGTTTTTGCGGGTGCGAATACATTTGATTCCCGTTATTTTTGCCATTCGATTACCCTCCTCTTGTCGTGCTCCCTCCCATTCTAGTCCGCTTTGGGCGTGCTCTAAATGAGACATCTTTAAACTTTCTGTCGCATTCTTAGCCTCTTTCGCTTGAGCTATGTCTAGGCGCCGGTTCTTGCGCTAGATTAGATATAGCCATGCTAGATGAAGTAACAGGAGGAATGGAAAATGGTTAACGCCAATGCGGCTTTGTACAAAAGGGCGGATGCTCCTATTGAGCAGCGCTTGGAGGATTTATTGGGGAGGATGACGTTGAAAGAGAAGGTCCGCCAGCTGGATCAATATTTTGGCGCTTCGTTTATGAGCGCTACTCATCCGCATATGATTACCGTTATGGCCGACGATGCGGTCGTGAACTGGGACAAAGTAAAAGAAGTGGTTGGCAAGGACGGCATTGGCTGTCTGCATGACTTATACGGCACAGCCGAGGCGAATAATCAGCTGCAGCGTTATGCGGTGGAAGAAACGCGGCTGGGCATTCCGATCCTGTTTAGCGAAGAGGCGCTTCACGGCCTGCTGCGGCCGGGCTTTACGGTATATCCGCACGCGATCACCATGGCTTCCACCTGGAACCCGGAGATTGTGAGAGAGATTGGCCGGCAGATCGCGGCCGAATCGCGCAGCGTCGGCATTCACGAGACGTTTGGACCGGTGCTGGATCTGGCCCGCGAGCCGCGCTGGGGACGCGTGGAAGAGACGTTTGGCGAGGATACGCATCTGGCGAGCCGCATGGCGGTGGCGATGATCAAAGGACTTCAAGGCGATGACCTGTCTGCGAATACCAGCATCATTGCGGAGCCCAAGCATTTTGCCGTACACGGTATTCCGGAATCCGGACTGAACCACTCTCCCGCCTCAATCGGCCTTAACGATATGCATGCCTACCACCTTCCGGTCTTTGAAGCGGCTTTCGTGGAGGCTGGCGCGGTTAATGCGATGTGCTCCTATAATTCGATCGACGGCGTTCCTTGCTCCGCGGACTACAGCCTGCTGACGGAAGTGCTTCGAGGACAGTGGAACATGCCTGGTTTTGTCCGTTCCGATCTCGGAGCTATCGCCCGCCTGCAGCATGCCCATTTTACGGCTGATTCGGAGAAGGAAGCGATCCGCCAGGCGCTTGTTGCCGGTACGGATATGCAATATTATGACTATCCGCATGAGCTTTACCAGCAGTCCATAATGGAAATGGTAGAGCGCGGAGAGCTGGATTCGGCGGTTGTGGATCAAGCCGTCTCCCGCGTGCTCAAGGTAAAGTTTATGCTAGGCCTGTTCGAGAACCCTTATGCCGATCCGGAGCTTTCCAAGCGGGTAATCCGCCGTTCCGAGCATGGACGGACGGCGCTTCAGACGGCGCGGGAAGGCATTGTTTTGCTGAAAAATGAGGCTGAAGCTCTTCCGCTCAGCAAAACTTTGAGCAGCATTGCGGTTATTGGACCTAGCGCAGCCGAAGCCCGGCTGGGCGACTACACCCCTTATATCGAGGGCTTTAAGCCGGTAACTCTGCTAGAGGGCATTCAACGAGCCGTGTCTTCCGGGACAAAAGTGCTGTATGCCAAGGGTACGGGCATTCTGGCCGATGAGCTGGAAGCCATTCCGGCGGACTGCCTCCATGACGGCAGCGGCAATCCGGGACTCGTTGGCGAATACTTCAACAATCCGGAGCTGGTAGGCGAGCCTGTGCTGAGCAAGCTGGATCGGAACATTAACTTCAACTGGGTAATTACGAAGCCGGATCAAAGCATTAACACGATGGGCTTCTCCGTCCGGTGGACAGGCAAGCTTGTTCCGAAGCATAGCTTCAGCGGTTATATCGGCACGATCAGTCAGGACAGCATGCGCTTCTGGCTGGACGGCGAGCTTGTCGTAGACGGCTGGGGCAAGGACAAGAGCGCCAAACGCAGCGTGGCGATCGCGCTGGAAGCCGGTCGCGAATACGATATCCGCGTAGAATATTGCAAGGATACCAACGGCGTCGAAATCGTGCTCGGGTGGAATCATAATACGATTGGGATTCAAGATGCGGTAGCTGTCGCGGCTCAAGCCGATGTTGCGGTTATCGCGCTTGGCGATTCCGAGCGCACCTGCGGGGAAGGCATTGACCGGAACAGCCTGGAGCTGCCGGGCGACCAGCTTAAGCTTTTGAAGGCCGTATATGAGACGGGCACTCCCGTTATTCTGGTTCTCCAGAATGGACGTCCACTGACATTGGAATGGGAATCGGAGCATATTCCGGCTATTATCGAAGCCTGGTATCCGGGCGAGCAAGGCGGCAACGCCATTGCTGAAGTGCTGTTTGGCGATTACAACCCGGCTGGCCGTCTGCCAATCTCCTTCCCGCGGACAATCGGCCAAATTCCGGTCTATTATAACCGGCGCCGCGGCGGGCAAAAGCATTATGTCGGCGGCAATAACGAGCCGCTTTATACTTTTGGCCACGGCCTGAGCTACACTACCTTCCGCTATGATAATCTCCGCTTGGAATCGGAGAAGATTGGTGTAGAGGATAGCATGGCCGTAACGTTCGACGTGACCAATACAGGAGACCGCGCCGGCGACGAGGTCGTTCAGCTCTATGTGAGCGACGTGTTCAGCTCCGTCGCGCGTCCGGAGAAAGAGCTGCGGCATTTCAAGCGGATCCGCCTGCAAGCGGGAGAAACCGCAGCCGTCACGTTCACGCTGACCCCGCGCGACCTCCGCGTCCTCGGCCGAGACCTGCAGTGGACCGTCGAGCCCGGCACCTTCCGCGCCTTAATCGGCCCAAGCTCCAGTAACATCGCCCTGGTGGGCGAGTTTGAGGTGAACTAAGCCGTTCGCGTGCTGTAAGCCTCTATTGCAGGTTACAGTAGACAGTTAGCTCAAGTGCACCGGTTGGCGGGCGTTGATAAAGGAGATTGGCAATCCTTTAAAACACAAAAACAAAAGGGTTGCCCCGGTGTAGGGGCAACCCTTTCTTGTTATCTCTTCAGCGGATCGTAACCCGCTGCCTGATAGATCATTTCGCTTAAGGATACGACCTTGAGGGCGAACTCGCCCGGAACAAGTACTTCGTGGCGGCCAAGGATGGCGTCGATGAAGCTTTTGTCCTGGTTCGTGGTTTGCTCCGGAAGCTCCGGTACGAATGGCTCCTCGTTCAAACGGCGAAGCGTAATTTTTCCGTTGTCGTAGTAGATGCCGCCGTTGTCCCCGCAGAACGCAAACGTCTCGTTCCAGCCTGGCGCATAACCGGCGAAGTTGAGGCCCGCAAGAGCCCCTTCCGCAAAGCGGATGGAAGTGAAGCTGTCGATCTCAACCGGCGCTCCATGGTTCTGAAGCTGGGATTTCACTTCAACCGGAGTCATTCCGGTCGTCCAGAGCAGCACGTCGATAATATGGCTGCCGGAATCCATCAGGAATCCGCCGCCGGAGAGCGAAGGAACCTGCCTCCACGTGCCTTCCGTAAGCTGATACCACTCTTGGCTAAGTGAAGCGGTTACAGAAGTCAACCTCCCGATCTCTCCGCTTGCAATGGCATCCCGAATGTACAGAAATTCCGGCTGAAAATGCCGTTGGTACGACACCTGCATCACTTTCCCCGACTCTTCCGCCTTCTGAATAAGCTGCTCCGCTTCCTTCGACGAGCAAGTCATCGGCTTCTCGATAAGCACATGCAGCCCTCTATCCAGCGCATCGTAAGCTTGTCTGAAATGAAGCGTATGCGGCGAGCAAATCACAACCGCATCCAGCTCCCCCTGCTCAAGCATATCCTCATAAGCGGAGAACTGCCGGGCATCCTGCAAACCAAATCTTTCAGCAAAAGCAATGCGATTGCCTTCGCTGGTATCCGATAGCGCGGTAATCTGAATCTCCGGGAGCTCCAGCAGCTGCTTGGCATGCCAGCCGGCAATACCTCCCGTTCCAATAAACCCGATCCGAATGTTGCTCATTCCATCTAGCCTCCCAACATGAATAGCCATTCCAGTATCTGCATTTCGATAAGGCATTACTTGTCTAGCTTATTGGTGCAAAGGCATGTTTAGTACGCTAATAATACGCCAAAAAGGAGCCGGATTCCTGCTCGGAATCCGGCTCCCCTCATCCTAAATTATTTATTGTAGATCCGGTAGAACAATACGGCTGCTTCCGCCCGCGTCAACCGGCCTTTTGGCTCCAGCAGTCCGTCATGACCCTGCAAGAGACCCGCCTTCACAAGCGCGCTTATGCTGCTCTTCGCGTAAGCCGAAATATCATCGGCATCCGCAAACCCCGCAAGCACATCCTCGGAGCCGGCTGGAAGACCGGCTTTCGCAACAGTAAGAGCACGCTCGATAAACGTTGCCGCTTCTTCTCTCGTAATCGGAGCTTCCGGATTAAACCGGTTGCCGCCGGCACCGTTCGTAATACCAAGAGCCTTGGCTGTGCCTACCGCATTGGCATAATAACGATTCGAGCTCACGTCAGCAAAGCTGCCCGGAGTGTCCGTTGAAAATCCAAACGTATCGACGAGAAGCTTCACGAAATCGGCCCGCTTAATCGATGCGCCAGGAGCGTAAGACGTATCGGATACGCCGTTAATGATTCCCTTCGCCGCAAGCACCTCGATTGCTTCTTTCGCCCATGCGTAGCCGTTCAGATCGCTGAACGATTTTTGCACGAAAGCAACCGCATACTGACTGAAGTGCTTTGTCGTAAATACGATGCTTCCGGCAGCTTCCTTATACTGTCCGCTAGGTACCGGGAACGGCTTGCCGCTTCCGTCGATGTACCAGACGGTCAACTTTTTGGCATCGGCTTTCTCGGCAGCCGAAGGGGTATACGGAAGGGATACCGTCACCGGCGACTGGCTGTTATGCCAGTCAATCGTTTGACCGGCAGACTGGATCGACAAATCCACAACCGGACGGTCGCCAAGCTTCTTCTTCAGCTCTTCGCTCCAACCGCTGGTATTCGCGCTGCCAATGCTGATGGTTACCGTCTGACCAAGCTTACCCGCATCCGGCTTCAGCATATCGCTCGAGAGCAGTATAGTCCCTGTCGGGGTTACCAGTTCGATTTGCTTATCCGGCGATTGCTGGTTCACGTAGCTTGAAGGAAGCTCCAAGGAGTAGCCATTAGCTCCAGCTACGCTAGGAAGCACCACGGTAACCTTCTTCTTGCCGTCCTGGCCAGCCGCTGCTTTCGAGAACGCTTGATCCAGCAACGCAGCGGTCAGCGAAAGTTTTGCATGTTTCGAACCGGCATCAAGCGTTCCCTTGCCTTCCACCTGAACCGCGCCATTCGCGCCAACCGTCACCTTCGGCTGATCCGTTTGCCCAGCACCGGATCCCGAGCCGGAACCCGGCCCGTTACCCGGATTGGTTGTTCCGCCAAGCGCCGACAATCTTGCCGACAGTCCGGATTTTACCGTTCCTTGCGGAAGCAGGCTGACAAAGTTGGTTGCCGCGTCAATGCTTGTTACATCCTTATGCTGCTCAGCCGCTGCTACCGCTGCTTCCGCCGATTGCTCGAGCAGACTTTCGTAATCCGAGCTGAGCAGGTACAAATCGCCAAATTGCGTAGCGTCCTTGCTTGTTCCAATCCCCTGGTTATATTCGATAAAGCCCGAACGGCCGGCGCCGTCATGTTCATTGAGCAAAATCGTCAGACCAAGCGGATCCTCCTGCGAGAACGTATAACCTGCGCCATGCAAGGCGGAGAGCGGAATGGTAATGTCATAGACCGTCTGATGAGTCGCCTCATCCCGCGTAATAACCGCATCCGCATCGTTAAATGCTCCGCCAGCTACACCTGCCGGCGCGCGCCATCTCCACTTGGAGACCGTGCCGCTGTTCGTAAGGGCAAAACCAAGCTCGTTTACGTTTTGGCTGGCGGAGCCGTCTTTTCTCGATAAATCAATGCCAAGCTGCAAGCTGTCGCCCTGCCAAATATCGCCGTTCGTCCAGGTCTGGTAATGCGTATTGTCCGTTGCGCGGACCGTCACATAGAGATTATCGTTATCCCAATGTACATTCGCCTGCGCGCTCAGGTCGTCCTTGCCGCCCCAAATGCCGCCTAGACTCGAGTAATTGGTGGAGCTTGAAATATCGATAGTAGGCTGAACCTGGCTGTTGTCGTCCTTGCGCGTCGCAAACGACTGAGCGGTCTTCACCTGCGTCACATAGGAATAGCCATTATCCAGCGTTACTTTGTACTTCAGAGTGTCCGCGGGCAAATAAGGAAGCTTAACGAGTACGCTCTCTCCAAGCGCGATACCGTTGAAACGAACAGGCACAAATTTGTCCTTGTAGCTATCCGGCGCAATAACTTCAATTTTGCCGGCAAGCGGATCGGATTCGGTCATATTGGTCAGCTTCAGGGCAAAATTCGCGTTAGCCGGGTTGCTCTCGTCGAACTCTCCCTTCACTAGATCAAGCGCAACCGGAACCAGGTTCGAGCCCGTCACCTTTGTTCCCGCTTCATTAATGAGCTGCAAACCGCCTTTAAACAGGTTGTTTGCGATAATCAGCTTTTCAATGTCAGGACCGGCATATACATGATTCGTGTTTGGCTGCTGGAAGTAGGAATCGTAAAGCGTAATGTCGCCGCCAAGTGCGTTAATGCCGCGCTGTCCAACTCTCGTAAAGTTGCTTTGCTGAATGCGGACATCTCCTCCGAAAATATCAAAGGAACGTGTCGTATCTCCCCACATCGAAGAGTTGAAGAATACGGCCTTGGAATCAAAATCCTCGCCAACAACCACGTATACTTTGTCCGAGGAGCTCATCGACACCAGCTCGGTATTAATCAGCTTCAGACCCGCTTCTCCCGCCGCATCAAGCACGGCGCCCTTCTTGCTGCCGTCCGTACCGTGGCCGATGACAACCGCTTCAGGTCCAACCCCGTTCTGCTCTTCAAAATGAATCCCGTATTTCGAACCGTATACGAACGTATTAAAGATCGTCTCGTTCTTCACGTCGCCAATCCGGAACGCATCCAGATTTTCCTTCTGGTAGCTCCATACCGCATCAAAGTCCTGATCCGTGGAAGGATGGTTAGGGAAATTGTTGCGCCCGTAATAATGCGGGTTGAACTGAACGTTGCGCATCAAACCGCCGTCAGCGCCGCCGCCGAGGAAAATGCCTTCCATCAGAGGAGAACCGGCAACGTAATCAATGTAATGACCGCTCGTATCGTAAGTGCCAAAATCAACTCCCTTGTAAGGGTTGATAAGAGTTGTATCAATCAGATAAACGCCGCTGCCTTTGCCTTGAACGGTCCAAGCGTAAGGCTTCACGTTCGTCCAACTCTGCTGGTCGTAATAAACGGATAAGCCTCGGAGGCCCGCATCCTGTTCAAGCGAGATAAACGCAGCGCCGTCAGCGTTGTTTTCCCCGTAATTGGTGAAAATCGCCGTACCGCCGCCAATCGTATGATGCGGAACATCCCATGAACCGCGCAGCTCTACGCCGCTAGGAACCGTAAGCGGATTATTGACGCGGTAAATACCCGCCGGCAAATAAACCGTACCGCCGCCTGCCGCATCGGCATCGTCAAGCGCCTGTTGAATTTTCGCGGATACATCCGTCTCGCCGGTGCTGTCCGCCTCGTAAGGGGCGGCCGTAATATCAAACAAGCTGTTGTTGGCCGGTTTCGGACGGTTCACCAGATCAAGCGCCGCAACGGTTGGCTGCTGCTCCAGCACGTATTTCGCATCCTGATGAACGTTAACCTCTGCCGCATCGCTGTTATCGGTTACCGCCAGACTGCCGTTATGTCCGGAGTTCACCGAGTTAACCGTCGCTACGCTGTCTTCCAAGAGCACATGCTTGGCAGTCTTGGAGAAAGCCGACTGACCTAGAATAAGCGAACCGCCCTTCGCGGCAATCGCGTAACCGCCGTTCTGATCATCCCAGTTCTCGAACGTGCTGTTCTCGAACGACAATACGCCGCTGCCTTCATTCACAACCGCATGATGAGGCGTACCGCCAAACGTCACTTGGTTGAATTGAACGATGGAGTGGAAGCCTTCGGTTGCATAGACCGCTTTCGGGTCAACGCCTGCGTTGGCTTTAAAGCTGCTGTCCGAGATTAAAAGTCCAAAATCGTTCACGCCTTCAACCTTCAGCGCCACGTTGCTGTCATGAACATTGATTTTGTAGAGCTGGGCGTTAGCCGTCTCCAGGCTGCCCGTTCTTGTCGTAATCCGCATGCCGTTCTTGAAATCGGCCAGATCAATATCGGACATATACTCCCAGTCCGAGCGGCCCATGACAATCCCTTCGGTGTTACCGGTCGTATAGGCTTTCAGCTCCGCCTGCTGCGGCGAGCCTGCCAAGCCGGAGCCCGCCCAATAGGAGGATGCCAGACGGATATGCTCCAGTCTTCCGATATCGGTCGTGAAGTCGAGGAAAATGCCTGTTTTCAGCACTGTACCGTACAGATTCCGTACGTAATGCAATTCGTTCCAGCTAGGACCAATCTTGATGCCGTTGTAAGAATTGACAAACGTCACATTCTTGACCGTCATGCTGTCGCCCGATAACTGCTCGAACGTCCAAGGATAAGCAACCGGGGCATTCAGCGACTGCTCCGGATACCAGACGGACAAGTTCGTCACGCCGCTCACCGGCGCCAGCTGCAGGAAGCTTGGACCGTTCTCGATGCCTTTATCGGCATAGACAGCCAGGATCGTTCCTTTTACTTCGCCGCCGGCTGAATCGGGACTAATCCAATCGCCTCGCAGCGTTACTCCTGTCGGAACGATCAGATGACTAGTCAGCTTATACGTGCCCGCCGGCGCAAAAACAACGCCGCCCCCGCGGTTGCCTGCTGCGGCAAGCGCGTCCTGGAACGCTTTGGTATCATCCTTCACGCCGTCGCCGGCCGCGCCGAAGTCCTTCACGCTCATATCGGCGATGACAACGTCATCCGTCGGATAAACCGTGTCGTACACCTTTGTCTCCGTCGAAACATTTTGCTGCGGCTGGGTTTTTACCGATACCGAAGCGATATAGAGATCCGGATTGGCGCCAATCGCCCCCGGCCCGGATACGTGAAGGCGGAAGTCGCCGCCGTTCGTGCCGTTTGCGAACTTGGCATCGCCAAGCTTAAACGTATGTTTTTTCCATGTATTCGTGTTCGTATAAGTAAATTCAGGAGCATCCTTAAAGGCTGCCGACTGCGCATCGTACTGCAGCTTCATGCTGCCGCTGCCGCTGTCGTAATACTCGACCGTTACGAAAACATCCTGGTCCTCGTTGTCGAACAAATAACTGTCCGAAACGTCAAAGTAGAAATAAAGAATATTGGCGCCATGGTCGGTTGGGCTGATCGTCTGGTTCGTTTTCCAGTACGTCTTGCCGCCGATCTCGCCAGTCAAAAGATTGTCCGCGGCGCCATCGCCAGGATGGGCTGTAATGCCATGCGATACCGGGTTTGCGCCAAGCGTAATGCTTGCTTCCGGAGTAGCCGTTTCCTTAAGAGTCTTTTTGACCGTTACGCTTGCTAGCTTCAGGTCCGGATTCTGTTCGCCGTTAATCCCGCCGCCTTCAATGGCGATTCGGAAGTCGGAGCCGTTCGTGCGGTTGGCGAATTTGGCATCGCTTAAATTAAAGGTGTAGTCCTTCCATGTCTTTGTGTCCGTGTACGTAAACTTCGCGCTGTCCTTGAACGCAGCCGACTGCGCATCGTATTGCAGCAGGAAGCTTCCGTTTCCTTCATCGAAGTAGCTGAGGGTTACGTCCACATCGTAATCCGCGCTGTCGAATAAATAATCGTCGCTTACGTTCATATACAGATAAGTGGTACCTTCTGCTTTATTCGTCTGCCAGTAGGGAGTACCTGCTTCCGTTCCCGTTAGAAGCCCGTCGCCGTTATCGCCGGCTCTGCCGGAGATCCCGCTTTCCACAGGGGTCTCACCTAGCGTAACCGACGCTGTATCGGAAGCATCGTCCGCGGCATAAGCACTCGGCAGTCCCATAAAACCAACGGAAGAAAAAATCATCAGCATGACAAGCATTTTCGCCATTCCGGCACGTGCTTTTGTCCAATTTCGGTTCGTAATCACAATCAAACCTCCAGTTTGCAGATGTATTTGCGAGTTGTATCCGCTTACAATCCCAAGAAAAAGAGAAGCCCCCCATAGGTGTCATCAGGCCGGCTTCTCTTGTTTGTCTGTGCGATATGTTAGTTGATTGCTGCTGGATTACTTCTTGTTGGCAAGAAATGCGTCGATCTGTTTTTGAGTCTCCGTGATGATGGTATCCAGACCGTTTTTCTTCTGAGCTTCGATGTAGTCGTTAACCGCTTTGTCAACATCCTTCACTACGCCGAATTCGATTGGCCGGCTCAACTCGTCGCTTGCCGCATCGCGTTTCGCCACTTCGTTCTTCATCGTGTCTTCCGCAAGGAACAGACCGTCGATTGGCGAGTTGACGTTGTTAGGCTCGCTTGCGAACTTCGCTTCGTTCTCCCAGAAGCCCGGTCCGTAAGTCATTGTTGGACGCATGAATTGCGGCTTCCAGAACGCCCATTGGCCGCCCCACTCCATGTAGTTGCTTGTTGTTGTATCCATGCCTTCCGGATATTCGGCCGTGTCGCCGTTCAGGACATAGGTTTTACCTTCGATACCGTATTGCACAAGGTCATACAAGGTTTTGTCCGTCTCGATCATGTCGAGGAAGCGGAGCACGCGGTCGGCGTTTTTGGAGTTGCGGTTAATTGCCACAACGTTAGCCAGCGCGGTACGGTTAATGAACTTTTTGTCCGGATAGAACTCGGAAGCCGTCAGCTTGTAGGACGGATCGGAGAAGCCAGGGTTCGCTTCCACCCATTCGTGGGAAGTTACGGTTACAAGCTTCTTGCCGTTTCTCCACTCGGCTGCTTCATCCGTTTTGTCGATCATCGCATCGCGGTTAATCAGGTTTTCGTCATACCATACTTTCGCCAGCTTGGATGCCTCCAGATAGAAAGGCTGCTGCTCGACCGGTTGGACTTTTACGGCCGGATCATTCAGATAGAAGCCAAGACCGTGGAAGTTCAGGTCAACCCACTCGTCGCGAATCATGTAGATGGACAGCGGAGTTGTGCGGTTGATTCTTTCGTTCGGGTAAGCTTCCTTCATCTGGCGGAGCAATTTGTCCATATCCTCGATGGTTTTGACGGAGCCTTCCGGAATATCCAGACCCGCTTTCTCCGTCAGGTCGGAGCGCCAAGCGACAAACTTGCGTTCATTCATCTTCATCGTCCATGGCAGGCCCACGATGTTGCCGTTAACGGTAGCCGCGCCAAGCGTACCTTGCTCCTGGTATTTCTTGTACAGGTTAGGCGCATATTCCGGCAGCAGATCGTTCAGCGTCATGTATGAGCCTTTTGCCGCCATTTGCTTGTAGGACAGCCAGTCGCCGTCAAAGTTCATATCCCATTTGTCGCCGGAAGCGGCCATAACGAGCATTTTATCCTTGAAGTCGCCAAACGGAATAAAGTTGATATCGAATTTAACGTTAAGTCCTTTTTCTTTCACGTACTCGCTGACTTTGGACCATACTTCGTCCGTAGCCGCTTTTTTATCGCCGCCGAAGTAGAACTTCAGCGTCACTTCTTTTTCCGGCTCCGTGCTTTCGGCTGCCGTGCTTTCTTTAGGAGTGTTCCCGCCGCTGCTGCTATTGCTTGGCGTGTTGCCGTTGCCGTTATTGGAGCTGCTGCATGCCGACAGCATTAAGCTGAGCGACATCGTAGTAGCGAGAGCTAACGACATAATGCGGACCTTCTTCTTCATCCTGACCTCTCCCTTATGCTTGTGATTTATATACTACACGGCGTTAGCCGATATAGTCATCCTTTTACTGCGCCTACCATAAGTCCCTTGACGAAATAACGCTGCAGGAACGGATACAGGAAAACGATTGGGCCGATCGTAACGACCGTAAGCGCCATCTTGATGGATTCCGACGGAATTTGCGCCGATATGCGCTGCATCGCCGAAGCGTTGCTCGAGCTCTTAAGAAACTCAACGTTGGATACCAATGTTCTTAGCAGCAGCTGCAGGGGCTGAAGCTCCTGCTTGTCGACGAACATGAGGCCGAGGAACCAGTCGTTCCAGTAGCTCAGGGCGACGAACAATCCAACGGTTGCCAGTACGGGCAGCGACAGCGGCATGATCAGGCGGTAGAAAATTTTGAATTCCCCCGCTCCGTCCATTTTCGCCGACTCGTTAATCTCCTCGGGAATCGAATTCATGAAGTTGCGGATCAGGAACATATTAAACGCGTTGGCGAGCATCGGTAGAATCAGTGCCCAGAGCGAGTCTTTCAGATTCAGATAATGAACGCAGATGATATACCAAGGTACCAGACCGCCGTTGAACAGCATCGTAATAATGACGTAGACGGATAAAATATTCCGGTACTTGAAGGAACGTCTTGCCATTACGTAAGCGCCCATGCTGGTAACGAATACGGACAGGATCGTTCCGGCTACCGTGACGAGAATACTGATGCCGTAAGCATCGATAATCCGGTTGGAGCCGAGGAGCAGGATCCGGTAGGAGTCAAACGTAACGTGCTTCGGCCATATCGTGTAGCCGTAATTGATAATGTCGTTCTCCGTGCTTAGCGAGCCGGATATAACCATGATGAACGGGAATAGGCAGGACAAGCTGAACAAAGAAATGACGAGAACGATGATGGACTGAGAGATTGAGAATCTTTTGGCTGGCATATCTTGTTTCCTCCGTTCTAGAAGATGGCCGAATCTTTATCGATTTTGCGTGCCGCGTAGTTGCTCGCGATAACCAGGACAAACGCGATCATGGACTGCAGGAAGCCTGCCGCGGATGCCATGCCGATGTCGCCGGATTTACGCAAGCTGCGGTACACGAACGTATCGATAACGTCTGTCGTCGGGAACAGCAGGGACGCGTCGCCAACCATCGCGTAAAACATGCCGAAGTCCGCATTCATAATTCTTCCCACGGCGAGCAGCGTTAGTATGATTATCGTTGGACGCAGCATGGGAAGACTGATGTAACGGATCTGCTGCCATCTTGTCGCTCCGTCGATGGAAGCCGCCTCATAATAAGAGTTATCCACGGAAGTCAGTGCGGCCAGGTAGATGATCGTACCGTAACCCGTTGCCTTCCACCTGATGGCGATGGTGAGAATGATCGGCCATAGTCCAGCCTCGCTGTAGAAGTCGATTGGCTTGAGGCCAATGGTTGTAAGGAAGTGATTTACCGCGCCGCTCTCGAAGTCGAGCAGGTTGTAGGCGAATACGCCAACGACGATCCAGGAGATAAAGAACGGCAGGAACGTCAGGGACTGCGATACCCGTTTGAAATATTTGTTCCTGACCTCGTTCAGCAGAAGCGCGAATCCGACTTCGAAAATGAGGCCAACGGTGATAAACAGCGCATTCAGCAGAATCGTGTTTCTCACGGCCCGGAACGCGGTGTCCGAGGAGAACAGGTAATCAAAGTTATCGAATAGCGGATCCATCCAGTCGCTGCCGAAGATGCCTTTGGTAAAGTCGAAATCTTTGAAGGCGATTACAAGTCCGGCCAGCGGCAGGTAGTTGAACAAAAATAGGAGTACCGCTACAGGGAGGAACATAAGCAGTAAGGTGCGATTTTTAAACAATTCCCGAATGACTCCATTTTTCATAGCGTTTTCCCTTCTCTCTTGTGATAGTTTTATTGTAGATTTGAGGGAAATCGAAAACCATGAGTGGATCTTATCCTTTCTAGTTTGGGATTAAACAGGATTAAACAAAGCTGACCTTAGGACGGTTTTTTCGCTGAAAGAGAGGGTAATAGCCAATCTAGGGGAGTAGGGTATGCCCCTTCGGCCGGCTGTTGTCTGCAGGAAATCTCGATTATACCGCTTATACAGCGGAAATTTCCCGCAGACAAAGGCGGACGCTTGCGCTCCTCAGGGGCATACCCTACCTCCTTATCTGGCCTATTACTTCCTTTCAAAAGCAAAAAGCCGTCCGAAAGGACGGCTTTGTTTGTTGGGGGTGGGGCCGAGGTGCTGCAACTAATTACATAGTTGCACACAAATAATTTTTCAAAAGTATGCCAAAAACAGCCGGTCGCAAATAACCGGCTGTTGGTTCATTTTCACATATGTCCCGCTGCGGATGTTACCGGTACTTTGCCTGTCGTTGCTTTCACTTGCGACCAGTTGATCGTCAAGTAGCGCCATCCGTTGGCAACCGCCGAAAGCACGATGAGCAGGCATAGCGCGGACCAAGCGCCGGTTTGCCCCCAATCTAGCACTCTGGTTAACAGAATCGTTAGCGGGATGAATAACAGCCAGTTCAAGATAAGTGCCGTCCGGGACAAAAACGTGGTGTCCCCTATGCCTCGAAGTCCGCCGCCGAAAATAATGTTTGCCCCTGTGAACAGTTGGACGCAAGCGGTTAGATGGATAAGCGAAATCGCCGTTTCGTACACTTCCCTCTCCGAGGTATACAGCTTGGCGATCGGCAAGGCGAACAGGAAGAAGACGACCGAGATCAACGCCATAAAGATAAGGCCTAGATAAACCGTCACAATCCCGAATCTTCGGGCAGTAGCGCCATTGCCCTTCCCCACTTCCTGGCCAATCCCGATCGTAGCCGCAGCGCCGAAGCCATTCGAAGGCATAAACCCGAAGGACAAGATGTTAAGCGCAATCTCATTGGCGGCAATAGCGGTTGTGCCAAGCCTTGTAATACATGCGGTAAACACAAGCATTCCAACGCTGTTGGACAGTTCCGTAATGCCTAGCTTAACGCTCTCGAACAACAATAGGCGCACCTGTTGAACCTCGATGCGTACCCAGCTTCGCGTTGCGTACATGCCGCTCATGAAACCGTAATAGACCAACAATCCAAGCAGGAAGGTCACCGCTTCGGCAGCCACCATGCTCCAAGCCGCTCCTTGAAGCCCAAGCTCCGGAAAACCGAACTTTCCATAGGCAAGGACATATGTTAAGGTGACGACTAATGCGCTATTAATGAGCGATAGGGTCATTGGCGTACGCGTATCCCCGACGGCCCGCATATAAGCAAAAAATACTGTATTAAACATCGTAAAGATCAGCGCAATCATTCTCACCAGCAAATAAGGAGAGCCTAGGGTAAGGATGGTCTCATTCGAGCCCATAAGATAGAGAATGCCGTAAGGAAGCAGGAAGCTGCCTATGAGCAGGGTCACTCCCTGTACGGCCGTAATTAAAAGTGCAATCTGCATCCGTTGGTTTCCCTGCCGGATATTGCCGGAGCCATAGTTCTGGGCAACAAGAAAGTTAATCGCTCCTTGCACGCCGGAGAATAAGGCCCATAGATTATAAATGATAATGTTCGTAATACCGACAACCGCAATGGATGCCGCTCCCAGATTTCCGACGATCATAAGCACCAGCAATCCGGTAAAGGTCATGGAGGAAAATGTGGCGATAGACGGAATCGCTAATGTTAGGATTCGTTTGACCAACTGCAAGACTGCACCTCTTCATATGGAATTCGATTCTGCCCGGTCTTTACTATAGGCAAAGCAAAACCTGTTTTCATTATAGGAGGGAGTCCCCCCGCTGAAAAGAAGTGATATGAAGATCAGTTACTATCCTTGGGTATAGTTGTGCGGAGAACAAACAAAAGCCATCCATTTAAAATGGATGGCTTCATTTCTTTATTTAGCCGTCTGCTGCTTCCACTGCTCGCGAAGCTGCAGCGTCTTCTTATTCCAGCTTGTCGTCTCCGGGATCAAATGCTCGATATCGTAACCGTTGAACACGATCTCGTTGATCATGTTGACCCAGTTGTATTCGGAGAAACCCGTGATCGTTGCTCCCGGAAGGACAAGGCCGTTGTCTTTGGTCATCTTGACCGCTTCGATATTGCGGCCCTGCCAGATCGGAGCTTCGTCGATATAATCGGTCAGCTCCGGATCTATAACGGATGCATTGGCGCCCTCGTCGATCTTCCACTTCTGCGCTTCCAGCTCGAACTGGAAGCTGATCCATTTGTAAGCTTCATCCTTATGCTCCGATCCGCTGAGCAGAGCAAGCGGTCCGTAAATGTGGAAAGAATATTGATTCAGCTTCCCGCGCGGAAACGGAAGGATATCCCAGTTAAACTTTGCATCCTTCTTCAATCGCGGCAAAAGCCAGTCGCCTCCGACTTCAAAGGCCGTCTTGCCATTCATGAAATTGCGCGCGACATCATGCTGCTCCTTGGCCTTGGACCACGAGAGCATGGAGCCGTCTTCCGTCACAAAGCCGCTCAGCCAGCGCACATCATCCAGGACGGCCGGCGTGTTAAGCAGGCTTTGGGTCATGCTCTCGTCCAAATAAGCCAGATTGGCCGCATGGCCGTCAGCCGCCGCCTTAAGCGGGAGCAGGCGCATGACGAATTCATTGCTTGTCGTAAGTCCGTATTCGCCCTGCGCGGGGTCGGTTACCTGCTTCGCAATGGATCGGAAGTCATCAAACGTCCAGCTGTTTGGCGGCATTTCCACCCCATGCTTGGCCAGTAAATCCTTGTTAACGACAATCCACATCGGCACATCCACGAACGGCACGGCTAGTCTGCGCCCGCGGAAATTCATCGTATCGAAGTAACCGTCCGGGAGCACTTTATCCTGGAAGGAGGAGTCCTTGTCCATATAAGGCTTCAAATTTTCCAACAGCCCTTTTTCCTCATAGGCGAGCAGATCTCCGTCAATCCAGGCCAGGTCGGCAGGTGTTCCGGCCTTCTGCAGCTCTTTGATTTTCGCCATAATGTCCTTCTCGTTCGCTTCCACCTTAACCGGCTCAATCGTAATCCAGGGATATTTCTTATGGAACATCTCGTACAGCTGCAGGTAACGGTCATCCGCCCAAGTGAGCAGCCTGAGCGTAACCGGCGCGGGCTCCGGAGACTTGGCGGGAGACTCTGCCGAATAGCCGGAGCATGCGGCAAGAACCAGTATAAGCGTCAGGAGTAAACTTCCAATAACGTAACGTCTGTTATTCAATTGATACTCCTCCTTTTATAGCAGCATGACATGGAACCGTGCTCCCCTTATTTCACTCAAAGGTCGAATCCAGCTCCTGGCCTTCCTTCAGCACCGGATGCCTTAACGTAATTTTGGTTCCGATCTCCGGTCCCGTTACAATCTTCAGCTTATACGCCTCGCCAAAATACAGCTGCAGCCGGTCATTCACGTTACGCAGTCCCACGCCTCTGCGCGATGGCGAGAACTTGCCGCCTGACGGTTCCTCCGCCTGCTCAAGCTGGTCGAGCACATGCTGCGGTATGCCTTTCCCATTATCGGCGATATCAATCACAATATCATCCTCTTCTTGCCTTGCGGCAATCATGATTTTCCCTTTGTCGAAGTTATCCCTCACGCTATGCTGGATCGCATTCTCCACAAGGGGCTGCAAGAGCAGCCGGAGGAACGGCAGCTCCAGCGTTTCCTCATCGCAAGCGTACAGGATCCGGACGGTCTTGCCCATCCGTGCCTGCTCAATCGCCACATAAGCTTTCACCTGATCGAATTCCCGCTTCAGCGTCGTGATTTCTTTCCCTTGGTTGAGGCTCAAGCGAAGCAAATTGCCAAGCGCCGATACCATCTCGCTAATATCGCTCCGGCCGTGGTTTTCGGCCTTCCACCGGATCGACTCCAGCGTGTTGTACAGGAAATGCGGATTAATCTGATGGCTGAGCACCTGGAATTCCAGCGCCTTCTTGTTGCGCTCCGAGCGCGCAGCATCCTTCACAAGCCCGTCTATCCGGTGCACCATGCTGCCAACGCTCCGGTACAGCCAGCCTACTTCATCCTTGCGGGAGGACCATGGCGATAAAAAATGGAGATTATCCGATTCCAGCTTGCGCATCAGGCGGACAAGATGGGCGATCGGCTGCGTATACGTTACGGTCAGATAGATTACGACACTGAAGCAGCACACCAAGTACACGATCAGAAAAATAATAAGGACACGGTTAATCTCGTCCATGGCACCGGTCAGCTCTTTGAGCGGCGTTAAACTGACAATCGTCCAAGGATGATTGGCCATCGTCACGTAGGTCGCCAGGTAGGTTTGTCCGCCGATAGCGATGGACTGCGAACCGGCGTCGCTTTTTTTCATATAGCCCACGAAAGACTCCGAAGGGAACGGCTGACCGGTCCATTCATTGACGGCCGAATCGTAATGCACAATGCCTTTATCGTTTACGAGCAGCAGCTTTTGATCCTTGAGCTGATCCGACGGGGAGAAATACCGCTCCAGGAAATCGTCCGACAGATCCGTCGCAATAAGCCCCCGCAGCTTGGAATCATACAATCCGGTAAACCGTTTCACGTAAGTGAGCAGCGGCTTTGCGTATTTCCCCTGCTTTGGCATGGTCAGGTACCAGGTCGGCTCTACCGTTGCTTTCGAACGCTGGAACCAGTACTGGTCGCCAATCCTCACGGACTCATCGATAGATCGCATATAGGAAGGGTACTTGGTTGGATTAATCGGATACACCTTCACCCGGAAAGCATCGATAACCGGCGTGGCATGATAGAGAGCCGTCAACATATTTACCGCAAACGATTCCTCGTCCTGTTCGTCAACGGGCTCCTTGTATAGTAAATCCTGAATGCTTTTATTACCGATAACCTCGTTAACCTGTTCATTCAAATTATTTAAATAGATTTCGAAGTTCTTCTTCGCCTGAAGAAGATAGCTCATCGTCATCTTTGTATTCGTCTCGGATATCCCCTCAATCGATTTGATGTGGGAATAGTAGGCGAAGAGCAGGAACGGGACAATGATAATAAGCAAAAAGATAAAAATCATACGGTTGCGGAAGGACGATGCCAGCCGAAACGAAACTTTTCTCATAACGATAACATTCCCCCTTAAAGTTTGCGTTTCCCTCATTGTGACGGCATACCCGATTCTTTACACTAGTTGCGTAATGACTAACCTTCTACGAAAAAGAGAAAAGAGGAACCATCATGCCGTCTTCCAAACGCGTTGTTCATGTCATCTCTCATACCCACTGGGACCGGGAATGGTATATGCCGTACGAAGCCCATCACGTCAAGCTGATCGAGACGATGGATACGCTGCTCCGGACCTTCGAATCCGATCCGGAATTCCGAAGCTTCTATCTCGACGGGCAGACGATTGTTCTCGACGATTATTTGCAGGTGTACCCGGAGAAACGGGAGCAGATCCAGAAGCTATGCGATGAGGGCAAGCTCTCTCTTGGCCCTTGGTATGTTCTGCAGGACGAATTTCTGACGAGCAGCGAAGCGAATGTGCGCAACCTTCAGATCGGTCACCGTGACGCGGCAGCATTCGGGCCGATCTCGAAGCTTGGCTATTTCCCCGATTCCTTCGGCAATATGGGACAGGCCGCGCAGCTTCTGAAGCAAGCCGGCATTGATACGGCGGTTTTTGGCCGTGGCGTCAAAGCGACAGGCTTCAATAACCGGGTGGACGACTCGGGACTGGAATCGCCGTTCTCCGAGCTGGTCTGGCAGTCGCCCGACGGCTCCAGCGTACTGGGGATCCTGTTTGCCAACTGGTATAACAACGGCATGGAAATTCCGGTTGAACCGGATCAGGCCAAGCCTTATTGGGAGCACCGCCTGGCTCGCGCCGAGTTGTTCGCGTCCACCCGGCATTTGCTATTGATGAACGGCTGCGACCATCAGCCGGTACAGACCAATCTGTCCGAGGCTCTGCGCGTGGCAAGGGAGCTATACCCGGATTATGAATTTGTTCATTCCAACTTCGACGATTACGTGCGGGCGGTTGAGACCGAACGGCCTGATACGCTTAGCGTCACGCGCGGCGAGCTTCGCGGCCAGCAGACCGACGGCTGGTATTCTCTCGTAAATACCGCTTCCGCCCGCGTCTATATTAAACAGTTGAATCAGCAAAATCAGACGCTTCTCGAAAAAGTAGCCGAACCGCTTGCCGCAGCCGCGCATCAGCTTGGCAAGCCTTACCCGCATGGCCTGATGCAGTATGCTTGGAAAACCTTGATGCAGAACCATCCGCATGACAGCATTTGCGGCTGCAGCGTCGATGAGGTCTACGACGAGATGAAGACGCGCTTCGCCAAAAGCATGGAGGTTGGCAAGCGGCTGACGGAAGAAAGCGTCAGGTTCATCGGCTCCAGGATCGATACCTCCTCCTTTGCAGCGTACAGCGAGGAAGCCGTGCCTTTTGCCGTCTTTAACACAAGCGGCTACGAAGGCTCATCCGTTGTCACGCTGGAGCTGGAATTCTCCTACCGGTTCTTCGACCAAAGCGAGGATCCGGTAGCGATTGCCGCCGAGGTAAAAGCGCGTACGCATGGCGAAGGTTATCTAGTCAACGCAAAAGGCCAAGCGATTTCGCATTCCGCGGAAGATCTGGGCGTACGCTTCGGCTACGAGCTGCCAAGCGATAAATTCCGCCAGCCCTATATGGCTCGCGCCGTTCGTTTAACCTTTGAAGCGGAGAATCTCCCTCAGCTCGGGTATCAGACGTTCGCCTGGATTCCAAGCCAAGGCAACGCCGTTGCCGGCAAAGCGGGTACGGCTGGAGAGAAGACTCTCCTTAGCGGCAGCCGCGTTATCGAGAACCGCCACCTGAAGCTGACCGTAGAAGATGACGGAAGCTATGCCGTCTATCACAAAACCAGCGGCCAGACCTTCAGCGGACTGGGCGTTTACGAGAATGTTGGCGATATCGGCAACGAATATATTTTCAAACAGCCTGCTCTCGACAAAGCTATTACAACCAAAGGGCTTAAAGCCGCTATTCGCGTCGTGGAGGACACTCCGTACCGGGCGTCAATCGAAATCATCCATTCGCTCGCCATCCCGGCAAGCGCTGACGAACGGTTAGCCCAAGAGATCGGCACGATGGTTGAATTCCGCAACCGGAAAGCCGGACGCTCCGCCGAGCTGGCCCCGCTCGTTATCGTCACCAAGCTTAGTCTGGACCGCAACGGCAAGGGCGTACGCGTCCAGGCAACAATCAACAACGAATCCAAGGATCACCGGCTGCGGGTACTTTTGCCTTCCGATGCCGAAGGCTCTACTCATTTTGCCGATTCGATCTTCGAAGTTGCCGAGCGCCAGACAGTGCCGTCCGCGGTATGGGAGAACCCGAGCAACTGCCAGCATTTGCAGACGTTCATCGACGTTCACGATAAAGAGAGAGGGTTGGCCGCTGCCGGCAAAGGCTTGAACGAATACGAAATCCTGCAGGATGGCCGGAATACGATTGCGCTGACGCTGCTCCGCTGCGTCGGCGAACTAGGCGACTGGGGCGTGTTCCATACGCCGGATGCGCAATGTCTTGGCGCCAATGTCGCCGAATGGATGATCATCCCTTACGGCGGCGTGAACGAGCGTTTTGACGCCTACCGCGAAGCTTACCGGTTCCCGGTACCGCTAACGACGGTTGGCGCACGCTTGCAGGAAGGAGAGCTTCCTCTCTCGGATCAATTCCTCGCTTGGAACGGGGACGGCCTTGCTTTCTCCAGTCTGAAGATCAACGAAGAGCGCGGCGACCTGATGGCCCGCTGGTACAATCTGTCGGGTGAACCAACGGCGCTTGCCGTCCTGCCGAACTCGTCAACGGAAACTTACTTAAGCAACATTATGGAAGATGCCGCGAGCAAGACGGAGGGCGGCAGCATTCCGGTGGAAGGCTATAAAATCGTAACGGTTGGCATCAAGTCTTAAAATCATTCGGATACAGCAAAAGGCAGTTCCAAAGGGAAAGCGTTATTCACCTTGGATACTGCCTTTATGCGTTACTCGTCAATAATGCCGCGCTGCCTGCGGTATTCTTTGGGCGTGCAGCCAACCTGCTTTTTGAACAGCTTCGAGAAATGAACAGGGTCTTTATAACCGACCTGGTAAGAGATTTGGTACACCTTGTACTGGATGTCGCCAAGCATCTCCTTCGCCTTCTCGATCCGGATATCGGTCAAATATTCAAGGAACGTCTGCCGCTTCTCTTTCTTGAACAGCTTGCTGAGCCATACGGGAGTAACGTGTACGGCGCTTGCCACGCTTTGAAGCGTTAAGCTTTCCGCGTAATCCCGCTGCAATATTTTTTCCGCTTCGCATATAATCTGGCTTGGCGTAGCGGAGAGACTCCGGAAATCGGCCGCGATTTCCTTCAGGCATCGTTCGGCCTGCTCCTTGAGCGACTGCAGCGTATCGTATTGCTCCAGCTGCTCCCAAAGCGCAATGGGATTGCTGCCCCATTTTTTATTCGGAATTCCGGCAGCGGCCGCTTTCCTGAAAATCTCGAACAGCCATTCGAAAATGCTCTGCTGAATATCCCGCAGCTGTGTTAGCTGCCACGCCTGTACCATTAATTCGAACCGTTCCATTGCTGCCGTTATATCCTCATCCGATCCGAACTTGACCAGATCCAGTACTTCTTCCGGCTCTGCCAGCTTGAGATCGGCTTGCTCGCTTTCTTCAAAACCGCCTTGCAGCGTAAATACGCGGTTGCCGCCGTAGACGGCCTTCTGCTCGAGGACGCTAAGCGCTTCCGTATACATCTCGTGCAGATGCTCGAAGGTGCAAGGGTTCGTCCGGAGTCCAACGCTTGCCTTCACCTTCACGAAATCATTGATTCGCTTAATGCATAGATGCGCGATTCCGCTAGTCAGCTCGGCCTGTTCCGAACGCAGGCAGCTTAACAGAACAAGCCATCTATTAGAGCTGTCCATGCAGATCGCGTACGGATAAGGATAATCCTCCTCCAGCGTCTGATTCACGACATTGCCGATCCCGAACAGGATCAGGTCCTTCTCCTGCCCGCGCCGGTTCTCAATGGCTTTCAGATCATCGGCGACAATGACCATGACCGTCATATGCTCCACTGTAATCCATTCCATGTTTAACGTCGTGAGCCGATGGCGCCGTCTTGTTTCCTTATACGGGTCATGCTCCTGCTCCACCATCTCCCGAAGCAGCTCTTCGCGCATTTTCGGAATCGCGAACTTTACCTGGTTGATCAGCTGCTGCTCATTATGCTGCTCGAGCCGCTTCCGCTGAATATTTTCGACCGCTTTGCGGACAATCTGCTCCAGCTCGCTTATATTGATTGGTTTAAGAACATAATCGATCGCTCCGGTCTTCATCGCCTGCTTCACCAGATCAAAATCGTCATAACCGCTCACCACAATGGCTTCCGGATCATAATCCTTCATCGGCTGCAAGGCGTTCAGAAATTCCAGCCCGGACATGCGGTTCATTTTTATATCCGTTACGATGAGGTCCGGACGTGCATCCTTCGCCAGCATTAGAGCCGTGTCGCCGTCATCGGCAACCAGCACTTCTTCGATACCAAACGTACTCCACGGAAAGCGGTTACGTAAACCTTCGCGAATCTCGAACTCGTCATCTACGATTAACACACGCAGCATCCGCTCACCCTTCCCCATGATCTATGATCTATGTTGCAATGCGACCATTATATCCTGTCCGCCTGTATAAGCCTACCTCCATACTAAACGACCCGATTTTGGATTGCACGGGGGTAAAAGCAAACTTTATGGGGATGTATTAAATTGTTGAGGAATGCTGCTGCGCTTACCGTTCTTTCTAACCAATGACGAGAAACGGCTCCAGCTCTTTGAAAAGCTTCTTGTAGTTCACGTCATCCGGGATGACAAGCGTTAACGGCTCGTTAAGCTTTAGTACAAACAGGCCAAGAATCGACTTGGCGTCGGCCATTCCGCTTTTGCCGTGAATCCAGATATCGAAGTCGTAACGCGACACGATATGGTTGATTTGTTCAATGTCTTTCACGTCTCTTACTTTAATGGGAGTAATCATCGGGAAATCCCCTTTCGCCATCCAATTTTTTCTTATTAGTTGTTTGCCGGCAGACATTGCTTTATGCGTACAGGCATAACATGTATTGGACAGGTAAGTTTGAAGGGAGGGGGCTGGCTGGCATGGCTTGGCGTGAACTCGTACCAAACGATGCAAGGAAAACTTTCGAGACACTCATCGACCGTAAGAGAAAGTGGGAAAATTGCAAGTCAAGAGCTGTTTTTTGTGCACTGCTATGCTTGTTTTGTTTTTTGATGTTTGGCATTGTCTACTTCCGCAATATCGGCACCATTCACGGCAGCTTTGCGAGATTGTATGAGAGCATTATGAGCAGTTCCTTCCTCATCTTCCTGCTCGCGGTCTTTATCGTCAGCTTTGTTTACCTGTACTGGCTGGCCAAGGAAATCGATAAAGCGAAGAAAAAGTATGAGACTCTTCGGATCGAGACCGTTGATAAATTCGACACAACCTGGCTAAAGAGCATCAACTTCGAGACAAGAAGCGAAATCTCCATTGAGATGAACAGCTACGATATTAATATCGATTATAAAGGTTAAATAAAAGGGGCTGTCTCGATGAGAAAGCCCCTTGCCGTGTATTTAAGCTTAACCTGTTATGGTAGCAACGCTTCTACGTTGGATTTCGTACAGCGTAACGGGCCTGTTTTGACTACTGAATCGAGCTACGTTGGATCGCCTCCATTATATTAGTTCATTTTGGACGGTAGTGGTTCATTCTGGGCCTTTATGCTGGAGTGAATCCAACATAGCGAAAAATGTTTGCCTTTAAGTCTGATTTGACTGGAGAGAATCCAATGTAAGTAAGTTAAGGGAGATTTGTTTCTATTATACGGTTTAAAAGTAAAAAGACGTATGAGCGCTCCATACGTCTTTTTGCATTATTTCCCCGGCACCCCAAAGTCGGGCGTCCCGTCTTCCTTCCAATTGAATGCCTGAATGCGGGCATGGCGGTTAGGATCGGAAAGCGGACTGCCGATAAGCTCTTTATAAGGTCTCGCATGATATACCATAAGGTCGGTCAAGCCGTCCTCGCTGACGGTGAAGCTGTTATGCCCCGGTCCGTAATTCTCCGTCTCCTCATTGGTCTCGAACACAGGCTTGGGATGCTTGGTCCAGCTGCCCGGATCGAGCAGATCCGCATCCAGAGACGCCTCCAATAAACCCATGCAATACCGGTGATCGGTCGCGCTTGCCGAAAAGGCTACGAAAATCCGCCCGTTGCGCAGCAATACGGCCGGTCCCTCATTCACCCGGTAGCCTTGAATCTCCCAGTCGTATTCCGGCGTGGAGATCAATACTTGCGGCCCGATAATCGTCCACGGGTTAGCGAGCTTGGCTACGTACAGATTGCTGTCAGACTCTTTATACTGTGCCCAGATCAGATACCGTTCCCCGTTATGCTCGAACGTTGTCGCATCCAGGGAGAAGCTTTCGAAGTCGAGCTTTATTTTGCCTTTTTCCACCCATGTGCCTGTAATGGGATCTTCATCGCCGCATTCCAGCACATACGGCCGAATCGCCCATTGATCCTCCGCCGTGCCTGCCGCGAAATAGACGTACCACTTGCCCTCGATAAAATGAAGCTCGGGCGCCCAAATATGGTTGCCCATCTCGCCTGTTTCATGCTTCCGCCAAATGACCGTTTCCTGCGCGTTAACAAGCCCGTCCAACGTAGCGGCTTTGCGCAGCACAAGCCGGTCATACTCCGGTACGGAAGCGGTAAAGTAATAGAGACCATCCGTATGCTTAAGCACATAAGGATCCGCCCGGTTTACAATCCAAGGTTTAAGATCATTGCTAGTATCCAACATGAATTCGTCACCTCGAGGAATGAAGTTTTTACTACGTTTGCCTGGATATTATTATAACATTATTATTTATCAAGCGACCTACGCAAAGCGCGAACGTCCCGGACTGGCGGGAGCCCAAACATCCGCGCGTATTCCCGGCTAAAATGCGACGGGCTCTCGTATCCGACCTGAAACGCAGCTTCTGCCGCATCGATCGATCCTGATAAAAGCAGCCTGCGCGCCTCTTGCAAACGGATCTGCTTTTGAAATTGGATCGGGCTCATCCCCGTGACCTCCTTGAAATATTCGTATAGAGATGAAGCGCTCATTCGAGCCTCTTCTGCCAACTCGTCTACTCGCAAGGGCTGGGCAAACTCGCGATTGAGCTTCTCTACCACCCCAGAAATTCGCTGCGCATGGCTTCCGATAACAGCAAATTGCTTCAGGGAAGCACTATTGTCGTTCTGAAGCACCCGATAAATGATCTCCCGCATGGCATAAGGCGCAAGCACAGGGATATCCTGCGGATTCTCAACCAGTTTCGCCAGCCGCAGTATTGCATCCAGGAGTGTATCGTTTATCCGGCTTACCTTTAACCCCCTGCTGGTCTCTTTTCCTACTCTTAGAGCATCTCCGGAAGTCCGAATGACATCCAGTATCTGGCTCATATCGAATAGAATCTGCAGGCTATAGTATGGCGTATCTTCCGAAGCTTCCGTTACTTGTCCTGTAATTGGCAAGTGTACCGAAGCGGTTAAATAACAGCTTGGGTTATACTGATACACCTCTTGTCCCAAAATGACCATCTTGGAACCCTGCGCCACGACGCAAAGGGAGGGTTCATAGACCGAATAAACCGGCTCGGATACCCGGGATGCACGAATCAAGCGCAAACCGGGTACTTGAGTATCATGCGTCCCGTCTTCGGGAGTGTATTTCTCCATAATTTTCAGCAATTCTCTCCTTTGTTTCTCGAACCATTCATTCATCCTCTTCGTCCCACCTTTTGTCCGTGCGATTTACTCAACTTTATCTCTTCCTGGAGGATTAGGCAATCATCATGTAAAATCCGGCTACCGCCTTGTTAATCGATAGAACGATAATAGACCTGTAGATGATACGGAGTCCGTGACCGTAGAAATCGATGCTATCGGAAGGAGTAATTCAAATGACTAACCTAAACAAATCTCATCCCTATGTGGGCGTGTGGGTAACGAAAGATGGTTATATCCGTCATGAGCTGCTGCCGAACGGAAGGTACGACGAAGCGCGCGGAAAACGGAACAGCGCTTATCAAGGCAGCTATACCATCATAGGCGACCATATCGAATATGTGGATGATACAGGGTTTACTGCGGACGGCGATTTCCGCGATTCCGTGCTCTATCACGCCGGTATGGTGCTTTATCGCGAGAAATAGTGAGCGAAAATTTCAATAAAAAAGGAGTAATATGCAATGTCCGAAATAAAAGGAAAAGTCGTTGTCATTACGGGAGCCAGCAGCGGGATAGGGGAAGCAACGGCGAAGCTTCTAGCTAGTCATGGGGCCCATATCGTCATAGGGGCAAGACGCGTCGATAGACTGGAAACTTTGGCATCCCTCATTGAATCTGAAGGAGGATCCGTCATATATCAACCATTGGATGTGACGAAGATCGATCAGATGCAGCAAATCATTCGTTTGGCACAGTCCCGGTTCGGGCGTGTTGATGTCATTGTGAATAATGCCGGCGTGATGCCCCTCTCTCCCTTAGAAGCCTTGTAGATCGACGAATGGAACCGCATGATCGATGTCAATATCCGCGGAGTTCTGCATGGGATTGCTGCGGGCCTCCCCATAATGAAAGAGCAGCAAGCCGGTCACATGATTAACATAGCATCCATCGGTGCCTATGCGGTATCGCCGACGGCAGCGGTATATTGTGCGACAAAATACGCCGTACGTGCCATCACGGAAGGCTTGCGGCAGGAGGTTGGTTCTGACATCCGTGTAACGCTCATTTCTCCCGGCGTGACCGCTTCCGAGCTCGCGGATAGCATTTCGGATGCCGAGGCCAGGGAACTGATGAAAACGTATCGGCGCGATGCCCTTCCCGCTTCCGCAATCGCTAGTGCAATCGCTTATGCCATTGGACAACCAACAGACATCGACGTAAACGAATTGGTGGTCAGGCCTACAGCCCAGCTTGCGTGAAGCAAGTCTCGATCGTGATCGGATGATCATACTCACTTGCTGGAGCTGTCTACCGTTCGGGCCATAACGCAAAGAACCGGATCTCTGGAGATCCGGCTCTTTGCGTTATTTATCATGTTTCCTGACTATTACCCCCAAGCAGCCAGCTCCAGCTCGAATTCGTTAGCGAAATCCGGGCTGATTGGAGTAACCCGCACGTTGACGTCAGCCTTCCAGATGTTATCTGTCGGGATGTCTTCGGAAGCTCCTTCAAACACGTATAGTCCCTTCTCCTGCTGCTGTACCGGCTCCAGCTTCACCTTCCAGATACCTCGATGACCATCGGAGCCAACCGCCTCCACGCGGACGTCCCCGCGCCATATGGTGCCTAGTTGAATTTCGGCACGGAATTTTTTCAGTCCGTTCCTGCTGCCATTGTCCTCTTGAATATTCACGTTCCTGACCTGAACGGCCGACCAATTGCTGCGAATGAATTGCTTGTAGGCCGCAACCCTAGACGCAACCTCATAGTTATCCGCAGCGTACCGCTTCCCTCTCGCGCTTGTTGGAACGTACATCTTATTCCAATAATCGGTGACCATTCTGTGGGTGTTGTAGACCGGTGCAAGCGAGCAGATCGACTCCTTCATCAAGCTGACCCATTCCTCGGGAACATTCCAATCCCCCCGCTTGTAGTACAGCGGAATAATCTCTTCCTCGAGCAGCCGGTAAAGCGATTCGGTATCCTGCTTCGCCTGCAGCCAAGGATCGCCATCGATCGTGCTCTCGATCGCCCAGCCGTTTCGCCCGTTGTAGCCTTCCACCCACCAGCCGTCCAGTACGCTGCAGTTCAGCACGCCATTCAGGGCGGCCTTTTGCCCGCTTGTACCGCTGGCTTCCATTGGCTTGAGCGGCGTATTGAGCCATACGTCCACGCCTTGAACAAGCAGCTTTGCTTTATCCATCGCGTAGTTCTCTATCATGTAAACACGGTTTTTAAACCTTTCATCCTCAGACAACTCTACGATTTTGCGGATCAAGTCTTGCCCCGGTCCATCCGAAGGATGCGCCTTGCCGGCGAATACAAGAACTACCGGACGATTAGGGTTGCCCAGGATGCGCGCGATCCGCTCCGGGTCGTTAAAGATAAGCAGCGCCCGCTTGTACGTGGCAAACCGTCTGGCAAAACCAATGATTAACGGTACTCCGTCCGAAGGAGAGATCGGCAGCCCGAAAGCTTGCAGCATCCTGGCTTTCGCCCGCTGATGCTCCTCCCACAGCTCGATGCTTGGAATCTCCCGAACGGCAGCCCATGCTTCCGGCTCCGCTGCTTTCAGGGACCAGTCGGACGGGAGATGCCGGTCGAACAATTCTTTTAGGCCGGAAGCCAGCCATGTCCCTGTGTGGATGCCGTTCGTGACCGAATCGACGGGAATATCCTTTGCCGGAATGTACGGCATCCACCGGTGAAACATTTCCCGGGTAACTTCACCGTGCAGTTTGCTTACTCCATTCACCTTCGACGAAGCGCTGACGGCAAGGCGCGTCATGTTGAACACGCCGTTCATGCTGCCAAGCGATAATACCCGCTCCCTATCCGCTCCTAGCTGCCAGTAAAAATCGCCAAAATAACGGTCCATCATCTCAATGGAGAACACATCGTGCCCCGCCGGAACCGGCGTGTGCGTCGTAAAGACGGTGCTTGCCTTGACGACTTCAAGCGCCGTCTCGAAAGGCACGCCTTCCGCGGACAGCATGCGGATTCGCTCCAGGGTCAGGAATGCGCAATGTCCTTCGTTCATATGCCAGACCTCCGGCTGAATGCCAAGCGCGGTAAGCAATCTCGTACCGCCAATGCCGAGAAGAATCTCCTGGCTTATGCGAATATCTTGTGCTCCGGGATACAGCGTGTCAGTCAAGCGGCGGTCCGCATCGCTGTTCGATTCAACATCGGTATTCAGCAAATACAGGGTGACAGAGCCCACCTGCACGGAAAACGCTTTTGCATAGACCCTTCTGCCCTCCAGCGGAACCTCGATAATGACAGGATGGCCATTGTCGTCCCGCACAAGCTCAACCGGGTAAACACTAGCCTCTAGGTCGACTTCGGGATACCAATGATGCTGCGAGCCGCCTTCATCAATATGCTGCTGAAAATAACCTTTACCGTAAAATATGCCTACGCCCGTAAGCGGAATATTCAAGTCTGCTGCCGCCTTGATATGATCGCCAGCCAATATGCCAAGACCACCGGAATAAATCGGTAAGGATTCATCAAGTCCAAACTCCGCCGAGAAATACGCAATCCTGCTGTTTTGCATGTTTCCACCTCGTTTTTCGCCAATTTGCGCTATGAAAGCGCCTTTAAAAACTTGATGCCTTACTACTATATGCCGATTCATGGTACTCGTGCCTATACATTTTGTTGAGAGCAGCGCAACAAAAAAGCAGCTAATCATCCGGATTAGCCGCTCTGGTGAATAGAGGTTACGTCAACGTCTTGCTCATTATATAATCAATCTGCTCCTCGTCGCCCATATAAAACGAGTGGGCTCCCGTCCGAACGAATCCCGCCTTCTCATAAAACGTTATGGCGTTTTCGTTCTTCTCCCAAACCCCAAGCCAGAGCTTCTTTTTGCCATGACTAATAGCGATTTCCAATGCCTTGTCAAAGAGATGCTTGCCCAGCCCCTTTCTCTGGAAGCCGGAACGTATATAAATCCTTTCGATCTCAAGCGCTTCATCACCCATCGCTTCCGTTTGGGCATCATCTGCGTTTACCTTTAAATATCCAGCGGCTTCTTCATCGCAAAAAATGAGATAAAATTCCGAAGACGGATTGGACATTTCCTCTTCCAGCTTCTCCGTGTTAAAGGCCCGTTCCAAATAAGCCTGCATCTGTTCTGGCGAATTCTGATCTTTAAAGGTATCGTTAAAGGTTTCAATGCTTATCCGTTGGAGTAACGGCAGATCCTCACGGCCGCATCTGTTGATGGTAACGGTCATTTCAGTATCGCTCCTTTAGGAATAAGGCTTATACAGCCCTGTTGTTATCCTAAATGCTATCTTAATTTTGTTGTATTTGCAACAAAACTTTAACCGTGAGACGATCCTCTACTCATCCATGGCTGCCAACTTTTCGCCCTCCGATGAATGATTTCGCCCAGAAATACATGCCCATACCGAATAAAGTGATCATGCCGCCCGCAAGCTGAAATAAAGAAATGTTTTCTCCTAGCAGCAGATAAGCGAGAATAATAGCAAGTACCGGTTCGCCAATAATGCCTACCGATACGGTAGTGGCCCCGATGGATTTTAACAGCACGTTAAATAAGAATTGCCCAAAAATAGTCGGGATAATCGAAAGCAGCAAGAAGTAGATCCAATCGGACGAGTTATACTCCGTGAAAGAGTAACGGTTCAGCAAATTATGGATAAGCAACACGACGCCGCCGATGAAAAATACGATAATGCTGTAAATATTGGCATCAATTTTGCTGCTTACTTTCTGTCCCGCGAGCAAGTAACCGGACACGGCTAGCGTGCCGATTAACGATAAACCGTCCCCAATCAACGCTTCTCTCGATACGCCTATATCTCCCCATGCGATAAGGATGGAACCGAACAGCGCCGCAATCAAGCATGATACCGTAAGTACGTTAGCCTGTTCTTTAAACAATAAGTATGAACCAATCATGACAAACAAGGGCTGTAAGGCCAGGATGACCATGGAGCTTGCGACCGAGGTATGCACCAGGGATTCCATCCAGAACAAAAAGTGAAGGCCTAACAATATGCCGGCCAGGACCACGATACTCCAGTCTTTCCTATTCAGCTTTATGGAGCGAAGCCGCCTCCACGGCACAAAAGGCAGCATGATGATAACGGTAATAAACAAGCGGTACATCCCCGCCACGGAAGTTGGCGTATCCGAGAATTTAATGAGGATCGATGAAACCGAGACAGACAAAATACTAATAAATAACAATACGAACGGATGAGAGGGCAAAGAAGCTTTCTTTAATTTAAGCATGGTTCCTCCAAGCAAATAGACAATTACCCGTGCACGGGAATTGTAAGGGTAAGCCTAAGCTGGATATAATAATATCATCGCGGTTGTTTATTTTGTGCAATAATATCTTTCATTTATATCGATATATCGTCAACTAAGGAGCATGACTTTGGGGAAACAATTATACGAGGCCATACAATTTCCGGACGAGACCTTTCCGTACATCATGTACAAGCATACGATCCATCGCTCGATTCCCGAAGGCAGAGGCTTTAACGATCTGCATTGGCATGAGGAATTGCAGATTACGCTAGCGACCAAAGGGAATTTAACGATCCAGATTAACGGAATCGACTATCATTTGCATGCGGGTCAGGCTATATTCATCAACAAAAGCGTCCTTCACATCGTGACTCACCTGACTGCCGAAGGCGAATATGTCAGCTTTAACTTCCCGGAGAAGCTGCTTGCCTTCTATTCCGACAGTGCCATGGAAAAAAACTATGTCCTTCCGTTTACCAACTCCTATCTGTTATCCTGCGAGATTAAAGGCGATACGGAATGGCAGAAGCAGATTTTGAACATTCTCTGGTCCATGAAAAAGGAATTCGAAATTAATAAAAGCTGGAGATGGCAGTATGAGGTGTCGATCAAAACCGTTCAGCTATGGTTAATTCTGATCTCGAATATCTCCCTGCCGTCGGAAGAATCCTCCAAGCATAACCGGTTGAAGCAAGAACGGCTGCAATTGATGCTTAGCTTTATCCATCAGAACTATTCAAATCCGATAACGTTGAAGGAGATTGCCGATGCCGCGCATTTAAGCGTGTCGGAATGTACGCGCAGCTTCAAAACCAGCATTCATATGACTCCATACTCCTACCTGGTTAAGTACCGGATTAACAAAAGCTGCGAGCTGCTGCAATCGACGGAATATACGATAACCGAAATAGCCAGCAGAGTGGGCTTCAATCACGTGAACCATTTTATCCAGGCTTTTAAAAAGGATCTCGAGCTTACGCCTAAGGAGTTTCGTAAAATGAGAACGGAATAGTTAGACAAGAAAACCGCCAAGCTTGGCGGTTTTCTTGTCTCTATTCGTCCTGCAAAGTCAGGTAGGCCAATTCGGCTTCGGTAAAACGAAAATGGCTGTAGCCAATGCGACGCGGCATAACGTTACTTTTTCGCCAACCTCTTCACGGCGTTCTGCGATGCCTCCATAATCACTTCACCCAATGTAGGATGAGGATGGATGGTTAACGCCAGATCTTCGACCGTCGCTCCCATCTCGATGGCAAGGCTAAGCTCCGATACGAGGGTGGAGGCCTCTGCTCCAACCACTTGAGCTCCCATAATCAATCCCGTTTCCGCATGGGCGATCACTTTTACGAAGCCTTCCGGCTCTCTGACTGCCAAGGCCCTTCCGTTTATGCCAAATGAAGACCTTCCGGCAATCGTCGGAATCGCTTTTGCTTTGCACTCCTTTTCGCTTAATCCGACGCTTGCCAGCTCCGGCCCGGAGAATACGACAAGCGGGATCACTTTGTAATCAACCATTGTTGGCAATCCGGCAATAGCCTCGGCTGCAACTATAGCTTCGTAAGAAGCTTTATGGGCAAGCGCCGGTCCTGCGGTAATATCCCCGATTGCAAAAACATGAGGAACTTCGGTTCTGCATTGCTTATCCGTCTCTAATAATCCTTTGCTTGTTGTCCGCAATCCGATTCGGTCAAGCCCTAGGCTTCCATCCGTATTTGGTCTTCTTCCGACCGTTACCAGCGCATAATCGGCTCTAATGGAGTGGCGGACGTCATTTCTGACGTAATGAAGCGTGATCCCTTCCGAATCCTGCTCCGCTCTAACAGCTGTGGCTTCGGTTACGATGGTCATCCCGTCGGCATTCATTTGCTTCATGACCGGAGCAACCAGATCTGCTTCGAACCCTGGCAAGACTTGTTGTCCCCCCTCCAAAATAGTGACCTTGCTGCCGAATTTCGCGTACATCTGTCCCAATTCAACCCCGATATAACCGCCCCCGATCACAATCAGGCTCTCCGGTATGCCAGCAAGCGACAAAGCTTCCGTCGAAGACAAGACACGGCTGCCAAAGGGAATGGCCTGAAGCTCAATCGGACGAGATCCCGTCGCCAAGATTGCGTATTTGAAAGCTACTACCTGCTCCGTCTCCAATTGTGTGATCCTGGCCGTATGCTCATCCATAAAGCTCGCCTCACCTTCCAGAACCGTTACGCCGGCACTCTTTAAGAGATATTGAACGCCTCCGGATTGCTTGTTAACGATCGCTTCTTTAAAAGCCTGGGCCTCCTCAAAAGAATCCACGGAGCTGGAACGGCTCCATAACCTGCGCGAATGATAGCGATGCGCCTCCGCGATTAACGCTTTGGAAGGGATACAGCCCACATTCGTGCATATACCGCCTATTTGGCCGCGTTCAACCACGATTGTCTTCATTCCAAGCTGCGCTGACCGTACAGCCGCCGCATAACCTCCCGGCCCTGAGCCAATGACTAAAACATCTGCTTCTATTGGTCTGTCCATTTCCGATAACCTCCCAAACTCTAAATATGATGACCGTAATATATTATTATCATCATATTTAGATGGAGTCAATATTTCGTCTATCTGGCGAATTAAAATTGCATAAACGTTAAAAATCCATATAATAATATTAAGATCATCATATTTACAGGAGTGTTGATTGGGATGCCCTATACCAAAGCCCATAAACTAAATATCCGCGAGAAAATCGTTCAAAATGCCGCCAATGAATTCCGCCAGAAGGGTATCAAGGAAGTTAGCGTTCCTCAGATCATGAAGGGGGCCGGCTTAACGCATGGCGGTTTCTATGCCCATTTCGCGAATAAAGATCAACTCGTGGCCGAAGCTTGCCGGAAAGCCATCGAAGAGACGATTAATCTTCTTCAAGGAGCTACGGTCCGGAAAGAAGAGGCTGCCAAATTACAAACCGTCATCGATTATTACCTCAGCACCACGCATCGGGATCAACGGGAAATCAGCTGCATCCTCCCTACGCTGTCCAGCGAAATCTCCCGTTCTTCGGAAGAAATTAGAGAAGCGTTTACTTTGGAGGTCACCCGGTTTTTCAGCTTCATAGCGGGAATGATCGGAAAAGACAATGAAAAAAGCATGGCCATTGTAAGCTCTATGGTTGGCGCCTTGTTACTAGCCCGTTCGGTTAACGATCCCGAATTAAGCCAGAATATTTTGGAGGCCAGCAAGCGATATGCCAAAGAAATGGCAGCCTTGCAATAAGTCATTCAAGCTGCTCGAGGACGTCATATTAATATATTGTTAAGTTTATAAAAAAAGGTAAGTAGCGTTGCAACCTTTTATGGAAAAGCCCGTCTATGAGGAAGGAACGTTCCAAAAACTTGATGAGGTGATTCCAGCATGACGAAAAAATCCAAATTCGTTACTTTAGCAGCTACAGCCGTACTTACCCTGTCCATTGCCGGACAGAGCTTTGCGGCAACAAATCCGTTCTCGGATATTGCCAATGTACCCGCTAAGGATAAAATTGCGGCTTTGCAAAATAAAGGCCTGGTGCAAGGCGTTGGCGAAGATCGCTACTTCCCTAACGCAACGCTGACGGCTGCACAAGGCATTCAGCTTATTGTTAATGCTCTTGATCTGAACATCGATACGCTTCGTTTCTTCAAAGAGCCTCACGCTACGGACTATTTCCCGAAAGCAGACGATAATGCTTGGTATGCGGATGCGCTTATCATTGCGGCTAACAATAACATTGGCTTGCCGAATGATCTGGATCCTAACAAAACATGGACCAAAGAAGAGTTCACCCACCAGCTTATCCTTGCTATTGAACAGCACAGCAATCTTCCAATGATTAAGATTGCTCCGATGGAGTTCAACGATCAAGACGAGGTATCCATCTCGTACGATGGTTCCGTCCAAAGAGCGCTTGTTCTGAAAATCGCTGAGCTTGACCAGGACGGAAACTTCAACCCTACGGATGATATTACTCGCGCGGATGCAGCCGTACTCATCTACAATGCACTCGCCTATATCGGTGAAGCTCCGGCTCCATCGGCTGAATAATAATTATAAAAAAAACAGCTGGCCCATGTGGCCAGCTGTTTTTGCGTTGCGGTATTTTTTGCGAATGACCTTGTGCATAATGGTGGATAGAATATCCATAATAATACAGGTTAAATGATTTGAAATGCACAAGGAGCAGATAAACGTGAAAATCAAATGGATGCTGGCATTGCTTTTAACCTTTGGGCTCGTTATTGCCTTGAACCCGGCAGGTTTATCCGCTCAGGCGGCTAAGGAACAAAAGGCGGGATGCCTAACACCCCAGATGGTACAATTGAAAACGGATATGCAGAGGGTTTGGATCGACCATACCATTTGGACGAGAAGCTATATTGTAAGCGCGCTGTCTGATCTTAAAGATCAGCAGGATGTTTTGGACCGGCTTTTGAGAAACCAGCAGGACATCGGCGATTTAATTAAGCCTTATTATGGGGATGCTGCCGGAAATAAGCTTGCTGATATACTGAGAGAGCATATCGTAATCGCAGGAAAAATCGTTGCGGCTGCCAAAGCGAACAAACAAGACGAAGTAAAGAAGTTAGAAGCGGATTGGCATAAAAACGCGGATGATATTGCCGCATTTTTAAGCTCTGCAAATCCGAACTGGCAGTTTAAAGCGTTGCAAGATATGCTGTACTCACATCTGCAATATATTACAGAGATCGTCCTGGACTATATTAAGGGAGATTGGAAAGCAAATATTGCGGCGACCGATAAGAATGAGACGCACATGATCCATCTGGCGGACATGGTGACAGAAGGCATTATCAAGCAATTTCCTAATAAGTTTTAACCTTGCATTTTCCTTATATTGCTACTGCAACAGCCGGTCATATTGACCGGCTGTTGTTCAACTGTTCATATAAAGCCCTCAAGCTTTCAGCCACCGTTTGACGAGCGGTGTCGATAACGATGCGATCTCGGTCCCAAGGGTCGTAATGCCTGTTCCTGACCTGCTCCCACGTAGGTAGAACAAAGCCGGAAATATCGGCTTTGCGTGTTTCGACCCGATGCCTATGCTCGCGTTCGTCAGAGCATACCACTTCGATTTCCACAAACGGGACTTCAAGCGATTCCGCCACGTTGCGCCAAGCCTCGCGCGTGATTGGAATGGGATTAACCGTATCCGCTATCACGTCAAGACCTAACCTGAGATTCTGCGATGCAATCGCGTAACATACCATGTAACCCTCAGGTCCATCGACCAACATTCCGGCCTCCTTCATTGCCTGCTCCACCGCATCAACCCGGAGATACACACCCCGTAACTCCCCAGCCAAAGCCGAGGATAAAGTTGTCTTCCCGGTACCCGGCAGCCCGCTAAATATATAGAGCATTTCATCCACCTCCCTCGCAACCCGATAGTAGATTTTTACTTCTATTCCGGAAGCAACTCCGTAAAATAACTTAATCCCTCCGGTCGACAAGCCGGCATTCAGGCCATATTGAAACCTGACTGCGTTGTCTTCCGCGAGGGATTTTATTTTGCTGAAGAATTTACATTAATCTGATTAAGCAGCTTCTGAATGGCTCCGTTCAATACGCCGATCTCCGCTTCGCTCATCCCGCTTGCTTCAAGAAGCGACTTCGGCACGCACATCGATTGATCTTTGAGCGCAATACCTTTGTCGGTAATCCGGATATGCAGGACCCGCTCGTCTTCCTTCGAACGTTCCCGCCGGACTAGTCCCGCGGCTTCCATTCTCTTCAGCATCGGCGTCAGCGTACCGGAATCCAGGACCAAATGCTCGCTGATATCTTTGACCGACATCGTCTCATGCTCCCATAATGCAAGCAAGACCAGGTATTGAGGGTAGGTTAAGTCCAAATCGTCCAAGAGCGGCCGGTACATGCGAAAAATAGCTCTCGAGCACGCATATAACGAAAAACACAAATGAGCATCCAGTGGTACATGAGGCCCCTGTTTATCTTGATTCATCGATCATCCCTCCTTTGACGTTTCTTCGCTGCCCTTCATATTACAATCCTTTTTCTAAAAAAACAATGCAGCTAAAGAAAGCCCTTTGAGCGAATGCTGGTCAAAGGGCTCTTCATCCTCAGTCTAAGGGGCCGCTTACTCCGTGAGCTCGCGCAAGGCAGCCAAGGCGGCTTCGTAATTCGGATGATCGGACATCTCGCCCAAATATTCGACGTATCGGATGGTATCGTTGGCGTCGACGATAAAGATCGCTCGTTGATCCAGCTGCAGTTCTTTTATCAACACGCCATATGCCTCGCCGAAGCTGCGGTGTTTATAATCCGACAAGGTGATGACGCGCTCGATGCCGGCTGTCGCGCAGAACCGGCTTTGCGCGAATGGCAAATCAACAGAGATCGTCAATACGACCACGCCATCACCCAGCTTTGACGCCTCTTGATTGAACCGGCGCGTTTGCGCGTCGCATACGTCGGTGTCCAGCGAAGGCACGACGGAAATGAGCTTGATCTGGCCTGTATAGTCGGAAAGGCTTGCTTCGGTCATTAGATCTTTGTTGATGGTGAAAGCCGGGGCCTTGTCACCGACTTTCAACTCCGGGCCTACCAGCGTAATCGGTTGTCCGCCTACTGTTGCTTTACCTGTACGTTCTTGTGTCATAATAAATAACCTCCATTAAATGATTAGTTTTATAATGCGCTGTTATAAAATCGATTCGAATTAGTGCTGCTCGAACAAGAAACTTTCGCAATCCAATGCCGCTTTGGCGCCGCTGCCCGCCGACGTGATCGCCTGACGGTAGATCGGATCCATGACGTCTCCGCAAGCGAATACGCCGGGAACGTTCGTGCGGGAAGTTCCCGGAACAACCTCCACATAGCCTTGCTCGTCGGTTTGGATCTGGCCGCCTAAGAACCCGGTGTTCGGACGATGCCCGATCGCAAGGAAGATTCCGTCGGTTTCCAGCACTTCTTCCTCTCCCGTCGCGTTGTTGCGAACTTTGAGACCGGTCACTCCTTTATCGCCGGACAATACTTCCAGCGGTGCCGCGTTAAGGCTCCAAGAGATTTTGGCATTTCCGCGCGCGCGATCCTGCATGATCTGGGAAGCCCGAAGCTCCTCTCTGCGATGCACAACGCGAACCTCGGAAGCGAATCGCGTTAAGAACAACGCCTCCTCCATCGCGGTGTCGCCGCCGCCAATCACGATAATTTTTTTGTTGCGGAAAAAGAATCCGTCGCAGGTTGCGCATGTGCTAACCCCTTGGCCGATATTTTCGACTTCGCCGGGTATACCGACCATTTTCGCGGAAGCACCGGTCGATAGGATTACCGCGTCCGCCGTTATTTCGGTGCCGCCTTCCAGGTATAACGTGAAAGGACGTTTCGATGCATCCACGCGGGTTACGAAGCCGGATTGAAATCTCGTGCCGAATCGCTCGGCTTGCTTGCGCATATTGTCCATAAGCTCCGGTCCCGTGATTCCATCGGGAAAACCGGGGAAGTTCTCGACCTCCGTCGTTGTTGTTAATTGTCCGCCAGGTTGCGTTCCTTCAATAACAAGCGGAGTCAGATTCGCCCTAGCCAAGTAAATGGCTGCCGTTAATCCCGCAGGACCCGTTCCGATAATAACCGTTTGTTGATGCATCATGTTTTCCCCCTCAACTTCATTTGCAAACAATTAATTTGTATACAAACTTTATGAACCAATCATACTCGCCGCAAATTAGTTTGTCAACAAATTAATTTTAAACAATCTATATAGCAACAGTTATTTAACGCTGTCGCTCGCCATTTCACTTATCGGTAAGATTGCATAAACTAAAAAAACCGCCGAAATTTCGGCGGTTTTTTTAGTTTATGAAGACTGCTGAGGTGACTATTTAACAAGCCGAATGAAGTACCGGCCGCACAGCACCGCTAATGCAATCCAAACGGCAATAATAAATGTGCCTGTAATCCAATTTTTTGGTTTGCCTAATTTTCTTTGTTCCTCTGCCTTGGCTCGGTATTCCTCAAGCACTTCTTTTGGAAATAACCGGAGAGCTATGTAAACACCAAATGGAACGAGAATAATATCATCCAAATATCCGAGAACAGGTATAAAATCCGGAATCAGATCGACAGGGCTAAAGGCATAAGCAACAACGCAAATAGCAAATATTTTCGCAAATAACGGTACTCTAGGATCACGATAAGCTAAATACATGACCATTAGGTTTGCTTTAAGTTTCCTCGCCATCGTTTTCAATTTATTTAGCAATGACGGCCTGGTTTCACTCGCTTTGGCGTCCATTGTGTAATCACACTCTTTGCTTTCAATCATGTTTCAAATGCTGCAGCGTTTGAACGAAAATTTGCTCAACGTGTTCGTCATCAAGCGAATAGAACACGGTCTTTCCCACTTTGCGTCGCTTCACAATCCGCATATTGCGCAAGGAACGCAATTGATGGGAAATGGCCGACTGCCCCATTCCCAGCACCTCGCATAAATCATGAACGCATAATTCGGACTGTAATAAGGTATGGATAATTCTAACCCGAGTCGGATCCCCTAATGCCTTAAATAAATCAGCTAAATCCGTTGCTGCGGAATCAGGCAACAGTTTTTCTTGTATTTTAGTGATATCAACCGCTGTTCCGTTGCAAGTCTCATCACATGCATCAACTAATGTTTTGTCCGTCATAAGTACCTCACCGTTATTTGTCTTCTAACGTGATGATCATTATAACATAGATGATATAAGTTAACTATGCAGCGGTCATGAGTTACGTATGAACATATTTTCAATTATTAATTCATGATAAGATAGATCCAGTAGTCCAATCCTTCCTTGGAGTTGATTCTTTGTATATTTACTTTTTTGAAACTCTTCTTTACCTCTCGTTTGCCATCACCGCAGGCTATCTGGCACTCGAGTTTATCCCCAGCCGATTCAAACCGGAAGTCGATGTACCCGCTCGCATGATCCAGTTAGCCGCTATCGGAATTCCGGTATTCTCTTTTGCTTCAATCGTAAGAACATCCGTTATTTTAATGGATTTTGCCCCGCAAATGTCTTTCGCCGAAGTTCTCCTGATCGTTTTGAACGACTACTCTTTCGGACGGGCATGGATCATGAGTTTTATTCTTGGCAGCGCTTTATTTATCTTTATTTCTTTTAATGGCTTAAAGCATAAATCTTTGAAAGGGGTCGCAGCCGGTATTTGGACTTGTTTGCTTCTGGTTCATGGATATGCGAGTCATCCCGCCGCACTCTCCAAGACATGGGGACTCCCAGCTCAAACCATACATGTTGGTGCTGTCTCTGTCTGGCTTGGCATTCTTATTCTTGTCGCTTGGTTTCGAAGAGGAAGCTGGAATTGGAAAGCCTTTACCCGCTGGTACACACCGTTGTCGATCGCTTGTATGGCGCTAATTGTAATCGCGGGTTTCGTAATGATGTCAATCATCATCGAGGTTGGGTATATCAGCTCATGGGGAATAAATTATGGAGAGGCACTCCTATTGAAGCATTTATTGTTCATTCCTCTTATCCTGTTAGCATTCATGAATGGATTTCTAACCAAAATATATGCTAACGGCCAGAATGAACGTAGATTGCAATCCTGGCTTAAAGCGGAAAGTTTGATTGCTTTATTTATTCTAATCACTACGGCATTCATGGGGAACCAGGAACCACCTCACGAGACAGAATCGGAGGAACCCGTGCCATCTCCTTTGTTCAAATTGCTGCACGCTGATCTAAATGACTTATCGCTTCAATGGCATTGGAATATGGCTGGCGCCCTTTGCATGGCAATGGGCCTTATCTCGTTCTTTCTTTTATTTGCTGCCTACAGAAAAAACAAAATGAGGTTATTCACTGCCTGCACGGCGGCTGCTGTAATATTTCCTTTCTTAGGCTTGCTTCAATCCGTGAGTTAGAAAAGTTCATTTCGAGAGACAGCTTTCCTTCTTTTGGGCAGAATAGGTTTGACATTTCCCGGCCCGCAACATAATATATGAGCAAGTATTCATATAATGAAAGAAGGAAGTTCCTATGAATGAATTTCGCATTAAAGGACTGTCCTGCGCCGGTTGTGCGCAAAGAATCGAAGATGAAATAAAGCAGCTCGATCACGGTGAAGAAGCGACACTTAGCTATAACTCGGGGAAATTAAAGGTCAGTCCGGATATCTCAATGCCCGAAGTCAATCGCATCCTCAAGTCAGATGGGGCGTATATCTCCGAGCAGCTTAACAAGCTAGCGGAAAGTCACGATCACGTTAACGAAGATCACATACACAATGGTCATAGTCATGGCGAACATGATCATGCTCATGAGCATGGCAATGGAAACAAAATGTTAAAGCTCCTTATTGCCTCCGGTATCATTTATGTTGCGGCTATCTTTTTGGACGGCGTTCTGCCGAATTGGTCCGTTATTATCCTTTATTTATCGGCCACCGTTATTAGCGGTTACACGACTTTTTTCCGCGGATTAAAAAACCTGGCCAAGCTCAAGTTTAATATCGATACGCTTATGACGATCGCATTAGTTGGTGCGGTTGCGATTGGCGAGTGGAAAGAAGCTACATTAGTCGCGATTTTGTTTGGCTTGAACGAACTTCTTGAAGGCTATGGCATGGAAAAAGCCCGTCGATCGATGGAAACCTTGCTGCAAGTGGCGCCGAAGGAAGCCATAAGGCTGGAAAATGGCCAAGAAAGCATCGTCCCTATTTCCACCCTGCAAGTTGGAGATCTCGTAAAAATCAAACCCGGCGAAAAAATCCCGTCTGACGGCGTTGTGTTAGAAGGGAAAAGCTCCGTTAACGAAGCGGCTATTACGGGCGAGTCTCTCCCGATTGAGAAGGAGACGGGTGAACCTGTTTTTGGAGGCAGTATCAACAACGAAGGCTTGCTTATTGTTAAGATCGAAAAGGCCTATAACGATTCGTCTTTGGCCAAGATCCTACACCTCGTTCAAGAAGCTCAGGAGACGAAAACCCCTACGGAGTTGTTCATCAATAAATTTGCCAAATACTATACACCGCTTATTATGATTGTTGCGGCGCTGGTAATCGTGGTCCCTCCCCTTTTCTTTCAGGCTAGCTGGATCACATGGCTTTATCAGGGTCTGTCGGTTCTAATCGTTGGCTGCCCATGCGCGCTAATCCTATCCTCGCCGATTGCGATCGTGTCCGGGATTACGCGTAACGCGAGGAACGGTATTCTCGTTAAAGGCGGCGTTTTCCTCGAGCAGCTTGGAAAAATCGACACCCTTGCTTTTGACAAAACCGGTACGTTAACAAAAGGCGAGCCGCATGTCGCGCAATTAGAGATTTATGATGAAGAACGTTTCCTGACAGTAGCCGGAGCCATCGAGAAATCCTCTTCTCACCCGTTGGCAAAAGCAATCATGAAGGAACTGACCGATAGAAACATCGCGGCGCCCGACCCGGATGAAATTGAAACCATTACAGGACGCGGGATAAAAGCAAAAGTAAATGGCCAGTCTTATTGGCTTGGAAATGAAAAAAGCATTGGGCATATTACGATAACCGAACCCATCCAAAGACAGATTGACCTTTTTAAAGAAGATGGTCTAACGCTTGTTTTGGTAGCCGACGAGCTCCAAGTGCTTGGGATATTCGGAATTGCCGATGAGATCCGTGAAGAAAGCAAAACGGTCATTGCCTCCCTCCACAGATTAGGGATTAAGAATACCGTCATGCTTACCGGTGATCATCAGAAAACGGCAGAGAAGGTAGCTTCAGCGGTTGGCGTCACGACGTTCCATGGAGGCTTGCTGCCGGAAGACAAAGTCCATCACATCAAGGAGCTCTCTTCAAAGGGAATTGTGGCTATGATCGGGGATGGTATTAACGATGCTCCTGCTCTCGCTTCCGCGCAGCTGGGTATTGCCATGGGGAAAGGCACGGACAGCGCAATCGAGACGGCCGACATTGTACTGATGCAGGATCACTTAGGCAAGCTGCCGGCTGCCATTGCAGTCGCCAAGCGGGTTAATCGTATTATTCGTTTCAACATTATCGTTGCCCTTGGGTTAAAAATCATTGCGTTATTGCTGACTATCCCGGGCTGGTTGACCTTATGGATCGCCATTCTCTCGGATATGGGCGCTACCATATTTGTGACGCTTGTAAGCTTAACCATCCTCATTGAAGGCAAAAAAGAAAAGATTTAGCGTTAAGGCAGCCCTGATTGATTCAAAATCAAGGCTGCTTTTTTTTGATGCAAACCTTTAGGATGTCTAGAGAATATAAAACCTTTATAATGAGTAATGACAGCTTTGAAACTACCGTTATATGGAATACGTACATGGAATACGGATCTACAAGGTATGAATCGTAACGATAAATGAAACCAATAAATCGCATGGAGGTGGATCTAATGGGACTTTTTGATTGGATTCGAGAAAGTATTACCGGTCAAAAAATTTGCCCTCCAGAACATCTGGAGAGCTATAAGCGCCTTGGAGAGCAGGTGTACGGCTTGCATGTTGAGCTCGTGAACAGTGAAATGCCAAGAGCTCTTGCGTTTCTGCAGGCTACGCGAAGCATGCAACTGATGGCAGATGCACTATTGGGAGACGCACTCTTGAGCGAACCAAAATCCGTACCCGTCATTACCCACAACCAAGCCGATATCTGGTATGGCAAAATTCCCGACTTAATGGTAGCAACTAGGCAAGAAGCGGCATTCGCGAATGCCGCCTCCATCGCATTGCCGATCCAGCTCGGTCAACAGGAAGAAGGCCCTTCTCCTTGTCCCGTGGAGCATTTGGCAGGCTTAAGACGTTCGGCAGAAGTAATGGATGATATGACAGCGCAAGCAGTTGAATTAATACGGGATCAAGGTGAGAGGTTCAAGGAAGTTATTCTTTTGTACGAATCGGCTAAAACGAGGAAACAAGCAGGCGATGCGATCGTCGGAAACATTTCCAACGGACGCAAGGTATCGGCAGAAAGCCATGAAGATGCCGAGGAACAATATTGGATGGCGCTTTCGGATTATTTACTTGTCGCACAGGGATTAAAGGTCCCTGACCTGGTTAAACGTTCTAATACAGGCTCCTCAGGTCATTTCTTCGTTAATTCTCGCTGCAAACTGGATTCTTCGGACATTTGGAAAGTAACTTCGTCAGAAGCAAGAAATGATATTATAGAAGCCGGCGAATGGGCACAAGCAGTTGAAGACTTGGAAGAACATTGGTCCGCTTGCATAATAACGCCGCTCGAACGTGAGTATGAGACCACAGTTGAAGAGCTTATGAAACAAGGTCTTGTTAAAGAAGACGGCTACTGGTATTGCTGTCCCTTCCCTCCGGTCTACCGGGTAACAGGCGATTCGGTTCATGTGCTTGGAAGAGTGCTTCCTCGAGGCCATGTTTTTGTTTACGAATATGGGGATGATGGAGCTTCGGGAAACTTTATTACGGCAGCTTCTTTCCAATCCGGTGTGGATCGGAAATATTGCGAAGATTGATTACACTAGTTTGAGGAGGGTATTCGATGGGGATCTTTAGCCGCATGAAAGATCTATTCTTATCCAGGGTCAACAGCCCTCAAGAAGAGCATCCCGTGCGAGTTCTGAACGCTTTTATCGAGTCCTACTCAGAAAAACTGCGAGAACTAACCGTTACCGTAAATAAATCGGAATCCGAATGGTTGCTTTTAAAAGGGAAATTGAAAACATACCGGGTCAGCTTATCCATGCATCGGGACAAGGCCGAACTAGCAGCTAAAGAAGGCCATGCTGATATGGCCAGACACTGGCTCACGCAGGCACATTCGCAGGAAGCTTATTCCGAGAAGCTGGAGCCCGAGGTGGATAGATTAGAGCGGGCCACGGAGCAATTAAGAGATACTTTAGCTCAACTTGAAAACAAACTTCAAACAGCCAAAGACATGCGTCAACAATTCATTCTTCGCATGGAAGCAGCCCATTCGCAATTGAAAATAAATGCCGCATTGAATGAATCGTTCTCCGCTTCCGCAATGGAAAGATTAAAAGAGGAAACTTTTTTAGCCGAGGCTAGGGCCGAATTAATGAAATCACGTGCGGAATAATGCAAAGCCTCTAAGATATCATCATCTTAGAGGCTTTTTCTCCGCTAAATCCCACGTATTCGGGGGTCCGAAGCATATGATTTGAAGTCCAGTCACGGAACCTTACGATGACTTTAAGTATAGGTTTTACATAGACAAAATGTTTGTCTTGTCCGGTAATAAGGGATTGAGCATAGTTGTAAAAAGCTTTCCTGTCCTCCGTCGGAATCGTCCATTCGATGCAGCCGACTGTTCTTCCCTCATGCTCGACAAGCCAACCGAATTGTTTGCGTCTGTAGGCGCAGATGGAAACCTCAAGGTAGTGATAGTTGATGACCTTGAGCCAATTCTCGGATCTTTTGTTCACATACTTAGAGTTCTTTTTCTTTGCTACAATGCCTTCCAGACCTTTATCTTCCATTACTTTAAACAAGGCTTTTCCCTCTTGCTCAATGGACATGGTTACATGATAATATCCGCTTGGTTTAAGAATCTGGGCAAGAAGCTCTTTCCGTTTGACAAGAGGCAGATGCGCCAAGCTTTTTCCGTTCAGATACAAGATGTCGAAGACGTAATATTGCACGGGATGAGTTCTGGAGGCTTCTTTTATCTTTGTTGCTTTGCCCATTCGGTATCTTTGGATAAGTTCTTCGAAATCATTCGTTCCGTCGTCCCGCAATATTACAACCTCTCCGTCAAAAACGACATCTATTCCGCTGTCAACGGGAACGTTAAACAACTCGGGGTACTGTCTTGCAACTTCATTGTTGTTCCTGGTATACATATTCACTTGTCCGTTAATAAACGAAACGATTAGACGATGACCATTCAATTTGGGTTCAAATAAATACTCCTCTGAGTTGAAGGGTTCCACAGCTTTCATAGGCTGCATAGGCGAGATAAACATAAACATTCCCCTCTCATCTCACCATTATAACATCGTCATGATCGCTAGCCGATGGTAAGTGATGTGCAAGATGGAGGGGAATGACTGTTTTGCTTGCTATCTTCTTGTATTGGAGAATTGTGCTCCGCTTAAAGACTGTTCTGCCATTTGAACAAGGCGTCTCGTAATGTTGCCGCCAATCGTGCCCGCTTCGCGAGTCATCAGATTGCCGTTGTAACCTTCGGAGAGCGGAATGCCATGCTCGGTAGCGATTTCGTACTTCATGCGGTTCAAAGCTTCTTTCGCTTGCGGTACAACTAAATTGTTGGATTGGTTAGCCATAATAGTCAACTCCTTCTTGGATGTGAGGTTATTTTGTGGAATGACTGGAAAATTATACGCCTGGAATAAAAAATTTTTTTATAACTCAAACGCCATCAAATCACGGCCCATGGTAATTGTTCCTTGGTAGATCTGCCGCATTCCCTGCGTATATTCCGCTTCCGCTTCCTCCGTTGGGAAAGGCGCCGGGATATGATGCGTCAACACAAGATGGGGCACGCCCGCCTGCCTTGCCAGCTCCGCCACCTCCAAGGTGGTGGAATGATACTTAGCCGGATTGCTTAATGACTGTGCCTGTTCCGGGAATTCCGCAATGAGAGCGTCAAGCCACGTTTTATTGTAAGACTCGTGAATAAGCAGATCGGCTCCTTTGCTATACTTGATCATATTCGCGACCGGGATCGTGTCGCCCGAGATAACTACCGACTTGCCATTATACTCAATCTTGTATGCAATCGCGGGATAGACGGGCCTATGATCCACTTCAAATGCGGTAATCCGAATACCTTCCTTGTCGTAGACGACACCTTCATTGTTTTCAAAATATTCAATCCTGGAAGCGTCTTCCGCGGACAAGTTGTAGTGGATCCGCAGGTTTGCGTCGAAATCGAAGGATTCCCGCATCTTTCCGATAATCTCGCGCGTTGTCGTTGGTCCATACACGCTCATCGGCACCGACCTGCCTTCGAACACGCGTCCCGGCACGACATGCGTTCGCCAGCTGGAGATGAATAAGTCGAAGAAGCCCGAGTTATGGTCGCTGTGATGATGAGTGAACAACACATCCGATACGCGCTGCGGCATGATGCCGGCTCTGATCAGCTGGTCCACGACAGCCCCCCCGCAATCCACAACGAACACTTTGCTGCCTGCCAGAATCGCAACGGAGGATTTAGCGCGGTTTCCGAATGCGCGCGGCGTCCCCGTTCCGAGTAGTACGGCCTTCATGCGCTCATGATAATCGGAAACGATATTGTCTTGCGTTTGAATCAACATACCGATACCTCCACTTATTTCGTTACTTCCCTTGCTTCCCTTCATCCAGCAGAGAAGGATCGTAAAATTGGGACAGATCCACCTGACTCTCGTCCTTTATGCCTTTCAAATAGCCCGCGTCAAACGAAACCTTGGCCATCGTCTTGATGACGTTCAGATCCACGTTCTCGGTCAAATGCAAATGGTCAAGCGCCGCCTTGATCAGCTTCGCATCCATGCCTTTTCCGCTTAGCTCTTTCAGCTCGTCGCTAATAAGCGTATAGGCTTCGTCCGGGTGTTCGTTAATAAAGTCGATTCCCTGCTTATTGGCCTTAATGGCGCCCTTGGCCAAATCCCGATGTTCCTTCAGAAATTTATCGCTGGCCATCAAGATGGTGAGCGGATAATCGCCGTCGTTTGGAGGAATTTTATCCCAATCCACCAGCACCACGCCAGTTCCCTCTTCGACCATCTGCGTACCCCATGGCTCCGGAATAAGAGTCGCGTCAACCTCCTTTTGCCGCATGGCGACAAGCGTATCGGCTGGAGCGCGCGTGATGATCTGAACGCCTGATTTGTCCGTCGCAACCTTGAGCCCTTCCTGCTGCAGCAGAAGGCGCAGGGAAATTTCGTTCGTGCTGCCTTTGGTCGGAATCGACACCGTCTTGCCGGTAAGATCCTTAACGGATTTGATGCCGGCGTCCTTGCCCGCGATCAATACCGCACCGCCATTGTTAGAGCCCGAGATGATTCGGAAGTTTTTGCTTTTCAAATATTGATTGATAGCCGGGCCAGGCCCAACGTAGCCTAGATCTATCTGATTCGTAGCGATAGCCGTGGAGAAGTCGGAGCCATTGTCAAAGGCCGTAACTTCAATCTTCGCATTTTTGCCGAATTGATCCTGGAAATACCCTTTCTTAAGGGCCACAAAGCCCGGAGCGTGCGTTACGTTTTTTAAAAGGCCGATTTTTACGGTAACTTGTCCCTCCGAAGAAGCAGCCTGGCCGCCGTTCGAGCCGCAGGCAGCCAGCATGCTCGTCAGCAGGAGCACGGCTCCCAGCAGAATGCTTTTTGTGCCTGGTTTCAAACCAATTCTAATCTTCATCGTTCTCCCCCGTATTCATAAAAATCTTGTTTTTAATTTTTAGCCGCGTGCAGACCGAAGCGCACCATAATGCCATCCTCCAGCCGCTTAAAACAAAAATGGTCGGAGATCGTTCCAATAAGCGCTATGATAATGACGACGCATAGAAGGGTTGCCGTATCCCCGATGTCCCGGCTGTCTTGAAGGGTCTGGCCGAGACCTAGTCCGCGTCCGATCAGCTCCCCAGCCGTCAGGGCGCGCCAGGCGAATGCCCATGCCACGCGAACACCCGTAATTAAATGGGGAAAAGCGGCCGGCAGCATTACTTGATAGAACAGCTTCAGTCCATTGCCTGTGCCCATCATCCGGGCGGCCCGCAAATGAATTTTCGAAATTTGAGCAATGCCGGTTCGGCTCGCCATCGACATCGTCCAGGTTGCGCCAATGGCCGTAATGAAAATGACCGAGGTGTCGTTTAGTCCAAACCAAATGATGGCGAAGGGCAGCCAGGCAATGCTTGGCACGGTCTGCAGGGCGACTACAAGGAAGCCGAAGGTTTCGTCCAGGAACCGAAAGCGAGCGAATAAGAAACCAAGCCCTGTGCCGAGGAGAATGGAGATGACGAAGGAGATAAGTAGTCTTCGCATACTGGCTAGAATCGAGCCGAATAGATGGCCGTTCGCAAACCCGTCAACAAAGGCTTCCGCCGTCTGGAGCGGAGAAGGAAATTTCCAGCCCCAATCGAAAACCCTATATCCCAATTCCCAAATCGTGATCAGGAAGACTAGGAACAGCGTTCTTCTCCAAGCGATAGTCATGGCCCATCTCCTCTCTTACAACCTTCTCCAGCTCCTCGGTGAGCGTCTCCATGATTTTGTTCTCGTAATGATGAATCAGCGGATCGCCCGCCTGATGCGGCCGTGCCGCCTGAATAACAAATTCCTTCTTGATCCGGCCGGGCTGCGTCGCCATAACAAGAACGCGGTCGGACAAGAGTACGGCTTCCCTGATGTTATGCGTGATGAACAGCACGGTTTTGCGCGTTTTCAGCCAGATGTCCTCCAGATCCTTTTGCAGAATATATCTTGTTTGTTCATCAAGCGCCGCAAACGGCTCATCCATCAGCAAGATGTCCGGCTCCATAACGAGCGCTCTCGCAATGGCAACACGCTGCTTCATGCCCCCTGACAATTCATGCGGGTAGCGGTCGATGAATTTGCTGAGATGCACCGATTTGATGCCCTCCAAAGCCCGCTCGTATCTTTTTTTCTTGGGTATGCCTTGCTGCTTCAAGCCAAACGCCACGTTGTCCAGAACGTTCATCCATGGGAATAGACCGTGCTCCTGAAACACGACGACCTTGCCGGCACCCGGTCCCTTGACAGGCTCTCCGTTGACTCGAATCGTGCCGGAGTAGCTCTTCTCGAAGCCGGCAATCAAATTTAGAAGCGTCGATTTCCCGCAGCCCGAAGGACCAAGCAGGGAGACGAATTCCCCTTGTTTAATCGTGAACGATACGTCATCGAGAACCTGGTAGGATTTTTTTTGCTTCTGTTCGAATGCTTTACTGACCTTCTCAATTTCAATCATGCCGGTCCCTTCCTTCCAAGCCGTTTAAGATCAAATAACCGAGAAGAATCGGCTTGGATGATGAATAATAATGTTCTTTTTGCTGTAAGTAATGAGCTGTCTGTCCCGCCATTTGTTCAAAATCTCGGTTACCGTCTGCCTGCTGCAGCCGATCACATAGGAAATTTCCTCGTGGCTCAATTGAAGCTGCACCTCAATCCGATCCTCGCGCTCCCTGCCCATCTGCATCAGGAACCAAGCTAACCGCCAAGCGACCGGACGACTGATCAGCGTTTCCACCATATTTTGCGTCTGCAGCAGCCTTCGCGCGGTAATCACGGCCAGCGCATAAGCGAACGAAGCATTGGATCGAGCCAGATCCTGATACAGCTGCGATTCCAGCGTCATGATTTGACTTTCCGCCAAGCACTGGGCGTAACGCCTGCGGTCAAGCTGGGTAAGCAGCTCCGCGTTGCCGAACATCTCGCCGGGGTAACGAAGGAATAAGGTAATGCCTTGCCCCTCCTGTGAGGTTTGCGAGATTTTGACAAGGCCCGATGCCACGTAATGAGCAGCCGAAGGCGGATCGTGCTCCTGAAATATAAATTCTTGCTTGCGGTAGGTCCGCTCCGTTCCGTATTCGCGGAACACGCTCAGGATGGTTTGCTTGACGTCGTCCTTCTCCTGATAATCCTTGCCAGCGACGATTTCATCCATATTCGTACTCACCTCGAATTCGAGCTTTAAGAATCAGGCATGAGAATTAATCCGACTTTTCACATGTGATATACGGATAATAACACATTTCCCTGTTATAAAAATGTCGGGTATCCGACAAAACGAACAAAATTTTAGTTCGCTTGCTTTCTCCGATCCGCCATGCCATCATCAAGAAAAGAAGTATTGCAAGCGCAAGGGGAAAGGGCAGGGAGTTTCGCATGATTCATTTCAATCCGGATACTTATCAAGTCGCGTACGCGGGCGAACGCGTAAGTTTCTTGCCGAAGGAGTTTGCGCTCTTTCGCTTTCTTTACGAGCATGCCGGACGCTCGTTCACTCGCGAGGCCTTGCTTGATGCCGTTTGGCCGATGGAAGCCCCCACCGACCGGACCGTAGACGACCACATCTACCGCGTTCGAAGAAAACTAGCCGGCTGGAGCCATCTGGTCCGCGTGGAAACCGTCCGGGGCCAGGGCTACAAGCTCGTGCGCCGCGCTCCGGAGTCGAACGTTAACCCGCTAAGCTTTGACGAACAGTTCGCGGTGGACGTGAAGCGATTATTCTCCAGGTATCACAGCCTTGGCATGGGGGCGGCCATGCAGCTGCTATCGGAGAACCGTGAAGTATTAAGCCTGCCAGGCGACCCTTATAATGACGCCTATCTGCGTTTTATTCGCGGCGATTTCGAATGGCTCCTGACAGCGGACGGGGTTTCCCTCTGGCAGAAGCTGACGTATGCCGTGTATATCCACTCCATCATTCAACCGGAGCCTGCAGCTACGCTCCCTTATATCGAAAAGCTTCTTGCCCAAGACAACGCCAATGCACTGGCATGGCGGTATGACTTGCAGCTCAGCCTCGTTCTCCTCTATACGGAAGTCGGAAAGCCGGATCTTGCCCGGGAGGGTCTTGATACAATCAGGCAGGAGATTGAAGGGCTCGACTCCCCTAGCTTCACGGCACTCTTTCTGCTGAAGGAGACGTATCTGGCGATATGGACGGGGAAGCTCGAGGCTGCGGATGCCAAGCTGCGCGAATGCGACGAGCTGCTGCTGCGCCATCCGATCAAGCGCGAGCGGGGAGCTTATCTCGTGGCCATGGCAATGCTCCTATACCGGCGAAGCAGCATTCCCGCCGCGAGACTTGCGCTGGATGAAGGGCTCGAGACACTCCGCCATACGGAGTTCCTCCCCCATCTTCTTTTTAGCTTAAGTACATTGCTGCGATTTCTCGCGATCCACCAATGCGATGAAACGTATCGGCTAGCCTATCAACGGCAATGGGACCAGCTTGCTGTCCGTTATCGCTTTGAAGAGCTGCTGCCTCAAACAGAGCAGTTGCTTAAAAAGCATCTCTGATCATTCTCTGACATTCCCCTGGTACCATTGGAATCATTACGATTCCATTCACGGGGGATAACCTACCAATGTTAAGAAAAAACCGCTCGTTTGCGAAAATGTTCGCCGCCTACGGCCTTTCGGCTTTTGGCGATTATTTCGACTTCATGGCCGTCATGATTCTTCTCGGCTTCATTTGGAAGGCGGACGCGATGACGATCGCGCTGCTGCCTCTATGTTTTGCCGTGCCGGGCATTGCGTTCAGCCAGCTGGCAGGAATTTTGGCGGACCGCTGGAACAAACGTAACCTGATGATCGCCACCGATCTCCTGCGCTCGGGATTAATCGTCCTGCTTATCTTCGCCCCTAACGCGGGAGTTCTTCTCGGATTAATCGCAATCCGCTCGACCGCCCGCGTCTTCCACTTTCCCGCACAACAGTCGATGACTCGGGCCGTTGTTGCGCCGGATCAGCTCTTGCAGGCTACCTCTCTTAACGGAGCGGTCTTCCAGCTGTCCAAAATACTAGGGCCTCTGCTTGGCGCCTCCGCGGCGTCCGCATTTTCCCCTTCCGTCAGCATGGCGGTGAACGCGGTCTGCTACGTCGTGTCCGCCTTCTTGCTCCTTCTTGTCCCCGCCGTCGATGGGCGCGTGCCGGCTGCCGCCTCCGCAACCGGGAAGAAAGGGAGCCTGCGGGGCGAATGGCGCGATGGTTGGCGCCTTCTATGGCACAGCCGCATCTTGCGCATCAGTCTTCTCTTCAGCTTAATCGGGCTGGCCGGCATCCAAATGATTGATGCCCAATTCGCCGTCCTTTTCCGCGAGATTGCCCCGGAACAGCCCGATTTGATGGGCTGGCTCGTAACGGCAATCGGCGCCGGCGGACTTGCGAGTGTGACGTGGCTTCGCCGATACCAGGAGCTTACGGCGTATGGCAGGTTGCTTGGTGGAGGCGTGGCGCTGATCGGTCTGATGTTCGCGGCAGCCGGCGCTTTCCGGCAAGACAGTCCGCTGTGGCTTATGCTGCTCGTATTTTTTATCGGAGGGATCGGTACCGGCTTCACCTCCTCGGGAATGAACTACATTCTGCAGAAGGAGACGCCGCCCGATGCCGTTGGCCGTGTCAGCGGCATATTTGACTCCTTGAACAGCGTCATCTTCGTTATCGCTCCGCTCAGCGGCGGCGCGCTGATCGGTCTAATGGGAGCAAGCCGCACGTTCTTGCTTGTCGGGCTTGCGGTTGGGATAATCGGTGTCGCCGGGATTGTGCTGCGTCGGCAGATGTGGGGAAAGTCGAACAAAGATACGCTGAAGCCTGAGATTTCAAGCAACGCTTAACAAAAAAACGAGCAAGGAGGAGCCTTCCCCGGTTTATAGGGGCAAAGCTCCTCCTTGCTCGTTATCGAATTCGAATGTTCATAACCTATTTATATTTCCGCTGTCTCAAAGCCTCGTACAACAGCACGGTCGCAGCCATCGCGACGTTGAGCGATTCCGCTTCGCCCTGCATCGGAATAATAACCGATTCGTCAACCGTCTTCCGTACCGCATCGGACAGTCCTTCCGATTCATTGCCCATCAGAAGCCAGGTGCCTGCCGTCCAGTCATATGTATAGCAAGTGTGCGTCGCCTGCAGGCTTGTCCCGACAAGCTTGATTCCTTTGCTTTGCGCCTCGGGCAGCAGCTCCGCGAGATCCGCCTCAATAATCGGCAGATGGAATAGCGAGCCCATCGTGGAACGCACCGTCTTCGGATTATACAGATCCACGCTGCCTTTGCCCAGCACAACCGCATCCGCTCCAACCGCATCCGCGCTGCGGATAATCGTGCCAACGTTACCCGGATCGCGTACCCCGTCAAGGACAACAACAAGGCTGTTATTCCGGAACAAAGCGGTATCGTCCCGCTTCAGCTTCTCCAGTACGGCGAACACCGGCGGCGGCGTATCGGTTCCCGTGCATTTCGCCATGACTTGCGGCGTTGCCTGCACCCATTCCGATCCGCCCTCCCGGGCATGCTGCTCCAGCTCCTGCGGAATGCCGCGCTCCGTATTATATACGACGCATTGCACGGCAGCGGAGGACTTGAAGGCTTCCTGCACCAGATGGACGCCTTCAATAATGAATAGGCCTGTCCGGTCCCGGTATTTTTTATCCAGCAAGGAAGCCCACTGCTTCACTCGTTCATTTTGGATAGAGGTTAATAATAAATGATTCATAATTCCGATCAGCCTTCCGAATAAGCTATTTCCAAATTGGATAAATCCGCGTTTCTTCCAACGATAACAAGGACATCCTCCGGACGGATTAGATCATCCGGATAAGGAGCGATGTTCATTTGTCCATTCGTCTTGATCGCCATTACGTTGCATTTGAATTTCGCCCGGATGTCCAGCTGCTTGAGGCTTTTCCCGATCATCGCTTCCGGCGCTCTCAGATCAATAATGCTGTGATCCTCCGAGATCTCGATATACTCCAGGATATTAGGGGAAATCAAATGATGAGCGACGCGCATTCCCATATCCCGCTCCGGATAAACCACTTTATCCGCACCGATCTTGGTTAATACTTTGCCGTGCAATTCGTTTTGTGCTTTGACGACAATCATTTTTACGCCGAGATCCTTCAGGATTAGCGTAGTGAGAATACTTGCCTGAATATCTTCCCCGATGGCCACCACGACAACATCGAAGTTGCGGATGCCAAGGGAACGAAGCGCCTCTTCATCCGTTGAATCCGCCGATACGGCATGGGTAACTTTATTAATGGCGTCCTGGATTTTGTCTTCGCTCGAATCGATAGCCAGCACCTCAAAGCCCATTTCCGTTAGCGAACTGGCGATACTGGAGCCGAATCGCCCCATCCCGATAACTGCAAATTGTTTCTTGGCCATTTCGTTTCATCCTACTCCCTTCAAAGCCTGCAAGATGCGTTTACGACATTGCCTAATCCTGATTATTATAGCATATCCACCGTGCCCGGATGAAAATCGCCCGATTCGGAAACAGTAATGAAGCACGATTTCATGAAGACTTGGAGGGAATCCGATTGATTAATCTGGATTTGCGTCAAGCCATTATCAACAACGTCAGAAACAACACAAAAGAACAAATGAAGGACGTTATCGAGGACTCCGTCGGCAATGAGGAAAAAACGCTCCCCGGACTTGGCGTATTATTCGAGCTGATCTGGAAAGAGATATCCGCCGAGGAGCAGTCAAAGCTTGTTGATGCCCTGCATGCGAAGCTTCAGCAAATGAAGCCTGCTGCGACCTAACGCGCATCCGCTGTATAGACGGTTTTACCGCCGACAATGGTATGCGTAACCCAAGGATGGCCTTGGTATTGATCAACAAGAATTAAATCTGCGGCTTTACCCGGCGCAATCGAGCCGTATTGATCGGCAATGCCAAGCGCCTGCGCCGGGTAAAGAGTCCCCAAACGAACAGCCGCCGGCAAATCCAGCACTTCCTGCTCTGCAAGCATAAAGATAGCCTTTAATAATGAGGACGGATGATAATCGGAGCATATAATAGTTGCTTCGCCTTCCTTGATAACATCCAATGCGCGCAGGTTATGATCATGGGATCCTCCTCTAACGAGATTCGGCGCCCCCACGCATACGAATAGACCCGATCTTGCGGCATATTGGGCGGTTTCCATGTTAATGGGGAATTCCGTTACCGAAACGCCAAATCCCCTTGAACGCTCCACCTGCTCAACCGAATCATCGTCATGGGAAGCAAGCCGAATACCCTGCTGTCCAGCCAAACGGCTGAGCTCGCGGAGATTCTCCCAATCGATCTGGTTTCTGCGCATAAGCAGCTCTTCGACGATAACCTGTACTTCCTCGATGCCAACCCCTTGATTTTTCATGACATATCGTTCAAAAGATCCCGGCGCCCTGTATTGTCCTTGACCCGGGGAATGATCCATAAAGGACAAGTAGTCTATCTTCCTGTCTTTGATATACTGCTCAACGATTGGATAACCCGCCAAGTAAGAGACTTCGTAACGCAAATGGATTCGGTTCCGGATGACCGAGCGCTCTCTCCTGTACTGGTCAATACACTCAACCATCCCGGTAAACAGATGATCCCCCCGCAAGCTTAAGCCAACGCCAAGCGACAAAGAATGGTACATCGTTGTAATGCCGTGAAGCGGCATTTTGCGTTCGAACTCCAGGAACGACATCGCGAGCGGAAATAAAGTATTGGGCCGTGGCTGCACTTCTTTCTCTATCGCGTCGTTATGAATATCAATTAATCCGGGGAGAATATATCGCCCTGCTGCATCAATCCGATTCATAGCCTTATCTCCGCAGCTATGCTCATACTGCCGAATAGCCTCTTCATCAGTCAGAAGCGCGTCAATGATACCGTCCTTGACGGCGATCGTTGCAGCGACAAGCTGGTCTTCAAGCACAACAATCCCATTACGGATGAGCACGCGGTTCTGCGTTTGAGCAGTCATCAGGCATAACCCCTTTCAGGCTTCTACCCAAAAGATACCATAATTTAACTCGGGCCATAAGAGGGTTTAATCGAAAAAAAGCCGGCGGGATACCCGCCGACCTAGAATGGCTTATATTTGACAAATTAGTCCAAGCTGTTCGGTTGAAGACCAAGCGTAAACGGCGCCGGTTTCTCGCAGCTGCTCTTCATGATATAATGTGCGCCTTGCTCGGCCGCATCGAAGAAGCCATGCATCGCTTCCAGCACGTGATAAGCAAGCTCGCCGCTTGGACGCGCCTTGCGTCCGGTAAGCGCCGCTTTCGCAAGATCGGCAGCGCCTAGGCCGCGTACGTTATCCGTGTTCGGATACACGAGCGGAATCTCAGACCACTCATGCGAGCCCGCGCGTTTGAACTGGATAGGACCGCCAAATGTATTCGGATCCGGAACAAGCAGCGTTCCCGCAGATCCGTATACCTCGATTCGAGGCAAAGTGGAGCCGCCTCTTACGTCAAAGGTTTGCAGAATCGTTCCAATTGGACCGGATGCAAACTCGATAATGCCGGCGACATGCGTCGGAACCTCAACCTGAATTTTTTGACCGAACTTCGGCTGGCTTGTAATCGTCCGTTCCGGGAACGAAGCGCGGGCCATGCCGGTTACGCGGCTGATAGGTCCAAGCATGGCTACCATAGCCGTCAGATAGTACGGACCCATATCGAACATCGGGCCGCCGCCTTTCTGATAATAAAACTCCGGTGCCGGATGCCAAGTCTCATGACCGCCCGACATCATAAAGGCCGTTGCGCCGATTGGCGTACCGATCCAGCCGTCTTCGATCAGCTTGATGCTCGTTTGAATACCGCCGCCAAGGAACGTATCCGGCGCGCTGCCCACAAGCAGCCCTTTGCGTGTCGCAAGCTCAAGCACGGCTTGCGCTTCTTCGCGGGTAACCGCGAATGGCTTCTCTACGTATACATGCTTGCCGGCTTCAAGCGCCTGCAGGCATACCGCCGCATGCGCCTGCGGAATCGTCAGGTTGATGACCATACCGATTTCCGGATCGGCGAGCAGCGCTTCCACTGAGCAGCCTCGGATGCCGAATTCCTCGGCTTTCGCCTTCGCCCGGTCTACGTCCAAATCCGCGCAAGCGACAATTTCCATCGAATCGAATTTCTTGCCGTTGTTCAAATACGCGCTGCTGATATTGCCTGTTCCGATAACGCCGACCTTAAGCTTTTGCATGAGCGTGAGTCCCTCCGTTTACCGCTGCCGTTTTGCCTTCCGCGCACCAGTTGAAGCCCCGGCGCATCATTTCTTTGACTACGGGAATATCGATAATGTTGGCTTGATGGCCAAGCGAGTTATAATAGACGCGACCAACGCCCCAGCGCTTCGTCCAAGCTACCGGCATATCAACCGCCTTGTTCAGGGAGTGAGGCCCTTCGGTCACCGGGAAACGGGTTGTTGCGAGCACTTCAACAGCCGGATCGACATGCAGGTAATACTGCTCCGAGCTGACTTCAAAGTCCTCGATGCCTTCCGTCAGCGGGCTGGAGCTATGCTTGATGTTTACGACGTAATCGGTACCGTCATTGCCCGGATGCGCTACCCATTGGCCGCCGGTCATGAACTGCCAGTCCACGTTTTCCCGGAAAGCGTCGCACATGCCGCCATGACAGCCGGCAAGGCCAACCCCGCTTTGAACGGCTTCCGATACGTTTTGCACATACTCCGGCTTAATCTTATCCATCGTCCAGATCGGTACGATTAGATCGAGGCCCTTCAGTTTTTCCCCGTCCGCAAACGCGTCCAGCGTATCCGACACTTCAACCTCGTAGCCTTCCTTCACCAGCACGTCTTCAAAAATACCCGCAACTTCCTTCGGCTGATGACCGTCCCAGCCGCCCCATACGATTAGTGCTTTTCTCATCGTCTTCGTTAGTCTCCTCTGCCCGCAGAATTATTGGAACTCTTTCAAAGCAACCCAGCGACGTTCCGCAATCGAACGTTCCACCGCAACAAGCACCTCTTGGCATCTCACGCCGTCATGGAAGTTCGGCACCGGCTGGCGGTCTTCCGCGATTGCCGTCATCAGCTCATGCACCTCATGAGTGAACGTATGCTCGTATCCGATGGTGTGACCGGCCGGCCACCAGGCATCCATGTAAGCATGGGAAGCATCGGTTGCGAGTACGCGGCGGAAGCCTTGCACATCGTCGGCATCCTCCGTGAAGTAAACCTCAAGCTCGTTCATCCGTTCGAAGTCGAATTTGATGCTGCCTTTGCTGCCGTTAATCTCGAACGCATTCGTGCAACGGTGTCCTGCAGCAAAGCGCGTAGCTTCGAAGCTGCCAAGCGCGCCATTCTCGAACCTTGTCAGGAACAGCGTTGCGTCGTCAACCGTTACTTCCCCGCGCGGCGCGTCCGCACCGCTTTTTGTTGCGCTAAGGCCCGTCATCGATTCGGAAACCGGACGTTCCTTGACGAAGGTCTCTTCCATCCCGATGACTTCCTGGAACTCGCCAACGAGGAAACGGGCCATATCGATCAAGTGCGCGCCAAGGTCGCCATGCGAGCCGGAACCGGCGATTTCCTTCTTCAGGCGCCATACCAGCGGGAATTCCGGATCAAGAATCCAGTCCTGCAGGAAAACGGCGCGGAAATGATGGATTTTACCGATACGGCCTTCCGAGATCAGCTTCTTCGCCAACTGGACAGCCGGAGCAAAGCGGTAGTTAAAGCCAACCATATGCTTCACGCCTGCTTTCTCGGCAGCAGCCAGCATTTCGTTCGCATCCTCCAGCGTCAGCGCAAGCGGCTTCTCGCAGAACAGATGCTTGCCCGCTTCGGCGGCCGCAATCGTAATCTCCTTATGAGCGTCGCTTGGCGCATTAATGTCGATCAGATCAATATCCTCGCGCGCGACCAGCTTGCGCCAATCCGTCTCGCCGCTCTGCCAGCCGAATTGTGTCCGCGCCTTCTCGAGACCTACCGGATCACGGCCGCAAATCGCGGTCATTTCCGGCAGTACAGCGGTTTCCGGGAAAAACATCGGCAGCGCGCGGTACGCGTTGCTGTGTGCCTTACCCATAAATTTATAACCAACCATTCCGACACGAAGTTTGCTCATTCTTAAACTACCGCCTCTCGATAACTTATTTTAGGTTGTTTCTCGCTTAATGAGTTGAACGGGAAGAATCGTATTCCCCGGCTCTTCGGTTTCCGCTGCCAGCAGCTTCATGGCGGCTCGTCGTCCCATCTCGTAAAAAGGAACCGATACCGTTGACAGCTTCGGCGTTACGATTCTGGAGCTGTCCGAATCATCGTAACCGATCAGGCCGATATCCTTGCCCGCTTCAATGCCGTACTCCCGAAGACCGTCCATCAAACCAATCGCCATCCGGTCATTGGCCGCGAAAACAGCGTCAATCCGCTTGCTCCTGATTCCCTCGGATAGCCGTGAGGCCGCTTCATACCCGCTCTTCCTGCTGTAATTACCGGTGAATATCCGCTCATCCTCGTGCCGGATCCCCGATTCCTCCAGCGCGCGCTTATAGCCGGCAAGCCTGTCCCCGCTGCTCGAGAAAGCATCCGGACCGTTCAGGAAGGCAATCTGCTTGAAACCGTTTGCAATCAGATGCTGAACCGCCGCATAGCTTCCCGACTCATGGTCCGCATCGACGGTCAGGTATCCTTCCTCGTCAAACCGCTGGTTCACGAGGCAGAATGGATAACCTTCCTCCTGAAGCTCGGCTAGCGCGGCACGTTCCTCGGCAACATTTTGAGCGCCCAGCACGATACAGGCATCCACCTTCTGCGTCCGGAACAGCTTTGCGTAATCACGCGGACTGTCCGGCTCCCGGAAGATTAGCAGCAGATCATAGTTGCAGGCCTTCGCCGCCTCGCCGATCCCGCTTAATATTTCCGCAAAGTAATAGGTCGAGAACAGATGAACCTTCGGCACAAACGGCAGAATGACGCCAACGTTTCCGCTTTTCCTCCTGGCAAAGCGCTGGGCAAGCGCATTAGGCACATACCCCAGCTCTTTGGCCGCCTCCAGCACGCGAATTCGTGTCTCTTCCTTAATAGGCCCTACATTGTTAAGTACCCGGGATACCGTTGCTTCCGATACACCGGCCAGCTTCGCTACTTCTTTCCTGCTGATAGTCGGCGCCTCCTGTTATTGCATTTATTACTTAAGTCTTTTGCTGCTGTTTAGCTGTAATGTACACGCGTACATTATGTCATGAAAGCGCTATTCCGTCAACCGGATAAGCCAATAAAGATTTCCATTAATATTATGAAAATTTGGGTTGTATGATTTTTACATAACCCCTATACTTTAGCTGGTAGACTACAATTTAGATAAAGGGGAGCAGTACATGTCATTTAACATCGCGCAAAAAAGCCAACTAGACGCCAGGGAGCTACTTCTGCTGGAGCAAGAGGTGAAGGATCGTGGCAAGAATATGGTCATCGCTTACGTTCTCTGGTATTTCCTCGGCATGTTTGGCGGTCACCGCTTCTATCTCGGGCGTACAGGCTCCGCTATTGCACAGCTTATTCTTTCCATTTCCGTTATCGGCGTGATTGTGACTTCCATCTGGTGGATCGTGGATGCTTTCCTCCTGCACACATGGGTGAGAGACCGCAACCGCGCGGTTGAAGGCCAGCTTATTGACGAAATTATGGCTCACAAGCATTTTCACGGTGGCTCATTCTAGGAGGTCATCATGAATCGGCAAGACCTCACGCTGAATGAACTGATGGTATTCAACTCCGAGATGCGGAGTAGCGAAAAATCGGCTGCTATCGCTTATCTGATGCTTCTTGGCGGTCACCTCGGCGTACACCGCTTTTATCTGAAGCGCAAGAAAACGGCCATTATCCAGCTGATTCTTTTCCTCATCGCAACTCTAGCCTATATATTACTCAGTATTGCTTCCGCAGCTGAACAAAAGGCTTTGTTAATTATCAGCACCATCCTATTCGCTCTTCCTGCTGCCGCCTTGTTCATCTGGGTTATCGTGGATCTCTTCTTAATCTCCCGCATGGTCAAAGCGTATAACAAGGAAGTCGAACGGGATTTGATTGAGCAAATTATTCGATACCGGCAATAGCAACGCAATGCAAAAAATCCCCTGATCTCATCCGATCAGGGGATTTTCTTATTCGTTTTAAGCTTATGGAGCAGTCTCCAGGAATTTCATGGTTGGATTCTTATCCATCGCGGTGCGCATCGCATATTCATTCTCGAAGAGAACAACGTAATTGCCCTTTTTGTCCTTCACAAGGGTAGAGTTGATCCGGAACTTCGAAGGATCGATCTTATCGTCAATGATCCAGCGCGCGAATTGGAACGGCATACGGTGCAGCTGAATATCAACGCCGTATTCGCCCTTCATCCGGTACTCGAATACCTCGAACTGCAGGTGGCCGACTACGCCAAGAATCGTTTCGTCAGCAAAGCCGCTTGCCGAGTAGAACACCTGAATGGTGCCTTCCTCCGTCAGTTGGTCTATCCCCTTCTGATACTGCTTATGCTTCAAAGCGTTCTTCACGGTAACCTTGGCGAAGATCTCCGGAGAGAATGTAGGCAGCTCGTCGAATACGACCTCGGAGCCTTGCGATAAGGAATCGCCAATCCGGAAAATACCCGGGTCGAACAGACCGATAATATCGCCCGGATAAGCCGTCTCGACAATATCGCGGTCCTGCGCCAGGAATTGCTGCGGCTGGGACAGCTTAATGTCTTTGCCCGCGCGGACATGGCGGACGCTCATACCGCGCTCGAAACGCCCGGAGCAAATCCGAAGGAAAGCGATACGGTCGCGGTGCGCCGGGTTCATGTTGGCTTGGATTTTGAACACGTAACCGGAGAACTTCTCGTTTGTCGGGTCAACCGAACCGCTGGTGCTCATCCGCGGAGCAGGCTTTGGAGCAAGCTCCAGGAAGTTCTCCAGGAAGGTTTGAACGCCGAAGTTGTTCACGGCGCTTCCGAAGAAGATCGGTGTCAATTCGCCTGCCCGCACTTTATCGAAATCAAACGGATCGCCCGCTACGTCAAGCAGCTCCAAATCCTGTATAAGCTGATCATGCAGGTAGTCTCCAGCCATTTCTCGAATAACCGGATCATTATAATCATCGACTTTGCGAACCTCGATCGTGCTGTGGTCATTGCCTTGGAACAGCTCAACCTGATTTTTCATCCGGTCGTATACGCCGCACAGCTCGCGGCCCATGCCGATTGGCCAGTTCATTGGCACCGAACGAATGCCGAGAACCCGCTCCAGCTCTTCCATCAGCTCGAATGGGCTTTGGCCTTCGCGGTCCAGCTTGTTAATAAAGGTGAAGATCGGAATACCGCGTTTGCGGCAGACCTGGAACAGCTTGATCGTCTGCGCCTCGACGCCTTTCGCAACGTCGATCAGCATGACCGCGCTGTCCGCTGCAGTCAGCGTACGGTACGTATCTTCGGAGAAATCCTGGTGACCTGGTGTATCCAGAATGTTAACCCGATGTCCGAGGTAATCGAACTGCATCACGCTGGACGTAACGGAGATACCGCGCTGCTTCTCGATTTCCATCCAGTCGGATGTAGCGTGGCGGCTCGCTTTGCGGGCTTTTACCGACCCTGCAAGACGAATAGCTCCCCCGAATAAGAGGAGCTTCTCCGTTAATGTGGTTTTACCGGCGTCAGGGTGAGAGATAATCGCAAAGGTACGGCGCTTATCTACTTCCTGTGTAATTTCATTGCTTAACGTTTGGCTCATGCTTGCCTTCCCTTCATAGCGTTGCCGCGAGGCAACGCTCCTTTATCCATTCCCGATCAGCAGCGCGCGTGCGGGCGCCGCTTCGATACCGGTCAATTTCAAAGGCGCAATCACCATGAAATAAGAGCCAGGGGGCACTTCCTTCAGGCGAAGCCCTTCTACAATAATGACATTGTTGCGGAACAATGTCCGGTGGGTTGGATACTCCGCCTGGGAGCGTTCAATCCCAAGTCCGTCCGTACCAATCCCGCGAACCCCTACCTCAACGAGGTAACGGGCGCCATCCTCCCGCAAGAATACGAAATCGGATTCAAAGGAATCCGTAAATGAGTTCTTCGTTTTTACGAGAATGAACTCGCCCTTTTGCAGGCCATGCTTCTCCAGGTCTTCTCTCGTGATGCTGTCGTTCACGTCCGTGAAGTCCAGAACCCGGGCATTCCCGACCAGCTCCTCGAGACCGATTGTTTCGATTGTTGAGCCATCCTCCGGCAACATATGCAGAGGCGCATCGACATGGGTGCCGCAATGGACATCCATATCGATGCGCGATTCGTTAACGCCGTCTGGAGAGGTAGGCTGGGAGTTGATTTCGGGCTGCTTGCCGTCATGGTTGCCCCATACCGGCATGCCCTTTTCGATTGTCATCGAAATATCGTAAACCTTAAACATAAAGGCATATCCCTCCGTCAGCGGTGTGCTTGAAATAAATTACTTGCCGCTATTCGATACCCAAATCACATTGTCTTCTTCTTGCCCGTTAACCGGCCACCATTTGAAGCCGTCTTGCGCCAGCAGCTTTTCAGCTTTCTCCGGGCCCCACGAGCCTGCAGGATAGTGCTGCAGATCAGCCGAATCTTCACGCCATGCAGCCGCAATGCGGTCAACGAATTCCCATGCTTGCGCCACTTCATCCCAACGGGTGAAGTACGTCGAATCGCCGCGAACCGCATCATGGATCAGGCGCTCGTAAGCTTCCGGCGTATTGATGCCGATTTGGCAGCTTTGGCAGAATTCCATGTTTACAGGCTGTACCGAATTGTCTTCGCCCGGCGTTTTGGCATTTACTTTAATATAGATGCCTTCCATCGGGTTAACGCGAATAACGAGCAGGTTCGGCTGCAGGTCATGACGCTGCGCGAACAATACGTTTTGCGGCATCGATTTGAACTCGATAACCACTTCCGTTGTTTTTACCGGAAGGCGTTTGCCTGTACGGATGTAGAACGGTACTCCCGCCCAGCGGAAGTTGTCAACCGCCAGCTTGGCAGCAAAATAAGTTTCCGTTGTAGAGTTCTCGCCTACCGAGTCCTCTTGGCGGTAACCGGGAAGCTCTTTTCCATTGAGGGAGCCTTCGCTGTATTGGCCGCGTACAACCAGATTGCGCACTTCGTCGCTCGATTTGTACGGACGAAGGGAGCGAAGCACCTTAACCTTCTCGTCGCGGATATCTTCGCCATGCAGACGGCTAGGCGGCTCCATTGCGATCATCGTCAGCATTTGAAGCATATGGTTTTGGCCCATGTCGCGAAGGGCGCCAGACTTGTCATAATAACCACCGCGCTCTTCCACGCCAACCGTTTCGGAGAGCGTGATTTGCACGTTTGCGATATGGTTATTGTTCCAGAGCGGCTCAAAAAACGCATTTGCGAAACGGATCACTTGAATATTTTGAACCATCTCTTTGCCGAGGTAGTGGTCAATGCGGTAAATTTCTTCTTCTTTGAAGACTTGCGTGATTTGGTCATTCAGCTTTTGGGCCGATTCCAGATCATAGCCGAACGGCTTCTCGATTACGACGCGGTGCCAGCCCTTGGATTCGAGCAGTCCGCCGTCGCGCAGGCTGAACGATACGGGGCCGAACAGCGACGGTGCAAGCGCCAGATAGAACAGACGGTTGCCCGGAATATTGAATTTGGCATCCAGTTGATCGGACAGAGTAGCCAGACCGCGGAATGCTTCCACATTGTTAATATCAAGCGGCATGTATTCGAAGTGCTCCGCAAAACGGTTCCAGAGCTCTACGTCATCTGCTTTGTAACGGCAGAATTCCACGATCGACTCATACAGGTCGGCGCGGAACTGCTCGTTAGTACGCTCTCTGCGTGCGAGGCCTACAACGGCGAAATTTTCAGACAGCTTTCCTTCTTTATATAAGCTGAACAAGGCAGGAAACAACTTGCGCTTCGCCAAATCGCCTGTCGCCCCGAAGATATAATAAATAGCGCCTTGCGCATTTGATGATTCAACGTTCATTTCAGTTAGTTCCCTCATTCTTTCCATATATTTTTTTATTTTTATTTATGTAGTTTAGCATATTAATCCTTAAACTGCTATTCATCCAATCATAAAAAAAACTAATTGGCCATCATATTTCTTCTAATCGTTTCCTGCTTCGGAAACGGTGTAATCTCCCGTAATTAGCGGGGTTCCGACGATCAGAGACAACGTCCCGGACTCCGTTTCCCGATGCTCGGCAATTTGCAGATTCGCCTTCTTCCCCGCTCCCGCTTCCACCGAAGAGAACAGCTTTTCCGAGTAGTAGGCTTCGCTGACCGTTCCGCTCTCGTCCTTATACCGGTCAACCCGCTTGCCACCCGTGGCTTGGGCCAGACGTTCCGCTGCGTTATTATATTCCGTCTTGCCCCGAACCGTCATACCTCCGGAATAGGAAACGCCCTCTTTCTTTAAGATGGCTTCCGTACGGTTTACAACGGCAAGCAGCTGCTCCTTGTCCGCCTTTTGGCCGGTCGTAAATACAAGCAACGCCTGATGATCCGAGTTTAGCGGGAATATGGACAGTGTTCCCTGCTTCTGCCCTTTTTCATCCGCCTGAAGCTGTTGTTCCGCTCGCTCCAGGTCAGCTGCTTCCCCTTCAAGGTCCCATCTTATTGTCCATTCCGCATTCGCCGCGCCTTTGCTGTAGAGCTTGTCCGTCCACTGCCATATCAGAGCGAGATCATGGGCAACGATTCCCGGATTCTCGTCGGAACGGAGCTCATCCCTATTGAAGACTGCCCAGATGATGCCGACCGCCAGTACAGCGGCCGCCAACATAACCGCTCGCCGTGCTTTCCGCCGGTTGGACTGCTCGGCTGTCGTTTGAACAAATCGATTCGCTGCGATGACAATAACCTCCCTTGACCGTTTATTACTGCTAGGTGTTTAACCATACCTATTCGCCTCTGGGTGAATACACTGGTTGCAAAGCCTAATGCAAGTAAACATAAGGAGGAGCTTGAATGGAACAGATTTATCCTCTCGAGGAAGATATCGTGTCGAGATATTGCGGAATGCCCGTGTATATCATTATGAAAGATGGATCGAGGCATATCGGCAGGCTGAGCAAATGCAAGGGCGGAAAGCTTACGCTTAATGGAGATCCTAACGTTTCCGATGCGGATGAACCGGAGGCTGTTCCGGATAAATCTTCTTCGAAAAAGAGCAAAAAAAACTCGAAATCCAAATTCCAGCAGCAAGCCAAATCAAGCAAGCCGGAACAACCCGTCCAAACGCAATCCTATCCGTTTGACCCTTACTACTACGAGCCTCGCCCATACTATCCGTTCCGCGATTTGATCACGCTTGATTTTGCGCTTGTTGCCTTCTTATTTCTTTTGTTCTGACAGACACCATTCGCCAGCCTTTGCCGCAAAAGCATACTATGCTGGTCATACCAGACGCAAAAGGAGGCAGTCTAAATGCCAATGTTGTCTATAACCCCTGCCAGGCAAACCGATCGGCTTCAAGCCGTTTCCCCGGTTCGCCCTTACGGCAAAAGTACATTCCGTGAAGAAGAGCCGATAAGGCTGCCTCCCGGATCCGATCTATTCGACAGCTTCGATTGGGGCGTCCCTTACCGTCATGCTGCCGAAACGGCGGCAGGATGGCTTCTGCACAGCAGACAAGCCCAGCTGATGATCCGGCTCTCTGCCCGTAAAATCAAACAAAATCCAACGTTGTCCGTCATTGAGGAAGAACTACTGAAGGTAGCAGCAGCCGTAAACGGACTGCTTGCTTTCCTCGAAGAGGCTGAACCCTTCCTTCATCCACGGCTTAAGCTTTCTATCGAGCAAGCAATGTCCCATCCTGCTGCGGTTGAATATGGACTGATGCTTGTGAACGGTACCTGGCAGATCCAGCTCCCCGACCCGTGCAAGGTCGAATCCTCCGTTCAGCTGCTTACCGGTCCAAGAGGCTGGATCACCTCTCTTCACAAAGCGCTGGAAGAACCTCTTTCTGCAAGAGTGCTGGATTTGCTGCGCAAGGATATGCCGCTTCTGCAGCCCTACAGCTGTTATTACAATACCATGGCAACGTATTGGCCTTTTCCTGCTAGCGGAATGCTTCTTAACCGCCGCCTTTAACTTATTTTAACAAAAACAGGTCTCTCCCTCCAGCCGTAAGACGAAAAAAGGGGCTCTCCTAAAGTTCAACTTCAGGCCAGCCCCAATCTGATAAAAACCATGCATTCTACTCCGCAATCCCTTGCTTATGCGCATAAATCGCCGCTTGCGTACGGTCCTCGACGTCAAGCTTGTTAAAGATGTTCGTAATGTGGAATTTCACGGTCTTCACGCCGATAAACAGCTCGTCCGCTATTTCCTGATTGGACATTCCTTGCGCTACCCGCTTCAGCACGTCCATCTCGCGCTCCGTCAAATCATCATGAAGCGCGGCCTGTACCGGCTGCTTCGGCTTGCGGAGACGGTTCATCATTTTGGCGGCAACCTGCGATTCCAATACCGACTGTCCGCGTGCCGCTGCGCGTATCGCATCCGCAATCTCCGTTGCTCTCGCCGTCTTGAGCAGGTAGCTGAACGCCCCCGCTTCAATAACCGGATACAGCTTGCTATCATCGATAAAGCTGGTTAATACGATAACCTTGCACTCCGGATACAGCTCAAGCAGCTTTTGCGTTGTTTCCACGCCATCCATGCCGTCCATAACAAGATCCATAAGCACGATGTCAGGCTTGTAGGCCTGAGCCAGACGAATTCCGTCATAACCGTTGCTAGCTTCCCCTACGACTTCGATACCTTCTTCCGTATCGAGCACCGCAGCAAGCCCGATACGCACCATCTCATGATCATCCACTAATAATACTTTAATCCGTTCATTCAGTTGCTCGATCGGTTCCACCTTATTCACCGCTTCCTTCACATGTACATGGTCCTTACTTCTCTATCTCGCCGTCAATCGGAACCCGGATATCGATGCTTGTTCCCTCTCCCGGTCTCGAGATCATATGTAAATAGCCGCCAAGCTCATTCACACGCTCTTCCATCGTTAATAATCCGTAAGAGGTTTGCTTCTTCGCTTCCAGGTCGAACCCGATGCCGGTATCTTTTAATAACATACGTACTTCGGGGCCTTTCCGATGCAGCTTAATTTCCATACTTTCCGCTTTTGCGTGCCGAAGGGTATTCGACAAGGCTTCTTGCGCGATCCGGAACAAATGGTCCTCGGCCCCGGGCTTCATCGTAATCGAGTCATCAACGTCCAAATCAATCGTCATCGGAACCTTCTGCTTAAGCTCGTCCACCAGCGCGGTTAATGCGGCAGCCAGATTTTTGCCGTCCAGATGAACGGGTCTTAAATGCAGCAGCAGGGCGCGCATCTCGGATTGCGCTACGGAAGCCATCTCTTCGATGAGCTGTACCTGTCTCTTCGCCCGCTCCCAGTCCCGCTCAATCGTACGGCTGACAGCCGTCGCCGTCATCGAGATCGCGAACAGCTGTTGACTGACCGCGTCATGCAGCTCTCTTGCAAGCCGCTGGCGTTCCTCGATAACAGCCGAGAACTTGACCTTCTCCGTCCAGATCGCATCGCTTTGCTCCTGTTCGGACACCGGAACACCGCCTTCCTCCTCCGCCGAATTCAGCGTTACCCGATAGCTGCGTCTGCGTTGCTGCTCGCTGAGCCGTTCAACGGCCTGCTTGAGCTTGGAATTCTGCAGAAAACCAACGATCGCTGCTGCCGCCATTGCTGCTCCGATTACGGTAAGTCCTAAGATAGCCCACTTGCCTTGGAAAGTATACAGTCGCACGTAACCAATCGCTTGCAGCACAATGATGACAAGACTCACGATAATAATGAGCCATAATACGGTCTCGGTCACATTTTTGCGTCTTGCTTCTTTATTGGGCCTCTCCGCACGATGGTGCTCATTCGCTTGTCCTTCAGCCATCCAGGTCCACTCCTTCAAATACGTACGCAGGGAAGAGCAGACCGATCCCCCCGGCAATTTCATTAAGTTAAAGCTTAATGAAATTGCGGTTACCCGGTCCGCTCTCCCGTTTTTGCATACTTCTGGTTAATTATACTTCTTCCGGTTTGTTCAGCTTGCTTTTCAAAGCTTCAAGCTGCTCGTCAACCTTCAGCTTTTTCTCCATATCAGCGGCGCTAAAGGAGCCTGTGTTGTTGCTTGTACCGCTGTATGCTGCCGAGTAAGGAGTGCGAAGAACATCCGCTTCAGCTTCAAGCTGCATGATTTTCTCTTCCATACGGTAGAAGCCTCTCGAAGCCGTACCGCTGTCGATCGTATGGTTCGAAGAAATTTGAGCCATTTGCTTTTGCGCTTTGGCGATTTGAGCGCGGGATGCCAGCTCATTGCGTTTATTGCGAAGCTGGTAGAACTCATCCTTCATGCCGTGCAATTGCTGCATCAGCTCTTCGGCTTGCGTTTTCGCTTGCGCATGAAGATCGCTGTATTCGTTCACCTTCTGGTCGAAATAAAGCTTCTCTTCGAGCAGCTTGCGAGCGAACTCTTCCTGGCCGGCGCGAAGCGCTGCTTCTGCCTTCGACTCGCGGTCGGCAATGCTGCGTACCGCTTCATCCAGACGTTGTTTCAGACGGCGTTCGTTCGCCATTTGTTTCGCTACCGTTACTTCCGCTTGATGAATTTCCGATTCCATGTCGCGCAGATATTGATTCAGCATGACTACCGGATCTTCCATTTTATCCAATACCTCATTCACCGATGCCTTAGTCAGATCCTTCATTCTTTTAAAGATTCCCATTGTTAAATCTCTCCCTTCTCATATTTAGCCAATTTGGCGCGTAATTCTTCAATTTCTTTACGAAGTGCTTTTTTTTCGAGATCATCCATCATGCTATCGAATTGCGACGAAGCTTGCTGGCTTGGACGTGCTTGCGAGAAGTTATCCCATTGTCCTTGCGGCGGGTTTTTGTAAGGACCGCCGAAGGAGGAACCGAAGCCGCCTTGGCCGCCTTGACCACCGTTATAGCCGTTGCCGTACCCGCTGCCGCCGTAGCCGCCTCCAAACCCGCCGGGTCCAAAGCCGTGACCGTTATAAAACGTTGGTTCCTTAGGAACGATAAGGCCGGCAATGATATAGACAGGAATTGCGAATCCGCTTGTAAAGATGGTAACGACGATGAGCAGGATACGGATAAGAGTCGCATCGACATTGATCATTTCCGCGAGTCCGCCGCAAAGACCAAACAGCTTCTTGTCGCGGGTGGAGCGGTACAGTTTTTTCAAGACGACCATCCTTCCTTCTCAAGTTTCTTCTTTAATTGCTGCAGCTCGCGTTCGATAACGGATTGCACCTGGTTGCCTGCTTCGCTGATGAACTCTTTGCCCATCCGGCGAAGATCATGCAAGCTTTTTGCTTCCATTTCCATATCGCCGATCCGGTCTTCCAATCTGCGGAACATTGAGCCCGGCTGAACGCCGCCCGCCTGGCCGCCCTCCGTATACCGCGCATTCATGCGCTGCTGAAGTCTGAGCGACTCCATTCTTGCCGCGTAATATTCGCGTTTGTCATAGACAAGCTGGTACTCGCTGCGCATTTCGCGAAGCTGATCTTCAAGATCGACCGTATTCTGACGGCTTTGCTCATACAGCTCGCGGTATTGATTCGAGCGCTCCTCGCTGGTTGTCTTCTCGTGAAGAGCGATTCGCGCAAGCTGCTCCTCGCCGGCTTTCAGCGCGGTCAATGCTTGCTGCTCGCGTTTTTCCTTCTGCTGCTCTGCTTGCAGCCATTGCGCTTTGAGATGATTGCTATGTCCTAGATATTGCTGGTGCAGCCGTTCCGCTTGAATAATCTCTTCGCGTGTGGACCAGAGAAACTGGTCAATCAGGCGAACCGGATCTTCTGCTTTCTCCAGTCTTTCATTTAAACTTGCCACTGTAATGTCGCGCACTCGCCGCATAATGCTCATGTATGGCCCTCCCAACTTTTTTTATTAGAAATGTCGATTGTTGTTATTTTTTTTCACCATCGAAATACCGAACAGGATCAGCACAACCGCGATACCCAGCATAATCAGTTTCGACAATGCCGGCAGCAGCATCAAAATACCGATTGCGCCGACGATTCCGCCGATGATTTTTTTATTGCTCCTCCAGGCAACTACCCCAAGTCCGATTAATACGATTGCGAACAGGGTACCTACCAGTGCACCAAGATGGATGCCGAAGAATTTAAGTACCATGATACCGCCTGCAACTGCAAGCAATAAGCCTAACGCTTTTTTACCATCCATTGCTTCTTCCACCGCCTCTCAAAGATTGCTTTGTTTTTCTCTTCTTGTGAATCTCTCTTGCTTATGTTCCTATTGTAGATCGAATCCGTGCTTTCTAAAACGGACCAACGACGGTTTCTATGCTAGACCTAGGTCGAGTCGCTCTTCCGCCTTAAGGGTCGAATCCTGTCCTATTACGCAAAAAAGGTGCTTTACCCTATGCAAGAGTCAGCACCTCATGATGATGATTGGTTCTGCTTGAAGCTGGAACGGAGAGCATCTATGCCGAGCAGCCCAACCGGGATGATTACCATAAAGATAGTCGCATACAAGGAGAATACCTTAGGCGTAAACGCAACAAAGCTAACGATATTGTCATAGACGAGAAGAGACAAGAAAACAAGCAAAAGGGCAAACGGCAGAGTCAGCGTACGGGGGTCCTTCAGTCTCAGCGTCTGGGCTGTCCCAAGCGTTACGGCGTACATGCAAACCACCGTTTTGAAAAAAATCGTGATCAACCATATAATTGCCAGCATGGCCTCGACTCTCTGCAGAAAGTTCCCCACACTGATTTGCTTAGCCAGGGTATAGCTGGCATACATATTCCTCTGCGTGAATTCGGTACCCAGTACCAGCGTCGACAGCAGTACGCTAACAATAATAACCACGCTGCCGAGCAAGGTTCCCGCCAGCAAGGCGCTTCTTGCTTTTTCCGGCCTGTTCGTATAAGGAACCAGCATCATAAGAATAACCTGTTCTTGAAGATTAAAATAATAAAACGCGCCTAGCAGGATTGGTTTTATTCCATTCTCGAAAACAGGCTCAGCCCGATCTATTCTAATCTGGGGCAACAGGAAGAAAGTAAGGAATAGAAACAATGCAATTACAAACGGCAAGAAAATCTCCGCTGCCCTAGCCGTTGTTTCAATACCAAGCCGAACCGCGTAAACCACCACAGCCATGAATAAAATAATCGTTATTTCGATTGGCGTATTCGGCATAATATGGGTCGTCATGAAATTCCCTACGACGCGAAGCAGGAAAGAAGACAACAAAAAGATAAAAGAAAGGAAAAACAACGAAATAACCTTTCCTAGCCACTTCCCCAATATCTTCTCGCTAAACTCCGCAAGCGTTAATGTGGGATAGCGGCCGGCCAGCGCGCTATAAATCAATATGGTTAGAAGATTGGCCGCTGTTCCTATAAGGCATGCAATCCAGCCGTCTTGTTTGGAGAATACGGCCATAATGGAAGGAACGATCAGGATGGAGGTGCCAATCGTATACAGAAGCGTAAGAACGGTCAGCTGCCGGTGACTTATTTTTCCCTTCTCGAGCATCCCTCATCACCTCCCGCTTAAATTTTGGAAAATCGCCTCGGCCAGCGGCCGCAGCATATAATCGAGCCCATTTACCGGATTAGGAATATGTAAATTGAGGAACCTCATAATCACCAGTACGATACCTAACCCCAGCAGGCAAAAGAATACCCAAAGATCCTTCCTCAGCTTTCTCTTCCTCAATGACGGCACTTCAATCAGAATAATTACAGCTGCGGCTGCGAATAGCCATATATATTTCATCATAGTTGCTAATTCCTTCTTACTTCATTTCTTGCATAAACGAGTTACTAACCGTACCAGTCTGCCGGATATTTACCACAACGTCTAACTTGACCGGCATCTTCTGAAAGACGGCATCCCAATCATTTTCAACGCTTTTCCAATAGGAAGGATTCGCGCGATGAACGACATCTCCAAATCCAAATATGTCCACTTTGTATTTTTCCTGAACCTGATGGATTGTTTTCTGTACAAACCCCCGTATCGCTTCCGCGCTTTCGTGCTCCAACTCATAAATAGACGACTTTTGAGTCAGATCGATTTTACACAACACTTCGCCAATGCTGCCCTCGGTACGAATCCCTATATGTATTTCCGGTTCTCCGTTTACAAATCTGGCTTTGGTTGTCGTTTTTGAACGAATGACCTCAATTGTCATTCTCCCGCCCTCGGGACAATTAAGAACCCCGACCGTATCATGTACATCGTTGTGAATAAAAGAGTAGCCTCTGCTTTCGCCTTCATTCAACCATCCAACAAGCTTATCCTCGTTAAAAACAGCCATGCCCGAATACTGCAGGTATGCGGGTGAAGCAATTTTTTCAACATTTTCCCTGCTTTCGCCTTTTTCACGGTCACCTCTCAGGCGGAGTCCGGTGACAACCGGTTGTTTGCCTTTTCTAACGATATCCATGATGAGCTGATCCAGCGTTATCGATGCGGTTGGCGCCCATTGCTTCTGCGAGTTTAGCAAAGAAGAATACATCTGATTTGCAGGTATAGCTTCCAAATGGGTTAATATTTTCAGCGTGCTCGCTGCGGTAGTCTCTCTTGCAATGGTGATGTAGAAATCGGTGCGATGCTCATAATATCTGGACATGTATTCAAGAGCATCGGCAATCCCTTCTTTGGCTAACTCCTCGCCTATGACTAACATCCGAAGGTGGGCAGAATATATAGGTCTCGGCGATACCGTAGTCATTTTGCGTATGGCTTCAAATATGGTTCGTCCCCTCGCTTGGTAAAACGTAACGGGAGTCCGCGTCATCGTTCTGTTGTTTGCGGCAACCTCTCCCGGGTCAACGACCTGAACCGACACCTGATATTGATTCTCCCCATCCTTATCGATTCCGATTGCCACGGCAATAGCCAGATCATTAAGCTCGCGGCGATTCCAGCAGCCAGTCAGCGTCATCGCTATTAAAACAAACAATAAGGGAACTAATATTCTCCGCATCATCATCGCAATTCCTCATCTCGTTGCCTTTATTCTCGATTAACGCTTCGGCCCGGGAGGCTTGTTATTGCCACGGGTAATATTATTCTGACTAATTAGACGCAGCCGTTTCCGCATGGCCCAGTGCGGCAGCCGGAATAAGGTATCCTTCGTATCCTCGGCAATAAAGGGTCCAAATGGACTCATATACGGTACTCCGAAGGTACGGAGACTGCATAAATGAAGCACGAGTGCAAAAATGCCTAGAATTATCCCGTATAAACCAAAGGACGCAGCCAGCCCCATTAGCGCGAATCGGATCATCCGGATGGAAATGGACATATTCATGGCCGGCACAACAAAGCTTGATATAGCCGTGATGGATACCACTATTACCATCGCAGCGGAAACAATCCCCGCATCCACAGCTGCCTGTCCGATAACCAAGGTGCCGACAATCGAAATAGCCTGACCCATTGTTCTAGGCATCCGAACCCCGGCTTCACGCAGGATCTCGAACGTAATCTCCATAATCAACGCCTCGATAAATGCGGGAAAAGGTATCCCTTCCCGTTGGGCCGCAAGTCCAATGAGCAGCTGTGTAGGGAGCATTTCCTGATGAAAGGTCGTGATGGCTATATAAAGCGATGGCCCTAACAGAGCGATAAAGATGCCTACAAAGCGGAGAATCCTTATCAGCGAGCTGATATCGGCGCGTTGATAGTAATCCTCCGCAGAATGCATGAAGGAAATGAACAAAGCGGGAACCACAAGCACATGAGGCGTTCCATCCACCAATATCGCCACTTTGCCTTCCAGCAGTTCGGCAGCGATAACATCCGGCCGTTCGGAGTTGTACATGGTCGGAAATGGACTATAAGCGGAATCCTGAATCAGCTCTTCGATATAGCCGCTTTCCAGAATCCCGTCAATATCTATTCTGGATAATCGGTTACGAACCTCTTCCAAGATCTTATCGCTCACAATACCTTTTATATACATTATGGAAACACTAGTCTGGGTCATTTTCCCGATTCTCATATTTTCAAGCCACAAATCGGGATTCTTAATTTTCCTTCTGACCAGAGCCGTATTTGTGCGAATGGATTCCGTAAACGACTCTTTGGGGCCGCGGCTTACCGTTTCCGTCATGGCCTCTGAAACCGCACGGTCTTTAATTCCATTCATAGCAATGGACAATATTTTATTGCTGTCCCATATAAGAATGACATGGCCGGAAAACAGGTTATAGTACATCGTATCCGTCGATGTCACTTCTTCTATTTCTCCCGCGGTCAGCAAGTCCAGAAAAGGATGCTGATTCGTATTAAGCTTCGGAAACTCCACCATCAGAGTCTCCAATATAAAATCTTGAACAGAGTCCGTGTTTACTAGCCCATCCGCATAAAACAAATTCACTTTTCGAGAATTGCCACCATAATCGATTTGGAATTCTTTAAAAATAATATCGTTACTGTAACCGAGTTTTTCTTTAATCGTTGCAATATCGATCTGACTCATGCTGCATCACATCACCCGTATTTGATAATTATCAGTATGGTCATACGCCAATCGATATAAACAAAAAGCACCCGTCGGAGGTTAGTCCGCCAGGTGCTCGTAAAGTATGTAAACATGCAAAAAACGCTGACTGTACAAAGTACAATCAGCGCAATCATTTCAATATTTGGTGCCGGTGAGAGGACTCGAACCTCCACGGTTTCCCTCACGATTTTGAGTCGCGCGCGTCTGCCATTCCGCCACACCGGCATTTGGTAAATATGGCGTGCCCTAAGAGATTCGAACTCCTGACCTTTTGATTCGTAGTCAAACGCTCTATCCAGCTGAGCTAAGGGCACATTTTATTGAAATAATTGTGGAGGCGCCACCCAGACTCGAACTGGGGGTAAAGCTTTTGCAGAGCTCTGCCTTACCACTTGGCTATGGCGCCACCTAATTA
>NZ_BILY01000003.1 GCF_004000805.1 Paenibacillus glycanilyticus NBRC 16618
GCAACAACGCTTCGTATCTTACCACGTTGCTATTTTTCGTGTCAAGCTTTTCTTTTATCATTTTGTATTTCTACTAAGTTGAAAATAGTTAGCTTTTCTTCCAAGCCGTTTGTCTCTCGCGGCCGGAGTTATAATATAGCATGAATAGATTTTAGATTTCAACAGGTAATAATTTACTTCTAAATGAAATGCTTTTGCGCAAGCATAGCAACCCGTATTCGTATTTTTGCTCAACTTTTGATATAAATGTGTACGACATTCAAAAAAAACAGCAGCCCGTCATTACAAGCTGCTTCAAGTTAGATCCTTTAAGTTTAAGTTTCTAAAGGGATCATTCACCCTTTTCGATTTTTGATTTCTCGTCGGCTATCTATAATAACCTGTACGTGAAGCTTCCCGCTTCATCAGTTCTCTATAACTCGCTGATCCCACGCTTCCCTCCCCTTCACTTCTTGAATAAACTCGATTTCTTCGCCATCGAACCCAATTACATAAGCGAAGTACATGTAGACCGGCTCTGGCTTCGCTTCCATAATATCCGCAAACGTAGGAGGCAGTTTAGGCTGCCCTCCTGCGGCAATCGCCCGATCGTAACTCTCGCGAATGTCATCCGTCCACAATGCAACGTGAAGCCAGCGGCCGCATGACGGCGTATCCTCAGCCTCTCCCTCGGACACCTCGATGCAAGAACCGTCGCCCATGTCCATCATATAGACGCGCTTATCTTTCCCCCATGTATGCTTTACAGTGAAGCCAAGACCCTCCTCGTAAAATTTGACGGTCTGCTCGAAGTGACAGGAGGTCATTCCAACATGATGAAGGCTGGGATGTTTACGTTTCATATAAAAGCCACCCTTTCGCAATTAAGTCGCTTCTCTTAACTGACCTATTAGGCTCTTCAAATCTTGCCCCGCAACGGCGAGCTTGCTCCCTCTCGTACGTGATTCATTCTCAATCGCCAGCCACTCGCAGCCTCCCGCTTTGCATCTCTGCAGAATTAACGGCCAGTCATTAAGATCGCCATCGGCTGCGATAGCAGCTTCGGTACCTTGTTTAGAATCAAGTGGCTTACAGTGCACAACCCGAAGCCTGCCGGCTGTTTCAGTAAGCGCGATAACGGGATCGCCAGCCCCTTCCAGACAATTGCCGGTGTCGAGCTCTAAGAACACCGAAGGCTTCGTATGCTCGATAAGAATATTCCATGGAGTTATGCCGTCAAAGCTGTCATGGAACTCATGCGCATGCGTATGATAGCCAAGCCGCATCCCTTCCATTTCTAATCGGTCCGCAAGCTCATTCATTTGCTCCGCGTAACGAAGCCAAGTCGCCGCATGGTTGTCTTCCGGCATATGCCCTACGTTCCATGGGCCTCCGAGACATGGGATAATGATGTTCGGATTGCCGAGCTCTGCATGATAGCGAATCGTATTCTCCAGTGTATCAAGCTGCAGCAGCCTCCACTCCACATGCCAACCGCATAACTCCAGTCCATGCTTTGCGAGGAGTTCCTTAACCACGGAAGCAGGCCATAAAGTCTCTCCATACATTTCGATACCTTCGTAGCCCATCTCACGAACTGCGCCAAGCGTAGCATCCAGATCCCGCTTCATCTCCTCGTAGACCGTATACATCGCCAGTGCAAACTTCATTTCCATCTCCTCCATCCTTTTCCGTCATCATCGGCTATCCCTATAAACGGTGGATAATGGCTGATGCGGCGTCCGCGTCGAGCAGTACTTCACAATTCGGATGAAGCTGAACAATGGATGCCGGCATATCCGAATTAACAGGCCCGAACAGCGCCTGCTCAATAATGTCAGCCTTATGCTTTCCTTTTGCGACAAGTACGAGATGACGGGTATGCATAATGTTTTTAATACCAAGCGTCAATCCGCCCAGCGGATGCTCTGGGCCGACGCCCGTTTCTTTGCGGACGCGCGCTTCGAAGATCGGGTCCATCGGCGATACCCAGGTCGTGCTCTCGAACGGGGTTCCCGGCTGATTAATGCCAACATGGCCATTGAAGCCGATGCCGAGCATTTGCAGGTCGACGCCCCCGCGAGAAGCAAGAGCGTCCTCGAACAAACGGCATTCCCGTTCAAAATCGTCAGACATCGTAGGCGGCATAATGAAGTTTTCCTCTGGAATGCCAAGATTTTTAACAAGCTGCTCATAGATCATCGAATAACAGCTGCCTGAATAACTCCGATCGAGGTTAGTCAACTCGTCGACGTTGAATATAGTGACGCGTGATACATCAAACGGATACTTCTCGTATAGCTCCGATACGACGGCATGCATGCCTCCTGTCGTCTGCCCTGTGGATAAACCAATTACCGCTTCAGGTTTCTTCAGCATCTGCGTTACAATTCGCCAAGCGGCGGCGATATCGAACGCTCTTTCGTCCTTCTCAACCGTAATTTTCATGCTTATCTCTCCAATTGTTTATTGTTATAAGATCTTCTACATCGATCTCCAATCAAAAATCGTACACGTCTTCGTATAAGTCTTGTTTACAAGTGACTGATAAGCATCGTCACAGCGCGCTGGATCGACCAGCTCATAAATGCCGTCCACCTTTAGAGCGCCGTTTTTGATCCACTCCATACCGACCGCAAAATTGCCATAGTTGCTGCCAGGCATAAATTCAGACGAATGCCGCGGAATGCTCCATTCCCAGCCGGAAGTCATTGTAATAAATCCGTAAAACACTTTCAGAAATATGTCATGCGCCCATGTATCGGTACCCCTGTACCAAGGAACGCCAATCAGCGACAGTTCCCCTCCCTTGCGAAGCACGTCCAGTGCGTCAAGCGCTGCTTGCTCCGCACCGGAGCATTCCATGGCCAGACCGAACCTGCCTGCTGCTTGGCAATCCTTAATTGAAGCGTACACATGGAGCAACCCGCACTCGCGTGCGATCTGCCTCCTTTTCTCGCCAGGATCGACAGCATATACGGTATAACCGCAATGCTTCATCATCTGTGCGCACATCAGCCCAACGATGCCAAGCCCCGTCACCAACACGGGTTCAACCGGTTTGATCTGTGTCTTCAGCATAGCCGTCATCGACACGGCCGGGATGCGACATAGTACGGCCTCCTCGGGCAGCATACCCTCCAGCACTGGAACAATGTCATCCTCGGAGACAAAATTGTATAAACGATGCGGAGCGCTCGCAAATACGATATCTCCGGGTTTCGCGTGCTTCACCTTGCTTCCCGTGTCAATCACTTGCATGACTACGGCATAACCAATCTCCATCGGGTAGCGACTGCCGCCGAAATAATCCATATACCCTCCGCGCTCGGAGCCCGATGAGATCAGCGACACTAACGTTTTACCGAAAATTTCTTTTTCGTCCAAAGACCGTTCCTGAAAAGTCTCCTGAACTAAAGCAGCCTTTCCTTGCTTCACGAACTGTACGCTGGCATTCTCGTAAACGTTCAAGCTGCAGTCTCCTCCATTTCAAGCGAAGTGTCAGTTCCCAGCTCCGTTGCTCATACTATATATAGGGCTGTCCCCTCGTCATCACGAGGGGCAGCCTTTTTACTAGTTCGTTGTTGCCCAGTTTGAAGCATTTTTGAGCAGTTGAATCATCTGCGGATTGCCAAGCGCTTCCTCGGTATGGCCTGGAGTAAGTCCAACAACCTTCCCTTTCCCAAAGGAATGCGCCCACCCTCCTGCCGCCGTAACCGCCTCCGATGTACTGAGCATCAGCATATCGGTGCGCCCAATATTAACCTGGCAGTAATAATGCTCATCCATTACCGTAAACGGTTCAACGCCATCCAATATAGGATGAGCCACATTACGGATCGGCACATTTTCCACCGGAACATGATTATGGGAATGGCCGATGAACCGCCCGGAGTTTAGAGTCTTATAGAATGGACTGTCTTCTTCAATTAGCACAAGACCAGCGTGCACGAACAAGATACCCATGCCATCTTTCACGCGCGAAATGACCCGCTCTTGCTCATCAAAGGTAATATCCCCTTCACCGTCCGGTCGACCTACCGTAAACATAACTAGTAGATCAACCGAATCGCTAGATTCGATTACATCGCGCAGACGATTACTCAACACGACATTCCAAACCTCGCGATCAAACACTTTTTCCATTTGAGGATCGATCAATTCCTTGGGATGGTACATGTCATCGCGTATGATGCATACCGTTTTATTCACTGCCGCTTCCCCTCTCACACTGATTGTTGAATATCCGTTACGCTTTGTTCAGCTTCTTCAGGTTTTCCTCATATTTCGTCTGCATGTAAGTTCGTACCTTGTCATACCCCAGATTGTCACGGTCTTTAAGAAACTTATTGTAGAGCTGGTCAAAGTCCTCATCGCTTTTCGACATAAGCAGCTTCGGCAGCGTTTTGCCCCATAGCTGCTGGATTTTGGTCCAGATCACGCCTTCCGGTGAAGTACCGCCCGGCGTCAGCTGCGTAAACTCAGAGAAGTTATACGTCTTTCCTTTCGTCCACTGGCCAGTAGACAAATAAGGCTCTTGCGTAGGCGGCGCCCATCCCAGCCACATGTTCGTGTCCATCATCATCCAATACGTATATTCCGCGCCGTATTTGGCCCCGTCCGTCGCCGTCAGATAACTTTCGAGAAACTGGTCCTTGCCGTCGATCGTATCGTAGGTAACGCCTTTTTCGCCCAGACAGAAATCCTTTTGTCCCTCTTCACTGATCATATAGCTCATAAACTCGATAGCGCGTTTTTTGTCTTTTACATTTTTTGAAATGAGCGTAATCGTCCAGCCGGAGATGCCTGGACCGGATAATGTCGGCTGATCGAGATTGGCGTTAGCCGGACCATCGATCGGGATGTAGATTTTGTCCGGATCCGTTTTGTAGACGGCGGCATTCTGTACGCCTACGTCCGCGATCTGGTACAGCATGGCGAAGTAACGGCCTTGCACTTCCTTCTCATCCATTTGCGGTCGTTTGTCGATAAAGATGTCCTTGGAGAGTAAGCCCATTTCATTAGCCTTGCGGAATACCTTCAGCCATTTGAGATACTCCGGATCGGTCGAACGGTCGTACAGCTTGCCGTCCTTCTGCTGCGGAATCGCCAGGAAGTTCTGCAGGAAATCTTCCAGCGAATAGTTGCCGTTGTCTCCAAATTCATGGAAAGCAAGCGGGATGAGCGGCTGGCCGTTTACTTCCGGGAATTTCTCCTTCGCCGCCTTCAAGGCGTTCAGGAACCCTTCCGGCGTTCTCATCTCGGGCTTGCCGAGCGCTTCGTACATATCTTTACGGACCAGGAATGTTTGGTTCGATGTATACTGCTCGCCGTATTTCTTGTAATCGTTAGGAGAAGACGATGAGTTCGGATAACCGTAAAAATTGCCGTCTTCTTGGGTAAACCATGAGATTTTGTCCGGATCGGCAACGGTGTACAAGTACGGATCATATTCATCCGCCAGCTTATTTAATGGAAGCACAAGTCCGCTGTCGATCAGCTTCTGTACGTTCGGATCGCCAACGTCAAGCGTAATGAAATCCGGAAGATTACCGGAAGCGATCATCGTATTCATTTTTTCATTCTCATTGCCGGCCGGGACAATCAGATTCAGATCGACACCTGTTTTCTTCGTAATGTACTTCGACGTATTATCTTCGCCCCACTTGCTTGTAAACCATGAGAAATTAACATACCAGTCGAACTTGATTGGCTTCGTGTCCGTTTTCCAGCCAGGTGCGTTTGGATCGAGCTTTGTTGTCTCCACCGCAGCCGGCGGCTCCGTCCCCTTATTCGCTGTCGCAGGCTTATTGTCGTTTGCGGACGAACAAGCTGCCGTTGTGCCGAGCAGGCCGACCAGCGTCACTACCGTTAATGCCTTACGCATTTTCCTCAAAATGATTACCCCTCTCGTATTTGTTCTTATATGGTCTTTGTTGTGAAAACCAAAGCTTGTGAATGCTCCAATCAACCTTTAATGGAACCAATCATAAAGCCTTTAACGAAATACTTTTGCAAAAACGGGTAAACGATGACGATCGGCAGCGTAGCAACGACCATCGTGGCGAGTTTTACGGACTGCGACGTCACTTTGCGGACAACATTGTCCGGCACCATCGAAGCGATTTGGTTCGAGCCGGATAAGGCGACGATACGGTAGAGGAAAGTTTGAATCGGCTGAAGGTCCGGATTATTCGTAAAGATGACAGCCGTGAAATAATCATTCCATTGGTACACGCCGTGGAACAGCGAGATCGTAGCAATGACGGGCATCGAGCATGGAATAATAATGCGGTAAAAGATTTTAAAGTCATTCGCCCCGTCGATTCTCGCCGCTTCCTCCAGCCCTTCGGGCAATTCCCGGAAAAACGCAAGGAAAATAATCAGATCGAAAAAGCTGAACATTGCCGGGAAGATATATACCCAAAAGCTGTCGAGCAGCCCCAGGTCGCGGATCAGCAAATAATAAGGAATCAGCCCGCCGCTGAAGAAGAGTGTCACGGTGCCGATATACATATAGAGCGTTCTGCCCACCAGCTCCTTGCGGGAGAAGGCATAAGCGACCATCGCCGTGAAAAACACATGGAGCGCGGTGCCGACTACCGTCTTTGCAACGGTAATGCCCATGGCCGTCATCAGGCCTTTGTTCTGGAAGACGGTATTGTAATTGTCGAGGCTGAATACCCTCGGAAGCCAGTAGATGCCGCCGCGCATCGCGTCCTGGCCCTCGTTGAACGAGTTTACGATAACGTACCAAATCGGATAAATCGTGAGAAAGCAAATGACCAGCATGAGCGCTATATTGCCCCAGTCAAATAGCTTTTCTGCGGTTGTTCGGTTTTTCAGCATCGGATCATCCCTTTACCGGTTATAAAAGTGAAGTATCGTTTAGCTTTTTCGTCACATAGTTCGCGGACAAGAGGAGAAGGAAGGCGATGATCGATTTGAACAAGCCAACCGCCGTGGAGTAGGAGTAACGCCCTTCCGATATCCCCACTTGATAGACGTAGGTGTCGATGACATTGCTTGCGCTTTCGTTTAGCTGGTTTTTTAGAATAAAGACCTGATCGAAGTTCGAGGACAGAATGCCGCTTACGGCTAGAATAAATAAAATGGCAATGGTGCCTTTAATCATCGGGAGAGTTATGAGAAACATCTTCTGGAAACGGCTCGCGCCATCCATCGTGGCCGCTTCGTACAAATCCGGCGATACGCTGGCGATAGCTGCCAAATAAATGATGGCGTTCCAGCCCAGCTCCTTCCAAATGTCAGAGCTGACGATGATCGTCCAGAAGTAACCGGGCTCGGCCAGGTAGCTGATCGGTTCTTTGATGATATGCAAGGCCATCAGTAAGTCGTTGATAATGCCGACATCCGACAGCCAAGTAGTCAAGATGCCGCCCAGGATGACCCAGGATAAGAAATGCGGCAGGTAGGAGATGGTTTGCACGATTTTTTTATAACGCAGCGAGCGTAATTCGTTAACAAATAAAGCGAATAGAATCGGAATCGGAAATCCGATTAGAAGCTTGAGCGCGCTCATCGCCAGCGTGTTCTTAAGCACGTAGGGCAAGCTGTCATCTGTCAGGAATTCCTTAAACTGGGCTAATCCGACCCATGGCGATTTGCTGATCGACCGGGTAATGTCGTATTCCTTGAAAGCTATGATCAGACCGTACAACGGAACATAGCTGAAAATAATCATCCAGGCAATTCCGACGAGTGCCATCGCCTGCAAATATCTTTGCGCCATGAATTTCCGCGCAAGCATGTATACTTTGCTTTTCTTATTGCGCTGCTTCTCTAGCTTGACTGACGTTGTTGCGTGAGCATCCATGCGCACCCCTCCAACAGTTGTCATCTATTAATGTTTAATGTTCGAAAGTCGTCTGCAACGTAACTGGCAGCTTGCCCCCCGCCTGAATCTCTCCGGTCAACACTTTGGCCAGCGATCTGATCGTCAGCGGTTTATTCTCGTAGCATGCGATATATCCTCGAACCTCCGGAAACACGTTCAGGTCATACGGCATACGTAGCGACACGACCGTTAACTGCACGCCTTCTCTAGCTGCCAGGGACGTCACTATACGCTGCTGTCCTTCCGAGAAAACAGCATTGTAGGTGCCGACGATGATCTGTCGATAGCCTTGGCTGTCCGACAGCACTTTAGAGATCTCCCCTTCATCCGGGTTAACGGCGATAATCTGCTCTATACTTGCTTCGAGCCATCCGCCGAGCAATCTGCCAAGCGTCGTTTCTTCTCCTGGCGGTTCTGCCGTTTCCGAGACGGGACGCATATTCGGCCATATAATGTAGGTTGCTTCTTCTTTGTTAAGCGGGATCTGATTATTGTTTCGTACAATCGTAATGCTTCTTTCGCTGATACTTTGTGCCGCAGCCCGGTGCTCCTGGGCTCCCACCAATTGACGAATCAATCCCGGAGAAGAAGGCTGTTGCGTGAATAAGCCGCGTTTTTCCTTCAGATTCAGCAGTCGGACAACCGATTCGTTGATGCGGGATTCACTAATCCTGCCTTCTCTTACCGCCTTAATGACCGCCTTGAGTCCTTCAACCTGCAAATGGATCTGATGGCTGATGAGCACGAGATCAGCTCCCGCTTCAATAGCCATGACCGCACCTTCTCCGACGCCAACCCCTTGCGAGACAGCGTTCATCTCCAGGCAATCCGTCGTAATAACGCCTTCAAAGCCCAGCTCCCCGCGAAGAAGTCCTGTCAGAATCGGATGCGATAAGGTCGCTGGGATAGGCCGGGACTCATAAGCCGGGAAGATCACATGCGCCGTCATGATGGCGTCAACGCCTGACGCGATCGCCCGTTTAAATGGCACAAGCTCCACCTCATGCAGCCGTTTCCGGTCGTGAGCAACCAATGGCAGCTCATGATGCGAATCGGTACTTGTATCGCCATGTCCAGGAAAATGCTTGACCGTAGCTGTGATGCCGGCGGTCTGATATCCCTTTACCGCTGCAGACCCCATCCTTCCGACCAGCTCCGGATTTTCGCCATAAGAACGTACGCCAATAACCGGGTTGAGCGGATTGTTATTCACGTCGATACAAGGAGCGAAATTCATATTCAGCCCCATCGCTCGAAGCTCCGTTCCAGAGAAAAGGGCTGCGTTGTACACTGCCGCTTCGTCTCCCGCTGCGCCAAGCGCCATATTGCCGGGCATAAGCGTGATTCCCTGCTCAATGCCTGACACCATCCCCCCTTCTTGATCGAGCGAGATGAGCAGCGGAATAGCAGATTCTCTTTGAAGACTAGCCGTTAATTCCGATGCCTGTTCGGGAGACAGAAGATTGCGCCGGAAGAAATTCACGCCGCCAATATGGTAATCGCGAAGGAGCTGGAGAATCGACTCGTTAGGCTCAGTGCCGTCAAAGCCGCACATAAACAATTGCCCGATCTTTTGCTCCAGACTCATACTCTTTAACCATTCATTAATCATTTCTGATTAGCCCTCCCATCGAAACGCTTTGTTTTTGAAATCCATTTCATAGAGGTCCGCAACAATCGACAGCCATTTGCCTGCATTACCCGTCCATACTTCCTTGTAAGTAGCATTGTTGAATTGCGGCCAATACGGCTCATCTTCATTGCCGAAGGTTTGAACGCCAACCGGAATCTCTCCCGTCATTTCTCCGCCCAGAACGGCATACTGCTGCGCATAACGGTAGCCCTCGCCGTACATAAGCGACTGGCCAAACGGATTTTTGCCGACGATCCAATGCAGCTGGCCTTCCGCGATATCCAAGAGCTTACGGTCATTAAGGTAAAGTCCCGCGATGGAAGCCGCTTTGCCGGCGGACATGATGATCGCATTGTTGCCTTTGAACGAGAACCATACGGGAAAGCGTTTTAAATAATAGCTGTCATTCAGCTTCACGCCATTCTTCAGCTGTTCGATGTAATCTTCTTTGGCACGATGGTCGGTCAACAGATGCTGGTAGCCAAAGCTTCGCTCATCAAGATGCTCTTCCGTGTGATATACCCCGCTTGCCAGCATCGGATAAGGCAAGGTGTACACCGCCAGCGACTTAACATATTCCCCGTACGATCGGATAGCTTCCAGCCATTTTTCCGCATCAGGATGCGAGAGTTGGGTCTTGTGAACGGCTGCGAGCGCCATTAGGTACAAATGCTCCCGTGCCTGATGATTGAAATGCTGCACAACCCGCTTATCCGGGTGACGATAGAAAAAACCCGCAAGTATTGTGCCGTCGTCAAGCCGGATCCCCTCTTGTTCCTGGCATTTGAGAACGTATGCAATAAATTCCGCTGCTTTGTCCGCATATCGTGTATTTCCCGTTGCTTCATATAACATAGATGCGGCCCACGAGGCTGTCGCCATATACAGGCTTTCCGAGGTCTGATACGTGTGCTCCCAGAAGATCGGCTTCTCGTCGAAGCCATGCTGTTCGAATTGCTCCAGCGCATATTGAAAATCTTCCTGGGCGATACGGAGCAAATGCGCCGATATGCTTGGCTGCTCCATGAGCTGGCTGTGCATATACGCTTCCATTCCTGCGCAGTAGAAGTTCTCGTAGGCTTGCTTGTGGACGCGAGCCTCAGCATCATCCATGTTGCCGATTCTTCCATCCGTCCAGCGGGTTATGCCGGCGCTGGTCGCTCTGTACCCGTCGCCGAAACGCGTCTTCAGCATAAAGTCTAATCCCCACTCGCCCTCCTCCAGCAGCCTGAGATACAGATCTTCGTTACGCAGCTTGACCTTCTCCGCCATTTCAAACAAAGCGAATGTCACCTCAGCCGTCTGGATCAGCTGCTGCGATACATCGCCTGCGTCATGCCAGCCGCCATTAAAGGAAATGACGGTATCCTCATGCTTAGCAATGACATCGGCATGGCAGCTGCCGTGAATGCCGGGAACAGGATAACCGCATCTTTCGCAAAAAATAAAGTTCAGCGATTTCCAGATCGAGTCGTGCCACACCTCTTCCGCTTCCCCAATCGTAAAAGCGCCCGAGACGCTGTCACCGGATTGAAGATAATAGCGGCCTTGAGTATTGAAGGCTGAAAAATCCATAACGTCGAAAGAACCCAAACTGCTGTTCAACTTCTCCGTCGCGCCGCTGTATACGACTCCTCCGGTATTGACATCCCTTAGCTGGTAAGCGTTCTCAGGGAGCTGAACGGCGAGCGCCGTCTTGCTGCCCGAGCGATGATAGCCGCTGTGAGAATAGATGAATTCACCCGGTTTCGGCAGCCAGCCTTTGGATACTTCGTGCCCCGTCACACTCTCCAGCTTCACCAGCCTTATTTGAAGAGACATCCGGTCGCCGGTCACCCGTTCCTTGCCGTTCAGGAAATAGCTGATCGACAGCTCCGTAATCGCATCTCTTGGCAGCGCCTCTATATTGAGATGAACCGTATTCCATTCGCCATTGTTCAGATTCACGCCGTGAACCCCTTCGCGGTGGTAAATATCCGGAATCGGAATAACTCCCTCGTTGCGGAATGAGATCATAACATAAGCATTCGGAACACCTGGAAAATCAGGCAACAACTCCACTGTGATTCGATTGTATTGGTCCCAGTTCTCGCCTTGGAAGCTTGCAGCCATCCATGCTGTGCCGAAATTGACATAATCCCCGTCAGCAGGTGCGCCTTCCGGCCAATGGGGCATACGCGTCGGCGAGCTGAGAACAGCTAAACCTCCTGGCGTACAGCCTAGCTCTCCGACTCCGCGGTGCTTCCATTCCAGCATACCGGTGAATAACTGGCCAGCTTCGTATAGCAAACGTTCCTCAAGCACCGATTGGCGACTCTGCTCTTCCTCTAGAGAGTGCTCCTTACGCAATGGCAGCGGACGATGAATATAGCCGGATTGTTTGACATCCTTCATAAACGACTCCATCATTGCACCTCATCTCTTTTACCGAATGTCTCCCAAGCCTCCAGCCCTACCAAGGCTGCTCCAATAAGCGAGGCATCCGGTGTATTTTGCTTAGTCGTAACAATCCCATTCGTTACAAACCGCATAGTTCGGGGATTCAAATGTTGTTTAACCCTGTTCCATAAATAAGCGCTGCCTGCCAGCCCTCCGCCAACGACGATTGTGTCCGGATCGCTGACGCGAACGAGATTCATGATAAGGGAAGAAAGTGCTTTCGCAGCTGCCTCACTGACGTCGAATCCCAGCTTATCGCCTGCTTCCGCAGCCTGTAGAATCTCCTGCGCAGTTACGCGCTCGCCTTCCTTGATCTTGATCGAGGTTCCCGGATACCGTTGGTGCAGCGCCATTACCCGCTCATGCATGCCAAGCCCGGAGGCTATCCGCTCTACGCAGCCCAATCTTCCGCATCCGCATAACACATCCGAATCCGAAGCCACAACCGTATGTCCGATCTCTCCTGCGTTGAAGTGGGAACCTTTGACATACCTCCCGTTTGCGACAAAGCCTGCGGCTATTCCGGTACCGACATTAAGGTAAATAAAATGATCGGACTCTGTCCCCCAACCAAACCTCTGTTCAGATCGCGTGGCGCAGGCGACATCATTGTCCACGCCGCAAGGCAGCCGGAACCGAGATTCCATGATTGCTTTGACATCCGTCAATTGCGATTTTCCCGGTTCAATTTCATGCCAGATGCCCCGCTTCTGATCCACTCGTCCAACAACAGCGATTCCGATGCCAAGCTGACGCTTCGCCACGAAAGGGACGGTGTGTATGTAGTCCTCAACAGCTTGAATGATTTGTTCCATAGCGGCCTCTTGAGATGTCGTGTCGCTTGGATAAAGCTTTGAACGGAGAATGTTTCCTTCGGGTGTTATCTCTCCCAATAACATTTTCGTTCCGCCAAGATCTACTGCAAGAATGGAAGATGGAATCTCTCTGTCCAAAGCTAACAACCCCTGACTTTGTATTTGGTAACGTTACCAAATTTGAACGTCACAATTTCTTTACACAGCCAATGTAACAGACTGGTAAATGACATGTCAACACGAATTTTTCCATAAATTTTCAAGATTTTTCGAGTTTTAGCTGTCAAAACGATTATTAATATATGTCAGCACAATAAATGAAAATTTTTATGGTAACGATACCAAATTTGTTCTTGCTAAATGAAAACGACTGGGTTAGAATCTATCCAAATGCCGGTTGCAAAAGGATGTGCCCCTTTGAAAAGTAAGATTACCATTACCGAAATTGCCGATAAATGCGGCGTTTCCGTATCCACCGTATCACGCGTGCTTAACAACAGCCCTTCCGTTTCGCCGAAGAAGCGCGCGCTGATTCAACAAATTATCGATGAATACAATTACACTCCCAGTGTTTTTGCAAGAGGCATGGTCAATCATAAGACGAAAAATATCGGCGTTATCCTCCCGGATATCACTAACCCTTACTTCGCCTCTTTGTTCTTGCAAATCGAAAGCTTCGCGTTAAAAAATATGTACGCAACGATTCTATTCAATACGATGTTTGCCCGCAACCCCGATAAATATGATACGCCTCTCAGTGAAGAAGACTATTTTAAGATTATTCTGGAGAAACAAGTAGACGGCGTCCTTATTCTAGGCGGTCAAATCGATAAGGATGACGTACCGGAGAACTTCATCCATGCCTTGAATCAGCTTCACAAGTCAGTGCCTGTCGTAATCGTCGGCTCCCGAATTGACGGATGCGAGTGTTTGTTCGTAGAACGCAATTCAAGGCAGGGCGTGACTTCAATCGTGAATCATTTTATCGCGCTCGGGCATGAGCGGATCGGATTTGTCGGAGGCGAGCCGGGAATACGCATTACGTCCTCCCGCATCGAAGCTTTCAAACAAACCATGAAAGCTTATCATCATGATGTGAACGACTCATACATCGTAACATCGGATTATTATGCGCCTGACGGTTATTCGGCGATGAACCAACTGCTGGATCAGAATAGCGGCAAGTTGCCGACCGCTATAATAGCGATTAATGATATGGTTGCGCTTGGCGCAATCCGCGCCATGAAGGACCGTGGCCTGGATTGTCCTTCCGATATCGCTATTGCCAGCTGCGACCAATTCCCTCACAGTGATTACAGCATCCCGCGCCTGACGTCCATGGACCTGCATAACGAGTATCTCGGCCGCATGGCGGTTATGCAGCTGATTAGCGCGATCAACGGCTCGGAAGAAGCAATCAGTATTCATCACATGCCAGAGCTAATTATTAGGGAGTCGTGCGGGGCTTCACGGCGGTAATGACCGCATGCTGAGGAAGCTCTGCCTCCCCCAACGGCACGGCAGCGAAAAATGGGTAAATCGTAACGCGTCTAACCGGCGACGCATCGCTGTCCTATTGCACGTTGAACAGAACAAAGGAGCATGGCGAGATCGCCATGCTCCTTCACCCTTATCGTTATCGATCAAGATTCTGCGAAGATATATTCCACTTCGTCGCGAGCCTGATACAATTGCCAATACCTCTCCGCGATATCGTCCGGATCGTAGAAGGTCCCCTTGGATACATAACCGCCGATAGTGACGGTTCCTACATATACGTTATGGGGCTTTAACTCCTGTGCTAATGAATAGGCAAGCGAACGGACACCTGCCTTGCCGATGGACAATGAGGAGTAATCTGCGTTCGGATAGAGAGCCAAACCTCCTCCCGTAATTAGAATCGCCCCATCCTTCCGCTTAACGAAATCCGGTATAACTTGTTTGACGCTCGTGAGGGCGCCCACGACATTCACTTTGAAATCCTCGATCAATTGTTCCTCCTCCAAAGCGGACACCGTCGCTCTTGAGATGACAGCCGCATTGTAGAGCAGGACATCCGGCGTGCCGTATTGCTCGCGAATGACCCCGAAAGCTTGGGCGACCGACTCCGATTTTGAAGCATCCGCCGAGACGGTAAATACTTCGATAGATTGGTCTCTGAGCTCTCTGGCCAGTGCATCGAGCGAAGTTTGATTACGTGCAACGAGAACGATCTTGAACGAATTAGCACCGAATTTACGTGCGACGGCTGCGCTAACACCCGGACCAGCACCTATAATCACTAGAAGGGATTTGCTCAAATAAAACACTCCTCTGCGTTTAAGTTTTACGATTCTAACTCTTAACTGGCAAAACGGGATAGGCGAAACGGAGAGATATCCCAAGAGGTTCTCCCGTTCAGAGCCAAGTCTGCCAAGACCTCGCCGATCGCGCTGGCGAACTTGAACCCGTGACCCGAGAAACCTCCGGCAATGACAACGTTCTTGTAGAGCGGATGGTGGTCGATGATAAAGTCTTCGTCCGGCGTCAATTCGTACTTGCATACCGCGCCTCGAAGCAGCTTGCCTGTCGCGCCCGGCAAATAAGACTCCAAAGCTTGCCGAAGATCCTCTTCGTCTTCCCGATAGGCTCCGAACGGAGCGAGCGTTTTGCCCGGCTCCCACGGAACGCCGCCATCGTGGCGCCCGATCTTAACGCCTGCGCCGTCTATGCTCGGGAACCCGTAGAAGCCGCCGTTCTTGGTGCCGATCGTAAATCCAGGAAAGACGCTGCTGTCGAATGTCGAGTCGACCGTTTCGAACCATCCGACGACTTTGCGAACGGAACGAATCGGAAGGAACAGGAACGGCTGAAGCATCTTGAACCAGGCGCCCGCGCTTAGGATCACTCGTTCGGCCTGATAGCTCCCTCCTTTCGTATGTACTGTCACGCTTCCGTCCTTTTCCGTCCGAAGTCCCGTGACGAAGGTGTTTGCGATGAATTGAGCGCCGGCACGTAACGCCTCTTGTTTGTAGGCCGCAACGGCTTTTTCGCTGTATAAGTATCCTGCGTACGGTTCATACATTCCGCGGAAGTTATCCGATACCTTCACGTTAGGCCATCGCTTTCGGATTTGCTCCCCGGTCAGCCATTCCACCGTCACTCCTTGGGTTTCGGCATCGTTCTGACGCTCCCGAAAATCATAGACATCCGTATCCGCTATGTTCAACACGCCCGCTCTCTCAAGCAGCTTCAGCCCGGTAGCTTCCTCCAGCTGCAGCCATTTCTCGTCGGCTCGGATAGCAAGGCTGATGTAAGCGGAGCCTCCGCTGTACGCATGCCGAATGAGCCTCGGCTCTCCATGATGGCTCCCTTCCCCATGCGGCGGGTCGAAAGCATCGATCAGCAGCGTTTCAGCTCCTCGACGGGCCAGCTCGTATCCCGCGCTTATTCCCATCGAACCGGCGCCTACCACGATAACGTCATATTTTTTAAAATTTGGACTCATACAGTTGCCCCTCCTTCACTTCATCCCGCTTAAAGCGATGCCTTGAATGATTCGTTTCTGAAAAATCAAGAAAATCGTAATCAATGGAAGCACAGAGACGGTAGCGGCGGTCATGATCAGAATCCAGCCACTGTTGTCTTTAAGCTCACTAGAGAAATAGACCATTCCTACCGGGAGCGTGTATTTGTTCTCCGTCTGCAGCACGATGAACGGCCAGATAAATTGGTTCCAGCCCGAGATGAAGCTTAGGATCGCCAGCGTCGCTAGTGCTGGCTTCATCAACGGAAGCGCTATGGAGGAGAACACCCTCCACTCGTTCAATCCGTCGATGCGCGCCGCGTCGAGAAGTTCCGAAGGCAGCGACTCCATAAACTGGCGCATCAGGAAGATCCCAAACGCGGAGATGAGGCCAGGCAGCAGCAATCCGGCGTAAGTATCCGACAAGCCTAGCTTCGACGCGAGCAAGTACCAGGGTATGATGAGCATCTCGGTAGGGACCATCAGCGTGCTGATAATAAAAACGAAAATGACGCTCCTCCCGGGAAAAACGAATTTAGCAAGCACATATCCCACCATCGTATCGAAGACCAGCACCGACACCGTCGATACGACAGCGACGCCCGCCGTGTTCGCGAACCACAGGCCAAAAGGCGCTTTGACGAACAAATCTCCGAAGTTGCTCCAAGTGGCTGGCGACGGGATCAGGCTTAGATCAAATAAGTCTTTGGGCTCCTTGAACGAGGAGGCTGCCATCCACAGGAACGGGAACAGCGTTACGGCAACTCCCGCAAACAGAAGCAGATAACGAAGTAGCAACCAAGCTCCGTTCGCGTAAGAGCGGTTAAACTGCCTTTCAACGGGTGATCGAACTTGTTTCGTGTTCGGATTCATATAGAGTTAGAGTCCTCCTCTCAGTAGTCAAGCTTGCGATCTAATATCTTGAGCTGCAAAAGCGTGAACGCAAGAATGATGACGAACAGAACGACTGTCGCTGCCGAAGCGCTCCCCATGTCGAAACTCTTGAACGCTAGTTTGTAGATATGATAAACGAGCGTTCGAGTCGAGTTAAGCGGGCCTCCATCCTGGGTCATGCTGACGATATGCGCGAACGACTGCAGATAGGAGATGCCGGCGATGACGGCCGAGAACAGAATAATGGGATTAAGCAGCGGCACCGTGATATATCGGAACCTGTGCCAGGCGTTAGCACCGTCTATGTGAGCGGCTTCGTGATACATCTTCGGAATGCCTTCCAAGCCGGTCAAGAAGATTAACATCTGGAAGCCGACGCTCTGCCAGATCATAGACAAGGCGATGACATATGGCGCTTGGTCTGGGGATTGGAGGAACGGCTGCGCGGGAAGGCCCAGGCTTAGCAGCTGGCCGTTAATCCATCCGTTCGGCATGAGAAGCCAGCGGAATATCCAGCTAACCGCAACAATGCTCGTGATATACGGGATGAAGTAAACCGTCCGGAAGAAGCCGCGCAGCCGCTTCACGTTCTGCAGCAGCAGCGCTACGAACAGCCCGGCAGCCAGCTGTCCGGGAATGCCCACAACAACATATAAGAACGTATTCTTGAGCGATTTGCGAAACGCCTCGTCTTCTAACAGGCTCGTATAATTGGCCCATCCGATGTAGGGCTTCTCAGGAGAGAGAACATCCCACTCGCGGAAGCTGATGTTGAAAGAATACAAGATAGGATACAACCGGGTCAGCAGAAAATAAAGCACCGGTATGCCCAGCATCAGATAGATGAATAGGTAGCGCTGAGCACGATAGTTCAATCGCAGCGACAAGGGCTTACTCCCTTCGGCCGCACGTCGTTGTGTCGTGTTCGTGATCACTCGGTCATCCCTCCTCCTTCATAGGCAAGCAGGCGCCGGATTACCCCCGGCGCCCCTCTCTTCTTACTTCTTGTCAACCTTGGCCCAATAGTCGTCATAGAGCTTCTGCGTCTTGGCGACGAGATCTTTGAACGCCTTCTCGGCGGGTACGTTGTTGAGAAGAACTTCGTTCGCCGCGTCGACGAACAACGTCCTTTCTCCCGTCTCGTCGATGAAAAAGTGTGCCTTGCTGTTGTCGAGCTGTCGGATGAACGGACCAAGCTTCTCATCATTCAGGTATTTGTCCTGCGTGGCGACCTCCTTCTGAGCCGGAAGCTCGCCAACCTTATCCACCCATTGTTCTTGGACTTCTTTGCTCGTCAGAAACTTCAGAAACTTGATCGAGGCGTCAAGCTTCGCGCCGGTAACCCCGGCCGAAATCGCGTTTGCCCAATACGAGGAAGGCGCAGACTTGTTCTTATAGGACGGCAACGGTGCAATTCCGTAATTTAGGTCCGGAGCGTCCGTTGCCAAGGAGCCGAGACGGAATGATCCGTCGATGTTGATAGCGGCGTGCCCCGTCTTGAAGGCCGTAACATCGTCGGTGAAGACGCCGGTCGTTCCGACCTTGTGCTTGACCGCGAAATCGATTAGGTACTGGAACGCCTCCAGACCTGCCGGCGTGTCCGCCCACAGAATCTTGCGACGGTCTTCGCTGAGGTCCTGGCCTCCGGCTTGAGGAAGCAGCCCGTCGCGGTACCAGTGGTGAAGCTGCGCTCCCGGCTCCCAAGCCAATCCTTCGACGACGAATTGCCCGTTGGAATCCTTCTCCGTCAGCTTTAAGCTGTCCTCGACCAGTTCCTCCCACGTAGCCGGGGGCTCTGCGATATTCGCCTTCGCGAACAGATCCTTGTTGTAGAACACGGCAAGCGTGCGAACGGCGGTCGGGATCGCCCAGTAAGAACCGTCGATCTTCGCGGCATCCACGAACGGGTAATACTTGCTCTCAATTTCCGCCGCCGGGAAGTCGGATTCGGGCAGCGGCTGCAGGAAGCCGGAGGAGACATACTTCGGCAGCCAGCCATAGTACAGATTGATGACGTCAGGTCCTTTGCCCGCCGGAACAAGCGTCGCGACCTTCTCGTTATATTGATCGTACGGGAAGTTCGTTTGCTTGACGGTAATGCCCGGGTTCTGCTCTTCGAATTGTTTGATCAACTCGTCGATGAGCGCGACTTTGGACGGGTATTCATACTGCCAATATTCGATTGTCACCTTCTCCTGCGAATCGCCGGAGGCAGTAGTCGTTTCGGTTGGAGAAGCCGAGGCCACAGACGGAGAGGATGAAGATGAGGATGATCCGGCATTATCGGAGTTATTCCCTCCGCAGGCGGTCAGAAGCAAGGAAACGACTGCGAGCAGGGATAACGGCTTGGCGATGTTATGGATACGGTTCATAAACGGGTCAACTCCTTGGTTTCGTTTAGGGGGACGGACGGCTCCAATCGAAGCAGCTTTCTCGCATTGTTGCCGAAGATTGCTTCGATCTCCGGATCGGAGAAGCGAAGGTCTCGCGCAACGCGGGTTTGATCCTGCAGATAGCGGTAATTGTAACCTCTTGGGAAACCCATCGAATCGGAGCCGTAGATAATACGCTCCGGTCCGATTAACTCGTAGGTCTTTCGGAACAACGTCTCGAGCGTCAACTCGTATGGCATCCAACGGACCCATTGATTCGAACCGGAAGTGTCGACGTAGACGTTCGGACAGCTCCAGCACAGATGGAGCAGCTCCTGAAAGTAGCCGCAGCCGAAGTGTGGAATGATAAACGGAATGTCGGGATACCGGCGGGCGACATTGAAAATGGCGAGCGGACTGATGTTCGGATGAGAAACGATCCCACCCGCGTGTCCGAGAAGGCCGAAGTGAATAAGGATAGGCAAACCGCGATCGGCGAGCAGCTTCCACACCGGTATTAGCGAATCGTCATCGAACGAGATCGGCGTGAGCGGACCGAATAGCTTGTAGCCTCGAAGACCAAGCTTATCTACGGCGCGTTTCAGTTCTGCAGCGGCATCGGGACGCTCAATCGGGTGCGAAGCGAATCCAGTGAAGAGATCCGGATAAGCGGTGATCTGTTGCGCCAGTTCATCGTTCGTCCAAGCAGTCAGAAAGTTAAGTCCCCCGATTCCGTAGCGGTCGAGTTCATCCTTCCATCGCTCGACGAGCGGGCGGCTCGCGCTTTCGGGATCGGCTTCCTCTGTCCTTAGGTCCCAGGTCAGTCGCATCCGTTCGGAACGCTCGCTGCCATACCGGGTAATTCGGTCATGCTTCTCGAATATTTTCGGGTAGTTGTAAGGCAAGTGCCCGTGAATATCGAATACTTGAAATCCGGTTCTAAACACCGTTCCTTCCTCCTTTAGCCGATAGATCAGCGACATTCCCCAGGGGATGATACGGGCGGCGGTGCCGCTCGGTCAGCATCTGATCCAGTATCTTGAGCTTAGAGTCGATGAAGTCTCTTGTCCGTTCAGCCCACTCTTCCGCTTGTTTGCGTGCGGCGGTTTGTACCGCAAGCGCTCTCCTCAGTTCTCCGGGACTCGGTCCACCGGGAACCGAACGAATCCGGACGAAATGCTCCGGATCGAGAGCCTGCCGCAGATCTTCAGAAGTCAATGACATCGGCCTTCCGGTGATGCTCCTGGCGGCTTCGTCAAGTCCAGCTACCGTAAGCTCCTTCACGGATAGGCCGGCGGAAACCGCCGTATGTACGAATTCAGCTACGATGGCATGCGCCGTGCGGAACCCCAGTCCTTCCTTGCGCACCAGCGTATCAGCGAGCTCAGTAACTGTCGCATAACTCATCTCCGCCCTTTGACGCAAAACTTCCCTATCGACTTCAAGCGTCTCGATGATACGAGCCAGAAGCCGGTAAGCCGAGTCTAACGTACGCAAACTCCGCCAGGCGTAAGGCTGGAGATCGTCCTCGGTATCTACGATGTCTCCGAACGGCGTGTTATGAACCATGCTCAGCACAGTGTTCGCATCTCCGACGCAGCTCGACAGTAGCGACCGAAGATGCTCAACCGACACCGGATTTCGTTTCTGCGGCATGATGGAGCTAATCTGGACATAAGGCGCGGCCACCCTGACGGCTGCAAATTCTTGAGTTCCCCAGAGCAGAAGCTCCTGAACAAAGCGTCCAAGGTTCACGGCGGCTATTGACACGGATGAAGCGATCTCGAGGACGTAATCCGTCCCGCTAACCGCATCGTACGCATTCGCGATCGTCTCGTCGAAGCCAAGAAGCTCTGCGGTCCGCTCCCGGCTGATCGCAAAGCCTGTCGTCGTGAGCGCTGCAGCGCCCAAGCTGCTTCGGTTGCAGTTGGCATAGGCGGCCCGCAGACGACGGACATCCCGGGATAACGAATCCGATACCGCTGCGATATAATGCCCGACGGTTGTCGGCTGCGCTTGCTGCGTATGCGTATAGCCGATCATTAACGTCTCTGCATGTTCTTCCGCGAAATCAATGAGCCGCTCCTGCAGCTCAAGCCCGGAGGCGATGAGGGTCAGCAGCTTAGCCCTTAGGACAATGCGATAGATCGCGATTCCCATGTCATTGCGGCTGCGGGCGAGATGCAAATGACCTGTCGTCTCTCCGCCTAAATGCTCGAGTTCATGTTCCACTTCGAAGAATAAATCTTCAAACTCGCCGGTATAATGGCCGTTCTCCAGTTTCTTCAGATCGAGATTCTGTAGTGCCTGGGCAATGACCGCAGCGTCCTCTTCGGCGACTAGCCCCTGCTCTTCGAGCATAATGAGGTGCGCCTTGCTGACCGCGATCATCGGTCCTAACAATTCCTTCTTGGCCTGTTCGTACGCTGGTTCGAGAACCACCTCCGCGTAAGTTCTGCCAGGGAAGGTGTCTCCCTCCTCCCGTTGTCTTTGTCGCGCATCCGGCATTAGCTTCACTCCAATCTGCATGATCCTGTCTTCCAAACAAAAAAGAGACCTTCTTCCCGCAAGGGATGAGGTCTCCAGTTATCTGGTAGAGTATAAATCCGACAATTCCAATTGTCATTATTTAATTTATCACATCGTAGCACTGAGTCTCTCAAGGTGTCAATCGCTAGCCTTATCAAAAATTCCTATTATAGAATTTGGAATATTTATATAACCTTCTATTCCCGGAGGCGGACATTACCACTGCAAACCCCAATGTTCTCTTCGTAAGTAAAAATAAATCAACTGATCTCTTAATTCTCTTTCTCTTTTGAAATTTAGCTTTTGTAGTAAGTTTATTGATCTATCGTTTTCTTGCTCAACAGTAGCATCAATGATGTCTAAGTTCATCTGTATGAAACCAAAGTCGATTACAGGCATTAAAGCTTCATTCATAATCCCCTTTCCCCAATGTTCCCTTGCTAAATCAAATCCGATCTCCGCTTTAGATTCTTCTCCTTGGAACCAGCAATGAAAACCACAGGTCCCTAAAAATTCAGCTCCACTCTTGCTATAAATCCCCCAGCGGCAACCCGTATCATCTATGTGAAATCTTATGATTTCTGTAGCTTCTTCTCTATTTTTACATGGTGTTATATCCATAAATTTTGTAACGTCTTCATCTGAAAAATGCTTAAAGACGGAATCAGTGTCTTCTAAAGTCAGAATTTTGAGTTTCAATTTTTCTGTCTCAAGATCAGGAAATATAAAGTTTGGATTAGTCAATTCTTATGTCCTCCTTTATTAATCTGCCGCGTATTCCTTCTGCCTCCATGGCGGTTTCCATCTGCAGTTCCGTAATGCTCATCAGTTTTTTGCTCTCTGGCGAGTCAGGATTCTGTGCATGCTTCTTAAGCATCTTTGACACCTCCCACACCGAGCGTAACGAAAACGCAGCAAGATAGCCAAAACGGACTCGCTCTTCATCCCCCTGCCATCCTGCTTTTCTTAGCCCGCTTATATAAGAAGAAATAAATAAATCTCGATACTCCTTAAACCGATCAACCGGTACCTGGCCCCGACTCAGGCCTAAACCCAAGAACCGTCCTAGATCTTCACCAGCCCCTGAAATACTTGCGAATTGCCAATCTATCAAAGTTAGTTTTCCTTCCCGCTGGCGTGCATCATGAAGCAGGATGTTCTGTTCATAAAAATCCTGATGGGAAAATGTTTTCGGAAGCTGCTCGAGTGCAGCCAGCCAATCCCTGATCCATGGTTCAAATTGATGATATTGGTCCAATATGGAAGCCACTCTTTTATCCGAGAGCAATATCTCTCTGGTATCTGGATCAGGCTCATAGCGGTATTTTTCGCATTCATGCAACCACGAACGCATCCAATGCCGATTTAACCATTCGAATTCCGGAAGCGGCTTTCCAAGCAGATACTCGGCTTGAATCTCGCCAAGCTTTTCCGTTACATAGCCATAATCCTCCCGCTTCCATGGTCGCACTTCCTGTCCTACATCTTCCATCCACAGCCAAATGTATCCGTTATCTTTATTATCAATGGCATAACACTTGGGGGTTAATAGATTCGATGGGACATGCTCAAGTAAATTTGAACCATATACTAAGCTTTCTCGCCGCCAATAGTTATAATGTGCAGGGTCATTCCGTTTTGGATCAGGAATAACGATTTTTAAAATAAAGGACCATGAGCGGCGTTCACCACCATTGTTTTTGCTTGTTCCCGTTATGCGATATACTCCGTCCGTTACGAAGTTTTTGTTTTCCTGACCAATCGATTTGCAGGTCCATTCTGTAATAACGCCAAACTCAAATCCGATACAGGCCTTAGACAGTTGAAGAAGCCGTTCCTTATCCAATTCTCCAGCTATATTTTGCACACTCATTCGAATTCTCCTATCCTATACAATCGTTTTCTTAAAGTAATAATGATTGCTTCCGATAGGCGCTTCTTCAAACACGGCAACCTGAACATAACCATGCCGGAGATAAAATAAAGGAGCTTGAAAACTGAACGTGTTTAGCTTAATAAACGTGCAGCTCTTCTCTCTAGCAATCTGTTCGATCTGATTCAACAGTTGCGCCCCGTATCCCTTGCCTCTCTGATTATCGTCAATCCACAGGATTTCGACTTCAATCCAATTCCAGCAAAGGGTGGACAACATCCCTCCAACAATGCTGCCGTTCTCGTCCTTCAACGTTAAGTTGATCTCTTCATAGCGCGAACTTAAATATTCCGGAACGTGTTTTGCGTTAAACTCGATTAGTTTGTTTCTAATGTAGGTGCTTTCTTCTTCATTTCCAAAAGAAATTGTAGTATCGAACATGGTCGTTTCCCCTCATCCCATAAGTCATCCAATCAGAATGTACGTTCGTCAAAGGTTAGGCAATATCCTTTTTATGTTAAAGAAAAAAATAACCCCACTCAACTTTTGAATGGGGTTACACACTAATTAAAGCAATGATTTCTTAATTTCCGTCTCATACTCTTCCTGCTTGAAAATAAACGGCGGAATCTTCTCTAAATATAGCCCAGCAGCCATCCTCCCGCCAGCCCCGCAAGGACAACCAGCCAAGGCGGCAGCTTCCAGTAGACAAGCATTCCGAACAGCAATAAGGCAAGCACAAAATCCTGCGGCTCCTGCACGGCCGTAATCCATAACGGATTGTAGAGCGCTGCAAGCAAGATGCCTACTACGGCCGCATTAATGCCTACCAGTGCGCCTTGCACCTTCGCATTGTGCCGAAGGATACTCCAGAACGGCAGTGCTCCTGCCATAAGCAGAAAAGCAGGCAGAAAAATCGCTACCGTTGCCACTAACGCTCCCTTTACGCCGCTTATCATCGCACCGAGGTATGCCGCTATTGTGAACAGCGGTCCGGGAACCGCTTGCGTTGCACCGTATCCGGCCAGGAAATCTGCTTTGCTCATCCACCCCGTCGGTACCACTTCCCTCTCCAGCAACGGCAGTACCACATGACCGCCGCCAAAGACGAGCGAACCCGAGCGATAGAAGCTCTCGAACAAGGAGAGCAATCCCTCTCCTCCAACGAGCTGCCTTATAATCGGCAAACCTATGAGCATACCTAGAAAAAGCCCCAGGCAGAGCATTCCTGCCCTTCTGCCGATGGGCACCGATACTGTAGCGCTAGCTTCCGTTCCTTGGGCTTGTCTATACAATAGATAACCGATTCCACCGGCCGCCAGGAGGATAAGAATCTGGCTTATGGCAGACTGCCATAATAAAGTGATAGTCGCAGCCAAAATAGCCAGAGTTGCCCGGTTACGATCCGGAGCAAGCTTTTGCCCCATGCTTAATACCGCTTGGGCAACGATTGCAACCGCTACAATTTTGAGCCCGTGAATCCAGCCGGAATTTCCGATATCGAAACCTTGCATAAGCAAAGCAAACAAGATAAGAAGGATAACCGAAGGCATCGTAAACCCGATCCACGCAGCTACTCCTCCAAGCCATCCTGCCCGCAAGATGCCTATCCCAATCCCAACCTGGCTGCTCGCAGGACCGGGAAGGAACTGCGCTAAGGCAACAAGATCGGCATAACTGCGCTCATCCATCCAGCGCCGGCGCTTTACGTATTCATTGTGAAAATATCCAAGATGCGCGGTAGGACCGCCAAATGAAGTGCATCCAAGCTTAAAAGAAACGACCAGTACTTCTAATAAAGGCTTCAAGTCGATTGTTCCTCTCCGGGTTTTTCATTTATTATATAAGTATAATGGCAAGCCGTTAATCTCATTTACAATTTTTTAACGTAAAAACTATAAATAGAAAGCGGGGATTCCCGGAATGGAACCAAAATGGTTAGAGTGGGCTAAACAAATGCAAGCTATAGCGCAAACCGGATTAACATACGCAAAAGACGTTTATGATATTGAGCGTTATGAAGCATTGCGTCAGATGAGCATTGAAATATTGGCTGAATACACATCCATCAGCTATGAGCAGATCGCCCTTGCTTTCGCAAGCGACAAGGGGTATACCACGCCAAAAACCGATATCCGTGCGGTCGTGTTCCGGGATAACAAGATTCTATTAGTCCAGGAAAAAATAGACGGCGGTTGGTCTATGCCCGGTGGCTGGAGCGACATTGGTTATTCCCCTAAGGAAATCGCCGTAAAAGAAACGCAAGAAGAAGCCGGTTTCGATACCGCTGCCATTCGACTGCTCGCCGTACTCGACAAGAAATTTCATAACCATCCGCCAAGTCCCTATCATGTCTATAAAATGTTTATTTTGTGCGAGATCATTGGGGGCGAAGCTGCGGCAGGCGTGGAAACCAGCGATGTCGGTTTCTTCGGCATTGACGAGCTGCCTGAGCTCTCTATCGAACGGAATACGCTTGAACAGGTCCAACTAATGTTCGAGTATCTCCACAACCCGAATAAAGAAGTTATCGTCGATTAACCGTTACTCTACCCATGAAATGAAAAACACGCCGATCCCTGGGATCGGCGTGTTTCCTATTATGGATTACTGTTGAGTCGTTTTTTTCCAGTCTGCCGCAAATTTGTCCATGCCTTGATCCGTCAACGGATGCTTCGAGATTTGCTCGATTACCGAGAACGGAACCGTTGCAATATGTGCGCCAGCCATTGCTACGCGGGTAACATGGTCAGGGTGACGGACAGATGCCGCGATAATTTGCGCATCCAGGTTATGAACGCGGAACAGTTCAGCCACTTTTGCAACCAGTTGAACGCCATCTTCGGAGATATCGTCCAGGCGGCCAAGGAAAGGCGATACGTAAGTCGCGCCTGCGCGTGCGGCAAGAAGCGCTTGGTTAACCGTGAAGATCAAGGTTACGTTTGTTTTAACCCCTTTTTTCGTCAGGTAACGGCAAGCTTCAAGACCAGCCAAAGTCATAGGCAGCTTGATTGTAATATTTTTATCGTAGTTGTTAATTTTGATGAGTTCGTCAGCTTGCGCAATCATCTCTTCCGCTGTCAGGGCATCCGGCGTTACTTCGGCAGATACCGATTCAACCTCAGGCACTTCGCGCAAAATTTCAGCAATACGGTCTTCGAACTTAACACCTTCTTTGGCAACTAGCGACGGGTTTGTCGTTACGCCGGACAATACGCCAATTTTGTAGGCTTTCTTAATATCTTCCAAGTTTGCTGTATCGATGAATAATTTCATTATTAACAACCTCCGAATAATATTATTAGTTAAATTCCTTAGCTAATTTTACTACGTTTTTCGTGCTGAATCCAAAGTATTCCATAACAGCAGTTCCAGCGCCGGAAGCGCCAAACGTATCGATGGACATTATTTTGCCCTCTTTGCCGGCATAACGGTCCCACCCAAGCGAGATGCCTGCTTCAATCGTAATCCGTTTCGTTACCGCATCGGGAAGTACGCTTTGCTTATACGCCTCGGACTGGCGGTCGAACAGCTCACGGCTAGGCATAGCCACAACGCGAACCGAAATATTCTCTTGCTCGAGCTCTTTCTTCGCGTCAACGGCAAGGGATACCTCGGAGCCTGTACCAATCAGGATGACATCAGGCTGACTGTTTGTCTCCGTCAGGACGTAGGCGCCTTTTGCCACGTCTTCCACATTAGCTTTTGTTTCTTCGTAGATCGGCAGGTTCTGTCTGCTCAGGATCAGGGCTACCGGACCATCCTGCTGCTGCAACGCGTAAGCCCATGCGCTAGCCGTCTCGTTCGCATCGGAAGGACGGATAACCGTCAGACCAGGGATTGTGCGGAGTGCCGCTAGCTGCTCGACAGGCTCATGAGTTGGACCATCTTCCCCAACCGCGATGGAGTCATGCGTGAACACGTAAGTGACAGGCAGCTTCTGCAGCGCGGCAAGGCGAATGGACGGACGCAGATAATCGCTGAAGACAAAGAACGTACTAACGAAAGGCTTTACTCCGCCATGAAGCGCCATACCGTTGCCTGCCGCACCCATTGCATGCTCGCGTACGCCGAAGTAAACGTTGCGTCCAGCGTAGGAGTCAACCGCAAACTTGCCTTCACCACGGATATCCGTCATCGTCGAATGGGACAGGTCGGCGCTGCCGCCAAAGATCGAAGGGACGATTTTCACAAAATGATTAATCGCTTCGCCGCTCGCCACGCGAGTCGAGATGGATTTCGAGGTGTCGAAAGTCAGAATGTCAGCCGCATCGAGTTTAAAGGTGCCATTCAGTACTTGACCAAACTCGCTGCCTTGCTCCGGATATTGAGCCGTGTACGAAGCAACCAGCTCGTTCCAAGCCGCTTCTTTCGCAGCACCTTGCCCTTTCAATTCGGCAAAATGAGCTTTTACTTCCTCCGGTACCGTAAACTCCTCTTCATACTTCCAGCCGTAAACCGCTTTTGTAGCCACCGCTTCTTCTTTGCCAAGCGGATTGCCGTGTACTTTATTAGTACCCGCAGCTTTACTGCCGTAACCAATGATCGTACGAACCTCGATGATTGTTGGTTGGGAATCGTTTTGCTTCGCTTTTTCAAGCGCTTCGGAAATAGCAGCAAGATCATTGCCATCCTCTATGCGCAAGTATTCCCAACCAGCAGATTCCGCTCTCTTGCGAACATTTTCCCCAAATGACAGATTAAGCTCGCCGTCGAGGGAAATATCATTCGAATCGTACAGTACGACTAGTTTGCCCAGCTTCATGTGTCCTGCCATCGACATCGCCTCGTAGGAAATACCTTCCATCAAGCAGCCGTCTCCAACAAGAGCATACGTATAATGATCAACAACCGGGAAGCCTTCCTGATTGTATTTCGCAGCCAGATGCGCTTCGGCCATCGCCATGCCAACCGCGTTCGCGATCCCTTGACCAAGAGGCCCCGTTGTCGCGTCAACGCCGTCCGTATGACCAAATTCAGGATGTCCAGGCGTCTTGCTGTTCAGCTTGCGGAATTGCTTCAAATCCTCGATGGAGACTTGGTATCCCGTCAAATGCAAAAGACTGTACAGCAAGGCGGAGCCATGACCAGCCGATAAAACAAAGCGGTCGCGGTTGAACCATTTGGCATTCGCAGGGTTATGGGACAAATGCTTGCCCCACAGCGCGTATGCCATCGGAGCCGCCCCCATCGGCAGCCCCGGATGACCGGAATTCGCGGCGTTGATTGCATCGATCGACAAAGTACGGATCGTATCGATGGATAATTGATCAATGTCCAGTTTGGTAAGCATACTCTTCATCCTTCCGTTTCGTTTCTGTATTTTCCTTCGAATCAAACCACCAATGGAAGCCGTCTTCGGCTAGCAAAGCGTCAGCTTCCGCCGGTCCATTGGAGCCCGCTTCATAAGATGCGAGCGGAACCAGATTCTCCTGGAATGCATCCAGAATCGGCTGCACCCAAGCCCAGGCAAGCTCCACCTCATCCCAATGCGCGAAGAAGGTCGGATTTCCGACAAGCGCATCGAAGATCAGGTTCTCGTAAGCCTCGGGAATATCCTTGCTGCTCTCATGCAGCTGGATCTGAACCGGCTTCAGTTCGCCGTTCTCCTTCGTATTGAGCTGAAGCATAATGCCTTCGTTAGGGTTGATCTCAATCAGAAGAAGATTAGGCGCTCCGCCAAGCGCAACCGTTGATGCTTGATGCAACGCTTCCTTGAACTCCACCACAATGCGGGTTGATTTCTCGCTTAGCCTTTTACCGGTCCGGATATAGAACGGTACTCCGCGCCAGAAATAATCATCCACTTGCAGCTTCGCCGCAATGTAAGTGTCGTTCATGGAGCCGGCGCCAATGCCGGGCTCGGAGCGGTAGCCTTTTACCGGATTGCCTCCGATCGAACCGGAAGTATATTGTCCGCGAATGACATTCGCGCTTACCTCCGATTTCGACAAAGGAATCAGGGCTTCCATAACCTGTTTCTTGTGCTTCCTTACATCCCCCGGCGAGCTGTTATGCGGCAGATGAATCGCGAGCATCATCAGCATTTGAAGCATATGGTTCTGGAACATGTCTCTAACAGCGCCTACATGATCGTAATACCCCGCGCGTTCTTCGACACCAACCGTTTCGCTTGCCGTGATTTGTACATTTGCTATATATCGGTTGCTCCACAGAGCTTGGATGATCGGGTTAGCGGATTCCAGAACTTCAAGGTTCTGAACCATTGGTTTGCCCAGATAGTGATCAATCCGGAAAATTTCTTCTTCGGCAAAAGATTTGCCGAGCTGCTCGTTCAGATCGCGGGCCGACTGCAGATCATGGCCGAACGGCTTTTCGATGACCAGGCGTTTCCAGCCTGCAGCCGAGCCAAGACCGCTCTCCGCAATATTCGAAGCGATGGTCGTGAAGTACTCCGGACCTACCGATAAATAGAACATCCGGTTGGGCGGAAGCTGAAGCGCACGTTCACGCTCCTCGATAATGCCAAGCAATTTCTTATAATCATCCGTACGGCCGATATCGAGCACCGTATAGCGGAATTTGCGAATGAAGGATTGCATTAAAGCCTGATCTTGAATCTCGCGTCTTGAGAACTGGCGGAGAGACTGTTCGATATTCGATTGGAAGAACTCGTCGGTCCAATCCCGTCTCCCTAAACCAATAAGGGAAAAGGCCTCCGGAAGCTTTCCGTCAACGAATAAATTGTATAGGGCAGGATATATTTTTCTTTTGGCTAAATCGCCGGTAGCACCAAATAAAACAAACGTTACTGGTTCCATGGTTGCTCTCCCTCCAACAGAACTTTTGAAAAGCTTCTGTTTTATTTTTCTGTAATTCCACTATAATACGATTAGGAGCCATACAAGTAATTAATATATTTTACAGGAGCTATCGACCACGTCTATGACTAATAACTATGAACTATACAAAGTGTTTTATTGGGCTGCCAAAACGGGCAGTTTGACCCAGGCTGCAAAAGTACTCTACCTTACTCAGCCAAGCGTTAGCCATGCGATCAAGCAACTCGAGGAAAGCTTTGGTCTGACGCTGTTTTTCCGCAATTCTAAGGGAGTTGCCCTAACCCAGGAAGGCACGATTTTGTACTCCTATATCGAGCAGTCCCAGATCTTGATCAACATGGCCGAAGAGAAAATGATTGCGCTTAAAAATTTGGACAACGGCGAGCTGCGAATTGGCGGCAGCGATTCCTTGTTTAAACATTATCTGCTCCCTTACCTGGAGGATTTCATCAAGAAATATCCCGGCATCAAGCTGCATTTGAACCACGGCACGACGCCGGAAGTGATTACTTTTCTGAAAGAGGGCAAAATAGATCTTGGAGTTGTCCGCATGCCCATCGTGGATCCCCAGCTTGAAGTCAAGGAAAGCTTTCAGCTTCAGGACTGCTTTGTGGCCGGGGCGGTTTATAACGATCTGAAAAACAGGGTCTTATCCCTAAACACCCTGCTTCAGTATCCCATCATTCTATTCTCCCGCAACAGCCGGGCTCGTATGACGATCACGGAGATTTTCCAGAGCTACGGTTACACGATCAAGCCGGAAATTGAGGTCGGCAGCGTCGATCTGCTGATCGAGTTCGCGCGCAGAGGTCTCGGGATCTCTTATGTTACCCGCGAGTTTGTCGCGAAGGAGCTTGCGGAAGGCTCCTTGTTCGAGATCCAGCTCGACATTCCGCTTCCTCCATCCCACATCGGAATGATGAACATGCGGAATATGCCGCTGTCCAGCGCAGCCAAGCGGTTTATCGAACAGATAAAATAATAAGAAAGAGCCAAGAACGATGGTTCTTGGCTCTTTGTATCCGCCTTGTATTAACTCAGCTTTTTCCCCATACATACGCTTTCTTCGCTGCCGACATAAGGCCCATAGTTGGCAACCTGGACATAGCCTAATTTCTTGTACAACGAAATCGCTTCCGGCTGTCCCGTCCCCGTCTCGAGGAGCGCATCCCGCTTCCCTTCCTCGGATGCCCATAGCTCCAGCTCTTTCACGATTCGCTGAGCGATTCCTCTGCCCCTTGCTTCCTCCTTGACAAACATGCGCTTGATCTCAACGGTATGCTCGTCTCCGGCCTCCCTGTAACAGCCGCAGCCAACCGGTACGTCATTCAGGTAAGCCACGACGGCATTTGCATCCAGCTTGACTTGATTATGCTCATCAAAAAACTGCTGCGTGTCCGGGTATCGACTCCAAAGATCCTTATCGAGCAACTTAATCAACTCGCGGAAATCAGCATGGTCAGCAGCGACTCTTATGAATTGAATCATTGTCATTTTCCTCTCCTGGCTAAAACTTATAAATTCTATTGTAATATACAAAAACCAAGAAAAGCACCAGGCTCTTCTTGGCTTCAACCATTTCATTTTAAGCTAAATGCTCAACCTTAACACCGTCAGGCAATACATGCATCACCTGTTTGCGGACAGACTCGTCGTTCAGCTCCCGGCCGAAAATAACAATCGTCCCCCGGTCATCGCGGGCGCGGATTAGGCGGCCAATGCCCTGCCTTAGCCGCAGGAGCATGTACGGCATGTCTACATCAGCAAACGGATTCGCGGAATCGCTGCGCCTCGCTTCAAAGACTGGATCATTAGGAGGGAACGGCAGCGACCACAGGATCACCTGCGACAAGGATGGGCCCGGTATGTCCAGTCCTTCCCACAAAGTGACCGCGCAGAGCACGCTTGTCTCGTCATTCTGGAATTCGGCAATGAGATGGCTGATTTCAGCCGAACCCTCGAATAAGAACCGGTAGCTGTCCGTAAGGCCAATGTTATCCGCTTCCTTCCGGAAAAGTTCCAGCTCCTCCGTGGAAGGGAACAGGAATAACGTACGTCCGCCTTTTTGCTCCAAGAGCTTCACGGCAGCTTTCATCTTATCCGTCCAGCTCAGCTCGGTCTCCGATCCGCCAGGCATATGCACCTGCATCTGTTCCTCATATTCGTATGGGGAAGGTACCGAGAAGGATAACGCCTGCTCAATCCCCAAGCTTTCTTTGATATAATCAAATGCTCCTCCGACGGACAAGGTTGCCGAAGAGAAGACGATAGGCATTTTCTTCGAGAACACCTGCTCCTTAAGCACTTCCTTGACCCATCTTGGCATGATTACTAGAGTAAGACCGTCCTTATCCTCCGAAGCCCAACTGATCGGCTTCTCTTCGCGCTTGAACAGAGACAAGGCAAATTGAATCATTTCGATATGCTCTTCCACAATTTTGAGCTGGTAATCATCGATCGTAAACAAGCCGCTTTCGAACACAAGCTCTTCCTCAATGGAAGCTAGCATGTCCTGCAGACGGTTCACCTCGCGGACCAGCTCCGGGCTCCAGAGCACTTCCTTCCGGCTGGAAGCCGGTACAGCCTTGCTGTTGCGAGCGATAAGCGCGAATAAATGATCGCTTTGAACAATCGCATCCTCTACCGCGAGCGCGAGCGTTTCCCGAATCTCATCCTGAAGAAGACGCGTAATAATGCTCTCGAATACCGCATGGTTCAGCTTGTACGTTAACGCCTTCTGAGCCGCGGTCTCGAGAAGATGTCCTTCGTCAAAGACGACCGAGCTATGCTCGGGCAGGAGCGGAAGCTGACCTTCGCGCTTGCGTGCCTCGTAAGTCCATACATGTTCCATGTAGAAGTCATGCGAGCATATGATCAGATCGGCAGCTTTCCGGTAGTGATCGCGGGATAAGGTCTGACCGCAGCGATGTCTCCGGTCGCAAACCAGACAATCCTGGAACACATCCCAGCCCAGCTTGGACCATTGTCCGTCGTTTAATGACGGGTAGTCTTTGCGGTTACCGTAGGGATGAAAGCTTTGCATCGTCTCCGGCTTATGGACAAATGAAGGCAACTCTCGGAAAATCTCATCGAAAACCTCCGCGTCCTCATCAAAAGCCGCTCTCGCATCGTCGAGTTTATTCAAACAAATATATTGATCGGGCGATTTCCCGAGTCTGGCATCAATCGTAAACTCCAGGTATTGGGCTAGCTTGGCGATATCCCCTTCCGGCTTTACTAACTGCTCGATCAGGGATTCGTCGGCGCATGCGATGATAGCCGGCTTTCTGGTGTAACGGGCGTAGCTAATGGCATAGAGCAGATAAGCAAGGGTTTTCCCCGTACCGACTCCCGCTTCCGCAAATATCGTCTGCTTCTCGGCATAAGCCCTTTCAAGCTGAAAGGCCATATAGATCTGCTCATCGCGAACCTCAAAGCCCGCTTCCGGCAGCTGTTCATAAAAGACATCCGCAATCCAGTCGCTTGCCTGCTGAATGAATGGCAGCTTGGGATCAAACTCAAATGGATAATGATTGCTCACTTATATTCCTTCCTCCACAAAGCACAAACGGCTGCGTTCCCTAACGCAGCCGTTTGGCTATTCCCCCGTAAATTAAGTACTAAAAGTCAATTTCCGACTTTGGCTTGCGCGGCTTCGGCTTTGCTTTCTTCTGAAGAGCCGGCAAGTGCTTCATGCTTCGTCCCATCGGTCCCTTGCACATTGGACACAATTGTTCTTCGGCAGCCATTTCATCCCGAATCCATGCTTTGCAATCTGGATTTTTGCATTTCAAAATTTTGGTCGGTATTAGTTTTGGTTTCGTGATGTCTTCGCTTGTAGCCACTTTTTTTTGCATCCTTTCCTTAACGCGTAAAAACAAACTTCGATTAATATATCACTTCCATAGCTCCTAAGTCAAAGGGGCTAGGCCGTTTTTTCAAAAGAAAAAATTCACCCCTGGATGGGGTGAATTTTTCATCAATATTCAGGCAAATTTACGCTTGTTTTCCTACTTCAATTTCAATGGAAATCTTCACTTCGTCGCCAATCAATACGCCGCCTGTTTCCAGTGCCGCATTATAGGTCAATCCGTAATCGCTGCGCTTAATGGAGCCTTTGCCGCTGAAGCCGGCCTTCTCATTGCCCCACGGGTCTTTACCCGCTCCTTCAAAGGTAACGGAGAAGGTTTCCGAACGAGTGACGCCATGAAGGCTAACATCACCTGTCACTTCATATTCATCATCATCGGTCTTCACGATGTTGGTAGATTTAAACGTCAATTCAGGGAACTGGGCAATATCGAAAAAGTCGCCGGTACGCAAATGATTGTCACGATCCGCGTTGCGTGTATCAATGCTGCTCAGGTCAACCGCGAAGCTGATAGCCGCCGTCGTCAGATCTGCAGGATCGGCATCGATCTCTGCCTCGAATTTGTGGAAGGTGCCTTTAACCTTTGCGATCATCATGTGCTTAATGGTGAAATCTACGCTGCTGTGCGTGAAGTCTACTGCCCATTTCGAATTTGCCATGAATGTTCCCTCCGAGTCATCATTATTAACTTACTAATTTTTATTAAATTAATAAAATATACCTAATAACGATGTTATCGGAAAAATAACCCATTGTCAATGCTTTCCTATCCTTCCAAGCGAATTGCCGACACCAAGGACCATACTCCGAATACAAGCAATACAATGCCGGATAGAACGTTAATCCATCGCATAGCCTTCGCGCTCAGAGCCGTCCTGATTATTCCTACCAGACCGGCGAGCAGAAGCCACCACAAGACGGAGCCAAGGAAGATTCCTAGCACTAGCAGGAGCGAGTCCCCTGTTGTTGCTTGCGCGGAATGCTGGATGCCGGCAAAGATAGCCGCAAACGATAAGATCGTCATCGGGTTGGTTAAAGTCAGAAGGAATGTTGTCAAATAAGCTCTCGCCAGTCCGTTATTTAATTGAAGCTCTTTCCCGCTGTTCGGCAAAGCCCGGACCGATTGATAACCTAAGTAACATAGAAACAATCCCCCAATTAATTGGATCCACATGCGCTGGTCAACCAGTAAATTCGTTAATGCCGTAAATCCAACGGCCGCAATGAGCCCGTATACGGCATCCGCGGAAGCCGCTCCCAGCCCGGATAAAACGCCATACCAACGGCCCTGGTTGATCGTTCTTTTCATGCATAACACGCCAATCGGCCCCACCGGTGCTGCAATTGACAATCCTACAAGGACCCCGCTCCACATACTCATGATGACTGTTCCTCTCTTGTTTTACAGGGTTATCTTCATTAGAATTCCTGCAATCTCAATGTCTTCCTCATTCTTTAACGCTTTTAAGTCGTATGGTTTAAACCCGAATTGATTGTACATAAGCAGAGCTTTTGTGTTCGTGCTATGGCAGATCAAATTCAATTCCCGTAGTCCAAGTTCCTCTTTAGCCCGATTCAGCATCGTTTGGATTAAGAACCTGGCCGCCCCAATACGGCGGAATTGCGAGCTGATGATCACATTGCCGAGCCATCCGCTGTTGCCTTCGTCTATATCGTATAAATTGGAGTACCCGGCCGGCTCGCCGTTATATTCAATTACCGTTGGCACTCTTCTGGTTAACGACACCTCGTATAGCTGTTCCGGATCGATCGGAAACGTTCCTTTCGGAAACATATAAAAGGCTTCCGAGGCATTGGCAGGAAAAGCGGCAATTCTCTTAAAATCTTCTTGCGTGCTGTCGCGAAACGTAAGCAAGACAATACCCCCTTTAATAATCCCAAAGCATTCCTATTATAGCATTGTTTTTTCTGGCCGGATAAATAAAGAAGCAAGGGCATACGTATGCCCTTGCTTCTTTATTTCGGTACCCCTTTTTAAAACGGAGTTGCAATTCTTTCAATACTGTCTTGCAAATAAGTAATCTTTGACGCAGTTATTTAATCTGCTCATTTATTGCTTTCAGCGACAGGTTGCTTGTAATTAAATGCACGCATAGCCACAACAACAGCCATTTCACGGGTTACGTTAGCATGAGGGTCAAACTTGCCGTTTGCCCCTTGCATTAAGCTGCTTTGAACAACTGTACTTATATCTCCTTGCGCCCAAACAGATGCATTCTGGAGATCTTTAATATCAGTAGCCGATTGTGAATTTTTAATCCCCAGCGCACGTACGATTGTTACCGCCATCTCTTCCCGAGTAATACTTTCGTTTGGATAAAAATGCTGCTGATAACCATTCATATAACCAGCCGTCGCAATCGCATTAACATATGGCGCATACCAACTTTTTGCGTTCACGTCAGTAAATCCAGTCGCGGGAGTTGTTATTGGCAGCCCAATAACGGATACGAGCATTTTGGCAAACTCAGCTCTTGTAACGGAGTCCTTCGGATGGAACTTGCTGCCGCTGCCCTGAACAAAACCATGCTTTATCGCATCGGTAATAGATTGGAGTGCCCAAGTAGAGATAGAGTCCGCATCACTAAACAGCTTCTTCAAATCAACGGTTTGATCTGTCCCACTGCCGGAGTTTCCTTCTTCTTCGCCACCGTTACCGATTGGATTGGAACCATTGTCTCCATTCCCTAGGTTTTCTCCTTCAAGATCAAGACCGAGATTGGTTGTATAGCGCCATTGGATGACATCCCCATCCTTTAGTACGTACTGACTGGCACCATAACCCGGGTATATACCATTTACGTTATACTTCCACCCACTTCCATCGCCGTGATCAAACTCACCGTCACCGGCAATTGACTTCACATAAACACTGTTATAGTCAGCGTAGAATTCATAATCATAAGCGATATGTTGGCTATCTAGTGTTCTTTTAAACAGTGACCAAACAGTATCACCATCACGCAGTTCAAGACTAGTAACCGGTACGACATACCCTTTATTAATCGTAAGCTTATCTACGGAAAAGGTTACATGCTTCGTCGGCTGCGGATTTGTTCCTCCACCGGGCGTACTGCCGCTGTTACTTTGAAGCGTATAAACGACATAGTCCGTAAAATGCTTGGTTTTTACAATCAGATCATTCCCGCTATAAAACGCATACTCACTCTTTCCGCTGGCCGTACCTGCTGCATCGCTGGCAAATATGTCAATGGCATGAGAGACTCCATTTTCAATATAAGCAGCATCCTTGCCTTTCAAGCCTGCAAATGTCAGAGTAATGAATTGGTCAAAGGTTACTCTTCCAATTCCACCGCCAAATGTAACGGCTTGATTGATCCCTTCCAATGTTTTACCAGCTGCAATAACTTCCTTAATCTTGTTGCTTAACGAAGAGTCCGAGGTATCTTGCGTTGTTATTAATTCGATTAAAGGAGAATCTGCGCTTACAATCTGAGCCCCTTTAGGAATAACAATAGATACATTCCCTTTAACGGCCTCGATTTTAGGTAAGTTTTGACCAGTTGCAAGATTTGTATAGATCTTGGATTGACTGGATTCAGGGATTTCAATTTTAATTTCTTTATCCGCATTGACATTTGTCAAAGGAATCAGATAATCCTTATTGTCAATCGGAACCACGATTCTAGGCTGGTCTCCAGCAGGTACGGACAGTTCATTGGATGTGAATCCGGACTGAACCTCAAATGATTTTGTCGTATGAACAACTGTAGGCGCACTGTTGGCTGTATAACCGGATACCGAAACGGTATAGCTACCTGCCTGCAAGTGGCCAAATGCTGCCTTTCCGGCCGAATCTGTCTTCTTGGTGGCAATTAGTTGTCCCTTTGCACTATATATGGAAACATCAACACCACCAGCAGCGACAGGTACAAGGCCAAACGTGCTATAATCCATCTCCGTTTTGTTAACAAGAACCGTAAACGGAACATCTTCGTATAGCGTATTCCCTTTTTGAGGTGTAACGGTTACCGAATCAATCGGCATCGTCATCCAGTTATTGTAATAGAAGATGACTTCATCCGACGGTGAAAGAACAAGTTGATCCATCGATCCATTTGAGGAAGTAAACCATTTGTTGCCCCGATGAATCGCGAAATCCCAAAATCCATTATCGTCTGTTCCGAAATAACCGGATTGGATGCTTTGAATCGTTAGACCAAGTACGCCCCAAGACATCGTTTTCTCTACATCAAGATCATTTGCAGCAGCAAATACTTCAAGTGCACCAAGCGGTGTCGAAGCTTTCGCACTTCCTGCAGCGATACGATTTTCTGGACCTTCAATTGTTATTGAAACGTCTGAGGAAGGTACAGCCTCATAACCAGGCAAAGGATTCGTAAAATCGTATAAACGTTCATGGTTACCTTCTTTAAATAGCTTGTAGGCATCCAGTGCCTGAAGAGCTTGTTCTGTCGCCATACCATTAGACGTCAGCTCAACCGTATGGGAGAAGGTTCCGTCCGGCAGTCGGAATTGTAGCAGTTTGTCGAGCAGATTAACGCCGTTTTTAGTAAAATCTGCACCTGTCGGGTCTATATGGTTAGAAGTTAAAGCAATGATTGTCTGCGCAACACTTTCGCTGTTATCAACGCCCCAAGACAAATACCCGCCATTCTCCTGCTGGTTCTCGGACAGCCAGGTAATAGCTTTATCAAAAGCACTTGCGTCAATGACAGCTTGATTATTGTGATAAGGCGCAAGTGCCGTCAGCACCATTGCGGTCATATCAGGATCGCTGGAACCGCCGCTTAATGAGAATCCTCCGTCTTCGTTTTGCTTGGATAGAACCTGCTGAATTAACTTCTCTCTCGTCCATTCACTGTCAGCAGAAATGGAATAATTTCCGGAATCAAGAGCAATAAGGGCAAATATTGGACCATTCAGTCCTTGTGCCGTCATCCCCGTATGATTCGTAAGTTTATCAAGCAGATTAATTCCCGCTGCATCCGATACATCTTGACCTGCAACTGTTAGTCCCAGAATTGTCCGTTCCAGATCCGTTACAAGATCGAAATTCCCTTGGCTATACTTGACGTTATTAATTAAATGCTGAACGTAAGTTTCAGGAAGTTTTTGATTCGCTCGGGCAAGTCCGATAGCGCTCCAGTCCGTACCTACCCTGGTGGCGCTGTTCTTGAAATACTCAGAAGCTGAATTAATATATTTATCAAGATCGTCTAGAGATGGCCCGTTACCTTCAGGCTGTTCAGGAGTTTTCGGATCCGCAAGCTTGATGCGTTTCCAAACGCTATCCCCAGTAATGAGATCTCCAAGAGCTATGATAGCTTGATACGAAGCTAAATTATTAACTGTACCTTGTTTAAGTTGATATACGAAACCGCCGTTTTTTATTTGATAACGGGACAATGCATCAATCGGTGTTTTGCCATCGACTGTCCATTTGGAGCTTGTAATATCTTCTCCAGCAGCGACTAGTCCAGATATGACTGTAGCATCGGTATTACTATTGTCATTCCCCCACCCGGCAACAAAGTTTCCTGTCTGAAACTGCTTCGAGTGGATAAAATTAATAGCCTTTGTCATGGCCGCTTCTACGCCGTCAATTTCTTTGGAGCCGCTAAATGCGATAAGAGCCATACCCGTTGTGTCCAAATCATTGAAAAATGCGCCGCTTGCCGCCTGCATGCTGATTAACTTTTTAACAGCTGCTTCTTTTTTATAAGGAACGGTAGGATTTGTTCCGTTGTAAATCTTGTCTGCATTAGCTGCATTTAAGGCAATAATAGCCCACATTTGCTGATTGCTTAGAGAAGAATACGTCCCATCTTCACCTTGCTTAGTGGTGACTAATTCTTCAATTAGGTTTTGGCCGCTTGGCGTTTGATACGGATTCATTCCGGCACTGATCATGCCAAGAATAAACCCGGCGTAATCGGTTGGCTGCGAAGCCTTTATCTTCCCGGAATAATCAGGGATATTGTAACCATTTACAGAACCCCAACCGCCGAATACAGCTCCAATGTCCCACCATGAAGCCAGGGATTTCTCTTTATAAACATCGTAATAGTACTGTGCCTGATGAAGCATATAAGCTGCACTTACCTTATCCGTAGAAGCAATAACCCTTACATTGAAATTCTTCTCCAGGCTTACTTCGCCTTTTGAGATTGTAGCTGTCAGAGTTACCTGTTTGTTCAGCTCAGGAAACAGCGGACGAGTTACACCCCCGCTAGAGTCGATTGCAGCATCATCGGATGACCACGAAATGCTTGATCCGTTTTGACCTATGGTTGGCAAATTAAGATTCGAAGTGATGTAACTTGTATCACCAAGCGACAACGTTTTGTAATCGTTGTTAACAATCGTTTGATCGTCATTCGAGTCCTCTGCGGCAAATGCTTGATTCAATTGGCCCCAGCCCATGCCTTGCGACGATAACAAAATCGTTAATACCATAAATAGTGCGATTAATGATTTGAATCTTTTTGGATAATTCATACTATTAAACCTTCTTTCTTTTCTTCAAAGTGTAAATATTAATCTATCAAGCCATATTTCACTTTTATCCGGTCCAGCTTTTCCAGCATCGGGTTAGCAAACAACAGCAAAAATATGATGGTTGCAGCGCCATGGATCATGTCAAATGGTACCCCTCTGGCACATGCAACTATGATCATTTCAAGAGTTATTTTGTTCTGCGTCATAAGAACCGACGAGATATTCATAATTGTCCCGTAAATGGCAAACGTCGTAAGACCTCCAAACAGGCAAAGCGCGATTCTGTTTCTGCGGAGCAAGCCTTTTTTGAACAATACACCAGCCAGGAAACCTATTATCCCAAACGAAAACATTTGCCACGGCGTCCATGGTCCTTGTCCAAAATAGTAATTTGATACGAATCCAGTGACCGCCCCAACCAGAAAGCCCGCTTCAGCTCCAAACGCCACGCCGGACAAGATAACGATGGCTACAACCGGCTTGAATTGAGGGATCATAAAGAACGCCACACGTCCCGCTACTCCTATACCGCATAATACCGCTAGAGTTACGAGTTCCTTGGCCTGCGGTTTTCTCCCCTCGTAAATTAACGCAAACGGCAGAAGCGTTTCTAGTATGACTAGCAGCGAAATAAAATAATATTTTCTGTCGTCTAAATAATAGATTCCAAACCAGATCGTTAGCGGAATGAGAAGCAAAATCATCAGCATTGCCGACAAAGTCCGCATTGTGAGCATTCGATGCTCAACCGGCATTTGCTCAGGCGTGACAGATAACTGAGAAACAGCAGGTTTCGTTATTGGCAGCGGATGAATGAATTTTAGTCCTTCTTCATGGCTCATTCTGTCTTCCCTCTCTCCGCCAAAGGCTTGCACAATATCCTCGGCCGTGACTGCCAAAGGGATAAGATCACGAGCCATTCGATTCGCAGAAGTCGTATAGAATCGGTTTCCCGAGAAAAATTCGCGCGGTTTGCCTTCCGATACCATGACCCCATCGAAAAACATGGAACATCGGTCAGCATAGCTTGCGCAAAAATCTATATCGTGACTGACCATAACAATGGTTGTGCCTTGCATCTTTAGTCTCTGCAATATTTCTGCAAGCTTTATCTTATACCCGGCATCTAGTCCTTTTGTAGGTTCGTCCAGAAGCAGAATGGTTGGTTCTAGCAACAGTACTTTGGCTAATGCTGCCCGCTGCTGCTCTCCTCCCGATAAATCATATGGATGTCGACTAAGTAGTCCCTGCAGCTCACATAATTCAGCAGTGGATTGAATTCGCTCCCGAATTATCTCTTTATCCAGTTTACGGCCTGACAATAGATCAAGGAGATCCTTCTCGACGGTTTTGCCAACGAATATAGCTTGCGGGTTTTGAGGGAGTACTCCAAGCAGACCGTTGTACTTTTCAGCATCTGAATACTTGTCGATTGGCTTGCCATGAAGCTTGATTTTCCCGCGGTACGGTTTGCGAATCCCTGCAATTAAGGAGATTGCCGTTGTCTTTCCTGTCCCGTTACCGCCAACAATCGCATGAATCTCACCGGGATAGGATTTTAAGCACAAACCTTTTAAGATGTCATCAGCATCCTTCTCATACTTGAACCATACTTCTTCAAGCTCAATCGAGGGCTTGCCAAGAGAAGTTTCCTTCTCCGATAACAGCTCCTTTGTAAAAGAAAGCCCCTCTGACAGCCTGTGCAGGAAATCTCGTCCCTCCCTTACGGTAACCGGACATTCAAGTGCATTATGAATTCCTGCATAAACTCGCATCGGCGTAGGCATCGCATAAAACATGTCATGTCGCTGCTCGCGTAGCTGCTGACCTACTTCTTTAGGTAGACCCATGGCAGCGATCTCGCCTTTATCCATAACGAACACCCTGTCGGACATCGGCAAAGCCTCTTCCAACCGGTGTTCGGTAAGGATAATGGTGACGCCTAGTTCACGATTGATTTTTCCCAGCGTACTGAGGAATTCCGTTGCCGCGATTGGATCGAGTTGGCTTGTTGGCTCATCAAGCAAGAGCACCTGCGGCTGCATAACCATGACCGACGCAAGATTTAATAGCTGCTTTTGCCCACCGGACAACTCGGTTACCTCCTTATGAAACCATTCCTGGATACCGAAAAAACTGGCTGTTTCAGCTACTCGCCTGCGAATTTCCGAGGAATTGAAGCCTAAACTCTCCAGTCCGAAGGCCAGCTCGTGCCAAACTTTGTCCGTCACAATCTGATTGTCCGGAGACTGAAGGACATACCCGATTTCCGCAATTTGTACGCGACGCTCGACTTCTTCAATTGGCGTACCTCTATATCTAATCTGCCCGCTCCTCTTGCCGTGTGGTGACAACTCCATCTTTAGGTGCCTGAGTAGCGTCGATTTTCCACAGCCGGATTTGCCGCATAATGTAATGAATTCACCTTCACGAATGGAAAAAGTAACTTCTCTGATGGCTAATTGATCTGAACCTGGGTAAGAAAAGGTCAAACGTTCGATTGAGAATACTTCCACCGAATCCCCTCCCGAACATTGATGACTAATGGAATCGAACATAACAATGCGTATGCTAGAAATACGCTTGCGTTATAAACGGATATCTCTGTTCCTCGCATAGAAGGAAAGTAACGAAAATACATGGCATTTGAATAGGAGCCAAATAGGGTATATCCTCCCACAGTAGCGATGGCAAGCAGAGCAGAACGATCACGGCGTTCGAACCTGAACAATGAGAAAGCCGTTCTCCTTTTTAAGCCGTAACCGCGGCTCCTCATGGACGCTGCCGTTTCCACCGCATTTTCCAGCATCCAAGTTGTCATAATGGATAAAATGCGTGTACCGTTACGGATTCTCGCCAGTATACTGCCATTAAAGACATCTCGCCCGATACAACGCTGAGCTGACGATACGACAGCAAGCTGTGTCTTAAATTTGGGGACTAATCTTAAAACCATTGATAGCACTAGCGACAGAGCTGGAATAATCCTGCCGAATAAATAGATGAATTTATCCGAAGTCATAATGGCGTTATAACAGGAAAACCAGCAAATCACCGAAATAAACATCGTGGCCGAAGCAATACCGTAAGTAATGGACTCTAATGTTAAAGGATTACCGCTGGGCAAATAGTCAAGAATCGTGATGCCTTCATGATTAAACGCCGGATTAATCAACGCCGTTACGATCAGTATTGGAATCATATAAAGAAGATTAAATTTGATGGCTCTCTTCCCGTTTAAATAGATCGAGTAAAGAAAGGAAAAAAGGATTGAAATCACAAGGCATACCGGGTGCATAAATACCATCGAACAACCTATGATGAGTGCAAAATAAGCAAAATTAACGATAGGATGAAATTCGGAAAAGGAGTCCTTCATGAAGCATCATTTCCCGCGGCGTTATACGTATCTCCTACATCTCGGCCTAAATCGCAAGTATACACCCACTCTATGACGTCACCTTGTTTCAACTTATAACGGCTGCTTCCGTAGTTCGGAAACCATCCGTCTACTTTGTACATCCATCCTGACAATTCACCGCAATCGAATTCATAAAGATTGTTAATGCCCTCGATGTAAGCGGAATTGTACATAGGTGTATTCTCAAACTCCAGATGAATCTTGTGTTTCTTCATTTCTCTCTGCAATACATTGAATACGGACTCGCCCTCGTAAAAAGTCACTTCCTGCTTCGCGAAAATAATGCCGTCTTTGGGTACCAGTTCAAGCTTCTCCGGGTCAAGCTTATCCAAATTGTCCAGAATCGTCTCAACGCTTACGGAAAGATAGGCGGTCATTTTCTTGTCTGTTACGACAGCATCCTGCGGTTCTTCCGGTAGAGGCTTCCCGGAAGGCACAGGATCGGTCAAATATAGATCCTTGCCAGTCTCGGGATTAACCGACATCGACGGTTCAGGCGATTTAGTAGAAACAGGTTGCAGCGGTTTTTTAGTCGGATTAACGTCTTTTTCCGGTTTAACAGTTTGTTGATCCGAATCTTTAGACTCCGGCGTAGGCGTAAGCGATGGCTCCGGAGTTATTAAAGCGTCCGGCGAGTTCGACGGTTCAGCTTCGGCAGAAGGCTGAACCGTTGCTTCTTGTTGCATGCTACTTTCAGGATTGGCCGTTTCCTCTGCTTTATTATCCGGCGTCGGATCTGCTGAGACGTTAACGGCATCTTCCATAGCAGTACCCGATAGTTTTTCATGATTACCGGGAGATCCGATTCCAAAGTAAGCAATAATCAGAACGGCAACGATAAAGACTGACGCAATAATTTTGTTTTTTGTAAGCTTCATCTTATCGTTCCTTTATAACAGTTTGGAGGCATCAAGCAAGCGATATAGCATCTCTGCAATTTCCGCACGCTTCACAGCGACCGTAGGCTCAATATTAAGGGCCTCCTGCGACAAAATATTTTCGCGGTAATTAAACGCTAACGCATCGCGAGCCCAAGCTGAAGTCTTAGTGTAATCCCCGAATTGCGCCAACTTATCTCTTGTTTCAGCTGCTGTCATCACCGTATCCATTCCAGCTAATTTGGCCGCATTCGCGATCATCACGGCAGCTTCCTGTCTTGTAATTGTGCTGTTAGGGGAAAACCTCGTTGCCGATGTGCCATTCACTATTCCGTAAGTATTGGCCGTCCCGATATAGCCCGAGTACCAGGTACCGCTGAGTACATCCGTGAATTTTGTTGTTGCTTTTGGAGTAAGCCCAAGTCCTTTCGTTACGATTGTCGCAAACTCTGCGCGGGTCATCGTTTGGTTTGGAGCAAATTTATCCGACGTCAATCCATTAATGATTCCCCGTGATGCAAGCGCCTCGATAGCCTTCTTGTTAGGGCTTGCCGAGATATCACTAAACGTTCTTGTGGAAAGCAAAGGCATTTTTATAACGTCTTTATGTTTATTAGGTAGGCCAATCGTATTACTCGAATTCGAAGGCGTCTTCCTAGTTATGTCAGACATTCTGTATAGACTTGTTTTTCCTTCGGAAACCCTCTGCGCATCTACTATTCCATAAAAAGCCTGTTCCGTAGACATGCCGGTCACCCCACCGCCATCCGTTGTGTGCTGAAACCCGTTTCCTTTGCCATAATACGTCAGCAGGTCGTCCACAATCGTATGTCCATTTTTCACAAACCGACTGTCGTTAACGGATATCCCCAGCTCGCAAAGCGCTACCAGCACTTGAACGGAGCTTTCGGAATTTTTGACACCCCAGCTGGAATACCCCCCCGAGCCATCTTGCATTTTGGATAAACGTTCGAGTGCTTTATCGGTAGCAGCTTTTACATTATTTCGATCCTGATACTTGGCTAGTGCTTGCAGTGCCATTCCCGTAAGATCAGCATCTGCACTATCGCCTGTTAAAGCAAAACCGCCATCCTTGAACTGTCTTGCCAGTATGTAGTCAATGTACATCTCTCTTGTCGCTTGCACCTTTGCTGAAATGTTTCTCGGAATCTCGTAGTTTCCGCTGTCCAATGCAATAAGCGCAAAGATCGGTCCATTAATTCCTTGCCAGATCGTCTTTTCAAAATCTCCAAGCGGCGTTAGCAGATTATAGCCGGCTACATTGGTCGGATCCGCGCCGATTGCCGTCAGCGCTAAAATTACTCTGGAATATTCGGTATACTTTTTGTCATGAAGATTGCCTTTCAACTGGGTGACATACTTCTCGACCGTCTCATAATAATCGTCAAAATAGCTTTGCGGCACGTTATACTCCGATCGTGCCAGACCAATAACAGCCCATTCTCCCCCAATAGATCCAACCTCCGGGCGATCCACGGTCTGTTGTAAATAGGCCGCCGTATCCTTAACGACGTTATCTATCTCTAGCGGAGTTGCTGCCGAGACTGGACCGATGCTTAATAAATTGAATACCAGACTAAGAATGAGGACCGCGGCAAGAGAAAACGATTTAAGAGATTTATTGCTCATGTAATCACCACCTGCGATAATATTAATTCCCGTTTCTTTCGACTAAAAAAGACACAGCAAAAAACCCTCCAACTCGTGAAAGTTGAAGGGCTTGGTCAAGTAAACATGTCAAAATAAGCATGCATAATGAACACCCTCCTATCGCTCGTAGAATTGCGGTGTAAAAAAGAATCAGGCAGGTATTCTGGCTCGAGCGTCAATGCCTATGCACCCTTCCCGGTTGCCCAGTGGATATGCGCATAAACTCGTCTCTTACAGCGGCGGGACCGCGTGGGATTCTCACCCAACTTCCCTTTTAACCAATCCAATACCATCGCCTTAACCGGCGGAAGGTATCATTGGCACCTGATACTTATCTCGTATTCAATTTGCTTGCTCATCATAACGAATATTCTTCGTTTTGTCATGCTAAATTTTTCAATTCTATAGGCCTATTCTCTCAGCTGATCTCCGTGAAAGACCCGCAAAATAAACTCCCGGTCGGGTACATCCAGCTTTTCGTAGGAAGCAAGGAATGCCGAATTATCATATTCTGCCTCCTGCAGTTGCACCTCAAAACCCTGTTCGCTCACCGTAACGATCGCGTACCTCGCGGTAGACTTATTGTTACAGCCAAGGGAACCTGGATTCACAAACGTTTGTCTTTTGCTGACGAAATAATGTACCGGATGATGATGTCCGAATCCGATCAATGCGTCTTCGCAACCATTGAACAGCTTTTCCAGATTGGATAGGCTTGGCTCAACGATTGGGCTAAACGGATCTTTGCTAATCGGATCGTTAAACTTGTCAGGCGCAATATGATAATGGGTAAAAAGCATCCTTCTGCCGTACGCTTCGGTCCGGATCATGCGAGGCATTCGTTCCAGCAGCGGGACAAACGACTTGTCCATTCTTTCCGCAATCCACCTATGATGCCGTTCCGAATGGTAATGGCTTTCCGGATAAGCTTCACCCTTGATAATCGCGAGCACGGCTTCATCGTGATTGCCGGACACAAAAGATACATCCTTCCTGGAGAAAAGCGCATGAAGCACTTCATTCGTATCCGGTCCGATACCGATCATGTCCCCCAAGCAATAGATGGAGTCGATCTGTTGCAAAGTGTCGATCTCATGAAGGGCCGCTTTTAACGCAGGCATATTGCCATGGATATCCGTTATTAACGCAAACCTCTTGTTCATGCTCTCCACCCTTCCTGCTCGTTAGGCCGGCTTATTCCTTCGTGATGCTCCGGATCGAACCGTCTGCGGAGCCTACGATAACAAGGCTTGCCATATGGATAAACAATCCGTTGTCCACAACGCCGGGAATCCGGTTCAGGTCATCATGAAGCGCTTCCGGATCCGCAATAGCCCCAAACTCGCAATCCGCAATATAGTTGCCGTTATCAGTCACATACAGCTCATCGCCATTCTTGCGAAGCTTCGGTTCGCAGCCCAGCTTGCGAAGCTTCTTCACCGTCAGCTCGAACGCAAACGGAACAATTTCGACCGGCAGCGGGAATATGCCGAGCTGCTTCACGTCCTTGCTCTCGTCCACGATAATAATCAGCTGCTTGCTTGCAGCCGCTACAATCTTCTCGCGGAGCAGAGCGCCGCCTCCGCCTTTGATTAAGTGCAGGGCAGGATCTACTTCATCCGCCCCGTCAATCGTCAAATCAAGCACGTCGACATCGGCAAACGGCATCATCGGAATGCCAAGTTCTTTCGCCAGCTGCTCGGATTGAACCGAAGTCGCGACCGCTTGGATGGATAACCCTTCTTCTTTCACCCGGCGGCCAATTGCTTGAATCGCCCAATAGGCGGTAGAGCCCGTTCCAAGTCCTACTTTCATCCCGTCTTTAACGAGTTCAACTGCTTTTTCTGCTGCAATACGTTTCGATTCCATGAGATCACCTTATTTATTTAGAATTTGTGCAAAGGATTTAATATTTAGTATAACAAAGCTATGAATGTTAGGAAATATAGGGCAGGTTTATATTCTTTATTAAATAAAAGGCACATTCCTGCTCGATCCGAGCGGGAATGTGCCTTTACGCATTATTTCTTTTCTTTAAATAAACCATGCCGATATCGGGCAAGCTTTGTACACAGCCCTTCTTAACAATCTTATACCGCGAAGATATGATTGCCGATGTGAACGATTTGCTTGCGGGACCAGATCCACTTCGACGTAGCCGTCTTCGGATTAAAATAATACAACGCGCCTTGCGAAGGATCGTTGCCGCCAAGCGCATCAAGCGCGGCTTTGTAAGCAGTAGAGTCCGGCTTCAACTTGTATTGGCCGTCATCCACCGCCGTAAATGCGCCGGATTGTTCGATGACGCCTTTAATGGTTTTCGGGAAGCCGTCAGCATCAAGACGATTTAATACAACCGCCGCAACGGCAACCTGGCCCTTGTAGGACTCTCCGCGCGCTTCCGCATAAACGATACGTGCCAGAAGATCGAGCTCTTCCTGATTTGCAGAGACCTTTTTCAGCTCGGTCCAGGTTTTTTCCTCCGCTACACCATCCGGTTTAAGTCCGTAATCCGCTTGGAATTTACGAACGGCCTCTTCTGTCATTTTGCCGTAAAACGTCGTAATCGCCGTATTATCGAAATAGCCCATCGTCTTCAGACGGAACTGTAAATCCGGCACATCCGGACCGTAGCTGCCATAGCTGAGCGTAGCGGGCGCCGCTGCTTTCGCAGCCTGAAGCGGCATGGCGACCGTCATCATAAATGCTAGAATAATGGAAATACTATATTTATAAATTTGATTATTAATCAACATTAATACTCCTCTCATTTTATTAATATTTGTATAAATCATTAATTGGAATAATTTTGTTATGCAACGGCAGGTTTTTAACGAGTTTAACATACAAAAAAAATTATAGTAACCCAAATACATTAATTACATTTATTTGCTAAGCTAACTTTTTCCTTACGCTTGGATCGTTCCGATTGTCCCCTATCGCTTGAATTGGTACAATATAGGAAGATTCGAAGCGAGGTGAACAGCATTGAATGTGATCAAAATCAAGGATCGGCAGGAGCTCGACCGGCGTGTTCCGATGATGCCCTGGTATGTGGAGAAATTTATCAACTATAAGCTTCCCGACCTCTCTCCCTCTTCATTGCTGGAGTATGTCAGAGATTACGAGACATTTATGGGATGGCTGATTGCGGAAGGATTATCGAGCGCGGAAAAGGTGAAGGATGTCCAGCTTATCGAGCTTGAACGACTGCATATGGACAGCATTGATTCCTTTCGGATGTTCCTTGCCACCAATCCGAACCATAGCAATACCAGAACGACCATTACGCGCAAGCTGTCGTCTCTAAGGTCGCTCTTTCATTACTTAAGCCAGATCGCCGAGGATGAGGAGTTCTATCCGCTGCTGAAGCGGAACGTGATGGCCAAGGTCTCGATCAAGCGGACGCATAAGCCGAAAGACACGGCGGCCAAGCTGGAAGGCAAGCTGCTGCAGGAAGAAGAAATTCACGAATTTCTGGCCTATATTCATGCCGATTACGAGAAGGATGTTGCGGAGAACAAGCAGGCGTTATATTCCTATCAATTGAATCGAACCAGAGACAGCTGTATTATCAGTCTCATTCTTCATTCCGGCCTTCGCGTCTCCGAAATCGTCAATCTCAATACCGATGACATTGACGTGAAAAAGAAGCTCGCCTATGTTTACCGAAAAGGCAAGAATGACGACACGTTCAAGACTCCCGTCTATTTCCGCCAGGAGGCGGTTGATGATTTAACGGCCTATTTGCAAATGAGGGACTCTCATTACAAAGCGCCTAAACGCGAAAAAGCCCTCTTCCTTGCCATTGCTAACGGCAAAAAAGAAGGCTCTCGAATGACCAAACGCGCCATTCAGGAAATGGTAATCAAATATGCGAAGCGATTCGGCAAGCCTTACTTAAGCGTACATAAGCTTCGCCATTCGTTCGCAACCGATTATTACCTGCGTAACGATATTTATATGACCCAGGAGCAGCTTGGGCACGCCTCTCCCGAGACGACCCAAATCTACGCCCATCTTACGGATAAAACGATGGCAGAAGCGATCGACCGGATTAAACAAGCAAGCGAAGCCGCGAATTAAAATTAAGCTTCGACTTGCGTTAACACGGCCTCCTGCATGTTAAGCTGCGTATTCACCAGCTTCGCGTACAGACCGCCATGCTTCATCAATTCATTATGCGAGCCTTGCTCCGCGATTCGTCCGTCCTGGACAACAAGAATAAGATCCGCGTCGCGTACCGTCGAGAGACGGTGCGCGATAATAAAGGCGGTGCGCCCGTTCAGCAAAGTCTCCAGCGCTTCCTGGATATGCTGCTCCGTTTCGGTATCTACGCTTGAGGTGGCCTCATCCAGAATAAGGATCCGCGGATCGGATAGCAGCACCCTTCCGAACGCAAGCAATTGCCGCTGGCCAACCGACAGCTTTGACCCCCGCTCCTCTACTTCGGTATCATAGCCCTCATTCATTGACGCAACGACACGGTCCAGACGTACGCTTTCCGAGGCTTGAATCATTTGCTCCCTCGTTGCCCCGTCATTGCCATACCGCAGGTTCTGTTCGATTGTTCCCGAGAAAATAAACGAATCCTGGAGTACGATTCCCATTTGTCTACGCAGAGATTCCAGCGTAACGTCTTTGACATCCATTCCGTCAATCGTAACCTTGCCGCCGGTTGCATCATAGAACCGCATAAGCAGATTAACGATTGTACTTTTCCCAGCTCCCGTTGGTCCAACCAGCGCAACGCGCTGCCCTGGACGAACCCGGAAACTTACGCCATGAAGAACATCCGGCTTGGATTCTTCATAGCGGAACGATACGTTCTCGAACGCCACTTCGCCTTGGATCGCCGGCATGCGGCGCGCGTCGGCAGCATCGGTTACCTCGGCATCGGTATCCAGAATTTCAAAGATCCGTTCCGCGGAAGCCATCGCCGACAGCACTTGGCTGTACACCTTGGACAATGCGCTGAGCGGTCCCCAGAAGCGCCATAAATAATTGATGAAGGCCATGACGAAACCGATCGTAAGCGCACCGTCCATGACTTGTTTGGCTCCGAACCATACGACGATGCAAGTACCGATCATTCCCACCAGTTCGACCAGCGGATATACGGTTGACTCCAGCATAATGGCGCGCATGAAGGCCTGCTTGTTCCGGAAGTTGATCCCTTCGAACCTTGCGCTGTTCTTATGCTGGCGCGAGAACGCCTGAACAACGCGGATGCCTTGAATCGTTTCGTTCAAATGTCCGTTAATGGCCGACATCGTCTTGCGCGAACGGGTCCATGCGCCTTCGATTCTCGGACGCAGCCGATTTACGATAAGATACAGAAGCGGCATCATAATGAAGGACAGAAGAGCCAGCTTCCAGTCCATCCAGAGCAGAATCGCCACGATTCCGACCAGATGCGTTACTTCCATAACGGTTGTTATCAAACCGCCGTTAATCAATTCGCCAATGGCGTTTGTATCATTCGTAATGCGGGACATAATTTTTCCTGCCGGGCGTCCGTCGAAGAAGCGGAAGGACAGCTTCTGCAGATGATTAAACAGCTGCTGGCGAAGATCGTACAAGATGCGCTGGCCGGTAAAGTTAATGTATTTGGTATGTACCCAGCCGCAGCCCCAGCCGATCAGCTTGATGCCTAGCAAGGTAATACCGAACAGATGAATAGCGGTAAAATCCCCTTTTGTAATGCCATCGTCGATCAAATATCCAAGCAGCAGAGGCTCTGCCAGGCTTAAAATCATATTGACAAGGACAACGCCTATAATGAGGGTAAGCGTCTTGCGATATGGCTTTAAATAGCCAAGAAGCCTCTTCATATAGGCGGGATTAAAGGGTTTCTCTTCAATCTCGCTGTCGTCATCCCATTCCACTTGACTCATGTATTCCCCTCCCGTCCGTTAGCGTCCTGCCGCGAGCTTCTGCCGTTCAAACAGCTGACGGAAGAATCCGTTCCGCTCGCTTAATTGTTTATGGGTCCCCTGCTCGATCAGTCGACCTTGTTCCAATACGAGAATGCGGTCGGCATGCTGAATCGAGGACAAACGCTGCGCAATAATGAATGTTGTTCTGCCTTTCATGACTTCAAGCAGCGCTTCGTGGATGGCCGACTCCGTTGCCGTATCCACGCTGGCTGTTGCTTCGTCGAGGACCAGAATCGGCGGATTCATCAGAATCGCTCTCGCAAGAGCTACCCTTTGTCTCTGGCCGCCGGATAGTCCAACGCCCCGCTCGCCAATCAAGGTATCATACCCGTGAGGCATCGTTGTGATAAAATCATGGATTTGCGCTTTTTGAGCCGCGTTCTCGATTTGCTCCATTGTTGCATCCGGATAGCCGTATGCTATGTTGTCCCGAATAGAAGCCGAGAACAGAAACGTCTCCTGCGGTACGATACCCACGCTGCGGCGCAGACCGTCCAAGTCGTAATCGCGAACATCAATCCCGTCGATCTGTACCGTGCCGGAAGAAACGTCGTAGAACCTGGACAGCAGCGCAATCAGGCTGCTTTTCCCCGAGCCGGTTGCGCCTAATACGGCAATGACTTCACCCTGCTCGACCTCGAAGGAAATGCCGCTCAGAATCGGTTGATCCTTCGATTGATCCTGGTCATTAAAGTAGAAGCTTACATTGCGGAAAGAGACCTGCCCTCGCATGCGATCGGTTTGGACTCCGTTCTCCGGCGTTACAATATCGCTAGGCGTATCGAGAACTTCGAATACGCGCGGAGCCGCCTTGATTGCCTGCTGCATAATATTGATCTGCCAGCCCAGCATGTTGAGCGGCCAGATGATTCCCCACGTATACCATTGGAAAGCCATAAAAGTCCCCAGCGTCATCTCTCCGCGAGCCACGTATACCGCTCCCAGCCAGATCATCAGAACAAAGGTTAATCCGCCAAACAATCCCATCAGCGGGAATGCTTTCGCTTCCAATTTTGCGCGGTCCATATTGGTATCAAAGTTTTGTTTGTTCCGCTCGGCGAACTTTTGCTGCTCGACCGCTTCCGTCGCAAACGATTTCACAACTCGGATGCCCGCTATGTTTTCCTGAAGAGTTGTCGTCAGCCGGCCGGTCTGCTCACGGATACTGGACCAGGCAGGACCAACCTTATTGCTGAACCACCATAAAATAAGCAAGATAATCGGAATCGTAACCGTGCTAATCAAGGTCACCTTCCAATTCATCCATAGCATAAAAATCATCGTTCCCACAAAGGTCAATAAACCGGTCAGCAAGCCCATTGCGCCAAAACCAACAAAGTTTTTGACGGCTTCGATATCGCCGGTCATTCGCGACATCAGCTGTCCGGTCTGTGCCTTGTCGTAGTACGAGAAGGATAACCGCTGCAGCTGTGCGTAAAGCTGCTCTCTAAGCATAAACACAACGTTTTGCCCGACAAGCTCCTGGGAATAGCCCTGCACGAACATCCCGGCGCTCTTTAACGCCTGAACCCCGATCAAGAGCAAGGTTAACCATAAAATAAGCGATACATTTTCCTTTTTGATGCCTTCGTCAAAGATCTCGCGCAATATCCACGGCGCCACGAGGTCGAAGATCGTAGCGAACAGCATAACGACTATGGCTGCTGCCGCCCATTTCGCGCTTGGTCTAACGTACGCTAACACCCGCAATAATACTTTCACTGTCTTGTATGCCTCCCCTCTCGCCTGAAAAAAACAAAAAAAGACCCCAAGCCGCAATTAGGCTCGGGATCCTTGCAAAGATGTAAACGCCATTAAACAGATTGTTACCCGCTTATTGGCGTCGCATCGCGAAGGCGGCCTGTACGGCATGCATGGAAAAAACGAACCAGAACAATCATTGCCTGTTGTTGATTCCGCATACCGGACACCCCTTTCCCTTCGGATTTGTATTTCGTGTAATCTGTTCGTATCGTAACAGACGGACTCTCTCTCTTGCAATAGCTGATTTTGTCGAATCGCCATTAATTTTTTAGGAATCGCCGAACTGACTCGTATCCTTAATGGAAATGCCTTCTTCTACCGCAAACTCGAAATCTTCGATATCGTATACCTGGACAGGCACTCTTGCTTCGAGCAGCTTATCTTGAAATTCGAATTGATCGGACAAGAGCGGAATTTGCAGCTTCGAGCTGGTCAGAAGCAGCTCTGTCTCGATCGGATCGAAGTATTCGCCATAATGCGCATTATCTACGGCATGTACAATCGTGAACTGAATCCTGTCGTTTAAGATTAGCGGAGAGCTTTCCCGCCATGGTACCTGCATGGCGCGTTCGATTTTTTTCCGGTTGAGCGGATCCTCGAAAAAGGTAATGAGCTCGCCAATTTTGCTCTTTACATGCGCGTCATCCTCCGGATCATCCATTACCGGCTCTGCCCCGTCTCTCATATCGTACAATTCAAGAATAGATGAATAAGGCACGACGTAATCAATCGGACGGCTCGGAATTAGGAGATGTCCATACGTTGCCACCATAACCGCTTCTATAACAAATCGCCGTCGCATAGTTGCCCCTCCTTCTCTAACCACGGTTCCACATTATTATACAATAATACCTCCCCTGTACAAGATAGCCATTCGCCAAATTTGCATAAAATCCGCGGGTAGCTGTACAATGAAGGGTAATGTTTACAGACATGATTAATCAGTCATACTCTTTTTTCGTTTAAGGAGGTTCCACTACAAATGATCAAAGAAGAAGCCATTATTATCGGAGCCGGTCCATGCGGCCTTGCCGCTGCCATTGAGCTTGAGAGGATCGGACTTCATCCCGTCATTATCGAAAAAAGCAATATCGCCCATTCCATTTCCATGTATCCTACATACATGCATTTCTTCAGTACGCCGGAACGGCTGGAAATCGGAGAGATCCCGTTTACGACGCCTAATGATAAGCCTTCACGGCTTGAGGCGATCAATTATTACCGGACTGCCGCGCTCCGCAACAACTTGCGCGTGAATGCTTACGAAACGGTTCTCCGGGTTGATCGGCAGGACAACGGGCTGTTCCGTTTAACCAGCGCAGACCGCTACGGGGAAGAAAAACAATATGAAGCCCGTTACGTCGTTGTCGCGACCGGCTATTTCGATCATCCGAATTATCTCGGCATCCCCGGCGAAGAGATGGATAAAGTCACTCACTTCTTTCGCGAAGCTCATCCTTATACCGGCATGGAAGTCGCGATTATCGGCGGCAGCAACTCCGCTATCGACGCAGCGCTCGAGCTGGAACGGGTTGGGGCAAAGGTAACGGTCATTTACCGCGGCGCAGGCTACTCCTCGAGCATTAAACCTTGGGTACGGCCCGGGTTTGAAGCCAAAGTCAATAACGGCATCATTCGCATGTTATTTGAATCACGGGTTGTTGAGATCGATAAACGTCATGTTATCGTTGAATCTCCGGAAGGGCGTCATCCAGTCGCCAATGATTTTGTGCTCGCCCTTACCGGGTTCCATCCCGACCGCGAATTCTTGACGAGCTCCGGTGTACGCATCGAGGAAGAAGGCTTCCCGTACTTTGATGAAACAACAATGGAGACAAACGTACCCGGCCTGTATCTGGCCGGTGTCGTTGCCTCCAAGCATGAAGCGAATGAAATCTTCATAGAATCCGGCCGCTTCCACGGCAACAAGATTGCCGAACATATTGTTTCGCTTCGTTAATTATTTACGCTGCTCGTCCAATTTCTTCTTAAGGGATTGGACGAGTTCTTCTTTTGGCTCCTGCCTGCCATAACGAACCTCGTCATATAGACGGGCAAGCTTATCGGCGTCTGCCTGCGTGGCGGATTTGCTGCTCCAGGCTCCAATATCCGACGTCGTTTCTCTAACCGTGTAGTGAGGCTTATAATCATATCCCCGGCCTACCGCTGCCGCAACGTATCTCCGGTACAGATAACGGATTCTCTCCCCTGCCGTCGACAGCTCTTCCCAGCGTGCTTCCTTCTTCCGGTTAGATTTGCCTAACCGTACGCTCCATTTGGTCCGGTCAACCAGACTCTCAACCTCATCCGTGTAACCAACGGTGCCTTCCCTGCTGTCGGCTGCCCGTTCCCAGATTCTTCCCAAGACCTTGCTTAAGAGCCGATAAAGCTTGCGGCCGATAAAGAACAAGAGAACGGCGACACCGATGATGAGCAGCGCGATCCCAATGTATTTCGCAACCAGCTCCAATCTTTCCAGCCAAGCCGGCGGATCATGCGCCTCTGCGGGAGGCAGTCCGCTTGGAGGCGGCTGCGTATCGGAAGGCGTTTCTTCAATCGGTTCGCCCGAACCGTCCATCCAACCCAATATTTTATTCATTACCGCATGGAAAAACGATTCAATGGAAGACTGCAGCTGGCGGAACAATCCGGCTATAAGCAATAGAACGGCTACAATCGTCAGCATAAACCGGTTTTGCCGTTTGAACACTTTGGTCGTCGAGGATTGAATAGCTCCTCCGGATTGCGTCTCATAGGACAATAATCGTTCATTAACGATGTAAAGCATTAGAATAAGAGCAACAATGCCGCAAAAGGTCAGAAACGTAAAATACGGCTGCAGCTTTTCCTGAAGATGAGCAACTATTGTTAGTATCGTGTACAAAATGATGCTGACAAACATAAGATTATTCGGAAAAATAACCTGCCAGCTTTTTGTGCTTGCTCCCATTCCTCTAACAGCCGTAAAGGCTCCAAGAAGTACCGGAAGAATAGCTGCTGCCCCCGGCAGATCCGCCTGAAAGGCCATTAACACGGCATAGATCACGCCCGCATGAAGCGCGCCAAGCAGAATCCCCAATAGCAGCCGGTATATTCTGCGGTTATTTTTCAGCTTCCCGATCCACAACGCGCCAGCCATATAAATGAGCGGAACGGTTAAAAGCCATAATGCCGTTAACGCATCGGTTGACGTATAGAAAAGCGCGACAAACCATATAGGCAAGGCGAATAATGTTTCGATGCTCCCTTGAAGCAAATGCAGCATTGGCTGATGCTTTTTCGATTGGTTCATCCTGCCTCACCTGCCTGCTCTTGAACCGGATTGGGAGTCAGCTTCCAATGAACAACCGCATTCCCGTTGCGGCGCAGCCTGTCCGCCTGAAGCTCAAGCTGATCGTTCCAGAAGCTGGAGATCACAAGCACATCGCGCTGGGAGTAACCGCTGTCCGCTTCTCGCGTTAACAGATCGGCAAATGGCTCCGTCCGGACAAGCTCAAGCTTTGCCATGACCTCGAAAATATCAGTCAGATGCCCTCCGCCGCTGCGCGGTTCAACGAACGTGCTTCCAAACTCCCCGATAATGGGCATATTCGTGCAAAAGCCCGCTTCCATTCCGCCTTGTATAACCGCCTGGGCCGCACCCGCCGCCCATTCGATGCCGCGCTCAATCAACTCTTCGTCATTAATGGAACGCCACATGCTTTCGTTGTCTTCCGCATTCAGATAGACCATCAGCCTGCGATCCGCCGTATAGTCGTATTGATGAACCTGAAGATTGCCGGTTCTGGCCGTTGCTTTCCAATTGACCATTTTGTACGTATCGCCGGAACGGTATTCGCGGGTCCCCATCACGACAAACGGATCCTCGACAATCCAGCGTCTAACCGACAGCTCCCCTTGCCAGCTATGGGAGGGCAGCTCATGAACCGGCACCTCTGCCGGCGTCGGATAGACGATTAACTCGCCATTTAACGCAATTTGCTTCGTCTGATGCAGAAAGCCCAGCAGATCGCCTGCCGTCATGGTAACCGACTGAAGCTTATACCACCCCCGCTTCTGGCATACAATGCGGTGTCTTCTCGTAATTTTCGTATAAGGCATGAGGGTGAAAAAGCTTTTATGATTTTGCAGCAGCTTTCCGCTGCTCACTTCCAGATTATCCTGACGGTGGAACCTTAAATCCGAGGACAACTGGGATTCGACCCGCATCCAGGGTACGGGCAGCCACTTGGCATTGGTCAACTGCTCGACCAGCTCGATCGTTTCGCCTCGGTAGCTTACCCTTTTTTGAAATTGCCGTTCATACCCGATTTGACGCAAGGCATACTTATGAAAGATTTTGGCCTGCAGGAAAAAGACGATAATTGCCGCAAACGCTACCCAGAATATAATCATCGGCTGACCCCCTATCGGGAGCCGATTCCAGCTTCCGCAGGCACCGCGGTTTGCCGGATAATATCTTCAATGATGTCTTCCGCATGCTTATGAGACCTCTGCATTCCCCTTAGAGACAGACGATGCGCAAGAACCGGCTTCGCCATCGCCTTCACGTCATCCGGCGTCACGTAATCGCGGCCGCGCAGAATCGCATTAACCTGCGAAGCTCTTAGAAGCGCCTGGCTGCCGCGCGGGCTTACGCCTACAAGGATATCGTCACGCGTGCGGGTCCGTTCGATCAGCTGCAGCAGATAATGCAGCACTTCGTCTTCTATGCGGACTTCCGCATAATGACGCTGGGCTTCCGTAATATCGGAAGCGGCTGCAACCGCATCCAATTGCGATAACGGATCGGCATTATTAAAGCGTTTCAGGATTTGAAGCGCTTCCTCCGTAGTCGGATAACCCATCTGGATCTTGAACAGAAACCGGTCAAGCTGCGCTTCCGGCAGCGGGAACGTGCCCTGATGCTCTACCGGGTTTTGTGTAGCGATGACCATAAACGGCTTGTCCAGACGTTTCGTCTCTCCGTCAACGCTAATCTGCCGCTCTTCCATGCATTCGAGAAGGCTGGATTGCGTCCGCGGAGTTGCGCGGTTGATCTCGTCGGCAAGCAGCAGATTCGTAAAGAGCGGCCCCGGACGAAACTCGAAGCCGCCCTCTTTCTGATTGTAGTATTGGATCCCGCTCAAATCGGAAGGCAGCAGGTCCGGCGTGAACTGTACCCGGCGGAATTGAAGCTTCAGCGATTGCGCCAGCGACTTGGCGAGCAGCGTTTTCCCCGTGCCGGGCACATCCTCGAGCAGAACATGGCCTGAAGTAATTAAGGCGATAAATAACAATTCGGTAACGCTTTCTTTTCCAACAATAACCTGGCCGATATTTGACTTCAGTCTCTCCGCTAATTGGTTAATCGATTGAAATGACATAAGTGCGTCTCCTTTGTCCGGTTATCGGATGACTCCCGTTGTTATGGGATGATGACTTTGAACGATTCGACGGAATACTTGTTCCTGCTCGCTATTACGGAACGATTCTTTCGGGATAATCCAGTACTGCCTCTTATTATGGAATAGAAAATAATAGTGTTCGTTCTCCCAGACCTTCGCGAAGTGACTCCAATTCACATTGGATGTACCATCCGTCACCGTTAATTTAAGATGATCGGAATTAAAGCTGTATTCGAACTCTCCGTTAAGCTTTCTGTCTTTAACGATTCTCCTTGGATGAACAATGCATTGGGTTACATAGTTTAATAGCGCTAATACAACGACCGCGGCCGCAATAACCGCCAGCAGCCTAGAATTCGTAACGACGGCAAGCGAAAAACAAGTTATAACCAATAAAACTTCGAAAACCCACGTCAGTCGAATTCGTAAGGTTTGAAAATATAAACTTTTCATCGCTCTAGCGGCATGCTGGCCATAATGAAAGCGTATGGTTTCCAAAAATTTTCCCCCATTAAAACATTTCCCGTTTCTATGTTACGGCCTTCCGTATACCGTGCTTTGAAGCTGCTGCAAATCTCTCCAGCGGATCAGGCGAATGCCTTCCGACCGCAATGTCTGCTGGACATCCGGGTCGCGGAACAATTGGAACTCCATACCCCGCTTCTCGGGCTGGCCGTGGAAAGCCAGAAGCTCATCGGTCACGAGGGACGGATGGAATATGAGTTCGGATACGCCTGGCTGCAGCTGCTTCAACTGCTGCTTCAGGTCCGCTTTTACGTTATCGAAAGTATCTCCCGCTTTAAGCGGAAACGGAAGCCCTATCAGATAATCAAGCACGACGACTCCCATGGCATGAGCCAGCAAACCAAGCTGACGGGCCTGCTCCTCCAGCTCGGGCGGAACCATCTGACCGTTCGCGGCTGCCACCTTTCGGGGCATCCGAAACGGCAGTCCGTAAGCCGCGCATACCTCGAATACTTCCTTCAGAAAGTTCTTGCCCGTCTCTAGTCCGTACAAGCTTCCCATATGGTTATCGGCATGCGTAGGAGTCATTCCCAATTGAAGCGCGGCTTCGATCTGAGCAATCATTTCCTTCTTCACCTGCTGAGGTTCAGCCTGAAGCTCGAAGCTTCTGCAATCTTTCGGGAAATACCCTTCGGCGGTTACCAGCGACTGCGTATCACTGCCTTTGAGAACCGGCCCCCAACGGTAAGAATCCCATTCGCTTGTAAACGTAAAATGGATGCCCACATCAAATTGCGGATGATTGGCACTCCAAAGAGCCGCTTCGCGAGAGGACTTGCACGGCATCATTAGGGTTGCCGAGCTTACCGCCTGTTCCTGAAGCAGCTGCTGTATTCCTTTATTGGTTGACTGACACAGTCCGTAATCATCCGCGTTAATAATTAACAATCGTTCCTGGCTGCCATATCCAAGCGATGCTGCAACGTTCATCTCGGGCACATCCTCTCTCTAATTAGCAACATTAAGGAATCGGGTTTAACCTCCTACAAAAGCTCATGCCTGAACAATGCCAGCAGCTGCTCTTCATTCCGGTCCACCCAATCGCAAATCCGGTACGTCTGGTCGATAAAGCCTGCAACTAACGCCGCATCATCCAAACCTTCTTTATAGCGGACCGCAAAGTGAAGAAACACATCAAGCATTCTCAGCTTGATAAGAAGCGGCAGTTCCTCCACCTCGGCAGAGGTAAGCTTGTCAATCCTTCCGTAGCCTTTGCAGAATAACCGAAGCCGTTCCCATATTTCCGAATCTTCGCCTTTGAAAAAATCGATCTGCGCCACAACAAGCTCCATCGCCCTGACATCTACGGTACAAAACTCGAAATCGAGCACGCCAACGATAGATTCGCCGTCCGCCACCGTGTTGCTAAAGTTAAGATCGCCATGAATCCATTGATGGGGCAGCTCTTTTACGGCCGTTAACCTTCCGGACAAGTCTTTAACCTGGTTTACGATTGCCGCGGCTTTGTCCGCTCTGGCAATGAATTGTTCGGAAGACTGCATAATGGCGGGAAGCTCATGATGGATCAAGGAGGAATAGGTTTCTTCCAGCAAATAATACGGATCATAGATCGGCTTAAGCGAAATCGTCATGCCGCGAAGCGCCTTTGAGACCCTGGCGGCCGTCTCGCCAAGGGAGTGGATGTGCGCCTTTTGCTCGACGGTCGGCCGTTCTCCCGGAATATACCGGTATAATGCGGCTAACGCACCGTCTTGCAGAACGGAAATCGTATCTCCTGAACGATTCTCCACGGGTACGGGAACGTTGAAGCCCGGCTGCTGCCGGTAAAGGGCAAAGAGCACTTCATGCTCAAGCGTTACGATGTTTCTGTCCCGGTGATTGTTATACACGCGAAGAACGTACCGGTCGTCGCCCGCCTTGATCATCCTTGTTGTGTTATTCATCCCGCTCTCTCCCGGTACAACCGTCCATTTCCCATCGAACCGGTACTGCTCAATCAGCGCGGCGATCTCGGTATCTTTCAATCCGAATGGCCTCCCCGCGTCTCTTGCTGCAGCCTTTCAATGCGTCCGGATAGGGTCTGCTTCCAGCTATCGGACAATTCCTCAACCGCAAGCAGTGCCGACATTCCTTCCAAGTCTGCCTTGCCTTTGTACATAACGCGGTTAGCCTCGGCCAGCGTGATGGCTGCCGGATGCCGTTCCAGAACCTTCAAGTTCTCGCCGGCCCCAACCTCGCCTTCCTTCAGCACGCGGAAATAAAATCCGGTGTATCCGGTTTGCTGGACCTGCGCGGCGATCTCCGGCCTCTGATGACGGATCCCAAGCTTAAAGCAAGGCTGCCTTGGCTGGCTTACCTGCACAACCACCTCTCCGGCTTGAACGACGTCTCCGATGCACAAATCATGCTCCGTCCAATCGGACACCGTCCAGTTCTCGCCGAAAGCGCCGTAGCTCAGCTTATCGCCCAGCCACTCCTCCCAATACGGGAAATGACGCTCGAAGTAGACGCATACCGCTTTATCCGGACCGCCGTGGTTAACCAGATCCGCCTGACCGTCGCCCGTTAACCCGGTCTTGCTTAAATAATGCCTGCTTCTCGAGGCTGTCTTGTAAATACCTGTTTGAATGGGCTTGCTTCCATGCATCGCCTCTACCGGCGTTCCTACATTCAGAGAGACAATGCGGCTGTTTATTATTTCCCGAGACATTTGCTTCTGATGGCCTCCTGTCCATTTCTATCCTTCCACTATTATAATCTGATAAGGGAGAAGATGGCAAAAACATCTTTTGGCTCTCTATTATTAATAGCGTTAAGCAGCCGAAAACAGGTATAAATACGGGCTTTTCAGCCGTATTCGAATAGTCTTCCAAGACTACTCTTCGACACCGTTCGTAACATTCGAGCCCGTGGTGTCGAAACCGTTTTCTTTGTGTAAGATTATGCGCTTCCCCGGGAAATAAAAGCGGTTGTTATTTCCTCATTTCCCGGAATCCAATCCCCCTTTTTAATGAAGATGGAATTTTCGCTCAATTCGGATGATTTCCCCTTTTGGCCGTTTCAAGCGACTCTGAAGCTTTGCCAGATGCTGCTTGCGGTATCTTCGGTCCATGACCGTCACGAGGATCAACCATGCCCCCGTTCCGACCGCTCCCCATACGCCAAGCGCAAAGACAGACACCGCTCCGGATAATAACAGCCAGACGAATGCGGCTCGGTCAACGATTGAACCGTAGGATCCTAGATGCCATGGCGCATCGTCCAGCAGCCGGTGTCTGCCATGCAGCCCGATCTTAATCCAGATCGGAATCATATACGCCAGCTGCAGGCATAACACCGCGAAGCCAAGCAAGCTTGGGATGCCAGCCTCTCCCCCATCCGCCAGCCTGCCCGCGACAAATAAAACAACCGACAGAAGAGCAGCCGTTCCGATCGCCGGAAGCGGCGATTGCCGCCCGCGCGATACATGGGACAACACTCTGTTGAAAGGAAGCGCCTGATCCCTGGCAAGACAAAAGATTGCACGCGAGCAGACCAGCATCTCGCTGTTCCCGCTGCCCCATATGGCTGCGGCAATGACGAGCAAAACGAGCGAATTCCCTTGCCAGCCGTCAAGCGCCGCGGCGGCAAACAGGCTGTCGCCGCTGCTGAATAAGGCTGTTCCGACGATAGCCGGCAGAACAAGGGTCAGACACATCAACAGGACGAAGCCCGCGATCATCGTATAGACCGATGACAAGTAGATTGACCAAGGCACCCGAATTCGCGGATCGCTTGTTTCCTCCGATCCTTGCGCGGCTCCATCCATCCCGAGAAACAGCTTCTGCAGCACAAGCAATCCAATGATAAACGCCCACGGCGTAACATGCCCATCCAGGCTTGCGTTTTGGAACGTATATAAAAGCGCTGGCGAGTAAACGCTTCGCCCGAACGCAATAAAGATTCCGCCGATTACCGCGGCCAGAACAACCGCGTGAAGCATGATCCCGGCTTCCTGCAAAGCTCCCGTCCGCCCCGTTCCCCAATGATTAACCGCAGCTTGAACGACGGTAACGAAACACAGCAACATTCCCATCATCCACCAGGAAGAGTGATAGTCAAGCCATACGGATAATAGTTTATCGAGAATAAAAGCGCAGGCGCCATTCATGAGCGCCATCATGGCGAGATGTCCGGCGAGTTGAAACCAGGCTGCGTACCAGCCCCATCTTCGGGTACCAAGCGCGGAAGCCCAATGGTAGACGCCGCCCGCCGTGGGCACGGCCGAGGACAACTCCGCTAGCGAAGCGCTGACCAGAATGCCGAACAAGGCGAGTACGGGCAGTCCGATGCTGACAACGGAGGGCCCTCCCTTCTGCAAGGCCGGTCCCGCAAACAGAAAGGCAGCCCCGATCAGGCCAAGAGATTGAAACGACAGCCCAAATGATGCAGCCGCTCCAAGACGCCTCCGAAGCTGCTGGGCAAGCCCGAACAGATTCAGGTCATGCTTATCCTGCTGCGCTTGGGCGTATGTGCCATAAGCCGTCATGCTAATATGCCTCGAAGCCCTAACACTGCGCTGCGCCTTCGCCGTCAACATTAAAGCGCAGCCGCAAACAATCGCAAACAGCAGCAATCCGATCCATACCGCCAGCATCATTGAACCCCTCCCTACGATAATGTATGAGGAAGGGCGTTTGGTCATGTCAGGGCGCCAAAAGGCTGCCCGCGTAGGGCAGCCTTTTGGATATGCCGGTTGTCAGCCAGCCTTATGGAAGTTTATTACTCCGTGAACCGAAGCATCGCAAACGATGCAATCGCCCCTGTTGCCCAGCACAGCGTATGAATAACGAGCCAGCGCCATTTTGACCGATAATCCAGCCGTTTCAAGCTCCATAGATTCACCCCGAGGATTAGAAGGGCATAAATCAGAACGATGGCAGTGCCGTAAGCCTTCTGGGAGCCTGTTGACGGCGCCATAAATCCGTAGACAAGAACGATTCCGCCGATCAGCACATAAGGAAATACAATTCCGAGCAGCAGATGAGCAATCGCACCGAGCCATTTTTTCCTGTCCATCCACGGATCAGCTCCTTTGTTCTTCACCGCCCGGCATGTCCTGTGCTCTCCTAATTATTCGGCACCATAGCGCCAAGTGGACCATTCTCGTTCACAATATCCTGAAGATCGTAGGCCGAGATCGGAAAATACGGAAACCCGTAAGCATAAGGCGTTAACTCGTATAAAGCAAAATAAATGACAATCGACCGGTCTGCGATATAGTAGTCTTGATCCGGTCGGATCGTTCCGAATGGCTCCAGCGTGCTAATGTCGCGTTCCTTAATCTGTTCGCTGACCATTTCGGATATGCGTTGAACATAGGCACTGCCAGGCTTGAACAGCTGAGGAAGGCTGTAGGCGTGTCCGGTTGACACGCGAAAGGTCAGCGAGACCTGCAGCGTAAGGCCGTGGCTGCCCCCCGAATAGGCATAGTTGAATAACGACAGGCTGAGAATATCCCTCTCATTCGTCTTCACCTCGTAATACCCGCTCATTTCAGCCCGCGGATCATCAAGCGAGCCCTGCTCGTCTACCAGCTGCTGTGCCGCTTTTCGGATGGATTCATTGATTCGCTTGATTGCATTCTCGTTTGATCCTCCGCTTACATGCGGGATCCAAAGCTCCGCTTTCGGGAATGCCGCTCTTGCCGATTGGACAATGACTGGAGACTGAAAAGCCATATTCGAAGACACCTACCTATTTGGTCAGATGCTCCATTATATGCGGGGTACGTCTCATTTCATGCCATTCAATACCGCCGTGCGACGATGCCGCTTCCCCAACATATGCAAACCCCGCTCTCTCGTAAAAGGGGATCAGATGCCGTTCGCACATCAGGATAATCGCATGGTGTCCGGCCCTGTCGCAGGTTGAGACAAGGCGCTCGAGCAGCATGGCTCCAACTCCCTGTCGTCTTGCCTCCTCCGCAACGGCAACGGTCAGGATGCAGAAGTTATCGCCTTCCTCCTCATCCTGCTGCTCTCCCTTCATCTCGTCCCCGCATGACCAGGCCGAAGTCCGGATTCCGTTCGTAATGCCGAGCAGCTTGCCTCCGGACCAGGCCGACCAGAAATAACCCGGGTAATGCTCAAGCCGGTACCGGAACCCTTCCCTGGTTGCAGCCGCTTCCGGAACGTAGCATTGCTGCTCCAGCCGAAGCGCTTCTTCCAGTTCCTTTTCTGTGATTAAACGAAGCTCGATCACAGCATCATTTTCTCCCGTTCGGTCAATCTTCTGCCTTTTACGTCGAGCACAAGCTCTCCGTTATTCAAACCGATGATCCGGTCCGCAAACCGTTCCGCCCAATCTCCTTGATCAAGCACGGCAATGACCGTAACGCCCTGTTCCGTAGTCAGCCGCTTCAAATCGGACAACACGCGGTCCGCCGTATGCGGATCAAGCCCCGCTACCGGCTCGTCCGCTGCAATCACCTTCGCTCCATGCACCAATGCCCGGGCCATCGCAATACGCTGGCGCTCGCCGCCGCTCATGGTGCTTGCCTTTTGATGGGCTTTATCCAGCAGTCCCAGCTTTTCGATCGTATCCATTGCGCCCATGTAATCGTCGTTTCGCAGCATGCCCGTCCATCGGCGCCAAGCAGGCGTCTGCGCAACCGCACCGATGCTCACGTTTTTAAGCCCTGTCTTGTTCTGGTACAGAACGGGCTTCTCCTCCAGATAAGCAACCGCACGCTTGATTTTCAGCCTGCCCGCCAGCCCTTGCTTGAAAATGTCTTCCCCTTCAAAGAAATAGCTGCCTCCGCTCCACTTGGTCTGCAGCGCCAAGCTTTTGAGCAGCATCGACTTGCCGCTGCCGCTGGCTCCCTTTATCGCGATAAATTGGCCAGACTGAACTTCAAAGCTGATATTTTTCAAGATCGTTGGTCCACCTGGAATTTGTACTCTAAGATTCGATATTCTCAACATAAGTCCATGCCCCTTTTTTGTAAACGCTTCGCCATTCTATGAATCTAGTTTACGAGAAACAAAAAACAGTTTCCACACGAACAAATGTTTGCTATAATAAAAACAGAACAAACGTTCCCTAATTGTTATCCCACAATCATTTTGAAGGAGGCTGAATCACCATGAATAAAAGCTGCGAGAACTTTCGTTATTTAGAGAAAGGATGGCCGCGCCGTGACCTGACGTTTAAATTTTACACGGACGGAACTTTAACGATTATTGATAATCGTGCAGAGGAGGTGATCTCGCCAAATGATTTGAAGGGTGACAGCATGGACTTCTATGTACGGAGGCGTATCGCCTTTATTAAGAATAAATTGATCGCTGCACAGCAGAAATATGCTTAATGTCGCTAAACATTTAAAACAGGCGGAATACAGGACGCTGGAATAATATGCCCCTGGATTCCGCCTGCGTTGCTTTACGGCAGCTGTTTATTAATTCCATTCATGCTTGGAGGACGGTTTGCGAGTTTGTTCAACTTAAGGCCAATGGCTTCCGATTTAAAACTCGATTGGTTTTGACGGTTTTGCGTTTTGTCGGCTTTATTGAATGGCATGCTCATCACCTCCCTGCCTTTATGAGAATGATTAGCATAAATCGCGCGAATTAAACATCGCTTTGGGCTTCGTTGACGTAAGGCTTCGAATAAGGTAGATTGTTCATACGATGAACTTCACCAAAGGAGCCGTGCTTTAAATGAAGCAAAACCTTTTCTTTGACCTAGACGACACCCTCATTCACTGCAACAAATATTTCTACTTTGTGATCGAACAGTTTGTGGACGCGATGACAACGTGGTTTGCGGGTTATGAAGAGGTAAGCGCAGATGCCGTGCGCAATAAACAGACGGAGATCGATATTGCGGGCGTAGCGGTGCTCGGATTCAAGAGCGAGCATTTTCCGCAGTCTTTTATTGATACATACCATTATTACTGCGACCTGACAGGCCGCAAAAAGTCCAAGACGGAGCAGGACTTTCTGTGGAAGCTTGGTTTAAGCGTATATGAGCATGAGACCGAGCCCTATCCGAATATGGAAGCTACGCTTGATAAGCTGGCTGGAGAAGGTCATACCCTTCATCTCTATACCGGAGGGGAAATTACGATTCAGCGTCGTAAGATTGAGCAAATGAAGCTGGAGCGGTATTTCGATACGAGAGTATACATTCGCCGGCATAAGAACAGCGAAGCTCTTGAGCAGATCTTGGCTGAAGGCGGTCATGACCGCCACTTGACCTGGATGATCGGCAACTCGATTCGAACCGATGTTGTACCCGCACTTACGGCAGGCATCCACGCCATCCATATGAGAACGGAATCCGAATGGCAGTACAATGTCATTAATATCGAGGTAGAGCCGAAGGGGGCCTTTTTCACCCTGAGTAACCTGCTCGAGGTTCCTCCGGCAATTCATGACTACGTGAGTCGCAAGCAGCCTTAAGCTTAATGACATAAACAAAAGGAGTAAAGCGACAATTGACCGCCTTACTCCTTTTTCCGTTGAACGATTAATCTAAAGCTTATACGCCTTGAACGGAGACCGTGCCTTTATCCCGGTCCGTCAACACCAGCTTGGCTTTCATGCTGCTGCCATCCTGACGTTTGAAGGTAAGCTGGCTTGTTGCTCCTTTTTCCAGCAGGGAACGAACCATCGGAATCGAGATCGTCTTGCCCTGCTGCTCCTTCCAGATCACAAACGTACAGCCATCACGGAAGGCGCTGCAGCCGAAGCCGCGTTTCCCTTCAATAATTTGCCCGCTGCAGCCTGCTCTCGGGCATGCCGCGATTGGCTCGCGGGCGGAAGGACTTGCGGATGTCCGTGTTGCAGTTGCAGACTTAGGTGCGGCCGTTGCGGTTGCGGAAGCCGAGGATGCCGACCTGGATGAAGATGTCCGGCTTCCGCCGGAACTCTTCGAAGTACGGCTGCCCCGCTTGGAACCGGAACCCGCTGCTCCTCGCTTGCCGCCGTTCTCCCGTTCCTCGAACGTTCCCGGCGCCGCCGGTCGCTGCTGGCGCACCTTATCGACGATCATTGCGGCAAATTGCTTCACCTTCAATATAAACTGGTCATCGGATGCCTCTCCGCGCGAGATCTGGTGCAAGCGCTGCTCCCATCGTCCGGTCATTTCCGGCGACGCCAGCAAATCTACGCCCGCCCCGCGAATCAGCTCGATAGCCGCACAGCCTTTGGATGAAATCTCCAGCTTCTTGCCGGTTAAATCCACGTAACCGACCTGCTTCAGCCGTTCGATTGTCGCGGCTCGGGTGGCAGGCGTGCCCAGCCCCGTATCCTTCATCGCCTCGCGCAGCTCGTCGTCCTCCATCGATTTCCCGGCGCTTTCCATCGCTTTCAGCAATGTGCCTTCGGTATAAGCCTTTGGCGGTTGGGTCGTTTTCTCGAGCGATTCGGATTTTACGCATTTGACGCCTTGCCGAGGATCAATCGCGAACGGTTTATCGGTGAGCAGCTCTTCCTCATCGCTCTCGGCCTCATCCTTCTCGCTTGCTTTCTTCTTGCTGGTCTTCTTGGCGGCTTGTCCCTGATCCTGCAGAACAACCTTCCAGCCAAGCTCGAGCAGCTCCTTCGCCTTTGTCCGGAAAATCTCGCTTTCTACCTCGGTCAGAACCGTGTGGTTCTTATACACCGCGGGAGGATAATACTGCGACAGGAAGCGCCGGACGATCATATCGTAAATATTCTGCTCCTCCGGGCTTAAGCCGGAAGGTCGCTTGGGCGTTGGCATTATGGCATGGTGATCCTCGACCTTCGACGGATTGCATACCGCCTTATTCCCCTTGTGCACCCGGCCACGGTCCGCGCCGTTTGCGAGCTCGCGGTAAGAATCGGACCCCTGCAGCATCGTCAGCACCTTATGCATGACGGGCAAATTCTCTTCGGTTACGTAATTGGAGTTCGTACGCGGATAAGTAATGGCCTTATGCTTTTCGTACAAAGCTTGCGCAATATCCAGCGTCTTCTTCGCCGAATAGCCGTAGCGGCCGTTCGCTTCCCGCTGCAGAAGCGTCAAATCATGAAGACGGAACGGATATTCCTTGCTCTCCGCCGTCTGGTAATCCTTAATAATGCCAGTCTTCCCTTGCGTCTTGGCGGCCAGCGCTTCCGCCTTCGCTTTATCCGTAATTCGATCCCCCTGCCATATCCCTGAATATTGAAAGCCGTTCTGGTCGAATAATGCCTTTACGACATAATACATATCCGACTTGAAGGCCGTGATCTCTTTGTGCCGGTCATACAGCAGCGCCAGGACCGGCGTCTGCACCCTGCCAACCGAGAGCAAAGCCTTATGGCGGATTGTAAATGCGCGGGAGGCATTCATCCCGATCAGCCAGTCCGCCTCGCTGCGCGCCCTGGCTGCCCTTGTAAGCGGGGCGTAGTCCTCATCGCTTCGTAGGGAGTCAAAGCCCTTTCGGATCGTCTCAGGCGTCAAATCCGAGATCCACAGACGGTCTGTCGGCTGGGGAAGCTTCAAATATTGCCGGATCAGATGAAAAATAAGCTGTCCCTCGCGCCCGGCGTCACACGCATTCACGAGACGGCCGCATCGCTTCGCAAGCTCTCCGATCGTCTTGAGCTGATCCTTCGTCCGGGCATTTGGCCACAGCTTGAACTTATCCGGAATAATCGGCAAATCCTGATCGTTCCATCTTTTATAGCGCGCGTCATACTGGTCTGGCTCTGCAAGCGTGACCAGATGACCGATCGCCCAAGTTATAATATAACGGTCGCCTTCCAGGTACGTCCGCTTATTCGCCGCCTTCGGCTCAACAACCGCAGCGATCGTCCGCCCCATGTCGGGCTTTTCCGCAATAATTAATGTCTTCAATTAATCGCCTCTCATATCTAGCTTGTTCGTTCTATTTTGCTTTTCATCGATGCAAAAATTTTACTCACGCCACTTGCCCAATTCTGATCCTCCGCGTATTTGCGATTGATCCAGGCGATCGGGTCCTTGCCCTCCGGCCGGTTTTTGCTCCATTTCAATACGGTCTGGGAGGCAATTCTCGCCGAATCGTGAATGGTCGTATTGTAGTCTTTCCAGCTATAAAAAACATTGAACGGATTGTTGGCGATCTTCATCGCCTGTTTATTCGACTTCGGTACAAAAGCTTGCTCCTGACCGGTAATCGCGAATAAAAAGAGGGGATGTATATCGAATGTTTTTGCCGCGTCGATGATGGCATCCAAATAAGGCTGTTCCGCCAGAAGGGAATCTCTGCTGTTCAAATAGTCGACAAGGCTTTCCTTATTCACATCGGTATACCGCAGCTCGTCCGGAAGCTCGTTGCCCGCTACAGCCGGCATCACTTTCTCGTAGGATTGCAGCGTAACCGGAGGCTGCAGCTTGTTAGGAGAAGGCCTGAGCAGCGACCAGCCGTACAGGAGCGAAGCGCTCACCAGCATGACGGATAAAAACGAATAAACCAACGTCTGCTTTCGCCGGTACGGCTTCAGAGCCGGATTAAGCTGATGGAACGGAATAACCTCGGCCAGCTCGGTAACCGCATCCTTTTTCCCTTCCAACCGGTACTCGGATCCCAGCCATTCCTTTAACTGCTCCCATGAAGCGGATGTCTCCGACTTCCCGTTCTTCGCAAGCTTGTCCAGCTGGATTCGGAATAAATCCCATTCCAACTGCGTGCCGCTTTGCTCCTCCACCCATTTATGAAGCGGCGTAACAACGTCGGAATCAGCCAGGTCAAGGGAAAGGCATGCTTCGAAAATATCGTCCGCGCGGACCGGCATTTGCCTCTCCAGCACGGTTGTCCGGATTAGCCTTGCCGTCACTTCCCGCTTCAGCTTGTCCTCAAAAGGCGGAAGCTGCTTTTGAATAATGCGGCTAACCGCATCGGCAACAATCTCTGCCCTCTTATCCTGCGGCATCGCATCGTACTTATATTGAACATACTGTCTGATTTTGCGTACATCAATCGGGGTTAATACAAAGGCTTCCTCGGCCGGCATGACGAACTCTCCCCTTTACGTCATCTCTAACCGATTTTACCACAATTTTCTTTATATTGGGGAGGACAGATTTGCAATGCGCCGCTGAATTTCTTCGCTTTCAATAAAGGCTTTGATCTGCTCTTTCTCGAACGCCGTAAACTGATATTCGCAGTCTATATCCTCGTCCTGCGGGACGATTTGCGCGACGGCGCCGCCTAATGTGCAAATGACGAGCCCGCTGAAATCGATTAGGTCATCCGGCACGGGAGTCTCCTCCGTCACGTCAAACCGCAGCACGATATCCACCCATTGATTGTCTCTGCGCTCTATTGCTGCCGTCATCGATTTGAATCGCAGCTCCGTCACTTTGTCCAATCCGTATTTAATCAATCCCGCCGCCTCCTAGATAATCTGGCAACAGCCTTATTCTACCATTCGATGTAAGGTATACTCCAAAGCTGAAGCTTGGTAAGAATTGCTCACCTCATAAGTAAATAGGTATTAATCCCTATTCGACAAGAAAAGCGCCCGGAGGCGCTTCCTGTTATCGATTGTTATCTCGGGCTCCTTAAACCTTAAGGCAGCATCGACGATCCCATCAAATATTTATCCACTTCGCGAGCTGCCTCGCGGCCTTCGTTGATCGCCCATACGACAAGGCTTTGTCCGCGGCGCATATCGCCTGCTGCGAACACTTTATCAACGTTGGTTTTGTATTTGCCATAAGTCGCTTTCACGTTCGAACGGCGGTCTTGCTCAAGGCCGAACGAATCGATCAGCGTTTTCTCCGGTCCTTCAAAGCCTACTGCGATAAAGACAAGATCAGCCGGCCATACTTTCTCTGTGCCGGGGATGTCTTTATAAATTCTGCGGCCGGTTTCTTCGTCAACCGTACGCTCGATTTGTACCGTGTGCAGCTCTTTCAGGTTGCCGTTTTCGTCGCCAACGAATTTCTTCGTCAGTACGGAGAATGCGCGAGGATCTTCGCCGTAGAGGGCTTTTGCTTCCTCTTGAGCGTAATCAAGCGTGTACACGTTCGGGAATTGCGGCCAAGGGTTGTTTACGATATCGCGTTCCAGCGGAGCTTTCGCTACCGTACCGAATTGCGTAACCGATTTACAGCCATGACGCAATGCCGTTGCCACGCAGTCCGTACCTGTATCGCCGCCGCCGATAACGATAACGTCTTTATCTTTAGCGGAGATGTAATTGCCGTCTTCCAGGTTCGAATCCAGGTAGCTCTTGATTGTTCCGTTCAGGTAATCCATCGCCATGTGGATGCCGTTCAGCTCGCGGCCTTCCATTTCAACATCGCGTGCTTTTGTTGCGCCACCGCACATAATAACCGCGTCGAACTCTTTCAAAAGCTCGTCTCTCGAAATATCTTTGCCGATTTCCGTATTCGTTACGAAGTCAATGCCTTCTTCTCTCATCAGGTTGATGCGGCGGTCTACAACATGCTTCTCAAGCTTCATCGTAGGAATGCCGTAAGTGAGAAGTCCGCCGAGACGGTCAGCGCGCTCGTATACCGTAACTTTGTGGCCTGCTTTATTCAATTGGGCAGCTGCCGCAAGACCAGCCGGGCCGGAGCCTACAACGGCTACTTTTTTACCGGTGCGTACTTTAGGAGGTTGTGCAACAACCCATCCCTCTTCAAAACCGCGCTCGATAATAGCATGTTCAATGGTCTTAATCGTTACGGGGTCCCCGATCAAGCCAACTGTACAAGAGCCCTCGCATGGAGCCGGGCATACGCGGCCGGTAAATTCAGGGAAGTTGTTTGTTTTGTGCAAGCGGTCAAGCGCCTCACGCCACAATCCACGGTAAATCAGGTTATTCCATTCCGGAATCAAGTTGTTTACCGGGCAGCCGGATGCCGAACCTGCAAGTTCCATGCCTGTATGGCAATATGGAGTTCCGCAATCCATACAGCGAGCGCCTTGCGTACGCAGCTGTTCATCCGACAAATGCTTATGAAATTCATTCCAATCCTTGATCCGTTCGATAGGATCCCGATCAGCCGGCAATTCACGTTGATACTGCATAAATCCTGTAGGTGTAGACATGTGCGAATTTCCTCCATCCAATATTCCCGAAAAGCCTGTATAATTATTCTCTTAAAACTATATCGGGAATCTTTAAATATTTCAACAAAAAACTTCATTGCCTACGCGATTATCGTATAAAAAAGCCTATCATTCTTATTTTCTGTCGTTAATGGATTATCCGCACAATCATTTGCACTTATTAACACAACGTTCGTCATTTGTGCGTTTTTCTTTATTTTTTGCTTTTCGGCGGGCAAATGTTTGGAAAGTGAAGGAGAACGCATTGCGCTCGTCGCTTTCCACCTTCTCCGCATCCACGCGCTCCCACTCGTCTTCGGTAAGCGCAGGGAAAAACGCGTCGCCGCCTTCAATATCGGTTTCTACTTCCGTGAGCAGGATTTTGTCCGCGAATGGAAGAAACTGTGCATAAATATCCGCTCCGCCGATTACCATCAATTCCCCGTCTCCGTAGCGGTCAATGGCTTCCTGCACGGAATGAACAACCTCGCAGCCCTCTTTCGCGTAATCCTGTTGTCTGGTTATAACAACGTTTGTCCGGTCCTTCAGCGGCTTGGGCAGCGATTCAAACGTCTTGCGGCCCATAACAACCGTTTTCCCCGTCGTATGGCGCGTAAAGTAAGCCATCTCGGCCGGAAGCCGCCATGGCAGCCTATTCCCGATCCCGATTGTACGGCCACGGTCCATTGCTGCGATCATCGTAATCGACATCGTGTTTTCCTGCTTTCTTATACGGCTACCGGAGCCTTAATAGTAGGATGCGGCTGATAGTTCTCGAGCTTGATATCTTCAACCTCCGCGTCGAAAATCGAACTCACATCCGGATTTATCGCAAGCACCGGCAGCTCCCGCATGTCCCGCTGCAGCTGTATATCGATTTGTTCCAGGTGGTTCAAATAGATGTGTGCATCGCCAAGCGTATGAATAAACTCGCCAACCTCAAGCCCGCACTCTTGAGCTATCAGATGCGTAAGCAGAGCATAGCTTGCGATATTAAACGGGATACCGAGGAAAATATCGCCGCTCCGCTGATACAGCTGGCAGCTCAGCTTGCCGTTGATCACATAGAACTGGAACATCGTGTGGCAAGGAGGAAGCGCCATCGACGGCACGTCCTCGGGGTTCCAGGCCGATACGATCAAGCGGCGGGAATCCGGGTTTTTCTTGATCGTATCGATAATTCCCTTGAGCTGATCTATCGTCTCTCCTTGCGTCGTGCGCCATTCACGCCATTGCTTGCCGTATACGTTGCCAAGATCGCCGTATTTCTCGGCAAAAGCATCGTCGGTTAGCACGAGATTCGTGAATTTGTCCATCTGCTCCTTGTACAAGGCGTTAAAAGCCTCATCCGTCTGCGAACGAAGGCCAAAGTCCGTCATGTCCGGGCCATTGTAGTCGGTGCTCTCCACCCATCTCTTAAACGCCCACTCATCCCAAATATGGTTATTATGCTTCAGCAAATACCGGATATTGCTGTCACCTTTAATAAACCACAGCAATTCGCTGACAATCAGCTTGAACGGCACTCTCTTCGTCGTCAGAATCGGAAAGCCCTTGGCAAGGTCAAACCGCATCTGGTAACCAAAAGTCGAGATCGTTCCGGTGCCCGTCCGATCCTCTTTCTTAACGCCGTTCTCCAGCACATGCCGCAGCAATTGCAAATATTCCGTTTCACTTGTTTGAACAGTCATTTTTATATCAACTCCTTGTCATTGATCGGCACAACATCCTTCTCCCGCATGCAGCGCCCGGTCCAAGGTATATTTAAAAACTATCTCACTAGTTTAACATTTTTCGCATAGGTTTGTCTTCACGTTTTCGCCGGTTGCTGGCGCTCCCGTTTTCGTTTCATCCGCAGCTCATGCCGCTCCGGGGCGGTTGCAAACATACGGATTTCCTCTTCGGTCTCCGGATAGACTTTGGGCACCATTGCGGGCTTGCCTTTGTCATCAAGCGCCACAAAAGTAAAGAACGCCGTAACTGTTGTGGTCCGCTCGGCCGTATACAGGTTCTCCGATTGAACGGTCACGCACACTTCCATGGAGGAATTGTTCGTCCAGCTTACGTAAGCTTCCACCTCGATAACTTCACCTACTCTAATCGGCGCTACAAAATCAAGGCTGTCCGTCGAAGCAGTCACCACCTGCATCCGGGCATGCCGCATCGCGGCAATCGCGGCCGCCTTGTCCATATATTCCATAACCTTGCCGCCAAACATCGTATCGTGATGATTCGTATCCAGCGGAAAAATGATCTGCGTCATGACCGTTCTGGATGCACTAGCCGGCTTTTCCATAAGCTTTCGCTCCTAGCGTTATGTACAGTTATAATATGCAAAAAGAGGCCCGCATGCTGTTCAAGCCGCGGAACCTCTCTCACTAAATCTCAAATAACGAAGATCGGATATTATTTGGCAACCGTGTGGATTGGATGTCCAAGCGCTACTTCAGCAGCGTCCAGAACGATCTCACCCAGTGTTGGATGCGCATGGATAGTCAAGGCGATATCTTCCAGAGTAGCACCCATCTCGATAGCCAGAGCAAGCTCAGCAATCATGTTGGAAGCTTCCAGACCGATGATTTGCGCGCCCAGTACAAGACCTGTGTCAGCATCGGAAACGAGCTTCACGAAGCCTTCAGTCGCGTTAAGCGACATTGCGCGGCCGTTGATTGCGAATGGGAATTTGCCCACTTTTGTTTTGTGGCCTTTGTCTTTTGCTTCTTTCTCGGAAAGACCAACTGCTGCGCATTCCGGATCGGAGAAGCATACGGCCGGCACGCATTTGTAATCGATAACGCTAGGCAGACCGGAGATTGCTTCTGCCGCGATGCGGCCTTCGTACATGGCTTTGTGAGCAAGCGCAGGACCAGCGATGATGTCGCCGATAGCGTAGATGTGTTGGTTGCTTGTACGGCATTGCGCGTCAACTTCAACCAGACCGCGCTCGCCGACTTTAACGCCAGCCAGATCAAGACCCAGGTCTCCGTCAGTGTTAGGACGACGGCCAACGGTAACGAGCAGGTAGTCTGCGGTAACTTTCTCTTCTTTGTCGCCAACTTTGTAAGTCAGCGTAACGTCTTTATCGGTTTGCTCAGCGCCTTGAGCCATTGCGCCGGTAACGATATCCACGTTAGTGCCTTTAAGTTTCTTAGCAACGATCGAACCCATATCTTTATCAAAGCCTGGAAGAATTGCGTCTCCGCCTTCGATAATGGTTACTTTCGTACCGAACTTGGAGTACATTTGGCCAAGCTCGATGCCGATGTAGCCGCCGCCGATCACGATGATGCTTTTCGGAATTTCAGGCAGCGACAAAGCGCCTGTCGACGACACGATGCGGCCGCTGAACGGGAATGCTTTCAGCTCGATTGGACGGGAGCCTGTAGCGATGATGCAGTTTTTGAAACGGTAGCGCGGTGCTTCTTGATCGTTGAAGACACGTGCTTCGTTCTCGTTGATGAACATAACTTCGCCGTTGAAATATTGCACTTTGTTCGCTTTCAGAAGCGATGCAACGCCGCCGGTCAGTTTTTTAACGATACCGTTTTTGAACTCTTGCACTTTGTTCCATTCCACTTTCACGTCGCCGGCAGTGATGCCGAACGCGGATGCATGGCTGATGGACTCGTATTGATGCGATGCCGAGATCAGAGCTTTCGAAGGGATACAGCCCACGTTTAAGCAAACGCCGCCTACATTCTCCTTCTCGACAACAAGAACGCTTTGACCAAGCTGCGCTGCGCGGATTGCCGCAACATATCCGCCTGGACCTGCACCGATGACTAGAGTATCAATATCTAATGATGGATCTCCTACTACCATTGTAGTTACACCTCCATGATGAATAATTCTGGTTGACCCAGAAGTTGTTTAATGTAATTCATAAAGTTTTGAGCCGTTGCACCGTCGATGAGACGATGGTCGAAGCTCAGCGACAGAGCCATTACAGGAGCTGCCACGATTTCGCCGTTGCGCACAACCGGCTTCTCGGAAATACGGCCAGTACCCAGGATAGCAACTTCAGGGAAGTTGATTACCGGAGTAAAGAACATACCGCCAGCGGAACCGATGTTGGAAATCGAAATGGTGCTGCCTTTAAGCTCGGCGGCAGTAAGCTTGCCTTCGCGGCCTTTTGCAGCCAGGTCGCGGATTTTGTCGGCAACCATGAAAATATTTTTACGGTCAGCGTCTTCGATAACAGGAACGATCAGGCCGTTGTCCGTATCTGTCGCGATACCGATGTTGTAGTACTTTTTGTAGACGATCTCTTGGCTAGCTTCATCCAGCGTAGCGTTCATGATCGGGAATTGACGGCAAGCCGCAACGAGTGCCTTCACGATGAATGGCAGGTAAGTCAGCTTGGAACCTTTTTTCTCTGCATATGGCTTGTATTTCGCGCGCAATGCAACCAGTTCGGTAACGTCAACTTCGTCCATGATTGTTACGTGAGGAGCGGTGTATACCGATTTAACCATCGCGTTAGCGATTGCTTTGCGGATGCCTTTGAACGGTACGCGTTCTTCCGGACGGTAAGCGTCAACTGCCGCTGCTGCCGGTTTAGCTGCTGGCGCTTCTGCTGCTGCAGGAGCCGCCGCTTCAGCTGCCGGTGCTGCTGCCGCTGGTGCTGCACCGCCGCCGTTTGTAACGTCTTCGCGAGTAATGCGGCCGTTTTTGCCAGTGCCGGTAACCGTCGTCAGGTCAACGCCTTGCTCACGGGCAAATTTGCGAACGCTTGGCGTAGCCAGAACCAGACCGCCGGTTGCTTTTGGAGCTTCCGCCGGTGCAGCAGGAGCTGCCGCTGGTGTTGCTGCAGGCGCAGCCGGTGCTTCCGCTGGAGCTGCCGCCGCCACTGGAGCTTCAGCTGCCGGAGTATCTTGCTCTGGAACATCACCTTCCGCATCAATGATTGCCACAACTTCGCCAACATGGCAAACCTGGCCGTCTTTCATGCGTACTTCGAGTACAGTACCGTTAACCGGACAAGGCACTTCTACAACTGCCTTATCGTTTTGTACTTCCATGATGATATCGTCATCCGTTACTTTGTCGCCGACTTTAATGTGCACTTTTACGATTTCGCCTTCGTGCAAGCCTTCGCCAAGCTCAGGAAATTTGTATTCAAATTTCGCCACTGTAGTATCCTCCTTAAAAGAATTAACGCTTACTTGCGGTAATTCTTACCTCGTAAGCATGAGCTTAAAGAATTAGCGCTTACTAAACGGTAATTCTTGCCTAGTAAGCATTCAATGCGTTTGCCGCCTAATGACGGCTTTGCCCGCCGTTAAGCGGGCATGTATATCCATCATCCGTTAGGATGATCAGCATTAGAAGCTCAGTACTTTATTAACCGCATCTACGATACGGGCTGGAGTTGGCAGCCATGTATCTTCGATTTGCGCGAAAGGATACACCGTATCCGGACCGGCAACGCGAAGCACTGGAGCTTCGAGGTGCAGAATCGCTTTTTCGTTGATTTGAGCAATAACTTCCGCAGCTACGCCGGACGTTTTTTGCGCTTCTTGAACAACGATTGCGCGGTTTGTTTTCTTAATCGAAGCCACGATTGTGTCGATATCGAGCGGTACCAGGGAACGCAGGTCGATAATTTCCGCGTTTACGCCGTTCTTCGCCAGCTCGTCCGCCGCTTTCACGGCTGTGTGAACCATCATGCCGTAAGCGATGATCGTTACGTCGGAACCTTCGCGGACAACGTTTGCTTTACCGATCTCAACCGTGTATTCGCCTTCCGGCACTTCAGCGCGGAATGCACGGTACAGGTTAAGGTGCTCCATGAAGAATACTGGGTCATTGTCGCGGATTGCGGCAATCATGAGACCTTTTGCATCATAAGGATTGGATGGAATAACAACTTTAATACCCGGAGTCTGAACAGCAAGACCTTCCAGGGAGTCTGTATGAAGTTCCGCAGCTTTAACGCCGCCGCCAAACGGCGTACGGAATACGATTGGCGAGTTGTAGCGTCCGCCGGAACGGTAACGCATGCGAGCTGCTTGAATAAACATTTGGTCCATTGCTTCATAGATGAAACCAACGAACTGAATTTCGGCAACCGGGCGGAAGCCTTGAATCCCCATACCCACTGCCAGACCGCCGATTGCGGACTCGGCAAGAGGCGTATCGAATACGCGCTCCTCGCCGAATTCTTCTTGCAAACCTTCCGTTACGCGGAATACACCGCCAACTTTACCAACGTCCTCACCGAAGATAAGTACGTTTTCATCACGTTTAAGCTCCACACGCATAGCGTCGCGGATTGCTTCCAACATATTCATTTGAGCCATGATCGTCAGATCCTCCTTCATTTTTGCTCATGCAAAATCCCATCGTCAGGCAAGGGTATTATTGAAAATCAGCCTTTTGCTCTTCCAGGTGCTGAGGCGTTGTTTCGAACATGGAGTCAATCAAGCCGCCAACTGTCATTTTCTCAGTTGCTTCAGCTTTCTTGATGTTCTCGTTAACAGCCGCTTTCGCTTCCTCTTTCACACGGTTTGTATCTTCTTCCGTCCAGAGGCCTTTCTTCTCCAGGAACTTGCCGAAACGAATAAGAGGATCCTTAAGGCCCCATTCCGCTTCTTCTTCTTTCGTACGGTATTTCGTTGCATCGTCAGACAGGGAATGCGGACGGAAACGGTAAGTCAGCATCTCGATCAGAGTTGCGCCTTCACCGTTGCGGCCGCGCTCAGCTGCTTCGGATACTGCTTTAATAACAGCAAGAACGTCCATGCCATCGATTTGAACACCTTTGATACCGGCAGCAACCGATTTATGAGCAACCGACAGAGCAGCTGTTTGCTTCTCGTAAGGAGTTGTGATGGCATAACGGTTGTTTTGAACAACATAGATAACCGGGAGCTTGAATACTCCAGCAAAGTTCATAGACTCGTAGAAGTCGCCTTCAGAAGAACCGCCGTCACCCGTATAAGTAATCGCTACGCGTTTCTCGCCGCGTTTCTTGAATGCCATTGCTACGCCGGCTGCATGAAGCACTTGTGCGCCGATGATGATTTGCGGCATAAGTACGTGTACATCTTCAGGAATTTGACCGCCATGCTGATGACCGCGGGAGTACAAGAAACCTTGGTACATAGGCAAGCCATGCCATACAAGCTGCGGAATATCGCGGTAGCCCGGGCAAATGAAATCGTCTTTATTAAGCGCGTATTCGCTGCCGATCATGGAAGCTTCTTGACCGGATACCGGAGCATAGAAGCCGAGACGGCCTTGACGGCCAAGATTTACAGCGCGCTCATCCCAAGTACGGGTGAATACCATACGGTACATAATTTCTTTCAATTGTTCGTCAGTCAGGTCCGGCATATATTCCGGGTTAACCACGTCGCCATCGAGCGACAACACGGATATTGGTTTTACAGGTTCCGTTTGAACTTCATATGGCAGTTTGTTAAGCACTTTGCTCATTTTGAACGCTCACCTCGATCATTAATATTTGAAAATCGGAGCTCTCTGTTATAGAATCATAATACACCTGTTTGCCGAATATGGTCAAAGAAAAAAACAAAAAAACCGTTGTTTTTCGCTAATCTGGCCGATTTTACTGATGAATTGTATATGTAACAGATTCGTTTTTTCTGTATAACAGCATAATACAATCAAGGTTCAATACCAGACCATGACAGGAGAACGGGCAGATTCTCATTACCTTACTATTGTTTACCCACATGCCAACCATTCCATTCAGGGGGATTCACATATGACTGATGAACGATATTTAAAGCGTACCGTAGTTAAAGAAATTGTAAAAAGCAGCTACTTGCCCGAAGGCGAACGCAGCTTGCGCGTCTATTTGCCGCCCGGTTATAACGAGGTTCTGAGCTACCCGGTCGTGTACTGCCAGGACGGCGAAGACTTTTTCAATTTCGGCAGGATTGCCACAACGGCAAACCGAATCATTCTCGATGAGGGCGTTGAACCTTTTATTATCGTTGGCGTAGATGTCGACAAAACGTACCGAACAGCGGAATACTCGCCTGGCGGCGACCGTCATGAAGCTTATGTCCGGTTCTTCGGGCAAGAGCTGATTCCATTTATTGAAGGTAAATATCCCGTACGTACCGCTCCCGAGCACCGCCTGCTAGCCGGCGACTCCTTGGGCGGAACGATTTCCTTCCACCTCGCTTTGACTTATCCTGAGCTGTTCACGCGCATTTTGTCGCTATCCGGTGCTTATTATGACCGTTCCCGTGAAATTATGGAAGCTCAAAAGGACCTATCTTGGCTGGAGGTCTACATGATTGCCGGCTTCCAAGAGACCGCTTACGATACCGGCCACGGCATCTTCGATTTCCTCGCCATCAACCGGACGGCACGTTCCCTTCTGGAAGCTCGTGGCGCGAAGGTCACCTATGCCGAAAAAGACGGCGGCCATCAGTGGGGCTTCTGGCAGCAGGAGCTGCCTGCCGGCCTGATGCATTTTATCGAAGTGGAATAATATCGAAGAAAAGGCCTTCCCGGTTGTCTTCTGACAAGGGAAGGCCTTTTCTAATTGCCGCTGTACTTATTTCAGGTCGTTAACGATCCGATCGAGAAGCCGTTCGCAGCCCTCGGTTACAAGCTCGTACACATAATCGAAGTTGCCTGTGTAATACGGGTCCGGCACATCGTCCTCAGCCGCTTGGGGCAGCATGTCCATAAACTTGAAGATTTTCGCCGAATGCGACGCGTCTCCGATGATACGGCGTACATCCGCTTCATTTTTCGTATCCATGCAGACGATATAATCGAATGTTTTGTCCTGGGCGGTGAATTGTCTCGCTTTCATCCCGGCATAGGAAATGCCGTGAAGATCAAGCTGCTTGCGCGTTCCTTCATGGGGAGGCTTTCCGATATGCCAATCCCCCGTTCCCGCGGAATCAATCTCGATGACGTCCGTCAGCCTTCTCTTCTCTACCAGGCTGCGGAATACGGCTTCCGCCATGGGCGAGCGGCAAATGTTGCCGAGGCAAACAAACAATACGCGCGCGTTATTCATATAATGCCACCCTCCTTCTGTTTAAGCGATCTGCGGGGCAGTCTCCACTTATAATAAACCGACAACATGCGGAACACGATAACGATAACAAAGAGGAATAATAGCTGTATGGTCGTATGGAACCAGCCTTCGCCTACTGCCAGGCCTGCGAGCATCGCCCATACCGCATAGATTTCATCCTTCAACACAAGCGGCTTCCTGCCTGCCAGCACATCGCGGATAATGCCGCCCCCGATCCCGGTCAGCATCGCGGCCACTAGAACAGCGCTGATCGGATGGTTCATTTCCGTAGCGTACAATGCACCTTGAATAGCAAATGCGGATAAGCCGATGGCATCAAAAAACGCTTCGCTTTTTTTCCATTTGTTAATCCAGGATACAGGCAGCAGAAACGCAATCGTCATGGCAATAACCGCAATTTCCAGCAAGCTCCCCTGGTTCCATAACGTTGTAACCGGCCGGCCGATGAGCAGATTTCGAATAACCCCGCCCCCAAACGCGGTCACAAGCCCCAGTACGAATACGCCCAGAATGTCATATTCTTCCTCCATGGCAACGATCGCGCCGCTGACCGCAAAGGCAACCGTACCGATAATACTGAAAACGCCAAAGATGTCCAACTCCAAACTCCTCCGCTTCCATGATGACCGTCCATTCGCGCATGCTCCGCCACTCCTGTCGGTATGTCCTTCATCATTTTAGCCGCGGATATCCGGTTTGACAATTGCTACTTTTGCCACTTCTTCTTTCTTTTTTCTCAAAAACCTAGTTTTATGCCCCGGCTTCGCATTATACTGGCTTCAGCACTATGCTGGCAGAAAGGAAGATTAACGATGAACAACCGGATAATGATCTGTACGGGAGGCCGTTTAGGCGAGTGGGTCCGTCCCTATATCCGTCCAGGCGATCGGTTAATAGGAGCTGACCGCGGCGCTTTGTTCCTCGTACAGCACGGATACACACCGGATCTCGCGCTTGGCGATTTCGATTCCGTAACTCCCGAGGAACTTGAGCTTATCCGTTCCGTCAGCCGGGAAACGATCACGTACGACCCGATAGACAAGGATTACACGGATACCGAGCTTGCCTTTCGTTACGCGCTTGAGCAATCTCCTGCCGAGATTCGAATGCTCGGGGCATTGGGGAGCCGGTTTGACCATTCCCTTGCGAATGTCCACCTATTGAAGCTTGCAATCGACCAAGGCATTCCGGCATCCATTACCGATGAGCATAATACGATTTCCCTTGCAGAGGAAGGAACTACCGAGCTGCATCAAAGCGAATACAGTCATATCTCGCTCCTCCCGCTGTCCGAAGAGGTAACCGGGATTACGCTGCGCGGATTCGTCTATCCGCTGCACGAAGCAACGCTGCGGATCGGCCAATCCCTCGGCATTAGCAATATTCTTGCGGAGCCCGCCGGCACCTTGACCGTCCGCACAGGTACATTATTAGTTATCCAGAGTAAAGATTAACGGGGCGAAGCCTGTCATTCCCCGGTTACGTCAGGCTTCGTCTCGATCGTTAAGCCCTCTACATACTTGCGGCCCATCAGTTTCCTCTTCTTCCGGTTTTCCTTCGTATCGAATACGATATCCATATCATAATCTGCTCCTGGATACAGCTTCTCTTTGCTGATGTACGGTTTAATCCGTTTCCGGTTGAAGGACATCTTTTTCCCCTGCACCTGAACGATTACTTCTCCCCGCTCGTCAGCGGGTTGAAAGACAATCCCGGCACGTTTCAACGGATAGATCCATACGGCGTCTCCCGTGGCGTAGACTGGAGCAGATGATTTTTCCTTAGAGTTGTTCGAAACGTCCGGCTGCTCTGCCTGTTTCGGCAGAGCATGACGTTCAACAATTGCCGTCTCCTCGTCATGACCTTCTTCATCGACCGATTCATCCAATCGAATCTCCACTCTTCCCTCCGCAAGCTTCTCGGCCCGCTGCATCACATGCTCGGGAAGACCGAACCTTCTCGCAATCGCAAAAGCATGGCTCTCGCCCGCTTCCCCAATCTCCAACCGGTACAGAGGACGCAGCGTTTCGGAATCAAAGGCCATTCTGGCATTCATGCAGCCGCGCGTTCTGGAAGCAAATTTCTTAATCTCGTTAAAATGCGTTGTAGCCCCCGTTAAAGCTCCGCGTTTCAGCAGCTCTTCCAGCACCGCAATGGATAAGGCGATCCCCTCGCCGGGATCCGTACCCGCAGCGAGCTCATCCAGAAGAATAATCGTCCGCTCATCGGCAGAACGAAGCATCTCCTTCAGTACGGCGATATGCGAAGAAAATGTGCTGAGCGACTGCTCCAGACTTTGTCCGTCTCCAACGTCGGCCATAATATGGCGGAAGACGCCAAACCGGCTTTGCGGGGAAGCCGGCACAAGCAGACCGGATTGCACAAGCAACGCCAGCAGGCCAATAGTCTTCAGCGCTACCGTTTTGCCCCCTGTGTTAGGCCCGGTAATAATAAGCTGCTTCCAACCGATACCCAGCTCGACGTTAATCGGCTCGGCATGTCCTCCAAGAAGCGGATGACGGGCTTCTACAAGCTTAATGACCGGTTCTTCGCTAAGCGTCACGGGCTGGCCGTCATAGGACAGCGAGAGCTTGCCTCTAGCCAGCATGAAATCAAACGACGCCATCGCTTCGCGGTTTTGCAGCAGCTCATATTTATACTGCTCCGCTTCGTCCGACAATCTGGACAAAATAATCGTCCGTTCCCGCTCCTCCTCCGCCGACCATTCCTGCCACTCCTGCTGCAGCTCAGCAACGTCAATCGGTTCAATAAACAAGGTCTGGCCGCTTGCCGACTCATCCCATACGGTACCAGGTACCAGCTTCCGATGCTCCCGTTTGACGGATATGACGGATCTTCCTCTCCGCTTGCTGATAATCGGATCCTGAAGCGCCGACTTGTATTTGGAGAGCGAAGCTTCCAGCTTCTTGTGAATGCGGTCCTCAATCACGATGAGATGGCGGCGGATGGTCCCGAGATCGGGACTGGCTTGATCCGTCAACCGGCCGTACCGGATACAACGGTCGAGCTCCTGCCTGAGATTCGGACAGTCATTCATCGAATCGGCATAAGCCGCAATCGTTGGGGCGATCATTCGTTTATTGTTCATGTAACGCTTCATCTGCCCGATGGAAACAAGCCATGCGAGCAGCTGGTCAAGCTCCGTTTCCGTATAGATCCTTCCTTTGCCAAGCAAGGCCAGGAACGGATCTATTCCGTCCATGGCCGAGAGCGGAACGCTTGCTCCGCTCGCCAGCAATGCCGCAGCTTCCTCCGTCTCGTTCAGCCATGCCCGAATTTGTTTCGGATTGGTGCTCGGGACGTGCCGCTCCGCCAAAAGGCGACCTGCGGGGGAAACGGTATAGCCGATCATTTTGTCTTTCAATTTGTCATATTCCAGTCTTTTAAATACAGCCTCGTTCATGTTTAGATGCTCCTTTTTCTGTTTTTGGGTATAAAAAAAGGAACAGAACGCAGAAGCGTTCCGTCCCTGTATCGGCTGCACCTATCCCGTCATAGGCTCCGCAGCGCACAAAAAAACCGTGCTGCAAGAGCACGGGTGATTGGCCGCTGCCGAATAGCATTCAGGCGGAAATCCTCATGTCCTTAACTCATGGCACCGGTCCTTGTCAAAAGACGTCGCAGAAGAAGCATGCGTAACGATGCAAATTTTGCATCCGCAAGCCGTTCAAGCTCATCTAACAAGACCGATTTATCCAATTAAGAGTTAAGAACACCAGCAAACATTAAAATTTCCCCTTTCGGAATAAGCAAAAAAGCTATGAAATAGCTAAATCCGTTAGCTATACACACAATGTACGCTAACGGATTACCATTTGTCAATCTATTTACCTACAGAAACTTCCATACCGGTTAACGCAAACTCCGCAAAGTTAGGCAGAGGGTACGATTTTCTCAGATCAATATCATGCGACATATGCGTAAACAAAGTCCTCTTGGGTTCCCACACGGGAAGGAGCTCAAGCGCCTCAGTCACATCATACACCGACCGCGATTCGTATAGGAAGTTCTCTTTGTAAAAACTAGTGCCGAGCACCAACAGATCGAGTCCGTAAAGCGGCTTCTGCTGCTCGCCTGTCAGTCCGATGGAATCGGAGCAGTATGCCCATGCCATCCCCGAATCCTTCTGGTCAAACCGGAACGCATAGGCGTATCCGTTCTTCCCGTGATTCACTTTCCAGGCGGATAACTCCCAGCTGCCGAAGGTGCAAGGCTGATCAATCGGTATAAAAGACATGTTCCGACCCAGCCAAGGAAAACGCTGCAGAATCTCCGCGATAACCTCGGCAGGAGCGTATGCTTCCCCTTTTACCCCTAACCACCGGCAGGCATCCGCCCATTCGGGCAATCCGCCGATATGGTCGAAATGGGCATGCGTGATAAGAATGAGGTTCACGAACCGGAGCCCCGCAGCTTCCATTTGTCTGCCCCAATCCGGTCCGCAGTCGATCATCATTGTACCAAAGTCGGGCGAGTCAAGCTGGACAAGGGAGCGGAACCGGCGGTTGACGCCGCCTGTACGCGCCTCCCCGCAAACCTCGCAGTCGCAGTAGACGCGGGGCACCCCCATCGCATCTCCCGTTCCGCGGAACGTAATGGTGATCATATCGGCAGCAGCTCGAGTTGATCGCGTCCGCGAAGCCCTTCCACCATATCAAGCCACTGCTGGGGCTTGTTAGGCAATGCCGAGTAGTAGATCTCGAGGAATTGAACAACGAGGGCTGCAGGAATTGCAGCTAATTCTTCATCGGCCGGCAGGAAGCATAGATTAAGACCTTCAACTGCTTCCCCGTTATGCTCCCAAGACGGATGTACGTAAGGGAAATTAATCATTTTATAACCGATATGCGATAAAACCTCGCGGCGGACGAACGGATTCATCGGCGTTACACCGCCGAATTCATGCTCGCCTCTCTCGTATGGGTTATAGATTTCGGCAAACATGCCGATTGGAGCCGTGCCGGATTCGCGGGCAAGTCTCGCCAGGTCCTTCTCGCGGCTCCGCATCAGGAAACGGCCGATCCCCTTATTCGCCACGCCGATAATCGTAAAGTCGGTCATCGCAACGCGAAGCTCGGGATAATAGCGGTATTCGGTCGATCCCACCACTTCGCCGTTGTCTACTGCGACATAGACATGAATGCTTGGATCTTCAAGCGGCTCTTTCCATAGCTCGTAAGCCAATACCTCTTCAGGCGGGAAAATGCGTTTGAGCAACGCGTGAAGCGATGCGAAGTAAGGATCGTTAATGGATGTAATGCGGTGGTATTGCATAATTATTCTCCTCTCACTATGGATAGCCGTGGGCTGGCACTATGAGAAAGCTTGGGCTTTCGGCCGCTGTTGTTTTTAATTTTCTCGAATTGTATATTCTTTTAGGTTGAAAATTAAAAACAAAGGCGGACGCTATGCTCCGATAGCTCTAAGCTTTCTCTCCGTGCCTGCACGGACTATAAAATTCGAAGTCGAAAAAATAATGGCACTAACCTAGAGAAAAGGATTGCGCCATTCCATCAGAGCCGCGTAATTACAGGACTCTTCATCGTCCAGATAGTCGGACGCAATTCCGACCGGCGTGCGGCCGCAGCGCAGAAGGAACGTAATGACCGGATCCTTGTAGATCCCCGTCATCACCTTGCCCAGGTATTGCTCCGGGGTCTCTTCCGCCGCGTACTTATGGTAGCCCGGCATTCTGCCGGCTCCCAGCAGGCGCTTAAGCCGCAGATGAACAACGGTCTCGTACATGGACTGAAGCAGCCATTTGCCGATACCCGCTTTGCGGTAGGCGGGAATAACGCAAATGTCCGCAACGTATAACGTATCCCCTTCGGGATTGTGGTTGCGGATATAACCGCTGTCCGTAATCTGCTCCCAGCTGTGAGATTCATGAGATTGATTCATATCCACGATAAGCCCGGTCATGGATCCGATCACTTTGCCTCCGATTTCGCAGCACAATGCGCCTTCCGGGAACCGGGTAATATGCTCATTCAGCTGCTCCTCGCTCCACCATAGCTCCTCCGGATAAGGAGGCGGGAAGCATTCGCTCTGCACAGCAATCAAGCCTTGGAAATCTTCCTTCGTATACGAACGTATTATAGCTTCCGTTGGAACTCCGTCATGAATGACATATAATTGCTTGCGCATTTCAAGCCCTCCTTCCGCCGCCGCAGCTTATGCCCAGTCCGTATACAGATCCGTACGACGGTCTCTCCAGGTCGTTACGGAGCCGGCATTACGAACATCTTCCAGCAGCTTCAGGTCAAGATCCGCTACGATTAGCATGTCGTCGTTAATGACGCCTTCGCTCAAAATCCCAGCAGGCGGGAACGGTATGTCGTTTGGCGTGATCACCGCGGCCTGACCGTAGTTCGCGCGCATAAAGTCTACCTTGCGCAATGCCCCTACCGTACCGGTCGTTACGATGTACACCTGATTCTCCACCGCTCTTGCATGGCAGCAGTACCGGACGCGGTAGAAGCCATGACGGTCATCCGTGCAGGATGGGCAGAAAATAACGTCCGCGCCTTTAGCGCGCGCCATCCGGACGATCTCCGGAAATTCGATATCATAACAGGTCAGCATAGCGATGGTGCCAAACGGCGTCTCGAACACCTGCAGACCGTCGCCAGGCGACATATTCCATTCGCTGACTTCGGTAGGCGTAAGGTGAATTTTCGCCTGACGGTCAATCTTCCCGCCTGGATGGAACAGATGAGCCGTGTTCTGGCGCTTGCCGTCACCGGCATCAATCACATGCGTCCCGCCAACGATATGCATGTTGTATTCGGCAGCAAGAGACCGGAACAAGCTTTCATACTGCTCCGTAAATTCAGGCAGACGGTCAATCGGCAAAGCCTTGCCCGTATCGTCGCCAATCGATAACAGCTGAGTAGTCAGAAACTCCGGGAACAAAATAATCTCGGTTCCGTACTCGGATGCATTGCGAACATAATGCGTCACCTGCGCTGCAAATTCTTCAAACGAACCAATGTCTTCCAGTTTATATTGCACAGAGGCAACCCGGTATTTCAACGAACTCTCCCCTTTACTCCCTTACTTTCTTTGTTTGAACTGAAGCGTAATGGTTGTCCCTAGATCCGGCAGGCTGAATACGTCAATCTTGCCTTCATGCAGATCCACGATACGCTTGGCAATCGACAGCCCAAGGCCAGCTCCGCCGGTCGCGCGGCTTCTTGCCCCGTCCACGCGATAGAAACGCTCGAACATATGCGGAATCTCATTTTCCGGAATGCCGATCCCCTTATCCTTTACTTCAATCTTCACGATATTTTTCGCCACGCTGAGGGAAACATCGATCGGATCTTTACTGTATTTAATCGCATTGTCCAGCAGGATGACAAGCAGCTGCTGGATTTTGTCCTTATCCCCATACATTCGGATGGATCTCGACAAAGCCTTCACCCGTATCGGCCGTTGGAAGGTGGTCTGGAGCATAACCGCCAGCTCTTCGACAACCAGCACCACGTCGAACATTTCTTGATTCAGCCAATCCTCCTGCTCGGCTTCCGCCAGCATCAGCATGGACTTCGTCAAGGTCTGCAGCCGGCTTGCTTCTTTATCGATGGCTTCGATAGCCTCGTCGCGAATGCTCGCGTCGTCGCGCCCCCAGCGCTTCAGCATACCCGCGTAGCTGCTAATTACCGTAAGAGGGGTTTTCAGCTCGTGGGAGGCATCGGCCACAAACTGCTTTTGCCGCGCGAAAGTTCGGTCAAGCCGGTCGATCATCTGGTTAAACGCACGCACCAGCTGCTGCAGCTCTGCCGATTCCTCGTGACTGGAAGGCTCGATTTTACGCAGCTTGCCGCTTCTGTCGATCTCGCGCATCGTATTGATCATCTGCTGCATCGGCGAAGTGAGCCGCGAGGTGAACCAATACGTCCCGAAGATGGCGAACAGAATGGCCCCGGCACTGGTTACCGACAAGGCTGCGACCAGAATTTGCAAATAATCGTCCAGTTCATTCAGCACCCGGTTGATTTCCAGCATCGCAACCACGTTTGGCCCGTCATAGATCGGCACGCGCATGTACATGATGCGCTCGCTGCCTTTCTTGATCATCCCGGTATCGTGATGGCCCTGGAAAGACGCCGGAAGGTTGAGAAGAACGGGATCCGAACCGGTAATATTGACGATTTTGTTATCCGGCCTAATAATTCGTATCATTTCATTGACATTGTAATATTCGCTTAGCAGATCGGGATCATAGATCCCTTTGCCATCCTGTATCTTCGGATTTTCCAGCATCAGATTCACTTTATTCCCGATCACGCGCTGTTCGCTTTCCGTCGTAATCTTGATCACGTAGAAATAAACAAAAATATTAAAGAGAATGAGAATAAAGATGAGCCAGAAAATCGTAAAAAGCGTGAACCGTTTGCGAAGCGTCATGCGTCAGGCTCCTTAATCATATAGCCGACGCCCCTTACGGTATGAATCAGCTTGTGACGGTAGCCCTTATCCAGCTTTTGGCGCAAGTACCGGATATACACGTCTACCAGGTTGGTTTCCCCGATAAAATCGTAACCCCACACTTCCGATAAAATGTCTTCCCGCGACTTTTCTTCGTTCTTGTTCTCGACTAGATAGACAAGAAGCTCGAACTCGCGGGGCGTAAGCTCAATTACGATTTCCTTGCGGTATACCTTGCGTGTACGCAGCTCGATCGTCAAATCCCCAACCTTGATCAGGTCGGAGCCTTCGGATTCCTTCGGGTACTGCTGGAAGATACGCAAAATGTTGCGGACGCGGGCAAGCAGCTCCTCCATCGCAAACGGCTTTGTAATATAGTCATTTGCGCCATGCTCAAATCCGCTGACCTTATCAGGTACCGTATCTCTTGCCGTCAGCAAAATAACGGGAACCGGGTTGCCGGCCTGCCGCAGACGGCGAAGCACCTCGATACCGTTCAATTCGGGAAGCATCACATCGAGCAATACCAGCTCCCATTCGCCCGTTGAGGCCATTTCATAACCTGTCCGTCCGTCGGCTGCTGTACCGACCGTATATCCTTCATGCTCTAATTCAAGCTGTAAAATGCGGGAAATACCCGCCTCGTCTTCAACTACCAGAACTCGTTCATTCATTGCGAACGTCACCTGCTTCTAAATATGCTATGGACTCGTATTCATCATAAAGAAGGTTTATTTCAATTGCAAGCAAGGTCAGCGCCCAAACCTGACATGAGCAGCATTCCTTTGCGTTTCTTGCGAGATAAAATCAAGCAAAGGCTTATAAGCCTTCTCCAGTGCCTTGCCCATCCCTTTTATATCCGTGGCCCATTTTCCGCGCCATATCGCATCCAGCCACTCGGCTGCCGGCAGCAGCGGAACAGCGGCAACCGGAAGTTCGGGCAGCATTCCGATCCATTCGCTCCTGCCCGAAAATTTGGCATCCTTGTTGGCGATCCACTTTAGGGAAGCGCCGCGAGCTTCAAGCTTTTTGCTCATTTGCTCCAGCTCCAGAATGTGATCCGCCTTCCACCTCGAAGGATAAGGATCGGCAACAACGAGTACAAGGTCCGAATCAAGCAGCCATTCCTTGCGCCATCTTAACGCGCCGCCGGATACATCGGCAACGGATACGGCAATCTCCTTCTCTCTCAAACGCAGCCTGAGCTTATCCATTTCATCTCTATAGTCTTGGGTAGCCGGACGCTTCTGGGCATGCCACCATACCCCTTGCTCGTTCCAGCTGTAATACCTGTCTTCCCGTTGATCTCGTCCACTCATATTACTTCGCAGCAATGCCGCCCATTCAGGCCGTTCGGATGGAAATTCCGCGGCAGCGCAAGGGATTCCGCCAGCCGCAAGCAGCTTAGCCAGGGTGATCGCCACAAACGTTGCTCCTGCTCCGGACGAGACCGGAACGACGGCAATCTTCAACGTACGGCAGCCTTCCGGATTGCCTCCTTGCGCATTAGAAATTCTGGCGAATCGTACAGGAGTCTCTGTATTTGAGGCAATGCCGGCAAAAGCATGAAGCTCCCTCTCGACCTCAGCCATGGAATTGTACCGATCCTCGACACGAGGCTGTACCATTCTCCACAGCAAATCCGCGAACCGGCTTGGTACATCCGTCCGTAATCCCCGGATAAAGCTGCTGTTCCGGGTCACCATGCCTGCATCATTGGCATAGCTCCCTTCGCTGAGCAAGTAATAGAGCAAAGCTCCAAACCCGTAGATGTCGGTCCGAACCTCGCTCCGTCCCAGATGCTGCTCGGGGGCCGCAAAGCCCGGCGTTCCCAGCTTCATTGTCGACTGCGTCTGCAGGACGGTTTTCGATTTGGCGATTCCGAAATCGATCAGCCGAACATGTCCGTTATTTTCAACCATAATATTGGATGGCTTCAGATCGCGATGGATGATTGGCGGAAATTGGCTATGCAAGTATACAAGCGCCGAGCAAATCGGCAGCGCAAGCCTTAATACTTCCCCGAAAGATAGCTGCCGTTTATGCCGGTCGAACAGCTCTCCAAGAGTCAATCCATGGATATAGTCCATAACGATGGCTTCAGCTCCATAGCCCGTTAACGTGAAGCTGTCCATAATATGAGGCAGATTCGGATGACTGAGGCGCATCAGCATTCTAGCTTCTTCTGAAGCACGGTCCGAATCCGTCACTTTGATTGCCCGCAGTTTCCCTTGGAGCTTCAAATCCTCGGCTGCGTACACATCCCCCATCCCCCCGCTGCCAAGCTTACCTACCAGCACGTACCGCTCTCCGATCACCGTCCCGGATTCGAGATGATTCAGCCTGCCTTCATTTTGCATGATAACAACCCCCTTATGATAAAAACATGATTAGTTACAAAAAAATCCCGGCTTGAAACAAAAGTCCAATTGGACTCCTGTTCAAACCGGGATGCTTTCCCTCTTCTATTCCGTTATATCACGCTTACTGCTTCTTTTCCAAATATAACGTAATCTCCTCGCGGTTATGGAATAACTGCTTGGCGCGTTTAATGATAAATGCGGTCGAAAAGCGCTCCTTGACCTCGCGAATGGTCTGAAGCGGCTTTTTGTGCATCAGCTTTATCGTAATAATAGCCGTGGCATGCGGGGCAAGCGTCTCTTCCAAATCCAGCACCAGACGGCACATCTGCATAGGGCTCCAGCTCATATCGCAGACAAGCAGGTCAAAGGAGCCCGGCTTGAACTTGACCTCCGATGCATTCCGTTTGAGGTACGTCAATGCGGGATGTCCGGCCAGCGACGGGTGCATCTCTCCCGGATCAATCGCCGTTACCCGCAAACCTCGTTCAAGCAGTAAGGATGTCCAGCCGCCCGGAGCCGCTCCAATATCCACCGCGTTCCGGAACTTGGAATAATCAAGACCAAATTCCCGCTCCGCTTCAAGAAGCTTGAATTTGGCGCGCGAGATTTGCCCTTCCTCCCGTTGGAAGCGTATCGCTCCCCCAGGCCAGTCGGACAACATGTCCTCCGGCCGGCCAAAGCCGACATACAGCTCGCTTGCCGCGGCATAAATGGCAATGATAAGATCCGGATTCTGGACGACGGGTTCGGCATCCAGCTCCTCCAGTACCGCATCCAGCACAGCCTTTGTGTCCGAAGCGGAATACGGGAACGCCGTCTTGTTCGAGCGGCGGACATGGATAGCCACCTGCTTGTCCTCGAACAGCAGACGAGAACGTCTTATCGTCTCCGACAGCTCCTGCAGATCATCCGCATTCCCTTTGATCTCCACCGTACGATCAACAGGCTGAAGATGTCTCAGGAAAATCGGCTTGTCCGCCGCCACAGCCGCGGCAACGTCATCCGCAGACCGCTCGCTGTCGAATAAAAAAGTTTCTCCGGCGGCAAGCTGCGTTACTTTAACGCCGTCTAAAAGCCGCCGAAGCTCTTCAATTGCATAGGGAGAATACCCCTGATTAGCCGTACCAATCCATCGGCTCACTTCAACACCTCCGTTGTTACACCAAACCAAACCAAACCAAACAAGCATCTATGATCAACTGCCGGCCGCAATTTCGTCAAGCAGCGAGTCCGGCATTGGCCCGTTCATAATTTTCATCTCGATCGGCGCATGGGTCGACAGCATATGATACATGTGCATTCTTCCCGCCGTGCTGGAAGTATGCAGATAGACTTTTTTCGGATAACGGGCCGATTCCACCATATGACGGACGACCTCGTAACCCGTCGGCTCGTTCCAGCCGAGATCATAGTCCAGCGACAAGATATCTATGGCTTCGGAATCAATCAGAAGCTTGCATTCCTCCGCATTCCGGGCGAGCACGAAGCCTTTCGGACAAGGGCGATAGTCATCCAGATATACATGTATCATTATTCATGTCCCCCATTCGCGCATCAGGTTTAATTGCCTTCCATAAGTACCGTCTTCGTCTGAAGGCGTTTCCAGTATAAAAGGAACATTCGCAAGCGCGGGAACGGACATCAGCCATTTCATTCCTTCCTCGCCGATATGACCGCTTCCAAGCGCCGCATGCCGATCTCGCCGAGCGCCAGCCGCGAACATCGAGTCATTGAAATGCACAGCCGCGACATGCTCCAGTACGCCTAATGAGCCGGCTTTCTTCAGCCACTCCGCATCCGTCTCCCCATGCCATAAACCGCTCGCAAACATGTGGCAGGTATCCAGGCAAAAAGCCAGCTTTGCAGGCTCCGCGCATAATCCCCGGATTTGGGCCAGCTCCTCGATGGTCGTCCCCATAAACGTATGCTCGCCCGATTGAATCTCAATCAGCAGCTTGGCATCCCCGTTCCAACGGCTAGTCACTTCATTCAGCGATTGAATAATCGATTGGTAACCGGCAAGCGGTTCCTTCCCTTTATACACGCCAAAATGAACGACAACGCCAATCGAGCCGCAGCTGTTTGCAATATCCAGATCGTTAAGCAGCGATTCAACGGTACGCTGACGGACATCCTCCCGCTCCGAAGCAAGATTCGTCGGATAAGGGGAATGAGCGATGGTCCGTATATCGTACTGCCTGCACAGTTCCGCGCAGCGCTCGGCCTCTCTCCGGTCGAAAGCCTTGATTCCAAGGCTGCGAGGGTTTTTCGGAAAATACTGAAAAGCACTAATGCCGCCCGAATAGGCGGCTTTGGCGGCGGAGGCATAACCTTCTTTTATGCTGAGATGGCGGCCGATGTACATCGCTCTACTGTTCCTTCTGGCAGACCGGGCAGACGAAAGCTTTGCGCGACGAGATCTCGAACTGCTCGATAGCGGTGCCGCAGACAAAGCATGGCTCTCCCCCGCGATCATACACCTGACAGTGATCGTTGAAACCGCCGGTAATCGTATCTCCGGCCGTTAACGGCTGCTCCATGTAGCCACCTTTTGAAATCGCTTCCTTTAACACGATATGCATCGAATTATAGACTCGATCCCATGTTTCGTCTGTCAAGGAAGGAATTTTTGCATCCGGGCGAATTTTTGCCGCGAAAGCAATTTCGTCCGCATAGCAGTTGCCGATCCCTGACAACACATGCTGGTCCACAAGCGCCGTTTTGAGCGCGCCTCTCTTCTTATCGAAGCGTGCTTTGAAACGTTCAAGCGTCAATCTTTTATCGAACGGATCCGGCCCAAGCTCGGAGAGCTTCGCATCCGCTTCCTTCACGGACATAAAATGCAAATAACCGAGCCGCAGACCGATAAAATACAAATTGCCCGTCGCAAAGCGGATCGTTACCTGTACCGTGCGGTCAGGACGTTCTTCGTCGCTGCCGAAAAAGAGCGTCCCTCCAAGCATCAGATGAAGCACGAGACGCTTGCCGTTATCGAGGTGGAATAACAGGTGTTTGCCTCTGCGTTCCACAAACCATATCGTCCGGCCAACCAATTCCGCTTCGAATTGCCCGGCGTTAATATTAATCGATTTGTCGCGGGTAACTTCCGTACCCGTAATCGGCGAGCCGATAATCAGCTCCGACAATCGTAATCGGTAATGTTCCATTTCCGGTAGTTCCGGCATGCAAGCTCTCTTCCTTCCTGTCCGCTCTATTGCTTTCTCTTATATCCCGATTGAGGACGAAATATACGATACCAGCTTATGCAAATCGTCGCAGACGACGTGAGGCCTGCAGCCTGCGCGTTCTGCGTAATAGTCCAGATTATCCTTCGTCGTTAATCCGGTTAGCACAAGTACCGTTCCGCAGCCCGAAGCATGGCCGGCCGCAATATCCGTTGCCAGGTTATCGCCGATGACCCAAGTCTCTTCCGCGGACAAACCAATCTGGCGCAGGGAATAGTCCATTAGAATCTTCGACGGCTTGCCGATTAGCGTAGGCTCCTTGCCGCCAGCCGCCGTAAGCATGGCGCCTATCGATCCGGCGCCGGGAAATAAGCCGCCTTCTCCGGGAAGCAGCAGATCCGGGTTGGTCAACACAAATTCGGCTCCCTGAAGTATCGATCTAACCGCTCTTGTCAACTGTTCGTACGACAGCTGCCGGTCCAGACCCTGCAGGACAAAATCCGGCTGCTCTTCGGTAATCCGCAAGCCCGCTGCTTCCACGGCTTCAATGAGCCCGCTTTCGCCGATAACCAGCACAGAGGCGCCGGGTTTTTGGTTTGCTATGTATTGCGCCGCAGCCTGCGCGGAAGTGCATACGTCGCGCGGCTCGGCGTCGATCCCCATTCCGCGAAGCCGCTCTGCAACGGTTTCCGGGGATACGGTTGAATTATTCGTTACGAACCGGTAAGGCAGCTTCCATTCCCGAAGCTGCCGGATAAGCTCGTCCGCACCGTCAATTCGCTGGGTGCCATGATATAAAGTACCGTCCAGATCAAGGAGCAAGCCCTTCATCGGCGCTGATTGTTCGTTCATTCCGCAAGCTTCCTTCCCGTCTTGCGCAGAAGCCGCTCTCTCCTCTTGCGAAGGCCCTCTATTTCGGCGCGGCGCTTCGCGTCCCTTCTCCCGAGAGGATCGATAAGCGCCAATTCCAATGCTTCTGACACATATGATAAAGCTGAATCGTAGTCCTTCAGCTTATGCTCGTAATACATAGCCAGTTCAATGCTTGCACTCAAGCCAGCCGATCCATGCTGGACCGACTGTATAACAGCCTTCTGCCACAATAACACAGCTCGCTGCCAATTGCCAGCTTTCTTGTCTCTTGCAGCCAGCATGTTCAAAGTGGCGGCTGCGGTGCGTTCACAGCTTAACGCGGCTTCGAACATAAGCTCCGCCCGGCCGGCATGTCCCATCTTCTCCAGCCATAAGCCGGTACGGATAAGCTCCTCCGACTCCGCCGGCATCGGCAGCTGATAGCCGCCCTCCGTGTTCCCGTTCAACAGATGGCCGAATCGGATGGACAAGCATACCAGCGACAGCATATCAATCTCATTATGCTGATAGACGCCTCGCAGCGGCTCCGGATCGCCGTCGGCGAGAAATTGAAAGTAGAGCTGCGGCGCAAGCGAGCCGGGTACGTCGTCGATCCGCTCGATTCCGAGCCGTTCCTCTTCCACATGGCTTAACCGCAGCGACGCGAGCGTGTTCTTCCATATGCTGCGGGAGGGATGCAGAAAATCAAGATGAAGCGGCTCCCACAGCTTCCGGTTGTATCCGTGCAAAATGAACCGGGTCTGCATAACCGGCCAGTCGAAGGTTTTGCCGTTATAGCTCACCAGATAGCGGTAGCCGCCTAATTTGCCGTTGAGGTAAAATAGCATCGCCCGCTCCTCGGCGGGGTGGCGGATCACCGCTTGCTCCACGATCAGATCGGAGCCCGACCAATAGGCCAAGCCAACCATAAACGGCACGTTGCCCGTGCCAACGCCAAGCCCCGTCGTCTCAAGGTCGAGATACAATAGCTGTTCGGCGTCAATCGGGACCTCATGGAATGCCCTCAATCCGGCAGAAGCGGAGGGCAGCTCGCCCAAGCAATGAATGCCATGCTGGTGACCGGCAGGGTATACAAGCCTTCTCATCAGAAAACTGCCCGCTTCATTATGAAGCAGCTTCACTCCCATGGATGACCATTCTTCCGACAAGGTTTCCAGATGATCCGTATTCGCCGCAGGCGGCGGCTCCGGTGCTTGCACGGCCGCTGCGGCTTCTTCGGAAGAAGAAGCCGGGCTGCTGCTTCCGCGAAGCCGGTTCATTTTATCGCGAAGACTGCTCATTTCCCGTTCCTCCTCCTTTTACTAGATCAACATGCAGATTTATAACAGGGATAATAGCTGAACGCTTTTCTGCTTCCCGTTGATTCCTTCGATTTCGTTTCCGATACATGATGGACATCCATCCTTGCATGAGCATTTTTTGATTAGATTGGCGGCGGCCTGCTTCACATCGTCAAACCGTTTGTACACGTCGTCGGCCAGCCCGATGCCGCCCGGATAATGGTCGTATATAAAGATCGTCGGCAGACCCGTATGGGCGGCCTTGATCTGGGAAGTAACGTGAACGTCGCTGCGGTCGCACATCACCATGACCGGCACGATGTGCTGAATGACGTTGGCGATGCCTAGCAGCAGCTGCTCCAAGACCTTGGTTCCGAGCTCCGGATCGGTATCCTTCAGTTCAAGCCAGGTTGCGCGGGTATGAAGCTCCTGTTCAGGCAGATGTATCGGTCCGGATCCGATATTTTCGAACGTGGTAAGCTTGATTTTCTTGAAAATCGTCGGGATCATCGTAACCGCCACATCCCCTTGATGAACGGCGCCGCTGCCGGAGATTCTGGACTTGTCGATCTCAAGAACCTTCAGATTCACCGCAAGATTGGCGTCGGTATAGTACTCGACATCCACCTCTCGCACGTAGGCCTTCTTATGGTCCCAGTCCAGCTTCTCAACCTGATACTGCACTCCTTCGTGCAGGTAGATAGCTTCGTCATGAAGAAGCGTCATCGCGCTGAACCGGTCCATCTCGCCAATAATGCGGACATCGGCCACGCTCGTCTGATCAACGATCACGACATTTTCCTGCGATGCGGAACGCAGGCTGATCTCGCTTGCCGGGAAGGCTTGGTTCGCCCAATAAAACGTATCGCCGCTTCTGTGAAGCACGCGTTCCTCTTGAAGGTATTCGAGAATCTCGCTGATTTCAAGCGGCCCGAATTCCTCCGTATTCTTGAACGGCAGCTCGTATGCCGCGCAGCGGACATGATCGACGAGAATAATCAAATTCTCCGGATTAATCCGCGCGGATTCCGGATTGCGGTCGAAGAAGTATTCCGGATTCTGGACGATATACTGATCGATTGGCGTGGAGCTGGCCACCATCAGAATAAGCGCTTCGCCATGCCTTCTTCCTGCCCGTCCCGCCTGCTGCCAGGTACTCGCGACGCTGCCCGGGTATCCGGTCATCACGCAGACTTGAAGCTGCCCGATATCCACGCCAAGCTCCAGGGCATTGGTGCTCACGACTCCCAGAATCTCGCCTTCCCTGAGACCCTTCTCGATCTCCCTCCGCTGCTTCGGCAGGTAGCCGCCCCGGTATCCCCGGATCGACTTCGTGCCGATTTCATTTTTGACCAGCTCTTGGATATGACTGAGGATAATCTCCACCCTTACGCGGCTGCGGGCAAATACGATCGTCTGAATCTTGTTCTTCAGGAATTCCCTCGCCAGATGATTCACTTCAACGGTCGCGCTTTTCCGGATGTTCAGAGGCACGTTAACGATCGGAGGGTTGTAAAAAACGAAATGCTTCCGGCCCCTCGGCGCTCCGTTATCGTCAATTAGCCGCATCGGGCTGCCGGTTAACTGCTCCGCCAACTCTTTCGGGTTCGCAATAGTTGCGGATGTGCAAATAAAGGTCGGATTGCTCCCGTAAAACTTGCAGATACGCTTCAGCCTGCGAATGACATTGGCCACATGGCTGCCAAATACGCCGCGGTAGGTATGCAGCTCGTCAATGACGATATATTTCAAATTCTCGAACAAACTGACCCATTTGGTGTGATGCGGCAGGATGGCGGAATGAAGCATGTCGGGATTCGTTATAACGATATGGCCGGCCTTGCGGACGATCTGGCGGATCGTAGGCGAAGTATCGCCGTCGTAGGTATAGCTCTTGATGTCGATGCCCATCTCGCTTATGATCTCGTTCAGCTCGCTCTTCTGGTCCTGCGCGAGCGCTTTGGTCGGAAACAAATACAACGCGCGGCTTGTATCGTCCTTGGCAATCGCCTGCAGAACGGGCAGGTTGTAGCATAACGTCTTGCCGGATGCCGTCGGCGTAACCGCGACGATGTTTTCTCCTTTGGATGCAAGCCGGAAAGCCGTTCCCTGATGGGTGTACAGCTCGGAGATGCCTCGTTTTTGCAGTGCCTCCCGGATTCGCGGATCCACGCTGTCGTCGAAAGGCGTTGTTTTGGCCTCCTGCGGCTCCATTTCATGCCAATTCACTATATTTTCATTTGAGCGTAATTCCTCAATTAATTCAGGCAAAGTTTTCTTCTTGAACATAAACGTTCGTCACCCCTTGATACCAACAGTTTAGCGAATATTTGTTCGATTGGCTAGAGGATTCAAGGAAGACATATTTTGGCGACAAATAAAAAACCCGCCTCCCGTAAGAGGCGGGTCATGATTATGGATTATACATGAGGCGATTCCCAGGAACGCTTGCTCCAGCCGACATGATGGCCAAGCACCTTCATATTCCGGTCCAGTTGAACATCAACGCCAAATGCCATTTGATTGTCCCGCCAGAACCGTACGTCTTTCCACGATACCTCGTAGCCGTCCTGTTTTTCCTCCACCTGCAAATGAACCTGGTCGGCAAAACCTAGAAAGGCTTTTACCCCGTCGGCCTCCAGTGCGGCCTTTACGGCCGGAACATGCTCACTTGGCTTATATTTGACCACCGTGGATTCCAGACGGATCCGGCTGCCGGTTACGGTGCCCGTGCGATAGCAATCCCCGCAGTCGGCGGTAAATTGCCAGCTCCTGCCCAACATGCTTGGTACAAGCGTGATGGCCGTGACCCTGCCAAGCTGGAGCTTAAGCCTTCTTTTGATCCGCCAGCGCAGCCGCAGACGTATGGCGATGTAGAGAATGGTTACGGCGTAAATACCGGCAAACATTGGTCCCGGCGGGAAGATGCCACATATCCAGAAGAGCAATCCGATCGCATGAGCTCCGAACAAATACGGATCAAACAGGCAAAGGGCATCCAAATGCCACCATTTCCTGGAGAACGGCCTCAGGCATTGGACGCCATACGTGTTGAACAGATCTAGAGCAATATGGAAGCATACCGCGGCAAGCGTCCATAACATGACCAAAAGGACATGATCCAGCACGCCGAACAGCCATGCGAATGCTCCGCCAATCCCAGCAGCCCAGACAAGCGGAGCCGGCACGGAATGCGTAATCCCCCGATGATTCCTAATATAGGCGGCTTGCCCCTTCAACCTTGCAAATACGTCAAAATACGGCGCATGGCTGCCCAGCACCGTACCGGCCAGAACCGCATACCCGATCTCCGGATGAACCGAAATAACCGGATCCAGCATGGCAAGACCGCCAAGTGTTGCGCCAAACAGCAAATGCCTTCCCGTATCCACCTGACCTCATCTCCTTAGCTGCAGATTTAGTACCAGCATAATACGGGACCGTTATGGGATTATTTTCGAACCGTGTTGATTTTGTAAGGAGCTGGCTCGCTACTCTTTGGGACGGGGAATTTCGGTGTGATACAGGTCGTGGGCGGCATAGGATTCCGGGAAAATCGTCCTTGCTTCCTCTTCAAGGCCCGCAAGATCCTCATCGACAAACCTTGTGCTGAAATGCGTCATGATCAGCTTTTTGGCATTGGCGTTACGCGCGGTAGTTGCCGCTTCCACGGTTGTAGAATGCCCGTACAAATGGGCTTTCTCTTCCTGACCGGCCGCAAAGGTAGCTTCATGCACGAGCAGATCCGCATTTTGAGCCAGTCTTAAAGCATTGTCGCAAGGCTTGGTATCGCCTGCAATGGTAATAATCCGGCCGCATTGCGGTTTTCCCGCTGCGTCTGCCGCTCGGACGAGCGTTCCGTCAGGCAGCGTAATATCTTCCCCTTTTTTAATCCGCCCAAACAACGGACCTGCCGGGACGCCCAACTGCCGCAGCCGCTCGACATTCAGCTTGCCCGGGCTTTCGCATTCGGTAATGCGGTAGCCAAAACAAGGAACGCGGTGCTCCAGAGGCAGTGCTTCAACCGTGTAACGCTCGGTTTTATAGACAATTCCTTCGGACACTTCATGGTAGGTAATTTCGTAATCAATTCGGGTACTGCTAAGCGTAAGCGCTGTCTCAATCATCTCGCGGATACCCGGAGGACCGAACAGCTGGAGCGGACCGTTGCCTCCAACGTAGGACCGGGTGCTGAGCAGCCCAGGAATCCCGTATGTATGATCGCCATGCAGATGGGTAACGAACAGCGCCTCAAGCTTGTTAAGCTTAAGCGGCGTATGCATCAACTGATGCTGAGTCCCTTCGCCAGCGTCAAACATCCATAACGAACAGTCCGGATCCGGCAGCCTGAGCGCGATGGACGTTACGTTCCGATGCTTCATCGGGCGGCCTGCGCCTGTTCCAAGAAACCATATTTCCATTGTGCTGCCACCTCCAGATCACCATATGAATAGGATGAAAGCCCCCGCTAGCCGGGGCTGGTTGGTCAACCAGCCATTGCTTACGGAGGCTTAGCTTGCATCTATCGTTCTACTTTTTCAACGTTGAAATATTGCGCTTCCGGATGGGCGAATACCATCGCGGATACGGATGCTTCCGGCTCCATCATGAAGCCTTCCGTCAATTCCACGCCGATATCTTCCGGCTTCATCAGCTCGAACAGCGGTCCTTGGTCTTCCAGGTTCGGACATGCCGGATAACCGAAGGATACGCGAATGCCTTGATAACGGGCGCCAAAGCGCTGCTTCATCGTCATTGTCGCCGGATCCGGGTACCCCCAAATATCGCGCATCATATGATGGACGCGTTCCGCCATCGCCTCGGCTACCTCCAGGGCTACCGATTGCAAGGCATGCGAGCGAAGATAATCGCCTTTTTCCTTCCACTCGTTTGCCAGCTCGCGTACGCCTTGACCGGCTGTAACGACAAGGAAACCGACATAGTCCATTACGCCGCTATCCACCGGCTTCAGATAATCCGCCAGGCAAAGGAATGGCTCTACCTGCTGGCGCGGGAACGTAAACCGCTTGATCTCCTTCGTATGATCCTGAGGATCATAGATGATGATATCATTGCCGGACGATTGCGCCGGGAAGAAACGGTACATGCCATGTGCCTTAATAATACCGTTTGTTGTGCCTTCCTGCAAAATCCCGTCAACGGTTTCTTTCAATTGCACGGCCTTCTCGTTGCCTTCCTGGAGAAGGTTATCCACGTTGCCCTTCAGCCCCAGGTGATGACCAAGCAGCATTTGCATGTTCACGTAAGGAATGATATGCGGAATCGGAACGTCCCGCAAAATATGTCTGTCCGTATCCGGCGGGATATAGACCGGCGCATCCACGGAGATTTTCGAGCGTTCAACCCGGGTTAGCTGCGGCTGAGGTTTTTTCTCCTCTTCCACATCGCCGCCGGATTCCTTGTAAATCCGCAATTCCTCTTCCATTTTGCCTCGATGCTCTTTATCCATCAGCTTGTTCGCAAGATCCAGACCGTCCATCGCATCCTTCGCATACAACGTCAAGCCGTCGTATTCGGGGCCGATTCTCGTCTTCGTGAATTTACGCGTTAGTGCAGCGCCGCCAACCATGATTGGAGCGGAAATACCCGCGTTACGCATATCCTGTGCGGTTACGACCATCTGTTGAGCGGATTTGACGAGCAGACCGGAAAGACCGATAATGTCGGCATTTTCCTTGCGCTGCGCTTCAATCAGCTGTTCAGGCGGTACTTTGATGCCCAGGTTGATAATTTTGTAACCGTTGTTAGACAAAATAATTTCGACAAGGTTTTTGCCGATGTCATGCACATCGCCTTTAACCGTAGCCAGAATGATCTTGCCCTTCACGGAGGTTTCATTCTTTTCCATGAACTGTTCCAGATGGGCTACCGATGCCTTCATAACCTCGGCGCTTTGCAGCACCTCCGCTACGATGAGCTCGTTATTATTGAACAGGCGCCCTACTTCTTCCATCCCGCGCATCAACGGTCCGTTGATTACTTCGAGCGCCGTATATTTCTTGAGCGCTTCGTCAAGGTCGGGAATAAGTCCTTCCTTCGTGCCTTCCACGATGTAAGAAGCAAGACGCTCCTCCAGAGAAAGATTCGATACCTTCTCCTTCTTCACGACTTTCTTCTCGCGGAATGCCGCAACGAACGCAGCAAGCGTATCGTCATTCGTGTTATAGATCAGATCTTCCGCCAGCTTGCGCTCTTCCTCCGGAATGGAAGCATACCGCTCCAGTTTTTCCGTATTTACGATCGCATAGTCAAGACCGGCCTTCGTACAGTGGTACAGGTAGACGGAGTTCAGTACCTCGCGGCCCGCGTCAGGCAGACCAAACGAGATGTTGCTCAGACCCAGAATCGTCTTTGCTTTCGGGAACTTCTCCTTAATCATCCGGATGCCTTCGATCGTCTCAACAGCGGATCCGATATATTGCGGGTCGCCGGAGCCAACCGGGAACATGTTCGGGTCGAAAATGATATCTTCCGGATTCATGCCGTATTTATTTACAAGGAGATTATAAGAACGTTCGGCCACTTCCATCTTCGCTTCGCGGGAAACCGCCTGTCCGCGTTCATCGATCAGGATCATGACAACCGCGGCACCGTATTGGTGAATGAGCGGCAGGATCTTCTCGAACTTCGATTCGCCGTCTTCCAGGTTAATCGAGTTGATGATGGCTTTGCCTTGCGAATACTTCAGACCAAGCTCGATGATATGGTCATACGTCGAATCGAGCATTAACGGCACTTTAATCTTCTTTACGACCTGCGGCAGGAACTCATGTACCGCATAAGCTTCGTCAATGTCCGTATCCTGCAGGTTGATATCGATAATATGAGCTCCGCCTTTAACCTGGGAACGCGCGATTTCCGAGGCCTCGTCGAACTTGCCTTCTTTAATCAAACGTTTGAACTTCCGGGATCCGGAAATATTAGTCCGTTCGCCGATCATAATCGGACGGTTGTCGTCTTCGATAAACACCGTATCGATACCGGACACAGCAGCAGGATGAGTACCGTACTGCGTACGCGGCGCGTAATTCGCCATCGTATCATGCAAAGCTTTAATGTGCGCCGGAGTTGTGCCGCAGCAGCCGCCCGCAATGTTAAGCCAGCCCTGCTCGGCAAATGCCGACATTTTTCGCGCTAGAGATTCGGGTGATTCATGGTAATGACCGTTCTCATCAGGCAGGCCCGCGTTAGGATAACAGCTGACAGCCGAATCGGCAATTTCGCTCAGCGAGCGGATATGGTCGCGCATGAATTCCGGTCCCGTTGCGCAGTTCAGTCCGATCGAAATCGGTTTCAGGTGTTCCAGGGAAATGTAGAAGGATTCAATGGATTGACCGGCAAGTGTCGTGCCCATCGGCTCAATCGTACCCGAAATCATTATCGGAAGCTCGCGGTTCATAGCCGCAAATGCCTTGCGGATCCCGATGCTTCCTGCTTTAACGTTCAAGGTATCCTGAGATGTCTCCAGAAGGATAGCGTCTACGTCGCCTTCGATTAAGGCAACCGTTTGTTCATAATAGCTGTCTACAAGTTCGTCAAAGGTAACTCCGCCTGTTACGGACAAAGTTTTTGTAGTTGGCCCCAAAGCGCCGGCTACATACCGAGGGCGGTCAGGTGTCGAAAATTTATCCGCCGCGTCTCTTGCCAGCTTGGCGGCAGCAAGGTTAATTTCGCGGGCTTTTTCCGGAATGTCATATTCCGCCAATACGACGCTAGTCGCGCCAAACGTATTGGTTTCCAAAATATCGGCGCCGGCTTCCAGGTACTTCTCATGGATCATCGAAATAACATCCGGACGCGTTAATACGAGCATTTCATTACAGCCGTCAAGCTCTTCTCCGCCAAAATCATCAGCAGTCAAATCCGCCTGCTGAATCATTGTTCCCATCGCTCCGTCCAGGATGAGTATCCGCTGCTGCATCAATTCTTGTATGGTCGGTTTCAACAAATTTCGTACACCCTTCCTCCGAAAATCATTAACAAATAGTGTAACAGAATAGCCGCACTCTGAAAAGGCAGTCCATCGACATTTGACTACATTTGCTATATAATTGGACTTATCAGTTAATTTCTATAGGGAAAGAGGGATTGAGAATGGCTGAAATCCGCATTCGCAATACTAATGAACGTATTTCTGGTGAACAGAACGTTCGTGAATTTTTAGACAAACAAGAAGTTCTTTACGAACATTGGGATGCAACTAAACTCCCTGCACACCTCAAAGAGAGATTTGTTCTCTCCGATGAAGAGAAAGCAGAAGTTCTGTCCACTTTCAATGCTGAAATTACGGATCTTGCCGCTCGCCGCGGTTACAAAACTTGGGACATCATTACTTTATCCGATGCAACTCCAAACCTTGATGAACTGCTGAAGAAATTCGAATCCGTTCATACACATACAGAAGATGAAGTTCGCGCGATTACAGCCGGCAAAGGCATCTTCGTTATCAAAGGCACCGAAGAAGTCGGTTACTTCGACGTTGAACTCGAAGCCGGCGACGTGATCTCCGTTCCGGAAAGAATCCCTCATTTCTTCACGTTGATGGATAACCGCCAAATCGTGGCCGTACGCCTGTTCATTGAAACAGAAGGCTGGATTGCGCATCCATTCGAAGATCCTGCTTTCGTTAAGTGAGACCTGTTCATAAAATTAAGCCCCTCGTTCCATCTTCCGATGGCGAGGGGCTTTGTTTTGTCCATTATTGCTCGAGAAGCAGCAGCAGTTCTTCCAAATGAGCAATCTCATGCGAAGGAATGATTTCGTCATTGCGCACCGCACCGTGACGGTTCACCCATACGGATGTCATGCCAACCGTATTCGCACCGAGAATATCGGTAGTCAGCTTGTCGCCAACCATAATGCCATGATCCGGCTCGATTCCGAGCCGTTCCATCGCATGACGGAAGATGGAAGCGGCGGGCTTGCCCTCACCGTACTCGCCCGAGATAATGATGTGATCGAAGTAAGGAGTCAGCTCAGGAACGCCAGCAAGCTTCTCGCGCTGCAGATCCGGAGAACCGTTTGTCAGCAGGAGCAGCTTATACTTTCCTTTAAGCGCATCCAGCACGCGGAACGTTTCGTCATAGACAAAAGGACGTTTGCGGCGTTCCGCTGGGAACTGCTCTGCCAGCTTAGCGCCAAGCTCTTCGTTATCAACGCCAAGCGCGCGCAAGCCGCGAGTCCAAGCTTCCTTGCGGTAGCCCGGCGCAAGCTGCTCCAGCTTGCGGAACTCTTCCTGCTCGCCTTCGCGGAAATTCGCCCAGAGTCCTTCAAACGGGTTAATACCGATCATCTTCGTGAACGGGAACGTCTCATAGGATTCATAAAGAGCGCGCGCTTCTTTGCGTACGGCTTCTTCAAGCTGCTCCGGATCAACGCCGGCAGCTTCCGCACCGGCTTGGCATGTTGCTTCAAATGCTTCTTTTACGCTGCGGTCATCCCACAACAACGTATCGTCAAGATCAAATAGTACCGCTTGCTTCCCCATAATTCGCATAACTCTCCTACTCTTTTTCTATTTTTGTTCGAAAGGCAAATTGTGTGTTTTGGCGAAATCCTGCAGTCTGCTGCCGATCTCATCCGTTGGGTAACGGTTAAGCAGCCGCGAGAATACCCAGTTTGCGCCCTTTTGCTGCATGATCACGACCGCACCGTTTTGAACGCTGATCCCTTTAATGTTGGATACGTGCAGCTGCTTGTCCCCCGTCATTTTACGGGTCTGGATATAATCCTTGCCGATTGAAATGTAAGGACGGCGCAAGAAGAAAATAAGCGCTAGGAAAATGTAGCAGCCGATCGTTACCCAGAACATAGACGTAGGCTCAAAGGAAGGATCCGTCGTAACGAATACCGTATACATGCTGATCAACAAAATGAGCACAATCGGGAATATGTAGTTGCGGCCGGTAAACCGGTCTACCTTGGGTTTTGATGAAGTGCCAATCTGCGATGCTCCGTGCTTTTTACGCGCTTTGTTGATTTGGTTCGTATTTTTGCGCACTTTGCGCTCCCACGTGCGTGACAAGCTTATTCCTCCCATTGTATATTGCAGACGCCGTTCATGGAACGGCGCCAACGCTAGTTATATAGTTGTATGACTTAATTAATGAGCAACATCGTTAGGATCGCCGTCTACAATCTCGATCGAATCCAACTGCTGGCGGAAATTCCTTTTGAAATTCTCCAAATATTTCTGGCGCAATACGGCACGTTCCGCAATTTCCTCTTCGGTCAAACCTACCGTTTTATTTTTACGGGATAATTCGTTAATACGCGCGATGACTTCTTCCACTGCCTTCACCTCATTTGCTTATTACTCATCCTTCTTACCTATTTTGACTTTTAACGCGAGCAATTGTCAAGGCAATGATAGAAGAATAACAAAAGGACAGGCAATTTCGAACATCCTGTGTCCGAATAGCCTGTCCTTCCGATTATATGGCCTATTGAGGAATAATTAATACCTGTCCTGGCCGAAGCTCAACCGAGCTTAACTGGTTGCGTTCCTTAATCTTGTATATGTATTGTCTTATGTCCTTGGAGCCCTCCGAAAAACGATCTGCAATCCCCCACAGCGTATCCCCCGTCGTTACGATAACCGTTTGCTCATTCGCTGCAGCCTCTTGAATATGATCGGACGATGCATTCGTACGCATCATAAGGAAGCTTGTAAAAAGAAGAACGAACACTGCAGCACACACAATAAGTTTAAAAGCATGACGTTGAACGTGATGACCCCGCGATTTGAACGATTTAACGGTTTTTTCCTTATGGATACTTTTATAAAAAGACGGATTCATGATCATTATTATCGCTCCCCGAACGTTTGTTCTGTTTTCTTATGTTCTTAGAATAACACGAACAAATGTTTGCAGTCAATAAAAAATGCGAACTTTTGTTTTTAAGAACTTATGTTTGTACGAACTCCGGTTCTATGCTATAATTTTCTACAAATATTATATTGGAGTGATTCACGTGTCTAAGATTTCGAACCGCCAACAGTCGATTCTTGAATTTATTAAGAATGAGGTTCGGGACAAAGGATACCCGCCTTCTGTTCGCGAAATCGGCGAAGCGGTTGGCCTGGCGTCAAGCTCCACCGTTCACGGCCATCTGGATCGGCTAGAGAAGAAAGGCCTGATCAGACGAGATCCAACGAAACCTCGGGCGATCGAAATTTTGGATCAAGACGGTGTTGACGGCATTATCCTCCCCGCTGTGGCTCAAGTGCCAATCGTCGGCAAAGTAACGGCAGGCGTGCCGATTACGGCGACTGAGAATATTGAAGAGTACTTCCCGTTATCCGCACACTTCGTTGGCGACGACGAGGTATTTATTCTGAATGTCATTGGCGACAGCATGATTGAAGCCGGCATACATAACGGTGACTATGTTATCGTCCGCCAGCAGCAGACCGCCAACAACGGCGATATCGTAGTAGCCATGACGGAAGATGACGAAGCGACGGTTAAGACCTTCTACAAAGAGAAGGATCATATCCGCCTTCAGCCGGAGAACTCCACCATGGAGCCAATCCGTTTGAACAATGTCACCATTCTTGGTAAAGTAGTTGGCTTGTTCCGTGACTTTCACTAATCATCTGTACGCATAAAAGAGGCTGTTCCCGCTAATCCGATTTTGCATTCGGTTAGGGAGAACAGCCTCTTTTTTTACCTGATTATGGTATTATCGCATTACTTCATCTTTAGGCGACGAGGTGGTTAAGCGTGAAGAAAAAATTAACGAGGTCTTTATTCGATAAATCCATTGCCGGAGTTTGCGGAGGAATCGCCGAATACTTCAACCTTTCCTCCTTGTTTGTAAGACTGCTGTTCCTCCTCTTTACCCCCTGCAATCTTGTTGTTTACATCATCCTTGCGAACGTTATTCCAGCCAGCCCACCGTCCTTGATTAGGAGATAGGTTCAAAATCAAAATTTTTGTGGGCTTTATGGGGGCATTTTGTGGGCAATCCCCTCTATCCACGAAAAAGATTAAAAACGCCCCCAAAAGAAAAATCCCCTGACGCTTAGAGCGTCAAGGGATTTCCATCTTAGTACAGCGTCAGATACTGATCGCGTTCCCATTGATGAACTTGTGTTTTGTTTAAGTACAGTACGCGGGAACGTACAGTTCTGGGCGGTGAACCCCCTATATTATTAGAAGAGATTATTTCTTAACAGGTAATAAACCGCTGCGAAATGAAGAATTGGGGGGCATTTGGGGGGCGTTTTGGGGGGCATTTTCAAATAGAGGATTTTGACCATTTCATGTAGAAAAGCTCCATAAAGGGGCTATTCGATGGCGTAGCGTTCTAGAATCGATATTATTACATTATTTATTAAACGAATAGTTAGAGGGGTACTTTATGGAGAATATAAATAACGAAGTAGATACAATTCTTAAAAGCGGATATGCATTAATGACTGATCTTTTAACCCAAGCAAACAATCTAAGTGTTACTTTTTCCGAAGAATCTGAAGAAAATGGAAATGAGAGCATAACTTCAAGGGCATTAAAAACATCAATAGTTATGCTCACATTTAATTCAATAGAAGCATTTTGCAACTTTATGTCACAATTAGTTGTTCAGATAAGTATCTCTGATGAATCATTTAGTAATAAGCTTACGCAAACGGAAATTGATTTTTTGTTAGAACAAGAAACCTATTTAGATACTCGAACTGGAAATTTGAAGATAAATAAGAATAAGTATTTTTCAATTACAGATAAATTGGCGATTGTCCCATTATTGTTTGCTAAAATACATGGGGATTCATTTCGACTCGATAAGGGGAATGAACAATGGAGAAGTTTCATTAAATACAAAGAAATAAGAGATAATTCTACCCATATAAAATTTGATATAGCAAAGATAGCTGAAAATTTAGTTATTACGAATGACTTAAATAAACAATCTCCAGCGTATTACATTCATGTAAAGGAATTGTTCTTTGGTATTGTTTCTATTAGAGAATACATATTTACTTTCAACAGTATAATTATGCAATATTACACTTCGCAGAAATTGTTTCTAGGTGTTATAGATTTATTTTACTGGATGGTACTATTAAATCTAAAAAAAGCATGTGCTATTACAGATAATGAATTTAGTAAATTAAGAACACCGCCCGTCAATTCAAAGGACAAACCTATTATATCGTAATATCGTATTCATGCATCTGTCCTTCAATCCTAACTGTTTGTGAAAGTCTTGCTTGTATGCTTCCAAACCAGTGGTGAATCATTGACCACTGGTTTGATAAAACACGTGGGCTTATCAAGGGCGGTCGAACGGTATTTATAAATGTTTATTTATAGAAATTTCAAGTGAAGTGCTACTACTGATAAAACTTAAATTTTCTCTATCAAAAACAAATTTTCCAGCATGTATCAAACGATGGTGATTTGGACAAAGTATCACAATGTTACTTGGCGAGTTGTCGATTGTTTTAGAAAACAAGTCAATATGATGTGCTTCAACAATATCAATTTGATGTTCAGGATATGAAGTATATTGGCATATCTGACATTTCCCCTCATACTGTTTCTTTAAATTGTTTATTATCGATTTTTTATATCTCCTTGTTTTAATTATTGCCTCCTTTATTATGATTTTTGCAGTTTCGTCCTTATCCTCTAAAAACCGATCAAAATAAGTGTCCTCTTCAACATCGATATTAGAATTAATAATCCCTTCTAGTAGTGACTCATTATCCCCAAATATCTTCATAATTTCAACCGTAGTTTCTTCCTCAATTTGTGGGATTGGTTTATAAATATCAAAGATAAAAGATCTTCTTAAATCACCATCAAGTGTTTTCCATTCATCTTCACATCTAAGTTCTAAATACACTTTTAAATCGTCCGGTAAAATATCCCTTTTGTTTGATCTTCGGGGTTGACCATTACTATTAAAAAAATAATCATATTGTTCGCTTAATATATCGCGTAAGCATGAATAATATGGATCACTTCGTAATGGATGAAAGCTCAGCTTGTCGCCATCAAAATACGCGAAATCATATTCAATAACACCACTAAATTGAAGGCTAGATAAATCATTCTTAGTATTAGACACTTTAATGTAATCCTCAAAGTAATTACTCAATTCTTGGGATAATCGAATTACTCCACGAAAATCTGATTTCGTTACTAGTTTCCGTGCTATTATATTTCCTTCATTTACGAGGGTCCAATACTTATTCTTAATATTTAGATGTTTGCCTTGTCTATTGGTCATTTATAATGCCACCTCTTATTCGTTGACTTGTCAGCTGTTGAGTCCCGAACCGTTCTACTGAGAAAATTATACTATCTTAATATATGTAAATAGTAGTACAATCTTCTTGCCTTTACACAATCTAATATTTGAATTTAAAAAAGCCCAGCACTTCCCTCGTTTTCAATTAGATTATCAATGTTACAATTGAAACTTAAGGAGGATGACATCATGAACAAAGGACCCCAAGCAATGCTCCTTGAAAAACGAGAAGAACCATTTGATGATCCACGATATATATTTGAACCAAAAATTGACGGTCACCGGCTTCTGCTGGTGAAAGACGGCGAATCCGTTAAGCTCTGGACGCGGCACGAAAACGAAGTCACGCAGAGGTATCCTGAGCTCCATCTTCCACCTCTAAGCTGCTCCAGTTGTATTCTTGATGGCGAAGTTGCATATGTCCATCCCGCTACAGGAGTGATTGATTTCGAGGCAGTTATGGAGCGATTTAGGATGACGAAGCTGCCTGCTATTCAAGAAGGCATGCGCCGACTTCCAGTGCAGTACTTCGTTTTTGATGTGCTCGAGGTAAATGGCCGCGATGTTCGCCGGATACCGCTGATTGAGCGAACAGCGATCCTTAATTCGATAATGACCGAGACGGACCACTTCAGACGAGTGATTCAGATCGATGGCCGCGGCAAAAATTTGTTCGAGGTCATACAACAACAGAAGCTCGAGGGAATCGTCGCGAAGCGTAAGAATAGTAGCTATGTCGGCCGAAGATCGGACCAGTGGCTGAAAATGATTAATTACACCTATGCAGACGTAAAAATTGTGGGCTATCGGAAAGATGAATTTGGTTGGCTGGCGCAGCATGACGGCAGGACGGTTGGAGTTATTGAGTTGTCAGTACCTGGCGATCACCGGAAAGCATTTAACCGAATTGCTCAGAACATCGTAACTGGTGAGGATAAGAATTTCGTCTATGTAAAACCATTGATAACAGCTCGGATCCGGATGCGGAGCTGGTATAAATCAGGCACTATGCGGACGCCGGAATTTGTGCAGTTCGTTATATAAAAATAAAAGAGCCGACGGGTGCTTCCCGATCGGCTCTTCATCATTTTACAACATCATCCAATTTGTGACAAGTACTTAAATAGATTTGCAATATACTTATCTCGCCTGTCGGCCATTTCCTGCCTAACCACATGTCTTAGCAAGGCAACCCTGTGGACATACCCACGCAGCTCAACCTCATAAAGGATGCCCTCATCATTACGGTTAACTTCAGTAATCTTGGCCTTCAACTTACCGACCATCATTCTAGATCGATTAATGTCATCATCAATCATCTGTATCACTTTTAAGCTGGAACGAACAAAGAGCTGCCCAAGCGTCATACCCTCTTCTTTAATCTTGTCGCTATTTGTTATAACCATATTCTTCACAAACGGGAGAATACAGTAGTCCTTAATCAAGGTGTACTCCTCTTCAGTCATCGATTGTCCAATCGTATTTTCACTTAGCATGAGATTGCCACCCAGGAATAACCTTGATGAAATTTAACTTGTCAGAAAGTTCAATTAGCCTTTCCTCCTGCAACCGTTCGAGCGCCTTCTGGATCTGCCCTACATCTCGTTGTGCCAGCCGGGCCAGATCGGGTATCATAACTCGAGTGTTCATATGACCATTTCGATTGAACAGGATCCGTAGCAACTTTCGATCTGTGTCGTTTAACATCTGTTACTCACTCCATCCTTCAAATTATTAATTAGACTTTCATTCACCTGATCAAAATAGAACATTTGTTCCTATTAAAACAAACTTATGTTTTTATTGCAAGACATAAAAAAACCGGCCCATGTCCGGCAATTAATTTGGGGCCGATTTTGAAAAGATAGTATGTACTTATACGCCATACATATTGAGCAACTTTTTAATATTCATGTTATAAAGACCCGTGTAATAAATATGTCGCTTATCATATAATTGTATGATCATTTTCTTCTTATCCTCGTTCAAACCCAAGTGAATTTTTCTATGGCAATTTGGACAGAGACTGTAAATATTATAATGGTGATCTACATTGTTATCAAAATTAAAGTAATATTCCATAGGAATCAAGTGGTGCTTTTCCATATAAGGCTTCCCATCATCTTTGATAAAAGTTTCGTGAGAAGAATCCACTTCACAACGCCAATCAGCATTTATGAGCGCTAATAATCCTTGCTTTCTTTCTCGTTGTGGTAAAACACCCATTTTTATATTTTGTTCCAAAGGGTCTTTCCTGATTCCCGGGGGTTGATGATCATTTTGATCTATTTCCATACCTATCTTCTGAGCCTGATATACTTCTTCTTCAAGAATTAATTGATTATTAAATCTTGAAACTAACTTGTTATAAATGCTACACAGTATCCTTAAATCCTTAATAAAGGTTTCATTTAATTTATCAATACTGTAGCTCTTACCTACTATGTTTGCAAATTCATATTTTCGAGGACGATTTTCACTATTGGCTAATCGATTAGGTAAAGGAAAAGGCCTTAGACTCAATGTTTGAGTGTTAAATAAAGTTGGAAACGCAGGCAATGCTTTTTTTATTTTTTCAACAACTTCGATTATCTTAGAGGTCGAAATATGCTCAGTGCCATGCTGAATTGACATTGAAATTCCTTTTCCGTCTACATGAAATAGCAATGAAATATAGACTCCAGTCTTTGCATCAGAGTTTATTGTTTTATTATGTATTCCAATCCAGGGTACATCAGCTAACTTCCCTGCACCGGTTCTTCCTTCTATATAAAAAGAATGATCTTTTAGTTCATTAGATATGAGTTGTTTAAGCTCAACTCCAATTAGTTTGTTTAAATTCACCTTTTGGTTTTCGGTGAGTCTAACTACTCCATAATCGTCATATATAGGCAGATACTCCGTCATTACTTCCTTTAATTTATTTATCAGCATTATTGTTGGTCTCCAATTGAAATAGTAATTTTTATAACTTTCCTCACTGTACCAATATCTGTATCTTAAAATGCTACGTACAGGTTAAGCAATTCTAAGTAAGTGGATCTTTGTTACCTGCTGATTCACAAACAGGAAATGATTCCCATTGGCGAGATCATTTATATAAACATCCGTTGATTTAGAAACATAAAAACAAAAAACTCTCCATTGGAGAGTTAGTTGTTGCCTAATAACCAAGAGATGATATCGAAAGTAATTTCAAATTCAGTACCATTCTTAGTCCGAAACTTAAATGCAAACATTTGCATTCCCTTTCTAGGCTGCTAGGTTCTTGTCTTTCGACAAGTTACTGCAAGCCAAGGGGATTCGAACCCCTTACTACATTCGCCCTAGCACAAATGAAGTTACTTCCAATTTAGTAGACATTATTATTATATCAATATTAAATGTTATTGTATAGTTTCCACAAAATTCTCCTCACCTTCATTAAATAAACATAGACACCGGAGTTCCTCAGTGAATCATACAAATTACCTGCTGTATTCTATGACAGAAGTGGCAAGCGTTTAGGCTCGTTTAGGCTCCGCATAGGAAACTGTTTGGGATATAAAATCTAAGTCAACAAAGCTCGTGGACTTCATTTTACAACTGAATAATTTTACCAGCCATAAAACAATGAGTTTCAAACAGAATACACACTATATATAGCAAAAAAGCCCTCTAGCCATAAAGACTAAGGGCTTTTCTCCTGGCTACGTTAAATTTTTGTAGTAAATTTTATGTATGTTAAAACTTACCTGTTTCTGATTTTGAAGAAATTCCTATCTGGAGTTTCCTCGATAATACCATCTAGTATCATATCTCCTATAACGATAATAACTATATCTTTTGAAACAGAAATCCCAGACCTCTTAAGTTGTTCGTAAAGAGTTTTAACTGAGAAGGTATTACCATCATGATAATTTTTCAAGATAAAGTTATATACTTGTTGTTCTTTAAAACTAGTTACATTTAAAGAATCATTCGTAATATTTAAGGAAGCCTTAAGATTGGACGTAACTTCTTTGACTTGTTCCTTAACAATATCATTTACTTCTTCTTTTGATAGACCAACAGTATTATTCAATTTATCACTTAAGTTTTCTATTAATTTGTCTTCAGTCTTTTTTATTTTCTCATAAAGTGCAGGATCAATTTTATCAATTTTTGAATCCATTTGATTTATCTTTTCACGCAGTTCTCCTAACATGACGTTAATCTGATCCTTTACATTATCTCCTTTAGTTGCTTCTCTCACAGAAATATAAATAGCTACTGCACCTAGTGCTGTAGAAACAAATGTAGAAACGTAGGATACGACATCCATCACCATATCTTTATATAAGACCGTAAAGATCTGTGCATATAACAGAAAACAAACAAGCCAAATCCAATCTTGTGTTCTCCAGTTTCGTACTTCTATCGTTTTATCCCCTTTCGACTTTATTTGAATATATTTACCGACAATAAGACCGCCTGTGATAGCGAAAATGATGACGAATATTAATGAATCAAGATTGTACATTTTCTAGCCCCCAACTTTTCTACCAAATTTCTACAAAAAATCTTATCTCAGAAGGACAAGCTAGTCAATATGATTTATTTTAATAGTGTCTTTCACGAATCGGAGTAAAGCCGTCATTTATTAAGAGCGGCAAGAAATTACAGGTAGCATTGTATTTAGCTTAATAGCTCGCAATTAATTCGGAGAGGACGAAACCGTGCTACCCGGCAACCGGTCGCGGATTTTTGAAGACATTTCTTAATTAGCGTAGTAAAATATTGGTTATACCCTACTATATAAAAAAAAGCGAGGCTATACTCCCTTGAAAAATAGATTCCCGGGATTTTACGAACCTGAAACAGAATCTTTTGATTCGCTTTGGAAAGAATGTACTTTTATTTTTGATACTAATTCATTGTTAAATCTATATCGATATCAAAGAGAATCAAGAGAACTTCTACTTACAATTATAAAGGGAATTAAAGATAGAATTTGGCTCCCCTATCAAGTGGCTATGGAATATCACTTGCATCTGCATAGCCAAATCATCGATCAAAAAAGCTCATATACTGATATAAAATCATCTATTGAAAAACGATTCATGGATCAAAGAAAAGAATTAATAGATCTGCGGCATTCTAATATCGCTGTAGATGAAATTATACAGGAAATTGATTCGTCACTAGAAAAAATTAAACAAAAATTAAGCCACCAGGAAAATAGCCATCCTGAATTAATTAATATTCAAAAAGAGTTATCTGAGATAATTGGAGATAAAATCGGGAGAAAGTATACGCAAGAGGAACTAGATATTTTATATAACCTTGGTGACGAGAGATTTAACAAAAAAATTCCTCCAGGCTTTAAAGATCGTAATTCAAAAAAAGATCAAACTTCTTATTATGATGGTATAACATATAAAAACGAATTTGGTGATTTTATTTATTGGAAACAAATTCTTGAGTACTCATCTAATGATGACGTAAAATCTGTAATATTGGTAACAGATGATCGGAAACCTGACTGGTGGAATATAGTAAAAGGAAAGAATTTAGGCCCTCTTCCTGAATTAATTCAAGAATTCAAAAACAATACCTCAGGTAAAGATTTCTATATGTATCAAACTAATCAATTTTTAAAATTTGCTAAAGAACACTTAACGATTGATAATCCAGAGTCTGTAGAAAAAGCAATTAAAGATATATCAGATAGTAATGAGTCCCTGGCTAGTCTATTGGATTATCCAATAGATTATGTTGAAGAATTGTATAATCACTTTAAAGAAAATGATGTTAGGAAAGACTATGAAGATATTAGTTTAAAATTAAATTATGAAAAGAGAAGAATCTTAGAAAAAAGAGGTTCAGAAAACGGGGTATTCAATTATTTCATAGAAACAAAACTATATCCCAAATTCTTTAAAGTAAATGAAGATATAGGTCTTGAAACTAACCTAAGAGTACTTTTTAATGGTTTTTTTCAAATTCGAGGAGTAGAGCTTAAAAGATTAATGGTAGTTGGTATTGATGAAGTGAATGGAATTGTTGAAATATCACTGAAGTCTTACTCAAAAATAAATTCGGAAACAATTCAAGAGTTTAATGATTTAAGTGAGTTTTTGAACGCTGAAATTCTAAGTGTTGAGATAATTTAAATTAATTTAGTCCGCTAACCTTGAGATTTTAGCGGACTAAATTTTATTCACCTAACAATTTCAACCCTTTTTAGTTTACTATCCCACTTCACTGTTGCACCGAATATCTCCGCAACAATACGAACAGGTACATATGTCATACCCGCTTTCTCGTCATATAAGCCATCCGTTAGTTTTTTGCCATTAATCAAAACAGGTATTAACTCCAGATTATATCCTCCCTTATTGGCTTTTGGACATTTAGTATACCTTTCAAAAAAAACGTTTTCCATTGCGTTTAGGTCGACTTTACCGGCAATTCCCTTAACATTACTACTCGATGTGAATTGGAATACCGACCATGAATCCCATGTACTGTTTGCCATCGGAGCCTCAACGCCATAATGAGCGATCCAGAGCGGCCAGGCCGCTAGTTGCTTGCCAAGGTATGTTTTCGCAAAGCTGGCGCCGGTATAGATCATCGTCGGATGTCCGGATAACCGTTCGACTTCCTGAAGCCAGGCCATGCACCAGGCTGTCAATTTGACCGCCCCTACTGTCCCCGCCTTGCCCTCTACATCCAGGGCGTGCGGGAATACCGCATTGTATCCTTTGACCGCACCAACGAATTTGGCCGCTTCTGCAAGCGGATCGTTGTTTTCAGGATGCGCGTAGTGATAAAAGCCGACCGGAAGGCCGGCTGCAGCGGCGCCCTTGGCATTGTCATCATGCTTTTCATCAAGACCGGTTTTCCCCTCAGTAGCCTTGATATAAGCGCCAAGAACGCCGTCAGATTTGACCAGACTCCAATTGATTGCCCCCTGATGATGTGAAACGTCAATGACTTTCACGTTGCTTGTTGATTTGCTTTGCATCATTTTGCCCCCTTCGATTTGCTGTGCTGATATAATCCCGAAGCGCCCAGGCCCACAACAGAAATTGCTGTTGCGGTGTCACGCCAGGAATCAGGCGCCAGGACAAAACCGGCAGCCACAACCAGCGCTGCAACCGGCGCGAACTTTGCCGGAATGCCGAGCATCTTGCCCATACCAATATAAGCGGCCACAATAGCCGACAAAGAAAGGATTTCATCGTTCGTCATTCCTATCACCCTTTCAAATTCAGATACGCAAGCAATATTGCAGATGCCAGGCCAAGCAGAGAGGTAAATAAAGTTCTTTTAAGCCATGTCTGTGCGTTTTCAATGCCGTCAAGCCTGTGATGAGCTGAAGCCGCTGATTCATGCGCTTTTGTTGCCGTCTTGCTGATTCCTTGAATATCCTTGCTGAATTCGTTCAGGTTGTCTATTTTGACATTCAGCTTCCCAATCTCAACTAAAATTTCAGTGATTTGGCTTCTTGGCGTATCTTCAGGCATGATTTGCCCCCTCAAATAAAATAAGCCTACGGAAAATATCCGTAGGCTGAACCGGCTTGCTTTCCACCTATACAGAAACAGGCATTGTTTCAATATCAGGGCGCTTTGCATAAACGTAAGCTAATACAGCTCCTTGGTCTACGCTATCTAAGTTATAAGAATTAATAATTTCATTCATATCATTTTCGCCGCGTTCATATCGCGTAATGCACGCATTAGCGATAACACGAATTTTATAATCTGCCATTGCCATTGTTTGTCACCTCCTTTATGCGTTTAGAAGAATATCAGTAAGAACAAGTTCAACATCTGATAGCCTTGATTGTAGTTCTTCGTTTTTTGTTGCAAGATTCGTATTATCTTGTTCAAGCTGCTGAATCTTCTTTTCTTCTTCCGTCAGCGTATCAGTAACCGGCACCGTTTCCCCGCTTAGGTTTTTGTACTTCATTCCAGCGCCCCCGTTATCTCTGTAATGGTTGTATCCTGATTCGTTGCGGTTCTAGTGAAGTTTAGTTTTAACGTGACGTTAGCCAATGCAGCCCCGTTAGGAACGACATAAGTAGACGTGTCCAGGGCCGTAATAGCGTCAATGGTTTCAATTATCTTTGTCATACCCGCATAAACTTCCGCAGGCGTAGACGTTGCCGAAATTGTTGCCGTAACTGTTCCGGCCGGCGCGCTCAATCGTTTAATAAAAGCAGCTATGCCACGGATCGGCTTTGATTGGTTTTTTGCGTTATACCTAATGTCTACCTGTAGAACGTCCAAAGCAGACATATTAGCGAAATATCCATCATACGTGTTGTAAACAATATCGCCTTTCGGGTCTGTTCCAAAGTTGAAATAAAACTGCGTTGAAACGCCGCCGCCGTTGTAGTTCATGGTTGTCGAAACGGTTGATGTATCCGTAAGAGTGAAGCGCCCAAAAGGGCCTGTACTAAAACGCGCTGACGCGTAAATATATAAGCTGTCCGGCGTGATACAAAATGTTTGATAAATATTAGTACCGCTATCGCCCAATGTTTTATATAGCGTCCACGTTGTCCCGCTTATCTTGTAAACGTAAATGTATAACGCACTTCCGGCCGAGCCTGCCATTAAGCAAAAATATTGACCATCCTTCGAAAATGACTTTTGGCCGACATAGGTACTTGTACCTTGTAATAACACCGTGCTGGCTGGCTGTAAAGTGAATACGTCGCCGGACTGTCTATAAACGTTAACCCACGTTCCGTTAGAACTCATGGAACTTGAACTCCAATACGTAAACGTCACCCATTGTTCATCATATGACCAAACTAAGTTGATGAATGGCCCCGATACTGGTTGGGTGTTTACGGTACAAATTGTGGTCGGTATGTCACCGCTCAATTTGTACACGCGTAATTGATAGCCATTCATACACATTGCCACGTAAGTTCCCTTTGGAGAAAAGGCGATAACGTTGCTATAAACCCCTGATCCACTACTCGAAAAGTCCATACGGGTAATGTATTGGTAACTCGTATCCCCTATACGTTTGACAATTGTGATATATTGCGAATAACTGTCGCTGTTGCTTATGCCGTGAAGAATGTACAGATAAACCCCGTCCGGCGAAATAACGAACCCTCTGTAATACGAACCGTTCGTTGGTGTTCCTGTGTTTGTCATGATGCTATAAGGAACCGTGAACAGCGTTTCGAATTTGTCTCCAAACCGTTTAAGCCAATTCCACCCGCCGCTATTTACATACTCAACAACATATTCTGCATCGTAAGAACAAGCAGAAGATACAGAATTACCGCTTGTTCCCGGTGTTGCCGAGCCTGTAATTTTGCTGCCTGTTATGTTTGTAGCTGAGGTATCAACGGGTAAAAATCTTCTTGCTGTCTGAAATTTCATAGCGTTTCTTGTTTTTGACATCCAAGAACGATAGATCAACGCGCCAGCAGTATAACTATTAGCCGTTCCTGGGCTGATTGTGATTGTATTGTTTGAGGGATCAACCGCCGTAATCACCCGCCGTTCTCTTGTTGATTCTGTCGTTCCGTGCTGTATAGTTACTTCTTGCCCGACAAGAAAGCGAGTGGAAAACTTATTGAGTAAAGGTATAACTGTTTGTCCCACGCTGATTGCAGCGGAGGAACTATTCCATGTCCGGTCAATTTCTAGCGCCGAACCTAGCGGGGAGTAAACCCCCGAAAAGTCATCAAAGAAGTAATCAGAAGCGCCGTCAACCTTGTCTTTCAATGTGCTAACCATCTTCAGCGCGGCAATTTCCCGTTCTGCTGCCCGTAGTACATCCCAGGTTGCCCGTTCCTCAATGCCGTCTTCAATGTTGTTCATATTGGCCGCGTTCAGCGGTGTGCCCGCCTGCGTGACGGTGCCAGGGCTTTCGGTCAGCGTGACCAGTGTAGAAGTTTCGCTGGATTTTGCATAACGCCCAGGGAATTGAACGGAACGGTCAACCCATTGTTTTCTTACATATGCCATGTTTAATCCTCCTGTTATCCGGCCCGTATCGCCCAGGTCTGCCCTGCCGAAATAGTACCGCAATAAATAAAGCCCTTTTCGACAGATGCAGCAGCGTCAAAAAGGGCTTGTATATCCGTTTGCCAACGGTTCGGATCGTCAAAACTAATCCGCTGTGTGCTGTCCCAGGTACGCCGCGGCCGGAAGCCTTCCGGCGTCGTTCCTAATCCGTCACGTATGGAAACAAGAGCAGCTTCGAACCGGTTCAGCGAAGCGAACGTTTCAACCGTTGTTGTCGTCCGATTTGTTGTGAACGATAACGCCGGTATGGTATAGCTGAGCGAATTCAGATAATTCGCCAGGTTCGCGGCGTTCTGTTCAATCGCGTTCATATCGGCAGCGTTCAGCTTGTCCGAGCTTGTCCAGGTCTTTGGCGCCGGTACATACCCCGAACCGTTACGATATGGGAACAGGGCTGCAAGGTTCTCGCCGGTATAGTCAGGATGCGCGTCAATAAGGTCATAGACGTCTTTGCTAATCTCGTACAGCCGCATTCCGTCAAAGTTCACATATTGGCCGGTTGTGCCGGACATGAAGCAATGACATGCAGCTGATTGGGCAACCGACAATTCAGTTGGCGATAGCTTCAGGTATGACGTGCCGTAACCAGTTGTAGACGTTATTTTATTGCCTGTCTTTGATGGATAGCCGCTGCCGTTGTAATAATCGAAGTAAGCCCAGCCAGCGCTTCCGGTGCCGCATTTCACATCAACAAGCATGATATAGTATTTCGTTTTGTCGAATACATTGAAGATGCCACCCCAAAACGCATTTGCTGAGTTGGAGGACGTTGCAATTGATAGCTTCAGAGAATTGTTTCCTTGTGTCTTTGTTGTGCTATCCAATGCAATTGCAGCTGAAGCCCCTGTTGCTAACCCGATTATGGTTTCAAAATTCCCCCGCGTGCCTAGCAAGTTATTCAGCGGGCCAATTACCGGCGGTTCCGTGTATGGAAACATAGCCGCAAGGTTGGCGCCGGAATAGGCCGGATCAACGTCAATCTTGTTATATGTCGCCTGATCAATCTCATAAACCCGCGCATTGTCGAATTGTGCCCAACAGGATGTTCCGAGCGCGCCCCAATTCGTTATCCGCATTTGAGCAGCTTCATCCTGCGCCGGCGTGTACTTGATATAATGCGTTTTGTTGTCCGGTGAAGATGTTGTTTTTGCCAGCTCCGCATTGCCGGCGCCGTTGATGATAAGAATGTTAGCCGGTGATATGCCGTCTGTCACAACGTCAACCAGGTAAATATAATACTTTCCGGCGAACAGTAGCGTTGTTGGTTGCGGCCGCTGCATGAATCGTTGGTTGTTGGTATCGGCTGCCGTTCCCGTGATGCGCTGCGCGTAGTTGTCGCCGCCCACGTTTTCCAATGTAGGCATAGAAGTGTTCCTTAGTCCAGACAAGCCATTCCAGCCCAGGGCATACACCCCGCTGCCGTTATACGTCCCGCCCTGGACATTGAAGTTCCCACTTGTTCCGAGCAAATTATATAAAGCCATCCCCCTGCACCCCCTTTCTAGCCCATCGCTTCCGTTTGCACTTGCAGATAACCTTGAAACGTCAACGTTTGCTTCGTGATATAGGCGTTGTTGTCCGTGCTGCTGAATGTCGATTCGATTGCAACCGCGTCTGACAGCTCATGCGCCGGATTTCCGCGCCAGTTGATTGAATACTTGTTACGGTATGCCTTTTGAGCTAGAAGCCAACCAGCAACCGCCTTGGCCTGCGCCTGCGTGTTTATTAAGGTGATTCCTTCCAGGCTGAGCGTGTCACCTATCGTAACCGTGGAATCAACCGCTGAAGCAATGGCCGATGTATTCAGGTCTGTCCAGTATGTGATGTCAACTTGCTTCGTTGATTTCTGAAGCTCAATTTTTGGTTCAGCGTACACGTTGTCTAGGTCAATCCGGTCAACCGGCGTTGTCGGCGGCTTCATCTTTTCCACCGTGATGATGTTGTCACGAGATATGAAAATATTGCACATACCGGCAATGGCAACCATCTGAAGGGCCGTCTTGCAATCCACCGATTTAGCCAGGCTATTGGTTGTGATCGACTTGAGCGAATTGTCCAGGCTGAAGTTCGTAATCCCGCAGATACCGAAGATTTCAACGCCCAGGTCATAGAGCGACTTCGTGACCGGCGTTAACCGTTCATAGGTGTAATTGCTCATTAAGTCCATGTTCGTCCTGGCCTTGAATGTCGCGGTCATTGATCCTTCCTCACTCGTCCATTCCCAAAGGAGATATTTACCTAGTGGCACATATTCCACCTCGCCGGATTCCAAAACAACGCCTAGTTCCGCTTCAACCGTCTGCCGCTGCTGAAGGTATTGGGCAAAGCCCGTGGGATTCAGGATGTTGTATTGACGGTCTGAATTGTCCAGCGTGAACGTAAATTCCGGTGAAGGCAGCTGGCCGCTTGTCATGTCAAATTGCTCTGTCAGGTTGCAAGTGATCAACGAATTGCCATCGAACACTTTGACAAGACCAAAGTCAACTTCTTGCATTCGCAGACGTCTGAAGGGCTTGTTCCATTTCTGAACTTCAACATATACTTTGTCATAGTTCAAAAAGTTACCCGTGACGTCCACCGTTGTCAGCGTGTTGCCAGTAATGGTTATGTCTTCGATTATGACGGCGCCCCTGCCGCTTCCCCGTGAAGCAAATACCCTGAAGTCCGTTGCATATTCATTTTCATCAGGATGGAATGTCACCGTCACACCTGGGCTTGTGTGCTGGCTTCCGAAGTCAAAGACAATCCAAGGCGACAACTGCAATCCAGTGACATCCATCAAGAATAAGCCTTGTGCATCGCTGAGCATGTTACTGGCAAAGCCCACAATTCCATTATTCTCAACCACAGAATCAGGAAAAGAAAAAGAACCATCAAGGCTAAGCCTGTCAGGTTCCCATGTCGCCAGTTTGAAAGTGGATCTTCTTAAATCGTCATTCATCTGCGCTTTGTTACTGATATAAGGCGCTTCAGCCGGTGATCGCGTGTTATTGTTGACCGCTGTCACATCGCCTTCCGCTTCAACGTCAGATACGTCAACGGTGATCCGTGCCAATACCTGGCGGGCCGGCGCGTATACGGCATCTTTATAACCTTGTGTAGTGTCTTGCACGCATACGCCCCCTTACCGTTCTACCACGTCAAATTTTAGGTCTTTGTAACGAACAACTCCGTTCTGAACATCCATGACACCAACGTTCCGGTCACTACAATAAAAGGTTCCGGTCTTCAATTGGCCGGTTCTTGGATGGATAAAAGTAACCGTGAAGAACACGTTTTGAACGGCGTTCAGGATCGTGCTTAAATCGGCTTGCGTAACATAAGACCAAGTAAAGGAAATTTTATCTTTCGTTGCAATGCGTTCAACGATAGCCAGGCCGTTAGCATTCCGTTCCGCTTTGCTCAGGTCTTGAATGCCTGGCTGCATGTCAGAAGGGGAAGGCATGTCCACCCCATTTATTTTGAAAATAGCCAACCCGTTTTCCCTCCTATGTCACATTAATCAACGAACCGCCCAGGCGGGCGTTCTCATTGGTCAGGTATTTATTTAGCACGCGGGCCACGGTCACGCCGTCCATTTGAATAACTTGGCCGCTGCCCTGGTTGTTCTGCCCCATTTGCATAGCCGTCAGGACGGCCGTGCCCAGGGCGCTTGCTATCTTATCCGTGAAGCTCGTATTCTCCAATGGAACAACCATTTCCGCGCCAGCTTCGCCGGCAATGTAGTTGCCCATGTCCGTTTTGCCGTCCACAATACCACCGCGGGCCAGTTTCGGAAGGCGCGGGATATTGAAGCCAAAGGAGCTATAACCGGTTATCTTCTCCACCCAATCCGGCACATCAATTTTAATTCCGTTGATGCCGTCAATGATCGCGTTCACCGCGTCAATGATTTGGTTAAGAGGAAACTTGATCAAGGAATACAGTCCTTCAAATACACCCTTGAAGACTCGCTGAACGCCTTCCCACGCCGTTTTCCAATCTCCGGTGAATACTCCACGGATGAATTCAAGAACACCCAAGAAGGCTGTTTTCATGCCGTTAATAGCACCGCCGATAGAGTCGAAGGCGCTGCTGAAGACGTTGACCAGCTTGCTGCCCACCCATTCCGCAAACGGTTTAAGCAAGTCCCAAAGCTCTTGAATTGCCATTGTGATTCCCTTCCAAAATCCAAGGAATACATCGCCCAAGAATGCCCCGAACGGTTGCAATACGTTTCGCCATATGGAAGTAACAACTATTCCGAGCGTCTGGAAGGCTGGCCCAATCACTTCAGCAATAGCCTGGCCCAATGGGACAAGAACTTTTTGCCAGAAGGCTTTTGCTATTTCGGCAACGGTGCCGAACGCTACACCCAGATAATCACTCAGGACTGAAGCCAACGGCTTGATAACTTGGTTATGGAATTTAACCAGGTAGTCACCCAATGGGACAAGTATGTTCTTCCATACCCAACCGGCCGCTTCCGTCACAGCAGCCCAGGCAGCAACAAAGGCTTTGCCCAGGTATGCACCCAATGGAACAAGAACTTCTTTCCAAAGCCAAACAGCAGCATCACCTATTGCCTTCAGTACGGCATCGACAACCCCGCGGAACTTGTCATTGGTTTGGTAGAAGTAGACAAAGGCAGCCACCGCCGCGGCTATGGCCGCAACGATAAGGCCAATAGGAGATATGAGAAAAGCAAACGCCGCCCCAATTGCCCCTATTGCCTCAGTAACAGTCGCAACGATTGCGCCCCAATTAGCAATTAAAAAGGCCGCGGCAATCGCCGCCGCAATACCGGACAAGGCCGCGATAATGATTTCTTTGTTGCCAGCAATGAAATCAGCAATCCCTTTGATAATTGACTTGACTTTATTCGCCATATCCTGAACCTTCTTCGATACCTCGACAGTAGATGAAATAAATCCACCATCGTCCAGCGGTGGAATAGACAAGGCGCCCATAGCCCCCACGCCCGCGCCAGCTCCGGCATCATCACCGAGGGTATCGCCTGCACCGCTGTCCGATTTATCCGGCAGCGTGTTGAACTCGTCAAATGATGCAAGCCCGCCCTTTGCTTCCTTCGCGGCTTTCTTGGCTGCCTTGCCGGTTTCCTTGTAAGCATCACCCAAGCCGCCAATGCTGGCCGCCTGGTTGTTGATCGCGGCAGCCTGCTGCTTGCTATTGTTCATGATCGCTTTGCCAAAGAGTGCCTGCGAAAACTGCGCCACAATGTTCATGACATGTAGTAACCCTTGCCCCAACTTGGTCAGGATCGGTAGGACTACGTTCAGAATAGGCAGGAAGACTTGTCCAAGCGCCGTCTTTACGTCCTTCATGGTTTCAACGAACATCTGCAATTTGGTTGCCGTGTTGTTCGCTACCGTGTCGCCATATTTCCGCGATGCCTGTTCCAGGATTGCAAAGTATAGAATCTGCTGTTGGGTTTGAAAGCTTAGCTGGCTCCACGATTGATCGCCGGCGAACTTCTTGAATGCTGCCGTGGACGTCAACATGGATTGATTGACGTTTATGCCTAGGTCTTCAATCGCATCCGTTTCCCCTAATAAGCCGGAACGTATTCTTTCAGTCACTTCCTGCATTGACTTGCCGGTTGCTGAAGCCACAATACCGGAAGCCTTCAACAACTCCCGCGTTTTGTCCATCACATCATCCGTGCCGCTTGCAAAGTTGCTGATTAGGTTGCCGAACGTGGCGCCATATTGAATCACGCTTGTGCGGCCTAGGCCGAATGCCTTTGCCCCGTTCTTGGCCCAATCATCAAAGGCTTTCGCGCTGCTGCCCATTTGCCGGTTAATCTGCCCAACAGAAGCTTCAAAGCTTATGGCCTGCTTCGTGGCATCAACAAGCACCTTGCCGATTCCTAGGGTTGCTAGGGTTACCGCAATCACGCCCATTGTCTTGCCCAATTTGCTTTTAAAATCAGCAATATCCTGGCTGGCCTTCTTCATTTCTTTACGCATACTGGAAAAGTCTGCGCCGGCGCGTACTAGCAAGTTCTTTACAACAGGAATGTTTAACGCCTCCTTTCCTATGGTTCTGTAACTCTTATTTGTTGAATTCCAAGCAAAAGAAAACCGCCCCATTATTGGGCGGTTTCCTTAACTATAGTTCACCGTTAAGTGATAACAACCTGCACTAGCAGGTTAGGTTTATTTAGCAGACCACACATACTAAAAACGAAAAAGCCCTCCAAAGAGAGCTTTATCGAACAAACTTAGAAAAGTTGTAATAGCACCACTTATCTTTAAAGATTATTTTGAATAGTTTGTAGAGTTGATTTGATTCCAAAACCAAAAATGGGATCCTTGTGAAACAATTAGGCGCTCAAAGAACAGTTCGAAATTTAATTTAATATCTTCGCCTTCACTATCAATAGAATCATAAATTGAACGGTCAAATAAATAGTCTTCCCTACCCTCGTTTACACGATCTCCATTAACGAAAATAACGGTTTGACCATATGCAGCTATTGGATATAGGTGCTCAGGTACATGATGTATATTCAAATAGTCAATTATATCATCAATACCAAAGATTATCCAAGAGGGATTAGACCGACCAGATTCATCTTGAAAAAGAATAGCACCATCATGAATAAGTAAAAATTCACGATAATCTTGTGGAATTTTGAATGCAGTTTCTTCTGTAAATTCATTGATTCTTTCTTCTGTGCATGCATTATGAAAGACAAAGGAACATTCAAACAAATATCCTAGTTCTCTTTGGCCTTTTATGATTGGAGTGTTAATCAATCGTTCTTTTAAGCTGGTTAGAGTTAAGAACAGATTATTCAATGTATCCTCCTCAATAATATGCCCACCAATTTGTGAATTGAGTATGTTTATCAGGATATAGCGGGATTAAATTTGAGTAGTCATTATTACCACCATATTGTAACGGCCTAATGTGATGAATCTCGCCTTTTGTGGTTACCCAATCTACGTATCCGTAATTAGTATCGTACCATGTTTTGAATTTGTCACGGATTTTATTATCAAACTCTGTACGTAGAGTTTGGTTTACTGTTGATGAAACTGCAGTATAATCTGTTCGCGCAGGTGGATTAGCATTCATCCATCCATTTATATCAACACCATAATAAAAGGGATAGAGAACACCATTTTTATTAAGTAGTATACCATTTTCTTCTGCGTCAACAAATACGTCTGACCCTGTTGGTTTACCTGATGAATCTGTCCAAATTCCTAATCCGGAAGAACGAACTGCATAATAATATGTTTTACTGATTGGAATGATTTTTTTTGTAGAAGCTCCAACGTATACTCCACTGCCCGTGAATGTATGATTTATCCCATCCACCTTGGTGTAAGTTCCCAACTCAGTAACACTCCTATAAAGATCAACAACTCCTGTAACTGTTGTTGCTTTTTGACCATTTAACTCTACAATCCTAAGATATAGATAAGGTGATGTATTACCCGTAACAATGAATTCTGTTTGCAAAACCACTTCACTAATAACGGCGGAAGTGCTACTTAAAGAATTTAGTGTTGCATTTGTTGAGACGGGGCTATTGGCCGAATAATAAGAATGTCCAGATTCTTTTGTAACGTTAATTGTATTTGGTGAATCAGCAAGAGCATTAAAACTATTAATTAATTGTTCCTTTTGCATAGTATTTGCATCGTTTAAAATTTTGTTACTTTCATCAATTTGCACGGTAGATACAGGCTGCCCGTCAATTAAAAGAAGCGAGAATAATTGCTTCTGATGAATTGGTTCTGCCGGTTCTACCTGAGATTTAGCTGCAGATACTGAAAAAGGAGAAACTACTAGCACTGTAAAAAGCATGAATATAAATACTGCCATTCTTAATTTCATAATTAAAAACGCACCTCTCAGTTAATTATTTATGACAGCTGGCCAGCTTACCATAGCACAACAAATAACCATTTTTTGTATTAATACTATAATTCTACTTAAACCACCATTATTAGACAACGAAAACGAAACTGCGATAAACCGCAATATCATTTTCGTTGTCTATTTATAAATTAAATGTTAATATAGCTTGCTTGTCTGCTTAGTATGAACAACAAAACTTGTAAAGCGCCTTGTTAAGCAGTGAGAAGAGCCCTTCAATTTGCCGTTCCGTTGAATACAGCGTGTAGTCTTTTCACCTCTGCGAACATTTCAGCAGCAGTCTGCTTTTTCTTCTTCGGCTTGCTTTTCTTGCCATCGTCAAAAACCTTGTCATAGGATGGGAACTTCTTCACGCGCTGATAATACGCGCTAAGATATGCAGTTTCATGCGCTCTACGGTCAGCCCGCTTCTCATTCGCTACATATTCCCCAACCATTACGCTAAGCTCATAAGGCGTCATTTCGTCATACTCATGAAGCTTCAAACCGATTCGAAAAGCGGTTTGAAGCGATTCTTGCCAATCGAATATAACGCCCTCAGTTGCCTGCTCCTGCCCTTCTACTTCCCCGCCGGTGCGTTTCCCTCAGCTAAGCCGCCAAACGATACAACAAATGCTTCTTGTAGCTTTTCGATGATGTGAGAATAAGTAGGCGCTTCGTCAAGAAGGTCTTCCATGTCTTCAAGCTTCAATTCCTCATTATGCTGCCGTGCATCGGACAGAAGGCCATAGTACAAATAAAGCTCGATGTCATCAAAGCTGATGTTGCCTCCTTCCATTTCCTCCATGCTTTTTCCGGTGGCTGCCGCAATGCGTTTAATGGCCTTGTGACCAAAGCGTAGTTCCCGCGGCCGGTCAAGCTCGATAATAACAACATCATTTTTGTTCGGATTGGGTCTTTTGGACATATCATTTTCCCCCTCAAAGTAGAAAGGCCGGTGCAGGCAGCACCGGCGCAATTAATTAAGACGTTTTAACAACAACAATCTCGTAAACCTTCGTTGTCTTGCCGGCTTCCGTAGCCAGGATGGTTAGTTTCTTGCCTACGCTGATTGTCAACGGAATTGCAGCAGAAGCAGCACCGCTTGTCAGCGATTGAGAGAATACACCATCAATGTACAAAGCAAGCGAATGGTTTGCCGCTGTCGCGGTCACGGTCAAGCTTGTAGCCGTCACGCCGCTGAATGTATAGGAATAGTTGCCATTCGCAAATGCCGGCGTAAGTGTGCCGCCTGCGCCTGTCAGTGCCAGGGCAGTCAGGCCACCTGAAGGAGTAAGAGACATTGAAGGCGCACCGGCAACCTTAATTGTCGCTTCGAAGGAAATGGCATCTTCCAATTCGAAGCTTGTCGAGAAGCCGGTAACAATGCCGGTGAAGTTCCATGAACCGCCAAGCTCAGGCGGAAATAGGATCGAATAAGAATCACGGGAACCCACTGTGAACGCGTTGTAAATTGCAATTTGTCCCGTGTCGCCAGTGTCCAAGAAGCCGGAAATACTCACTTCGCCACCGTCTTTGAAGCCGGCGATAAAGTCGCGGTACCCGCCGTTGCTGTCCAGGGTTGTAGTGTCGATTGTGTCAGCAGACAGTTCAGGGCCGCTAACAGATGTCAAACTAGCAACAAAGTTAGAACCAATCTTAAACTTCGTTCCTACTGCTCTATTTGCCATGATAATTCCTCCTTAAAAAAATGCTCTTAATTCAATAACACAGCGGTTCAGCTTTGGTAAAGGCTCGTACATTTCAACAGGCCCCTGGTGCGTCAGTTCCTGAATGAATGGCCCGCTTTCGCCAAGCTGCCGCTTTTCAAAGGTGTGAAGGATCGCCAGCACGTTGGCCGTGATTTTCTTCAACTCGCTGTATGTTGCACACATGATATTTAACGTTGCTGCAACGTCTTTGCCGTTGCTATATCCGTCTAAGCCTTTTGACGGCAACCCCTCACTTGATACATAGACCATGTATGGGGCCGGTGCTCCATTTGCAGAGAGGGGAAAAATCTTTCCCTGCAATTCGGGAACAGCGCTCAGTTCCGCAACTAATGCTGCTTCGAACGTCATCACTCAATTTCATCCTCTCAGAATCTTGGTCACGTCTTTGCTCGCAACCTCAATTACCTTTTCTTCAATGGCCCAGGCGTTACGCGTCATTGCGTTCCTGAAGTAGTTATAACCTGGAACGTATTCACCGTTTACCGTCATAAAGCCGTATTCTTGGGAAGCTGGATAATAATATCTAGTTCCGTCTTTGGTGATCTTCACAAATTGCTCGTTCATGACCGGATTCATGAGCACGTCATACACCTTTTTCCCTAACTTTGTTCGGCGTTCCGGCTTGAGTATGATGCCTGCCTTCAAGGCTCCGGTATCTTCAGGGGCATCAGCCTTGGCCGCTTTGTAAGGGATGTTAGCGCCAGCCTTGGCCGCTTTAGTCACAACGCGTTGAGGTAATTTGTCTAATCGCTTCATCATGGCTTCAAGTTCGGCCATGCCTTCAATGGTTGCTTTCTTCGCCACGGGTCACCCCTCCATTGGATAGCGTGAGCATACCAGTTCAAGCCGTTCGCCATTTTTGGTAAACGTCCTGATAACGTAGTAAGTCACGCCCTCATGAAGAAGTTGCGGTTGGCCGGTAAATTCGGCTGCCATCACTTCAAAAACAAGTTCCGGCTTCAATCCCGCAGCTAATGCCTGGTAAAACTCAGTTTGTCGGACAGATAGCCGGTTTGCGCAGATTTCAACGTTTTCTATCCCGCCGCTGGCTACTTCTCCATACTCATTGCGTACTTGACCAGGCTGCACAAGCGTTACTACGTCACGCCACATCATGTGGGCGTCACCGACGTATACTCTTGTGATAGCGTCAGGTGCGCTTTCAACGATGTGTAGGAAGCCTGAAGCCGCTTCGCGTCAGGATTGTCAAAGCCAAAATTCGCCTTGCAGTAGACAATCAAGGCCCGTTTTATCAGCGGGTCATTGTCATTCTGCGCTTTGCCAGGTTGAACGCCGGCTAATTGTAAATCCATGCGCGCAGCTGCTATCAGGTCATTAACTTCATTGTCAAAAAGCATTGTGGCCTTGCTTATCCGCAGGGCCGCTTTTGTATCGTCCAGTATCACAGCTGCATCCCCCCAAAAAAGAAAAAGGCGCAGCAGCTACCTGCACCCCAATTCATTATTCTGCTTGCTTGTCCGGTGCCGGCGATTCTTCAACGTCAGCAATCAGGCCCGCTTCTTCAAGCTCTTTGATGCGCTTGGCATCTTTGCCCGCGTATTCATCGCCAACGTGATAGCGTTTTTTACCGGCTGTATCTTGGAAGCCAATGATGACTTGTTTTTTCATCTGTTGTCCGCTCCTTATACAGTCGCAGCTTTGCGAACGATGATGACGCCATTCGGGTCAAGAATCTTGCCATCAGCAATCAGAATTGCCTTGTCAACCCATTGGTTCGTTTCATGATCGAACCAACGGAACATTTGCAGTTGAAGGTTCGAGTTAATAGCGTAATCCGACAGTCTAGCGAATACGGCGATAACGTCACCGGCTGCAGCCGCATCAAACGGTGCAATAACATCGTCTTCAACCAATTGAACCGGCTTGCCGGCAAAGCGTTCTTGCGGGCCTTCAGTGATACCGGCATTAACACGGCCGATTGGTTGGCCTTGTTGATCAGTCATGCCGTCAATGTATGTTTCGAACGTGCCGGCAGCCATGAAGAAAGAACCGCCGGAACGGTATGCCAAAGGAATCTTCGCGAAGACTTCTTTCTTCCAAGCTGTCCAAGTGCCCGCTTCTGCTTCTGTGAGATCCACTTTGTTAGCCGCTGGAACGCGAGTGTCAACCAGCAGGCCAAGCGGTTGGCCCGTGCCTGTACCACGAAGAATAGCAGCTTCAAGTGCAATCAGCATTGCTTCAGCAATCAGATCGGAAATTTGCGCTTCGAACATTGCCAGGGTAACAACAGAAGTCAGCAAGGAAATGGCAACACGGCATTCCAAACCGTAGTAAGAGAATGACACGTTTTGATTCATGCCGACTTTTTGGCGGTCAGAAACTTGGTTTTCGCCAATCCATGTTGCTTTTGGTTTCAGCGTCAAAATAGGAACTTCAACGCCGCCCTGAATGTTCAGCTTGCGAACGCCGGCAAAGATCGAACCGCGAACTTCCATCTTCTTGATGACTTCGTTCAAGATCGTTGTCGGAACAACCGCGGAAGCATCAGTTGTATTTGTCACCGCGTTTGCACGGAACTCTTGACCGGCAAATTGGGAAGCCATAACGCCAGTTTTAGCGAATTCCATGAAGGCAGCACGGTATTCCATTGTTGCAAAACGGTCTTCAACAGCAGCAGCGCCCGCGCCAGCTGCGCCAGGCTGAGGAATAGAGGAAGCTCCAGGCAATTGCAGGCCAGCAAGCAGGGCATTGCGCTGCTCAATTTGGGCGCGTTCTGCGTTCAGTTCATTTACTTCAGTTTGCAGAGTAGCCACGTCCACGGGGCCGGTGCCGGCCAGTGCAGACCGGATTTCTGTCAAACGTGCAAGGATTTGTTCAAGACGGTTCATATATAATTCCACCTTTTCAAATTAGATAGTGTCCAAAAATAAAAGCAGCCGTTGACGCTGTTCCGCGTCCAGGGCTGCTTGTGTTTCACGCTCAATTTCTGCTTCAAAGAAGCTGCGCGCTGATATGTTGGTGTCATCATAGGCCGGAATCGACACGGCAGATACGTCATAAACCTTTTCAATCTTCGTGATGGTTCGCGTTCGCGTTGCCTGGTCGTACTTTTCGCCGCCAGGCGCCACCTTGAACCGGAAGCTCATTTTGTCAACATATCCGTCATGAATCTCCTGGTGAAGCGTCCGGCCTTCAGCGGTGCCGCCAAGATTGGCTTCGATTTTCAAACCGATATTATCAACGGCAAGTTTCAACGTATTGTTCTTCGTGCGGGCCATCACTTTGCCTTTGTGGTCGTATTGGAAAATTACGTCCGACATATCAGCGCCGTCAAATGCGCGGGCGTCAATGACTTCCTTGTATTTTTGGCCGGCATGTTCAAATAACACGGTTGGAGAATTGTGCTTTGCTGCGTAGCCATCGGCTATGTATGCCGGCTCAGCACCTTCAACCAACGTCCGCGCTTCAACGTCAAACGTCCGAATTAGGCGGTCTGTTGTCATCCCCGCCCCTAGAATCATCGTCATTTTGTTCTTCACCTCCCTTCGGTGCCGTCGGTGCTGCCGCCTTGTTTACCTTGCCAAGCTGGTATTCATTCGCCATGTCAGCATCAATAAAATTCAAGCTCATGATGCGCTTTTCCCCGCCTTCAATTGGCGGCAGATTGAACACTTCTAAGCCCTGGTTAATGGACATCATTGCGCGGTCAATAAGCGACTCGACAACTTTAACCTTCGTGTCATTGCTTGCATATTGCAGGCGATTGGCTTCAAAGATGATTTCATTCCCGTGCCCCTGCTGGCCGTCCGTGAAAATCTTGTATGTGAATTCCAGGCCCATTTGTATAGCAAACGGCTCAATCATTGACTCGTAATAGGCGCCCCATTCGACTTCATCGTAGCTCGATTGAACAATTTCTTTGTTGCTGCCGAAATAGCTGTATACCTTATCTTCCATTGCGTTCATTTGCTTATCGTCAATCATTTTCGGATCGTTTTTAAGCTCCTGATATTCCGCTTTGGCGTCCGTTGCAGCAATGCCGCCGCTGTTGGCTGCCGTCAAATAATCAGCCTGGAATTTATCGGTCTGTGCTTTCATGTCATCGGGCTTTAACATGCTGGTAAACTTCAAGATACCACGAATAAAGGCCGATGATTTAACCGCGTTTCCAATGCCCTGGTTCGTGATGGATATAAGGTTCAGGATCGGATTCAGGGCTTTCCTGTTTGATTCGCCCCACATGTCATCATTGAAATAGAACCGACGTAAATGGATGATGTCATAATAAGGCGCGGTATATGTCTTGCCATCATAGAACCGGAATCGAATGTACATTTCGCCCTGGTGTTCTAGCAGCTCACAAGCCGAATTCAGCGGGTAGAAGCCCTCAATCCGGTTCATGGCATCGCGCCTAATCCAAACAAAGACGTTGTTCGTCATCATGAATTGCGTTGCCAGCCGGTAATAAAAGATATAAGCATTCATGAACCGGTTCGGCCGGACAGACAGCAGCCATTCAATGTTATCGTTCGTAGGCGGGCCAATCTTGCCGTTTATCTTCCTGATGTGTTTGGCCTTCAGCTTCCCTACATTCCGCGCAAAGCCGTCAACCGTGCTGCGCACCGTGTCGCTGTCGTATCCATCGCCGGTAAAGTCATAAAAGGTTGGGGAACTGTTCATCATCTGCATTTGCGTGTACTGCTGAGCAGGCGGTTGCTGTTGTTCACGGCCAAAGATCATATTGAAGAATGAACGCTTTTCTTTCATCATTTCACCTCCTTCCTAGATCAGCGCTTTGAAGTCTGTCATCTTGTTGAATAGGACAGTGTAAGCAATGAGAAGAGATACTGCACCGTCAATTCGCGCTCGCTGGTTCTTACCTTTAATCGGTCGTATGTTATCGTTGTCGTCCGTCTTGACAACCGTATTCGTAAGGCACCAAAGAAGCAGCTGATTCTTATTGTAGTTCACTCGATTGGCGTCAAGGTCCGCGGCCAGCTCCTTCATTGGCTGTGAAAGCGTCTGAGGGCCTTGCCGGACAATTTCCATGTCAAAACCCGCTTCTGTCATTTCATCTACCCAATACTTGCTATTCCACGGGTCATAGCCGATCCATACCGGCGTAATGTCGTATTCCTGATGCATTTTTTGGAACCAGGCTGTCACGTCCTTATAATCCACCTTGTTGCCTTCGCAGAGTGTCAGCCAGCCGCGTTCAAGATAAAGGTCGTACGGAATCTTATCTTCAGTTACCTTCTTTTCAAGCAATTCTTCAGGCAGAAAGTATTGCTGAATGGTGTATATAGTCCGATCGTCAGGCCGCATAACAAGCAGCGTGGCGCACGTTAAGTCTGTCGTACTGGATAAGTCAGCCCCGCCTATGGCGTAGGTTCCGCGCAGCTGCTCAATGTCGTATACGGCGTCATTCTTCGCTTCCTCATACGTCAACCAGGCTTCCGTTGAAGTCTCAGGAATGTTGAAGTCTTTTGTCAGCAGGTTTTTGACCAGCATCAGATTCGCTTTGGCCTTCGCAACCTTCGTTGCAAGTTGGTCAGTTTTCTTGATCGTGCCAAGCCCAGGATTGGCCTTCGGCCAGTTCTTAGGGTCAACCCATTCGCTTCTATCGTCCAGCTCATAAATGATCGGTAGGAAACGTTCATGCGGGTCTTCTTCCGGCGGGTCATCAAGCCGGTCAATCTTCTCTTTGCCTTCATCATACTTTTGGTCATACACGCTGCCGCGAACGGTGCCGGCTGTCGTGATCATGACAATTAACGGCTGTTCCCTGGATGTCGTACCGTCAACGATAACGTCATAAAGGTTCTTGTCTTTCCACGCGTGAATTTCGTCCATCATGGCACCGTGTACGTTCAGGCCGTCAAGCGTCTCACTGTCGCTTCCCAGCGGCTTAAAGGTGCTATCGTTGGTCTGTCCAACAAGTTCGCTCACCAAGGGCTTTATGCGCTTCCTGAGCGATGGAGATTTATTAACCATGCGCTTGGCATCTTGCCAAACAAGCTTTGCCTGATCCTTCTTAGTGGCGCACGCATACACCTCAGCGCCTGGTTCGCCGTCAGCTATCTGAAGATACAACCCGATGCCGGAAGCAATGGTTGATTTGCCATTTTTCCGGCCAACGACAAGAAGCACTTCGCGATATTTGCGAGTGCCGTCAATTTTATGGATAAAGCCGAACGTGGCCGCGATGAAAGCCTGCTGCCAGGTTTCAAGCTCGATAGGCTTGCCGCCCCATTTGCCTTTTGAGTGCTTGCAATAATTTTCTATGAACTCAATAGCATGGTTGGCGTGGTTTGGGCTGTATTCGTATTGTGATTTTTGGTCATTTACATCAGCAGCAAGCTTCCGGTACATCTTGCGTACCTTCTCGCCCACCGTGACGCTTCCGTTCTCAATCTGTGCCCAATAATTAAGAATCGGGTTATGGTCAAGCGGGTAAAGCTTCAGGACCGCCGTCATCGTCTGTTCACAAAGGTATCAAACCCATCATCCTGGGATTGTACCTGTTCCCGCGGAATGAGGTCCGTAAGTTGCTTCATTATGGACATATGGTTTTTGATCATGGTGTTGTATATTTCGACCTCAGGAGACTTTTTAGTACCAAACTGGTTTTCACCATTCTTGTAGATGCTTACTATCCCATTCAAATTTATTTCTTGCTGCAGGTCGGAAAGAGTAACGATCATAAACGCTGCATTCTTAATCAGAGACTCCACTATCTTTTTTGACTTATCGTCTAAATCCTTGAACTGCTTGTTAAGTTTATTTAATTCTGTTTTGATCCGCTTTTCTTTTTCAACCTTTAATGCGGCTAACGCCTCTTTATCAAACATATCATTCATTATGAATACCACACCCCCTCATGCGCGCGACTTGTGTATTATTTGAATGGGGCACATCGGTCTTAATTGTCCCTGTCCGATTTTTCAAAAAGGGGGGTTGCCCCCTAAAAACCCAAAACGCTTTAGTCGAATAAAGTAGCACTAGTCTAGTGTTACTCAAGGAGACGACTCAAGAGATTATTCCTGTTCGATGTATGGGGTCAGCTTCATTAGAAAAACAGAATAAAAAAGCCGCAAGTTATTTGCGGCTTAATTAGTGAAAAGTTTATTGATAATCAGCACTGTCAAAATAATTAAGCAAACTACAGGTTAAAACTTTTGGATCTATTGATCGTAAAGGAAATACCGAAATTGTGCAATTTGTTGTGTTAAAATCTGAAGAACTTTGAATGAGAAATTCACGCACTGGCTCGCCTGGTACCAATTGTAGAAAAACAGCGATTTCGGTAGAACCAGCTGGCATTGCATTCCACATTTTTAATAACTGATTAAATCTCATGCAACATGCGGATCCACCACCCCCTCCACCTGGTTTTGGTTTTGTTGGTTTTGATGGTTTAGGCTTGCCTGGTTTTTTAGGCATACTATCATTCCTTTCAATTTTGATAGATTAATAGTATTCCCAATTCGATGATATGCTTGTACTTCTAAATCTCTGTAAGCCTATTTTTTACAGTTATTGTTAATTCAATGTGATGACGCCGAAAGCTTAACGACTGAATCCTCTCCCTACTAGTATTAGATTACCTTGATCATCAAACGCTGTACCACGTGCTGTTACAGGCTCAATGCTTCCATGGTGCTCATTGTTGTGACATAACTGGCACACATACTCCAGCAGTTCAGGGTTAAGCGATATACTCGGATTGTTAATGTTCTGAGGTGTGAGGTAAACGGTGTGATGGACAATGTAACCAGCATCACCACAACGCTCACATAAGCCGTGAACAGATTCTATGTATGCAGTTCTGCAGATCCGCCAGGCTTTGTTGTTGTAGAACTTACGAGCCCATGGCTTCATAAATGGTTATATATCCTTGTTCCTTTCAGTTTAATGGGGCAGGGTTATTAATGAATCATTGTTCAACATCATCACCTAATTTAAAAACAATAAAAGCCACTCAGAAAATGAGTGGCTTTTGTGTTAGTCATTTAATTGTGGATTTTTTTAACTCAAATTTTTCAATTAAAATTTTATCTAATGCTTTATATAATAATTCTTCTTTAGTCCTTGTAACAATAAATTGCGTGAATAGTATGTGCTGTTCTGTATCTGAAATTTCTTCCTCAGTAATCACTTTAGTTAAATTATCTACGGTTAATTCAAATATAATTGGGTTAACACTTTTAAATTTCAATTCCCAGTTATTAATTCCATAGAATTCTTGAAATTCACTAAAAAATAAATTTAAAATTGTTTGGATTCCTTGAATTTTTTCTTCTTTATTAGACCATTGATACATTTCACTCCACCTCCTCGTCATTACATTTCAACAAAAGGAGAAGTTTCCCTGCAAAAAGATCAATCCTTAAGTGGACGAATCTATTAGGTTACATATATTACTATAATACCATAATAACATGGAAATAAGTGTTTTTGTTCTCATTTTAGTCTCAAATAAGTCTCTCCATATTTATCCTGCTAGTGCAATATACTTTCTCACCGCCTTATCTTGCCTCCTGAAGAAAGTCGCTTTAGATAATCCCATTTCAATTGCTACTACATTCCACGGCTCACCGTCGATGTACTTTCTACGTAATAGCATTTCGTATTCAGACCGAAAGTTCTTTAATGCAGTCAACACATTGTCAATCCGAGTGACCTCGTCCAGCAAGTCCTGCAGCTCAGCTACACGTTCAAGCACCAAATCGAGATCATCACGGACATCATAGCCTCTCGCCTCAACAACCTTTTGAATTTTTTGTTGCAGATCTTCCAACAACTTTCTATCCTCTGGATCCACACTATCTTTCCGAATTACGTGTAACTGGCTCTTAATGCCTGCAGGGTATCTCTCTAGGTAAGCGTGTGCAGTAGCCTCGAGCTTTTGTTCATATCCCGATAGATACATGTAGGTCGGGAGCCCCCGCAGTTTTCGGTGCAGCTCCTGCAACTGATCATCTTTATTCAGACGGCTCACTGTTATACCCGCACCAACACTGTAAGTGCTTAACACTTGGATCCGGGCTTGCATCTCACGATAGCGGCTTAACTGATCAATTACATCCTTTTCGTTCAAATCTCTCCCTCCTCCCTTAATCCCCAATCTCATGCGCCTGTACTCGACATGCCAGAAAGTCACGCTCTGCTCGCTGCCGGCGAATGATTTCAGTCTCAGCATGAATTTTATCGGTAAGCGATGCCTCATCATCGCAATAACGAATATCCACTAATTCCTCTAAGCTCGCTTGCTCTATGTGCTTGTTCATAAGCCCCTCACTTTTGATTGCTTGCTTCTTCCAGCCATTCGACCATCATGGTCATCTGCTTAATAGCCAGCCGATTGTCATTGTATTTTCGAACGATAGCGCCGCAGGAGTTGGCAACCCAATGCCAGAACTCAGGCTTATCCATCCCGTATCTTACCGCTGCCTGGTTAGCCTGACCGATCCACTCGAGCACATCTGCAAAGAACGCTTTGTAATCCATCGGCTACAGCTCCTCGATCCGAATGTATATCCCCGGCAGCTCCGCCCAAAACTTCTCCACGATCTCCGATGCCACAAGCGCATCATCCTTCCAGTACCCGCAATCCGTCATGCAGTCCTTCAGCAGCTTCTGCAGGTTGTCCGTATCTGGCTTCGTCGATTTCCATTCACCGTCTTGATGTTTACCCTTGATCGGGAAGCACCACTTCACCATGAGCCGGATCGGGCCGCTATACTTTTTCGCCGGCACATGCTGACCAAGGTGAGCCATCAGCTTCGCCCGGGCTGCCTTCAACTCTTCCGGTTCGTAGAATACAGGCTTACCGTTTACCACAGTTATTTGTTTTTGCTGATGAGTTATGGTCGGCACTTTTTTCATCGGCATAAAGAATTCAGTCGGCATTTTATCACTTCCTATTTTTTCTCGCGCGTTTAAATATCAGGGGAAGGGGGAGTGGCGCTTGCGACACACCACTCCCTATTCCTATATATTTATATATAGAGCCCCCGCCTCCCGGCGGCGGCCACCATGACGTACCAAATCCCCGCCGTAAATCCGCCGAATGGAGGTAATCATCAAAATGTGTATTATACCGTGCGGCAACTACCATAAATGTATGATTGCCGCCGCCGTACGGCATAAATGTTGCGGCGGTATTAATCATGGTTTTCGCCGTTCTTTTTGACGACAACATTGCCATTGTTCTTGTCGATCATGAATCCAAATTTGGCAACCCAATCCCGCACCGTCCGCTCTGCCACCTCTTTGCCCGTCGATGAAAACCACTCCTGCAGGTCCTTAACAGTCGGCGGATCGCCCATATTGCAATTGGCGACGGCATCCTCAAACTCCTCAGCTTTGCTCCGCCGCTCTTTCTGCGCCTTATCCTTGCGGCTGCCGCTGGCCTTCTTCCACGCCGGAGCATCGCCCTCTGGCTCGATGTCCTTCAGGCTGCCGACATCATCGACGCGATGGATCGGGTAGGCAAACCACATATTGACTGGCTTAAACTTGGCATATTCACGCAACGTGCCCTCCACTCGCCACGCTGAACGGCCTCGCACCGCTTCCACCGCGCGTTTAACCTCCGCCGCTGCCATTGACAGCACATCAGAGTAGAGTGCCCGCTTGGCATGATCCTCCATGGCCTTTGCGCTTAGCTCATCGTCCTGGGAAACAGACTGCGCGAGATAAACCGGATTGTGCTGAACGAAATATCGTTTATAAACCACGCAGATTGCCTTGTTCTCTTCCTGTTTCAGTAGCGACTCCGTAATATCCAGCTCGACCAAATCGATCAGCGCGTCCGGATCCCTGGCGAATACGCCACTGCCGCTGGCCCGGTCCATCGACTTCTTGCCGCCTTGAGCACCCTTTGAATGATGATGGCAATAGATGACGCTGGCGCCGAGCTCCGTTGCGATCTTATCGAATTGGTTAGTAAAGTGTGCCATCTGATCCGCGCTGTTCTCGTCGCCTGTGAGGACCTTATATATCGGGTCCACAATGACAGCAGCATATTGCTTCTTTGCCGAGCGCCGGATCAGCTTCGGTGCCAGCTTGTCCATCGGCACCGATTTACCACGGAGGTTCCAAATCTCGATATTATCAATGTTAGCCGGTAGCAAACCTAATTCCGCATATACGTCCTTAAAGCGATGCAAGCAGCTGGCCCGATCGAGCTCGAGGTTCACGTATAGAACCTTACCTTGCGTGCATTGCCAGGCTAACCATCTAACGCCCTCAGCTATAGCAATGGAGAGTTCAATAAGAGAGAAGGACTTGCCTGCTTTCGACGGCCCGGCTAACAAGAGCTTGTGTCCCTGACGAAGCACCCCATGGATGAGCGGCGGGGCCAGTTCAGGCATCTTATCCCAGTAATCCGTCAGCTTCTCCGGATCCGGCAGATCATCATTGATGTCCTCTATCCAGTTCTGCCACTCTTCCCAACTTCCCTTACCTATATTGGTATCAACAATGAATTGTTTCTTGTCCTTCCGCTCAACACCCGGCATGCGTGATAAGCGGGAAGGATTTCGATTCTGCGAATCCACGTTAATGCCATTCTTCCTGCAGATGTCGTAAAGGTAATCGACACGCTTTCGGTATTCGTCGTAATTGGCCGCATCTACCCGAACGATAGCATGCAGGCTTTTACTACCGCTGTATACCATGACAGCGATCGGCAGCTCGAGCTCCCGCATGATAGCGTTTTGCTTCTCGATATCCATCGTATCGGACTCGACTAGCGCGTACCGGAATTCGGTGACGTTCTCGTTCTTCACGCCTTTGCCATCAAGTGGATTGAAGCGGATCCATGCGCCTGCTTCCGGATTATAATCGCCCAGGACGGAACCGATATCGCCATCGCATTGGTTAAGCCGCTGGATCAGCTCCCCGGCCGTACGATCCCAGGCGCCTTTTGTGGGAAGGAACTTGCCTTCATCGTTTTGCCAGGTATCCACAACATAGCCGACTTGCTCCGATGCTTCGAAAAGAATTGAGAGGTAGGTGGTCAGTTGCTGCACCGGATTCCAGACGGCGGGCTCGTGGATCTCCTTGCCTTCGATCCAGTTCTTGTCGACCACCACATAATCGCCCCCGGAGATTTCATCATCCCAGCCAAGCTCCCGATCCTCCCGGCCGCTTCCCCGCGGTACCCAGCCGCCTTCTTTAGCCATCTGCATAATCGTCGCCCCGGTCACCGGCGTTCCCGATCCCTCAAAGCTGATCCACTTCTTGAAACACTCGCCTGGGTGATAGCGACTGACGTCTCGCTTGCTCCAATCATCCCATTCACTGGCGGTATAGCCTTCGTATTTGAGTGCCATGCCTACATTGACCCATTCTTGATAACTCAGATTAGTAGGATCAAGGTATTCCAGTAATGCTATGTGATTTAGTTTGTACTCCATGTCTCTTCACCTATCTTTATCTAGTACTTAAATAGGAAACAAAAAAAATTAGTGCTAAAGTTCCACTTCAATTAAACCGATAATACAATTAACCCAAAATATAGGAGGAAAGTAGATATGTCTCAGCCTGTTTCTTTTCCAGAATTTCTACGATATTTACAAACCAGTTCAAAAATTGAACTTTGTGAACGTCCCGATGAGCCTTGGAACGAAGAATTCTACAAATTTCTAAACCATCAGTTAATTGATACAACTACAGGACAAGTGCTTATCCTAGAGCTTCAGCACTTAAAAAATGAGCAGATCATCAAAGTAAACTACCCTGATATTCAAAATATTGAAATTAACAATCTCTCAAATTCACAAGTTCAGAAGTTTTACATTAACTGCAATTCCCGCAAAGGTTACTTTCAGTATCAAGACATAATTGACCTAGAACAAAATCACGGAGTTCAACACAATCCTGAAGATAAGCATAAAAAATGGACTGCCTCACAAATGGTATTTAGAATCATGACATATCGTTAAAACTACAGCTCACCCGAGGCTGATACAGCAGCCTCGGTCTTTGCCTTACAATTTTTTTGACAACTTGATAGGAGGAAATAAATTGGACTTTATATCTAGAAGCGAACACTACCGCAATCTACAATATCAACTAGAAAGAATTAACGAACTGCCTTGGTGCGAATACATGGAACTCAATAAATCATTACCAGAAGAAGCAGGTATAATTTTGCTTTATAATGATGCAAAAGAGCTAATTGGTTATTCTGCAGCTACTAACAATATCCAAAGAAGAGCAGGAGAACTTCTTGAAGATGAAAGATATAAGGAGACAGTTTTCATCAGGTACACACTAGAAGATGACTCATATATCAGATTTTCTACAAGGACCGAGATAAAGCACTTAATTCAAATACTAAACACGCCCGTAGAAAAGTTTGAAAATGTACTAGATGATACCGATCCAAGGATTCTTGAAAAATATGATGCATTAAAGAAATTGACCGAAAGCAATTAATCTTAATAGAACTCCGTTACTAATCCATCATCTCAAATGTTATCCCCGGAGCCCACTGGACGGGTTCAGCCATAATTGCGAGTTTCTGCTCCAGATCTTCGGGGTTATTTATTTCCGTGTCTTGTACATGTGTTTTGGATTATGATATAGCCTCTTTTATTTGAAGAAATCGAAATACTACTCGTTACCACGAGCTTGCTCAAAGGCCAGACGACAGGTAATCTTTCGGATTAATTCCATCCGGTACCCGCCATCCATTGGCGGCTACTCTATCAATCAGTTTCTTAGCAGAATCAAATTTCCATGTCCCGACATGCTCGAAACCGCGGCTTTCCAAGAAGCGGATCTGCTTAGGTGTTGTTAACCCTTCGATCCTGCGCTTATCAAGTCTCTCCAAGAGCAGTGATGCCTTGCCCGCATTCTCAATCTCGTCAGGCAAGATGCCGAGCTTTTCAAGCGTATTGACTTGTGACTCGCTTGGAGGGGCCATTTCCCAACCGAATGCCGGCACATAACTAGACAAGTCTTCTGCTTGAATACTCATTTCAAATTGAAGCGGATCCACAAGCGTCCGTTTCCGTCGCTTCATCTCTTCAAGCTGCTTTGCCAACGATTCCTCGCGCTGAGCAATAACGTCCTCAACTGCTCTCTTTTCAACAAATTCAAGGTCCATAGGCACAGCGGCCGCTTCGATCTGCTTAGTCATGGCCTGAGCAATTTCCTCATTCTCAGCAATCAGGTGAGCAGGATGACAAAGCTCATGGCGCTCCGTATGCCACAGGAAATCTAGCAGAAGTAATTCAGTTTTTCGCGGATGAAGTCGGGTACCACGCCCAACCATCTGACTATATAAGCTGCGCACCTTCGTTGGCCGCAACACGACAACGCAATCGACACTTGGACAATCCCAGCCTTCCGTTAGGAGCATAGAGTTACACAGAACGTTGTATCTGTCCTTATCAAAATCGGCCAATACCCCAGCCCGATCCTTTGATTCTCCATTCACTTCAGCTGCTTTGAATCCAATTGAATTTAGAATATTCACAAATTTCTGACTGGTTTTTACCAGCGGAAGAAATACGACAATCTTTCGATCCTTGGCTACCTTCCACATTTCTGCTGCTATTTGATCCAGGTAAGGATCTAGTGCGGTGCCGAGATCCTGAGTCTTGAAGTCTCCGGCCTGCTGGCCGACCGCTGATAGATTGATCTGGAGAGGAATGGTCATCGCCTTGATCGGGCTAAGGTATCCTTCCTTGATCGCTTTTGGGAGCGTGTATTCATAGGCTAGTGATTCGAAGTAGGATCCCAGGTTCCGCATGTCGCCGCGGTCCGGCGTGGCCGTTACTCCAAGCACGTTAGCTTTATTGAAATACTGCAGCACCCGCTGATAACCGTCGGAGATACAATGGTGCGCTTCGTCGATGATGATCGTATCGAAATGGCTTTCTGCAAACTGGCGAAGCCGTTTATCCCGCATTAACGTTTGGACACTGCCGACAACCACCCTGTACCAACTGCCAATCGATGTATTCTCAGCCTTCTCTGTTGAACATATTAAGCCGGTTGACTTCTCGAGCTTATCTGCTGCCTGATCCAACAATTCCCCGCGATGCGCCAGAACAAGCACTCGCTCACCTAGGCTTACGCGATCTTCAATAACCTTCGAGAATACGATTGTCTTACCGCATCCGGTAGGGAGGACCAGCAACGTACGCTGGACCCCCTTCTTCCACTCGGCCTGAATAGATTCGCGTGCTTCCTGCTGATATTTCCTAAGCTCCATTGCACGCCCCTCCTAGAACTGACCTTGTTGCCATCCGCCTTGCTGACCTTGCGGAGGAGGGAACGGAGTTTGTTGCTGGTTATAGCCATTCTGTGGCGGAGGCTGTTGCTGATATTGTTTCTGAGGATAGGGCTGCTGATATTGTTGTTGTCCGGATGGCATATCGTCTTTCGCATAGAACGTTTTGATCTGATTATTCGTTTTCGCTTTGCCATCATTGCCTTGGAAATTGTTGATCTCCAATTTCAGTCGACCTTTAGATCCGATAACTGTTTGCCAGTTCATCCGCAGCGGCTCACCTTTCTTTTTCTGGCCGATGCCGGCAAAGAAATTAGACAAAAGACCTTCAGTTTTCGTGTGAAGGAACAGGTTGTGGAATACGACCACATCGCCATGTTCCGGAGAATGAACCGTGATTTCCAGCTTCGCTTGATTGCAGGCAGGCATCTTTGCACTACCGGCGAAACGTCCGCGTTCGAATTTTGTAACGGTGAAGTTATAATCGCCTTCCGGCAGGACGACGAACTCGCCGCCGTCCTTCTGAATCTCGTCGTCCCATCCTAATTCACGTTCAGTATTCTGGTTCATTTATGATTCCTCCTGAGGATTATTGGTTAAAATGGCTGTTCTGCTCTCGCCGTTTGAATCATGGCATATACCTTATCCCACGCGCCAACCAGCACGCCGTCAATAAATTGAGGGTCATAATTGGCGATTGGTGTATGCATTGGATAGTACCCTTTCAATCCGACTACGGTTTGAATCTCAGCTTCATTGACCCTGTGCTGAACCATCAAATCACACAGCGACGCCGGAATGCTTGGATTAAGCCCTTGTTGTGGCTGTGCCGGCGGCGGACTTTGCGGCGCTGGTTGTGATGGCGGTGGTGGCGGAGCTGCTTGCTGTTGTGTTGCCTGCTGTGATGGAGCTGGTTGTTCAGGCTGACTATCAGCTGGCGGAGGTGTAGCTGCTTTGTTGAAAATGTGCGCCAGATAGCCAAAATCAAGCGGGAACTCATCAGGCAGACCATGACGGTTCTTTGCGTCCCACGCTGGATGATGCGTTGCGTAGACTGTGCGCGCGCCGCCCTGGCCTTTATTCTTTTTGCCTTTATCGTCGGTAGCCACACTGAAGGTCTTGTAATTGATAAACAGGACCATATCAGCCCATTCCTTAACGAGCGCTGCTGTACGAGAGCCGGTCTTCTGGCCAAGCTTGAGCTGATACCGGTCATATGCTCCCATCTCGTCCGGCTGTTCGAATTTAACGATCTGAGCGTGAGCAGTTAGAACGACATTGATCCCTGACTCTACAACATCACTGAGAAGATTCAGGAAGCGTCCAAGCTCCTCGGCCACGAAGATATAACCTTTTCCATAGCCAAAGTCTTCTATGCCTTTTTTCGCGTGAGCAGCGCAGATGCTTTCGACACACAACATTTCGGCCCAATCGATCGTATCGATAACAAGTGTTCCGAACTGGCTACCCTGCTGTTTAACCCATTTAACTTGCTGATTCAGCATTTCCCAGCTAGTCGGCTTCGGCAGCCGATCTACATCCATTTCCGTTGTGGATCCTTCTGTATCGATAAAGATCGGCCGCGGGAACTGTCCGGCCAGAGAGGACTTGCCAATCCCCTCAGGACCATACAGAACGACCTTCTTCGCTTTTTGTACTCTACCGCTGATGACCTGCATTAAAATACACCTGCTTTCCAAGATGGACCGGGATCAATCTCGCCTGGAGGTTGCTGAAGCTGTACGCCTTCCTGGCCTGTAACATAGCCATCCTCGATGACGATTGAGCATTCCTCTCCGGTGCTGACACGCGTGGCGATCGCTTGCAGACCTTCCTGCTTAAGCCACTGGCCGAATTCTTTCAATGTCTTCATATCCATTTGCTCGAGCTTATCGAGAAGGATGAAACCGCAATCCGGTTTAAGTTTACGAACGATCGATGCAGCGACAATCAGCTGATCCGCGCCGCTGATATTGTCCCAGCGCTGGCCATTGTACAGGAGCTCGCCACTTTCGACCGACAATCCCGGCAACGGTAGATTCGCATTGGTGAGCAGATCCGTCTTTTGCTGGCGGATTGCTGTGATTTCAGAAGACAGCACGTCGTACTGCTGGCGATATTCGCCAGCATCCGTTTCCGCTTTGTCCTTGTCCAAGTTAGCGCGCACCTTTCGATTGATCTCGTCTATTTGGCGGATGTTGTTTTCCAGCTCTGTGGTCGACTCATCAAGTAGGTCGAGCGCATCCTTCTGAGCGATCGCCAGATCATTTTGCAGCTGTCCGTACTTCTCCTGAGCGGCGTTGAGCATTGCCGTCAGCCGGACAACTTCCCGCCCCTGCTGTTCATATTCGGCTTGAATCTGTGCCACACGCTGCCGTTTCCGCTGGTTCTCCCCATTCCTAGCCAGAATCTCCTGCTGCTGCAGAATCAAATCCGAAGCGGAGACAGGCTCCTTCGGCGCATCTGGGAAGTATGGCTGCTCCTTGGCGAACTTCGCCTTCTGGTCCGCGATCTGCCCGATGGCATGCCGGCGATTGTATACCTCTTGTTCCTTCTGCTCCAGCTCAAAAAGTTGATTGCCTACGCCGATGATTCGGAGTAGGATGTTCGCTTTTTCCTTGGAGCTGGCGTTCATGAATTTCGGAAGGTCAATGGCCAGTTCCTCAACAAAGCTATCCAGCAGCTGCTGTCCGCCTTTCTGGCCGTTCGGATCGATTACCTTTAAATCGTTGTTCTTGCCTTTTCGCTCAACGATCAGGCCGTTGGAAAGCACGATGTGAAGGTATGGGGGAACGACGGATCCGGTCCGCTCAGCCTGGGAAGGGCGGTATTTATTACCGCCGAGCCCCCAAGCGATAGCATCCAATACGCTGGTCTTGCCCTGTCTGTTGTCGCCGCCGACAATAGTAAGTCCGTTTTCTACCGGCTCCAGCTTCACGGCTTTGACGCGTTTTACATTCTCAATTTCAAGCTTATTAATTTTGATCATCTATTTTTTTCGCCCACTTTCTTTGATTCGTTTTACAACTGTATCTATATCTGAATCCATAGCATAAATAATTTTTTTATTAGGGCTGAGTAGCTTATACCAATTGCGGGCAACTCCCCAATGATCGGTTACCTCACCGATCTCGCCGGACTTAAGCTTCACGATGTCACCCTTGAAGCAAATCATCGATTGGGCTTCGGCATGTTTTCAAGACAATCTGAACAGAAAAGTTTCTCTTTGAAAGTCGATAGGTTGTCTACGTTGCCGCAAGTAAGGCACCCCGGAGCGTATTTACGAAGCACAATGGACTCGCCGCCCATAACGTAAAACTCAATCGGATCGCCTTCTTTGATATCCATAGTCCTGCGCAGCTCCATCGGAATAACAACACGGCCGAGATCATCCATTCGACGGACAATACCTGTAGCTTTGGTCATTGATTTTCTCCTTCTGTCAGTGGTAAACTGAGCATAAGAATATTTTCATGCGAAGGTCATTCAAGGCTCCTACCCCTTGATGGCCTTTTTTCGTTTTGCATTATTCCAAGCAGCGAACTCCAAACATACCATTCGCTCATCACAAGTTAACTGCAACCAGACTGAACCCGTAACCAACATTTATTTATTCACCTCCTTTCAATGGTCTTGATGTCACTTTCTGATCGCTTATCCACCGAAGTAAAAATTCACGAGTTTCTTTAGCTGGGAAATACCATTTACCACCGATCTTGTATTTAGGAAAATTAGAATCAAAAAAGAAGTTGGCTTGAATTGTTTCTAGGCTCATACAGGTACGGCGCTTCAGTTCGTTGGTATCCCAAAACACCATTTCCGCATCAACTTCCTTAACTAGCTCCATCACTCTTCTCCGAATGATCTCCTTTGTTTCCACTTCATCAACCTGCACCGTAATCATTCGACACCTCCAGTCAGTAATTTACTTTTCAAGTCATGCAGTCCCTTGCTCCTCTTCCTTTTTAAAAAGGTAATCTAAGGACATTTCAGGGAAAAGTGCGGATTGAATTTTAAAAGCTTCATCAATCAACAAAGGAGATTTCCCATTTAACTTACTCGAGATAGTAGCCGCGCGAGTTTTCAAAACAGGGACCAAGTCCTTCTGCTTTAAGCCCTTTCGGGCTAACTCAGCTGCGAGGTTAGGGTACAATGGATTCACCTCCTAGGAGTTACGATGTGTCGTAACTCATGAATCCAATATATACGACATATAGTAATTAGTCAACAAAAAAACTAGAATTAGTTACTACAGGTCGTAATTCTTGCTTTACACATATCCTTTTGTGTATTATTATGATTATAAAATTACGATAAATCGTAATAGAATATCGAAAGGTCGTGTACAATTTGGAAAGAGGAGAATATCTTTTAAAAGTGATCGAGGAAAAAGGGTTTAATGTAATGAGCCTATCTAAAGCCTCTGGAGTTGCTTATACGACAATTAGATCAATGATTGAAAGAAATTTAACTAATGCATCCATAGATAACGTTTTAAAAATCTGTGCGGTTTTGGGGATTAAAGCGGAGTCATTGAATGAGGAAAACCTTGGCGAGACTTCTGAACCTAAAACTATCGCAGCTCACCATGACGGTGATAAGTGGACTCCTGAAGAACTGCAAGAGATTGAGGACTTTAAAAAATTTATTAAATCAAAACGTCAAAATACAAAGTCACCTCAGGAGTGAAGCCATGCTATTTGAAAAGCTGCTTAATGAAGCGGACAAGCACAGGGTTGAGGTATTTGAGAAGGGGTTACTTCCGCGGACTAAGGGGCTTTACGGGGATAATATTATTTGGATTAACCGCTTCCTCCCCACTATCGCTGAGAAAGCTTGTATCCTCGCGGAAGAACTCGGACATCACCATACATCCGCTGGAAATATCCTGGATCAATCCGATGTAAGACATCGCAAACAAGAGGTTAGGGCCAGACGATGGGCTTACGAGAGGCTTGTCCCGTTAAAATCAATTGTAAAAGCACATCAAAACGGTATTAAAAATCGACATGAACTCTCTCTCTTTCTAAACATCACAGAAGATTTCTTACAGGCAGCGATCAACTACTACATAGATAAATATGGCCTATCCGCGCATGTTGGAAAGTACACTGTTATTTTTGAACCACTTGGGGTTTTGGAGTTATTTGAATTCTAGATTTCTACGCTTTCCAGCCGGAAGGCTGTTTAGTCATAGCATCAAACCGAACATATGTTTGTTAGGAGGGATAAAGTGGCAAATTTTAAGAAGCACGGTACTGGATGGGAATATCGATTAAAGTTTAAAGACCCATTTACACAGGAGAAAAGAGAAAAATCAGCTCGAGGTTTTAAAACTAAGCGTGAAGCAGAATTGGCAGCAGCGGAGTTTATGAGGAAGTTTAATCAAGGATATGAAAAGACTGATATGGCATTAGTTGATTTTCTGTACAATTGGATTGATGTTTATAAACGAGGCGTTGTTCGTAAGAACACAATTCAAACGTACCTAAATAGTATTGATAACCACATTAAACCGTACTTTATTAAACTCATGGTAAATGATCTAAAGCCTGATATGTACCAAAAATTCCTTGATCACTGCATCGATAAAGGCTTAGGCCGAAGAAGTGTAGAGATCATCCACTCCACTGTGTACGGAGCCCTGGAACGAGCAGTAATTCAAGGTAAACTTGAACGCAACCCATGCAAAGGATCTATTATTAAAGCGAAACAGAAAAGAAAAGATGTTTACTTTATCGACTCAAATGAGATACCTTCGTTCTTACAGGCCGCGCATAATTATGGATACATCTATTGGATCTTTTTCAAACTCATGATTGAAACCGGAGTTCGTAAAGGTGAGGCCGCAGCTATCCGATGGAGACACATTGATTTCGTAAATCAAACAATACAAGTGGAGAAAACATTAGATTTTACAGCGGATGATGAAGACGAGGAAGAGTTATTTGGAGAAACCAAAACAGAAAAATCTGATCGTATTATAAAAATCAGTTCGGGGCTAGTTAATGATTTAAAGTTTCATGCCAAATGGCAGGAACAGAATAAGCAGAACCTGCTCGGGATGTATCGCCACGATCTAGAATTGGTACTGTGCCGGAAAGACGGCAAACCGATGCCTAAATCATCTTTGTTCAATGCCTTTTCGCGGATCCTTAAGCGAGCTGATCTCCCTTCCCTACCGATTCACTCCCTCCGTCATACGTGTGCTGTCTTAATGCTTGAAGCCGGAGCAGATATGAAATTCGTCCAGGAGCAGTTAGGCCACGGCAGTATCCAGATCACTTCTGATGTATATTCGCACATCTCCAAAAAGCTCGAACAGCGCAATATGGAGAAGATTGATGAGTACAAAGATAAAATTTTGGGGGGCGTTTGGGGGGCACCACTCAAAGAGCAGTAACCACACCTCAAAATGCCCCCCAATCAAAAACCTCGTTTTACCGCGCCAATACTAGCTTTTTACCCCTTAGTACAGCGTCAGATACTGATCGCGTTCCCATTGATGTACTTGTGTTTTGTACATGTCCCATTCGATTTCTTTCAGTTCGTAGAAATGGGCAAGAGCATGTTCGCCAAGCGCATCGCAGATCACGTCGCTGCGAAGCATTTCGTCGAGCGCTTCCTTCAGATCGGAAGGAAGGCTTGGCACGCCGGACTCCAGGCGCTCCTCTTCCGTCATGATGTAGATGTTGCGGTCTACAGGAGCCGGAAGCGTCGTTTTGTTCTTGATGCCGTCAAGGCCGGCTTTCAGCATTACGGCAAGAGCCAGATACGGGTTGGCAGCCGGGTCCGGGTTGCGAACCTCGATACGCGTGCTAAGTCCGCGGGAAGCCGGGATACGGATCATTGGCGAGCGGTTGCTTGCCGACCAAGCTACATAGCAAGGTGCTTCATAACCGGGAACCATCCGCTTGTACGAGTTAATGGTAGGGTTCGTAATAGCCGCCATCGCGCGAGCATGCTCGAGGATGCCTGCCATGTAGTAACGTGCGGTTTGGCTAAGGCCCAGACGATCCTTCTCGTCATAGAATACGTTTGTGCTGCCTTGGAAGAGCGATTGGTGACAGTGCATACCGGAACCGTTTACGCCAAACAGAGGTTTCGGCATAAAGGTGGCATGGAGGCCATGTTGTCTCGCAATCGTCTTAACAACAAGCTTAAACGTTTGAATTTGGTCTGCGGCTTTGATCGCATCCGCATATTTGAAGTCGATCTCATGCTGGCCTGGAGCAACCTCATGGTGGGAAGCTTCAATCTCGAAGCCCATTTCTTCCAGCGTCAATACGATTTCACGGCGGCAGTTCTCGCCCATGTCCATTGGCGCAAGGTCGAAGTATCCGCCCTGGTCATTCAGCTCGGTTGTAGGCTCGCCGCGCTCATCCGTTTTGAACAGGAAGAATTCCGGTTCCGGACCAACGTTCATCGCCGTAAAGCCCATTTCTTCCGCCTCTTGCAGCGCACGCTTCAGAATACCGCGCGGGTCGCCCGCAAACGGAGTGCCGTCAGGCATATAAATATCACAGATCAGGCGGGCAACGCGGTCTTGCGCAACCCATGGGAATACGACCCAAGTATCCAGATCAGGGTATAAGTACATGTCAGATTCTTCGATACGAACGTAACCTTCAATGGAAGATCCATCGAACATCATTTTATTGTCTAATGCTTTATCCAGCTGGCTTACCGGAATCTCTACGTTTTTGATCGTTCCGAGCAAATCGGTAAATTGAAGACGGATAAATCGTACGTTCTGTTCCTCCGCAATGCGTTTAATATCCTCTTTTGTGTAGCTCACAGCATTCATCTCCTTCAAAAGAATTGTGAAGCAATTCTTGCTTCGGAAGCATACGCTTAAAGAATTGCGAAGCTATTCTTACTTCGTAAGCATAAACTTAAAGAATTGTGAAGCAATTCTTGCTTCGTAAGCATCAGCTTTAATAGGACATGCTAGCGCTTGTTCAAGAAACGGGACAACTGGCCTTGAATAAGCGAAGCCTGGCCAGGGCGTTTCTCCAGCAATTGCTGCTTGAGAAGGCGGTGCAGCTGCGCATCGGAAAGCTCCTTGCGCTTCACTTCGGATTGCTCGCTTACGATTGTTGCATCATCCGATTCTTTTGAAACCGGATTCATGACTTGCTTAATGCCGGCGATATTAACGCCTTTTTCGATTAACGCCTTAATTTCCAGTAACCGTTCAACGTCATTAAAAGAGAACAGTCGCTGGTTGCCCGCCGTTCTGGCGGGAACAATCAATTCATGTTGCTCATAATAACGAATTTGACGCGCCGTTAGATCCGTCAGCTTCATTACGATACCGATCGGAAATAAGGCCATGTTTCTACGAATATCGTCACCCATGTCGCATCAACCTTCCAGTCGCTCATTTATACACCTATCATAACGCCCTACCAAAAACGTGTCAAGTTGTGTTAGGTTTAATTACGTTTAATTATGATAAGCCCGTTGTTAATGAGTCGACGTAACGCTGTGAGAACACCAAACTTCGCATGGGCAAACGTCAAACCGCCTTGCATATAAGCAATATAAGGCTCGCGGATAGGCGCGTCCGCAGACAATTCAAGGCTTCCGCCCTGAATAAACGTCCCTGCCGCCATAATGACGGGATGTTCATATCCCGGCATGTCCCATGGCTCGGGCACAACATGCGAATCTACTGCCGCAGCCTTCTGAATACCCTGTACAAAAGCGATCAACTGCTCCGCACCGCCAAAACGGACAGCCTGTATAAGGTCAGTACGCGGCTCAGACCAATGCGGTTTCGTTTCAAAGCCAAGCTGCTCGAACATTGCCGAAGCAAATACGCTTCCTTTAACAGCTTGTCCAACCAAGTGCGGCGCCAGGAACAAGCCCTGATAAATACCTCGCAGCGTGTCAAGCATCGCGCCAACTTCGCCTCCGATGCCAGGCGCCGTAAGACGGAAGGCAGCCTGCTCCACCGCAGCGGCAGTACCAACGATGTATCCCCCGGTCGAAGCAAGGCCGCCTCCCGGATTTTTGATAAGCGAGCCCGCCATGAGATCAACCCCAACCTGGGTTGGCTCCAGAAGCTCGGTAAATTCCCCGTAACAGTTATCTACAAATACAAGCACATCCGGCTTGATTTGCTTCACGCGCTGAACCATATCGCCAATCTCGGCAACGGTAAATGACGCCCTCCAGCTGTAGCCTCTCGATCGCTGAATGCCGATAACCTTCGTCCGCTCGTTAATGCCGGCTTCTATGCCGGCCCAATCCAGACTTCCGTCCTCGTGCAGAGCCACCTCGTTATAGCGGACGCCCCAATCCTGCAGAGAGCCCGTCCCGTCTCCGGGCTTGCCGATCACCTTGTGCAGCGTATCGTATGGCTTACCTGTAATGTAAAGGAGTTCATCCCCCGGCCGGAGCACGCCAAATAACGCGCACCCGATGGTGTGCGTACCCGATACGAAATGCGGACGCACAAGCGCCGCTTCCGCTCCAAATACATCCGCGTAGACCAGATCAAGCACCTCACGGCCCCGGTCATTGTAGCCATACCCCGTTGAGCCGGTAAAATGAAAATCGCTAACCTGATGCCGCTGAAACGCCCGGATCACCTTCCATTGATTTTTTTCGGCGATACGGTCAATGGAACGAAGCTGGCCTGCAGCCAGCTCCTCCGCTTCGTCCGCTAATTTTTCAAGTTCATTCCATACGGATTCATTGTCTTCCTGCGCATTGTAACTCATTCTAAGCCTGTCTCTCCCTTAAGTTAACGTAAACCCTATTCTATTATTCAATATACGGCTGAAGCTTATAACCGTTTTGTTCGTATGCCTGACGGCTTACCTGTACGGTCAGACGCAAGGATTCGCCATCCTCGCTCACTTCGTTGCCCACTACTTCCCCGCTGCGGTAAGCAAGTGCAATCAGGTCGCCGCGATCCGCCGGCAGAATAAACGCAACCGTGTCGCCGGTCAATTTATCCTGAATTTTATTCCGCACGAGCTCGAGGTCGTCTTTTTGATACGCGCTGATAACAAGCGTGTCCGTGCCCGGCGTCGGCAATTCCACGTGATTTTCTTCGCAAAGGTCTTTTTTATTGTAGATCGTTAAGCTAGGCGTTCCCGCCGCTCCTAAATCGCCAAGAATTTGTTCCACGACTCTCATCTGCTCCTCGCGCATTGGCGAGCTGCCGTCAACGACGTGGAGTACCAGATCAGCTTCCAGCACTTCCTCCAGCGTAGCGCGGAATGCCGCGACAAGGTCATGAGGAAGGTTCTGAATAAAACCAACCGTATCCGTTAGAACGACCTCTCTGCCGTTCGGCAACTCCAGCGTACGGGAAGTCGGGTCAAGCGTGGCGAACAGCTGGTTCTCCACATAAACGTCAGCGCTTGTCAGTTCACGGAGCAGCGTAGATTTTCCGGCATTCGTATAGCCTACAAGCGCAACTTGAATAACGCCAGATTTCTTCCTTCTCTCCCGGTGCAGCTTCCGGTGGCGAACCACTTCGTCGAGCTGCGCCTTCAGATCGGAAATACGGCCTCTAATATGACGCCTGTCTGTCTCGAGCTTGGATTCGCCCGGACCTCTCGTTCCGATCCCGCCGCCAAGCCGCGACAAATTCTTGCCGTGGCCCGACAACCGAGGAAGCAAATAGCTGAGCTGGGCAAGCTCAACCTGGATGATGCCTTCGCGAGTCTTCGCCCGCTGCGCGAAAATATCCAGAATAAGCTGCGTCCGGTCCACAATTTTCAGATCCAGCGTTTCCTCCAGATTCCGAACCTGCGCACCGGACAGCTCTTGGTCAAATATCGCCGTTGTCGCTCCCAACTCGTCGGCAATCGCTCTTAATTCTTCAACCTTGCCCTTGCCGATAAACCATTTGGTATCGGGGGCTTCTTTATTTTGCACCATCGTAGTCAGCACTTCGGTTCCCGCCGTCTCGGCAAGCGCAACAAGCTCCTCAAGCGAATGCTCCGGATCGCTAATGCCACGCTTAATATTCGGGGTAACCAAGCTGACCAATACAGCGCGTTCCAGCATCGTAGCCGTCGTATTAAATGTTTTTTCTCGCATGTTTGCTCCTTCTAGAGTGGAGTTATTTGGTTTCCCATTTGAAGTCCTCCGGCTTAATGGCCATCAGTTCTTGCTTGGGGGGAATGCTGTTGGAATATTGGTTCAGAAGCCTGACAGCCTGGTAACGGATCGATTTCTCAATAATATTCCGCACGTACCTGGCATTGCTAAACGAAAATATGTCGCTCATCTTCTCTTGAATCAAATGCTGCCTTAACTTAAATATGGACTGCGGCATTAAATTATAATCGCGTTCCTTCGCCATCAGCTCGGAAATTTGGATTAATTGGTCAATGGAATAGTCCGGAAAATCGATTTGGATCGGAAAACGCGAAGGCAGACCGGGATTGGTCAGCAGAAAATGATCAATCTCCGCCGGATACCCCGCCAGAATCAGCACAAACTGATTGCGGTGATCCTCCATCGCCTTTACGAGCGTGTCAATGGCCTCCTTGCCGAAATCCTTCTCTCCGCCGCGCGCAAGGCTGTACGCTTCGTCCACGAATAGAACGCCGCCAATCGCCTTCCGTACCATATCCCGCGTCTTCTGAGCCGTATGCCCGATATATTCGCCAACCAGATCAGCCCGCTCCACTTCGATCAGATGCCCCTTCGAGAGCACGCCCATCTTCTGGAACAGCTTCGCCACAATTCGGGCTATCGTTGTTTTGCCGGTTCCGGGATTCCCCTTAAAGATCATATGATAGACATGGGAACCGCCGGACAAGCCGGCCTCCGAACGCATACGGGTTATATATAAAAGCGCATAGACTTCGTAAATAAGGGCTTTTACATTGTCCATCCCCACCATCGGCTCAAGCTCTTTCTGAATATCGGCAAAATGGTCTCCCGGCGGAAGCGGCTTGACGGCTGGCAGAGGTTCATTATCCACGACAGGCGCAGAAGCCGTCATTTGGACCGGTTCCTGGCTTCTCAACACCACATTAATTTGACGGGACGGCCTTGCTCCGTTATTCGATCCCGACATGACATGTCCGCTCATCTATTGCATCACCTATCCTTCGCACCGTCACTAGCGTTTGGCATGCCGGTAAGATAAGCCCGGCATATCCCGCTCTAACAAGTGTATTCTATCGGAATCGGTCATATTAACAGATTTTATTACGGATAGTCAGGAGAACGGTAACCGAAATGCAGCAGGACGGCATCCACCTTCCACTTGGCGTATGCCAGCACTTCGCGCGACTGGTTCTTGAACGGACTCAGCACTTCGGAGTGAAAGGCGGCGGCCTGCACGTTCTCGTAATCGAGATAACGGGCCATCTCCATCGCTCTTGGCGCATGATAGTCGTGAGTTACGATCAAAAGCTTATTCAAGCCGTGTTCCGCGGCGATTACTTTACTGTTCAGCAGATTTTCGTATGTACTTCGCGCCGCGTTATCCAGGAGCATCTTGTCCTCCGGAATTCCCTTGGCAAGCAGATAGACCCGCATCCCCTGCGCTTCGGTCAGCTTGGATCCGTTGCGGTCAAGCCCTCCACTCAAGATAAGCATCTTCACCTTGCCGTCCTTGTACAGCTTGTCCGCAAAATCGAGACGTTCTTTCAATGCCGGACTTGGCTTGTCCGACCACAAAGAAGCGCCAAGCACGATAGCGGCATCGGCTTGTTCAACCGGCTTGGAATCGTCATAGCTGTTAATCAGCCATAACAGATACCCGCAGCACAATACCCCTAACAGACATAAACCTACAAAGAGACGAAACAGGAGCAGCCCGCGCCGTTTGCGTGACTTGCTCCCCGTCTGAACGATACTTTTCATGATTCTCTTAGCTCTCTCTCCGTCAAGCTTTTGCGATGCTTCAAGCTGAGCGTGAAATACCGGAACCTGCCGTTCCGGATACTGGAAAGCAATCTTCCTGCTGTTTTGCGGGCGAGCGCCGCTTCTTTCCCCGTTACCTCTCCGTCACGGAGAGCTTCCTCCAGCTCATCCTCATCGAGAAGAAAAACTTCCCCGCTTGGCAGTACAACCACGTCCAGATAAAGGTCGTCAAACCAAGGCACATGCTGATCCGTCAGCCCTTGCGTTTTGCAAATATCAATGTACCATTGCACCACACGGCCTTTATCGTCAAACATCGTTGTTACGACAAAATGCTCGCCGCGCGGAAAATGCTGCATCCATAAATACCCGCGGTCTGCCAGACACAATCGCCGCCCATTGTATTCCTTCCATAGCGGCTCACGCAACTCATGAATCCGGTAGAACGTGACAAGACCTTTGAATTCATCATTGTCGAGCGCCAGACAATTGTAGCTTTTGCGTATAATGCGACGCCAGTTTGCCCGGTCCGAAAATTTTCGTTTCATACGGAACGTACCTTTCCGTTGAGATAAGCCTGTAATACTTGGCTTTCGATGATGATGGATAGCGTTGTAAAAAGCTTACCATAACTTAACGCTCATCTCCACTACGCATGAAAAATAAACCAAGCTTTTCACGGGATTTATGTGCCGCCGGGCAAAAAAACAAAAAACGGGACAAAGCGGACGAACCGCTGCATCCCGTTGATACTAGCCTAACCCTTACGTTTCCACGATCGTAACCGATTCGATAGTGACCTTATCTTTAGGTACATGCTTGTCGTTCACCGGCGTCTTTGCAATTTCCAGAACCGTATCCATACCGCTGTCCACCTTGCCGAAGATGGAATACGTAGGCGTCTGGTTCAAATTCAAAGAGTCGGGACCGGTACAGATAAAAAACTGGCTGCCTCCCGAATTCGGCTTCCCGCTGTTCATCATGGCCATGACGCCAGGCTCGAATTTCAGGCTCGTATCAAATTCATCCGGTATCGAGTAACCGGGATTGCCTGTTCCATCGCCCTTCGGGTCCCCGCCTTGAATCATAAACGTTTCGATAATGCTGTTGAACGTAAGGCCGTCGTAATAACCGTTACGCGCGAGAAAAACAAAATTGTTGACCGTTACCGGCGATTCCTCCGCGTAAAGCTTTACGGTGAAATCGCCTTTGCTTGTCGCAAATTTCGCGGTGTACTGCTTGTTTAAGTTGATCGACATCTCCGGCATCTTATCCCATTTCAGTCCGGGCGAGCCGCCGGATGAGCCGCAGCTGGTTAACAATACGGCTACTGCTGCGATTATAATGATGCTCCAGCTAAATTTCCCCAGCTTGCCCATACCCTAAGTCCAGCTCCTTACGCTTTGCCGCCTGCACTTCCGGCTTCGTTTTTGTCAGTGGTTCCCTTGCCCGTTACCGCTCCGTTCCCGGTGCCCGGATCGGTCGATTCGACCGGTCCCCCCGCACCTTGGTCAGGTCCCACAGTTCCGTTGCCATTTCCGTTGCCTGATCCGTTCCCGTTATTTCCGGGACCCGGCGACACCGTGCCTCCGTTGCCAGGGGACTCCGATTCAACCGGCTGATTCGGATCCGTGGATGGCGGTGGCGATACTTCTCCTCCGTTATTGCCATTGCCCGGAAGCTCGCCGTCAGACGGCTGATCCGGCTCCATAGGCTGCTCCGGTATATCCACTTCGGTCTTCGGCACGTCAATCGTAATCGTCTCCGAAGGCTTGCTTTCCTTATCTTCTTCCGAGTTATAGGCAACGACGTAGTATTGATACTTCATGCCCGGGAAGACGGTCATATCGTCTACCGTCGGATTAGCTACGTCTACAAATACGGAGAATTCCGATTGCTCCGAGTCTTTGCGGTATACGCGGTAAGTGACGCCTTTGCTGTTCTCCGGCGCAGTCCAGGACAATTGAACCTTCGCCTGGTCTTCCAGGAACACCGCATTGAAATTCGTCACCGGCGCTTGTTCCTTCACTTCCTGCTTGATGCCTTCAGGCTGCTTGAACGAAGATTTCGGTACGTTCTTCATCGCCTGCTTCATTACTTTACCGAACATTGCCGCAGCCTGCGAGCTGCTCTTCTTGATGACATGCTGCTTGTCGGTTTTATCATAGCCCATCCAGACGGCAGCAGTCCATTCCGGCGTGTAGCCCACGAACCAGGCATCCCTGTTCGCGCTGGAATTAAAGTTAGGAATCCCGTGCTGGGACGTTCCCGTCTTGCCGGCTACCGGACGGTCGATTCGCGCTCCCGTACCCGTACCGCCGCTTTCAAGAACGGTTTGCATCATCTGCGTCATATACCACGCGGTCTCCGGCTTCATCAGTTGCTTCGACGCCGGTGCGTGATACGTATAAACCTTCTTGTTTGCTGCAGTTTCAATCTTCGTAATCGTATGAGGATCAACCGATTTGCCGCCGTTTGCGAATACGCTGTAGGCTTCCGCCATTTGCAACGGCGTTACCCCTTGCGTCAGGCCTCCAAGAGCTATTGCAAGGTTGCGGTCTTCCGGAGCCAGTTCGATTCCAAGCTTCTTGGCAAAGGCAATACCATTGCTGATGCCCACCTGATTAAGCGTCCATACGGCAGCCAGGTTGCGGGATTCCTTGATTGCTTCTTGCATAGTCACCGGACCGGCTCCATGAGGATCCCTTGGGCAATAATTGCCGAAGCATTTTTGCGAATCCTGATTCAGAACCGTCCAAGGATAATAATCCCCGGTTTCGAGAGCCGGACCGTATGAAACGATTGGCTTAAACGATGAACCAGGCTGACGTTTCACTTCGACGCGGTTAAGTCCTTTACGGACGTAATCACGGCCTCCGGCCATCGCCTGAATGGTTCCGTCGCGGTGGTCCATAATAATCATGGCGCCTTGCGCCTTCTGATCGTCCGGACTCTTCTCGAAGTTGCCGTCGTCCGCGAATTCTTTCTCTACCGCTTGCTGAGCTGTCGTGTTAAGGGACGTGTAAATGCGGTAGCCGCCAATGCGAAGCTCATCCTCCGTCATACCCGGCATTACTTTGATTGCCTCTTCTATCGCATAATCCACATAAGCTTTATAGGGATCGCTTTTCTTTTGATCGATATTGGCCGGCGGCTCATAAACAACCGCTTTCGCTTCTTCCATTTCCTGCTGCGTAATCAGTTTTTGATCATACATCAGCTTTAAAACGACAGCGCGCCGCGTCATCGATGATTCGGGATCATTAATCGGATTATAACGGTTTGGAGCTTTAGGCATTCCCGCAAGCGTTGCAATCTGCCATAGTTTCAAATCTTTAAGATCCGTATCGAAATAATAATCCGCTGCGCCTTTAATGCCGTATATCCCTTTACCGAAAGTAATCCGGTTCAGGTACATCGTCAAAATTTCCTGCTTGGAATATTTATTCTCAAGCGCTACCGCAATGGAAGCCTCCGTCGCTTTGCGGAAGAAGGTTTTGTCCGCGGTCAGGAATATATTTTTCGCCAGCTGCTGCGTGATGGTGCTTGCGCCTTCCACTTTGCTTCTGGCGATAACGTCCTTCACGACGGCGCGTCCGATGGAGAAAAAGTCAATCCCGGAATGCTCGTAGAACCGCTGATCCTCCGTTGCCACAAAAGCATCGAGGAGCAGCTTCGGCATTTCGTCATACTCGGCAATTTCCCTGTTCGCGCTAGAGTCGTACAGCTTTGTAACCTCTTTGCCGTTTGCATCATATATAATCGACGCTTCGCCGAGTTCAAGCTTATCCGCATTTTCCGTCAAGATCCGTTCGCCGTTCAAGGTAATAAACAAATAACCGATGATTCCGCAGACGATGGCAAACACGATGGTGAAGAAAAACGCGAAAAACCATTTACGGGGCGTCATTCTTTTCTTTTTCTTGACGGACCCGCGCTTCGTCTCCTTTGGTTTGCTTCGTCTTGGTTGTTCAGCCATTAGGTTCCCTCCAGTAGTTCCAAAATCTGTTTTCTCTACCCTTCAATATACCCCGGAATGAAAAGAACAACCCTGCTGGAGCGGGTTGTTCTTGCCTTCCGCTATCAAGTTAAACGTTACCTGCAAGTAGAAGGTTTCACAAATAACGTTACGTTCTATGCTTCCGAAGCACTGTTGTCTTGCATTAATGATACGTTACGCTGAGGAGTAAACGTCGAAATCGCGTGCTTGTACACCATTTGCTGACGGCCTTCGCTGTCAATGATGATCGTAAAGTTATCGAACGCTTTAATAACGCCTCTGATCTGAAAGCCGTTCATTAAGAAAACCGTAACCGGAATGTTGTCTTTACGCAGTTGGTTCAAGAAAGTATCTTGAATATTGATCGATTTGTTCATTGGACGTTACCCCCGTCTAAAAAAGATTGATTAGAAGTATATTCAAGATTGACTTGAAACTTTCCTGCTATTATACCATGAATCCGCCGCAAATTGTTGTGAAAATTTTCCCCCATGTCGATCCACTCGATATCCTTCATGTGCCGGAACCAGGAGAGCTGGCGTTTGGCGAACCTTCTCGTATCCCTTTTCAAAAGCTCTACTGCCGCCTCAAGCGTGCATTCGCCGCGCAGGTACATGACGATTTCCTTGTAGCCAAGCCCTTGCATGGCAAGGCTGTCCTCCGTCACGCCGCGCTCCAGCAGTCCTCTTACTTCCTCGACGAGTCCATCCTCCAGCATTTGATCAACCCGCTGTTCGATGCGGGAGTAGAGCACTTTCCTATCCAAGGCGAGACCCAATATACACAATTCGTAGGGCGATTCTTTTTTTTGTCTTTCCAGCTGGGCCGACATCATCTCGCCTGACAAATGAAAGATTTCAAGCGCGCGGATAATACGGCGCTGGTCATTCGGATGCAGCCGCTCGGCGGACTTCGGATCTACCTCCGCAAGCCTTGCGTGAAGGGCTTCCGCGCCGTGCTCCTCCGCATAACGCTGCTGCTCATCCCGAAAGGCGGGGTCCGAACCGTTTTCGTTAAATTCAAAGCCATAGCAGACGGATTCAACGTAGAGCCCGGTACCTCCCACGATAAAAGGAAGCTTGCCCCTAGCCGAAATATCGGCAATCGCCTCCCTGCAATGCACTTGAAAGTCGGCGACCGAATAAGCCACGTCCGGCTCGCAAATATCGATCAGATGGTGGACAATTCCCTGCCGCTCGGCCAGCGGCAGCTTGGCCGTGCCGATATCCATCTCCTTGTACACCTGCATCGAATCGCCGGATATAATCTCGGCGTTCCATGCTTTGGCAAGATCGAGGCTGAGCTGCGTCTTGCCTACAGCCGTCGGTCCAACCAGAACAAGCAGCGGCTGCTTGCGTTCCTTATTTGCTGCTTCCTGCAACCTCTATCACTCCATAAGCTATTTTCGACGTATTCACATGCCGCCGTTCGAATCCAAGCCGTTCGAATTCCCCGCTCTCGCGGTGCTCCTTCATTACGACGGTCTTGCGCGCGACCCTGATTGCTTCCTGCACGGCTTTCTCCGTCAACGCGCTGCCGTTAGCCAGCTTGCGCAGCGGCTCCAGGGCGCTGGACTCGTGAATCGGCTGGCGGAACATCGGATCGAAATAGACGATGTCAACGCTATTATCCGGAAGTCCCGCCAAATATTCGGCATGGTTAACGTTGATCATATTGATTCTGCGCATGGCTGCGTCCACATCCGGCAAGCCGGATTGATAACCCGCCAGCCCTTCGCGCACAACCGCGCACAAGATAGGCTCGCTCTCTATGGCGGTCACCGCTCCCGATTCGCCTGCCGCGTACGAGAATACAAGCGAATCCGCCGCAAGCCCAGCGGTGCAGTCTATGATGCGGTCTCCCGGCTTGCAGCCCGTCAGGTCAAGCAAGGGATCACTTTCTCCGCGCCGCAGCCTTTTCACCCTTACGAAAGCCATGCTGGGATGAAAATAGAGCGGCGACTCCGTCTGGCCGTCGTAATAACGGACTTCCTTCTCTGTTACGACAATCAGACGGATCTCCTCCATCCTCTCCGCCATCTGCCGAAGCGTTTGTTTGCCTCGCGGAACGTACGGAGCGGATAGCTCTCCCGCAAGCCGTCTGGCGGTCGTTAATGCCCGCTGAGAAGGCTTGTCGGAGGTTGTTACGATCATGACATCACCCGTTTAAACATTTTTTCTAGCTGATAGGTCGAAAGATGAACCACGATCGGACGGCCGTGCGGGCAGGTATAAGGCTGATTGCACGCCGCAAGGCGGGCCAGCAGCGCTTCTCCCTCTTCCCGGGTCTTCCGGTCATTGGCTTTAATCGAAGCTTTGCAGGAGCACATAATCGCCGCTTTTTCCCTGAGCTTCGCAATATTAATGGACTTGCGCTCGCTTAGCAAGAGTTCCGCCATTTCCTCGATAATGGCCTGCTCCTCGCCTTGCGGGAACCATTCCGGATAAGCGCGCACAAGAAAGGTCTGCGCCCCAAACGGCTCCAGCTCAACGCCCGCTTCCTGGAATAAACCTGTCATGCCTCGCAATTGCTCAGCTTCGCCTGAAGTAAATTCCAGGGTGAGAGGAACCAGCAGCTGCTGGCTTGCCGCTTGCGGATTGCCGAATTTCCGGAAGTAATACTCGTAATTAATGCGTTCATGGGCCGCATGCTGATCGATCAGATACAGTCCTTCCTCAGCCTGCGCCACGATATACGTGCCATGAAGCTGTCCGATCCAGTACAAGTCCGGGAAGGCCGGCGTACCGTCCGGCCGTTCGTTCGCCTCGCCCGCAGGCAGCTCCGAATCCAGTGCCGGAGGCGTTGCCGCCGTTGCTTCCGCCGCCTGAAGTGCCGGAGCGGCTTGCTCCCACGGAGCAGCTGCTTCGCGCACGGATGCTTCGCGCTGCTCGGCGGGCTTGTACAGACGTTCCGTCGCATCCTTAGGCACGTAATCGCGCTTCGGAGGCTGAGGGAAGGAAGAATTATTATACGATGTACCCGTGCTGGCGGCTGCGGACGTTGACAGTCCGGCTGGCCTGCCTGAGTTAAAGCCGCTTCCGGACAAATTAGCTGTACCGCCGGGAGCTCCTGATCCGTTAGGTTGGGAATTGCTTCGCTCCTGTCCCCAAGGCATGGACAGCGGATCTGGCCGATGGAAGGAAATCGCGTCCTGTACGAACAGCGGCTTCTCCCGCTCCGGCTTTTCGGCCGGACCCGGAATATGCCGTACCTGTCCAAGCGCTCCTTTTACCGCCTGCTCTACCAACGTTCTCAGCTCGTTTTCCTTGCTGAACCGGACTTCCATCTTGGAAGGATGAACGTTCACGTCAAGCAAGCTTGGATGCATGCCGATCTCCAATACGACAATGGGGAAACGGTTGATCGGCAGCAGCGTGTGATAAGCCTGCAGAATAGCCTGATTGACCGCATGGCTTCGAATATAGCGGCCGTTCACGATGACGGTCATGCCATTGCGGTTCGCCCGCGTCAGCTCCGGCTTCGATATAAACCCGCGCAAATCGTAATCGGACGTCTCGCCTTCCACCTTCAGCATCGCCTTAGCCGTATTCGTTCCATACACGGCCGCAATAACTTGCAGTCTATCGCCGGTGCCAAGCGTCCGAAGCAGCACCGAGCCGTTATGCTTCAGCGTGACCGCTATTCCCGGATGCGCCAAGGCGATCCGGTATACGTAATCGGTTATATGTCCAAGCTCCGTCTGGATGGCTTTCATATATTTCAGCCTTGCCGGCGTATTGTAAAATAAATCCCGCACCGACATGTCGGTGCCTTGAGGGGCGTTGGCAGGCTCATTGGCCGTAACCGTTCCGCCTTCTATTAAAAGGCGCTGGGCCAAGCCCGTCGAATCGATCGACGACACGCATTCGAGCCGCGATACGGCCGCGATACTCGGCAGCGCTTCGCCGCGGAAGCCAAGGCTTGCAATTTTGAACAGATCGCTGCTGGACGAGATTTTACTCGTGGCATGCCGTTGAAACGCAGTTTCCATATCCGCCGGCTCTATGCCCGCGCCGTTATCGGTAACCCGAATAAACGACAATCCGCCTTCTTCGATCGTAATATCAATAACGGAGCTTCCGGCATCAATCGCGTTCTCGACCAGCTCCTTGATGACGGACGCAGGCCGTTCCACAACCTCGCCTGCCGCAATCTGGTTGGCAAGCTGCTCATCCAATACCTGGATTTTCCCCATGCGAACCCCTCCTTGCTTCTAAAACGACTGTGCTCATTTTCAAGCTAATCGTTCAGCTTCTGCTTCATTTCGTTGAGCCATTGCATCGCTTGCATCGGCGTCATATTGAACAAGTCCAGCTTGCGGAGCTGCTCGGCGAGCTGCTCGGCCTTCGGCGAGGCTTTGCGGCGCCCTTGCTCCTGTACCGGCTGAACAGCCGGCGCTGGCGGCTCGTCAAAGATGGAGAGCTGCACGGCGGCCGCCGTTTCCTTGAATGCCATCCCGGACTCGGGAACAGCCGCATAAGAAGGAGCTGAGGAAGCTTCAGCCGCTAAACTCGCGGTCGCAATGGCTGTGTCTGCCGGCGACTTCTCCGAAGCCTCTTCTTCCAAATGCTCAAGCAGGACGTAAGCCCGGTCAATAATGGAATTCGGAAGCCCCGCCAGCCTTGCGCAATAAATCCCGTAGCTTGTGCTTGCCGCTCCGGGAATCAGCTTGCGCAGGAAGGTCACATGGTCGCCGCTTTCCTGTACGGCCATGCAGGCGTTCGACAGCTTCGGCAGGGAAGCCTCCAGATGCGACAGCTCATGGAAATGCGTGGAGACAAGCGCTTTGCAGCCGATATGGTGATGCACGAACTCGATGACCGCTTGAGCGATTGACATTCCTTCGCTTGTTGACGTACCTCGGCCAAGCTCGTCAATGATCACGAGACTGCTTGCCGTCGCCTTTTCCGTCATGAGCTGAATATCCTTCATTTCTACCATAAAGGTGCTTTGACCGCCGATAAGATCGTCAGCAGCGCCAATCCGGGTAAAGATGCGGTCGATCATCGGAATTTCCGCCGTTTTTGCCGGCACAAAGCAGCCAATCTGGGCCATGATGCAAATTAAGGCCACCTGGCGCATATAGGTGCTTTTACCCGCCATATTCGGGCCGGTAATAAGCAGCATCGACTGGTCCTCTTGGCGCAGCGAAGTAGCGTTGTTAATAAACGGTACGCCGTCCATTACCGCCTCAACTACCGGATGTCTTCCTTCTTCGATAACGAGATTATATTGATCGGTTATAACCGGACGGACAAATCTTCTCTCCGCGCTGACCGTAGCGAGCGACTGGTAGACGTCCAGCTCCGCCACAACCTCGGCCAGACGCTGCAGACGATGAAGCTGCAGAGCCAGATGATCCCGAAGCTCGATAAAACGGGCATGCTCCAGATCAACCATCCTATCCTCGGCTTCGAGAATAAGCCGTTCCTTCTCCTTCAGCTCCGGCGTTACGAAGCGCTCCGCGTTCGCCAGCGTCTGCTTCCGCTCGTAACGGCCTTCGGGCAGCATGCCCAAAGCGCCTTTGGATACCTCAAGGTAATAACCGAATACTTTGTTGAAGCCGATTTTAATCGTTTTGATGCCGGTTGCTTCGCGTTCCCGGCGTTCCAGCTCCGCAAGCCATTTTTTGCCGTTCGTGCTGGCTTCGCGAAGCTGATCAAGGTAATCGTCGTAACCTGCCCGGATTAATCCGCCTTCCCGTATCGATACGGGAGGCTCGTCCACGATAACCGTCTCGATCAGATCGGCCAGATCGGAGCAGTCGTCCAGCCCGTCAACAAGCTGGCGAAGCCGCTCGGAGCCGGCTTGACGCGCCAGCTCGACAAGCTGAGGCGTACGGCGGATGGAGCTTTTCAGCGCATTCATATCCCTGCCGTTCGCGCTTCCGAAAGCGACCCGGCCAACAAGCCGCTGGAGATCGTAAACATGGTTCAGCTCCGAACGGATATCGTCGCGGGCAATCAAGTTCCGGTAGAGCGCATCAACCGCTTCGTACCGTTCTTCAATCTTCGAACGATTCAGCAGCGGCTTGTCGATCCAGCGTCTAAGCAGCCTTGCCCCCATCGACGTCTGGGTCCGGTCGAGCAGCCACAGAAGGGAACCTTTTTTGCTCCGGTCGCGGACCGTCTCGGTCAACTCGAGATTGCGGCGCGTGTAATGGTCCAGAATCATATATTGATTCGGCTCATAAGCGCGGATTGTACGGACATGACCAAGGGAGCGCTTCTGCGTCTCCTCCAGATAACCGGTCAAGAGGCCAACGGCGCGGTAACGCGTTTCGTTAAGTCCTTCCAGCTGCTCGTCTTCGAACTGCTGGCGGAGCTTGTCCTCGGCCATAGGCTCGCGGCTTGTCAGCAGTACGGGACGGTTCCATACCGCCTGCTCCTTGAGCTGAGCCAGCAGGCTTTCGTCGCCCACGATTTCGGCAGGCTGATAGACGTTAATCTCATCGATTAACGTATCGATATTGAAAGCCAGCGAAGTCGCGTACAGCTCGCCGGTCGACAAATCACAGGCCGCCATGCCGATTGCCGCCGTAGAGACCGACCCGACGGATACGATAAAGTTGTTGGATTTATCGGCAAGCGACTTCGATTCCATAACGGTACCCGGCGTAATAACGCGGACGATCTCCCGCCGCACAACGCCTTTGGCTGCGCTAGGATCCTCTACCTGCTCGCAGACCGCTACCTTGAAGCCTTTTTCGACAAGCCTTGCAATATAGTTTTCCGCAGAATGATAAGGGACGCCGCACATCGGAATTTTCTCCGACACGCCGCCCTCTCTGCCCGTTAATGTAATTTCAAGCTCGCGCGAAGCATTTATAGCATCGTCAAAAAACATCTCGTAGAAATCGCCGAGACGGAAGAAAAGGAACGCGTCTTTCGCTTGCTCCTTAATTGCGAGATATTGTTGAATCATCGGGGTATAACCAGCCACTGTTGCCCCTCCCAGGTACATAGCATTCGAGTTTCTTATTATTCAATATTTAAAAAACATCATTCTGCTATTATACCAAGCCGATTGCCGCGCGCCAACCTGCATAACCGAAGCCGGGCAGACAACCGGAAGAAGCCGGAAGAAAAAAGCCCGGTCAGCCAGGGAGAAGCCTATAACGGCACCTTGTGTTCTAAAGGCTTAGAAAGCATCATAAAGGCGATTAGGCATGTTGGACGGTAAGCAAATGGCGCATCCCTTATTAACGAGGGATGCGCCATTTGACGCGGATGTCAGCCCGCTCATCCCAGGCGGCGCCGCGCCTTGCCGCATCGAGCAAAGGCTCGATGTACGGCGCCAGCGCGGCGTAGCTTGCCGTCGCCGCCATCGCTGCGGCGACGCCGTCGAGGCAGCCGGCGAGCTCCGCGCGGTCGCCGGCGTAATAGGCTGCGACATACCGCTCGTCAAGAGCCGGTATGTCGTGCAACGCATCCGCCTCGCGCGCGCAGAGAAGCGCAAGCGCGAAGGCGGCTTTCGCCGCGGCCGGCGACACGAGCCAGCTCGGCAGCGTCCGGTATTCGAAGCCGCCATGCGGCTGCTGGCGGTAATCGCCCAGGACGCCGTAGCGGGGGCGCCGCCCGCGGCCGGCGGGATCCTCGACCAGCGCCAGCGGGAACGCGGCGTAGCTGTCGAGCAGGCGCAGCAGGCGCGGCGTCAGCCGCACGCCGCTGAGATGGATATGCCCGCCGAGCGCAAGCCCCGGCACGGGCATGGCACCCGCGGCCCAGCGGAGGCTTGGGTCGCGGACAAGCCCGGCGGCGCGGAGCAGCAGCCGCCGGATGTTAGCCGTGAGCCCGGCCGGGTCAGCGGCCGGCTCGGGCCGGAGTTCGGCGACGGGATACATCAGCCGTCGCCCGATCAGCATGACGTCGCTGCCAGCGGCGCCGCCGACACCTCCCAAATACCGGGAGGCCGGAGCAACCTTGCCATCCGGCCGAATAAACACAAATTCCGGATCCGCCCCGATAAGCAGCGGCGCTTCCTGGAGCTCCGCTTCAGCCTCTTGCTGCTGCAGCGGAGTTATTTTGCGCCTCCTTGCCGCTCTCATCGATACGCGGCCGTCCGAGCCCAGCGCAACATCCGCTTCTCCCGCATCCATGCCTACTGCGTAAAGTCCGGCGATCGCTCTACGGATCACCCTCCGGAGCACGGGATCCGCCGGCCATTCGGCCGGATGTCCGCCAGTGGCGGCGGCAATCGGTTCTCCGCTGCCTAACGTCCTGCCTGCCCCGTTAATCCGCTTAAGCTCAATCAGCGCAAGATCGGCTGCTTGAACGCGGTATAAACGTTCATCCCCCTGCTGCTCCCGGTAAAGACCGGCCCGAAGCCACCTTGCCTGCATCTCGGCTTCCGTCAAAGCAATTGCCCGCCGTTCGTTCTCAAGCCGGTTCAGCCGGTTGCCAGCCATACCCGCCACCTTCTTTTCATTGGATTCGATAACGACTAAGGGCATGCGGCGAATGCCCAAATTAGATGAATTCAACAAAAAGAGGGCTTTCGCCCTCGAATTTACCGCCTTAGCGGCATATCTTACAGTACAGAAGCGGATATGGGCTTCCGGCTTACAGATCGTCGTCCAGTAAGTCGGGATCCAGATCCTCGTAATCCCCGTCGCCGAGACCGAACTCAAGTTCTTTGCCGTCGTCGTAGCCGCCCGGGAAGCAGGCTACCCAAACTTTAGTCTCGGCGATCATTTCAACCGCATACTCGCGCTCAACGCGAACGACAACGCCGGAACCGCTTGACGAGATGTTGGCCTCAATGCAGTTAGGCTCCTGAATGCAATCGGCGGATACCTCTTCCGTAGAAGACCGATGCTTAGGATCCAGGTAAGACAGAGGCACATGCTCTACGTAATGCACGGTTTCTTTTGCTACGTCCGTTTGCGAATTCTTGCTATACGAATACCAAATGTTGAGATCGTAAGTACCAATTACCTCAATTCCGTCGCCCGATCGAACCGCTTCATATTGGTGGTTGATTACCCACGCACCCAATATGCTGGTCGGGTGATGAGGCGGTGTTACGGTATGAGAGACAGTGGAAAACTTACGACCTTTCCCGCAGACAGCTTTCGTTATAATCTCTCTACCTTGTAGCTGTTTATCTGCAAATGTCATCGATTTAACCTCCTCCATACAATCATTCATTTAAAGTGTATGCAGGTCATTCGTCTAGGGTGACTGAATCTTTCCCGCGCCGCCACGAATTTTATCCCTCTTTATTTTATGGCTCCGCTTTGTCTAACATGACATTTCTTTTCTTTAATCGTTTGGCGATTGCCAAATATCTTTCAAGCTCCATCGTCATCTTCAATATAGCTGCGCGGAGCTCGAACTCATCGCGCGTGCGCGGAAGCTCCATCGACTTGTACAGCTGCCTCAATTCGGACAAGCGTTTCTCCGTTATCCCGCGGTACACCTCGGACTTCACTTCCCCGGACAGAAGCTCCAGCAGCTCGGCAAGCGGTTCGTTCTGCGGCAGCTTCTCGTAGACGAGCGCCAGCTCCTCCAGCATCGCCTGCACCGACTCGAGCTGCAGACGCCGCATTTCGAAGTATGTGGACCAATAATGCTCCTGCCCGAAAAGCCGGTTCTCCTTGTTCAGCACGGCCCGGCGGGCCCCTTCATTTATAATCCGGTGAACCTCCAGCAGCTCGCTGCCATTCCAAATATGCGAAGGGTCGCGCAGCGTACTGCCCATCTCGGTGAAAATATCGCCAAAAAGCTTCTCGACGGAAGCTTTGAGCGATTCGAGCAGATGCTGATCCTTCGGCATATAGATGAAATTGATCACGGTTGCCCAGCCCAGACCGCAGATCATGAGCAGCACTTCGTTTTCCAATACGTCAACGGTGACTTCCCCATGAGCGAACAGCTGGAATACGATAACCGCGCTGGTTACGATGCCGTCCTTTAGTTGAAAACGTGCCAATACCGGGAACGTCATCAAAATGAATAACGCCACTACCCAAATATGAAAGCCAAAGATCGTAAAGACCAAAGAGGCAAAAAAAAGTCCCAGCGAAGAAGCGACGAAGCGCTCAACAGCGCTCTTCAGCCCTTTCATCCGGCTGACTTCTACACCGAGAATAGCAAGAATACCCGCACCAAGCGGCGGATCCAAGTTCAAATATACAGCCGAATAAATGGCGATAATGGCTGCTAAAGCTGTTTTGATAATGCGAATGCCCACTTATTTCCCTCACGTTCGGATAGATTAATACGCTTATCCTAACGCTCCCGCCAGCCTGACGTCAACTTACGTTCCAATATCGCCACAAGTTGATACATAATCGTTGCGACTACGGCAATGACAATCAGAGTGGATAAGACGAGGGTGAAGTTAAATACCTGGAAGCCGTAAATCATCAGATAGCCGAGTCCAAGCTTGGCGACCAGAAATTCGCCGACGATAACCCCGATCCAGGCGAGACCTACATTGACTTTTAAAGCCGATATAATGACCGGAAAAGAGGCAGGCAGAATGACAAGCCGGAACAGCTGCGCCCTGCTCGCGCCAAACAGCCGGACCACCTTGATATAACCCGCTTCAATCTCTCTGAACCGGTTGTATATATTAATCGTTGTGATAATAACCGTTACCGACAAGGTTACCGCCACAATCGAAGTAAAGCCCGGTCCGAGCGTAACGATGAAGAGCGGCCCAAGCGCAACCTTCGGCAAACTGTTTAAAACGACCAGATAAGGGTCCAGTACTCTCGATAAAAAAGGAAACCACCACAATAGCGCCGCGATTCCGGTACCGACCAGGGTACCGAGCAGAAATCCGATAATCGTCTCGGACACGGTCATTCCGATATGCGGCCAGATCGAGCCGTCCGCCATCGAATTCCATAGCTGATTGATGATTTTCGTCGGGTAGCTGAAAAGCAGAGGATCGATCCACTTTTGTCTGCCTGCCGCTTCCCATAGGGCAATGAACAGCAGCAAGATCGCAATCTGTGTTGTGCCTACGGCTGCAGTGACCCGTCTAGCTTTTTGCTTGAACTGCGAATGAAGCTGTTTCATACCGCTCTCGCGGTCTTCCTCAACGCCGGATAACCATACGTTCTTGCCCGATTTCTCTTCCTTAGGCATGCCCTCCGCCTCCTTCCGCCCGGTTAAGCTCTGCCCACAGCTGATCGAATACATCCTGAAAGCCCGGAAGCTTGCGCGCCTCCATCGGCGTGGCCTGACGGATTTCGTCCGGCACCACAAGCTCCTTCACGATTCTGCCCGGGTTAGCGGCCAGCACGATTACCCGGTCGCTCATGGCCGCGGCTTCCGCCAGGTCGTGAGTAACGAGAACGGCTGTTTTGCCAAGACGCTTAAGCGTTTCGTCTACCAGATCTTCAAGCTGAAGCTTGATATGCAGATCCAGCGCGGAAAAAGGTTCATCCAGCAGCATCACTTCCGGATTAGTCGCCAGCATCCGGGCCAAGGCAACACGCTGCCGCATGCCGCCCGAAAGCTCATGAGGGTACTTCCCGCCCGAACCAGGCAGCCCCAGCTCCGTCAGCAGCCGGTCTACTTCCTTCATCGCCGCGGCCGTCTTCCCGCCGGCAATTTCCAGGCCGATTGCGGCATTATCCCGGATCGTCCGCCACGGGAACAGGAAATCCTGCTGCAGCATATAGCCGACGAGCCTTGACGGGCCAAGGACAGGCGCTCCCGCGAGAAGCACCTGCCCTCCGGTTGGAGGAAATAAACCCGCAAGCATGCTGAGAATCGTTGTTTTACCGCAGCCGCTCGGACCGACGAGGCTGACGAACTCACCGCGCCGAACCGTCAAATTCAAATTCTCGACGGCCAAGGAAGCACCCTTTTCGTTGACGTAGACATGGGACACATCCTTCAGCTCCAGCCGATTATCTTCGCCAGCCATCGAAAGTCCCCCTTATTTTATTTCTTAACGTCTTCTATCGATTTCTCGGCAAAGCTGTTATCCACGATTTTGCCGTACTCGGTACGTTCCTTCAGCTCGCCGGCCTGAGTCATCACGTCAAGAAGGTTATTCCATTCGCCTTCGTCAATTACGGGATCGGTTGCGTAGGAGCCTTGTTGCTTGTAGCGGTCAATGGAGCTGACCAGGATGTCTTTATCCACGTTGTCAAAGTAAGGGGCTACAACGTCCGCAATCGTTGCGGCATCGTTTTCCTGTACCCACAGCTGCGCGCGGTGTATGGCATCGGTGAACGATTGGATCGCGGCATTATTTTTCTTGATATAGCTTTGTTTCGCCATAAAGACGGTGTAAGGCAGATGCCCGCTTTCTACGCCAAAGGAGGCAACCACCTTGCCCGTTCCTTGCTTCTCGAATACGGAAGCCGTTGGTTCAAACAGCTGTACATAGTCGCCCGTGCCGGAAGCGAATGCAGGCGCGATATTGGCAAAATCGACGTTTTGAATCAGCTCCAGATCCGCATGCGGGTCAATGTTATGCTTTCTTAACGTGAATTCGCCCGCCATTTGCGGCATTCCGCCTTTTCTTTGGCCGAGGAACGTCGCGCCTTTCAGGTTGTTCCAATCAAAGTTTGCATCATTCCGGGCAACCAGGAACGTACCGTCGGTTTGCGTCAATTGAGCAAAGTTGATAACCGGGTCGTCAGAGCCCTGTTGGTACACATAAATCGACGTTTCCGAACCGACAAGCGCAACGTCAATCGTGTTGGAGAGCAGCGCGGTCATCGTTTTGTCCCCGCCTGCCGTTGTCGTCAGCGTAACGTCCAGCCCTTCATCGGCAAAAAATCCTTTCGCCAGAGCTACATACTCCGGAGCGTAAAAGACCGACCTCGTTACTTCGCCGATGGTCAGCTTCACCTTCTCCGAGCTTCCCTTGCCGCAGCCGGCCAGCGCGGCTGTTGTCGTCAGCGCCACAATGAGGAGCAGCGACAGCCATAGCTTCCTTCTCATCCGTTAACCTCCCGTGAATACTCAATTAAAGTAAGTAGTAAGTACGATAGCCTATGCAGGAGCAAAAAAGTCGGTGCATTCCGAACAATGGAGACCCTGTATAGCAAGTGGGCACTCCGAAGTTGTGATCCTTAAACAAAAGCTAACGGAACACAAAAAAAAGAGCCGCCCCAACAAGGGACGGCTGCTTTCCATTACAGCTTATAAATATCTTTATATTTGCGCTCGAGATAAGTGACCAGATGCTGAGGATCCAGCGGCTTGCCGGTAACGCTTTGGATCAGCTCCGACGGCGACTTCAGCTTGCCGTACTTGTAGATGCGCTCGGTGAGCCATTCCTTAATCGGTAGCAGCTCGCCGCGGCCGACCAGATTCCAGAAGCCGTCAAGCTCGCGCTCCATTGTGTCCGCGATTTGCGCGGCGTACATATTGCCGAGCGAATACGACGGGAAGTAGCCGAACGCGCCGCCGGACCAGTGAACGTCCTGCAGCACGCCTTCCGCATTAGTCGGAGGAACGATGCCCAGGTACTCTTTGTACTTGTCGTTCCAGATCGCCGGCAGATCGGCTGCTTTTGCGCCTTCATTAAAGATCATTTTCTCGATCTCGTAACGAATAATAATGTGCAGGTTGTATGTCAGTTCGTCCGCTTCGATCCGGATCAGGGAAGGCTGCACGACGTTGATGCCGCGGTAGAACTGTTCCACCGATACATCAAGCTGGCCGGGGAATTTCTCCTGCAGCTTGCCGAAATACTGTTCCCAGAACGGCTTGCTGCGGCCGATGACATTTTCCCAGAAACGCGACTGCGATTCGTGGATTCCCATCGAGGTGCCCGTGCACAGCGTAGTGCCGATCAGCTCGGGCATAATATTTTGCTCGTACAAGGCATGCCCGCCTTCATGAATGGTACCGAACAGCGCGCTGGTCACATCGTCTTCCAGGTAACGGGTCGTAATGCGGACATCGCCCGGGTTAAGCCCGGTTGCAAACGGATGAACGCTTTCGTCGAGGCGGCCGGCTTCGAAGTTGTAGCCCATCTGGTTCAAGATATACAAGCTGAACGCTTTTTGCGCTTGCTTATCGTATTTTTGCCCGAGGAAGGAAGTATCCGGCTGATGCGGGGACGCCGCGATTGCCGCAGCAAGCGGCACCAGCTGCTCGCGCAAGCCGCCGAATACGCGGTCCAGCTCTGCCGTCGTCATTCCAGGTTCATACTGGTCAAGCAAGGTATCATAACGGGTTGCCTTCGGCCCCCACAGATCAATAAATTGCTGCGTATAATCGATTACTTTTTCGAGAAGCGGCTGGAAGCTGGCGTAATCGTTGCTTGCTTTGGCTTCCTCCCACTTGGATTCCGCCTGCGAAGCAAGCACAACGTATTCCTGATAGAGCTTTGGTGGAATTTTGACGCTTCGATCGTAGTCTTTGCGCGTTTCGCTAACGAGCTTCCGTTCAATATCGGATAACTGCTCCCGGGCAGCAGGCTGCTCCAGCTCGTTCAAATATTCGCCAAGCTCGGGCGAGGTCGAAAGCTTGAACATGTCGCCGGACAAAGCGCCGATAACCTCCGAGCGGGTATCCATTCCTTTTCGCGGCGCCCCGGTCCGAAGATCCCAATACAGAACGCCTAACGCTTCCTCGTAGCTTTTAATTTTACGGATTGTCTCCAAAAATTTTGCGGTTGTTTCCTTATGTACGGTCATTATTCCATCCACCTTCCCTATTCCAAATTTGCTCATTTTGAACAGAGCCTATCTTGATCTTAACGATTACAAAACGTATAATCAACTTTAACCTTTTTTTGTCGTTAATAGAGTAGAGAGAAGGAGAGAATACTACATGCGCATAACCTTTACTCCTGCTGCCGCTAAGTCGCTGACCCCTTACATAGAGGATGGCCGCAAGCAGCTTAAGCTGCTGCATGATACCGAAGGCTGCGGCTGCGTCGTCAGCGGCGTTCCGGCCCTTCAGCTCATTGAAGAAGGCGGCCCGGATGACCGGCTTGCCCAGGGCGACCCGTTCCCCTTCTGGTACGAGCCTCGTCACGAAGTGTTTTTCGAGCCGGAGCTCCGCATTGATTACGATGCCGCGCGCGATGCGTACAGCCTCAAGAGCGACAGCCAGATCTATACGCTTGACCTTCGTTTTCTGAAGAACTAATATTTAATCGTTATTATTTAGGAGGTAATTCACATGAACAATCTGGAAAAAATCTTGAACCACAACAAAGCATTCGTCGAAAACAAGGAATACGAACAATATCTTACGGATAAGTTCCCTAACCGCAAAATCGTTGTAGTCACTTGCATGGATACCCGGCTTGTCGAGCTCCTTCCTAAAGCCTTGAACCTGAAAAACGGCGATGCCAAAATTATCAAAAACGCCGGCGCGATTATTACGCAGCCATTCGGCAACATTATGCGCAGCGTCCTTGTCGCGCTGTATGAGCTGAAAGCGGACGAAGTATTTATTATTGCGCACCACGGCTGCGGCATGACCGGCATCGATCCGGATACTGTAGTCGGCCATATGCTGGAACGCGGCATTTCCGAGCAAACGATCAATACGCTCCGTCATTCCGGCGTAGACCTGAACCGCTGGCTGACCGGCTTTGACAACCTGCGCGACAGCGTTGAGAAGAGCGTTAGCATCGTGCGCAACCACCCGCTTCTTCCGCCGAACACCCCGGTGCACGGCCTTGCCATTCACCCGGACACAGGCGCTCTTGACCTGATCGTGGACGGCTACCAAAAATAGACCAATCAAAAAAGGAACCGAAACCGTGGTTATTCCGCGGTCCGGTTCCTTTTCTTCGTTTCGATGGCTGCTGCCCTCTCCGCCAATACGTCACTGCGGTCTCGCAATTTGTGACGGTGAATCAACGCATCCGCATCCATGGGACTGCTGCTTCCCCATTCCGCTTGCAAGGATTGGCAAAGCTGAATGCATTGCCGCTCAAGCTCGGGGTCTTTTACGATAAGCGTTATGTCTTGATAAGGCGGCGATTGACCCATTTGCAGATTGTTGTATCTGCGCGACAGATCCGCGATAGCACGCGTTCCATCCAGTCCTAACCGTTCAAGCGAGGACCGATCCAGCTTTCCGAGTGCCTTTTCATACATTTTTAACGCACCCTTCGCATTGCCCCGCCGCTCATGATATTGCCCAACCGCAAGCTGGATGAGTCCCACCCAGAGCAATGCCCGCGGATCGCCCGGATGCTCCTTCCAGTACTCCTCCAGAAGTTCATGGCATTCGAAGAAATCCCGCGTCCCGTTAAACTCCGCCAAGTACGATACGTAGGCAGATGGATAATTCATAGGGGTTCTCTCCTTTGCATATATATGTTTTGGTACATTGTGTACAAAAATATTTTGAAACCTCCGTTAATATTAGCCGTAAATGTGTATCATAGCAATGATTGAGCTACACATTGAAGCAGGAGGAGACGTACACAATGAAAAAAGGGTTACTGGTCATCATGGCTTTCGCTTTGTTCCTGACTTTTGGTCTAGGCCAAGCGGATGCTGCAAAACGAGGCGGCGGATTCAAATCGCCAAAACAAAGCTACACGCAAACGCCTAAGAAACAAGCTAACGTACAGGAGTCTAATTCCGGTACCAAGACTGGGGCAACAACGAACAAAACCGGCGCAGCAACAACGAACAAAGGCTTTTTCAGCGGCGGCGGCTTTATGAAAGGGATGTTAATCGGCGGTCTCGCGGGCATGCTGTTCGGCGGTCTGCTTGGCAACATGGGCGGCATGGGTCAATTCTTCGGCCTCCTCATTAACCTGATTGCGATCTTTGTTCTGGTAAGAATCGTTATTTCGCTGTTCCGAATGTTCAAGAAGAAAAACAATCCCGATACGCGGAGACCTTACTAAATGATACGAATTTACACGGACGAAATTATTAATGCCGTTTGTCTGCATATGGCAGATCGAAGAGGCGTGCAACCTTCGGACGTGGAGGTGCAGCTGGCTTGGGACGAAGAGTACGGCTTCACCGCGGAAGTATGGGTTAGCGGTCGGAGCCAATATATCATTGAAGCGAATCTGCTCGAAGCCATCGAGCAATATATGTACCGGCAGTACAACCGCCGAGTCTTCCGCACCAACATTAAGCTGGATGTGGACGAAGAGGAAATGTGGGCGGATATCGAAGAGTAACCGGGCATGTGAAAGCCTCCAATCCTTAAGGGTTGGAGGCTTTTCTATTTCAATCAAGCGCAAGAGTTTCTAGGCGTCGCCAGACTGCTTCTCCTCTTGTCTCTTTCGGTCATTCGCCCATGCCTGATCAACGGCTTCTTGCGCAATATCCCGCTTCGGCAGATTCAGGTATATAATGAGCAGCAAGATCGAGTTCATCAAAGTTAATAGGAATGTAAGCACAAGCACGGGCGCTTCCCTCCGGTTCGTTTAAGCTTGCATTTACGTTTTCTGTCACAAGCCGCATTTTCCTATATCTTCTATCCTGTCCTTACATATTCCTCCTGTACTGGCCGCCAACTTCAAATAACGCATCCGTAATTTGGCCAATCGATGCGCTTTTTACAACCTCCATTAAGGCTTCGAACAGATTGCCTCCGGATACCGCCGCCTCCTTCAAAGCCTCCAAGGCGCCCGAGCATTCCTCCTGGTGTTTCATCTGAAAAGCCTGCAATTGGCGGATTTGAGCCCGCTTCTCTGTTTCCGTCGACCTTGCCAGCTCGATATCCGTGCGTAACTCTTCGGGGTTGGGATTGAGGAACGTGTTCACTCCGATAATCGGCAGCTCCCCGGCATGCTTTTTCTGCTCATAGAATAAGGATTCTTCCTGGATCTTCCCCCGCTGATACTGGGTTTCCATTGCGCCAAGAACGCCGCCGCGCTCATGGATGCGCAAAAATTCCTGCAGCACCGCTTCTTCCATCAGGTCGGTGAGCTCCTCCACGATAAAAGAGCCCTGCAGCGGATTCTCGTTCTTCGCCAGTCCAAACTCCCGGTTGATAATAAGCTGGATCGCCATCGCCCGGCGGACGGAATTTTCCGTAGGGGTGGTGACCGCCTCGTCATACGCATTGGTATGCAAGGAGTTGCAATTATCGTAGGTAGCCATTAACGCCTGCAGAGTAGTCCGTATATCGTTAAAATCCATCTCCTGCGCGTGCAGCGAGCGGCCTGATGTCTGGATATGGTATTTCAGCTTCTGGCTGCGTTCGTTAGCCCCGTATTTAAATTTCATGACGGTTGCCCAGATGCGCCGCGCCACGCGACCCATAACGCTGTATTCCGGATCAAGGCCATTGCTGAAGAAAAAGGATAGATTCGGAGCAAAATCATCGATAGACATGCCCCGCGCCAAATAATACTCGACGTAGGTAAAGCCGTTCGCAAGCGTAAACGCCAGCTGCGTGACCGGATTGGCGCCGGCCTCCGCGATGTGGTAACCGCTTATGCTGACGGAATAATAATGCCGTACGCCGTGATCGATGAAATATTGCTGGATGTCTCCCATCATTTTGAGCGAAAATTCCGTACTGAAAATGCAGGTATTCTGTCCCTGATCCTCCTTCAAAATATCGGCCTGCACCGTACCGCGAACGGATCGAAGCGCTCCAGCCTTAATGCTCCGGTATTCTGCTTCATCGGGCTGACGGCCGTTATCCGCGGCGAATTTTTCCACCTGCTGATCGATCGCCGTATTCATGAACATGGCCAGCAGGATAGGCGCCGGTCCGTTAATCGTCATCGATACGCTGACGGAAGGATGGCATAGATCAAAGCCTTCGTAAAGCTTTTTCATATCCTCAAGGGTACACACATTAACTCCGCTATTTCCGATTCTTCCGTATATATCGGGCCGGTCGCTCGGATCCTGGCCGTATAAGGTTACGCTGTCGAAGGCGGTGGATAACCGCTTGGCTTCGTCATTCCGGCATAAATAGTGGAACCGGCGGTTCGTCCTCTCGGGTGATCCTTCTCCCGCAAACTGGCGTTTAGGCTCTTCGTCGGTTCGCTTGAAGGCAAATACGCCAGCCGTATAAGGAAAATACCCGGGCAGGTTCTCCTTCAGAAGCCAGCGGAGAAGCTCGCCCGACTCATGGAATTTGGGGAGACTGACTCTGGGCACCGCGCTGCCCGAAAGCGATTCCAGTACAACCGGCCGGTAAAGATTGCGAATGGTCGGCCAATCGGCCAGCTGCTTCCGGCAATCCGGGCGCAGCTGTTCTTCCCATTCTGCCGCCATTGCATCAAGCTTATCCGCGAAAAGCGCCGTTTCCTCTCTCGTTAGAAGCCGTTCCTGATTGGCATAAATTAGCTGCCTTGTGCCCTTCAGCTGAGCAAGCGTGCGGACAACCGCAACCTGATCCTCGATATCCTTCTTATACTGCCGGACCGTCTGAACAATCTCGCGCAAATATCCGGTTCGTTCCTGCGGAATAATCAGGTTTCTCTTGGTTGCTCTAATACCGGAATCCTCAAGCCGAAACGGCCAGCTTCCGCCCATTTTGTCCTGGGCAAGCTCCATCACATGCCGGAAGAGCATCGTTACGCCGGGATCGTTGAATTGACTCGCCATCGTCCCGAATACCGGAAGCTCCTCGTTGGGAACCCTGTCAAGCCTTCTGCTTCGCTTGTACTGCTTGCGGACATCCCTCAAGGCATCCTCTGATCCTTGGCGTTCAAATTTGTTAATGACGATAATGTCGGCGTAATCAATCATATCAATCTTCTCCAGCTGGCTAGGTGCTCCGTATTCGCTGGTCATGACATACATGGCAATATCGCATAGCTCTACAATGGCAGCATCTCCTTGGCCAATTCCGCTAGTCTCGACAATTACAAAGTCGTAGCCCGCTTGCTTGACGATCGCGATCGCGTCACCTGTGGCTTCGCTGATCTCCGACCTGGATTTCCTTGTCGCCATGCTGCGCATGTAAGCACGCGGATCATGTATGGCGTTCATTCGGATCCTGTCCCCAAGAAGAGCCCCGCCGGATTTCATCTTCGTTGGATCTACCGAAATGACGGCAATCGAACGGTTCGGAAAATAGTCCAGGAACCGGCGCACAAGCTCATCCGTCAAGGAGCTTTTGCCGGCGCCGCCCGTTCCGGTTATCCCTATCACAGGCACGCCGGGAACTTGTTCCTTCAGCTGTTGCAATACATTTACGGTACCGTCATCTGCGGAAACGCCCGCCGCCATATCCTCGGCTGAAGAGATCAGTCTTGCAATCGCTCCCCAGTTGCGCTGCTTCACCAGCTTAAGATCCTGTTCAGCCTGTCTCGGCGTCGGATGATCGCAAGCTTCGATCATGGCATTGATCATCCCCTGCAGCCCCATCCTACGGCCATCCTCAGGGGAAAACACTTTGGCGACGCCGTAACGCTCCAACGCCTCAATCTCGGAGGGAATAATAACGCCGCCTCCGCCTGCGAATAGTTTGATATGTCCGGCTCCGGCTTGCTTCAGCACATCCATCATATAGGTTAAATATTCGATATGACCGCCTTGGTAGGAGCTTATCGCAATCCCCTGGACATCCTCTTGTATCGCTGCGCTGGCCACTTCCTGAACCGACCGGTTATGGCCGAGATGAATAACTTCGACCCCGGAGGCTTGCAGAATCCGCCTCATAATGTTGATTGATGCGTCATGCCCGTCAAATAAAGCGGCTGCCGTAATAAATCGCACATGGTTTTGCGGGCGATATACGGGTATTTCCATGCTGGTTCCCGCCCTTCCGATCCGGTTATATCGCTTCGACTCCATCCATCCTAGTATTACAATATTCGCTTGCGGGCAAGTGATGCTTGATTCAAATGGCATTTACAATCGAACGTGTTTGCGGAAAAAAGGCCGCTTCCAATGTGACATGGAAACGGCCTTTTCGTTATGCTTTGCGGAATGCCAATACCGCATTGACTCCGCCGAAGCCGTAGGAATTCGATACGGCTGCCTCTGCCTTCACTTCTCTTGCTTGCCTGGCGACCAGATCAATCTCGGCCTCCGGATCCGGATCATTCAAGTTCGTCGTTGGCGGAAGCCAGCCCTGGTTCAAGGAAAGCAGCGTAATCGCCGCTTCTATTGCGCCGGAAGCTCCAAGCGGATGCCCGTACAAACCTTTTGTTCCGCTGACCGCAACCGGACGGCTGCCGAATACGCTTCGGATCACCTTTGATTCCGTCACGTCATTAAGCAGCGTTGAAGATCCGTGCGCATTGACGTACGAGACGTCATCCGGCGACATATCCGCGCTCGAGAGCGCCAGCCTAAGCGCCCGGGCAGCTTGCGCGCCCGTGGGAAGCGGCGCGCTCATATGATGGGCGTCGTTTGTTAATCCAAATCCCGCAAGCTCGCCATAGATCCTTGCACCGCGGGCACGGGCATGATGCTCGGCCTCGATAACAAGAATAGCGGAGCCTTCTCCCATCACAAAGCCGTCCCGGTTCCGGTCAAACGGTCTGCTTGCGCTTGCCGGTTCTTCATTGCGAGTCGACATCGCGCGCAGCATATCGAATGCGCCGAAGGATAAAGGAGCGAGCGGCGCTTCCGAGCCGCCCGCCAGCACGACGTCCGCTTCGCCGCGCTTGATGGCCTGCAATGCCCTGCCGATGGCAACCGCACCCGAGCCGCAGGACATCGAATTCGTCTCGTTTGGTCCGGTAAATCCGAACTCCATGGCTAGATTGCAGGAGGCTGCCCCGCCGAATACGGAAAACCCAAGCGTTGGGGACACCGAACGGAAGCCGCCATGGAAATATTGCCCGCATTGTTCCTCCGCAAAGGCGATACCGCCTAGTGCCGAGCCCATAAAGACGCCGGCCCGCTCGGTTTCCAGATCCTCCGCATCCAATCCGGAATCGCGAAGCGCCATAATGCCGCCGGCTACCGCAAGCTGGGAGTAACGGTCCATCCGGTGCGCCCGCTTCTTATCCATAAATGCCGTCGCGTCGAAATGCGGAATTTGCGCGGCAATCCGGCTGCGAAGCCCTTCCGGCACAAATCGGTCAATCGGTTTGACCGCGCTTTCTCCCCGCTGCACGCCTGCCCATAACGCTTCGACTCCTATGCCAATCGGGGTTACGCAGCCGATGCCGGTTACCACTGCTCTAATCTCGTTCATATTAGCCCACCTCTTCCTGGATGTCCTGCTCGTTCCCGTGCTCTTCGATACGCTGTTTCAGGCCCTGCAAAGTCCGGTCCGCAATCGCGTAAACGAATACCTCGCCGATCATGTCGGCTGCCAGTCTTCTGCCAAGGGGCGGCTGCAGCCAACGATGGATGATCGTCACCTTTACCGGCTCCTTCTCATCCAATGCTTCTATCAGCCATTCGACTTCCATTCCGGCTGTAACGCCGCGAACATGCTTGTAATACACCGAGCATAACTGCTCGTCCACCTTCATTTCGCTAACCCACCAGACCGGCCATTTAAACGGCTTAAACGGCCTTACCGCTCTCATCGTGACGAGTCCGCCCCGGTCGCTGCCGCCCTGCTCGAACTGGACTCCCCGGTAATGCGGAAGCAGCGCCGGCCAATTCTCCACTTGCCGGGCATAACGGAAAGCCGTTTCTTTATCGCAATTTATGGTGATTTCATTACGGGTATACATGTATTCGTCTCCTTCGGGCAATCTCCGATGATCCCCGCAAGCTTATTGGTCAGCAGCGAGGAAGTGCCAACGATTCTAAGGGCTGAACGCCATAGGATAGGCTGTCTGCTTAAACGTTCAATAATGTGCTGCAATCGGGTACCGGCTGCGAATTCGGCCTGCTGGTCCATTCTATATTGACGCAGCGGCTCGTGACTGCGCGTCTGAAGCATTCGTACGATGGCGGGTGCTGCAAGCTCCGCGCTTCTTAATGCCCGATAGATCCCTTGTCCGGTTAACGGATCGTAATAACCCGCCGCATCGCCGAGCAGAAGCATGCCCGCTATGTCATGAGGAATGACGGGTCTGTCGAAGGGACCGCATGTCAGCACGCCGTCTTCGATTTCCGCATCCCGCAGCCGTTCCGTCAGCTCCGGAACAGCCCTCGCCTCGCCAAGGACAACTCCGGAGAGGTCCTTGACCGCTAATGAAGCCGCCTTGGCGCTGCCAAGCACAACGGTCATATTCGCCAGCCCGGCGCCAATCGGGGCGAGGCCAATGACTTTTCCATCGCCGGCCGTAAACAGCTCGACCCTGCCATTTAAACCTCGCACCCCATTCAAACGAGCCGTAAAAGCGGCCTTGCGAAGCGATCCGTACCGGTTCACCTTGGCGTTTCTCGCCACAACGGACCGCAAACCGTCGCTTCCGATGACAAGGGAGGCTCTTATGGACATCGGCTTGCCTTCCGGGGAGCGGGCGATTACGCCAGCCGCCCTCTCTCCTTCCCAGATCAGACGTTCCACCTTCGTACGCTGCTCAAATACCGCACCAGCGCGGCTGGCTTGCTCGGCAAGCCATAGATCGACCTGTTCCCTGCGGCATCCCGCTCCGTACTGTCCTTCCGGATAAACGGCTTCAAGCAAGGCTCGTCCGCTGCTTACTTTCCAGCCTTGTATCGGACTGGACGGGAAATCAAAGGCTTCCCGGGCATGCGAATGCCCCGTTATTCTCCCAAGGGCGGCAACCGCTCCCGGATTCAAGGACTCGCCGCAAGGCTTGCGCCGCGGGAAGGCCTCCGCATCCAGCATCAACACGCGAACGCCGCTGGCAGCTAGCAATCTGGCGGATGCGCTTCCGGACGGGCCGGCACCCACAACAATGACGTCATACCTATTCATGGCCAACCACGGCTAGCCGGAACGGAAAATGTTTATGCACCGCCGCGTTTACGCCAGCAAGCTGAACGAGCTGCCGTGCCTCCTGCGGAGTGAAGGAGCGCATGACAGACAGCGGTCCGTCATGTCTCGTTACCGGGCTTTTCCATACGAATCTGGCCAGCAGCTTGGCCGCCAGATAAGCGAGCCGATGCCGTTCCAAATCCGTTACAACCCAACCTGCGCGGGTTACGCGGGCCATTTCGGCGAACAGCTTTATCGCTGATTGTTCGTCCAAATGGTGCAGTGCAAGATTGCAAAAGGCCAGATCAAAGCTTCGGTCTTCAAAAGGCAGGGCCGTTCCGTCCGCATGCAAGACTTCAATGGATGGATACGCATCCGTCCGCCGGGCAGCGAGCTGCACAATTTGCGGATGGTTGTCCACGGCGACAAGCGAGACGTTCCTGCCTCTTTTTTTGCACCAGTCAACAAATGCAACCGGAAGGTCCGCAAGACCCGTGGCCACATCCAATACCCGCACCGGTTCGCTTGGCGCCAGCTTGCGCATCAGCCTTTCCAGATGAACAAACAAAGCCGGATTTCCGCCAAGATACCGGTTGACGCCCCACACTTCCCGAAGGCTCTTTTCTAGCTCCACCGGTTCTACGCTATCCCCGTCCAGCCATTCCTTCAGGTCCAGCCGTTCGAACAGCTGTGCCATGCCATCACCTCATCCAGATTTTCCCTGCATGACCTTATTGTTATTCTTTTCCACCTCTTTTATCCGTCCCTCTCAAGGTTTGCGCAACGATTGCCATTATTTACACCTGAAAGCCAGCTGAAATTCATCGCAACCTCTCTCTCTCAATTGCGTCTAAATTAGTAGACTTTGAGAGGAGAGTGATAAAGAAGCATGTTCAAAAAACTATCGGCGGCGGTTCTGCTTCTGTTCGTTGCCCAAACCATTGGGACATCCGCGATCAGCATGGCAGCCAGCCCGGTTTCCGGCACAATGACCAAGTATCGCGTCTATCAGAACGATCGTGCATTGCGTGAATTTGCTACCGATAAACAGGCGATTGCTTACGCGTCGAGTTTCGAGTACAGTCATGTGGAAGCGATTACGGGCCGTGAGTGGGTGTGGGACAACCTGCCCAGGTACAAAATCTATCAAGGCGGCACTTCCAGCACCAAATGGGAATACCGCACGTACAACGAGGCAATGGCCGCAGCCAAGAAGATGAAAGGCGTACATATCCGGGATCTGGAAAGCCCGGGCTGGATTTATCAATCCTATCCGAAATATCAGCTCTATCAAGGCGACAAAACTAACGCGAATTGGGGTTATACGACCCTCGATGCAGCCAAGCAGGAAGCGAAGCGCTGGACAAACGCCCATATTATGGAGCTCAGCTCGAATAGCTGGATCTGGGACAACATGACGGATGCTACGGAGAAAAAAATACGGAGCGGCAGCCCGGTCTACTCCATTAAGGTAGATCAGGTACCGGTGGACGGGACAAAAACGTATGCTTTTCTGTACGATGCGATAAAAGCGGCGGCAGCTATTCCAAACAGCACCGTTGTAAACGAGGTGTCCGGACTTGTCGTGCATTCCAATGTGCCGGCTTACGATGTTCAGCAAAGCGGTAAAACGATCAAATCCTTTGTCGCTCTGCAGCCTGCTTTGCAATATGCCAAATATTTCGGTAACTCCGAAGTCAAACATAACGGAACAACCTGGTGGACTAGCGTGCCTTATCTTTCGGTCTATCAAGGCAATAACAAGTTAAAATCATTCTTTACACGCGCATCGGCTGTCGCTTACGCGAAAAGCTACTCCAACAGCTATGTCATCAATGCAGACAGTCGCAAATTATGGAGCAATACCAAAAACCTTGTCTATCTGGCATGGAATGGTTCATCCAACAGTCAGACGATTCTGAATCAAACGTCGAAGACGCAAGGTCTGTCCATCGATTCCCCGTCATGGTTTGAGCTGAAGGATAGCAGCGGCGCATTAACGGACCTGTCGGATCCGTCGATCGTAACGACGCTGAAGGCTCAGGGCATACAGGTGATGCCGCTTGTGTCGAACGACTTCGATAAGCAGATGACAACGGCTTTCCTGGCGAACTCGAATGCTCAGCAGCAATTCATCTCGGGTCTGGTAACAAAGCTTGATACCTTGGGCGTATACGGAGTTAATATCGACTTCGAAGAGGTTGCGGGTACGGACCGGGCTGGATACACCGCATTCGTTACCGCTTTAACGAAAGCGGCGCACGCCAAAGGGCTGAAGGTCTCCATCGACCTGCCGCGCGGCGATACCAGCTGGGATCATCTCACCGCCTACGAACATGCCGAGCTTGCCCAAGTGGTGGACACGATCATCATTATGGCGTATGACGAGCACTGGAGCGGAAGCTCAACGGCGGGTTCCGTAGCCAGCCTGCCATGGGTGGAAAAAGGCGTTCAGCAGTTCCTGGCGTACGGCGTACCCCGCAGCAAGCTGATGCTGGGCATTCCGTTCTACGTGCGGGAATGGAAGCTTGACGGCTCCGGCAATCTCGTCAGCAACCGCGCGGTTCTGATGAGCGACATTCCTAAGCTGATCGCGGACACGAATGCCGTTGGCGTCTCGGATCCTGCCACTCCCGGCCAGACCAAATACAAATACGTGAAGGACGGCTTCACCTATGTATTTTGGGCGGAAACCGCGAGCAGCGTGCAGGCGCGTATCAACCTCGCGATTAAATACGACCTTGCCGGCGTTGCCGCTTGGCGCCTCGGCTATGAGACACCTGATCTCTGGACGATGATGCTTCGTTTAAAGCAAGGGTAAACAAAACCCCCGGTCCTCGCTGCCTAGCGAGAACCGGGGGTTATTTATTTTTACTTTTGGGCCTTATCTATCGGAAACGGCTGTCCGGACCATGCTTTCTTGGAAGTCCAGTCCGCTTCGCCCTGCCAGAACGGGTGCTCGGGTTTCAAGCCAAGGGGCAGGAACACGGCGGCGCATAGATACAAGCTGCCTGTCGAGATGTATCCTTCGCCAATATCCTCTTGGTCGCCGCAGAATCCGATTCGAAGCCAGCCTCCCTCGTCGAAGGTCCCGGGCTGCTCCATCATACGGCGAATAACCGCCGTCAGCGCGCATCTTGCCTGATTAGGAGCAATGTCTGACGGAAGCCAGCCTTGAAGCACGGCCTGCGACAGCAGCTGAAACGCGCCAAACCGGTAAGCAAGCGAGCGCCCGATCGGCGGGAAAGTGCCTTCCGGAGAAATCAAGCGTTCTTGCTGCGCCGCATGGCGGGCCGCCCGGCGGATAACAACAGTCGTTATTTGCTCCCACTCCGGCAATTCCGGTCCGACTGTCCGGAGAATATCAACCAGCATCGGTTGAATGACAAATCCGTTATAGTAGTCCCAATGGAATTCCGGCCCGTCCCCATATACCCCATCGCCCAAATACCATTCCTGATGCTTCTTGAGGGCATAATCGATGCGCATCGGATCCCAATCCTCGCCGAGCAGATACAAGGCCGTCTCGGTCATGGCTGCGAATAACAGCCAGTTGTTATAGCCCGGTTTTCTTGAGCGGGTCGCCTTCAAGCAGGTGACTACGTTTTGCTTTACCCGGTCCTCAAGCTTGCCAAGCAGTTCATGCGGTGCCCGGACAAGGGCATGGGACAAAAAGGCGGAATCGACAATCGGCTGATAGCCGCCGGCGAAGTTCATAATGTCCGGCGATGACGGATCCGTTGCCGCGTCAATGGCTTCTCTGGCCAATTGCGCCATCCCGCTTCGCAGCTTCTCCTCATCCCCGGCTAAGCCGGTCATTTCGAACCAGGGAGCCATTCCGGTCAGCAACCGCCCCAAGACTTCCAGGTATGTGTATTCGCTGCGGTCGTCTGTGAACGCTTGAACCGGCATCCGTTCCTTCAGCTTGCGTTCCGCTAAAGCTTCCAATACCGGCCTTCCGATTCGAAGCATCCATTCTATCCACTGCTCGCGATCCTGCTTAACTTCAGCCATCGTTTTTGCCCCCTGCAGTCTTGTCTTCATTGAAATTTTCAATAACGCTAACGTTCGTACCAGTAACCCGGAACGCCTTTTTCAAGGCGCATCAGCGCTTCGAGGTAGAAGTAATCGCCCCAAATCGTATAATCGTCCGGCGAAGTATTCGTGCGAACGGAATACGAACCGCGGTTCAAGAAGCCTTCCGCTTCTTTCTCTCCATTCGTCGAGTAATGGCTAACGAGTCCTTCCATGGAGCGGTTCACCGCTTGCATCAGCTTTTTGTACGCGGGATCATTGTCCGATAGGAAGCCGCAAATCTCCAGCATGCCGGAAGCAGCGATGGCCGAAGCGGAGCTGTCCCTCATGGTTTCCGGCACCTGAGGCGCGTCAAAGTCCCAATACACTACGCCATCTTCCGGAATTCGGTCTGCAAAATAGTTGGCGAGCCGCTTGGCCGTCTCCAAATATTCCGGCTTTCGCAAATAACGATAAGCCAGCGCAAAGCCGTAGATCCCCCACGCTTGCCCGCGCGTCCAGGTCGAGCCGTCTTTAAAGCCTTGATGAGTTCCTCCCCGGTTGGAATCGCCGGTCTCGGGATTAAACCAGAAGGTGTGGTAAGAGGAATCGTCTCCGCGCACAAGGAAGCGGCGGCTCATCTCCGTATGCTGCTCCGCGGCCTCCCTGAACGACTTGTCCCCGGTCTGCAGATAAGCCCAGTGCAGCAGGGGCAGGTTCATCATACAGTCAATGATAATACGGCCGCCATTGACCGGATCATCCTTTGGTCCCCAAGCCTGCAAAATATTCATATTTTCGCGCCAGCGCTTCATCAGTACTTTCGCGGCATCTATCGTTATTTGCTTTGCGGCTTCATCCTTCTCCAAGATCCATTGCGCTTTTGCGGACAAGGAATACAAGAAGCCAATGTCGTGATGGTCCAGACTCAGGTTGTTCTCGAGCCTCTTCCCTAGGCTATTAACCGTTTGCACGGCTGCTTCCCGGTAAGCTCTGTCTCCGGAATACTCGTAGCTCAGCCATAGAACCCCGGGCCAAAACCCTTCCGTCCAGCCTTCGTTTTCAATGAGTACGTATTGACCGCTGCTGTTCTCGCTGACATGCGGGAATTTGCTCCCAAACCGTTCAATATTGGCTCTAGTTACCCGCAGCGTATCTTCAATGGCTTTCTTCCACATTTCGATGCCCTCCCGATAAGGTTTATGGCCTCATTATAAATCTCTTGGGCTTAAGGGGAGTTGTGCTATAATGTAGCTAAATTGCGATTTTTGCCCCGCCGGGAGGTACGTAATGCCAACAAATGTTCAGCCTATGGATCTTGGCGCTAACGCTTTTTCCTTTACTCATAGATATGAAACCCGCAACGAGAATTGGCTGATGCTGCATGCGCATCAAGGGATAGAGCTGCTGTACATCCACGAAGGATCCGGCACGGTAACGCTGGAAAGCCAGCAGTATAAGCTTGAGGATAACATGTTATTTTGTTTTCAGCCCTACCAGCTTCATAAAGTAGATGTTCCATTAAAGGACGGAGCTACCTATATAAGAACCAATCTGACCTTTGATGCCCGCATATTGGATCCCTATCTGCAGCCTTATCCCAAAATGCAAGCTTTTCTGCGAAGATTAATGTACGGCTTGCTCAGGCGCCAGGTATTTACGTTTTGCGATGACAAGACCTTAGCGAATTTGCTGTCGGACTATGATAAAATGCGAACTCTTACCGGAGGCGAGCCAAGCGTAGAGGATCGGGTACTTTTTCTTCTAGCTCTGTTTAAGCATCTTCAACTGCATGTATTTGAATTAGAAGATACGCACGCTTCCGTAGATAAAAACTCCGGCCATGTCGAGAAAATACTAGACTGGATCGAAACGCACTACTGTCAAACGATATCCCTGGAATCATTATCCCAGGAACTTCATTTATCCTCTTACCATATATCGCATTTGTTCAAGCAGCAGACCGGAATGACCATCTCCGATTACGTGGCGGGACGCCGGATTCGCGAAGCGTGTGCGCTGCTCGAGAATACGGACTATTCCATTAACGAAATCGGCCGAATGATCGGCGGTTTTAGCGCTCCGTATTTCTCCCAGCTGTTTAAGAAGCATAAAGGGGTAACACCCAATTTGTATCGAAGTGCTATCAAGCATACGTACCAGTAGTCTCGTGGCTGCTGCATGCAAAAAGCTGCCGTCTCCGGCAGCTTTTTGCATTAATGGATGATAAACGTGGCGTCCTGTTTATCCGTCGTAGAGCTGGACGAGCTGAGCGGATCAATCCGCATACCGGTGTAATTGGATTGTCTGAGATAATAGGTCGGGAAGTTGTAAGACCGGAACGACACTTGCGAAGAGTTGGCGAGACCCGCCGTTTGATAGAACGTCGCATCCTGCTGGAATGTTGTTGTACCGTCGTTGCGGCTTAATTGCATGACATAGTTGTAATGTCTCAGGTAGTAGCCAGGGAAATTGACGGACTCGAAGGAAACGCCGCCCGAATCCGCAAGTCCCGGCACCATTCTGAATTTGGAATCGTTAACCGGCGAAGGATTCGTATCGATTCGGGCCAGGAAATTGTAGTGGCGGATATAGTATCCGGCATAACGGCTCGATTCGATTTGGTGAAGCTGCGCCGCATCTCCCAGGTCCTTGCTGCCGTAAGTCACCGAGTTGTGTCCGCTGCCAAGCGGTCCGCCCGACAGAACCAATACGCTGTGATTGTCAGCAAGAGGCAGAATCGCGCGGCTGTACCCTTGCGGAACAACCGTACTTACCCGCGTCCAAGTATCCGATGCTCCATTCTCGGAATTCAAAAATAGCTCCGTACTGGAATTAGAGGTTACGGCGATTGTTCCGTTAGGCCCCGTACCCGGCACCCATACGACATATGGGGAGCTGGTAGGAACGACCCCGTCTCTCGTTTTCAGCAGAGTGCCCGGATCGGTAGCCGCGCCAAAGTTCTCGGGGTTGGAAGAGATTTTGTAATAGACGGCAAAATTTCCGTTTGGCGATCCGCCATACTCATAGGTCATTATATAATTTCCGTTCCCAAGCTTTGCAACTGTAGTCATGCCAGGACGTTTCGTCGAATCGGCTAGAGCAATATCTTCAACAGGCGAGCTCCAGGTCGTGCCGTTCGTCGAAGTAACGTGAACCAGCTTTTGGTTATGAGCGGCATCACGCTCATCCGAATAATACATAATCAGCTTGTTATTAGCGACGAGAAGAAACGGCTCCCATACCGGATCGTAAGAGCCGTTAGGATCAGCGCGGCCGCCGGTAGCGATCGAGCTTACGAAAGTCCAGGTCAAGCCTTTATCCGTGCTTTTGTAGAGATCAAGCTTCGTTTGCGACAAATCGGATGGAATTGAATTGCCCGCGCAAAGAAGCGTGCCCGCAGGCAAATTGCCGATGGCTTGAGGAAGCTCGTACAGGAAGGGCTGGTACCGAAGGCCCCATCCGTTCACGGTATCGGCTACTTCCGAAATCTTCGTCCAAGATACGCCTCCGTCCGTACTGCGATAAATCGGGAACGTTGGCGTACCGTTGACATAATGCTCAAAGGTCGCCAGCATGGTGCCGTTTGAGGTTCCGTTGTACTGCAACCGGATGGCTCTTGGGTACAGAGTACCCGGACCGGGATCCGTGGAAGGCGAAGTATACATCGTTGAAGGGCCAAAAGCATTCGCTTCCCCTATGATCATCAAACAGGCCAATAGAGCCAAGCCTATTGTTTTTACCCACATCCTTTTTAACTTTTTTCCCATTATCTTTCCTCTTTTCGATAGAAGATCGGAATCCGGGAACGGGCAGGTTCAAGCTGCAGAAATCCGGACTTCCGTCAGGTATTCGATTCTGCGTTAAGTTTTGGAGCGTTCAGGGATTGAGTAAAATGAGACGGCCGTTTAACCATGTTGGGTAAGGCGATGAAGCAGGATGGTAGGCGCTGCATGGAGTTGTGTGGCTGAGGTAAGCACCTTTTTAGGAAGCTGCAGACTTCACTAATTTATGAAAGCGCTTTATATTTCGGATTATAATATACGTTAAACATTATTTATATAACTAATTGATTATAAAAAACAATAATTTCATCTTAACGTTTTCTCACTTCTTAATTCGCAGTGGAAATGACAAGAAGACCAAGGCAGCTTCAGACTGCCTTGGTCTTCTTCATGCTTTCCGCTTACTGAGTATAAAGCTGAGGCGCCGGAATAATCTGCTTGGCCTGGGTAGCGCTCGACCAGCTCAGCTTCGCTGACGCGCCGCCGGTTTTCTCATAGTAATCCACGCGAATGCTATATTTCTGACCAGACTGCAGGGAAATCGATCCGCTCCACTCAGTTGGTCCCTGGTCAATCCACTTGTCGATAATAAGTTGATCGTTCACCCATACCCGGATACCGTCATCGGATGTCGTATAGAACGTGTACGTCTCGCTATATCTCGGCTGTACAAATCCAGTCCAGCGGGCCAGGAAATTGTCGGTGTTCATGCCGGATACCGGCGCGCCTTCGCCCCAGTCGAAATCAATATTTTCGGTCCGGTTCGCTACCCACTGCTCGAAGTTAAGTCCGTTCCAGTACGTACCGTTTAATCCCGTACCGCTGCCTACGCCGGAATCTCCCGAAGGCGGGTTGCTGCCGCTTGGCGCTCCGTATACAAAGCTGTTCCCTTTAAAACCTACGTATACCTTGCCGAAAACATCCTTGTCTCCGTCAATAGCCGAGACATTGTCGTAAATGCCTTTTGGATAGGTTGCAATCTTGCTCCAGTTCGCTCCTTCGTCCGTGGATCGCCATACGCCGTAGTCTCCTTCCACCTTGCCTGCAAGATAGATCGCGGGATATCCGCCGCTGGTCTCCGCTTTGCCAAATCCGATAGACGTTGCATCTTTTACCGCACTGATCTCCGACCATGTCGTACCGCCGTCAATGGAATGATAGAGCGAATAGGAAGCTCCGTCGAGTTGTCCTAACGTAAGGAAGAGATGACCCGCTTTACCCGGTACGGCTTTTAATTGCAAATTGAACCAGCCCACTGCCCAGCCTTTTGGAAGAGTTGTATTGACAAGACTCCAGGATTGACCGCCGTTTGTCGTACGGTACAAGCCTTTATCATTGTGATACAGATAGAAGGTATGATCATTAACCGTATCGGCTGTCAGAGCATGACGGTTCAAGTAATAGGCAAAATGCGATCCGCCCACATATTGTCCGTTGTCATACGAAGACTCGGTTCCCGGTAAAACGATAGCATTCCAGGATTGTCCGCGGTTTGTCGTATAATACGGCGTCCGGTTGCTGGTCGGCAAGTAAACGATATTATTCGTGTCAGAGGCTGCCACGGCAATATCTCCGAAATGCATGTCCGACGGTACCGATGCGAACGGAGTCCAAGTCTGACCTCCATCGGTTGAGTAGCCGCTTGGGAAAGCTTGTCCGTCGCTCTCGCAGCAGAAGCGGTGATCCGAAATGCTGGCAACCAGGAAATTCGGATTGTTGTACGAATAGTCCAAATCCCATGCGGAGTTGAATCTGGAGCTTGGCTGATGCTGGGACGGATACTGGTCATTGTTCGCATGATAGAATAAAGGCCGGTCCCAGAACGCCGTTACCGGCTTGCCGCCTTGCGGAACAACGATATCGTTTGACACCATCTCCTCAATGCCAGCGCTTAGCGATGTCCACGTTAATTGACTATCGTTAATATCCGTAGAGGTCCATACGCCAATGCCTTGCGCGAACCAGAGCTTATCCGGCACAACGGGGTCAAACGCGACATTGCCGACCGACATCCAGCCTTCGTCTGTCCAGGACAGCCATGGAACGTCGCCCGAACCGGCAGTCCGGTTTTTGTCAAGCTGGGTCCATTGTCCGCCGCCGTCCGTCGTTCGGTAAGGCGTGCCTCCGCCGTTAAACGCCAATATTTTGTTCGGATTTGTTGGCGAGACCGCAATACTCCAAATATCGGCATTAGTATTGATCTGCGACCAGCTTCCCCCGGCATATTTCCATACCCCGCCGCCCGAAACGTACAAGGCGCCGGAGACGATCTCCATGTCGGTATAGTTGCCGTTGTCCGCAGGCCAGGAACCCGTAATTTTGTACCAGCTGTTCCCACCGTTATCCGTCCGGTAAATGCCTTTGCCATAGACCGATGCATAGACCGTCTTCGTACGCGTAACGCCGCCGTCGCTTACCGTGCCGCTTCCGGCGTCAATCGCCACGTCCTGTACGCCATGCACATTTTCCCCGGTACTTGGAATACCCGAATCCGCCGACCAATTGCTGCCGCCATTTCGAGTCACGTATAAACCGTTACCTATGGTGCCGTAGTAAACCACATTCTCGTTAGAAGGGTCAACCGCGAGCCGTTCGCCTGTCGTGCGGGCGTCGCCATTCGCGTTGTTGTCAAGTCCAGAGACATTTGTCTTGCTCCAGGTGTCGCCTTTATTACCGCTTTTGTAGACGCTGTCGCCAAACGCCATATAAGCGGCATTGACATTGCTTGGCGCAGCAACAATACTTACGGCTCCTTTATGTCCGCCGGGTGATTCGTCCGGCATGCTGTTTGCGGTTACGACTTGAATCCAGCCCGTCTTGGAATCGTTAAGGCGATAAGCCCCTCCCACGTCGGTACGGGCATAAGCCACGTTGCCGCTTGGATGGATATCGATCCCCGTAACGAAGCCTCCTCCTCCGGTTTTTAATTGCTGCCAATCGTAAGATGCCGAGATATCACTTGTTGCCGCCACTGCGGTTGCAGGCTTGAATGATAGAATAGAGATTTGCGCAAGCAGCGCTACAACCGCGATAATGGCGGTGCCTTTCTTGAACATAATTTGTTCCTCCCTGTATCTAATAGATTATTATTCCTATTGCAGAAAACGAATCTATGTCATCCGCTTATCGGTCTTCCCGGGATTAGGCCAACAAGACGGTTATTTTAAGATCCTGTCAGACCTGCATGGTTAAAGCGCCTTCAAATCAATTAATTATCACCTCATGTTGTTTGCCGCCGTGGAGAAACGGGACAAATAGGCTTATCGCATGCCTATTCGTCCCATCATTTCCTGCTGGTAAAACAAATTAGTTAGCAGCTTGCAAAATACGATAAACCAGTACGGCCGCCTCAGCGCGCGTTGCGCTTCCGCCAGGCATAAAGCTGCCGTTTCCGTAGCCTTTTAATAATCCCGCTTCGCTTAATTGATGAACGGCTTCCTTGGCGTAAGAGGAGATGGAAGCCTCATCGGCATACTTGGCTGCCGGGATTCCGGTACTTGGCTTCAATCCAAAAGCATTAGCCGCATTCCAGATCATAGCCGCCATCTCTTCCCGGGTAATCGTAAGGTTCACGCCAAAACTACCGTCCATATAACCTTTCACAATTCCTAGCTTCTCGGCAGATGCCACTTCATGCTCATACCAAGCCCCTTGCTTCACGTCTTTAAAGGACGACACAGCACTCGGCTGCTGCAAATCGAAAGTACGGATCAGCATCGTGATAAATTCAGCTCTGGTGACCTTGTTCTGAGGGGCGAAATGCCCCTTTTGCGGGCCATTGACAATTTGACGCGCGGACAATCCGTCGATCGCCTCTTGTGCCCATTTGACCGATCCTACATCCGTAAAGGATGGCGATGATGACGTAATGGCATATTGGCTGAAATGCGGCGGATAAAAGACCAGCATGCCGGACAGGCCGTCATAACGCGAGTTTTTAACCGGCTCCAGTTTGCCGCCTTCGCCTACATAAGAAGCAATAACCGTGCCCCGTTTTTGACCGGACTGCAGGCTGTACGGAATTTCCACTTTCACAGAATGATATCCGTTAAACGTATGAATGGCCGTCCCGTCTACCAACAGGTTGAAGTCATAGACAAGCTTGCCTGCGCTGTCCGAAGCGGCAAGCATGCTGACTTGCAGCTTAATCGTCTGATCATTGGCATGAAGTCCGGCAATTGCGTCTGTCGACAACGTCAACGTAAAGAAAGGCATTACGATTCGAATCTGGTTAATCCCCTGCTTCTTGGCTTCCCGTACGGATGCAGCCGGAATATCGAGATCAAGAGAATCGAACTTGTCCGTTGAGGCAGCTGTCTCTATGGAGATAACATCCGTCTTGTCTTTCACAGCACCTTGGATAGCATCACTTATGGTTTGCGCCTTAAGATGCAAAGCGGCATGCGTTCCCTCCATGCTCGGAACGGCTTGAATAGTCCCGCCCTTCACGGTTGGATCATTGTCTTTTGCCGGTGCCGTTGTGCCAGGTACGGAAGGTACTGCCGGATCCGCCGTTAAGGTTCTGATTTGGACCGGTCCAAGCGCATCCGACACGGTGCCTTCTCCGTCCATCGCTACAATGCGATAGGAATACTCCGTGTCCGGCTTTAGCCCCGTAACCGTGAACTGACGCACGGCATTGCCGTCAACGGTTGCAATTGGAGCCGCGACCCCGTCTTGATAAACTTCATAACGCGATACGCCGAAATCGTCTGCAGCGTTTGCCCAATACAACTTCACGCTTATTGCTCCGCGTTCCGTGTAATAGAGCTTCGCGGTCTTCGGCCAAGAAGGCGCCGTTGTATCCGGGATCGTCGAGATCGCAGGCTGGCTGGCCGATTGGCCGTTATCCCAGACGTACACCTTCACGATATGGCCATCTACGCTTGCCGGCAGCTTTAATTCGGCTCCCAGAACAGCCTTGCCGCTTCCTTTCAAACTTGCCGTTGTTTTGACCAGCTTAACGGGCTTCGCTTGACTGTCTTCGAGCGCAGCGACCAGATTCACTTGCTGCGCAATGCTCGTATTGTTCTGTACAGAAGTCTCGACCTTGACGGTCTGGCCGCCGACCAGGGAGCTAATCGGTTGGCCGGAGCCGTTCTTGTAGCTGATGCCGGTTACTTCAGTCAGATTGCGGACGCTGAAATCCTGCGGAGATGAATATTGCTCTCTTCCTTGACTATCGATGGCTTTGGCAACCACGTAATAGTCTCCAGGCGTATCGGCGTCAAGCTGAATCGAATAAGGTGCTGTCGTATCCTCTCCCAGCTTCAGCTCTCCGTCAAAGAACTCTACCTTAGCGATCGAGCTGCCGGTTGCCGCCGTTGCCTCGGCTTGAATGCCAACGTTTGCTCCCGTCTGGTAAACCCGTCCGGCTTGAACCGCGTTTGGCAGCTCATGATCCGATTGAATGTCTGAGACGTTTACTTCCGGAAGTCCGGCAGGCTGACCATACACGAATCCGCGGCCTTCAAGCGACAGATATACGCGGTCCTTGTAGCGCATGTCGGCTTCGATGCTGTTCGTCCCCCCGAAGGAATGACGGCCATCCGTGATTTTATGCCAGCTCTTCGCATTGTCTTTGGATACGTACACGCCGGAAGTGCTGTCGCCGTTTGCGATACCGTACAGGTAAATATAAGGCTGGTCCGGACTGTCGCCTTTGCCGAATGCTACGTCTACGGCTGCTTGAACGTTAGGCACTTCAATAAAATCAGATACAGAAGCATCCGTGGAACGATACAGCTTCGAATATTGGCCTGCATGGTCATCGCCGAAATCGCCTTGCTTGGAAGCCAGGAATACGTCGCCTTCCTTGGCCGGATTAACCTTGACCTTCACGAATGGAAGAGCAGCAAAGTTTACCTTATGTTCGGGATTGGACGCGGTGTAATCTTCGTCGCCCTGCGCCTCAAAGCCGGTATACGTCTTCTTCCACGTTTTGCCGCCGTCTTCACTCATATAGAATTGGGCGATTTTCGAATCCTTTTCCGTGAACATGTAAAATTTGCTGCCGTTCACTTTATCGGATGCCAGATTCTGCGTAGAGCTCCACCAGTAGCTGTTGCGCTCATACAAATGACCAAATGTCTGGCTTTCAATGCCAATCGAATCCTTCCAGGTTATGCCGCCGTCTTCGCTGTATTTCATGTAGCCGTTATACGGCGACCAGATCAAGCTGCTTGGCGTTGTCGAAGACATGGCAATCATTCCGCCAGTAGTCTCGAGGTCTGACGGTGTGGCGGATTCCTCCCAAGTGCGCCCGCCGTCATGCGTTGTCCCGTAGAAATTGAACGGTGCGCCGTTCCATAAAGCGAACTGATGATAGCCCATATAAGCCATCTCGTTCGGATTCTGATAGCTGTAATCCAGCCCCGACATTTGAGTCAAGTTAATGCCCCACATCGGCGGGCCGTCATAACGCTGGCCCATCAACCTGGTATCCGGCACCGTATTCCGGTCCCGAACCGAGAATCCGGCGGAGTCCGCCGAACCGACATGCACGTCAAAACCTCCGGCAAGAGGAGGTACTTTGGCGATGTAGCCTACCAATTCTTCAACTCCGTGCATGTTGGCATCGGCAACCGGCGTATTCGTATTAATGCCGCGGATCTTCAAGATGCCAAACCCCGTTGAAGTCCATGCCGTTGTTGGATCGAGCGGATCGACAACAAGCGGCGCGCGCTCATGGTTCGACCACCATTCCGGATAATACTCCGGCTCCGTCCCTTTGTGCTCCTGCTTCAGGGTCCAGGTCAAGCCCGCATCCGAGCTGACGTACATCCACGCGTTGCCCGCATCGGAATCGCCGGCTTGCGCGTAGATAAGCGAAGCGTTGGACGGATCGATATCGATGCCGACAACCGTCTTTTGCACGATTTCACTGTGATCATTGGAATCAAACACCTTGGTAAGCGCCGAATCCGTGCGTTCCGCCCGCAGAATGGTCTGTCCGCTAGTTAAAAGCAAGATACCATTCGCATTTACCGCGGCGCGGAAGAAATGATTGGAGTCGCTGCCTGTTGGCCCGCTCAGCTTCGCGAAGCTTGCGCCGCCGTTAGTTGTCTTGTAAACGCTGTCTTCGTAGACGCCGACATAGAAAATCTTGGTATCGCCCGATGCCGTCGTACCCGAATTTTTATCGAATGCGACAAACGAAAATCCGCCGCAGCCCGCTTGGTCCTGGCAGGTTGGCGTATTGGGCAGACCGCCAGCCAGCTTGGACCATGCGTTATTCCCTTTCTTCGACCACAATCCGTCGCCGCGCGAGGCGAAATAAACGCTTCCGGAACGGTTCGGGTCAACCGCCAGCCGCTCTCCCGTTTCCGAGCGGAGCGCGTCGTTGCCTCCCATGTAAATATCGTTCTTTCCCATGCCCGTAGCTACCCAAGTCTCGCCGCGATTATGGGAAACGTAAATTTCTCCGCCTTCGCCACTCGCGCCATTAACGGCCATGTACACATCATCCGCGGCACCCGGATCAATCGCTATGCTCTCCACGGAATAGCCATGGCGATTAGCCAGGCTAAGCCAATCCGATAACGGCTCCCAGCGGTCTTCATCGCGTACATAACGGTACGCGCCGCCAACGTCAGTCTTCGCATACATCAGATAAGGGGCCGTCTTTTGCGCAACAAGACCGGTTACCCAGCCCATGCCCTGCAGATTTACGCTATTCCAATCCCATGGCTGCTCCGTTTCTGCGGCAGGCGATGCTTGAACGCTTGGCGTTCCAACAAAACCTATTCCTTGCATGAGCAATACGGCCGCAAACACGGCGCTCAACCACTTCTTGTTTCTTCTCATGGTCTAACCCTCCATTCTTTCCCGTTAAGACGGATCGGCGGCAACTACCGGCGAATAGGCAGATGATTGCTCAGGCTTTAACGCGTAAGCATAAATGCGGTATCCGGCTGATTCCTCCGGAACGATAAATCCAGCATGCACAACGGAGGATTCGGAAGCGGACACTTCCGCGCGGACCGTTGAGCGATCCACAACCTCGCCGGAAGCGTCCCGCAGTTCAACAACGTACACAGCTTCCAGATTCATGAAAGACTCGTTCATAAATTGCACGGATACATCCTTATAATTGATCCCCGCATAAGGAAGATCCGCCGTGCCATCGGTTATCTTAATCGAATCAACCGCAACATAATCAGCCGGTTTCGGCAGCGGGACGACCGCATCGGAGGTAAGAAGCTGAACATCATCCAGATAACCGATCCAGTTCTCTGACGAATCTCCTTCAACGGACCAAGTGATCTCCGCTTTCTGAGGAACGGTCGCCCCGGCTCCGGGAGTGAAAGTCACTTCGTATTGACCAGGTACGGTTGTCGTTTCGATTACCGTTGATTTGATTAGATCATTTCCTTCGTTTCCTGCAATGTTCACGTTCACATCGGCCGGCGTGGATCCTCTCATGGAGAATCTAAGCGTATAGCTTTGTCCGATCGCAACATCCGCCCCATCCAGCTTCACTACTGCCTGGCCTTGGCCAGCCCCGATCGTTATTTTCCCACGCCCATTTTCATTGGCTAATCCAGCACCGGTCCCCGATACGGTCCAATGATCCAAACCGCTAGTGAAATCGCCATTCCGGACATGATTGTTCACGAACGGCAACGGCTGCATCCTTACGTTATCGATATAAGTCGTTGTAGCCGTGGACCAGAAAATATGGCCGATCGACAAACGGTCGATCTTGTCCACGTCGCCCAGGAATGGAATATTTTGTCGCTTCAGCTCTCCGTTCAAGTAAATATCATAGGTATGCGTTGGGACATGAACGATCAGTTTGTAGTCGCGCCATTCGTTTGTATTGAAGTCCCCATCCACAATGCGGTGTCCGGGTGCTTCCGTGCTATCGAAGTTCTCGCCGACCATATTGAACCGCAAGCCCCAAGCTTCAACAAGCGACAAGGCATCCTGGCCGGAGGTGCTGTCCCAGAGCCGGACGATCGATACGGCGCTTTGATCCGTATTTTTCATGCGGTATTCAAAAGTGAAGTTTCCGCTCTGCGGGTCAAACGATTTCGTAAGACCGTTAGGGGAGTTTTGCAAATCATGCTTCATCTTAAGCAGCTTGCCGCCATCCTGGGAAACGACCTCATAGGAGCCTTCGTCAGGATTGGTGCCGTTTGGAGTCCAGCCTTCCGGAAGTCCGCCAATCTCCGTAGTCTCGAAGTTCTCGTTAACGGCCGCGGGCTGAACAAGCCTAAAATGTACGATATAGCGATCCGAGCCTCCGCTATCGGACACGGTAATATCCGCTTGTCCAGGCAAGCTTTGCGCTTGTTCAATCGCTACCTGATTGCCGTCTTGCGCCGTTGCCGTGACTGCCGGAACGGCCGTCGTGCCAACAGCTAGATCATAATAGTAAGTGTGTGTAGCGGGATCAAAATCAGGAATAGCCGTATCATCGATTAGAAGCCCGGATAAAGAATGGGGAGCAGCAGGCGTTTCAGGCTCTTCTCCCGAATCCCCGTCCGAAACCTCGCTTAAAGTGAAATCATCCAGGTAAACCTGATCTGCGCCTTCGCTCCAAACGGATACGAATTGCGTGCCCCACTCCTCAGCCATATCAGCAGGTGTCTCGAACGTAATCTCCTTGTAAGTGAAATCCGCATCGCCCGGACCAAACTGGAAAGAGCCGTAAGCTTGGGAAGAAGCGTCTCCTGGCCTCTTATAATTAACCATGACCGTAGCGGTCTGCGTACCTGTACCCGTTCCCGCCGTTTTGCCCCATACGCCAAGCTTGTACGTCTTTCCTGGCTGGAGAGTAACTACTTGACGGCCTCCATTATTCAAAAGCACTTGAAGGCTCGCATTCCCCGCGTGTGCGGTATCGCCTGAAGCCGTAAAGCCTTGGCCCCATGCCTGCCAATTCGTTATTCCGTCCTCCATACCCGGATTAAGAAGCAGCGTATTGACTGGAGGCTGCGGCGAAGTGCCTGTGCCGCCTTCTCCTGGATCTTCACCCCCGGGCGTACCGCCCAAGGTTGGACGGATGGAGATCTGCTTCAAGGAAAACGCCGTCATATTGCCGCCAAATGGAATTTGCAGCGTTGCGCTTTCCAAATCTTCGGACGGCGTAAAGGTCACGGAGTAATGGTGCTCCTCACCAAGCGTCAAGGTCTGCTGAGACAGGACGATGTTGTTGCCGCCATTTCCGCTTGCCCTGAGCCAAATTTCGATGCCCCGTTCTTCCAGCGCCTTGGCGTCAAAGGAAAACGTATATTCCACGTCTTTGGCAAGCGCGCCCGTTGTCTGCCCTAGAGATTGCGCCCACATGTCATCTTGAACCAAGGGCGTGAAGGTTGCCCAACCGTTTGCCGTTTCAAACGAGGTTTTTCCCGTATCCAGCCACCAATCCGCAAGCCCCTGCGCGAAATCGCCGTTATGGACAATTTCGCCGCTACCTTCTGCCATGGCCTTGTTGGAAACGCTTCCTAAACTTTGAACAAATAGTACGGCCGTTACGACTAGCATAAATAATCTTTTCCTGCGTCTCGACACGTGTACCTCCCCCTTTCAATTCCAAAAACACTCCTATTGTAAGCGGTTGCAAATTGATGCGATTATTCGGCAACTCCTCCCCTTTTATTGGATATTTCCTTTCGTGTAAGAGTGTATATGATCCGGCCGAAAATTGGAGTGGGAGAAGAGAATGATCAGGGTAGGAAGGATTGATGGGAACGGTTAAAAGAAGGGCTGAAAGTCCGGGGTCTAGTCCACCGAAACGGCGATCCTTCCCCCTACGGTAATCTCAATTTCCTACCTGCCTTAAGGCTCGGGCAGAAGGAAAGGCGCCTCCAATGGCCGAAGGCGCCTTTCCTCATCCCTATTTCTTATTGCTTATTTCTTGTTTCTCTCGTCCAGCCATAGAATCGAGGTTACGCCTCGCGGATAATACCGGCTTCCTTTTACGATGCCTTCATGGGTCTGGTCGCTCCACGCCCAATAAGCATTTTGCGGATCCTTAAGCCAAGATACGTGGGCGTGATCAGCCGCAGTATGCTGCTCCGGTTGAATAACGCCAAGTACCTTTCTGGCAACATACTGGTTCAAATAAATTTTGCTGGACCAGGAATTTATGCTCGTTGACGATAACTGCCATCCGCCGTCCGAGAAAAGGCATATGCCGGGTACAAGGATGTTCTCCAAATGCTTCTTCAAGGCGCTTAAGTAACCCGCATACGGGCTTTCCTTGCCATAGACATCAAACAAACCTGCTGCATACGGATATACGAGACCTTCAACGGCAGGAATGATGCGGGATACGCTCTTTCCATCCAATATGGCGGGAATCGTACCGTCTTTCTCCACTCCCGAAGCTACGGTTGACGCGCAGCGGCAAGCCTGTTCAGCCGCAAGTCCGGCAAGCTCCGCTTCTCCTTCTTCTTCAAACCGGTGAGCTAGCAAAACATAGACCGCCCAGCATTTGCTCGCAATGTAGATATTCCGGCGGGATTGTCCAAGCGAGACGTCCAAGCTGTCGTAGGTCGTAATTTCCGCGCCGCCATTCGTCCGGCTGCTCTCCAGATCCATCAGGCCGTCTCTTTGTTCAGCCTGATGATGATCGCGGTTCAGCATGCTGGTGAAGCAGCTCTTAATGAGCGGCATCTTGCTTGCCAGCCAAGCACGGTCTTGCGTCTTCTCCGCATAAATCAGCGCGCATAACAGCCAATTCGTCAGTTGCTCCTGTGTCATGTACGAGAAGCAATCCTCGATCTCCGATATTTCATAGGCCGAATATTGCGGTCTTGAAAAGACGTTTGCCACTCCCATATCATGCGTAAAGCTGATGCCGCCTTCATATTTGCGTAGGCTGCCGTATTCTTGAACTTCATCCGTATAGCTATAACGTTCGGCGAACAAATCCAGCACGTTGCGAACCGTCCAAGGGTTCATTTTCATCTCGAAAAATAATTGGTCCACGGTCAAATCAAGAGTATTGATCATGCGATATTCGCCTTCGTTGACGATCCATACCGGCTTTCCCTGTACATCGAGCAATTCCGTGCTGCCGTAATAGCTGTGAACGGAATGGCGAATCAGGAATTTCTGATCCTCCGAGAGGCCAACTTCATCCATCTCATCTTCCAATTGTCCGGAAGCGGCAAGAACAGAATCGAATCGTTCTAGAGCATAACGAGCAACTGATTCAATCGAATCAAACAGCTTCGAATAGTAATATGATCCTTGCAGTCCGGAAGTTACGATGCCAGCCTGGTAGAAGCAAATGGCATATCGGACCGTCACCTTCTCGCCGGCCGGCACTTCGGTCAATAAGGCCCCACATGATCCGAGACCAAACGTATGATGGGCTTTCGAACGGGGCTTTAGAATGCTCTCCATATCAAATCCTAGGGAGGAATACGTCTCCTTATTCTCGGTCACGATCGCAGTCCGGAGCCCTTGGCCAACTCCGATATATCCTGCGGTCATGGTATCGTCGATTCTTCTCATGTTAGAATACGGATCATTGCCTTGGTATCCGAAGAATATCGTCCTAGCCTTGTCTCCGCTCGTATTGTCCAGAGTCAATTCCGCCCACACCGCCGGCACCAAAGCCGCCTTAAGCTCTTCCGCCTCTGCCAGCTCCGGATCGGGTACCGGCTGAATTTGCGTCAAAATGCGGAAGCTCAAATCTCCGGCGCGCCATACATCGGTTGCGGCTTTATAGTCCCGCGTAATCGCGTCTAAAGGGAAAGCTTTAAGAATAGCAGATTCCGCTTCAGCCTCCCCCCCGGATTGGACGTAACGTTGTCTTTCGTTATCGCTTCCCGCATAAAACGGAAGCAGTTCATAATGGCCGCCGTCTAGGCTGGAGCAGCCAATATATATATTTTGGTCAGCTGGTTTGCCCAGCTCGAGACCAAATCCTCCGTTTGCACCCGGATATCCTAACGTAAAGCTGGCAAACGCACCTAACGGGGAATGCTGTGCATTAAAGAAGATCGATTCGTGGTTGGCTTTCATAGTTACTCCACCTTCATTTATTAATTAATCTCTCCTATTATAAGAAGTCACAGAGTCCCGCAGAGAGGGACAACTGATTGCGCAAGGTAGCAAAAGAAGACGCAAACCGATGAATTCGGCTTGCATCTTCTCTGACGATCAATCTTATTTTCTCTTATCCACTTCGGCTTGAACCTCTTGCGTGATCTTGTCGCCGCCTTGCGCTTTCCATTGGGATACGAACGTATCAAACGAATCAAGCGGCTGTGTGCCAAGAATAATTTTCAGGTAAGCTTGCTTTTGCAGCGACTGCAAATCTGCCCACGACTTCGTCATTGTTTCGGTTTGGCCGCCATACACGTTAGGCGTCACCACGATATTGCTCTCGTTGTCGGTTACAACTTTCATCGCATTGTTGTAAGCGAGGTAACCAATGCGGTTGGCAATCGCCGTATTCAATTCTTCATCTGTAGGTTTGCCCTTCACCACGTTCTCGAGCGGATTGCTGATTTCTGCTTGAAGCTGCTTCAAACCATCCACTTCCGTTGGGAGAAGAATGCTTTCGTCGGCTTTGCCTGCCAGAATGTCGTTGTATTTCTTTTGCTGGTTGTAGATCAATGCCGGGTCATTAACGCTCAAATCCACGTATTGCGCATGCGCGGCTACGGATACCGTGCCTGCCTTTTGATACTCCTCGCTTACCGGTACCAGTTCAGGAATTGTTTTGTCCTGGAATTCAGTCGAGAGGTTGATCAATTGAATAAGGAGCTCCGGATGCGCAAAGCCTTTTTTCACGACCATGTAACCGCCTGGGCTAGGGTTCGAGCCCACATTCAGCTTTCCGTCGGAACTAAGGAGCGCATAAGCCTTCCAGTCCGCGTTCGGATTATTGTGAATCGTGTTGCCGAGCGGATAATACGGAGCATACCAAGCTTCAAACACCATGCCCGCGCGGCCGGAGCTTACGTCTTCCGTTGTTTTGCCGCCGTCTTTCAGACCATATTCTTTATCGAGAGAACCTTCTTTGTACATATCGCGCAATACGGAAAGAGCTGCTTTTGCCTCCGGTTGAATGCCGCCGTATTTCACGGTGCCGTCTTCCCCTTGTTCCCAAGTTGCAGGGAAAGCATTCATTGCCCAATAGATCGCATCAAGCGTATGCAAATCGAATTGCGTGCTGTACATGCTGTTGCTTTGCGCCACTAAGCCCAATGTATCGTTTTTGCCATTGCCGTCCGGATCTTGAGTTGTGAACGCTTTCGAAATGGTGCGGATATCGTCAATCGTTTTTGGTTCCGGCAGGTTAAGCTTTTTGCGCCAATCTTCGCGCACCCATACAAGCATCGGCTGTTCTTTTTCCATGCCGTAAGGAATAGCCATCATCTTGCCGCCAAAGTTAACGGTATCAAAAGCATATTTATTAGCCGCATAACGGTCTTTAACCTTTTGAGAAGCATATTTCTCGAAGTAAGGCGTCAGATCTTCAATCATATCGCCCTGTACCAATGTGTTTAACATGCTGACCGTTGTTTGCCCTTCAAGCGGGAAAATATCCGGAATCCGGTTGCTCGCAATGTCGAGCGACAACTTCTTCGCATATTGATCGCCATCGGAAGGGGCTGTCCATTCCAGCTTGCCTTTAACGTTCAAGGTTTTCTCTACATAATCTTGGAACGCGTTTTTCTCATAGCTTTGTCCCGCCGGGAACTTTGGATCCTGGTTGATGCTTTTTACAGCCGTATAATTCACGACGTCTTTGTAAGGCGCCATTGGATTAAAGGCCGCATCTGGACTTGCACTTGCATCCGTGTTGGTACTCGCCGTGGCACCTGTGTTGTTTGAATTCTTTGTAGCGCTTTCATTTGAGTTATTCGAGCAGGCTACCATGGAGAACATCAAGCAAGATGCAAAAACAACGGATAATGCTTTTTTGCTGCGCTTCATTTCTTATTTCCCCCTTAACAAGTGTCTTTCAAACAAGTTTATTGTACCAACCCATAGGGAAATAGCCGTCAGACGACTGGACGCAGCTTGGTAGAGAATAGGCGGATATTCATTTGTTAATGTAAGCATTTTCATTCATTCTTCCACCCTGTTCGCTCAAAATTCCAATATCTTTAGTCCTACTTAGATTATCGAGAAAAAACGACAGCCGTCAACAAAAAAATAACCTCTGAATCATCAGAGGTTATCGTTAAGCAATTGTCTGACATGGATTAAGCTCTTCATCACTTCATCGGACGGATCATGATCCATCGGCTCATGCTCAATGGTCAAAGCGCCTTGATAGTGGATAGCTTTCAGGTGACTTATGACGTCCGCGATCGGAACGATGCCTTGTCCAAGCTCGCAAGAATCATGTTCTCCTGCTGCCGCTACATCCTTGAGATGAACATGTACAAGATGATCCTTCAGCTCCCATACGGCTTTAACCGGATCGTAACCTTGCGTGGCGAACCAGCCCGTGTCTAGCGTTGAGCCTATCCACGGCGCGAAGCCTTCTATCTGGCTTAATACTTCCTGCGCGTTTTTCTCCGGGTGATTCTCAATGCCGTACTTGATGCCATACTGCTTGCCCAGCTCATAGATGACCGGGGCGTTTGAAGCATGAAAGCCGTTTGCAAGCACGGGCGCGCCGATGGCTTTGGCCGTTTCATATACTTTCTTGATCTCTTCCTTGCCTGTATGCGGCGTGCGGAAGGAAGGCGTATAGGATACGACTTCCAGCTCGTAACGCTCCAACAGACCTACCGCCGTTTTGATCATTTCCGGCGTAGCCTGAAGAGGATCCAGATGCGCAACCCATAATTCCAAAGCATTAAATCCCAGCCGCTTGATCCGATAGAGCAGTTGTTCGAATTCATAAGCGAAGGAAGCGCTGTGGAACTTGCGGAAGGTTTCTTCCTGATAGGCCCCCCATTCCAGGCCTGGACGATATTGCAAAGCTTCAGCCACATAATTGGCTGTCATGAACGCCAGCTTCATCCCTCTACACCTCCCAGGTCTACCAGAGCAAGCTTGCCTTCACGCGCCGATTCATAAACCGCTTCGATAATTGCCATGTTCACGAAACCGCTGTAAGCATTTGTTATTGGTTCTGCGTTCTGCTGAATGCAATCTGTAAAATGGCGGATCATGAGCGAGCGCGGGTCTTCCGCGCCTGGAGAAGGCGAAATGTCTATATCGCCCGTCCGGTTGAATTGTTCCAGAAGGAATTTGCCGGAATCTCCTTGAATGGCCACTCCTCCCTCCGAGCCCATCAGATGCAGGAACGAACCATTATTCTCGGCAACCGTGTGAGCGGCCCAGCTCGCTTCCAGCTGCAAAGTTGCGCCGTTATCGAACCGGATCATCGCGGAAGCCAAATCCTCTACGTCAAAGCTGCCGTTCCAATTAGGCGTTCCCCAGGTCCCGATTCCTTTCTTCTTCTCGCCAAACTCCGAATAAGCAGCGGCGAAGACGGAAACCGGTTTGGGATTGCCCATCAAATAGATGGCCAGATCCAGCATATGAACGCCAACGTCGATAAGCGGTCCGCCGCCCGATAGCTTCTGCTGGGTGAACCAGGAGCCCCAGCCCGGAATGTTTTTTCTGCGGAACCAGCCGGTTTTGGCGTAATAGATCTGACCAAGAGCTCCTTTTTCCGACTGTTCCTTAACGGCCAAGGAAGCCGCATCCCAGCGCAATTGATGCGGGATCATGACCACTTTGCCGGATTCTTTTTGCGCTTTCACGATATTTCTGGCGCTTGCCGAATCAATGGCAAGCGGCTTCTCAATCAGGACATGCTTTCCTTCCCGCAAAGCTTGGATGACCAACGCTTCATGAAAGAGATTAGGCACGGCGATAACGACCGCGTCAATCTGCTTGTCTTGCAGCAACGCGTCAATGCTCTCGTGAACGGTTGCGATTCGATATTGCTCCGCTACCAGGCGGGCTGCCGCGAGCTGCACGTCCGCAATAGCCGCAACCTCCGTATCCGGTTGCTGCTGGAAGTAAGAAGCATGTACTTTGCCAATTGTACCGGCTCCAATGATGCCTACTCTTATTTTATGATTCACCTTGCATCCTCCTCTATCGTTCAACTACTCTTTGACGGAACCCATCATAATGCCATGAATGAAGTAACGCTGCAGAAATGGATAAATGGCAATAATCGGAACAAGCGACAGGATGATTTTTGCTGCATTAAGCGTCTTGTTGGAGACAAGGCTTGCTTCAATAATTTCTTGGCTTGTCATGCGCGACGGGTCAATCTGGATAAAGATGGACTGCAAATACGTTTGCAGCGGCATCATTCCGGGGTCGCGGATGAAGAGCAAGCCATTCAGATATTCGTTCCATGTCCCTACGATGGTAAAGAGGGAAACGGTTGCAAGCACCGGCATCGAGAGCGGGAGGAAAATATGAAACAGCATTTGCCAAGGGTTTGCCCCGTCAATGCCCGCGGATTCTTCCAGCTCCCTAGGAATGCTTCTGAAGAAATTGATAACAAGAATCGTGTTGTACACATTGACGATTCCAGGCAGAACAAGCGCAGCCATTTTGTCAAACAACCCTAAATCGTTGACGATCATGTAGAAAGGAACAAGACCTCCGCTGAATAACATACAGAAGATTAGAAGCCACATAAACGGGTTCCGCAGCGGGAACTGTCTTGTATCTCGCGACAACGGGAACGCGAGCAATAGCGTGACAAGAAAACTACCGGCCGTTGTATAGACAACCCGTTCAACCGATACCCATGCCGCTTTGAAGAACGCAGCATCCTTAAAGATGCTTACATAAGATTGGAACGTAATGTCCCGCGGAAAGATGGAGACCAGCCCCGCCTCTGCTTTGGCCTGCGCACTAAGCGAGACGGATAACGTATGAAGCATGGGCGCAATGGATAGCAGCATGACGATAAGCATAAGCAGATACACCATGTAATCAAATGCCGATTTTGATTTCTTCTTCCGAATGGAAGCTATCATTCGTTGTCCCTCCCTCTAAAAGATGCGATAGCCCGCAAATTTCGATGCCAGTTTGTAAGCCGTAGCGATCAAGAGCAAGCTGATGACGGATTTAAACAATCCGACGGCTGTACCCAATTCGTAGTTGACCTGTTCAAAGCCGATGCGATACACGTACGTATCGATGATATCGCCCGTAGGTTCAACAACCGGGTTATACAAGTTGAAGACTTGGTCAAATCCGGCGTTCAGAACGCCTTGAAGACTTAATGTCGCGAGCAGAATGACCGTTGTTGTAATACCCGGAAGGCTGATGTATCTGATTTTCTGCATGCGGGTAGCCCCGTCAATATCCGCGGCTTCATAAAGAGATGGATTAATATTCGTAAGAGCAGCCAGGTAGACGATTGCCGAGAACCCAAACTCTTTCCATACGTCGGTCACGACGAGAATCGGACGGAACCAGGTGTTGCTGCCGAGAAACAGAATCGGGTCGTGCACGCCAAGATGACCGAGCATGACGTTAATCAGACCGTTCGCGCCCAAAATATCTTTAATGATTCCCGCGATAATAACCCAGGATAAGAAATGCGGGAGATACACGATCGTTTGCACCACTCGCTTGAAGAACATATGTCTGACTTCGTTCAGGAAGAGAGCGAATACAACAGGGACAATGAGACCCGTCACCATCTTGGAAATGGAAATAATCAACGTATTGCGTATCGCTTGCCAGCTTGCCTGGTTATGAAACATGTAACTGAAGTTCTCAAACCCGACTAAAGGAGAATGCCACATCCCTTTACCCGGATTAAAATGCTGGAATGCCATAATAATGCCGAACATGGGCGCAATGCTGAACACGGCAAGCAAAGCAAGGCCAGGAATCAGCATGAGCAAGTAGTGATAGCTGTTTTTGGATAATCGCATGGGTCCCCCTCATTTCCCTGTCATTTTTAGAAATGGGCGCTAACTGCCGTTTGCGCCCATTTCTCTAGTCTTATTTGCGTTTGTCTAGCTCGGCCTGTACTTCTTGCGTAATTTGGCTGCCGCCTTGCGCATTCCATTGTTTCACGAAGGTGTCAAAGGAATCGATCGGCTGGGAGCCGATAATGATCTTCAGATAAGCTTGCTTCTGAAGCGATTGCAGATCCGCCCAGGATTTAACCATCGTAGGGGTCTGTCCGGCAAAAGCGTTTGGCGTAACTACAATATTGCCCTCGTTATCAATGACGGTTTTCATGGCATTGTTATAGGCCAGGAATCCGATCCGGTTGGCAATAGCCGTACCCAAAGCTTCCTTCGTCGGATTGCTTTTCAGCACATTTTCAAGCGGATTTTTCATTTCCACTTCAATTTGTTCAAAGCTTGAGATTTCCGTTGGAAGCAATATCGATTTGTCTGCCTTGCCAGCCATGATGTCATCGTATTTCTTCTGTTGGTTGTAGATCATGGCAGGCTCAACTACGGCAAGGTCCACGTATTGCGGATGCTGGGCAACGGATACCGTTCCGGCTTGCTCGTACTTCTCGTACGCATCCTGAAGCTCCGGAATCGTCTTGTCCTTGAATTCAGTCGAAAGATTGATTAATTTCATAAGCAATTCCGGATGCTTAAAGCCCTTCTTCACAACCAGATAACCCGCCGGACTAGGATTTGAGCCCACATTCAGCTTCCCGTCGGCACTTAATAGCGGATACGCCTTCCAATCCGCGTTTGGATTGTTTTGCAGCGTGTTGCCAAGCGGATAATAAGGAGCATACCAAGCTTCAAATACCATGCCCGCTCGGCCGGAGCTCACGTCCTCCGTTGTTTTGCCGCCGTCCTTCAGACCGTATTCTTTATCCAGCGAGCCTTCCTTGTACATATCGCGCAGGACGGATAACGCGGCTTTGGCTTCCGGTTGAATGCCGCCGTACTTCACCTTGCCATCTTTGCCTTGAATCCAAGTCGCAGGGAATGCGTTCATCGCCCAATAAATAGAATCTAGCGTATGGAGGTCAAAAGCCGGGCTGTACATGCTGCTGCTTTGCGCAACGAGACCCAACGTATCTTGTTTGCCGTTGCCGTCCGGATCTTGGGTTGCGAAAGCTTTGGATATCGTCCGAACATCATCAATTGTCTTCGGTTCCGGCAAATTCAATTTCTTGCGCCAGTCTTCCCTAACCCAGACCAGCATGGGCTGTTCTTTTTCCATCCCGTATGGAATAGCCATCATTTTGCCGCCGAAATTCACGGTATTGAAAGCATATGGATTCTGAGCGTAACGATCCTTCACGGTTTGCGATGCGTATTTCTCGTAGTAAGGCGTTACGTCCTCGATCATATCCCCTTCCACCAGCGTGTTCAGCATGCTGACAATGTTCTGGCCTTCAATGGCAAAGATGTCGGGAATGCGATTGCTCGCGATATCAAGAGACAGTTTCTTCGGGTATTGATCACCGTCGGACGGTGCCGTCCAGAGCAGCTTCCCTTTTACGTTTAGCGTCTTCTCCACATAATCCTGGAAGCTGTTCTTCTCGTAGCTTTCGCCCGCCGGGAACTTAGGATCCTGGTTGACGCTGCGGACAACGGTATAATCAACCGTCTCCTTGTAAGGAGCCATTGGATCCGCATTGTCGTCTACTACCGGGTTGTTCTTGTTCTCAGAGTTGCTTGATTCGTTCTTGCTCGAACTCGAACATGCCGCCGTTGCCATGATCATGCTGCATGCGATTACGACTGAGAGTATTTTCTTGCTGCGTTTCACTTTCGTCTTGCCCCTTTCGATGCTGTCCTTTCGTTCTTGCTCTCCTATTTTACCAAGCAAGACGGAAATTCTACTCGTAGTTATGGTCGGGGGGCGGTAGATAACAGATTGCAGTTTATTTGTAAAATAACATTTCCGAATAAGCTCTTCGTTCATTTTTCCTACTTCGTTCACTCATTTGTCTATCCGGTTATTTGCGGTATTTCTCCCGGTATTCCTTCGGCAGCAGATTCCGGTGCTGCTTGAACACCTTGCTGAAATATTTCTCGTCCTGGAATCCGGATTGCTCCGCAACGGAATAAATGTATTCATTGGACGTGACGAGAAGCTCTTCGGCTTTGCGGATTCGCATTTCCGTTAACAGTTCATGGAACGACATGCCTACAATAGGACGGAAGCATTGGCCGAAATAGCTTCGGCTTAACGCAACCCTTTGCGCCACGTTTTCTTGATTCAGATTCTCGGATAATTCGTCATGGATAAGCAAAATGGCTTTATAGATCCCGATTGCCGTCTCTTCCGGGAAATTGCGCTGCTGCAGGAAAAGCCTCAGTTCGGTCAAGCTTTGCAGCAGCTCATGCCAATCCCATTGCTTCAGCATGGATCTATTTTCTACAAGCTCTGTCGGAGAGCCTTGAATAACGGACAACGCCTTCAGAAATTTGCCGACTACATCGCTCATGTACGAGGAGTTTGGCTCTGCTTCTTCCACCAGCTGAATCCAGGTTTGATACAAGCCCATATCAAAGATCCAGTGCATGGAGTGAAACATTCGGTCGATCTTCTCAAGAGGTTCCATGCCTTTCGCCGGGCGGCTGACCGCGGGAATGAATCGCAACGGGGATGGGAGATCTCGCCGGAAACGGTAAAAGACGCTTTCTTTCACTTGAGCGACCCAATCTTTCGTCGACATAAATTCCTTCTCCGGTGCCGTTTCGTATACAACGGGGATCCAGCTTTCGTATAATTGCTCTTCCTCCCAAAACTTATGAAGCGGTTTGACGTCGTAAATGCCATAGTCGGCAATGCGGAAGCAGCCTTGTTCGATAGGCATAATCGTAGGTGATGCCGGCCATGGAACCATATCCAGCTTCGCATGGGCTCGGGCCGGAACGACAATCAGCTCCGGGCACGATGATTTATGAACAACCGCCTGTTGCCGGTGCCTGGTTCCATCGCTAATCCGTTTCTCGATTCTGGCTAATGCCTCTTCCATCTTGCCTTCTTCAATTTGCGTCTTCACCAAATAGTCAATCGCTCCGGCATGCATCGCGTCTACCACGTACCCGAAATCCTGATGGCAGGTCAGTACGACAATCCAGATATGGGGATACTGCTGCTGCACCTCTTTCATCAATTCAAAGCCCGACATTTTGGGCATCGTCAAATCCGTGATCAAAACCTCAATCGGCTGAGCCGCTAGCTGTTCCAATGCTTTTTGTCCATTCTCCGCTTCCCCGACAATGTCAAAGCCATATTCCTTCCATGGGACCGTCAAAATAAGCCCTTTTCTCACAAAATGCTCGTCGTCTACAATTAATGTTTTCATTGAACAGCCTCCTTGTCCAGAATCGGAAGACGGATTCTTATAATCGTCCCCACGCCAATCTCACTCGTTATTTCGAATACATGCTCTTCGCCGAAATATTCCCGGATCATATGGTTTACGAATTTAAGGCCAATTCCCATTCCGCTCTTCCGCTTCTCGTTATCCGAGTACAGCAGTCTTTGAATCGTAGCGGGATCCATTCCCTGCCCGTTATCTTCGACCTCAATCATGAAAGAGGTTTCGTTTTCTTTGAACACGCGTACCGTAATTTGCCCGTTATCGTCCACAAACGCATGATACATCGCATTTTCTACCAAAGGCTGGATCAGGAACCGGATAATCGGCAGCTCCTCCGTATCCGGATCAATCTCGAATGCGACGTGGAAGTGATGATTGTAACGAATTTTCTGCAGCGCCACGTAATCCTTAAGCGCGGATATCTCTTCCCGGAGATGGACGATTTCTCCTTCTTTCCCCAAGTTATAATGCAAAATCCGGGAGAAAATAGAGACCAAATTCACGATTTCCTCCTGCTTGTGCATTCTTGCGATCCATTGAATCGTGTTCAGCGTGTTATGAATGAAATGCGGGTTAATTTGATACTTCAGCTTCTGCACTTCCAGCTTCCTCTTATTCTTCTCCTTCTCTTCCACTTCAACGATTAGATCCCGGATTCGGGTCCTCATCAGGTAGAACCGGTCCACCACTTCGTCGAATTCGATAATGTTCATGGGGACGTAGGGACGGTCGAACTGAAGATCGGTTGTCTGTTTAATTTCTTCCTTAAGCAAGCTCAGCTTCTGATTGATAAACCGCCAGGTCATCCAGGCCAGCAGAAGACAGATGATTAATGAACCAACCGCAATTAACCCGTAACGGATGGACCAGGAAATAATTTCGTCGGATAAATCTCTTTTGTTCACGACCGCGACGATCGACCAGTTGCCTTCGCCGCGCTGCACGAACAGTTTTTTTCCATTATCGTTAATTACCTGGCTGGATGAGCCGGATAATGACATTTCGGAGTTAATGGGATACGTATCCTTTAAATCGCTGTACAAAATTTTGTTCGTTGAATCAAGAATGAGGTAGTTCACGTTAAAGCCAAAGGCGTCTTTCGGAAACAAGTCTTGAACGACTTTGAAGTTGGTTTCGATATAGACATAAGTTTTGGGCAGGTTCCGGTTGCCCGTCATCTCCTGAACAATCGAGAATACAATGTTGTCGCTGTACAAATAAATGCTCGGATGTGGCCCTTGATATAAAGTAAGCGGGTCCGTGAACAAGGTTGGATATTCCATGGGATCTACGTTTTTCTTGAGCAGCATCGTTTGGAACAGATTCATCTGCTGCTCCGGAATGAAATAATACATCGGGCCAAGGCCTTGGTTCGCATAGCTGATTAACGTAAGCCGCGATTCAATGTCGCTTTGAATTTCCGATTTCAGGTTGTTCGGGATGGTTGGATTCATGTATTGTTCCAGACGTTTGCCAATATCCCCGTCCAGAGTAAGCTGCCGCGAGGCATAGCCCAGATTATCAAGGGAAGACTGCATCGAATGCTCGATCTCCTTCATCCGGCTCTGTACGCCCTTCTCGATGTTATTCTGCAAGATGGAATAAATCGAGTAATAGGAAATGCTGCCGATCAGCAGAATCGGAATGAGAAGATTGAGCGTCATGACGCTTCCTAATTTAAACATTAATGTATTGGTCCGTACAATTCTCGCTAATCCTTTTACCATCCTAATCCCCCGCTGCTCTGTATAGGAAAAGGACGCCCCCGCTCGCGGGAGACATCCTATGTTCATGTTACCATTATAAGTTTATTAATTATGCGTATTTACTGCCAAGCAGCAAGAAAATGCTCGACGTCCAAGTTATGCCGGGATCGCGCAATGCTCGTCCGGTCTTGGCATGGAAATTCTCAGCCATTCCGCTCTTCGCGACCAAGTTGCAGAATCTTCCGGCAAGATCCTTGGCAAATTCCTCTTCGCCTAACTCCCTTAAAGCATGGGATAATAGGAACATGGGAGGCGCCCAGATCGGACCTCTCCAGTATCCGTCCTCTTCGAATGAACTGCTGTCCAGACGTTCGCTCGCCAGTCCGTATTCCGTCAAGAAAGCTCCTTCAACCTTTAGCTCTTCTATCATACGGTCTCGGATCTCCTTAGGCAATTTTTCGCCGAGCAGTAAAGGCAGATACAGAATTAACGATTTGCTCTCCACAAACGCATGATTGCCTGCGCGTCTTGCCTTAAGCTTGCCTTCGTCAATAAAATGCTCAAGCATGTTGTCGAGCAGCTGCTGCGACCTTGTTCTCCAGCTGTTTGCTTCGGCCAGCATGCCAAGCTTTCTAGCGATCGTCTCAAGGGTCTCCATTTGAATAATCAAATAGGTAGCGAGATCGGGACTTTCAAGCGGCATGCCATCCGCGAATATCGTGCTGTTGTCCCATCCGCAGTCGTTGCCGTTATGATATTCCGGCATGCCGTCCTTATCGCTGTCCCGGTGATTGAACCACCAAAGCGTCCATTTCGCCAGCGAAGGATAAGCCTCAAGCAGATGGTCATTCGTCACCCATTCCGTTTGCTCCATCATCCATCGCAGCGCAAATCCATGGATTGGCGGCTTCACGTAACCTCTTACGAGATAGTTGTCCGTGATTGTATCCGGCAAGGCTCCAAACCGATCCTGGTGATCAAAAACAAGCATCCATTGATGCCAAGCCAGCTCCGGATCCTGCTCCGCAACAGCCATCGCATGGAAGCAATGGTCCCAGCTCCAGATGCCGCACATTCCGCTTTTGGATGCATACATTGTTGGCCGCGTGATATTCTCGTAAGGCCGAACCTGTACCATCCAGTTCAAATAGACGGCCAGCTGCCTCGCTTCCGAATAACGCTCGGGGAGCTGGAGAGAGGCTTGTTCATACGCCTCGAACTTGTACGCTGCAGCTTGCAGGCTGTCCGAGAAGGAGGAATACGTCCGTTCCTTCCACGAAATGCTGTCCCGGTATAGCTCCAGAACGCCCTCGGCAGAAGCTTCTCCCGCACTTGGCGCAATGTCGATGTTGACGTAATCCGCATTATCGCCGTTCCAGCTCGTGTTTACGTTCAAATCTCCCGCAGCGGCGGTTAAACGGATATGCTCGCGCGAGCCGTCCGAATTCACTTCGCATTGATTCGCGCCATAGGGAACAACGTGCGAGGCTCTAATAAATTGGAATCGAATGCTTACGTTTTCCGTCTGGACCTGCAAGGTAGTCGGATCTTCGAAGCAAATGACCGCGCTGCCACATTCCGACCGAAGCGCGATGCTTGCGGCTGATGCTTCTTCCTTGAACGGAACGGGATTCCCATCATGAAGGAGAACCAATCTAGCCACCCGCTGGCGGTAAACGTCTTTATGAAGCGATCTTATATAAAGGCCTTCCGGCTCATCTTCGTACGTCCCCATCCGGTTAATGGCGAAATAAGAGCCCGGATAACTAAAAGGTATTTTGGATACATCGACCTGCATAAACGAGATGCCCCCCTAATGTAAAGTATAAAAAGCCGATTCCGCGAGCCGGTAGGAAAATCGTTCGAAAATAGTCGATAATCGGCTGTTATTTGAACTTCATGTCTTTTGCTTCCTTTACGAAGAGATCAAGCTCATTGCCGTTCATGATTTTGTGGCCGCCAAGCTTGAAGTTGTCAAAGGTTACGCGTTCAACGGGATGTTGCGCATCGTATCCGCCGATAACGGAAATGGAATATCCGGGATTGTAGAGCGAGGATAAAACCTCGATATCCTTCAGAAGGATATCCTGGATTCGACCTCTTTCATTGTCGGTGTTGTACATGGAGCGCATGACCCGAAAATCGATCAGTTTATCGTAATAATGCTCGATTCGGATATTCTCGAATACGATGTCCCGTACCGTTGCGCGATCGCCTACATGAATGCTGAGCGCGGCGCCGTAACCGTTGACGGAGACGATATCGATATCATGGAACTTGACGTCTCTTACTTCGTCAATCGTCAGCTCATGGCCGATTTCAACCGCATTGCCTGATGGTCCGTTAACGAAGACGCAGGAGCGTACTTCAATGCTATGCACGTCTTTAGCCGCATACAGCATGGGGCTGTTCGGATTCTCCGACCAGTCAAACGCTTTAATAACAACGCAGTCATCGTTATTGCGGAGAATGCAATTCTCGATCAGCACATGCTGGCAGCCAACAATATCAATGCCGTCTGAGCTGACCACCTCGCCGATCTGCTTGATGCGGTCGATGTGCACGTGACGGCAGTTCGCCAGCATGATCATCCAGCACGGCGGTTCGACCATAATAATATCCCGAATCTCAACATTTGAGCAGTCGTACAGCAGGATCGTCCTGTAATCTCTCGTACCATGGAAATACGAACCGTCCAGTACGCCATTGCCATAGATTTTGATGTTCGACGCTCCGCTGGCGCGGACGCTGCCTTTAACCACGGCACCGTCTTCAATATAAATGGATTCATTGTCGCGAAGAACAAGCTCGCCAACTTCATAAACCTGTCCGCCCTTGAAATACAACGTCGCTTTTCCGTCATACGCCTGCTCCTCATTTCCATAGAAGAACAGGGGCAGAGAGATGCCCTCGATTTTGAGATGCAAATACCGGTTATCCTCCAAGGTAAATCGCGCGGAGTTGCCCGAAACCTCAACGGGAATATTTAGCTTTAGAGGGCTAATGGCCACGGAGCGGATTGGCGATGCTGCCTCGATCTCGACTACGGCTGAACCGGAATAAGAAGCCGGAACGAAATAAGCAACGTTTGTGCGAAGCACGTCAACCTTTCGGCCGTTTACTCTAACCGTCACCTCTTGGGCGCGGGGATAAGATATTGGGTAATGATGATGAATATTCATAGGTTAACTCCTTTCCTCCAGCTCGTCGTAACGAACGGAGATCACGCCGTATTGGCTGTAAAAAGATTCAAGACGCGGATCCAGAAGCATCCTGCGTTCGGCAGCCCGCTCCGCGGCGATGTCCGCGCCGTCCAACTCGGCGTTGCCGAATTGCCGCATCTCGACGCTGTCTAGACCCGGATGCAGAATGACGGTATATAGCCCTTCCGGAGCTGCTTGTATATCTTGCATATGCCGGGATAGATAAATCTGGGCCAGATCATTCGGATCTGCCAATTCCACTGCCGCAGCTTCGGCTGCCCTTGGAAGCGGCTGAAAGTAACGATGGAAATTGACGAGGTCTTCCTGTCGGCACCAGTTATCGAGCCACTCCGCATAACCCTTCACGGAATAGCTGAAAAACATATGCTCGTCGACGTACGAAATCGGGAATCCGACCTCTCGGAGCCGATCATATTGCGCGAGAGTCTCCGCAATGGCTTCTTCTAAATTCACATTCCCCATAAGGGATGGATGAGACAGGAAGTACCCTTGTTCATCTATAAGGCTTGGCACTTGTTCACAAGGAAGCACAGGCTTCCATTTCACGCGGTCCCATTCGGCATTCATCGTAATATGCATGCCGAAGCAAATCTCTTTGCAATCGGCGAGCAGCAAGGCACCCTGCTCCAGGTAAGACCCCGGAGCCATCACGCTGACGTTTCTCAGAAAGCCGTGCTCGCAAGTTTCCGCAATCGCTTGATTCGCCGACAGGCTGCCTCCGAAATCATCGCCCCGAAGCAAGAGCCGTATCATACCGTCACCGGCAAATAACGGCTGATCTGCTCCGCCAAATGATTCGAAATCTCGAGATGTCCTTCTTCGGAGGGATGAATGATGTCGTAAGTTAACAGAGATGTTTTGGTAAGCAGCTCTTTGCCGGGGATATGAATCAGCTTTGGTCTGTTCATTTGCTTGACTTTTTCTGCTACGATGCTGCGGAATTGCTGTCCAAGCTCTCCGTTTCTCACGTCTCCCATGTAGGTGAACAGATCGGTTACAAAGATCCACTTATCCGGATGAGCATCCGCGATGGTCGAAATAAAATAATCGACGCGCTTCCTGAATTCCTCCGGCGAACCCGGGACTCCATTCTTGACGTCCCAAATCATGTTTATGCCGAGCTCGATAAAGGCAAACTCCCAACCGTGCAGCTGCGCGATATAATCCGCCATCTCCGCGTCAATCATAGCCGCGCCGGCCATGGACAAGCTCCATAGATCCACGCCAAGCTTCTCGGCCGTGCGCATGCTGTAAGCTCCAGTTGGACGAACGGCTGACGCGCCACTGGAGATCGACGAACCGTACAGGAGCATTTTACGCTCCGGCATGCTGCCTTCTCTTGGCAGCTCCGTCTCCCCCTCCACGCCAACTAGAGCGATATGGCTCTCATAAGGGAGGATGACGCGTACGAGATCCGGCGAAAAACGGAGCTGCTCTTTGCCTGCAATCATTTGCATAAGCTCCATTTCCTTCGGACGTTCAATCTCGATTTCCGTCACATGGGTACCCAGAATCCGAGGAGCGTTCTCCTGGAAGGTTCCGTGATATACCTCGGCAACGGTGTGTCCTCCTGTCAGCTGATCCGCGTTCAGCACGGCAAACTTTAGCTTTACGCGATCCGATTTCATATGAAAACGGATCTCGACGGAGCCTGTCTTGAGTGCCGAATCATGCGCAATTTCGTGCAGCTGCAGCCGCAGAGCATTCGGAATGCGGCACAATTGCACCTCTTCTCCGCCTTGCACCGGCTTGAGCTCCACGACATTATGCAAATAGAGATTTTTATAATTCACAAAGGATCCTCTCCTAATAAGTGACGTTATAAAGTTTATATTTTTCATTGCGGAATACTTTGTAGAACTCTAGTACGTTCTCTTCTGTACCCGCATAACAGCAACGCTGGCAATAATATTCATCTTCCTCCTTGTCATAAGCGAGCAAGTAATCGATCTCTCTGGCGAAGCAGGAAGGGCATAGCAGCAATTTCATCGTTTTTCCGCGTTGAGCCATGATGACAGGACACCTCCGAGCTGAACTTTTTTCTCAAGCGTGAGCTTGTAGTAGGGTTTGAACAGGACGCCTTCCTTCACGCTGCCCCAATCCGCTTCCCCTTCGGGAGTCAGGGACAACTGCGTGCGGATTTGCGGGATAATGGCCTTCACTTCCGCCGGAGCCGCAACGCGCGCTTCCTTCGAACGGTAAGTAAACGGGATCGTGTGCTTCTCCTCTTGATGCGACAGTACGGTCAATTCAATGCCTCGCATATCCTCCGGATACACCGTTGTTCCGTAACAGCCGTCGAGCACTTCCGTCAGTGTAATTTCAGCCGTTGGATCGGACAGCTCAAGAACGCGTCGTTCAATAAGAATTCTGCCATCTCCCGTGAAGGTGAACGCGGATTCCAGCGTAACCTCGAGACCGCCAACTTGAATGCGGATCGGCTCGACTACAAGCTGCTGCTTGCCATCCGGCGTACGTTCGATTCTTCCCTTGGCGCGTTTTCCTTCAATGCTGGCCGATGCATCTTCATACTTGATCACGCAGCGGTGTCCGGAATGGCCGCGATGCTCCCGAGCAATGACATACGGATAGTTGCCGTTCCACAAAATGTCCGTATCCGGTCCGGTATCGCCGGACAACTCCCCGACATACGGGCGGAAATCGCAAATAACGCCGCCAATATTCAAATCAATAGCCGCGCGGAAATAGGAATCCGCGTACCAGAACGTTTGGCGTTTCGTGCCGGCGAGGATGTCCTTCCACAAGGTGACTTCCGCCGCTCCGGCACCAATCTCCGTTTTGTAAAAGTCGGCGAATTCGCTCATCGTCATGAATTCCACTTCGCCTTGCTCCGCCTTCCCTTTCAGGTATTGCAGGGAATCGATATATAATGCGCGCGCATGTTCAAAGTTATCGACAAAGATATTGCCGGGCACTACCCACGGCGTGCTGACAAATACGTTGTAATAGGAGAAGCCGTTATAGTTCTTCTGCTCAATCCATTGGTCAACGAACCGGTGCATGTACGGGCTGTTTGGGCCATCATTTGCTTTCGCTCTCATCACATTGGCGGGATGGGAAGAGAAATAATCGTCACGGCTTGTCAGCGCAAGCACCATGTCACGATTCAGATGCGGTAGGGCAACGAGATCAATGGAGTTTTCCTTATCCCGACCGGGAGCCAGATAGTGATATTTCGAAGGATAGAAGGCCCCCCAAGGTCCGCCGTCGCTGAACAAATACCAGGAGCCGTTATTGCCCTCGAACATCTTGACGCCTTCTTCGAAACAGTTCGTGATGGACGTTTTCACCTGCGGATATTTTTCTTTAATATAAAGCGTTGTTTCTGTGTCCATGATATAACCGCCTATGGCAGTTGGCACAAACCCGAATTCCGCTTGGAATACCCCGAAGATGCGGTCCACGATATTCTTTTTCGACGAATAGGAATGCAAATACAAGGCCTGCTCATCGCTTTCCGCGTATGGAAGCATTTCCTCGCACATCATGTTGTGGAAATGAATGCCTATTTCATCGCCTAGCGCCATTTGGGTCTTTACGTAAGCCACCATATCCGGATCGCATAGCCCCTCGTATGACAACAGAATCGTTGTTCGAATGCCGGCGCGGTGAGCTTCATCCTGTTGAAATTTGATTCCTTCCAGCATAGACGCCCCCCGGTCTGCGCGGTGAATGACGTTTACGTACATCTTGCTCATGCCTGTCCCTTCTTTCTGCTCGTATATCCTCCTCATTATAGAGGCGGCTACCGAAACTAGAGTGGGACAATAGATTGCTGCAGGTAGGAAGATCGAGTGATTATGCTCTCGAAAAAAAAAGCAGGCTTGTGGCGAATTCCACTTTCAGGATTCTCCACGGCCTGCCGGGTATAACGATATTAGGCTTCGCTTCGTCTAAGACGGAGCACGTAATCATCATTTGTAGCGCTGGCGCTGCTCCCTACCTTAGGGCACTCGAACTGAACGGCTTGTCCCGACGCTTGAACAACATGCGGTTCCATAAATTCTCCTGTTCTCGGGTTATACCAGGTCGTTTCGTAGCTCCCGGCTTGCAGTTGAAGCTCGATGTTCTGGGGAACCGGGGTATATACGATGTACAGATCACCCTCATCGGCCAGACAGAACGCATCCGGCTGCTTGACCAAAGCTTCACTCGGATTCGCCTTCCACCACGCACAGGTTTCGAAGAACGCCGCAATATGGGCAAAACCTTCGAGCAGCCTCATCGAATCATCGCCGCGCCCGTTAACCCAGCCGCCGAGTCCATGTCCCGCGTATTCTCCGCTTGTCTGATAACAGCCTGCCATATAGATTTCCCACGCTCTGCGCCGCAGCGTATCGCGGCTTCTCATCGGGTATACTTTACCTTCGCCCCAAGCCGTCGGGTAATGATCCTCATAGCCAAACTCTTCGTTGATTTGGGGGATGATTCTACCTGTTTGCAGCTGCAATTCCCTGTTATGCCGCATGTACGAATAGCCGCCGCTCTCATCCCAGCTTTGATAGACGGCAAAATCAGCCCAACCGGACATCCGGAATTCAAAGGTTCCATGCCCGTGGCAGGTCATAAGATGATGATAGGGATCGCATGATTGAAGATAATGCCCCATCCGTTCCACCCATTGATGCGGACGAATCAAACGGTATTCATTCGTCAGGTCCCAGGTTATATTAGGGAAAGCTGCCAGCCGTGACGCCGCATAACGGAAATACCTCTGTTCGTCTTGTCCGCCCATCAGAAACTTGCCAAAGGGATCAGCACCCTTTCGGTAAGCGTCTACATACATAATGATAGAAAGAACGATATCTTTCTGACGGGCGTATTCGACTGTCCGCTCCAGCTTATGCCAATAAGCCAAGTCGAACCTTGTTACGTCCCATCCCGGATTTTCCGCATCATCCGGACGTTCTGCCTTCCAAGGGCCATAGCAGAAGGTGAAATCCTCCGACTCGTATACCGGTTCGAACCAGGCCATCGCATTGCGCACCCGGCTGGAGCTTAACCCGATTCGCACCCGGTTGACTTTATGGTGATGAAAGCGGTCCAGCGTGCGCCTGATTTCTTCTTCCTTGCGAATGCCGGGCAAATGGTAAGCCGTCATCCCGTTATAGAAGTAATGCTCGCCCGTTCCCTCCCATACGAAATGAAAAGGATGCTCCTCATCTACCCGGATCAGTCCTCGGTTATCGCCTGCTATGGCATCGAAATGCCCTTCATGTGACCATGCCTTGCCCCCGTATTGGAAAGAGACCGTGTAAACGTACCGCCCCGCCGAACGCGGCATGAAACGAATCCGATACAAGCTTCCGTCTTCCGAATCGCAAAACCCGTCTACCGGAATAAGACTGTCGCGATTTTCCGCCGTTCCGAGCTCGCCATCGGGCGTGCCGTGTTGAAAGGTAAATAAGTCTTCATCGCGTCCGAATTGTCCAATGATCTCCACTTCGGTGAATGGATTGCGAAATGCCGGTTCATCAACCTGAATAACGATCTCATAGCAATCATAAGCGGCAACCGCGCTTGCCGTAACCGGTACAAAGGAAATGTTCATCCAGATAGCTCCGTTCCTAGTCATAGTAGTCTTGATATGAATTTCACCCTTATCTTACAGGAGAGCTTCCATCAGATGCGTAGGAGTTATGACTGTTCTTGGATAGAAAATGGTCAGGTATTTCCTTAATCCTCATAAGGACGTATCTCTTGAACGAGACTGCACGAATGCTCTTCCCAGCGCTCCAGCAACCGGTCGTAAAAGGGAAGCTCCTCGCTGCCCGCGATCAGCCCCCGCTGATCCAGCTCGCGGATAAAAGCCCGGATGCCGTCTTCCCAGCGGATTGTATACCGGAAACCCAACACCTCACGGGCTGCCGAATTATCGAAGATCGTTACATTCCTGAAATTCTCGGCGCACCATTCCGCCCGCTTTGGCAGCATCGCCTGCAAAAGATCCGTCGGTATATGGACAAGCTTCGGAACGGGTGCTTGAAGCGCCTTGGCAACAATCGTCCAGTATTGATTGAAGGTCATCCACTCTTCACCGGTTACGTTAAAGGCGCGGCCAACGGCCTGCTTATTGCCGATTGCGTTCACGAAAGCGGCCGCCGCATCATCCCGATGGCAGGCAACCCATAACGACGAGCCGTCGCCGTGAACAATAATCGGGCGTCCCTCCCGCAGCCGGCGCATCTGATACTCCCCGCTTCCGATGGAAGCAATAGCGCCGGATGTACCTCCATAGGTCTGGGCAAGCCGTATGATCGTAACGGGCAACTTTGCTGAGGCGTCCAGCAGAATATCTTCCGCTTCCTTCTTGCCGCAAGCATAAGGGAAGGTTGCAGCCGGGTTCCTCTCATGCGCCTCGTCAATCGGATAATATTTTGCCGTCTTCGTATATACGTCAACCGTGCTGCAAAAAACATACTGCTTCGTCTTGCCGCTTAATAATTCAACCGCGTCTCTGGCATGCTGCGGCGAAAAGGCAGCCATGTCGATAACGCAATCGAATTCCGATTCACATTGAATGGCTTCCAGCAGCGACTGCTTGTTGCCACGGTCCGCTTGAATGCGGCGGACGCCATCCGGCGAAGGCCTGCTGCCCCGATTCAGATGAACCACTTTCGTCATTTCCTCTGCGAGCAGCCGTCCGGTAATCGCTTCGCTGATCATGCCCGTGCCGCCGATGATTAACACTTTTCTCATAACGGTAATCCCTCCATCCTTAACAGCTTCACACGCCGGCCCGGATCGCCGGAACCGTAATCCGCACGGAGGTTCCCATCCCTTGACCCCCGCCAAACTCCACGCCGTAAGCCTGACCGTATTGAAGCTTGATTCGTTCATCGACATTGCGTACGCCGTAGCCTATCCTTGCGCCATCCGGATCATTCATTTGCCGAAGCTGCTCTCTGCTCATCCCTACTCCGTCGTCAACAATGCCAAAGACGATGGTTTCCCCTTTCCGTCTAGCCGTCAGCTTTAACGACATCCGATCCTCGAAAAAAGCATGCTGTAGCGCATTTTCCAGAAACGGCTGCAGAATGATTTTGATCGTCTCATACCCGTATACCGAAGGCTCGATGTCATACCATACCTGAATCCGGTCCCGGTGCTTGATTTTCTGAATTTCCAAATAAGTAATAGCCTGCTCCAGCTCTTTCGTAACGGGAATATGCGTCTTGCCCTCGTTAAGCGTAAGTCTGTAAAATTTCGCTAACCCCATAACCATGTCGTGCAGCCTGTCGATCTCGCCCATCTTGGCCAGTCTGCTGATCGAGGATAACGTATTGTACAGGAAATGCGGATTAATTTGCGCTTGCAGCGTCTCGAGTTCAGCTTCCTTTTTCTCAATGTTAGCCAGGTATACCTCTTGAATCAGCCGGTCGATGTCTTTGCTCATTTTATTGAAAGCCCTTGCAATTTGAGCGAATTCATCGGCGCCATTAATCTCCATCCGGTTTCCGAAATCGCCGCTCCGGAACGCGTTCAAGGAAGCGATGACCCTTTTTACCCCATTAGAGAAATAACGCGAAATTAATATACCTATCGCAATAAGGACGATCGTGCTTATAAAACAAACGAGCAGCGTCAAATTCCGGACATGCCTGGCATCTTTCTCCAGGACCGATTGCGGAAGCGACGCGACAATTTTCCAGCCTAACCCGGGCAAGACATCCTCTATCTTAAAGGTTTGCGTTCCAGCATGCTCTCCGGAGATATCCGGTCTCACGCCCGACAGACGCATGGTCGCGCCTTTGCCGTCCGCAACCAAAATCGTGCTGGATTCTCCCAGCTTGCGGTAATCGGCAGCTTCGAGCAAAGCATCCACCTTGACCATAATGCGGAGAATGCCGAATGTCCTTCCCTTATCGAAATCGACAAGGCGGCGGATCATCGATACATTGCCGAATTGCCCGTCATTCTCAACCTGGCTCCAGACATATTCTTCTCCCCTGTATACCTTAGGGTCGATGACCTCCGGATTGGCTTGCCAAGGCAAGTCTTTGTACCAGGATTCTTCCTCGATACGCGACAGATGGTAAATATCAAACCGGTTGTTCTCGTCAAGCGGATCCTTCCGCGAATCCAGTTCACCGTAGATCTCGGGAAAAGACTCCTCGGCCAAATAAAGCCGGACCTGCAGCTTCCCGCTTGCCCGGAGCATAATGTTTTGCAACGTTGGCAGCATGTAATTCTGCAGCGAGTCGTAGCTTGTCCAGCCCGCCTTGTAGGTTCGCAGCAGCTTCTGAACGGTAAGATCATAGAACAGCTGGTCCGAGCTGCGTTTGATTTCGGATGATTTATAATCGATATTGTCCCGCATCTGCTCCAAGGTACCGCTAAGATTAACCCGGGTCTGTTCCTTAATGGAGTGGACCGAGGATTGGTAAGCGATCATGCCGACAACGGCGGTTGGCGTTAAGGCGAATACCAGGTAAGAGATCATTAGCTTGAAGCCGAAGGACATCCGCTTATCCTTAAGTCCAAGCAATCGATTCATCAACGCTGCCTCCTGAACTCGTTCGGCGAAAGCCCGTAAGCATCCCGGAACAGCTTGTTGAAGTGGGTCAGATTTTTGTAACCGACGCTGAACGCCACCTCGTACACCTTGCGTACCGGATCCTGCAGCATTTCATGGGCTTTGGTGAGGCGCTGGCGGATAACGAACTCGCTGAAGGTAACGCCCCTCTCTTCCTTGAAAAGATGTCCCAGATAGTTGGGCGAGAACGAGAAACGGTCCGCAACTTCCCTCAGCTCAATGCTCCGGTCTAGATGGGCATTGACGTAATCTTCAATCTCTTTCATGATCTTATGATTTTTCTTCTGTTTTTTTCTTTGCAAGGATTCCGAAATTTCGAAAAACCGTCTGCGCATCCACGACTGGATGTCGTATACGGTCTCGAAATGATAGAGAATATCCAGCTGCTCGAAACGGATGCCCAAGAGACTTTCCAAATTCTCGTTAACGCTTTCAAGATACGTATCAAGCTTGGAGAGAATATGCTGGGCGAAGGACTGGACATGAAGCTTCCGGTCGAGCCGCTTGATGAATGCGAATAAACTCTCGAGGCAATCGTCTATCTTTACAAGATCGTATTGCATCATAGCGTTGAAAAGCTCGTCCAGCATCATTTCCGGACGGCTGCCTTCCGAATCTCTTTCTTCAATATTCATGGATCGTATCAAGCGGTTTTTCCCTGACAGCCATTTATGCTCCAATATCCGGCTTGCCTCCGAGTAAGCAGCCGGCAATTCGGCAAGCGATGAGAATGGAGTTCCTGCGGCAACCGTAATGGTTCCGTTTAATCGCTCTCTGACCATGGAAAGGAGCTGGGCTCCCCGTGCTTCCGCCGACTCTTCGTTAATGTCAATGACGAGAAGCATCCGAATCGAATCGATCCGGAACGCAAATAAAGCTCCCAGCAAGCGGGAACAGCTTTCTATTACCTTCATCGCTTGATCGGCTTGCTCATCGCCGGAATCGGACTCCGTTCGTTTTAAATAATTGAGGCCGGCATCATCCAGCTCCGCTAATAAGGCTGTATAGATGGATTCCTTTTTTTCCAATTCCGCCTCGGCAAGCCAGTCTTCTTCCGCGGCAGGCAAATATTCTCCCCTCAGCCACCTTTTCATTTTTTGTTCCCGGATAAGCGGAGCAGACTCTCTATACTTCTCGTCCAGAGCGCCGCGATAGCGTTCGGTATCCAGCTGAGAACGGATTTCCTGGAGCACTCGAATAAGCTCTTCCTGGTCAACCGGCTTCAGAACATAACCGTTTGCATTCATCTGAATCGCTTGCCTGGCGTATTGAAATTCCTCATGCCCGCTTACGAATACGACCTTAATACCCAGATGCGTATCCTTGAGTTTGCGAACGAGCTCCAGTCCCGACATAATCGGCATGCGGATATCCGTGACCAGCACATCCGCCTCATTGTCTCTCAAATACTCCAGGACTTTATATGCGTTTGTCGCCTGGTACACAACCTCCATACCAAGCTCCTTCCAAGGCATGAGGAGCTCCATGCCCTCCAAATCAAGCATCTCATCATCGGCAAGTATTACGCGATACATGGTAGTCACCTCGATTCCCGTCTTTACCGGCGGCTCTAGCAAATAAAGGCAGAGCCGAGCAGATATAGCTATAGTATATCTGCTCGGCCCCTTCGCTCACAGTGCAAAATATTCTTATTTGCCTATTTGCCGGCTATTTGCTTCAGGTTGTTCTGCCAAGCCTCCGTCTCGAAATCCAGCAGCTTCTGATAGCCTTGCGACATGGCTTCTTCTTCCGCTTTTTTCAGAATGGCATCTACTTCCTCATCGCTCTTGGCGAACAACGCTTGCGCATAATATTTCTTGAAGATCTCGTCAACAGCCGTTTTGGCAATGCCGGCCTCGGTATCGCCGGCAGGCATCAGATTAACGAAAGCCGTCAGATCCTGGGACGTTTTCCAGGTTACCGCCGCCTGCTGCGTATCCGGCCATTGCACCTGCTCCGGCTTCATCTTCGCGTTGTTGGCCATCTTCATCGTATCCAAATACGTCGTGTTGCCAACCCATGCCCAGCGGCCAAGCTTATCCTTGTCCTTTTCCTCTTGCGGCGTATTAAACCAGGTATCGTTCAGGATGGGATACTCGTTTGCATCCATTTCATCCCAGTACTTTCCTTTGGGTCCGAAGTATATAGTCGACATGCCTTCCGGACCTGTAAGCCAGTCTAAATAGGCAAAGATGGCTTCCGGATCCTTGGCAGCCGTCGTGATGACGTTAACGTTCCAGCCCAGCTTGTTATAATTGTTCGGATACACCTTGTCCTTGCTCACGCCGTCTTTGTGAACCGGCCAAATGACTTCGTAACCGCTGTCCGGATCGTTTTTCCGCATCAAGGTATTGGCCGCGCTGATTTGATTTTCCAGTACGGAATAAGACACGAATACGGCTGCTTTTCCGTTCGTAAGCTTCTCAAATACCTGCTCCTTCTTCTCCGTTAACGAATCCTGCGTCATCAGCTTCTCTCTGAACAGCTTGCTTGCGTATTTCATCGTTTCGTTAAACACCGGATCGGTGAAAATCGAGACAAACTTGCCGTCCGCAGGCACTGCGCGGTTCTGACCCGGCCAGTTCGGCGAATAACCTTCGCCAAAGCCGGAAGCGAGAATTTGAACGCCTTGTGCCTCAACGTCCGTCTCAAGCGGCACCATATCCGGGTAAGCTGCTTTGACCTTCTGCAGATACGCATACAAATCGTCAAAGGTCTCGAGCTTTGGAGAGCCCAGATCCTTATATACCTTGCGATTAATTAAATAACCCGCGTTCCCGTTAGCGGAGGTCGTGTACCAGTTCGGCATTTGATAGATATGGCCGTCCGGGGAGCGGAGCATGTTAATTGTCTCGTCGCCCATCCACTTCTTGAAGTTCGGATATTTGTTATAGTAATCGTCGAGCGGAACCAGCTTGCCGGCTTGGCGGAGCTTCTCCACATCCGGTCCGCGGTCCAGTAGAATGACGTCCGTCAGATCGTCGGTAGCGAGCATGGTGCTGAATTTCTGCTGCGCGGCGCCGCCTGATTGAACCGGATCAATCGTGACTTTCAGGTTATCCTGAATCCACTTCGTGGGAACGTCGTCCGCCCAGGGATCAAGCGTCAGCCAATCATAATTGCCGTACATGGAAAACTTAAGCGGTTGGCTGCCAAGCTGGAAGCCGGCCGGCGATGCGGATGCGTTATCGGAGGATGGCGTTGATTCACCGGATGTTCCGGTCGTCGGAGAAGCTTCCGGTTTGTTGTTGCCATTACTGCAGGCTCCGAGAACCGAGCTTGCAATAAGGAGCGCGGACGCGATGGCAAACCATGATTTCCTTGATCTCTTCATTGTCTAAGTAATCCCCTCTCGTCATTCTTTATTATATATAGAAACTCTTCGGGAGGAAGCAGCTAGGCTAACAGCCTATCCGAAGAAACTCTACCCCTTGATGGAACCTACCAGAACGCCTTTTACAAAGTATTTCTGCAAAAAGGGATAGATAAGAATGATAGGCATAGAGGCGACAAGCATCGTAGCCATGCTGAGCGATTTGCTTGTGACGGTCTGAATCTTGCCGACGGCGTCAATCGCGGAAGCATTTCCCCCGGTCTGGGTCGCGAGCATTTCGGTCGCCAGATTGGAGTTCAGAATCTGCTGCAGAATGGAAGAGATGGGAAGCAAATTCATCTTATTGATATAAATAGCGGCGGTGAACCAGTCGTTCCAATGGAAGACCGCCGTGAACAACGCCAACGTGGCGAACACCGGCCCCGATACGGGAATAACGATTCGGACGAAGGTTCCGATATTCGTGCAGCCGTCCATTCTGGCCGACTCCTCCAATCCGTCCGGCAGCTCGCGGAAGAAGGTCCGGAAGATAATCATGTTGTATACGCTGATCAAGGATGGAATAACGAGCACCCAGAACGTATTGTTCAGATGAAGTTCCTTGTTCAGAACGAACGAAGGAATGAGTCCGCCGCTGAAGAACATGGTGAAGATGCAATAGAACATATAGGGCTTGAAGAATAAAATCTTCGGCTTCGATAGTCCGTAAGCCAGCATCGAGGTTAAAGCAACGGATAGCGTGGTCCCGACAAGAACACGCAAGACCGAGATCAGAAAAGCGTGGGTAAGCCGTCCGTCTTCGAAGACCAGCTTGTAGTTGTCCAGGGTAAATACTCGCGGCCACAAGGTGATGTCGCCCCTCGCCGTATCGGCACCTGCATTAAATGAAATGACAATGGCGTTCCAGAACGGATACAGGGTTACGATACCCAGCAGAATCAATGCGACGTATACAATGGATTGGAATACCTTCTCGCCAGAGCTAAGCTTTGTCATATGAGAATCCTCGTTTCTTCGTTTCTAGCCTTACCACAAGCTTTGACCCGATCTTCGGGCCAACCGGTTTGCCCCGATGAGCAGCAGCACGTTAATGGCGGATTTGAACAATCCGACGGCAGCCGCATAAGAGAAGCGCTGGTTCTGAATGCCGATCCGGTATACGTAAGTATCGATGACATCGGACACGTTGCGGACAATCGCGTTAACCCCGTTGTTCGTCAAGATCAGAATATCCTCAAAGCCCGCGTTCATCACATTGCCAACCGCCAGGATCATGAAGATGACGATGACGGGCATGATGCTTGGCACCGTAATGGAGAACATCTGCCGGAAGCGGTTCGCCCCGTCGATGGAAGCCGATTCGTACAAGTGGGGATCTATGCCGGAAATGGCGGCCAGGTAGACGATGGATGCGAAGCCGATGTCCTTCCACACATTGCTCGCAATCAGGATTCCCCAGAAATAATTCGATTCGGAAAGCCAATTTACCGGCTCGTCGATTAGGTGCAGCTTCATCAGCAGTATATTAATGCTGCCATTGTCAACGGATAACATGGAGATGACGAATCCACCGACAATAACCCAAGACAGGAAGTGAGGTAAATAACTTACGGTCTGGATGATTCGCTTAAAGGCAGCCTTGCCTACTTCATTCAGAAGGAGCGCAAGCGCGATGGGTGCCGGGAAGCTGAAGATCAGCTTCAACAGGCTTACGACAACCGTGTTCCGCATGATGGTCCAGAAATCCGGAGAATGGAAGAACATCCGGAAGTGTTTGGTTCCCGCCCATGGACTGTCGGCAAAGCCCTTGAACAAGTTATAATCCTGAAACGCCGTCACCACGCCGTACATGGGCAGATAGCTGAACACAAAGAGCAGCAGCACGCCCGGAATAATCATGAGGTGAATATCCCATTCTCGTCTTAATCGTTTTTTTAACGGTAATTGTGTTCTCATCCTAACTGTCCCTCCAGTAACCAATTGCCTTGTTTTGTCTGTATTCAGCATACCTTCCGGCCGCCTGGACCATCAATCGACGCGAACAACGAAAAATAGACGGCAGCAACTGACTTCTGCAAATCTCTCTTACAAGACGATAGAAAGCCCTCCGCGAGGGGCGCGGAAGGCCTTCTATCAACCTCTATATCACAACATCGTTTGCTTTGCCCGGCATGCGAATAACAGGCCGGTTATCCTCCCAGTCGAGAGGAAACCAGGCATAACGAGAGTTCTCCAAATCATCCTTATTCCACCGGTCGGCCATAAAAATCCCCGGCTTATCCTTACCTTGCGGTTGAACGACCCAAGTTCCCTGCGCTTCAAAAGTTCGGTCCGCCCCTTCGCCCCGGCACGGATTGCCGACCGCCGTCCAAGGCCCTTCAGGAGCGGACGATACCGCCCATTCTGCCTCATTAGGCTCCCATCCGGTACAGCCGGAGGTAATCATGTAATAGCGGCCGTCTTTCTTGAAGACTGCCGGCGCTTCTCTATAACGTCCTTCGAAATTGCGGGTATACGCCTCTTGTACTCCCGTGTAATCGACGGACAGCTCCGTCACATGAAGAGTGGCATTACCTTCGGAGGAATAATAAAGATAGGCACGGTTATCCTCGTCTTGAAACAACGTAAAATCCCGGCTTTCTTCCCTGTTCGGCCGAAAGCTCCCGAGGTAACGGAACGGTCCTTCCGGCGCTTCCGCCACGGCAATCCCGCAGCTGGCGGCTTTGTAATCCTCGTCGTCGGCATGCACCCACATGACGAATTGCTTGGCGATATCGTTATAGAGAACCTTGGGACGCTCCACCACCCTGCTTGCATGCAATTCGCTCGCCGGATTCTTCTCCGCTTTAAGGGCAAGACCCCGGAACTGCCAGTTGGTCAGATCGACCGAAGAATAACAGCCGATGCCCAGAAAGTCGACCCGGTTGATGCCGGCGGGACTCGTGGACGTCGAACCATGCTTATACTCGCCATACCAGTAGTAAATGCCATTGTGGAACAGCATGCTTCCTCCATGAGCATGAATGGGATGCCCTTCCGTATCCAGCCAAAGCTCGCCGGGCTTGCGTATGCGAGCAGGCGCAAGCTCCGCTCTCAGCGGTGCTGCTGGCAGTCCGGTGCCATTCTTCAGATTGGCGTTCATCCAGTTCCGCCAGCCGTAGCGGACAACCCTTGGATCCGGGACCTTTCCGCTGCATGCTTGAATCGTTCGGCCGTCTGCCAGCGCAAGCGCTGACGCGGGATGGAATACACCGTCCTCTCCAGCCAGCTCAAAGCCTTCTACGCCTTGCTCTCCCCCTTCCAGCCCGCTATCACAATGCCCGAAGCGAAGGCATGCTCCCCCGTTATCCGGCCATACGGCTTCGAGGACTGGCCCTTCGCAAACCGTTGGCGATCCATAAACTTTATTCAAAGCTGTTAGGGCTAGACGCTCCCCGACCGGCTTCTTATTCTTCGGATGGATATCCTCCCGCTCTCCGCAATCCAGTACCACAGCCATATGCGCATGGGGCACGATACGCGCGACCGCTTGTTGGGCTTCTCGCAGCAGCGGCCAATCTTCGCCCGATGCCGCGCTGCCCTTGCCAAAGAACGGCAGCTGAACATAGAGAAAAGGCAGAAGATGATCATCCCAATCCTCTCTCCATTTGTGAATCAAGGCGGATAGAAGCCGCTCGTATCGCCCGCCAAGCGCGACATCGTTTTCGCCCTGATAGAAAATAAAACCCTTTATTGCATAAGGGATAACACGCTTAACCATAGTGTAATAGAGTCCGCTTGGGCGTTGTCGGCTGTGAGGCCCCAGAGGCATAGGCCAGGGATAGGGCTGGAGCAGCTCTGCTGGCAAGCGTTGCCGGATTCCTTCTTCGTGTTGCTGTACCTGCGCGAGGTAATGACTCATTTGCTGCTCGTATTCCGCGGCATTAAACTCTTTCATCGCCTTCCGGTGGTTCTCCAGAATCGGTGTCAGCCCGGGATCGGCAGACATCGTCTCCTCCGGGATCCAGCAGGCAGCCGATGTGTCTCCCCAGTTACAGCCGATTATCCCGATTGGAACGTCCAGCTTCTCGCGCAAGCCAGCCGCAAAATAATAGGCTGCAGCCGAGAATTTTCCTGCCGCTACCGGCGAAGATGACTCCCAGCGGGGTTGTCCATGCTCTTCTTCATTGTATAAGCTTTCGTGGGCGACACGGGGAACATGGAAATAACGCAGTAGGGCATCCTGCGAACGCAGCAGCTCCTCTTGCCCGCCAAGTGACTCTTCCAAAGCCCACTCCATATTCGATTGGCCACCCGCAAGCCATACGTCTCCGATCAAGAGATCGGATATCGTCAAGCAATCGCCGCGCCCCGTATCCTCGATACGCAATTCATAGGGGCCTCCTGCTTCAAGTGCTGGCAGAACAGCCTCCCAATCTGTTCCGCTGCCGGAGGCGGATGAAGAATAATCCCCCAAGCTCACATGCAGTTCAACATCCGTTCCTTGCCTGCTGCCCCAAATCCGGATGGGCTTGTCACGCTGCAGCACCGCACCGTCCGCAAACAAAAAATTCACGCTGAATCTTCTTATCATAGCTTTGGAATCACGACTCCTTTCAAGTAACCGGCAGGCCGCTTCTCAAGCGATTCAAACGCCAATTGAATCTGATCCAGGGAAAACTTGTGGCTTACGATGCCTTCAAGACGGAACACGCCTTTATTAAGCAGCTGGACGGCTCTTCTCAAATCATCTTGCTCATTTAGGGAGTATCCCGGATGAGGCACGCGTATCTCGGCGGAACGCTCCACCATGCCCACGACATCCAGGCTCTCTGCTGCAGACTTGTACGAGCTCATCAATACGAGCCGGCCTCGGCCTGCCTTCAGCATTTTTATCCCGTCGTTGATAACCTTCGTATTGCCCGTTCCTTCGATCACGAAATCCGCCATATGGCCCCGCGTAATCTCGCGAATGGCTTCGACGGTATCCACAGTTGCCGGATTAATCGTGTGCGTGGCTCCGTATTGCGCGGCCAGCTTGAGCTTCTCTTCATCCACGTCTACGGCAATCAAAGCACTGAGCGAATTGCCCGCCAGCGCTTGAACCGCCCATATCCCCATGGGACCCGCTCCAATAACCACCCCGTAATCGCCTGCCTCCGGGGCGGCGCCGCGCAGAACGGTAACGACGCATTTGAGCGGCTCTCCCAGCGCATGCTCCGGCTTAATGCCCGGCGCTATTTTCTCGCAGTTCTTCGCCGCTACCGTCATGTATTCGGAGAAACCGTCAAGCGCGCCGGGCAGACCGGTGACAACATCCCCCGGCTCGAAGCTGGAAACGCTTGATCCCATCTCTATTATTTTGCCTACGAACTCGTGTCCCAGCGACATTGGAGCTTCTCCAATCCGTCCTTGGAAATGGTTCAGCTCCCATGTGCACAAGCCGCAAGCCAATACTTCCAGCAGCAGTTCATCGTGCTGCAGCTGCAGCTTCAGCTCCGTTTCCTTCACCTCCAATTTGCCCGGTTCAATTAGATAAGCTCTTCTAGTCAACATTCCGTTTCCGCCTCTCACCCATAATTTCTCTATTATTCTTATTCCCGCGCGCCCACTCTTTCCGTTCTTCAATGGCAGAGAAGCCTCCCCGCGATACGCGGGGAGGATAGGGACAGCTGTATGCTATTGTTTGACTACCTTGAAGTCATCCGCATAACCGGTATTGCCCTGCGGCTCCCATACATAGACTTGCGCGGTTGTCGCGCTTGACCCCGTCGTAAACGTAATCGGGGTAATGGCCGCCCAAGAGCTCGATGAGACCTGCCTGCTGATCTCGGTTCCGCCGTAATTTGTAATGCCGATATTCATATATCCCGTTACCGCCTTGCCCATGGCGGTTAGCACATAAGTGGTATTAGGCTCGACTGTTATCGTCTGGGCAATGCCATTGCCCGAGGAAGACAATCCGTAGTTGCCTGAATACTTCGCCGCAGCTGCAGCTTGCTGCGTCCCTCCCCATGAGGACCAGCTGTCTAGCGTCCCCGACTCGAACCCGCCGTTTGCGACAAGGTTTGAAGCCGTTCCGCTCCCGCTCGTCAGAGAGATTTGATCAAGATAGACATCGGCGCTGCCTCCTCCGACATTAAACTTGACGTATACATTGCCGGACGCGTTAGGCGTAAAGGTATACGAATAGGTTTGACCACTTGCCGTAAGGCTTGCCGTCTGGCTCAGGAATGTGGAGTAAGGCGACCCTTCCTGCGAGACGCTGACGGTTATGCTGCGGGCGGAATCCGCCTTCCCCTTGAAGCTTAACGTATACGTTGTTCCGGATGAGAGCGAAGATACCGTCTGTCCCAGCTGCGCTTTCCAATCGGCATCCCCGCCGTTGCTTAGGTCGAACTTAAGCGCGTTGGTCCCGCTTAATCCCGCGCTTGTCGTCGCAGCGATTGTCCCGGACGCGGAGGCGTCGAAGTACGTCCACCAGCCGTTTGTTCCGTTGTCAAATTCCCCGTTTGATATCAAATTCGTTCCCGGTCCTCCCGTGCCGCCTCCGGTAGCCGTTGATTCGAAAGCTCCTTTGTCGTAGCCGCCGCCTTGCGGCCTGGAGACGGAAGCGAATAGATTCTTCACCTCGCCTTTGCCCTCAATATACGCAAAGTCAGGCGCATACCGGTACCAGCTGACCGGTTGATTCAATGTCGTCTTCAGCAGCGCGTTCTTGTCGAAGCCGATGCTGTCCGAAGGCGCGCCGGAGGAAGTCCCCGTATCGATGCTGGAGGAACTGGATTGCAGCCGGAAATCCGCGTTATTGGCGTCCGTGAAGGCCGGATCGGAATAACCGGATTGACCGGCAATATTGTTGTTTGCAAACGTGCTATTCGTCATGCTTTGTGATGTGTACAGCCCATTGCCAAACGACTGGTAGACGATATTGTTCTTGACGGTCATGCCGTTTGTTCCTTCCGTGCCGTAGAAGCCAAGGCCCGTTCCTCCGTTGACATAGGTCGGCTCCTTGCCGTTCTCGTACAACGTATTGTTAATGATTGTGCCTCCCGCGCTATGGGTCATGATTATCCCCGCTCCCCCGTTCTCGAAGGCGAGGTTATTCTCGATTCGGGCACTGCCGTTGTAATAAGACAAATCGACGATAATGCCGTTGCCGTCCGTATGGTAGCCGGAGACATCGATATTGTGATAAGTCACATTATTGCGCACGACATTGTTCGAACCGTAGATTTGATAGAGGTTAATACCGCTTGACCATGAGCCGGTACCCGCATCCCATCCCGTCCGGCCAACCAGATTGTTCTCTACCGTTACATTCGCGGCATTCATCAACGTGATGCCGTTCTGTCCCATCCGGTCAACGACGTTATTGCGAATGGTCACGTTGCTCACGGTTTGATGCGCTCCGTTTACCTCGCAGCAGCCGATATTAATGCCGCTCCGCCAGTAATTGCGGATAATGAAACCTTCAATCGTAATATAGCTTCCTTTGCCCGCTCCCTGATTCCCTTCGCCAAAATAAAACGCGACTCCGCTTGAGCCGCCGCCGTCGAGAATCGGGGCTTCGCCGGGGTAATTCTTGATCGTAATGTTGCCTCCGGATGCGGTTCCCGACTTGGACAAATAAGTCTCTCCGATCGAATAAGTCCCTCCGCGCACAAGCACGGTATCCCCCGGCAGCGCAACCGACATGAATTGATTGATATTGGCAAAAGGCTGGCTGAACGTACCCGGATTCGAAGTGGTTCCGTTTGTGGCTACGTAATAGGTCGCAGCCGCGTGAACAACGCCAGGCGCCAAACCAAGTGACGACAGCAGCATCATGGTGACAAGTAAAGACAATCCCCAATCCCGTACAGATTTAATAGACATGCTTTTTCCCTCCCTGATTGTTTTGCCCGCTTACGGGCATAATCCAGCTCGCTTCCATGATGCAAATGGTCTATTGCTCGATAAGATCAAGCAGCTTCGTCACAACAGCCGCCGCTTCGGCGCGGCTAAGCGCTGCCTTTGGCTTAAACGAATGATCCGGATAGCCTTGAAGCAGTCCGAGCGACATCGCCTCTTGAATGGCTTGCCCCGACCATTTCGCCTGCGTTGATTGATCGCTGAACATGGCGTTATTTGCCTCAATGCTTCCAGCTTCTTCTTTGGACAGATGGTAGGCACGAACTATCGCAACCGCCATCTCCTCCCTTGTCATGGCCTCGTTTGGCGCGAATTGTCCGCGGCCGTTCCCTTGCATGATGCCGTTGTCCGCGGCTGCTTCGGCAAATGGAGCGTACCAATCGTTTACCCCAATATCCGTGAAGCTTGCATCTCCTGCTTCCCCTTTAAGCTCCAGCGCGCGGAACAGAAGCGCGGCAAATTCGGCACGGGTAACGTTCTTATCCGGCGCAAAGGACGAATCGGTGATGCCCGTCACGATCCATCTTGTAGCAAGCCGTTCAATTGCCGTCTTTGCCCAATGGTTCGCGATATCCGCAAACGTCTTGTCGTTTACGACTACGGCGTAAGCCGAGAAATGTCCGGTTGCAAAAGCCAGCATTCCGTCTGCCGCATGCCCGCCGACATATTCCCATTTGCTTGCGGATTCGTTATACGTATAAGCTCCGGCTTTGTCCTGCACGGCGAGCTGAGAGCTGTCCAGAGGGATGTGAATGCCAAGCGGCTTTCCAAAGGAAGTCGTCTTCTGACCGTCAATAACAAGACCAAAATCATAAGCGAAGGTCGGCTTTGCACCTGCGCCTGGAAGCCCCGCATCTACCTTCGCGGCATCGGCAAACGGCATCTTGGCCACATGCAGCTCAACCAGCTTCGCGGTATCCTTGATCTCGAACGTGCCCGGTTCGATCGTAAATAAAGTGTCGTTCAGCTTCAGGACAATCGTGATTCCCTTGGCTTGTGCTTCTGCGATTAACGAGGCGGGAATTTGCACGTTTTCCTTCATAATGGCTGCCGCGCTTCCGCTTTTAGCCTCAATAACCATCTGTTTGGCATTACCGTCGAGCAGCTTGCTGATAACTTCCGCGTTAAGGCTTAAGGTTGCGGTATCCCCTTTAATCTTCACGCTCACGGGACTTACTGCTTTGCCGCCGTTGCCGCTTCCTCCGGAGCCGGTATTCTCGTCCGAACCGGACACCAGCTTAAGGACGCCATAATCGGTTGTGCTCCGCCAACCGTTGTCTGCCGTTCCCGACCATGTACGGGTATTAATCCGTTTTCCGGTTTCGTCGGCATCGTTCACCTGCGCGTCATAACCAAGCAGCATGCCTGCTTCCGCATGACTAATCGTTTGGAACGGGATAAGGGTCTCGACGATATAACCGTCGTCCGTCAAGGTTGTCGCGGATTGAACGTCCGAATTTAAGGTTTTTCCGTTGAAGCTGTACTCATTGTTGTAGTTAATCCGGTATTGGGCATCTCCCGCTTCCTCGTATTCGGAGGTCTTGGCATTATTCTCGTCGAGGAATACCTCGATGCTGTCCTGTTCGTACGTATTCACGCTGTCTTTATTCAGCAGCGGATCCGTTACTTCCGCTAGGACGTATAAGCCGTCGCTGGTCCACATGGAACGGAAAATGCCCTTCGCGGCGGTCGTTCCTTCCTTCGAGCTGACCGCAACATCCGTCGTTACCGGTACGGCAGCGTCCCATGCCGATTCGGCCAAGCCGTCGATAACCGGCTTTACCTTCGCCTGCACGGCTGTCGTAAACGGAACATGGGTCAGCGTTAAATTGCCATAGTTCAGCGTACTTGTCTCCTGCGAGTTAGCCGCATCGTTCCAGCTGAAGACGTTTTCCCCGTCCGTCACCCGAATATCGAAGCCAAGCGTCTTGCCTAGCGTCAAGTCGTTCAGCGGTATTACGAATTCAGCGTTGTATGCATCGCCGGCCTGCTCCCCGCGCTCATGGACAGCCTTGATATCCTTCGACGGATCGAAGGCATCATCCGAATTGTCGGGATCAACGAATACTTCTACCTTATCCGCCGTGTCTGCCGAGACATCCGATACTCGGACGAACAAGGACAGATGACCGGCGTCCCAAGCCGCGCTGAACGAGACCGGCGAATTCGATGGAAGCTTGGTTGCCGCCAAATACCGATAGCCCTCATCCTCCAGGCCGTCATTCACGGCTTTGACATCCGCCGCCCATGCTTCCCGAATCAGGGCCGGCAGCTTCGACGGATCAACGATTCCCCAATAAGCGCCTTTTGCTTGCAGGTTGCGATCGAACGGCAGCGGATGCGACTTGTTAAGCGGTTGAATATAAGCGTTCAGCCAGGAACGCCCGTCATGAATATTCCAGAACGTTGCCGCCTGGAATTTGCCTTCGGCGGCTTTTTCCTTAAAGACATCAAACAAAGCCTTATACCGGTAACCCAGCGCGGCATCCGCTTCCGGGGTCAAGGTGTCCATGGCCAGCGGGTAGACATCGAAGATGTTGACGTCCAGTTCCGTTGCCTGCACCTTAAGACCAAGCGCCGAATACATGTCAATCGACTTCGAAATGGCATCGACCGAAGGCGAAGCAAGGCCGATATGCATCTGCATGCCAAAGCCGTCTATCGGCACCCCGTCGTTCTTGAGTCCTTGAAGCATGCTCAGAATAAACGCCCGTTTCTTCGGATCGTATTCGTTGTAGTCGTTGTAGAAGAGCTCAAGATCCTTGTGCCCGTCTTCCATATCGGCATCATGCGCGTAAGTGAAAGCCTTGGCGATATAAGCGGGGCCAAAAAAGGCATACCATGGACTCCGGCGGAAGCCGTCCGGCTGGGACTCGTCTATGGCCTCGTTGACGACATCCCAGGCATAGACGGCATGATCCATTTCCTCGTAATGCTTAACGACGGTTTCAATGTAAGTCTTCAGCCTGCTGTCCACCAACTGAACGTCTGCCGGATGATCCGGACTGAGGTTCCCCCCGCTATCATTCTTGAATACCCAATCGGGAGTGGACGCATGCCAGACCAAAGCATGCCCGCGAAGCCTCTTGCCCAATTCCAGGGCATACTGCGCGACCGTATCGCCAGCCGTAAAGTTGTAAACGTCCTTCGAGGCTTCCAGCACATTCATTTTCATCGAGTTCTCAAGCGTCATGCTGTTGAAATGCTTGCTTACCAGTTCTCCGCTTCCTCCCTCCAAATCACGCGGTTCGACCGAAGCTCCGATCGGGAACTTCCCGTCGTATGCTTCCCACATGGAAGGGATGTCGTTTTGGATAACGGATGGCGGCTTGCGGACAATGCTGGCCTCATCCACGAAATAGTCAAACGTACCAATCGCCGAATCCAGCTTGACGTTAAGCGTCGTATACGAGGCACCTTCGGTTAAGGACGGAATCAGATATTCGCCGCTTACCTTCGTCCATTCCCCTTCTTGTACGGCAGCCGCGGCAACCCGATCGTAGGTTGGTCCCTCGCCCGAATCCCTCGTCAGCGTAATGACCATCTCATCGCCGGACGCGACGGTTCCGGCCGGTTTGAACCAGTAGGTGAATACATAGGCCGTCCCGGGCTGGGCTTTGCCCAGAAGATCATATTGCGCTCCCTGCCAATTATCAGCGCGTCCCGTGACGAGCATGCTCTTCTGTCCTTCATGGGCTTCAGCTTCCGAAGACGCCAACGCAGGCGCGCCTGCCAGTGTCCATCCGGTCGTCAGACCGTCTTCGAATCCCGAAGCGTAGAGCGTCTTCCCGTCATAAGGAATGCCGTCCACCGTCAGCGACACATCGTCCAGCCATACGCTGTTTGCCCCTTCCCCGACGAAAAAGTTCAAGGCGGCTTTCAAGTCCGTATCCGACGGCTTAAACGTATACTCATAAGACTCCTTATCCGTTGTCAGCTCGAAGGTTGTGTCCATATACCGGGTCCAGGAGCCTCCGTTTTCCTGAATATCCACGCCGATGACCTTGCCCGGTTTCTCCGCCTTGGCTTTGAAGCGAAGCGTGTAAGTAAGCGTCTTGTCGGCCGGAACAACCTGCAGCGCCTGCACGTTCCAGTTGGCCGAGCCTCCCTTGACTATGTTGGCGTAGAAGGATGCTGCGCCCGTTAGCGGAGAATCGTCGGAAGCGGTTATTTCGGCTTCCGCGGGACTGATACTCGAGATTCCCCAATGCTCGAGGCCGTTCTCGAAATCCCCGTTCTTCAAAAGCTCCAGCGGCTGACCGCCGCCCCCCTTGTCCGTTCGGACCAATTGAACATTATCGATGTCTCGTTCCGAGCCAAGTCCCCATACTTCAAGACGATAGCCTTTCTCGCTCAGCGTCATGGGCATCGTAAAGGTCTTCTCCACCGTCAGCCAATCCATGCCCGCGTCATCGGCCGCATTAACATAAGTCTCGTATTTAGTCCCGTCGATATCAACCGGCGCGGCTTCATTCGTTCGTACGGCGAAGAAGAAGTACCGCTCGGCTCCTACCTTTGCCCCAAGCTTGACATCCACGCTCAGCTTGTATGTAGCTCCTGCCTCCAGCGGCAGATTTTCCTGGACGATTCCGCCTTGAGCGGGCTGCATCTTCGCGATGCCGTCAACCGCGCTCCAGTCTGCCCCCCAGGTTTTCCAGCCCGTCGTTCCATCCGCGAAATCTCCGTTAACCATCAGATTGCTTCCTTCCTCATCCGCGGCCCAAGACTTGACCGGCCCTGCTCCAATTGCCAGAGTTGCTGTCAGCAGAAGACTCATCGCCAAGCTCACGAATCTCCTTTTTCGTCGATACACAAGACAACCTCCTTCATAGTGGATGAATGCCATCCCAGAATATAGCGCTTACAAAATCAAGCATAGTTTGCCGCGCCATTCTCCATCAATCTACCGCAGCAACGAAAAATACACCGCGGCAACGAAGTTCGGATCAAGCTGCAATTTCAACTCGCCTCTAACAAAAAAGCTGTACAGGAATAGTCCCTGTACAGCTTTTGACACCTATATTCAACCTTCCTTAAGAGCTAACGCCATGACGCCATATTAAGATTCCTCATTCTTACTCCCGGAACCAAATCCGATGACATAACCGTCCGGATCCTTCACCGAGAATTCCTTCCACACTCCCCAATCATGCTCGGATAGGACAGGCTCAGCTTCAATGATTGCCCCGTTTACTTTCAGCTCCGCATAGAGAAGATCCAGTTCTTGATGAGTCTGTACGTAAGCATACGTATTCCATATCCCTTTGTTTGGACGTACATCCTTGCTGTCCTCCGCTTGAATAAGCTTGAAACCTAGGCCAAAGTTATCCCGAATAACCCAATAGTCATTCACTTCGCACCCTAATGCTTCCGCATAATATTTTTGTGAATCAGCCAGATTGGACACCACTAAGACCGTAAGAGAATTCTCGACTTTCGCCTTCTTCATCACCATTCAACACCCCAGTTACTGGAAATTATACTCGCAAACAAAATAATACCAAACGTATGTTCTTAAGTAAAGCAAAAAAAGAAGAGGTTCTCCCTCTTCTTCTCGCTTGATCTATTCCTTCTGAATGACCGGTATCCAGATTTCGCTCCGGAACGTCGGAGAACTGGTATCCTTATGCTCATTCCACAAAATCTCGGGACCTTGCGCCGCTTCGTAATTCGAGGACGGAAACCATTCCGAGTAGATGCGTCCCCAAACATTTTGCAGCGTTGCAGGGAATGGCCCTACCGCTTCGAATACGGCCCATGTTCCGGCTTCAACCAGCAGTTCGCTGTAATGCTCCGGACATGCGGAACTCGTTGCTGCACCGATATAATGGTCTAGCTCTCCTTTTTCCTCCATACGGCCCTCGGAGAAATTTACGGAGGCGCTAATTAAGCCTGTAGGTGTCATATTGGATAATGTTTTAAGCTCGCGGATCCGCTCCTCGGTCAAGCTCTGCCACATTGCCGCAATTTCCGGGTTCACGCCTTCAAATACAATTGGTACCCGCTTCATCAGCCCAACAATGCGGAACGCTTCCTTATCTTCAATCCGGTAATTCATTTCGTCTCCCCCTGTTATGGTTAATTGAAAGGACATGCGGGGAAAAGCTTTCAAAGACTGCCCTTGCTGCCTTGCCTCGGACGGTGTAAGCCCGTGAACAACCTGGAATGCCTTGCTGAACGAATCCGCGGAGGTATAACCGTATTTGACCGCCACGTCGATCACTCTGGATGAAGAGTTCATCAGATCAAAAGCCGCCAACGTAAATCTTCTCCTTCGGATATATTCAGACAAGGAAACCCCGGCAAGAAACGAGAACATGCGCGAAAAATGGTACTCCGAGCAGCGTGCCCTTCTGGCCGCTTCCTTAAGATCAATCTCCTCGGCCAAATGATCCTCGATATATTTCAAAGCCTGATTCATTTGTTCCAGCGTATTCATCCGTTTCCCCTCCTTTCCTCACCAATAGATTAACAAAAGGGAATTCTCCCTATCCGACTTTTCTTGCACAAGATTAACGGCAGGCAGCTTAGGAGCTCTTAGAATTTAAAAAAGGCAAACCTATGCAGGCTCGCCTCCTCCTTGCCTAATATTGCCTAACTTCCTCGATAACAGAGATCGGAACATGCACAAGCACGTTGGACTGGTAACGCAGCTGCACGAACTGTTCCTCTACCTTTTCGATTTTCCCGCTCCATACTTTTCCCTTGCTGGTTCTTACGGCTACCGACTGCTGTGCAATCTGCGCATGCAATAAGTGCAATCGAATCGTTGAGATTGGTATCATCTCCTCTTCTGTTACCCGAAGTCCTCCAGCTCTTACCTATCCGGGACCTATTTCTTGATTTTAAAGGACCCGACGTTTTTGCACAATTGTTTAATTGCTTACTTAGAAAATTAAATATGATACTCCAATAAAATTACTTCTTCGTTTCATTTCGTTGCACTCCCGCATACCCGATGCCACTAGGTTTTCTTTTTCCCCCTTCCCACCGCAACTTACCAAACATAAAGACGTACAATTGTATAATTCAGGAAGATGGTAATAGTAATACCATAAGGGATGCCGACTTATCCTGCCCCTCCTTTACGAAAATGTATATTTGAAATAAAGACTTTAGAAGGATGGAAGTGAGCACATTGGTACTTTCGAACATTTCCATACGGGTTCATATTTTGGTACACTAAACGTTACGATTGTCACAGTCAGCTAAGGGAGGATTTATACATTGCGAGTAAAAGAGAATCTGATTGGCGCTGCAATCGCTTTTGTACTCATCTGCGGTGCGGGAGCCATCGGCGCGAATTACGTTCTTAAAGCCATGGATAGTGGGGATAAGACTGAAACAACCGATAAAACGGAAACAACGGATACAGTACAACCGCTGCATGTTCCGCAAGTTGACTTTGCGGCGAATTCGACGGAAGGTAAAGCGATCGCGAAGATTAAGGAGTATCATTCGACCTTCGATCTCAAGGTAACGGGCGGCGGACTGGATAATTTCAAGCCGGACAACGATACCGCCTGGGAGGAGTTTCTCGCGTCGGAAGTCTTCAACGCCAAAAATTACGAAGACATTGGCAAAGCCCTGTCTAGCGTCGAAGGTCTGCAGATTGATATGAACAACCTGATCGAGCTTGCCGATATTGCCCGCAAGAAGCATGATCCGGATGCTTTGCGTTTCATGCACCGTATTTTGCATGATTTGGACTTATACGCATTCCCTAATAAAGATACCGTCCAGCGCGATTACTGGGGGGTAACGAACACCGCTCCCTCCGGCGACAATGCGAACCGGGATGAGATGGAGAAGTTTCTGGCCGCTAATAAAAAGTAATGGAAAAACCGGGAACACGAAAGTGTTACCCGGTTTTTGTCTGAATGAAACTGTAGATAAGATTCGGTATCTCCGATAAATCATCGCATACGAAGTCCGTATACTCGTTAGGATCGGCCCTTTGCTTCCATACGGTCCTCATCCCCAGCTCCTTCGCCGGTATTATATCTTTCTTCATGTTATCGCCTACAAAAACGGCCTCCGCTGCGGATACGTTCAGGTTGGATAGGGATAATTGAAAAATGGCGGGATCCGGCTTTCGCAAACCTACCGCTTCCGAGATGACAATGTCGTCAAAATAATCCTCGATGCCTAAAGCCCGTATTTTGTCCCGCTGATAAAACGCTCTTCCGTTCGTAATCATGCCTAATTTGCATGCGGCCTTCTTCAGACCGATAAGCATTTCCGCAAGCCCCGGATAACCGATAGCATGCTTCGAAAAATTACAATTCAGATCCTCCAGCATAACGGGAAGCAAGGAGCTGTCCATGTCGAAAAACCCGATTAAATCCTTATAGACCTCTTCCTTCGGACGAATGACATGATTCATTTCCGTAAACTTTCGAACATACTCCCCTTTGTCTATACGATAGGCTTCCAGAGCATAAGCATCATATTGATAATTGGCGAATCCGATTAAGGATTGATGTTTATCCAGCAACGTTTGGTCGAGATCGAAAATAACGGCAGCGATCTTATTCATTCAAGCACTCCTTAATCATATAGTCCATATAGGCTAAGGCATCTTGTCTGCGTTTGAAGACGTTAAGGTACAAGGATTTGGAGTTGCCCTCTCGCAAACGAATGGATTCCCGTATAATAAGATGCCATCTTGCCGGTACATGCCGCATGGCATATTGACCTGCCCCTGATTTCGAGATCAGATCCCGTTCCTTAATCGAGTAATAAATGCGGGAAACGCCAAGCACACCCCACTCAATCATCCAGCCTTTCATGAACATGCCGAAGTAAGGCAAGGAAGGAAATTTCTCAGCTCGTCTTTTCCAGTTCCGCCAATAGTGCTCTAGATTAAGCTTCATGTTACGGGTTAAAACATCCCAATCAATCGTATAGCCGAAGGTTTGGGGAGACGGCCCGATTATCGCCATTCCGTAATGCTTGAGCTGGAACGCATCAACCGAATTTTTGGATAACCGCTCTAATCCGACCAACCTGCCGCTATTAAAATAATAGTAAGGGCAATCCTGATCTTCGATACTATCCAAATCCGCCTTCCGTATGTACCTGCCGTCCAAGCTGATCTTCGGACGGCTTTTCTCCAGATCGAAATGGATCCGCTCGAGGACCTTCACTTCTTGCTCCGTTAACGGCCGGTAGGTGACTGCCGCAAAATCCAAATCGCTAACCCCTTCCTGAAAGGAGGCAAGCGAGATGGATCCGAACAGGTAGAAGGCTTCCAATAGGCCGGGCAGATCCTTGTTCATTCTGGCGAAGTATTGATCCAATACCGTTTGGACTTGCTCAGGCATCGTCATTCGCTTCACCCTCAATTGTAGGATAAAGAGAGAATAGCACAGGATACGAAATTATAAAATACTGGAAATTCCATGGATATCTCCTAACCGAATGACTGTCAGGACAGGCTCGAACGCGGCAACGCTGCCCGTCATGCTCTCTACGACTAGACTGATTGCCGCTCCTTCAGGAAGCGACAGGACATGCGTTCTGCTTATTCCAGCCGTAATGGAATCCCCATTCTTGCCATTGCCAAGCCTTCCTCTTGTTTTGCCAATACCTTCACCATCTACGAAAAGGATAAAAGTTACATTCGACACGGGAGGTACCGTAGCGTTAACGGAATACGAGACCATATATAAGCCGGCATGGGACACTACAATGGCACCGTCCCGCAAATCCGTATTCTCCGAATCATAGAGCACCGTCACCTCGATCGCCTCACCGCTCACCAGCTTAATTTCCGAGACTGTTCCGGCATCTCCAAAGCTTGTAAACGGATTACCCGACGGTCCCGGTACTCCTTGCGGCCCGGACGGCCCGGGCGGTCCGGTTAATCCCGTTGGTCCTGTTGGTCCTGTTGGCCCGGTTGGTCCCGTAGCGCCGGTTCTTCCCGTTAATCCGGTTGGTCCGGGAGGTCCGGGCGGACCTTGAATGCCTTGCGGCCCGGGTGGTCCTGTCATACCTGTCAATCCCGTATAACCTGTTAATCCATCACTCATCCGCTGCTCACCTTCCATCCTTTTTCTACTAGATTATATGTGCCATTCGGCAAGCTTGTCTGTACATTAGCAATAGAAAAAACGCACCTGAACAGTGCGTTTTTCCTGAAATAATCTACTCATAGCCTTGGGTCGATTTCCTTCTCTTTAGCCACCTCGAACAGCAGATTTGCTGCGATATTTTTGTAATGCTCATTATCCGGCGAGATCTCTGCGAGAGGAACAGCCAGCATCCGTTGACCGATCCGGTATTCCGCAGCAGAGGTGCGAAGCTTCTGACTGACATTCTTTTGCTTCATCAGCTTGTTGTATTTATGAGGGAATCGATAGTCATACCCGTACACGATCGACAAGTACTCCGCATTCCGAACCTTGATGAATGGAACAACCTGATCTCCGTTCGTTTCCGGCTTAATGACGACGCCTTCCATCTTCTGTTCGACGGTCAGCTTGGAGAAGAATTGCTCCGCTTGCTCAGCTGCGTGCTCATTCGTCAAGTCCAGGAGCAGGAATTCGTCGTCCGAGAGAAAGCGATACATTTCGGAGGTTTTCCAGCTTACCGGAAGCTCCTCTTGACCGGATTCATAGGTGATTTTCAGCAGAGCAAAAGGCTTATAGGCAAGCTCGCCTTCTTCCGCATACAGCTCCATTTGTTGCTTATAGGTTTCGTAAGCAGCCCGGTGGACATCCAGCGGCACATAGGAATCAAGAACGGCAGGCAGATGCTTATAGTTCTGATAGGTAATCGATCCGTATTTTTTGTTTAACTCCGCCTTTGGCGTATGGTGTTGATCCTTCTCGAAGCCGCTTGCGCGGTAACCCTCGGTTAACTGATGAAGAGCCTCTTCAAATCCGTTCTGCTGCAGAAAAGCGATCTCGGTCTCTAGCGCCTTCTCGATAGGCTTGAATTGCCGCTGGATCAATCCCTCCCCCATTGCCTGCCAAGGAAGCAGTTCGCCGTCGAGGATAAGCATTTCTATTGCATGATCTCTCATAAAACCGCCAAATTTGTTAAGCAGCCCGGAATAGATGCCGTTCATATCCACTTTCTTGATTTTGTATCCGTTACGGCTGATCGCAAAGCATTGCTCCGCATCGGCATGGAGATAAATATTGCATCTCGAGCCCATATACTTCGGCTGCAGCACAACTTCCTTCACACCGCGCTCCGCGTAATACTGCAAACCTTTGCGGATAGATTCTAATTGGCCCGCCGAGTCATCCTTATCCGCCGGAGCCATCGTTCCGGAAATATAATTGATCTTGTGATGAGTGACGTAGCGTAGGCGGCGCAGCTCCTCTTCCCCTAAATCCTGAACCGCTACTTTTCGTACCGACACAAATAATGGCTTCAGCTCCTCGGTCATATAAGCCTGTTTGGATGGCTGGGACTTATAAAATGGCTTATAAGACAGGCTCACAGCGGTTAGTGCGTTACCATGCACGCAGCCGGAATCGACATGGACTTTATTTTTGATCCGGAACGCATTCTTTGCGGCGACATGCCCGAATACATGAAACGGATAATTGCTCACCGCTTCTTCCTCCAGAAATTTCAGCTGCGACTCCAAGTCTGCTTCGCGGTCAATCCGAAAGTTCCGCTGATGGCGAACCGAATGCGTATCCAGCTTGCCGATATATTTGTTCCGGCATGGCGCATGAGTGACATAAAAGGAAGAACCATTGCCGCCAACCAGGCGGTAAAAAGGCTTCGACACCGCAACAAGCAGATGAAATTGCTCAAGCAGCTCCGGATCGCCGGCAAGCACCTGCGTGGAGTCGAAATACGTATGCAGCAGCTCCTGGTCGACTCCCTGTACATCCCCTTTTAAATACTTGTGAACGAAATTTTCGTGATTGCCCAGCACAAAATAGAAATGCTCCCGATTCTCATAAAGAAACCGAATCGTTTCCCTGGTCTGTTTTCCTTTGTCAATCCAATCACCCACAAGGACGATTTTCGTATCTTTGACCCGGTCAACAGGCGTTAAGGTATTCCCTTCAATCTGATAACCGTAGCTGCGCAGCAGGGATTGGAACGTATCCAGGCATTCGTGGATATCTCCTATCACGATATATTTATAGCGGCTTGGCAGCGCGGTTGCCAGGTAGTCATCCAGATTCTCAATTTGAACCCGGTATTCGGGATTTGTTTTCTTCTCCGTAACGGAGTAGAAATCTTTGGCCCTTATTTTGTGAACGGCGGTATAGCCTTCTCTGGATAAAGAACGCAGCACTTCGGTCTTGAGACGGTTAAGGTGTGCCGTGATCACCTTTTTGGAACGCTCGGAGGCGTAATAATCGGCACGGTTGCGATAATCGAACAGGATAACTTCCACATTGTAGTTGTTCTCATGGGCGATTTCTCTCACTTTTGCGCGGAAATCCTCTGCCAGCCCCGTTGTATCTACAATGACGAATTCCGCATTGACCGGAAAGGAGGTTACAAGCTTCAGCTTGGTAAACAACAATTGAAAAGCCTGATCGCTTGCTTCCAGCATAACCCGGTCATATTTATCGTAATCAAACCCCAATACCTCCTGCCGGATGGAATCCGAGGACAAGTATTGAATATTGGATGTAATGCCCTTCTCTTCATCCCGGAACTTCAGGCCCGGAATCAATATTTCGTTCGCGAAGGTAGACTTCCCGCATTCCGTTGAGCCGACCATTAGAAAGATGGTATGGATTTTTGTTGAGATCTGCATGGTTATGCCCCTCTTTTCTTCAAAATAACGCCTTGCGTTGTCCGGATGCCGTTCACGCCATCGCCGATTGCGATAAATTCGACATTCCATTTGACCTCATGAATGATATCCTCGAACCAATGCCGGAATTCTTTTTGCGTCATCTCCCATTTGTGATCTTCGTGCCTCATGTTCTGAAGCTCGTAATAGGGATTAAAGTCAGCATTAGGCGTTGTCAAAATAAATTGATCAAAATCAATATGGGCACAAATTGTTTGAATAAGCTGCTTGGCTTCATCCATGCTCATATGCTCGATAACCTCGGTCAGAATAATATCGACCTGTTCCCCGTTGTAATCCTCCAAGAAATGCTCAATCGACCGGTAAAGCGCAATGTTCTCGATTTCTTTCAAGCTTGCTTTACGTTCAACGGCTGCAAGCTGCTCCTCGTTAATATCGATCGCATAATAGCTTCCCTCTATCTTTTTGGAGAAAGGTATCGCGTAAAAGCCTTCCCCGCAGCCGACATCCAATATAGATTTATCGAATGTAAGGGAGCTGCCGATATAATTCCTTCTCTGGAACGCCGTTCCTCCGAAATCAAAGTCAATGGCGTAACGTTCCGTATGCTCCAATGCCTGTTTGTATTTCCAGAAGCTCGACTTGGACTGCAGGAAGTTTCTAGCGAATAAGCTGCGAATATAAAAGGGAGCATCAATGACTTGAATGCTATGAATATATTTGTCCAGAACCTCATCGTTGATATCGATATACTCCTTGCCCGACATGGCCAGGAACAAGCAGAGGACGCTAACCACATGAAGGAGATGATACAAGCTCTTCTCGGTTGTGACCGTTAACGCATAGCTCTTGCCGGATAACGATTGATATTCGAAGCTGCAATCCTGCATGTGCTTCTCGAACATCTCGACGTAGCGGACCCATTCCACATGAACCATATTGATATGGAAAGCATGCACGAAGCCGTCTATATCCTCTTCGTGCCGGGTTTTGTAAGGCGCCGAAAAATATTCGTTGATGGCATTAAGCGGAAGCAACGGCGTATTGTACCTGGAAACATTCAAATATTCGAATTGTTCCTCTTCGCTTTCTTTATAGGAAATTTCATTATCCGCATCCTTGAAATAGACATTGTAAGCCGAGTCGTTGGTATACCAGCCATAGGCCATACCTTTCCGGACGGATCGGATTTGCATGCCGGAGCCCGGATTCTTTTTTAAGAGATAAGAAAATTTCGGATTCGTAGATTTCAACTGCACGATGGCCATAAGGTTCATTCCCTTCTTCCTTCACAACTTCTAATCGCATTTTCACATATCTTCCAATCAAGGAACACGGCAAAAGTATTACGACACCGCTTTTTAAGAAAAAAAACAGCACGTTGGCCTGTGGAACCATCGTGCTGCTGTCTCATTTTTAAGTTAAACGATGCATGCTCCAGACAATCCCTCCCGAGTTCGCCCCGCCTAATATAAGCGCAACGGTTAACCCATCCGCATTGTAAAACAACCCGATTACGTCTCCCGCATTCAAAGTTACGTCTCCGGATAAGGTAACCGTGCCATTCCCCAAAATGGCCCTGAGGTTGAGAAGCGTAACGTTAACATTGAGAAGCGGAAATAATCCGCTTATTAGTGTCGTAGCCGTTGGCGAAGTTCGTTGGACGGCAAAGGAGGGATTTATACCTGCTCCTAGAGATAAGGTTATTGCGGCTGTTGTTGAATAGTTGATCGTCGCCAGGATTTCATATCTGCCTGTAACCGGAACGGTATAATTGCCTGTGACGGCGTTAAAGCTGGCGCTTGTAAAATACGGCGAAGCCGTCGACCAGTTGGTCAACTGCTGGCTTGCCGCCAAGTTCAGCGTACTTATAAATCCCGAAAACCCTTCCGTCAGGATGTTCGGACCGGTAGCTCCTGTTGCTCCTGTTGCTCCTGTTGCTCCTGTTGCACCTGTTGCCCCTGTCGCTCCCGTGGCTCCCGTCGAACCCGTAGCTCCCGTTGCACCTGTCGCTCCTGTAGCTCCCGTTGCACCTGTCGCTCCTGTAGCTCCCGTCGCTCCTGTGGCTCCTGTAGACCCTGTAGCTCCTGTTGCTCCTGTTGCACCCGTTGCCCCCGTCGCACCCGTAGCTCCCGTTGCTCCTGTGGCACCCGTTGCCCCCGTCGCACCCGTAGCTCCCGTTGCTCCTGTGGCACCCGTCGCTCCTGTTGCTCCTGTAGCTCCCGTTACCCCTGTCGTTCCTGTCAGCCCCGTCGCTCCCGTTGCACCCGTCGCACCAGTGGCTCCCGTCTCGCCTGTAGCTCCTGTCATACCTGTTGCTCCTGTCGCTCCCGTCACGCCTGTCGCACCCGTCGCTCCCGTTGCACCTGTCGCACCTGTCGCCCCCGTTGCTCCTGTTCCACCTGTCACTCCTGTTGCACCCGTTGCACCTGTCGAACCCGTTGCACCCGTTACTCCTGTGACTCCCGTCGCACCCGCTGCTCCTGTCGCTCCCGTCGCACCTGTTGCCCCTGTCGCTCCCGTGGTTCCCGTGGCTCCCGTCGCACCAGTTGCTCCTGTCGCTCCCGTTCCCCCTGTCGCTCCTGTCAGCCCCGTCGCTCCCGTTGCACCCGTCGCACCAGTGGCTCCCGTCTCGCCTGTAACTCCAGTCGCACCTGTCGCTCCCGTCGCTCCTGTCGCCCCCGTTACTCCCGTCTCGCCTGTGGCTCCTGTCGCACCTGTCGCACCCGTAGCACCCGTAGCACCCGTTGCTCCTGTTGCTCCTGTTGCTCCTGTTGCTCCCGTTGCACCTGTCGCACCCGTTGCACCTGTCGCTCCCGTTGTACCTGTCGCTCCTGTCGCACCCGTTGCTCCCGTGGCTCCCGTTGCACCTGTCGCGCCTGTTGTTCCCGTGGCTCCAGTCTCACCCGTCGCCCCCGTTGCTCCCGTGGCCCCTGTCGCACCTGTAGCGCCCGTTACACCCGTCTCGCCTGTCGCCCCTGTCGCTCCCGTGGCTCCTGTTGCTCCTGTTGCTCCCGTCTCGCCTGTGGCTCCTGTCGTACCTGTTGCTCCCATTACTCCCGTCGCGCCCGTGGCACCCGTCGCTCCCGTCGCTCCCGTGGCCCCTGTCGCACCTGTTGCTCCTGTCGCTCCCGTTACTCCCGTGGCTCCCGTTGCACCTGTCGCACCCGTAGCTCCTGTTTCGCCTGTCGCTCCCGTCGCCCCCGTCGCTCCCGTTTCGCCCGTAGCACCTGTGGCTCCCGTTGCCCCCGTCACCCCCGTCGCCCCCGTAGCTCCTGTTGCACCTGTAGCTCCCGTTTCGCCCGTCGCCCCTGTAGCCCCTGTAGCTCCCGTGGCCCCTGTCGCACCTGTCGCACCTGTCGCTCCCGTCGCACCTGTTGCCCCTGTCGCTCCCGTGGTTCCCGTGGCTCCCGTCGCACCTGTCGCTCCCGTTGCTCCTGTTGCTCCCGTCGCACCTGTCGCACCTGTTGCTCCCGTCGCTCCCGTCGCTCCCGTCGCTCCCGTCTCGCCTGTCGCTCCC
>NZ_BILY01000004.1 GCF_004000805.1 Paenibacillus glycanilyticus NBRC 16618
GCTTTTCGCTTTTCGCTTTTCGCTTTTCGCTTTTCGCTTTTCGCTTTTCGCTTTTCGCTTTTCGCTTTTCGCTTTTCGCTTTTCGCTTTTCGCCCTTGCCCTTGCCCTTGTCTTTGCCTTCAACAGGCGAGCGGCATTTTGCACAGCCTGCTCTTTTTTGTTTTTGTAGTGTGGGTGTGAAGGAATAGAGGGAAAGTATCTCCTGGAAGAGCGGAGCGTTCGCCTTTGAAATCGTGGGATTACCATAGCCTAATTAATTCAGAATCCCACGATTTCAACAGCGACTGGAAGGAGATACTTTCCCGGCATTCCGAGCCACTCCCACACTCACCAAACAACAAAAAAACAGGCTGAGCAATTGCCCAGCCTGTTCCCCATTATCCTCCTGTACGAGCCAGCTCTTTCATGCTTTCTTCGAAAGCGGCGAGAAGCGCTTTGTCGTCCTTCAAGCCGGCATCTTCCGCTTTGCGGATATGCTCCAGCATTTTTTTGTAATCCTTCGGAATAACCTTCACGAATTTCGCGAGCGATCCTTCCCAATCGTTCAGGATGCGCGAGCCAACGGCAGAGCTTGTGTACTCCACATGGCGCTCAATCAGGCCGCGAAGCTCGGCAACATCTTCTTCGGTCTCCGGACGCTCAAGGAGAACCATCTCGATATTGCAGTTATTGAAGAAATCGCCTTGCTCATCGTACACGTATGCAACGCCGCCGGACATACCTGCCGCAAAGTTGCGGCCCGTGCCGCCAAGTACAACTACCCGGCCGCCCGTCATGTATTCACAGCCGTGATCGCCTACGCCCTCGACAACAACCTTCACGCCGGAGTTACGAACCGCGAAGCGTTCGCCTGCGATACCGCGGATGTAAACTTCGCCATCCGTTGCACCGTACAGCGCCGTGTTGCCGATAATAACGTTCTCTTCGGCTACAAACGTAGCTTTCGGAGACGGAGCAACGATAATTTTACCGCCGGAGAGGCCTTTGCCTACATAGTCATTGGAGTCGCCTTCGAGCGAGAGCGTAATGCCCTTCGGTACGAATGCGCCAAAGCTCTGGCCGGCAGAACCAACGAAGTGGTACGAGATTGTATCTTCAGGCAAGCCTTTCGCGCCGTAACGACGGGTTACTTCGCTGCCCAAAATTGTACCTACTACGCGGTTTGTGTTGTAGATCGGGAATGTGCCGCGAACGCGTTCGCCGCTTTCCAGAGCTGCTTGCGCGCCCGGAACGAGCTCCTGCATGTCGAGCGACAGCTCGAGGCCATGATTTTGCTCTTGTACGTTATGACGCGCTGCGTCTTGCGGTACGTCCGGCGTATGCAGCAGAAGGCTAAGATCGATGCCTTTTGCTTTGTAATGGTCAACCAGGTTCTTCGATTCGAGAATGTCGACGCGGCCGACCATCTCTTGAATCGTGCGGAAGCCTAGTTCAGCCATAATTTCGCGAAGCTCCTGCGCAATGAAGGTCAGGTAGTTCACGACATGGCTTGGATCGCCCATAAACTTCGCGCGAAGCTCAGGGTTTTGCGTTGCAACGCCAACCGGGCAAGTATCCAGCTGACATACGCGCATCATAACGCAGCCCAGTACAACAAGCGGTGCAGTCGAGAAGCCGTATTCTTCAGCGCCGAGAAGGATGGCGATCGCAACGTCGCGGCCGTTCATCATTTTACCGTCGGTTTCGATAACGACGCGGTCGCGCAGGTTGTTCAGCATCAGCGTTTGATGCGTCTCCGCAAGACCAAGCTCCCATGGCAGACCCGCATGGCGGATCGAGTTCATTGGAGATGCGCCAGTACCGCCGTCGTAACCGCTGACCATGATAACGTCAGCACGAGCTTTCGCAACGCCTGCAGCGATAGTGCCTACGCCAACCTCGGATACGAGCTTCACGTTGATGCGAGCGCGAGGGTTTGCGTTCTTCAGGTCATGAATCAGCTCGGCAAGGTCCTCGATCGAATAAATATCATGATGCGGCGGTGGCGAGATCAAGCCTACGCCCGGAGTGGAACCGCGAACTTCCGCAACCCAAGGATAAACCTTGCGTCCTGGAAGCTGGCCGCCTTCACCCGGTTTCGCGCCTTGCGCCATCTTGATTTGAATCTCGTCCGCGTTAACCAAGTAGTTGCTCGTTACGCCGAAACGGCCCGATGCAACCTGCTTGATCGCGCTGCGGCGGGAATCGCCGTTCGCATCCGGGATAAAGCGCGCAGGGTCTTCGCCGCCCTCGCCGGTATTGGATTTGCCGCCAATACGGTTCATCGCGATTGCGAGGCTCTCATGCGCTTCTTTACTGATGGAACCAAACGACATTGCGCCTGTTTTGAAACGTTTGAAGATCGATTCAACCGGTTCAACCTCTTCGATAGGTACCGATTGCCGTCCATCCTTGAACTGGAGCAGCGAGCGGAGCATCATATGCTTCTTGTCTTCGCCTTGAACCATGTTCGAGAACTTCTTGTACAGTTTATAGTCGTTCTTACGGGACGCCATTTGCAGCGTGTGAATCGTTTGCGGGCTGAACAAATGGTCTTCGCCGTCTTTACGCCATTGGTAGTCGCCGCCGGAGTCGAGTTCTTTCTCCCCGCCCTCTTGGTCGGCGTATGCTTTGTTATGAGGCTTCAGCGCTTCTTGAGCGATGATATCGAGACCGATACCGCCAATACGCGACGGAGTCCATGTGAAGTATTCGTTAATCAATTCTTCCTGCAGGCCAAGCGCTTCGAAGATCTGCGCGCCGCGGTACGATTGAATGGTCGAAATACCCATTTTGGACAGTACTTTTACTACGCCTTTTGTTGCCGCTTTGATGAAGTTCTTAACGGCCTTCTCATGCTTGATGTTGCTCAGCATGCCCTGGCGGATCATATCGTCAAGCGTCTCGAAAGCGAGATAAGGGTTAACTGCATTGACGCCGTAACCGAGAAGGAGAGCGAAATGATGCACTTCGCGCGGATCGCCGGATTCAAGCAGAATCGCTACCTTCGTTCTTGTGCCTTGACGGATCAGATGATGGTGCAGAGCCGCTACCGCAAGCAACGACGGGATCGCAGCGTTGTCTTTGTCAATACCTCGGTCGGACAAAATAAGAATATTATGGCCTTTATCAATAACGCGGTCGGCTGCATCGCACATCAGCTTCAGCGCTGCGCGCAGGCCTTTTTCGCCTTCGGCAGCCGGGAAGAAGATCGGAAGCGTAATCGACTTGAAGCCGGGACGGCGTACGTGGCGAAGCTTCGCAAATTCTTCGTTCGACAGGATTGGCGTATCCAGCTTGATATGGCGCGCGCTTTCCGGTTCCGGCTTCAGCAGGTTGCGCTCAGGTCCGATTGTCGTGCTTACCGATGTAACGATCTCTTCGCGGATCGCGTCGATCGGCGGGTTCGTCACTTGCGCGAACAGCTGCTTGAAGTAGTTGAACAAGCGCTGAGGGCGCTCGGACAATACGGCAAGCGGCGCGTCGTAACCCATGGAAGCGATCGGCTCCTGGCCGCTGCTCGCCATTGGCTCAAGCACTTTGCGAACGTCTTCGAACGTATAGCCGAATGCCTGCTGACGCTGCTGCACGGTAGCGTGATCCAGTTCAGGAAGCTCCGGCGCGTCCGGCAATGCTTCGAGATCAACGAGATGCTCGTCGAGCCATTCGCGGTAAGGCTGTTCAGCCGCGATTTGCGCTTTTACTTCCTCGTCGGAAATAATGCGGCCTTCTTTCGTATCTACAACGAGCATACGGCCCGGACGGAGACGGTCTTTGTACGCAATCTCTTCTGGAGCGATTTCGACAGTGCCGGCTTCGGAACCGAGGATGATATGATCGTCTTTCGTTACATAATAACGGGCTGGACGCAGGCCGTTACGGTCCAGGTAAGCGCAAATTTGCGTACCGTTCGTAATCGCCATTGCGGCAGGTCCGTCCCACGGCTCCATCAGAGTCGCGTGGTATTCATAGAATGCTTTTTTCTTGTCGTCCATGCTCTCATGGTTCGACCAAGGCTCCGGTACCATCATCATCGCAACATGCGGAAGGGAACGGCCGGACAAATGCAAGAACTCAAGCGCGTTATCGAACATCGCTGTATCGGAACCATCCGGGCTGATGACCGGTTTTACCTTCTCCATGTCTTCGCCGAACAGCTCGGTTTCGAACAAGGTCTGGCGGGCATGCATCCAGTTGATGTTGCCGCGCAGCGTATTGATCTCGCCGTTGTGGATCAGATAATGGAACGGATGCGCGCGCTCCCAGCTCGGGAAAGTGTTCGTACTGAAACGGGAGTGAACAAGTGCCATAGCCGACACGACTGCTTCGTCGTTCAGCTCCTGGTAGAACGAGCGTACCTGCTCGGTAGTCAACATCCCTTTGTAGACGATCTTCTTGCTCGAAAGGCTTGTGAAATAGAACATCTCTCCGCCTTCTTTGCCGCCGAAACGGATGGCGATCTCCGCGCGTTTGCGGATCACGTACAGCTTGCGCTCAAAGGACAATTCGTCCTGAATGCCCGGGTTCTTCGCTATAAACACTTGGCGAACGAACGGCTTCACCGACAAAGCGGATTGGCCAAGCTTCGAATCGTTCGTAGGAACCGTACGCCAGCCGATCAGCGATTGGCCCTCTTCGCGGATGATGCTCTCCAGTTCGCGCTCGAACGAGCTGCGGATGGCTTCATCATGGGGCATAAACAGCAGACCAACGGCATATTCTCCTTCTTGCGGAAGGTCAATCTCAATCTTTTTCAATTCACGTGCGAAGAAATCATGCGGGATTTGAATCAGGATACCTGCTCCATCCCCCGTGTTAGGTTCGCTGCCTTGACCGCCGCGGTGCTCCATGTTCTCGAGCAATGTCAGCGCCTGACGAATGACAGTATGCGATTTTCTTCCCTTGATGTTTGCTACAAATCCCATGCCGCATGCGTCTTTTTCATAGCGCGGATCGTATAGACCTTGTTTCGGCGGTAATCCAAAAATTTTCTCTTTCATCGTGTGCAACCTTTCTATCAGAAGATTTTTGGGCAAGCATAGCTCAATAACGGTATATCGAACGGCAGCAATCGAGGCGCATCGGCCTGTTGCTTGCCATTCTTACGAGCTTAAACGTGATGGCTTGATGGCATCTTATCCGCGGACACAAACTTTCCGAAGCTTTTAAAGGAAATCGTTCGTATCTGGTCGAAAATAATTAGCTGCATGAAGCTTTCGTTTAAGATTGACCATGTTCCGGGCCGTGTTCCGCCATTGCGGTTATTATATTATTTTAACATCAGGCCAAAAGGGAATCAATTTAATATTTTTATGAATGTGATAAAACTTTACTTTACAGCACATTGTTCGTGTTCTTATACTATGCCTAACATTTTATCAAAAGGAGGATGAACATTTGTATAGCAAATCAAGGAAAATCCAATCTGTTATTGTAGTGTTAGCTTTCATGATCTTGGCCGCATCGGCCTGGGGAGGGTCGCCGGCTAGGGCTGAATCGGGGGTGCCGGAGCCTTATCGGATCGTTGCTCTCGGCGATTCCTTAACTGCGGGTTACGAGCATGGTTATACCGAAAACTCCGTTCCTTACGGTTACGTCGAGCAGGTGTACGAGCAGTCGCTGTTCCACGGTCTCCGCGCGGAATACGTCAATTACGGGATACTTGGACTTAAAGCCGAAGGCTTGAACCGCCTGCTTCAGGCTGTTTCGGGCGGCCGTACCGTGAAGGCCGACGATATTCAAAAAGAGCTGCAGGACCCCCGCAAGGAAACGCTTGCCGCTCAAACCGCCCAAATGGCTAAATCCATACGTTCCGCCAGCTTGATCGTTCTAACGATCGGAGGAAACGACCTGCTTCCGGTGATGACGAAGCTGGATTCCGGAGCAACCGCCGAAGAAATTACCACCTACATCCAAACGATATTGGATCAATACGAAAAAGATCTCGAAGCTTCAATCCGAACGATAGCCGCCCTGAACCCCAAGGCGCAAATGGTCATGTCGGATCAATATTTGCCGGTTCCCGCGCCTTTGCAGTTCGGCTCCACGACAATCGAGCTGTATCCCGAAGCAAAGCGCAAGCTTCTGCTCGACGGAGTAACGAAGCTCCGCGGCAAGCTTGAATTGGTAAGCACCCGTCTTGCGGCCGACGGCATCAAGCTTCAGGTTGCGGATGTCAGCAGCTTGTTTGTCGGCCACGAGCTGGAGTACACCTCCATCGCGCAAGGCGACATTCATCCGAACCATCTCGGTTACGCGGCAATGGGACGCGCTTTCGCAACCGCGATCTGGGGCGATTACCGGACCGTCCGCCCGCGCCAGGCCAACGTTCAAATGTCCGTTGTTGTGGCCGGCAAGGAGCTTCCCGCTTCGGCAGCCCCGCCCGTTCTTCGCAGCAACCGCAGCTTTGTTGCGATGAGGGACATCACGGATGCTTTAGGCGCGAAGCTGACCTGGAATAACGCAACCCAAAGCGCAGCGGTTTCTTATAATAATCATACCGTTATCCTTACTATCGGTTCCGCATACGTAACGATCGACGGCAAGAAGGTCAAGCTGACAACGCCTCCCGCATTTTTGCTGAAGTCAGGAAAGGAATCGAAAACTTACCTTCCGCTCTCCGCCTTGTCCGAAGCACTCGGCCTTCAGGTCACTTATCGCGGCACCCTGCAAACCGCCTTTATAAACAAATAACCAAAAAGACCGCAAGGTCTCGATTTACCTACTATAGTAGAAGAAATTATTCTAGTTACTTATATTCCTTCCGCAATTCCTTCAACATTTCCAGCCCGCGCGCGGACCATCGCATCAGACGGTCCAGCGCGGCGATCTGGGCTGCAACCGCCTCCTGCAGCGAGGCATTGTAGTCCGGCACCTCCCCTTCAAACGGCTTCACATCGCGAAGCAGCACATTCGTTTTTTCCGTATAGCTCAATGCTCTGCGCTCATGAAACATCGCGACGTCCGGATTATAAGGATGATGCAGGTCTCCCTGCTCGGGATGCTTCAATACGGCCAGCACCTTAAAGACCGCGCGCGGCCCGTTTACTTCCACAATCTCGCCAATATATTGGCCGGACCTGACATCGGCTTTAACCAACGCTCCCGGAACGATAAAATCACGGTTTTCTTGCATATGTAATAATCCTCCTAAAATAAATTGATTAACCTGTTTTGCACATTCGAATGCTCGCTACTTATTTCCAATGTGCTATAATACCGCTTAGTACATCGATCGGCTTTTCTTCATCCAGCAGAAATTCACAATATCATATATGAATGTTTTCTTGCAAAGCAACCCGTGATTTTCCGATTGCAGCCGCGATGGCCGTCAGCTAGGACTATCGCCCCTGCAACTTCAATAGCAGGATGACTTGTTTTAAATCGAGCAGAGTCGTAATATGGAACTAGAAAAGTAGGTGACATTATGCGTAAGAAAAGAGTGCTCCTGCTCTCCGAAGGATTCGGATCAGGGCACACGCAAGCCGCGCATGCCTTGGCAGCAGGCCTGCGCCAGCTCAACCCGGATATACAGACCCGCGTGATGGAGCTGGGCAATTTTCTTAATCCCGTGCTAGGACCTTTAATTATTTCAGCCTATCGCAAAACGGTAAGCAGGCAGCCCAAGATGGTTGGCCTGATGTACCGCAGCAATTATAAAAAATCGTTAAACCGATTTATGCAGCTTGCGCTTCACCGTATGTTTTATACACATACTTCGCAGGTTATCGCCCAATTGAAGCCGGATCTCGTCATTTGTACTCATCCCGTTCCGAACGCGGTTGTCAGCCGCCTGAAGCGGCTTGGGCTGAACATAAAGCTATGCACCGTCATTACCGATTACGACGCGCATGGTTCATGGGTGAACCAGGAAGTGAACAAATTCCTTGTCTCCTCTTCCCTGGTAAAGGACAAGCTCATTAACCACAGCGTGCCGGAGAGCCGGATTGCCGTAACCGGCATCCCCGTCCATCCTCTTTTCTGGAAGAGCTACGACAAGGCCCAGATCAGGGAACAGTTCGGACTCAAGGCGCTTCCTACCGTCCTTATTATGGGCGGCGGCTGGGGTCTTATGTATGAAGACAGCCTGCTGGAATATATGACGGAGTGGCGCGAACGCGTTCAATTTATTTTTTGCGTAGGTAATAACGACAAGGTGAAAGAAAAAATGCTCGCGAATCCAAGGTTCCGGCATGATAACATCCGGGTCATCGGATTTACGAAAGAAGTCAGCAAGCTGATGGATGTCGCGGATGTTCTGGTAACCAAGCCAGGCGGGATGACCTGCACGGAAGGGATGAGCAAAGGCATTCCGATGCTGTTCTACGAGCCGATTCCCGGGCAGGAAGAACAAAACTGCGAATATTTCATCAAAAACGGCTTCGGCGAAATGCTGGAGACGACCGAAACGGTCGATAAATGGATGGCTGTCATTCAGCAGCCCGAAGCTTCGGCCAGCTACCGCCAGACCCTGATCCATAAAAGAAACGAAGAATACAATCCGCTTACTTGTCCTAAAGCCGTCTTGCAGCTGCTGCAATGACGGCTTTTTGCTTGTACGAAATCCTTCCCCGTTCGAATAGTACAAACCTTTTCCGGTTATTGTTATTATAGAGAAGGATACGTATATCGCAGTCGAATAGCAAAGGGAGAGGATTAAGATGAAGGAACGGAGCATGGACGGAAAAACAATCATTCTGCGTCTCGAGATCGATACCCAGCAGGCGTATTTCGGCAAAGCCGTCTCCGCGATTGAAGCGGCAGGCGGCGATATTGTAGCCATTGACGTCATTCAAACCGACAAGCAGGTCAGCATACGGGACTTGACGGTGAAAATTACGGAAGCCGGCGCAGCCGAGCGGCTGCAAGCCGCGCTTCAGAGCGTGCCGGGCATTCGCCTCCGGCATGTGTCCGACCGAACTTTTCTATTGCATCTTGGCGGTAAAATAACGATACAGCCCAAAACCCCCATCCAAAACCGGGATGATTTATCCCGCGTGTATACTCCGGATGTCGCGAGGGTGTGCCAAGCCATTGAGGCCGATCCGAAAAAGGCATTCACCCTCACCATCAAACGCAATACGGTTGCCGTCGTCTCCGACGGCAGCGCAGTGCTTGGCCTCGGCAATATCGGCCCTTATGCGGCAATGCCCGTTATGGAAGGCAAAGCGATGCTGTTCAAGCAGTTCGCGGACGTGGACGCCTTCCCAATCTGTCTCGATACTCAGGATACCGAGCAGATTATTGCGTCGATCAAGCATCTCGCCCCTGCCTTCGGCGGCATTAACCTGGAGGATATATCGGCGCCCCGCTGCTTCGAGATTGAACGCAGGCTTAGGGACGAGCTCGATATTCCGGTCTTCCATGACGATCAGCACGGAACGGCCGTCGTCCTGTACGCAGGGCTTCTGAACGCTCTTAAGCTGACGAAACGAAAAATCGAAGATACGCGGTTTGTCATTTGCGGAATCGGGGCTGCAGGAACGGCATGCACAAAAATGCTGCTAGCCGGCGGCGCCAAGCATATCGTAGGGGTTGACCGCGAAGGGATTCTGACGGCAGACAAAACCTACAGCCATCCGATGTGGCAATGGTATGCTCAGAATACCAATGAGGCAAGAATCAGCGGAGGGCTAACAGAAGCGCTTGCCAATGCCGATGTATTTATAGGGGTATCCGCCGGCGGCATCCTGACCCGGGAGCATATTCAATCGATGGCACCCGAGCCTATCGTGTTCGCCATGGCAAATCCCGAACCCGAGATTCGGCCGGAGCTGGCCGAAGATATCGTAGCTGTCATGGCTACGGGAAGAAGCGACTATCCGAACCAGATTAACAACGTCCTCTGTTTTCCCGGCATTTTCCGGGGGGCGCTGGACAGCCGCGCGGTCACGATCAATGAGCAGATGAAGCTTGCCGCAGCCGAAGCGATCGCCTCCGTCATCAACGAGGATGAGCTGAGCAGGTTCTATATTATTCCAAGCGTATTTAATGCAAGAGTGGTTGAAGAGGTTCGCAAAAGAGTGATCCAAGCTGCGCAGGACAGCGGAGCAGCCCGCAGAAGACCAAGAGAATAAACAAAGGAAATAACAAAATTTGTCTTAATCTCAATTGGGAGATTAAGACAAATTGTTGTGTATGCCTGTTCGTTTATACTATAATAACTAGGTTAATAGGTTAAGTTAATAGCTTAGAACCTAAGGAAGGATGTATAACGAATGGCTACGGCTTCACCAACCCTGCAGAAAAGGGACAATATTCCCCAGCTGCTACTCGTACGGGCAATGGCTATTATAGGCGTCCTGTCCGTCCATTCCACTTCGTTTGCCACCGTCGCTATGGTGGATTCGAACTACTTTTTTCTTTACAACTTCTTCAATATTTTCATGAAGATCGGAACGACAACCTTTATTTTCCTAAGCAGCTTTGTCCTCTTCTACAATTATTATACGCGGCCGTTGGACAAGCAGCTGCTCGGAAGCTTTTATAAGAAACGGTTGTTGTACATTATAATTCCGTATTTGGTCTTCTCTTTGTTTTATTTTACGGTGCTGCATTACCTTTATTATCCGGATCGGTCTCTATCAACGGAAATTCATAATTTTATCGATAAAGTACTTACCGGCAAGGCCTATACGCATTTATATTTCGTGTATATAAACATACAGTTCTATCTGATGTTTCCGTTGTTCCTGTGGCTGATGAAAAAATATCCGCGCACGATCAAATGGGCCATTCCCGCGGGGATTGCCATTCAATGGGCGTTCTTTATTATCAATAAACACGTGCTTCCAGACCCCGGCGTTCCTAACCGCGGCAGCTGGTCGTTCTCTTATTTCTCTTATTACTTGCTTGGCGCTGCTCTTGGGATTTATTATCCGAAAATCAAAGAATGGATTATTATGGCAAGGAAGCATGCAACTAACGCTCGCGTCGTAACGTGGGTTGCCTTGTGGGCACTGTGGATCGCGGCGGGCTTGGCCCATGTGTATTTGTATTACGAGACCAGGCTGCACCTGAAATCGTTCAACACTACATTGTTCGATCTGGTGTGGAATATTCATGGGGTGCTGACGGCGCTCGTTTTATTGCAACTTTCGTTTATATTGTCCAAAAAGCTGCCGCATGTCCTGACCAAGGTTATCGCAAGACTTGGCGCTTTATCGTTTGGCGTATACCTGATTCATCCATTCTTCCTGCTTCTCTACCGGGAACACCCGCTTCATACGGGTACGGCATGGCTGCTTCATCTTTGGTATCTCGGCGGCTTCGCGCTTGCCCTGACCGCATCCTGGTTCGTGGTTGGTTTCTTCGCCCGTTATGTTCCATTTAACTGGATCGCTTTCGGCAATCTGCCAAAGCCCAAAAAACGGCCTTCTCAGCCGGTTATGCCGGAAAGACAGCTGGACGCGTAATACATCCGTAGGAGGAATAAGTTGTGAGAATGAAAGTGATTGCTGCACTCCTCGTCATCGCCATTGCGATCACTTGGCCGGTGTCCAAATACCAGCTTGAGGCTTCCGCCAACAAACCAGCGCATTACAAGAACAAAGTTATCGTCCTTATGTATCATCATATCGATGAGAAAGAAAGCGGAGCGACGATCTCGCCCAGCCGATTCGGCACGCATATGAAGCTTCTGAAGGAGAACGGCTACAATGTCATCAGCATTGAGCAGTTCGAGGATTTCATGCAGCACAAAGCGAAAGTACCGGATAACGCCGTTGTTATTACCTTTGACGACGGGTACGAAAGCTTTGACCAATATGCGGTTCCCATTTTGAAAAAATATAATTTCCCGGCTACACACTTCGTTATCGGCTCGAGCAGCGACCATCAGAATGTGCACACGAAGCATCTGACTTGGGATACGATGCGCAAGCTAAAAGGCGAAGGCTTCAGCTTCTATAGCCATACTTATAACCAGCATGACTATGCCCCTCTTGATAAAAAGGGCAAGAAAAAGGGCCCTATGCTAAGCAATCCGATTTACCTTCCGGACAAAGGGCGCGTGGAGACGAAGAAGGAATACATGGCGCGCGTTGAAGCGGATGCCCAGCTGATGGAAAAAAGGCTGAAGGAAGAGCTGAATAATACGCGTCAGATGCTCGCTTTCCCGTATGGCGCTTTTAGCCCGACGGCTAAACAGCTTGAGAAAAATGCAGGCGTTACCTTATTCTTCACCGTGCATCCCGGCATAAACAGACCGGGGTCAGACGAAGCATTCCGACTGAACGCCGGAACTCCGACACTCTCGGGCAACAAATTCCTCGAGATGCTGAAGAAATACGGATAACTGATTAGGAATAGCCCTACAGCAAATAACCTTAGCCGCACTGGCTAAGGTTATTTATTTATTAATGCAGAGAACCGGAACCGGGATAGGGCTCTTCATGCGGCTCCACATGAACATGGACGCTCATGATGTTATGTTTGCCTTCCATCCGCTGCTCGATCTCATCGCTGATCCGATGACTTTCAATAAGCGTCAGACCGGGATCCACCTGCACAATTACATCGATGAGCACATTGCTTCCGTGTACGCGGGCCTTTATGTCCTTAATGGATTTGACGCCCTTGGTCCCCTCTATCGTGGAACGCAGCGTCATGAGCTCGTTGGCATCAAAGCCATCCGTCAAGGCATGGGTTGAGCTGTAGAAAATATCCCAGGCTGTCTTGCATATGATGGCGCCTACCGCAAGCGCGGCTACCGGATCCAGCCAAGGCAGGCCAAACTGAGCGCCTATAATCCCGATTGCCGCACCGATGCTGACAAGCGTGTCGGATAAATTATCTTTTGCCGCCGCATGCAAAGCCTGGTTATTGATCCGGTTAGCCAGCCTGCGGTTATAGAGGTATACGGCCCCCATACAGGCTGCCGCAAACAAAGCAACCCATGCCGAGGTCAGCGAAGGCACGGTCTGCTCACCCGAGAATAAAGAACGTACCGTGTTGATGATCACCTGCAGACCAACCGTCGCCATAATGAACGAAGCAATAAGCGCCGCAATCGTCTCTGCCCGGAAATGTCCGTAAGGATGATCCTTGTCGGGCGGCTTCTGAGAAATGCGAAGACCAATCAGTACAGCAACCGAAGCGATAATATCCGTCAGGTTATTAAAGCCGTCCGCAACGAGCGCCCCAGAGGCAAACCAATAGCCTGCGCCTAGCTTGATAGCCGACAGCCCGACATAAGCCCCGATGCTGATTAAGGCTCCTTTCTCGCCCTGCTTGATCTCTTCATACTGATTCATGACAGCAATCAAACCTCCCCTACCCAAGCGATTCCATTAGGGCCTAAAGAAACAGTGTTTACCCTATGCGTGCTTTTATGCATGACTAAAAAAAAAGAGCCGTACAGTCAGGACTGTACAGCTCTCTCTATACGATTAAACCGCGTACATCCGCTCGCGAAGGGCTTTAATCTCATCGCTCTCGAGGTACTCGTCGTAAGTCATCATTCTGTCGATCAAGCCGTTAGGCGTAATCTCCATGATTCTGTTCGCAATAGTTTGCACGAACTGATGGTCATGCGAGGTAAACAGAACCGTGCAGTCCGTTTCCGTCAGACCATTGTTAAGCGCCGTAATGGACTCGAGGTCCAAGTGGTTCGTAGGCTCGTCAAGGATAAACACGTTTGCGCCGCTCAGCATGATTTTGGAAAGCATGCAGCGCACTTTCTCGCCGCCGGACAAAACGGATGCTTTCTTCATCGCATCGTCGCCGGAGAAGAGCATACGGCCCAGGAAGCCGCGGATAAACGTCTCGTCCGGATCCTTGGAGTATTGGCGAAGCCATTCCACGAGGTTCAGCTCCACGCCGTCGAAGTAAGGCGCGTTGTCTTTCGGGAAGTAGCCTTGCGTTGTCGTAACGCCCCATTGATACGTGCCGGAATCTGCTTCCAGCTCGCCCATGAGAAGTTGGAACAATACCGTCTTCGGCAGGCCGTTAGGGCCAACGAAAGCGATTTTGTCGCCTTTGTTTACGGCAATCGTCAAGTTATCAATCACTTTCTCGCCGTCAATTGTCTTAGTCAGACCTTCAACAAGCAGCAAGGATTTGCCCGCTTCGCGTTCGCCCTTGAATTGAATGAACGGATATTTGCGGTTTGACGGACGAATGTCGTCGAGCGTAATTTTATCCAGCAATTTTTTACGGGAGGTCGCTTGCTTGGACTTCGATTTATTCGCACTGAAGCGTTGGACAAACGCTTGAAGTTCTTTAATCTTGTCTTCTTTCTTCTTGTTCTCGCTGCGTTGAAGCGCGAGAGCCAGCTGAGAAGACTCGTACCAGAAGTCGTAGTTGCCCACGTACATCTGGATTTTGCCAAAGTCGATGTCCGCAATATGCGTACATACGGTGTTCAGGAAGTGACGGTCATGGCTGACAACCACAACGGTGCCTTCATAACCGGACAGGAAATCTTCCAGCCAACGGATCGATTCGATGTCCAAATGGTTGGTAGGCTCGTCGAGGAGAAGGATGTTCGGCTCGCCGAACAACGCTTGCGCGAGCAGGACGCGGACTTTCTCGTTGCCGCCCAGCTCAGACATTTTCTTATCATGCAGATCCGGAGTGATGCCAAGACCGTTCAGCATCTCAGCCGCTTGCGATTCCGCTTCCCAGCCGTTCATATCGGCGAATTCGGCTTCCAGCTCGCCTGCGCGCATGCCGTCTTCATCGGTGAAGTCGGCTTTCGCGTAAAGGGCATCCTTCTCTTTCATCACGTCATACAGCTTCTTGTGGCCCATAATAACCGTTTCGAGGACGTTAAACTCGTCGTATTCGAAATGGTTCTGCTTGAGTACCGCAAGACGTTCGCCCGGGGTAATGTGAACTTCGCCGCTGGACTGTTCAACCTCTCCGGACAAAATTTTCAGAAACGTCGATTTACCGGCGCCGTTTGCGCCAATCAAGCCATAGCAGTTGCCAGGCGTAAATTTGATATTTACATCTTCGAACAATGGCTTCTTACCGTAGCGAAGCGTTATGCCGCTAGTACTAATCATTGTATTTAATCCCGTCCTTCTTTTCCAACTCAATTTATCTCGAACCATTATACCACAGTCTGAACGTTCAATTACACCCAATGGGAAAAGATAATAGTAGGTTAAATGGCAAACTGCGCATTCAAATGTTCTTCCGATCGCCATTACTCGAGAATTCCTTTGAATTTAGCTTTATTTGTTTGAATCCTCGAGCAAAAGCGAACGCTTAAAAGCTTTCTGCAGGAAAGCCTCTTCGGAAGCATAAGCTCTGCTTCTCCAGAATCATTTGTAATGCTCCGCTTGCAATTTAACCTGATAATGAAAAAAACAATAAAAGCGGCCGTGTAATACAAACACGGCCGCACATTCATTCAACTTATTAATCCCAGTTCAGCTTCACTTCGTTGCCGGTACGGGACGATTCGTAAATCGCGTCCAAAATGCGGCTGTTGGTATAGCCCGAAAGCGCGGAGGATATCGGCTCCTTGCCTTCGTTAACGCATTCCACGAAATGCTTGCTCAGCAGCACGCGGTCTTCTTCGCCTTCAAGCGGCTCAATGTTCGACTCGACGATATCGTCGCCTTCATGGGTTACGAATTTGCCGTCGCTGCCAACAAGCGCCGCGCCGCCTTCCTTGCCCATCAGGTGGATAAACGGATCCTGGCTCATGCCCGCCGCATGCGCGGCCCAGCTTACGTCAAGCGACAGCGTTGCGCCGTTATCGAACTTGATCAGCGCCGTTGCAAGATCCTCAACATCATAGTAGCCGTCCCAGTTCGGCGTACCCCAAGTGCCGATGCCGCGGCGTTCCGGACCAAATTCGGCATAAGTGGAGCCGTATACGGATACCGGCTTTGGATTGCCCATCAGATAAAGCGACAGATCCAGCATATGAACGCCGATGTCGATCAGCGGTCCGCCGCCGGCCATATCCTTGCGGGTAAACCAGGAGCCCCAGCCCGGGATGCCTTTTTTGCGCACCCAGCCGGTTTTTACGTTATAGATACGGCCAAGATCGCCGTTTTCAACACGCGCTTTAATCGCGCGGTTAATGCCGGTCCAGCGCATTTGCTGCGCCATCATGAGCACTTTGCCCGAAGCCTTCTGCGCTTCGTAGATCGTACGGGCCGCCTCGGCATCAATCGCCATCGGTTTCTCGAGCAAGACATGCTTGCCCTGCTTTAAAGCTTCAATGGCGAGCGGTGCATGGAACTGGTTCGGAACGCCGATAACCACGGCATCGATTTCCGGATCCTCCAGCAAGGCCTGCGGGTTCTCGTGAACCGTCTTTACGCCGAACTCCTCTGCTCTTTGCGCGGCAAGCGGCAAATAAGCATCGGTAATCGCGGCAACGTATACCGATTCCGCTCCAACCTTCGCGAATGTTTCCAAGTGGACCTTGCCGATAGCCCCTGCTCCAATTATGCCAAGACGAATAGGCTGACTCATGTTCTCTAGTTTCCTCCTAAAATGAATTATCCCCGTAATGGCGATATTCAATTGCAACAATATATCCCTAAGTATAGCTCTCCTGCCGAGGAGAGTCACTGTGCTTATTTGGCTTACTCTTGTTCTCGTTTGTTATTTTCCCGGCTTGGGCAGCGCCAAGTCTCGCCGTGAAGGAGAATTCGGACACGTTGTTCATCCAGCCCGATCCGTTCCCGCTCGTTAGCCAGCCGGTCAAGAGCTTCGCGCGGCGTATCGTCGGCAAGCTTGAACGCCCCGTAATGCATCGGCACAAACCATTTGGCTCCCGTATCCTCAAACGCCTGCAGCGCCTCCTCCGGCGTCACGTGCTGTGGTCCCATGAACCATTCCGGCTCGTACGCGCCAATCGGCATTAAAGCCACATCGATATCGAATCGGCTGCCGATTTCCCTGAACCCGGAGAAATAACCGCTGTCACCGGCAAAATAGATCGTTGGCTCCAAGGAATTCTTGTCGGCCGGCTCCATCACCCAGCCGCCCCAATGAGAGCTGTTCATGTCCCATAGATTGCGGCGGGTCCAATGCTGGGAAGGCACAAAGGTAATGCGGATGCCGTCAATAACAACCGACTCCCACCAGTGCAGCTCCTTCACATTCGTGAATCCCTTCAGCCTGAGCTTCGTGCGGAGCCCTGCCGGAACCAGCAGCAGCTTGCTGCCCTGAAGACGCCGAAGCGATTGGATATGAAGATGATCGTAATGGGAATGAGAGATAAGGATAATATCAACCGGGGGCACATCCTCGATGGGCAGCCCCGGCGGTGCCAGCCGTCTTTGAAAAGCCATTTGTCCGGCCCATACGGGATCCGTGATCATATTTTTTCCGGCAAGCTGAATAAAGAAGGTGGAATGCCCAACCCATGTCAAAGACGGCTTTGCCCGATTTTCATGCAAAAAGGAAAGATCCGGCTCAACGCTCGGAATGGAATAGGAATAATCCTTCGTTTTTATTTTTCGGAGACGCTCCTGGCGCCATCGTTGCAAATGCTTAATGGAATTTTGCAGCTGTACCGGCTCGCTGTTCGTAAATTTCGTAAATTTATTCTGCTTCAACCGTACATCCCTCCTGATTGTCTTGCCCTGTTATTTAAAGATACCAACTTGGGAATGTCCAATCAACCGCTGCGGAGCTGTATTCGCGTAAGCTGTTTTTTTCATGTACACTATGATTATAAGCTCAAGTTAGTGAACGGGAGGCATAATGAAAATGAAACTTATTTCAATAGAACCAACCCCAAGTCCAAATTCCATGAAGCTGAACGTGGATGAATCGCTACCGCGCGGCATCAGACAATCCTATACGAAAAAAGAAATCGAGTCCGCACCGGAGCCGCTGAAGGCGCTCCTCGCTATTGAAGGCGTGCGGAGCATCTTCCGCACGGCCGACTTTATCGCGCTGGACCGCGTGTCTAACGCGGACTGGGCGCGTATTCTCGCTGATGCGAGAGCGCTGCTGCAAGGCGGCAATGACGGAGACGCCGCAGCGGGAGCCGCGCTTGCGGCCGAGAGCTACGGCGAGGCGCATGTGCTTGTGCAAATGTACCGTGGCATTCCGATACAGGTACGCGTGAAAAACGGCGAGCGCGAAGCCCGCTCCGCGCTGCCTCAGAAATTTACCGATGCCGTGACCGAAGCAGCTGGCGCTTCGATGATCCGCGAACGGAAGCTGGAGGAATTCGGCGTTCGTTACGGCGAGCTTGAAGAGATTGCGGCCGAGATCGTGAAGGAGCTGGAAGCGGCTTATACGCCCGACCGGCTGAAAGAGCTCATCTCGGCAGCCCAGGCATTAGGTCCCGGCGAAGAATCCGCTGCTCCGGCTAGGCCGGCACCGCTGTCCGGCGAAGAAATCGCCGAGCGCTTCGAGTCGCCGGAATGGCAGGTCCGCTACGCCACGCTGGAGCGGATGGCCCCGGAGCCTGAGATGCTGCCGCTGATTTCCAAAGCACTGCATGACGAGAACATGTCGATCCGCCGTCTTGCCGTCGTTTATCTTGGCGATCTTCGCACGCCTGAAGCCATGCCTTACCTGTTCGAGGCGCTGCGCGACAAGTCCGTCTCCGTACGCCGTACAGCCGGCGATACGTTGTCCGATTGGGGCGATCCGGCCGCAACCGGCCCGATGATTGAAGCGCTTCGCGATCCGAACAAGCTTGTCCGCTGGCGTGCTGCGCGCTTCCTGTACGAAGCCGGCGACGAGAGCGCCGTGGAAGCGCTGCGCGAGGCAGCGAAGGACGCCGAGTTCGAGATCCAGCTGCAAGCGCAGATCGCGCTGGAGCGGATCGAGCGCGGCGAGGAAGCGGCCGGCTCGGTATGGCAGCAGATGACAGCCGCCAGAAGGAGCGAGCAGCAGCAATAAGAGCAGCCGTAGACCGTATTTGAGCCTCAGACCGGAAGCGAAGCTGCAAGCTGCATTGTATCTATTGCAGCCTAATGGAACAATTTCATGCGATAAGCGGATTTAAGTTGCAGAAAGTACAATATATTACCTCAATTCCATCCTTTTTAAGCCAATCCGGGCTATATATACTGCTGATACCGCAATGGTGTCGCAAAAAAAGAGCATTCGCTTGATCGCAAGCGAATGCTCTTTCTTATTGTTTAGGCTTCTTATTGATAATCCAGCTGGACCTGCACAAGCATCGAACCGTCATTGCCGTACGGCTCGTAACGGGCCGAATAGCGAACGGATACATGCGCCACCTTAAAGGCCGTCGGCAGATCGGTCGCAAGCTGCGAGCCATGCACATAACGGAACTTCATGCCCGTCTGCTGCTCCATCACGGCCTCGCGGATTTCCTGCTCCAGCTCTACCAGGCTCGCTACCGTATTTTCCGGCTCCGTCCAGTGCAGGCCAAGATCGGTAATGAGCTTAGCGTAGACATCCGCCTTCCCGCTGTCCGTGCTCCGCAGCTTGTTAAGCTCGCTGCCATAGGAATGGTTCGCCGTTGGATAAGTTTTGACCCACTGATGATCGACGCGCATCTCGTCATCCGTCTTCAAGTAATAGTTATAGCTGAGACGGGACTCGGTCTGCTGCGTGCCGGCTTGCTTCACAACCGGATCATCCCAGGTCAAATCGAGATGATACCAATTGCCGCCGAGCTGCACCATATTCCAAGCATGATCGCCGGTCTTGACTTTGCCCTCGGCAATAAGAACAGGAATTCCGACAGCTTTTAGCATTTTATAAGCAAGCAGCGAATAACCTTGACATACAGCGGTTCCCGTTGTGAGAGCATCGTAAGCGGTGTAATGCTTCAACGTCTCGTCATACTGCAGTCTATTGACAATCCAGTCGTGGATCGCCTTCACCTTCTCGTGCTCGTTCATCTGCGGGGTAATGATCTGCTTGATCGCTTGGCTGACCGTTGCGTCAACGGCAGCGGTCTGGTCCGTCGTCTCGCGGTATCTGGCCTCCAGCTTGATGGTGGACAGATTACCCCAGCTGCGGATGGTATAAAGATAGGAGTCAAGAATATACGCGGTGTAATCATCCTGCGCCAGCGCAAGATTAATCGTATTTTGCAAGCCGTCGGAAAGCTTGTGCTTGTCTCCTTTATATTGAAGCGTAAAATGCTCGGATCTGCTTTGAAATTGCGATGCCAGCTCATCCTCGAGCTGATCGATCGTACCGCCTCCGCCGCTTGACGCGGAAGCGAAAACAGAGAACAGATCGGATTTCATATTTAAACCGATGGCAACGGCAAGCAAGGCTGCTACTGTCGCTATTTTCCAACCTGTTTTTCGCATAGGTACCTCCCGCTTCGGGAATATTAGTTTCTTTCCTTATTTTATGCGATTCCCAATCGTGATAAACACTACAGTACCTAAAATATAAAGGATATGAATCTATCTCCATCATAACGCTATTTTTCGCTATGGCAAGATAAGATTTCATTGTCGAACAGGAAGCGAAAAAATAAAGCCAGCCTATGCAAATGCTGGCTTCCGTTTCAGTCATCTTGCTTTTCATTCTCTTAATGAATTATAGTAATAAAGTAAATAATAGAGACTTCGTACACCCGTGCTCGGAGGTTAATGCTTTGATGCTTTCCCGTCAAACACCCCCGCAGCACTTTTTCGTCTGCTGGCATGCATGAACGTACGATTTTGAACAACCCTATTACTAATCCCGCAAGTCGCGAGCTGCAATCGGTACATACGGGGGCAGCCGTTCATATTATACAGCTTACCCCTGGTAATTAACTGAATGAAAGGGAGACGATTCGTTTTGACTAACGGATATCGGTGGAAAGCGCTGCTGAACAAGCCTTTTGTTGTCTTTTCCATCATCATGATTCTAAAAATGCTCCTCGTCTGGATCATCGTATTCGATGGCGGCACGGGAGATATCGTAAAAATGCTGTTAACCGGCATTTCATCAATCGGATTTATTTTCTGCCTTATCGAGGCCTTTGCTTACAGGAAGAAGTTTATGACTTACCTGATCCTCGACCTTATTTTAACCGGTATATATTTTGCGGTTATTATGTATTACAAATATTTCGGCGTTATCGTTACTTATCATGAGCTGCGCCAGGTGAACCAGGTTGGCGAAGTAAACAGCAGCGTCTTCTCGCTGATGGATCCTTACTTCCTGTTTATCTTCACGGATATCGTGTTCCTGTTCATCATGTTTGCCAGCAGCAAGCGATTCCGCGCATGGAGCCGCACCTTGTCGGTTAAAGGAAAAAGAAGCTGGTTTGTGGCTGGACAAGTGCTTGCGGTTGCCGCATGCGCGACTGCCATTATTCCTTACCGCCAGGACATGAACGAATTCCAGCAAGCGAAAAACATGGGGATTCTGAACTACGAAATTTATGCGACGTTTGCTCCTTCCAAGGACTTGCCGATTAACGCGGAGGAAGTAACCCCGGCTATGGTCGAGCAGGAAAAAGGAAGCGCTCAGCCCGCGCAGCCTGCTTATTGGGAAGCTGCTAAAGGCAAAAACGTTATTGTCATACAGCTTGAAGCCTTCCAGAATTTCCTCATTAACTTGAAAATCGACGGCAAAGAAATTACGCCGAATATGAATAAGCTGGCCGCGGATCACTTCTACTTCCCGCATTTCTTCCAGCAAGTAGGTCAAGGCAATACGGCGGATGCCGAGTTTGTCGTGAACACATCGCTTTACGTGCCGCCTAACGGCGCGGCTTCCGAGGTGTATGCCGACAAGGAGCTGCCAAGCATGCCGAAGGCCTTTGCCGCTAACGGCTACCAGACAGCAACCTTCCATACGAACAACGTTATGTTCTGGAACCGCGACCAGCTGTATAAGGCGCTTGGCTGGGGCAAATATTATGATGACCGGTTCTTTGGCAAGGAGGATCCCGTTGCTTTTGGTCCTTCCGACGAAGTTCTGTACGCGAAGACGGCCGACGAGCTTGCGCGCATGCAGCAGACCGGCCAGCCGTTCTACGTTCAGCTGATTTCCATGTCCGGCCATCATCCGTTCCGCATTCCGGAAAGCAAATACAAGATGGAACTGCCGGACCGCTATAAAAACACGCTTGTCGGCGACTACATTGAAGCCCAGAACTACGCGGATTACGCGCTTGGCCAATTGATCGACGAGCTGAAGAAGAACGGCGTCTGGGATAACAGCGTAATCGTCCTGTACGGCGATCATCAAGGGCTGCCGATTTATTCCCTGAACAACAACGAGAAGAAGCTGATGAAGGAAATTTACGGCCGTGACTATACGCTGCCCGATATGATGAATATCCCGCTGATTATGTCCGTGCCGAGTCAAACTCCTCAAGTCTTCCCTCAGGTTGGCGGACAGTCGGATATTTTCCCGACCATCTCGAACTTGATTGGCGTCTCGCTTAAAGATCAGGTCCACTTCGGACAGGATCTGCTGAACCATACAAGCAACATTTTGCCTGAACGTTACTATCTCCCTACCGGTTCGTTCATTACGGATAAAGGCGCGTTTGTGCCAGGCTCGGGTTACGCGGACGGCATCACCTATCCGATCTCGGGCGGTCCGGTCACAACTCCGCAGGATACGGAGGACACCTTCACGAGAGCTCACCGACTGATCAGCATGTCGGATGAATATGTCGCTTCGCTGCCGGAATGGAACAAGAAGGTTACGCCGGCAGACGATACGAAGCAGGTTGCTTCGGCAAAATAACAGGTTAAACGAAAAATAGCGAAGCAGGAGTTTCCTGCTTCGCTATTTTTTATGGTTACATTAGATTTACTTCGCGGATCTTCTCGATCGGCAGCTTTGGCTTGCGGTCCGCCGTAAGCACTCCGTTCACTTCCTGCTGCACGTCCGTAATTTGCGTATAGCAGTAGCCAACGATATAATCTCTGTCCTTGATCGCTTGATGGATATTGCGGAAGCGGTTCAGGAACGCCTCATCCGACGCAACCTGGTTGCCGTAACCCCAGCCTGCTTCCGTCTGGAAGGCGATGCCGCCAAATTCGCTGACGATGACCGGCTGCCCTTGATATTCGTAACCATCCGCAAAAGCATACTTCCAATGGTTAAACGAGATTTCATTATTCAAAATTTCGTCTTTGTTGCTGTAACGCTTCTCGAACTCTTCCTTCGTCTCCACGTAGTCGTGAAGAGTCAGAATATCAGACACGGTATGCTCCCAGCCGTCATTCGTAATAACCGGACGGTAGGGGTCAAAGCTTTTGGTCAAATGATAGATGGCTTCGGTAAACTTCTGCTGCTTCTTGTCCTTCTTAATGTTCATGACGCCCCAAGATTCGTTGAAAGGAACCCAAGTAATGATAGACGGGTGATTGTATTGCTGGCGCACAACCTCCATCCATTCGTTCGTAAACTTATGAACGGCGTTGTCGTTAAATTCGAAGGTTGCGGCCATCTCCGACCAGACGAGCAGGCCTTTCACGTCGCACCAGTACAGGAAGCGCGCATCCTCCACCTTCATATGCTTGCGGACGCCGTTGTAGCCCATCTCCAGAATAAGATCGATATCCTCAATCAGCGCTTCTTCCGACGGAGGCGTCAGATGACTATCCGGCCAGTAGCCTTGATCCAGAATAAGACGTTGATAGAGCGGCGCGTTGTTGAGCAGGATGCGGCCCTTTTCAATCGAGATTTTTCTCATGCCGAAGTACGAATACACGTGGTCCAGCTTGGTATGGCCCTTGTACAAAATAAACTCCACGTCATACAGATTCGGATGCTGCGGCGACCACATGCTATGCTTCCATGGGCCGTTCGCCTCGTGAACGAGGTCGGCATCCAGCTGCAGCCAAGGACGGTCTACCGTCAGGCTCATCCGCTTCACCTGCTTTCCCTTCAAGCTAATGACGGTCTCCACGCGGATATCCGAAGCCGAGTAATCTCCTTCTACCTGATATTCGAAACGAACGGAGCGGTTGTCGATATCCGGCGTAATCTTGACGGCATCCACGCGGACGGGAGCGACAAACTCCATCCATACCGATTGCCAGATCCCTGTCGTCTGCACGTAGAAGCATTCGAAATTATCCTTCACCCAGCGCTGCTTGCCGCGCGGCTGCGTTGCGTCCATGCTGTCCTCCACCTTAACGGTCAGCTGGTTCTCCCCGCCAACGGCGATATAAGGCGTAATGTCGAAGGAAAAAGCCGCATAGCCGCCTTGATGGGAGCCGATGTAAGTACCGTTAACCCATACCTTCGCGACATAGTCGACAGCCTGGAAATGCAGCAGCACTTTCGAGCCCTCTGCTTCGGCCGGAATATCCAGCGTACGATTGTACCAGACATAAGGATGATGGCTTTCGTCGTTAATGCCGCTGGCCGGCGTTTCGTAAGTAAAAGGCACGTTAATCTTCAAATCGCTGCTGAATACAGCAGGCAAATTCGCTTCGCCCGTATTGGCATCATCAAACGCAAAGTTCCATTCGCCGTTCAAATCGACCCATTGCTCGCGGACGAATTGCGGACGGGGGTAGTTTTTGATATACATTTTTGTTGTCATGCGTGTTCCCTGCTTCCTGTAACGCTTATGTGCTGCGTTTAATTATGGATGAATGTATGATTTCGTATTGACCGTGATATGGCTGAATTGCCAGTCCGAAGAGCTTGCGCGAAGTCCGATCCTTCCATGCAGGAAGGCATTCCGGTCCGTCCAGGACAGAACGGGCTCGTCATTGTCCCCGTCGAATACCTCTATGCTTGGTCCCTTCAGCTTAATCCGGATCGGGTGGGCTTTGCCGTTCCCCAGCTCCAGCACGCCGGAGGTAAGCTCCTGATTCACTTCGTAGCTGACTTTCTTCAGGATGATTCTGCCGTTGCGGAAGGTAAGCTCGTATCCGATAAAAGAATCGGCAACCTGATCGCGAAACGAGGATTCCATCGTTGTCCGCAGCAGAATAGATGCCTCGTCTTCGGCTGCTTCGGCCTGTGTGACGTCCACGCCAACCTCCATGTCCGTCCAGCGGGCATCCCCGCCGAAAATCATCGAATTATCGCCGGCCAGCTGCAGCCCTACGGTACCGCCGTCTTCCTGCCAATACCCAAAGGTTGAGTCCGGGTCAAAAGCAACCTGCTGCTCTGCTTCAGGCGCTGCCGCCTCGCTTGTTTCGATGAACCGGATGTCCGGATTTCCTTTTCCTTTGGAAAGCGTCAGCCACTGCAGGCCTTGCTTTAACGAGTACGTTCCTAGCGGAACCTTCATCCATTCCGAAGAATCGTCTTCGGTAACGAACAGCTCCGGCTTAAGCTTTACGGACCGCTTTACGCCGCCCGCTTCAACCTCAAGCGTAGAACCCGCGGAAGCATCCGATACCATCGCAGCCAGCATATAGTCCCCGTCCGAACGGACGTATATCGGGAAAGCTAGCTCCGCGGCTTTGCCGGTCAGTTCGGCCGAATAGCTGCCGTCAGGCGTTCCTTCATGATGAATAGTGACTTCATTATTATCGGACGCTGCGGCATGTGCGGCTTCCATCGTGCCGGGCACCTGCTTGATCATTTTGTTGTCGCTGCTGCCGCCCGCTTCATTCGAGAATGCCGTGTACTGCAGCTCCGGCTTCAGGCTTCCCGTCCAGGCGTAACCGATTTGGCCGGCTTTTGCCGCGAGCCCCGCATTATCGATGAGCAGAAGTCCATCCCAATACGCTCTTGTTCCGCTTTGGTCCGCTTCCACCCGAACGGTATGCAGCTTGGAGAAGTCCATGCCCTCAGGCAAAGAGGCCTTCTGGATTTCTTTATCCTCCGCCGCATCCCTTAACGAAATGGAATGGTCTGCCGGATTGATCCGAATGCTGCGATAATTATCCGCGCTTGCATAAGAGAAGATCGTCTCCAATTCACCGCTCTCGCTGCCAAGCGCAACGTTGTATTCTGCCGTAAACCGATCCCCGGTTGGCATCTTAGTCACCCAGGCCGCATCCGCCCCGGAGATTTCGGCCGATTGCCATTTATCCGCGCTTGGACTGCCGCCCAGCGGATCGCGGAATGCCGGAAGCGCGGGAGCCGGAACCGGCGCGCCATGCGTTGGCCCCAGCACGGACATTTTGTCCCCGTTAAACGTCAGACGATCCATGTTAAGCTTCCTTACCGGAGGTCCTTCGGCCGAGCTGCCGACCAGATTGTGATAGACGATATAATAAGAATCCATGTCCGGGCCAAGCACCGTTGCGCTATGTCCAAGACCGTTAAAATCCTTGTCCGTCGAGATGATAAGCGGATTATTCTCGGGAATCGTATACAAGCCCGTCGGCGACTCATGCCCTACCGCGTAATTAACGCGATAACCCTTGGAGAATACGTGATTGCCGGTATACGTAATAAAATATCTGCCTTCCCGCTTAATAATCATCGAGCCTTCCGTCCAATGCCCCAATGACGTGTTCAGCTTATCGCCTGCTTCGATCGTATAAGGATCGCTCATGCTGCTGGCCATAATGCCGCCGGATTCCGCATGGGTGAAATACCATTTGGCGTCATCGTCGATAAAGACGGAGCCGTCAATCGTAAGCCCGAGATTATCGGTTTTTACCTTGAACGGTCCCGTGGGATTGTCGCTTTGCAGCACGTAATGCCCTTTGCCCGCGGGAGACGTATACATATAGAAGGAACCGTTCCAATAGACCACCTCCGGCGCATAAGCGCCTTCGCTTACCGGCTCCTCCGTTACCAGCCCTTCGTAGCTCCAATTCACCAGATCGTCGGAGCTCCACGCTTTTATGCCGACCCGCCAGTCCTTCGTGCTGCAGTACAAATAATATTTGCCGTTGTGGCGCAGCACGTAAGGATCGCCGATGCCGTAATCCTCCCATTCCTGGTCCAGCGTCATCGGATTCTGATAGGTCCGGTCCATCGTAATAGCCTCTCTTGCTTGTCCCTGCTCATCCTGCTTTTGCGTAAGCAACCATATCCCCCCTCCGCCTGCTGCGAGTACGACCGCGATGCCAATGCCGATCAAGGACCGTTTCATTTGCCATCCGTTCATGTCTTTACCCCTTAATACCGCTGATCGCCATCGATTCGATGAAGTAACGCTGCGCCATAAAGAACACGATAACAACCGGCACAAGCGCAACAATCGACGCCGCCATCAGGGACGGGTAATTCGAGGTGGAAATATAGTTGGACTGCATGCTTGCGATAAGCACTTGAATCGTTTGGCGTTCTGGCGTATGCAGGTAAATGAGCGGACCCATAAAATCATTCCAGATGCCCATAAAACCAAGCGCTGCTTGCGCGGCAATCGCCGGCTTCGCAATCGGAAGCGCAACGGTCGTAAAGGTGCGGAAATAGCCGCAGCCGTCGATTTTGGCCGCATCGATCAGATCATTCGGTATAGAGCCCTGCATAAACTGCCGGAAGAAGAAGATCGTTACGATATTGCCGAACAGGCCCGGAACGATAAGCGGCGCAAGCGTATCCACCCACCCAAGCTCCGAGAAGCCGATATATTGCGGGATCATAACAACCGAATAAGGAATCATCATAGTGCCAAGCAGCGCCATAAAGATCCATTCCTTGAACGGAAACTCGAACTTGGAGAATGCGTAAGCGGCCATTGCTGCCACAAACAAACCGACAGTCAGCACGCACACGACAACGATTGCGCTGTTCATGAATCCGTATAATAGGGGCGCCTTCGACCAGACATCCTTATAGTTGAGCCAAGTGAGCGGTTCCGGAATCCATTGCGGAGGCACGTCGAACACATGCTGCTGCGTTTTTAATGAAGTCGACACTGTCCATACGAGCGGGCCCAGCATAATAACGGATCCCGCAAGCAGCAGCACGAATATTAAGGTATTGATAAGACGGCGTTGATTAGCCATTGCTTAAAGGCCTCCTAATCCTGGTACACCCACCGCTTGGACAAGCGGAACTGTACCAACGTAATGATGAATATAAGGATGCCAAGCACCCAGGCAACCGAACTTGCGTAACCCATGTTGAAATATTTGAACGCTTCTTGGAAAATGTAGTACACGATTGTCGCGCCGCTGTATTCCGGTCCGCCGTCTGCAGCCAGAATGTACATTTGGCTAAAGGACTGGAACGTTCCGATAATGCCCATAACGACAACATAGAAGTGAATCGGCGACAAAAGCGGAAGCGTAATATGCCTGAATTGATGCCAACGGGTAGCCCCGTCAACTTCTGCTGCTTCGTAATAGGAAGATGAAATGCCTTGGAGACCGGCCAGATACAACACCATCGTACCCCCTACGCCGCCCCATAATCCCATAATAATGAAGGATGGTTTTACCCAATTCGGATCGCCCAGCCAATTCGGGCCTTGAGTTCCGAAGACTTTCCAAATAAACTCGTTAACCAGGCCGTAATCATAATTAAGCATCCACTGCCATAAGAGGGATACCGCAATAATCGGCGAGATGACGGGAATGTAATAAATCGTCCGGAAAATCGAGATGCCTGCCAGCTTGCGGTTCATCATAATAGCCAGAATCATCGAGATGACCATGCCTAGCGGAATGCCGAGCAGCAGGAAGAAGGTGTTGTATAGCGACTTATAAAATTTCTCGTCATTAAACATATAATGAAAATTATCGAAGCCGACAATTTTCGAAGGGGTTAACATATCCCAGGTCATAAAGCTGAGACCAAACGAAGTTAAGAGCGGCGCCAGCCCAAAGATCAGAAATCCAAGCACGGGCGGCGTGACAAATATGAGGGACCAGATAATTTCCTTGCGCCGGTATCCGGTAATTGTTTTCTTCATTAATAATCCTCCCTGGCCGAAGATGAGAGGGGCAAAGACACATCGCTTCATGCGATTGCCTTTCCCCCGCGTACTCCAGCAAGTTCAACCTGCTTACTTGTTGCCTTCGTCGTACAGTTTTTGAAGCTTCGGCTGCTCCGCTTTCACGAAGTCGGCCGCGCTTTGCTTGCCGGTCCAGACCGCGCTTGCGTCCTGCCAGAACGTATCCAGCCATTTTGTGTTTTTCGAGCTGTTTTCAATTGGAGGACGGCCGTAATCGGAGATAATATCAAGGAATACTTGGCGGCTCTCCGGTTTTTTGTCCATTTGCATAAATTCGCCTTTAGCCATATCCATCAGGTTCGGAACCGCTTGGCCAAGCTGATAGTTTTGTCTTTGCGAGTCTTGGTCAAGGCTGAGGTATGCCGCAAGACGGAAGGCGTCATCAGGGAACTCGGTTTTAGCCGATACGACAAAGCCAAGCGATCCAAGCCATGTTGCGGTTTTGCCTGTATTCGGGCTAGCTGGCCATGCCGCGATATCCCAGTTGAAAGGCAGATCCCAGAAGCCCGGTTGATCCCATGGGCCCATCGGGAACATCGCTACTTTACCCGCTACGAAACGCGAATAACCGTTTTGCGCTTTTTCATCATCCTTGGAAGGACTTACTTTGTTAACAAGGCTAAGGTCCGCTACAAATTGCATGGCTTGCGCAAACTCAGGAGTATCAATCGTGATCTTGCCATTGCCGTCTGTCCAGTCTCCTCCGTTTGCCCATACGGCAGATTCGGTGGAGTATGCGGCAACGCCAAAGGTATCGATCTTGCCGCGTTCATTAGCAACCGTCAGCTTCTTCGCGTCGGCAATCATATCGTCCCACGTGTATTCGCCGGCTTTTGCGCTAGGATAAGGAAGACCGGCTTTGTCGAACAGATCTTTGTTGTAAGCAAGCGCCCAAGGGCCAACGTCTTTCGGAAGACCGTAGATGTCGCCTTTGCCGGAAGCTGTACCGTCATAACGGTAGCGGTCCAGAGCGGCAGGCCATACGTTGCTTTGATCAACCAGACTGCTTGTGTCCAGCAACTTCTGAAGGTTCATCAACACGCCGCTGCTTACGAGCTTGTTGAAGTTCGCGCCGCCTGCGTAGAACACATCCGGTGTTTTCTTAGCCGCGATCAGAGTATCGAGCTTTTGGTAATACTCGCCTGGAGGTACAACCGTGTATTTTACCTTTTTGTTCGGATACTTCTTCATATAAGCATCAATCAGCTTTTGGAAGACGGCTTTCTCCGTGTCTCCGCCCCAGCCCATAAATTCGATGCTCGATTTCGCGTCGGCTCCGGCATCCGTTCCTTCTGCCGCCGCTCCCGTATTCGAAGATTCCTGTGCTGCCGCGTTGCTGTTGTTCTTGCCGTTATTGGAGCTTTCCTTGCTACCGCCGTTATTGGAGCTGCAGCCTGCCAGTACGATAATGAGACAAAGCATTGCAGCCATCCAAATTTTACCGCTTCTCCATTTCGCCATCTGTTACTTCCCCCTTCATAATGAATGAACGATATGATTCCCTGCGCTTAAAACAAATAAGCCATGACCCTTATGTACAGTTCAAACGACCCCCGCTAGCATTCCTTCCACAGGCTCGTGCATACCGACATATTTTTTATTTTGTTTCAACTTATTTGTTTATAAACAAAATATACATGCGCCATATCGTAATGTCAACGCTTTCTTTCAATAAAACTGTATCATTCAACAAAAAAGTTCCAGATGCTTTTTTGCTAACAAAACATCTGGAACAATTGGACGCTATTCGTATTGCATGCGCATAATTATTCCCTGCGCGTAATCGCCAAACGATTTGCCGAACAAATTCATGCCGCCCTGATGCTTGGCATCCGGCTTGAGTCCGATCCGGAATGTAATAAACGGCTTCTGGTCCATCTGCAGATCCCGAAGCGTTGTCGAGGAGCTTTTCTCGTTATCGATGGTACTGCGGCTTTCTTCGATCGCCCAGGTTTTGAGCAGTCCGTGCTGGGTGCTGGAGTCATTCCACCAAGGCGGATTGAGCTTGCCCCGGTGGTCGCCGAAATCGCCGGGCGAAATCCAGGAGCCTATCTCCCTATCATTTACCCATACCGTAATTTCGGAAGGCCAATCGTTATTATAGTTCGGCGCTTCCGAGCATAGCTCAAGAGAGAACTCGAGCGACTTCACCTTAGCGCCCGCCGGCAGCTTCTTTGGAAACCGGTATTCGATCCAGCCCTTGCGGAACCAGATAATCTCGGCCGTCCGGCTGTCCGGATGATAGAAGTTTTCCGGTTCATCCTCAATAAAGAGCATGCCGGTCGTATTCGCCATCCCGCAGGTTGGCTGGATGTCGAAGTTAATGAAATGGCCGATCGGCATTTCGACTTCTACCGCCTTGCTCGTATTATGATAGTAAGCAATCGGATTAAGGATCATGCGCACATCGTCGAAATTCCGGCTGCACACCTTCATGGCCCCGCGCGATGCAGGCTGAAGCTCGGTCAGAATAAGCTCCGCCTCTTCGAGCACCTTTACATTGGTAGCCGCCGTGGAGACTGGAATATCGAGCGCTTCCGCAATTTCAATAATATTCAGGTTTGGCTTGGCAAGCAGCAGCTTTATGATGCCGATTCTGGTATGTGTACTAAGAGCATGCGCAACCTTTACGAGACGATCGGGCTCGTCTATCGTTAATTCTAACAACGCAAAGTCCCTTCTTCCTCTGTATCGATTATGTTTCTTACAATCAGATTAGCGCCATTTGAAATTTTTGTCTAGTTTATTTGTAACAAAATATAATTTTGTTTTTGTTTCAGATTTTGTGTAACTATAAGTCTATCGGGACGCCATCCAAGTTCTAATCCATTCCATCAACTTTCTTGCTGCCGGGGAGACATTCTTAAAAGACCTTGCGGCAAGGCCAATATGGCGGAAATGCTCGCTTTCCAGCGGACGGCAGCAGACGTTGTCCGGAAGATGCGTCAATATCATTTCGGGAAGAATGCTGATCCCAAGATTGCTTTGCACCATTGCAATGATGGCATGGTCATCCTCCAACTCGTATTTAATTTGCGGCTTGCATTTGTTCTGCGAAAAGATTCGTTGTACATCCGTGTCGCAGCCTGCAACCGGCATAATAAAAGGCTCCTCCATAATCAGCTCCAAGCTGACAGCCTTCCGATGACTGAAAGGATGCCCGGCATTCATTACGCACATCATCCTATCCTGATGAAGCGGTACTACATCAAATGCTTTGCGGGCTGGGAGATTAACAAAGCCAAAATCGGCCGATCCATTCGCGATCCACTCCTCGATCTCATGATAGTTGCCGTCCAGCAGCTTCACTTCGATTTGAGGATACAGATTCTGAAATTGCTTCATGATTTGCGGCAGCCATTGTATTGAAACGCTAGTGAAGGTCGCGATCTTAACCATTCCGATCTCGATTCCTTTTATAGCGGCTACCTCTTGGTTCAAAATATCATTCGCGCGAAGAATTTCTCTGATCGGATGGATCAGACGTTCACCGTTGTTCGTAAGCTGAATTCCCGCCCTGTTTCTTATAAGCAGACTTAAGCCAAGCTCGTTCTCCAAGCTGGAAACCGCGTGACTGATCGCCGATTGCGTCAGATTCAAGAGCTCCCCCGCCTTTGTTAAACTTCCCACCTCAACGACCTTGCTAAAAATCCGGTACTTTTCTATATTCATCGTTGCCCCGCCTTAAATGAAACTCTTTCATGTTTAGCATTATTATCATTCATTTTATTTATCTTACAATCAATAGTATAGTCTAATTAACGCAGAAAGGAGCCTGATAAACATGGTAATGGACACTTGTTATGCGGTTATTTTTTCGAGTCAACGGACGGACGGGGATCATGGATACGGCGCTATGTCCGACAAAATGGAGGAGCTTGCCGCAAAGCAGCCTGGATTCCTGTCCGTGGAGAGCGTGAGGGATGCCTCGGGAGCGGGCATTACGATTTCCTATTGGGAAAGCCTGGAGGCGATTCAAAACTGGAGGCAGAACGGGCTGCACCAGGTTGCCCAGGAGAAAGGCAAGCAGGCTTGGTATGAGATCTACAACGTTAAAATCTGTAAAGTTGAACGGGCCTATTCCTACCCGGCAGCCGGTCATTCATGACGGCTGCCTTCTCTTAGTAGTCTCTTTTATTCCCCTTTTTCACGGAGTCCCACTCGACCTCAATATTTTTCCTAACCCTTTGCAGCAATTGGAAAAGCGTTTCCGCTTCCTCTTCCGTTATTCCCGCCAGTGCCACAGAATTCGAATGATCCCCTTCCCGCTTCAAAAAAGGATAAGCCAACTTGCCTTTCTCCGTTGTAAACAGCCTTTTGATCTTCTTGTTTGATTCATCGTCTTTCTTCTCGATAAAGCCTTGAATCTCAAGCTTCTGGATCGCACGCGCAGCCGTCGTCCGGTCTACCTTTATCATTTCCGCCAGCTTCTCCTGAATAATTCCCGGATGCTCAAAGATGCGAACCAGATACAGGTATTGTCCTTTGGTAAGCTCAAGCTCCTTGAACTCGATATTGCTTATGGAATCTAATGCCCTCGCGATCATGCCAACCTCACGAAGTATCTCCCTCATGTTGTCACCTGCCAGCCGTTAAATTTTGTTGCATTTACAGCAATAATAATTTTATATATACTGCATGTATCGCTGTTATTCATTATGACGATAATCGCCATAAAAATAAATCCGGAAAGGCTGGGGAACGTATGAACCCAACAAAAATTGCAACGCCCGAGGAGCTCGAGAGCGCATTTTCGATCAGAAAGAAAGTGTTTGTTGAAGAACAAGGAGTACCTCTTGCCGATGAATTTGACGAATTTGATCGGTTGGACGGAAAATGCGAGCATATTCTGGCCTATTATGATGGGGAAGCGGTTGGTACGGGAAGGATCCGCACGGTCGAAGGAATGGGCAAGCTAGAGCGTATTTGCCTATTAGAGCCTTACCGTAAATTCGGGATTGGCCGGCAAATCATCGCCGCATTGGAGGAAATCGCGCTCGAGAAGGGGCTTCCTAAAGTTAAGCTGCACGGACAAACGCATGCGAAAGGATTCTATGAAAAGCTTGGCTATGAGGGAGCATCGGCTGAATTCATGGAGGATGGCATCCCTCATGTTCTCATGACCAAGTCTATCAAATGAAATCAGGTCATCGCGCGGGATGAACCTTTTCGCCGCATGCAGCGCATATTTTTGCTTGCGGCGTGCGCAATGGCTTACCGCATTTGGGGCAGGGTTCCCCGTACATGGAGATTCTATGGTGCATGATGGCATTGTGATGCATATCTTTATAACCGGTCATTTTCTCGTATTCTCTTACCAGGAGCTTAAAGGATTCGTTAATAGGACTGTCTATCCGAACACTGCTTCTCGACATTCTATATTTTTGCACACGGTCAAAACATTTTTTATAGATTTTATGGATGCGACGGTATTCTTTTCATCAAGCATCGGAACTTCTTGTTTGCATCTCCAGCACCACATTATTTTCATACCGAAATATGCGCTCCCTTTTATTCGGAGTCTTTATTGGTTTGGGAATGGAGCAGAAGATCAAGCTTCTCGATTATAAGCTTCTGATTCTCCAAATGCTTCTTTATTTTCCCGTCTATATTGAGCACGGCCAGCAGCATAATGACAAACGCAATGATAAAAAAGATTCCCATAACGTCCCCTCAACTTTCGATCGCGGATTGTTGTAAATATTATCCTATTCCCATGAATTCTAACGCATGAAGCTCGCCGAAGTTGCGTTCCCCCCGTTAACGAAACTACAGAGCCTTAGAACGCGGAAAACAACCTCTCGCCAGTTTTAACGAAACTGTATATCGCTATTTGGCACATTGACGGTCAAATTGCACCAATACACCGTCAATAACGATATGTAGTTTCGTTACAATTACAAAGTCCTCGTTTTGAAGCGAATAGCGTTACGTAGTTTCGTTAGCAGTCAGGCGATTTGGCGATTTGGCGATTTGGCGATTTGGCGATAGGCAAAAAGCTGCCCCTCATCATCCGAAGATGACGAGGGGCAGCTCCACGCGCTATTAGCCTTTTACAACATAAAGCCGGCTGGATTCCTCAAAGATTTCCCCAGCAGCCAGGCTTAGAAGGCCAATCTCATCCGCTGGCAGATCCACATTTGGCGCGTTCACCAGATTGACCTGCGGCTCTGGGCAGAAGAAGCCCTCCGTCGCGTTGTTATTCCAGATCATCCACTGCTTGTAGGAGGTGCCTACATCATAGACAAGCTTAACGCCCGCTTTTGTATCGCTCAGCTCCATCCGGTTGCGTCCGTTCTGCGGGCGAGCCGTATAGTGGTTATCCATCGCTTCGAAGAACGGATATACGCCGCTGTCGCGCATAAGCTGCTCTTCTTCCTTCAGAGGCTGGTACTGCTTCGTCGGCAGCATCCGCTCGTTCAGCTCCCAACGCTCGCCAAGCGTCATATGGATGCGGTAATCCTTAGCCTCTCCGCCCGGCACAAACGGTGCGTTCACCGAAGTATGGAAAGCGAGCAGGCAAGGCATTGCCTCTTCGCCGTCATTGCGGACCGTCACTTGCTGCAGCAGGCCGTTCTCGCTTAACGAGTAACGGAGACGAATCGTATAGTTAAACGGGAAGCTGGCATAAGAAGGATGGCTCTCATTCACCTGAACCGATACAACTACGTAGCTTTCCGTTTTGTTAACGCCGAAGTCTTCAACCTGCCATGGCGTCTGATAAAGGAAGCCATGAAGATGGTTGCCCGTTGCCGGTTCATTGACCTCGAATTGATGAACTTTCCCCTTCCAAGGGAATTTGCCGTCCTCATAGCGGTTCGGCGGGAACAGCACGGGGATGCCGTGGATCATCGGCCTTGCCTTGAAGCTCTCCATCTCCTCGGGCGTTGGTTCATGCAGGAAGCGGTATTCCTTCTCTACATCCCGAAAAGCAATCAGGTTGCCGCCAATCTCAGGAAGAAGTGCAGCCTCGTACGGTCCAAAACGCAGCCAAATCGCGCGTTCGCCGTGGAATAATCCTTCGTTTGCTTGATTTACCGTCATTCTTCTTACACCTCGTCTGTTAGTTTCCGTATTATCGTGTTCTTGATGTCTTTCGTTCGCCGATTAACGGGAATTCCCCGATCCGAAGCTTTGCTCCGCCATACGGAACAAGCACAAGCTCGGTGACCGGCTGATCATCTGTATTCGGTGCGATTGGCGGAGTTCCTGCATTATTGCCCTCCATTTTCCAATCCGGCACCAGCTGGCCCAATACGGCGAGCTTAACGGGAGACTCTACGGCCAGGAACGGCTGGTATGGAATTTCCTCGCTGCTTGCAACCGCCTTGAACGTGGTATCCGCCAGCAAGCCGTATTTCCACGGGGAAGCCGGGTACACCTCATAATCATGGAACCGTTCGCGCTTCCGCAGCAGCTGCCAGTTCTCTTCCACGGGAAGGGCATAAACAAGAGGTCCGCGTTCCACGCTTACGGCATACAAATTGCGGGAGACGGTCTTCGGCTCCATCGGAAGCAACAGCTCAATGCGGTCCCCGGTCTGCCATTCGCGGTGAATGGCCGCATAACCTTGCTCGATCTCAAGCGCTGCAGCGGTTCCGTTTACCGTAATGACCGGCGATTCGCACCAGCCCGGAATACGCAGCCGTACCGCAAAGCTGGCCGAACGCTCCAGCTGAAGCTCTACTTTTACCCGCTCCCGGAACGGATACTCCCCGGATACCCGAAGCTCGGCTTGCACGCCGCCCGCGACCTTCGTACGAACAAGACAAGGAGCATAGGAAACGGCAGCTAACCCGCCCTCATGGTCTTTCATCCACAAATGGGAAACCAGCTTAGGCCAGCCCTGGTGCATGTTGGCCGTACAGCACCCGAAATTCGGCTCCAGGCCAAAGACGTTGGCATATGGACCGTTGCTCCATGCACGTGGGGCCACGTTGCAAATAATCTGATTCACCTGCTGATCGTATTGATGGGAGGTCCAATCCGCCGAAATGGCGGCAGGCAAAGCGTTAAAGGCTACCTTTTCCAATACGTCGGCAAATTTGCCGTCTCCGAAAATCCGTGTCAACTGCTCCAGCGTGAACATGTATTCCACTACCGCGCATAATTCCACGCCTTGGCTTGGATGCGTGCCAGACAGCCATTCGTCGCCGGAGAACATGCCATGCGCCTGTCCATGATAAGTCATCAGGCTTTCGATTCCGCGGTACACCGCCTCCAGCTCATGGCTGTCCTCGGTCAGCTCGTAGAGCACGCCCGGCGTCTTGAGTCCCATCGCCACATTAACGACATGCGTTCTCCAATCCCACTGCTCGACCTTCCGCCAGAACGGAAAATCGTAAAAGATATCGGTCCAGTCCGTTGTCTGCTCCTTCACGATGGAAGCCAGCTTCAGCAGTTCTTCCTTGCCGGTGCGCTTATACAGCCAGATGAGGCAGAGAAGCAGCTCCGCGCCGCGCGCTTTGGCCCATCCCTGCAGCGGCTGCTCCTCAATCTGCCCGGCTACGTAATCCGCGAATCTCGTCAGGAACGGAATAACCCGCGCATCGCCGGTCGCTTCCTCGTATTGCGTAAAGACCTTGAGCATGATCATGTAATGCCACCAATCCTGCTCCTTGCTTACGTCATTATTGACCGTCTCGATTCGCGCAGGACCAAACATGCCGCTCTCCTGCTGGCTGTTCAGCGCCCATTCCACCCAGCGGTTTGCCTTCGCGATCAATGTCTCATCGTTCAAAATATACGCAAGCGGCAGCAATCCGTCCAAATAATACGGACCACGCTCCCAGCTTTCGCCGTTGCCGCCAATCCATCCGTTATCCGGGCCAACGTCCGGCCAATGCTCCTCCAGATGTCCCGTTAATCCGTCTGCCTGAATCCGAAGCTGGTTGTACAGCCACCCTTCCGCTTGTATGCTGCCGAGCGGCAAAGCCTCAAAGATACTCTTCATGGTTAAGCTCCCTCCCATTCGTCTGTCTCGAATATACCATTGAACGGACCTCCGGCTGGATAGACAATCGCAACTACTATTTGTCCGATCACAACTTAATAGATTCGGAGGGATGTTTACGAATGTCCCGCATTTACTTATACTGGATTCATTCCTGTACAATCGGAGGAGACAGATAATGTTTCATTTTGAATGTCCGCCTATGCCCCACTTCGTTCAAATCGGGGAAGATACGTACCAACCGGGCAGAAAACATCCCGACCGCAGCAGCATCGGCGTGTTTGATCTCCTCTTCGTAACCGAAGGATGCCTGTATCTGGCCGAAGGGGAGAACGAGCTCACCTTGCCGGCCGGTTTTTTCGGCATTTTGCGCCCGGACCTGGACCATCATACCGTCATCCCTTGCAGGGAAGAGACTCACTTCTACTGGCTGCATTTCCAGACGACCGGACAGTGGCATCCCGAGCCTTACGACAAAGAACCCTTGCCGCCTGAGCAAGAGCCTCTTTATCCGCCTATCGAATACTTCTCCTTCTATCTGCCGCGCTCCGGCCCGGTACAAAGCCTCGGAAGAGGAGAAGAGCTGTTCCGCGAGCTTCTTCACCTGTATGAGAATCCGGCCGGAAACTCCCGCTGGCAGGAGCAGCAGCTGTTCCACGCGATTCTCCTTAAGCTTCAGGAGGACAGCAAGGAAAAGACAACGCAAAGCTCCCATCTGCAGCTGGCCGAGGATGCCGCTCTTTATTTGCGCAAGCATTACCGCGACCCGCTAAGCTATAAGCGGATGGCGGAGGAGCTGCATTTTCACGCCAACTATATCGCCTTGTGCATGAAAAGAACGTTTGGCTGCACGCCGCTTGACTATGTCACCCAATACCGGATCGAACAAGCCAAACGGCTGCTTATTCACACCAACGATCCTGTCGGCGCCATTGCGGAGGATACCGGCTTTGGTTCCTTCCCGTATTTCGTCCGCTGCTTCCACAAGCGAACCGGCAAGACGCCTAAGCAGTTCCGGATGCTGTACCGTCAGAGCAAGCCGCCCGCTACCTAGGCGCGAGGAAGCCGTCTCTTTCCAGCTCCGCCATCGCCTCAAGAAGCATCACGCCGCTCAGCTGGCCGCTCAGTTGAACTTCCGGCTCCGGCTCTCCTGCCCAGGATAAGCTGAACAAGCCGGCTTCCGAACGTCCCCTCTCCCACAAGGAGCCCGCGTTATGCCGGATCAGATTGATCCATGGCAGCGACAAATCGGGCTGAATACGGATGAGATTAACCAGATAACGGATCAGAATGCCTTTGAACAGGCCGCAGTCGTCATTCCCCTCGCGCGGCAGCATGCCCGTCTCCGGATCGACCAGCTCCTGGACAGCCGCCCCTGCGGTTCTCTGAGCTTCAACGAGATATCTTTCATCCCCCGTGCAGTTGTACAGCTCAATGCCGGCTCCGATAAAGACGCCTTGGCAATACGTATATTTCCAATCGTAATCGATCTTGCCGTCTCCCAGCCGGTTCATGCCGTCCCAGACGAAGCCGGTCTCCGGGTCAACAAGCCGTTCCTTATTGAATTGGTAGATCCGCTTCGCCCATTCCAAGTCTTCTTCGCGGCGGTTCAACTGATAAATGCGCGCAGCCAGAATGGAGGCCGGAGCATTCGCTGGCGTGTTTTTGTAGTCCAGCTGATCCTTCTTCCACGCCATGCCGCCGCCCATATGATCGTTCCACGCGGTCTTGATATCTTCCCACAGCTCAAGAGCGCCTTCCTTATAGAACGATTTCCCGGTCGCACTATAAGCTCTGAGCAGCGCAAGCGCCATCCATTCCATATCGTCGTAGTAGTTATGAAGCAGCGTATCGCCGTTCCATTTCTTTGCCCCGCGGAATGCCCGCTCCAGCAGAGCCTCATCCTCTTCCGACTTTGTGCGCCCCAGGGAGTCTACCAATACGTCTACCACATGCGCATGCCACCAATAAATCCAGTGATCATTGCAAGTGCCGTTGCATGGCACCACCTGATCCATTACGCCGCGCTGTTCATTCCAGAACAGACGGCGAAAATCCTCCTGCGCGATTGCCGCGCGTTCTGCCCAAATTCCTTGTGCTGCCATCGCCATCAGGACTGTACCTCCTCGGATAATGCCGTGCTTGTCAGACCGCGCTTCTCCAGCACAGCCAGCTGCTCCAGCAGCATAATGCCGCTAAGCTGCGTGCTAAGCGTAACGCGCTCTTCCGGCTGAACGCTCCAGAAGGTGCTGAACACCTTGCGCGCCGGATCGGCACCACGCGTCCAGAGCGCCTGGCCCTGCTGCTCCAGCAGCGCCGACAGCTCGGCCCGATCCTCCGATACGGAAGCCAGCTCGCCCAGATAGCGGATCAGAATGCCCTTGAACAAGCCGCCGTCCCCATCGCCTTCATCCGGCCATAGACCGCCCTGAAGCAGCTCGTCAGCCGCTGCCTTCGCCGTACGCTCCGCATCCCGCAAATAAGCCGAGTCGCCCGTAATCCGGAACAGCTCTACCGCAGCGCCAATATAAACGCCTTGGCAGTAAGTGAATTTCCAGTCCTTATCAATCGAGCCGTCGCCGGTCCGGTTCATGCCGTCCCAGACAAAGCCGGTCTCCGGATCCACAAGGCTTGCCTTCAGCCAATTGTAGATTTTGTGAGCCCACGCCAGATCCTCTTCCCGGCCAAACGCTTGATACAATCTTGCCGCCAAAATAACGGCAGGCGCGTTGGCAGGGGTATTCTTGTAATCGAGCTGCGGCTTCTGCCAAGCGATTCCGCCGCCCGCATGCTCATTCCAGCCGGTTTGGATATCCTCCCACAAGAGAAGGGCCGCACCTTTGTATTTCTCTACGCCTGTCCCCTGATAAGCCCGCAGCCAAGCGATCGCCATCCATTCCATGTCGTCGTACAGCTCATTGGGCCATTCGCCGTTGTTGCGGCTCAATATGCCTTCATAGAAGGCATCCAGCCGCTCCCTGTAGAAGTCGCTTCCCGTGCGGTTCAGTCCATCCGCCAATGCATCTACGGCATGCGCCATCCACCAGTAATGAAAAATCGTATTGCAAGCGCCGTCCGGGCACGGAATTTCGATATCGTACATGTTAATGGAAGGATTCCAATACAATTGCTCCAATGCCTGCTGCGCCTCTTCCGCTCTTGCCGCCCACACCATTGCTCTCACTCTCCCCGTATCCTCTGCCTACTGTAATTGTCCGTTTTTCTCCAATACGGCCATCTGCTCGAGCAGCATTATTCCGCTTAGTTCCGTGCTTAACTGCACGATTGAATCCGGCGCTTCGGCCCATGAATTGCTGAATACCGCTTTATCTTCCGCTTTGCCGTATTGCCATAAGCTGTTCGCGTTGGTCTCAAGCATGCCAATCCATTCTTTACGCTCCGGCCCATCCGGATCAGCGGCAATCAGCTCTCCCAAATAGCGGATTAATACGCCTTTGAACAAGCCCCCGTCGCCGTCGCCTTCCGATGGAAGCATGCCGGTTGCGGGAGACAGGAACGCCTCCTTCAGATGAGCCGCCGTCCGGCGGGCATCCTCCAGATAAGCCTTATCCTCCGTTGCCCGGAACAGCTCAACGCCGGACCCGATAAACACGCCTTGGCCATACGTGAATCTCCATTCCTTGTCGATATTGCCGTCGCCCGTCCGGTTGATTCCGTCCCATACGAGACCGGTATCCGGATCCACAAGCGTCTCTTTTTGCCAATCGTAAATCTTTTTCGCCCAGGCCAGATCTTCCCCGTTATGGAAATGGCCGTACAGCCGTGCCGCCAAAATAGCCGCAGGAGCATTCGCTGGCGTATTCTTGTAATCGGTCTGCTCCTTGCGCCAAGCGATGCCGCCGCCCATCTCCCCGTTCCAGCCGCCTTTAATCTCTTCCCACAGTTCAAGCGCTGCCTGCTTATACTTCTCGTCCTTGGTGGCATCGTAAGCTCTCAGCCAGGCTAACGCCATCCATTCCATATCATCGTAATAATCGTTGATCATCACGCCGGCGTTGCGATCGAGCAGACCTTGATACAGCTTGGCGATTTGCTCCGCGTACCGTTCATCGCCGCTGCGCTCGTAGCCGTCGACCAGCGCATCCACCGCATGCGCCAGCCACCAATAATTAAACGGATCGGTGCATAGCTGAGCAATGCACGGTGCAGCATTGTTGTAGAGCCCGCGCTTGTCGTCCCAGAACGACTTGGTCAGTTCAAGCTGCGCTTCTTCCGCCCGCTCCTGCCAAATGACGGGGGTTGCTGCCGGTTTATCCTTCCAGACCAATGACCAGACCAACGCTATGAGGATAACTGCCGTTGCGCCGGCCAGCCACAAATATCGTTTGTTGCGATTCAATGCGATCAGCCTTTCGTTCCCGTAAAGGCAATGCCCTGTACGAAATACTTCTGAAGCAGAAGGAACAAGACGAGAATGGGCAGAATCGCGATCAGCGCACCGGCCATCATAGGGCCGAAATCGGTCTGATGGTTGAACGAGAACGCCTGCAGTCCCATCTGTATCGTTGCTTTTGCCGGGTCATTCAAGATGATCATCGGCCACAGGAAGCTGTTCCAGCCCGCCTGGAAGGTAAAGATCGAAAGGGTTGCAAGCGCCGGCTTCGTCAGCGGCAGATAAATATTCCAGAAGATGCGGAACTCGCCGGCGCCTTCGATCCGCGCCATTTCCATCATGTCGGAAGGCAGCGTCAGGAAGAACTGCCGCATGAAGAAGACCGCGAATGATCCGGACGCACCCGGCAGAATAATTCCCCAGAAGGAATTCAGGAAGCCGTTGCCTCCTGCACCAAGGATGTCATTTCCGCCAATCAGCGGGAAATGCTTCAATACATAGAAGCTTGGAATCATTGTCACGATGCCCGGAATCATCATCGCCGCCAGCAGGATGCGGAACAGCGGTTTATTCAGCTTGAAGTTCAGCTTGGCGAAGGCGTAGCCGCTGATAGACCCAAAGAACAGGTTGCATAATACGCCCGCTGCGGCCAGGATAAAGGAGTTTGCGAAATATCCCGCGAACGGTACGGTCGTAAACGCCGACCGGTAATGCTCTAACGTAAGCTTGGACGGAATCCACTTGATCGGCACCGAGAAGATCTCGTTGCTTGGTTTAAACGAAGTAATCAGACTCCAGAAAAACGGCAAGAACATTGCTGCCGCTATAGCTATCGCAACCGCGTAGAACAGGACGCCGACCAGAACTCTTTTGAGAGTATAAGAAGGCGGCTTGGGTGCGCGTACTGCAATGGATTTGACAATAGGCTGTGCCATTTGCGTGCCTCCTTACACAATCGGTTCTTCGGATTTATTAATGCGCATGTTAATGAAAGAAAAGATCAGAATCGCCACGGCCAGCACAAACGCTTGGGCAGACGCGTAACCCATCTTGAGCTGGTTGAAGCCCTGGTTATAAATGAGATATACCGGCGTCTTGGTCACGTTGCCCGGACCGCCTTGCGTCAAGACAAAGGCCTGGTCGAACAGCTGCAGCGCCCCGATAATCGCCATCGTGCTGACAAGGAACGTCGTTGGGCGAAGCTGCGGCCAAGTAATATAACGGAACCGCGCAAATGCGGTTGCTCCGTCCAGCTTGGCGGATTCGTACAAGTAATCCGGCACGCCTTGCAGGCCGGCGATATAAATGATCATATTGGAGCCGACCGACTGCCATAACGTCACCATAATAATGGAGAACATCGCCGTCTCGGTCTGAGCGAGCCAAGCCGGACCGGTAATGCCCGCGTAGCTGAGCAGGTTGTTCACCAGGCCGAACTCCGGGTGGAGCAGCCAGATCCAGACGGTGGACGCCGCAACGGCGGAGGTTAAGGTCGGAAGATAATTGAGCGTACGGAATAGCTTGACGCCGAACCGCTTGAAGTTCAGAAGCATGGCAAGCAATAAGGAAATGATGATGTTCAGCGGCACGAAAATAACGGAATAGAAGAATACGTTCTTGAACGTCGTCCAGAACAGATCATCCTCAAGCAGCTTCTTGTAATTGTCGAGCTTAACGAATTCCATCCGGCTGACCACATCGTAGTTCGTAAAGCTTAAGTAGAGCGCCATGACGACAGGAATAATGGTAAAAGCGAAAAACAGCAGCATCGTTGGGGTAATAAATAAGTAGGCCATGCGGGCCTGATGCTGATTCAGCTTGCCCATTGAAGACATCAGCACTCCTCCCTCCTTCGTAGTGAATCCCGTAAGGCCGGCCGGAATAGATAAAGGGAGGTCTCCCTCCCTTTACCATCCGGTCCGCACCACCGGGAGACCTTCAATTATTTCACGTCTTCGTTGTCCGCGAGCTGCTGGTCTCCCCGCTGCTGCGCTTTCTTAAGCGTATCCTCCGCGTTTTGCTTCTTCTGCTGGTACAGCTGCAGGTTCGGAATAAGCGCTTCGGTCTCCATGACGGAGTAGCCAGGGTGAGCCGGACGAGTCTTCGCGAATTCGAGCGTATCGAGGAATGGCTGCCAGAGCGGATCTTCCTTGAAGAACGGATCGTCAAGCGCCGGCTTGTAGCCAGGAATGTTCAAGCTTGTTTTTGCCCACAGAAGCGCGTTGTCTTTATTCGCCGTCCACCACTTGATGAACTCCCATGCCGCTTCCTGATTTTTCGAGGCTTCCGGAATAACGAGGCCAAAGCCGCCCATCACGCCGCCTTTGTCTCCGTTAGGTCCAGCCGGAGGAGGCACAACCCCGAAGTCCAGATCCTTGCCGTATTTCTTATACGTGCTTAGCATCCATGGACCGTTGTAAGTCATTGCAACCTTGCCGGTTGCGAAAGCGTCGGTTCCTTCGCCAAGACCTTGCTCGAAGCCAACCTTATACACTTTGTCCTGGTTCAGCATGCGGTCCCAGAACTCTAGCACGGACAGGCCTTTTTCGTTGTTGAAGTTCGTTTTCTTGCCGTCGTCGGTCAGCATCGAGCCGCCTGCTTGTTGAAGATACATATTAAAGAGTCCGTTATCGGCAAGCGAGAAGCCTGCTACTTCAAGCTTGCTTCCGTTCCATTTGGTTGTCTTGATGGCAGCCTGCTCGAGCTCATCCCAAGTTGTAGGAGGCTGCGTTACGCCTGCGTCGGCCAAAAGTTTTTTGTTATAGAAAAGCGCGCGGGCATCAACGGTTAAAGGAAGGCCGTACAGCTTGTCGCTATTGGACAATTCCTTCAGCGCTTCGCCGTAGAAATCATCCTTGTTCAAGCCGTCTTTCGCCATGAAATCATCGATTGGGTGAAGCACGTTTTTCGGCGCGTACAGCGGCGTCCGCCATCTGTCCCACAGCAGCACGTCAGGTGCGCCGCCGGATGTGGCAGCCGTCAGGAACTTCGTAATCAGATCCTGCTGAAGCACATACTTGACATGAATTTTGTCCTGCGATTTGTTGAAAGCGTCAACCATCGTCTGGAATTGCTTCTGTCCGTCACCGGCCCAGTCGCCCCAGAACGTCAGCTCTACGGCTTTGCCGTCGCCGGAATTGCTTGAAGCGTTATCCGTTTGCCCATCGTTGCTTGCACTCGCATTGCTGCTTTCCGTGCTGTTGCCATTGCTGCTTGTCGTTGTTTTTGCGCAGCCGGCTGCCGTTGCTACTACCGTGACCAAGGCGATCATCGTGATCCATTTTTTCACTTTTCATGCCTCCCTTTTTTAGTAACCCACTATACTGTTTATTTCGAAGGAAGCCTCCGTTAAGCAAAGCCTCCTATGAAACCGCTTTTATTTCGTTTGTACTCGAATCCCGCAATAATCAAGCAGAAGCTCGCTGAACATCATGTTGGCCCACGAGAACCATGGTCGGCTGAACTGATACGGATCATCCGCGTGGAACCCTTCGTGCATAAATCCGGTTCCAGCCGTTGTGGCTTCCATCAGGCTCAGCAATCTCTCCTTCTCGGAACGGTCATTCGTAGTCAACCCCTGCATCGCCAGCGCAATGTGCCAGATGTAACGGTCCGGGGTATGCGGACTGCCGATTCCGGCTGCCGCTTCGCCTTCGAAGTAATAAGGATTGCTGCTGCTTAGCACAAAATCGCGCGTATTGCGGTAGATCGGATCCTCCTGCGAGGTATAGCCGAGATAAGGAATCGACAGAAGACTCGGTACGTTAGCGTCATCCATAAAATTGTAATGGCCTAATCCGTCGGTTTCATAGGCATAAATTTTTCCAAATTCCGGATGATCCGTAATGGCGTAGGTCTGGATGCCTTGATGAAGCTCCCCGCCAAGCTTAGCCGCTCTTGCCGCAAGCTCCTCGTCGCCAAGCACTTCTTCCGCAATTTCCTTGAGATAGCCCAAGACGACAACCGCAAACATGTTAGCCGGTACCAAGTAACCGTATGTACAAGCATCATCGCTAGGACGGAAGCCGCTCCATGTCATGCCCGTATATGCGGTCTCCGTGCCTTTGCCTTCGCGCAGCAGCGTATCCGTTGACGCGCAATTAAAGCGCTGGAACCGGTAAGGCGATGCGCTCTCATGCTGCTGCTCCGTTGTCCAGAGATTCAGAATCGCATCCGCGGCTTGACGGAAGGCGGTTCCAAATTGCGAGGTTCTGCCGGTATTCTTCCAGAGCAGATAGCTGAGCTGCAGCGGGTAGCAAAGCGAATCGATTTCGTATTTGCGCTCCCAGATGGATGGTCCCATATCCGTCAGATCATCCTGATGTCCTTTGCCGGTTGGCCCGTTATTAAAGGCATTCGCGTAAGGATCAAGCAGGATCGAATCCATTTGCCTCCGGACAAGACCTTCAATCAGATCAGCCAGCTCGGCATCCTCGGACGCAAGCACCAGGAACGGGCGAAGCTGCGCGGCGGAATCGCGAAGCCACATAGCTGGTATATCACCTGTTATAACAAATGTCGTGAAGTCCGGCAGGCGCTGAATCGTCGTTTGCAGCGTATTGTGAATGGCCTTCTCGAATATCGCCGACCAATTCGGATGATCCGCTGTTTTTTCCTTGATACGCTCCACTAGTCGCGTTAAGGATGCGGGAATTTCTGTCGATTGCGTCATCAGTTTCGTGCCTCCTTGTTTCCTTTGAACGCTTTTTATAAAACGCTTTCATTTGATATTGCTATTATATTGGCATGTATATGGTATGTCAATATATATTTTTTTGAAAGGTTATACCAACCTTTATACTAATCTACCGGGACTTCGGACGCAAAAAAAGAGCCTCCAGAACGGAGGCTCTTCCTACGCATTTATTTCCGATCAATTTCTTTGTTCAACGGGAACGTTAACCGGGATCTTGAAATAAACATGCATAGCGCAAACATAATGCCGTAAGCAACGAGCGGTCTCCTGTGGAAGATCCACAGCAAAGGGAACATGGTGAAGTCAAAAAAGATAGACCAGCTTAGATTCCAACCGTACTGGTAAATGATCCGGTCCGTCAGCATAAAGAACCATTCCACTCCTACGTATACCCCGATGTATCTCAGGTAGTGGCCGATGATTTTGCTATACCGGTCAGGGTAATTCGAGATAAACATTAACGCCGTAGCAGGGAAAATGACAAAGGTGTATACCATTTCGGTCAAGCTGTGGTTAGGAAAAAAGTCCGGCTTCAGCTTCCAGAGGAAGTGGCCGGCCGTCAAAAAATTATAGAGCAGGTTGCCAATGACAATAAACATCATGGTGTGATGATATCTTTGCCAATGCCGCCAATCCCCGTACCTCCATGCCGCGAGCACGGTAATAACCCCTAGGATCAAATGCACATCGATTGCCCCTCTTTATAGGTCGAGCTCAGATCAGCTCTTGGAATTTTTGTCGGCGACTAAAGTAGTGAGCCAATAAATAGAGACCAAACTGAAGGGATTGCCGGCAGGCTTTCGGGATAAGCAGAATGACTTTATCCGCGTTACTCCATTTCTCCCTGCAAAAATATTGTGCTCTAACCTTATTTTGTTATTCCTTGCCCGCCATGAAAAAGCGCAAATAAAAAAACCTCCGCAAAGGAGGCTTTTGTGTACTTGAAAACTAGGATGGGGCCGGACCTGTCGAGTCGCTGACAACAAGCGCAGCATCCAGCAGAATTTTATTCGGTACGGATTGCCCGGCCCACAGCTTAAGCACGTTCTCGAAAGCAACGCGCCCCATCTCGTGCTGATTCTGGCTAAGGTGGGTAAACGGGTAACGTCCATTGGTTTCCGGACAGTCGAAGCAGACAATCGAATAGTCCTTAGGCACGGACTTGCCCATCTGCTGCACCGCCTGAAAAGCGATCTGCCCGATATTGAATTCCGTCGCAAACAGCGCCGTTATCTGCGGGTGCTTGTTCAGATGGCTGATCAGCTTCTGAATATCCTCCTGCTTGTTCTCCTCCGTATTGTGCTTCGGAAGCGTAGACGTAATATTCTCCATCCAGATCTCCCGGTCAACAACTATCCCCTTCTCCGCATGGGCTTGTATAAACCCTTCGATCCGCTCCTCGATAGCGGTTGTGTCCACCGGCGGAGGCGTCAGGAATGCAATTGATTTATGTCCAAGCTCAAACAAGTAGTTTGTTCCGTCCTTGGCGGCGCCTACATTGTCCGTTGCAATGGAGCTGGCCGAGATCCCCTTCAGATGGCGGTCGACAAGCACAAACGGGAACTGGTTAATGACCAGCTTCAAAATTTCGGCATTAAAGTATTCGCCTTGCGCCGGGAAAATAATGAGTCCGTCCACGCCAAGCTCCAGCAGTCCCTTGATTGCCTCCTCTTCGAGGGCTGGCATGCCGAACGTACGCCGAAGAACCAGGTAGCAGTTATGATGGCGGGAGGCTTCCTCCATGCCGTAAATCAGCCCGTTGCCGTAGCTGTCCGCAAAATCGGTAATGACAAGGCCAATCAGCAGCTTGCCGTCTTCCTTGCGCGCCTTCTGTGCCGGGGTCCCGGCTGCTGCCTGCTGCTTCGGCTGCGGCGCCGGCTGATCCGATACGAAAGAGCCGCGTCCCGGCTGCCGGATAATATAGCCTTCGTTAGCCAGAAGCTCCAGCGCCTTCTTGCTCGTAATCCGGCTCACGTTGTATTCGTCGCCCAGCTCCTTCTCCGAAGGAACCCGGTCGCCCGCCGTATATTTCTTCTCTATAATGTCTTCGCGGAGTGCTTCGAAAATCCGTTCATACATCGGTTTCGATGATTCGTTCATCCTGTTCGTTCCCCCGTCTTCCCTCTGACAAGTGTTTATTATATAACAATATATCATGATATATGTTATTTGCCAAGATGAAATGACATATCAACTGCAGAATAACGACAACTCAAAAAGCCTGTATTCCCGGTCGGGAGACAGGCTTTCAACAACGATTACATAGCTAGATCGGCATTTCCTTGCCCGTATAATCGACAAAATTGAACTTGCCCTTCGGCACGAGCTGACCTTCGATCATATCCAGAATACCCTTCGCGCTTTGGCGCGGATCGGTAGGCGCGTTCTCCCCGCCCATGTCCGTCTTCATCCAGCCCGGATGTACGCTAAGCACTTGAATGCCCCGCTCCCTTACGGCGGATAGGAGCTGCTGCGTGAACATATTCAGCGCCGTCTTCGAGATGCCGTACGGGTAATCACCCGGATAAGCATTCGAGATGCTGCCCGCTTCGGAAGAAATATTGATGATGGCTCCATGCTTCTCCGTTACTAACGGAAGGAAATGCTTTGCGACCCGCATTGGCCCAAACAGATTAATATCGAAGGTTTTAGCGACTTCCTCGATATTCAACTGCTCAATCGGGGTATTGCGTTCTACGAGAATGGCGGCATTATTGACGATTGCGCCAATGGCTCTTCCTTGCTGCCGCAAGGTCCCCGCTAACGCGGCAACTCCCGCTTCGTCCGTAACATCCAGCTCCACAAGCTCCAGCTGCCCGCCGTATGGCTTGGCAAGTTCGGCAAGCTTGCCCGGCGCCGCGGTATCGCGCACGCCGGCAAGAACATGATGCCCGCGCTCCAGCGCTTCGGCAGCGATTTCGTAACCCAGACCTCTATTGGAACCCGTAATAAGTATATTCACAGCGCAACCTCCTCCTTAATCTTCCATTCTATTAACTATAGCATAAAGGCATGTACACATACCTTAGCAGATTCTTTGATAATATAAGGAGTTCCTATTAAAAAGGCTGAGCAGATAGAGCTGCTCAGCCTAGGGAAGGTTACACCCTGGATCTTTAGATCTTTTCCAGTAAATTATCGATGGCCTGCGCAATTTCCGAGCGGGTGCCTTGACGACCCGGAGCGAATTGCCCGTTGCCGTCCCCTTGCATCAGGCCGGCCGCGCTGGCTTCGGCAATCTCCTTTTTCGCCCAGGCGGCTATTAGTGCCGCATCGGCATACCGCGTCCTGCCGGCCTCAGCCTCCGGCAATTCGCCGCCTGCAAGCTTATAAGCTCTCAGCAGCATGACGGCCAGCTCCTGGCGGGTAATTGGAGCGTTCGGGTTAAAGCGTCCTGAAGCATCTCCTTGAATGAGCTCCGCTTCATAAGCGGTGGCTAATTCCTTGCTATACCAGGCACCTGCCGGAACATCCTTAAATCCGACTGCAGAGGAGGTCCCGTTCCCGCTCAGATTTAGCGCACGGACAATCATAGTCATCACTTCGGCGCGGGTGCCCTTCCGTTCAGGAGCAAACTGCTCCTCGGTCACCCCGTTAACGACATGCTTCGCCGACAGCGAAGCAACGGCTTCGTAGAACCAGCTCGAGCTTCCTACATCCAGGTAGCTCTTCTCGTATTCAAATACGGCAAAGGTGCCTGAGGTATTTAATTCAGCCGTAAAGCTGCCATTTGAAGCCTTGTATCTGCCGCCCGCATACTTCCACTGACTATTCTCGCGGTCATAGACATACAAACCAAGCAGCTTACCCTTTAGCTTGGGAGCTGACACTTCAGACTCCACTTCAGCCTGAAGATGGGACTGAGCGGATGTCAGCAGCCTTCCGTCCATTGCCTTCAAATTCAGCTCAATGGAATAGACGGTACCTTTAAGCTTCATGGCTGGCGCAACGGCAGGCGCTGCGGCGGACGGCAACGGCTTCAGCTCAAGCTCCATATAGGCTCCGGCCGGCGCCGAACCTGCAAGCTTCTTCAGCGTATCAGGATTCCACTGCAGCGTAAGACCGCCGCTTGCCCGAAGCGCTAGTTTATTCGTGCCGAGGCTGCCGATGAGCGAAACAGGGAGCAATACGCGGTCCGTTCCTTTTTCCAATAAGATGGCCACTTGACCGTTTGCGGCGTTGTTCACATCCTGTTCGGTTACGATGCGACTGCCCTCAGACGGCGGTATAACCGTCGTGCCCCCGCCTGATCCCGCACTGCCGTTTAGATCAAGCTGCTGTACCTGCCCTTGCTTCGGATCGCGGTCTACGACCAGCATCGTCCAATAATCTACTGACGGAACATCAATCGCAATATGATCGCCATTCCAGGTATAAGCCAGCTCCGTCATGGCGCCTTCCCCACGGTCAGGGGTAGCCGCAAACACCTTAAGCCCCGCAGCTTCCTGCTTGGTGACGCCAACCGCATAATCAACCTTCAGATCGCCTTGCTTCTCCGGCTCGTTCGCCGCGTTTCTCCAGTCGGAGTCGTTATTGAGCAAATTAACAAGATGGATAATATCGTAATGTTCATAGCCTTCGTTCGAAGCATTCCTGCGGACGGTATACCAGAGCGTATTTTCCGAGCCGTCCTTGCTTAGCGCCAGATCGTTTCCTCCTGCGGTTTTAACGCCAATTGTAGCGTCAGAATCGGCCTTACTGTCGAAGAGCAGGTTCTCGTACGCCGCGAAAAACTTGTAATAATCCTTCATCGCTTCCTTCGTGCTTTCCGTCATCTTCTTGCTGCGGTTCGGGTAATACTCGTGAGCCAGCATATTTGGCCCCTCCCCGAGCTTCTCCGCCGTGCCCAGCTCGATATGGGTGGCTCCCATAGATGCCAGCGCCGCATCCATCAAGCGCACGGAAGATTCGTCGAAATAGCCTGCCGTTACGCCGCGCAGCTGAATCATGCCGGGTTCATCGTCCTCTTCCATCTTAAGCGTCACCGTGTGCTGCCCAGCCGTCATATGCGGGATAATCACGTACCCGTCGCCGCTGTAACGGTCTTTGTTGTCCGTCCCCGATAATCCCAGCTTAAGAGTATTCCCGTTTGCATCCTTGGCTCTTACGCCATCTATATAGATGGAACGGGTCGTGAACGCCCCCGGGTTGGAATACGTAAAGATCAGGCTTTGCTCTCCGGACTGCGGGATCGTGACCGGATAAGTGACCTGCTGTCCGACTTCGCTGAAATTCATTACCGTGTCTTTGTATAACGAAAACGGCGTTTCCGTGTTTAAGCTTTCCGCCTCATAGGAGCGCTCGGCAAGGCTGCCGCCTCCTGCTGGAATAACCTTCAGCTTGTCCAGCTGAATGCCGCTGTCGCTGCCTTCAAGCATCTTGATCACTACCCGGTTTGCGCCTTTTTGAAGCTGTACTCCGCTTAACACGGCTTCGCCCCATTCGTCGCTAGCCGTAGGCGCAAAGCTTACCGTCTGACCTGCTCCGTCCCCGATATAAACCGAGCGGCTTAGCGGCACAACATCCGACCCGTTATTCCGGTAGAACCAATGCAGATCATAGCTTCCCGCTTCCTCCGCGTCTACGTTGAACGCAAGCCGGTCGTTTTCGTTGTTAAAATCGGAGGCATAACCAACCACCGGAATGACGCCTCCGCCAGTCACCGCGCTTCCCGTGCTGTATTCGTAGCCGCCGGCCAGCAGCCCGCCGACATTCGTATATTGGCCGCTGGATTCCATCCGGAGCGTAATCGCATGATGGCCGGCCGGAACCGCTGCCTCCAGCGCCATCCGCTGCATCGCGCCGCCCCAGCCGCCAGGCGTTTTCGGGAACAACACCTTTTGCGCGCTCGCCGCAGGCTCGCCGTCTACCAGCACGGACATCGTTGGGCTGTTGTCGCCATGATAGAGCACCGTAATCCGATCAACGGCATCTGCCAGATTCACCTCATAGGTTATCGTTTGACCGGCCTGACCGAAATTATCCGTCTTGCTCTCATTGTAGGAAATACTGTTCGTCTGCGGGATATCCGCATATAGCGCCTCGTACTTTTTGTCCCCGACAGTCATATACCGCAGCTTGATGCCCAGATCATCCGTTGGCGCCTTCAACATAACCGTATTATCGCCAGCCTCCAGATGAACGGTCGCCAGTCCACTATGCGTAACAAACTTATCCCAAGTGCCGTTGCCATGGAAAGCAAGGCTGCCCTGAGGCTGATCGTTAACGACCAGGTCCCGGCTTACCGTCTGCCAATCCGACGCGTAGCTGAAGCCAAGCGGATAATCGCCCGCTTCCGGCACGCGGACGCGGAACTTCAAATAATCGCCTTTTGTATCGAAATAGTAGACGTTGCTGTACTGATCGACGATAGTCGTATCCAGCTTGGCGTCCACCGCTTCGTAACGGTCGTTCACGCCGCTTCCCACCACGTCCAGGCTGGCCAGGTTCAGCCACAGGTTGTTCGTATTGAGCGTCAGCTTAACCGTGTTCTCACCGGCTTTAAGCTCCGCCGGCACTGTGTATTGCGCGGTTGGATTCCCCCAGCCCGTATTGACCGAAAAAGGAATAGCGCCTTCCGCAACCTCGCCGTTTACGGACAGCTTGCCTTCCGGTCCAGCCGTCCCGTTGCCTTGTCCGTAATTCAGAACAAGATTGTAACTCCCTGCTTCCGGAACGGTTACGGTAAAGGTCACCGCGTCGGCATCCTTGCGTCCGAAGTTGCCAACCCATCCGTAAGCCTTTGTTATCCGGGACTGGTAATCGACAGTGGCCGGAACATCCTCCGCTTCCGTTCCTCGGGTCGTTACGCCGGTCGCCTGCTTATAGTTCATATAGCCCGCGATAACCATCGCTTTGCCGCCGTTTGCGGAGCGCGTACCCTCCACAACCTTCTGAAGATCGCGGTATTGATTCCGGTCCTGCCAGATTTCGCTGTAATCAAAGTCCGTCTTGGTGGCCGGATTCGGCACCGCGCTGTATTCCGCATTGCCGCCGACCATGTTGAAGGTCACATCGTTTCTATTCGGGTTATTGACGGTCAACGAATTCTTGACCGCGTTAATCAGCTTATCGTAATCAAGCGAATAATACCGTTTGTTGCCGTTGTAATCATACAAATAGTCGTTATCGTTTGCTCCCCATTGGTCCAGATGAATGCCGTTAAAGCCAAACTCGTTTACCGCGCGGTTAAATTCCTTCGCAATAAAAGCCTGCCACTCCGTATTGCCCGGATCCTGCAGGAACAGCGACGTCGGATGGCCGTTCACGTCAAACGTAAATCCGTTCTGGTCCTTCTGCGGGTTGCCCGTATCAAGCGGGAACTGCGCCGACTTGTTATACAGCCCCCATAGCGGGCTGACGCCAAAATCCTCATAACTCTCCCTCGCGGCATAATTCATCTCGTAAGCCATCGCGGCAGAGCCGTATTTCTGGGCGGCTGCCACCTGCTGCTTCACCGACATCGGAAATAATTCGCGTCCGAGCAAATCCGTGTAATGCGTATCCGCATCCATCGTTTCCGTTATGAAATTTCCGTTCTCGTCGGTAATAGGCTTGCCGCTGCTGTCCGTTTTGGAATAGACCGATACATCGTGCCGCCACATCCAATCGTAAAACTGGTAGCCGTTCAAATAGTAGTCCTGGGACAGCTGCTTCAGCTTCGCATCGCTTTGCTCCGCCTTTTCCTTCGGAAACTCGCCGACATAGCCGTACCTCGGGTACTTCTTCCAATCGCTGGACACATCGATGGCAGCGGTTGCAAAATCATCGCTGGCCGCCCCTTTTATCCAAGCCTTCACCAGATAGCCCTTATAGTCCTCCGCCGGCGGCTTCCACTTTACCTGCAGCTCTCCTTGCCCCTGCAGGACCGTAACGGCCTTAACGCCTTTGGCCACAAGCTTGTTTAACTGATAAATCTCCACATTGAGCTCGCCGCTCCAGGAGCTGTCGTCCTTCAATGCGAAAGTCAGCGTTGCCTCTTCGCCGGGCGTATAGCGGGCCTTATCCACCGTCAGCGAAGTAATCGCTTTCACGAATTGGCGCTGTTCACTGCTTGTCGTTTCGGCATAAGCCTTCGCCGTATGTTCACCGGCTGCCGCTTCGAATACCGGCACCGCGCCTTGCAAGGCAACTATAGCTGCAAGCGACTGCAGCAGGGTTTTATTCAGCTTGTTCATCGTATCCTCCTAAAATGAAATTCGTATGTCTGCCGTTCTAAATAAGAAGGGTATAACCGCTGTGGATTATACCCTTCATGCTGCTTATTTGCCGTTTGCCGCGCGCCAAGCGTCAAGCTGTTTTTGCGCTTCGGCGATGACTTTGTCCACGCCTGCCGCTTTTTGCTTCTCGAGCAATTTCGGAATGTTCTCCTCCGGATCCAGCTGACCGGATTTCAGTCCGTCAACAAAAGCTTTGTTAGCATTGTCGATGGCGATAATCTCGTTCTTCACCGGTTCCGGATCAAAGATAAAGCCAAACGTACGGGCTGGACGGCTCGAGACCATCTCGTTAAACTTCTCGTAGTTCTGATATTTGTTCGGATCTTCGCCTTCGCGGGTGTAGTTCAGCATCTGGTTGCCGATCTGCCACATAATATCGTGATAGAAGCCCGTGTCGTTTGTTGTTTTGCCGTCAGGCAGCGCGATTTGGCCGTTCTTCAGCACGTAATGCTTACCCTCTACGCCGAAGTTGAACAACGTCAGAAGCTTTTGATCCTTGAAGAACAGGTTCAGCAGCATCATGGCACGTGCCGGGTCTTTCGACGTTTTGGATATAGCTTGCATCGTTGCCGTCATTTTGCCGGTTTGCAGTCTGTCGACGTTTAACGGGATTTGGATCATTTCATGGCCGGCTTTAATAGAGGCGTTAGGCGCTATAGCTACCGAGCCGATCTCCATATTAGCCAAAATCTCCATATCGCCTACCAGGGCGAAAGCTTTGCCAGCCTGGATTTTCTTCCATGCATCAAGTCCCGGAGTCAACGCGTCTTTGTTAATAAAGCCCGCTTTGAACCATTTGTGGGTCAAGTCGGCAAGCTCCTTGTAACGAGGCGTTTCAAAAGAATTAATGACATCAAGGCTGCTCGGATCCGTATTTAACGTGTTTACCGCCGCTACGCTCGAGATTGTATCCAGCGTGCCCGACGAATAGTAAGCTTCAAGCGGGAAGCTTGGCGCCGCCAGCGGCGTTACGCCCGGCTCATTATCTTTAATGATTTGAAGCAAAGGCTCCAGATCTTCTACTTTGCCGGATTTCAGAGCGGATAGGTCCATGTTGTATTTGTCGACCAGCGCTTTGTCGAGATAGACCCCTTGCGAGCCGCCCAGCTCCTGATGCGTATGAATGCCGTACAGCTTGCCGCCGCGTTTGGCCGGCTCGTGGTAATCCTTTTCCACCGCCTCGATATCCGGGCCGTATTGGGCAAGCAGATCGTCAAGCGGAAGCAATCCGCCCTTTAATACCTGCTGGTTATAGCCTAACCAATCGGCCGTGAAGAGCAGGTCGAACTTCTCGTTGGAGGCCATCATAAGGTTCGTCTTGTCGTTCCAAGCGCCCCAGTCAATCGGATTCAGCTTCACCGTCATATTTAATTCCGGGTATGTTTGCTTCAAATAATCGTTCATTCCGGTCTGTACGCTAGCCAGATCCGCTTGCGGCGCGTCCGGGTACACCATCACGACCTCATAAGGATCAAGCGCCTTCGCTGCGTTTTTTGCCGGTTCCGCCGAAGTATTCGCCGAGCTCGAAGCCGTATTCTCTTCCTTGTTGCCGTTTGAGGCTTTGTTCGTCGACGAGCATCCCGTTGCGGCAAACGCAATCGCAAGGATAAGCGTCAGAAGAACAAGCGAGCTTTGTCTAAACCTTTTCATTAAAGTGACCTCCCCAAAATGATCAAGCTTAAGTTCTGTATACTAAACCGAAGCGAGTTCGGACTTAGCCTTTGACTGCGCCTACCGTCAGCCCTTTGACGAAATACTTCTGCAGGAACGGAAACACGAACACAAGCGGTCCGATCGCCACCATCGCCATCGCCATCCGGATCGATTCCAGCGGCTGCGTCACATTGGCGGTATTGCTGTAGGCCTTGTTCGCGATGCTTTGCAGGAACGAAGCGTTCATCAGCGTTTTGTTAAGCAGATACTGCAAGGAGTACAGCTTCTCGTTATTGATAAACACCAGGCTTGTGAACCAGTCGTTCCAGTAGGAAACGATAGTGAACAGCCCGATCGTGGCCATAACCGGCAGGGATAGCGGCAATATGATGCTGAAGTACGTCCGGTACTCGCTCGCGCCGTCAATCTTAGCCGACTCGACAAGGGACGGCGGAATGCTGTTCGTAAAGAACGTCCGGATAATAAAGACGTTGAAGCCGCCGATTAACCCCGGTATGATAAGCGCAAGCAGCGTATCCTGCACATGAAGGAACCGGGTATAAACCAGATACCAAGGCAGCAGTCCGCCGGAGAACAGCATGGTGAAGAATACATAGAAACCTAGTGCATTCCGATACGGAAACTCAGTTCGAGACAAGGCGTAGGCCATGGCCGAAGTAATCAGCAGACTGATGACAACGCCGGTAAGCGTAACCGTGATCGTTACCCCGTACGCTCTCGCGATATTCGCGGAATCATGGATCAGGTAACGGTAGGCTTCCCAGTCGAAATGCTTGGGCCAGAACGTGTAGCCGTTTCGCGTTAGATCGTTCTCATTGGTCACCGATACCATAAAAACAAGCCAGAACGGAATGAGACAAGACAAACTGAACAAGGTTAAGAACAACAGGATAAACGGGTTTGTGCGATTATTCGTCTTCATGCTTGGCCCCCTAGAACAACGCGTTTTCTTTGCTGAATTTCTTCACGATATAGTTGACCGTAAGAACAAGCACAAAGCCAACGACCGATTGAAGAAGACCTGCGGACGATGCGAGCCCCGTATCGCCGGTTACCAGCAAAGCGTTGTAGACGTAGGTATCGATAACCTCGGTTGTTTCCTTCAGCATCCCCGAAGCCATCGTCGCTTGGTAGAACAAGCCGAAATCCGCGTTAAAAATCCGGCCTACCGCAAGCAGCGTCAGAATAATAATGACCGGCGTGATGAGCGGTACGGTTATGCCGGTCATCTGCTTCCATTTGCTCGCCCCGTCAATGCGGGCGGCTTCGTAATACTCCTGGTCGATGCCAACAATCGCGGCCAGATAGACGATGGCGGAGTAGCCGACCGTCTTCCACGTATTGACGATCGTGAGAATATACGGCCAATATTTCGGCTCCGCATACCAGGCAATCGTCTCCTTGCCCATCGGTTCGAGAATCGACTTGTTAATAAAGCCAAGCTCCGGATTCAGGAAGCCGTAGACGAGGTAGCCAACGATAACCATTGATACAAAGTTCGGAAGAATGGCGGCACTCTGGAAAAACTTCGACAGCACCTTCCGCCTGACCTCATTGAGCAGAATCGCAAGCAGTACGGCCAATGCCGTATTGATGACCAGAAAAGCGACATTGTACAAAATCGTGTGCTTAATGATCATCCATGCGTCATTGGAGGCAAACAGGAACTTGAAGTTCTGCAGTCCTACCCAATCACTGCCCCATACGCCCTTCGTATAATTCAGATCCTTGAACGCCAGGAAAATGCCGAACATCGGAAGATAGTTATTGATAAATAGCATGATAATCCCCGGTATCGCGAGAATAATCAATGCGCGATGCTTCAGCAGCCGTCGCAGCACGGGCATGTGTTTCACCTTCTTGTTGTTTGTATGTCCTAAGTATACGGCCGCCCGGCAGACCTCCCTACCGTTTTTGTAACCTCAGTCTAGTCGTTTTGTGACATTGCGGTATTCTTGCGGATTAACTCCATATTGCTTCTTGAACATCTTCGTAAAATGCGAAAAATTCGAATAGCCGACCTGCTGCGCGATTGCGCTGACCGTCATTCCCGTCGTATCGAGCAGCTGTCTGGCTCTTGCCATCTTCGTCTCGATGAGGTAATCAATCAGGTTCTGCCCGGTCTCCTTCTTGAACAGGCGGGATAAATAAGCCGGATTCAAACCGACATGCGCGGCGACGTCCTCGCGGGAGATGTCCTCCTCCACGTTCTCTTTCATATACTGAACCGACTTCTGCACCACGCTGTTGCTCTCTAATGCAGTAAAGGCCGCATCCATGACGGCAGAGACGATATTTTCCGCCCAATGCCTGTATTGGGACAAGCTGCGGATTTGAGCCGATGCCCACAGCGGGAAGTTGGGCACCTGGCTTGGGTTGATTCCCTTTACGTGCATAAAGCCGTAAACCACCTGCAGCGTGTCCAGATGGTAGGTCTCCAGCTGGTTCTGATGTATTTGACCCGCTTCCAGCTTATCCACGCTCCGGTTAATCAAGGAGATCACCTTGTCCCGTTCCTTGTTCAGCATATAGGACGACCATTCCGTTACGTTGATGTTGTCCGGCACAAGCAGCGGCGCGGCCGTACTGCCTTGAGGCACATACATAATGACCGACTGCGACTCCTTGACGTTATGACGCTCCTTGTCCTTCAGCCCTTCGCATAACCCGGACACTTCCTGAAGGCTAACGAACTTTCCGATATAACAGGTGATCTGGCAATAGAAATAGGTTCGGCATACTTCGATGAACCTTCTGCAGGGCTCGGCCCAGCTGCCCGCAGACCGGGCGGCTCCTCCCGTATAGACCATCGCGAACATCACGCCGCTCCGGTCCGTAATGACATCCCCGGCGCCGCCCGAGAGGAACAGCTCTCCGGCGGCTTTTTTCACCGCGTACTCCATAATCTCCTGATCCCGCGCATCAAGCGGCTTATGCCATTCTTCGATGCTGATGAGAATAGGCATAACTCTGCCGTCCGCTTCCAGCTCGATTTGGGCATCCTTCAGTCCCCGCTCAAGGAAACCTCCGAACGAGAGCTGACGCCTCGACAACATATCCTGCCAGAAACGTTCGGCGAGCAGCGGCTGCTGCTTGCGCCACAGCTCCGCGTATTTGCGGTACTCGGCATGATGCTGTACGCTCTCTTCCTTCTCTCTAACCGCCTGAAGCATTAAGGAGACCGCCTGCACCAGCTCCTCGCCGTCGACCGGCTTCAGCAAATAATCGAAGCTGCCGAGGTTAACCGCCTGCTTGGCGTAAGTAAACTCCGAGTGGCATGTAAGAAACAGAGACTCGGTATGCGGGGAATGCTGTTTCACCCAACGGACCAGCGACAATCCGTCCTCGTCGGGCATCTCGATATCGCAGACGAGAATATCGATGCGGTGCTCCTTCATGATTTGTCTTGCGGCATCGGCGTGATTGGCGGTATACACGGCTTCAATGCCCAGCGTTGACCAATCGTTGCATTCGCAAATGCCGTCCACCGCAAATTTCTCGTCGTCAACGACCAGCATCCGCGCCATCTTCATCCCGCTCCTTTGTATGATCGATAGGTAAAGTCAGCCGTATGGCTAATCCTTTTGGTTCATTTGGCCGGAAACTGATCCGGGCTAGGCTGCCGTAACGCATCGCCGCCCGTTTCTTCACGTTCCAGATTCCGATGTGATTATCGTCCGAGGAGGGCTTGTATTGCTCCGATGCCAGCTCCTCCATCCGCTCCTCGCTTAAGCCTTTGCCGTTATCCTTGACTTCGATCTGCATCAGGCCGGAGTCCTCGGCGTCCCGCATGGCCGTGATTTGAAGCAGGAACGGTTCACCTTTGACGCTCATGCCGTGAATCATCGCATTTTCCGCAAACGGCTGTACGAGCAGCGAGGGAATACGGGCATCCCGAAGCTCCTCCGCGCACCCGATCTCGAATTCGAAGGTATCCTGATACCGCATCTTCTGAATCTCCAGATAGTTGCGGATATGCTCAAGCTCCTGCGACAGGGTGATCGTATCCCGGCTCGTTCCAAGCATAAACCGGAAGTAGCCGACCATATGGCGGACCGTCTTCTTCACCAGCTCGTATCTTTTCAAATCCGCCAGCTGAAAAATAATGTTCATCGTATTGAGGAAAAAATGCGGATTAATCTGTGTCTGCAGATGTTTCAGCTCCGCCTTCTGGGCGTTCAGACGTTCCTCGTACACGTCGATCTTTAGGTCCTTGATCTCGTCCATCATGTTGTTAAAGGTATGATTAATGATCGCAAACTCGGTAATCGGCGAATCCGGCAGCTTCATCTCCATGTCCCCGTCCTTCACCCGCCGGATGGTGCCAAGCAGCTGGAGAATCGGGGCGAGGATGATGCGCCGGAATACAAAGAGATAGACAAGCAGAATAATCAGGACAAACAGCGGAAGCAAATTGATAATCGTCTGGAATTGCTTCAGCCCTTTCAAGAGATCCGAATACGGCAGAACCACGGCCATGCTGATCCCGCTGAGCGGCGATTTGCTCGTAATGACAAACAGCTTCTTGCCTCCGTCCGAATAGGAGAAGGACGTATTCCTCGCCAGCTTATCGGCCGGAAGCCGAAAATCCTTGCTTAAGCTGTCTGACGGCTTGGACAGAATCATCCCGTCTTCTCCGGCAAACAGCACGTCGCCGCCCGTCCGCACATCCTGAAGAGGCAGCTTTAACGTATTCATGCTGATCAAGGCGCCGATATAGGCATTATTGGTCGTATCATCGCTGACAACCCTGTGCAAATAATAGTCCTGCCCAATCTTGACGATCTTCCATTGATAGAGAAGCGGATGCAGCTCTTCGGCGTTATTCAGAGTCTGCGTAATCCAGCTGCTGACCTGGTCATGGTCGGTGTCCGAGATGACATTGGTTGTCGCCAGGATGTCATTGGGCTTCGAATACACATAGAACATGTCTACCGTATGGTAATAGGAGCGGTAAGCCGAATTTCTCTGAATCAGCTCCATCTGGGCAAAATAGTATTCGGAGTCCGACAGCCCCGTCTGTCCGAACTTCTGAAAGTTCTCGTCATGGTCCACGTTGTAGACCATATTCGTCGTTATATCGTCCAGGCTCCGGTCGATCATATTCAGATTGGAATTCACCAGATTCTGATAGGAATTCGCCACCTGCGTGAGCACGACATCCTGCGCGTAGTGACCGGCGGCAAACAGGATAAGCAGGAGCGGCAGGGTGACGGCCGAGAACAGCAGGACAAACCGCGAGCTTAGCTTTTTCGTTTTTTTCATGGATTTGCCAAACATGGTGGAACCTCCCGCACCCAATATAAGAGCAGAAAATGCGTGACAGACCTCTTGCATTGGCCCGCCACGCATTTCCTGTTTTATGTACGCAAATCCTTGACTGTCTGCCTTTCCACAATCTCATGCGGAACAATAAGGCTCGGGACGATCTTTCCCGTTTCAATCATCGTAATGACCTTGTCGACCGCATCTCGTCCTAGCTGCAGCAATGGCTGCCCAACTGTCGTCAGCGCCGGATAGATCATCCTTGACAGCCGGATATTATCGTAGCCGATCACGGACAAATCCTCAGGCACCCTGATGCCTAGCTGAATGGCAGCATTCATGGCTCCAACGGCCATTTCGTCGCTTGCGGCAAATACGGCCGTTATCCCGCGCTCGTGCTCCAGCAGCGTCTCCATCGCCGCTTTGCCGCTGTCATAATGGAAATCCCCGTAAGCAACCCGCGAGCTGCGGAACGGAATTCCTTTGTCATTCAAGGCATCCTTATAGCCCTGCAATCTTGGTATGCCCGCTATCGGATCCTCCGGTGTACCGGCGATCATCGCGATATCCTTATGCCCCTTATCGATCAGATAACGTACCGCATCGTACGAGGCCTGCCGGTCATCGACCTTCACAAACGGAACCTTCGGATCCTCATTCTTGGAGGAAACGAGTACAATCGGCACCTGCATCGTATCCAGCATCTGCTTGTATTCATGCTTAAGCACTTCGCTTGCGAAAATAATGCCGTCGATCTGCCGTTCCCGAAGCACCTGCAGATACTTCATCGTCCGGTTCCCGTCTACTGCCGTATTGCATACAAGCACGCTGTAGCCCCGCTCCAGCGCATATTCTTCGATCCCCTGCAGAACCGCTGATGAGAACTCGTTCGTGACAGCGGGGAACATCACCCCAATCGTCTGGGTGCGCCTGTTGTTCAGGTAACGCGCTATGGCGTTGGGATGATAGCCCATATCCTCTATTGTTTTAATCACCTTTTGCTTGGTTTTATCGGAATAGCCTGTTAATCCATTTAGAACCCTGGAAACAGTGGCGATTGATACATTGGCTTCTCTAGCAACATCTCTGATTGTCGGTATCATAGACCATCCATCTCATTCCATGAAGTATTGCCCCGTCCATTTTACGTAACCGGTTACCTCAAAGTATATGGCCCTGAAAAACTTTCTGTCAATCCAAGCGTAAACGGCTGCACCTTCCTTAGGAGGTGCAGCTTACGTTTCGCGGTGAAATATAAGTCCTGTATAGAGAAAAATCTATACACTCTTATATTTGCGAAATAGTAAATTATTTACTTATTTTTTCTAGAGGTTCTACGCGGCCGTAGGATGCTGCTGCTCCGTGTATCGGCGCCGCCCAATTTACGGCATTTTTGATCACGTGAAGGATCTCCGGCTGATGATAAATCGGGAACGTTTCATGGCCCGGACGGAAGTAGAACAGCTTGCCTTTGCCTCTGCGGTAGCAGCAGCCGCTGCGGAATACTTCGCCGCCTTCGAACCAGGAGATGAACACCAGCTCATCCGGTGCCGGAATTTCGAAGCGCTCGCCGTACATCTCTTCCTTCGGAATTTCGATGTATTCGCCAAGTCCGTCCGCAATCGGGTGGCCGTGCTCAATAACCCAAAGCCGCTCCTTCTCGCCGTCATCCCGCCATTTGAGCGCGCCGGTCTTCGTGCCGAGCAGCTTCTCGAACACTTTGGATGCATGGCCCGAGTGGAGCACGATCAGTCCCATGCCCTGAAGCACGCGATCTCTTACCTTCTCGGCAATATCGTCCCGTACTTCATGATGGGCCAGATGCCCCCACCAGATCAGCACGTCGGTGTTATTGAGTACGTCGTCCGTGAGGCCATGCTCCGGCTCGTCAAGCGTAGCGGTTCCAACCTCAAAGCCTTCAATGGTTTTCAGGTATCCGCCAATCGCATTATGAATGCCTTCCGGATAGATGCCTTTTACATGCTCGTTATGCTTCTCGTGGCGATACTCGTTCCATACGGTTACTTTAATTTGCTTCATGTTTGTTAGTGCCTCCTATTGTTGAATGGTGATCCAGCGTTCTTCGGTAAAAGATTGAATGATCGCGTCTACGGCCAGCTGGTTGATATAACCGTCTTCTATCGTGGCGTCCATGCCGTCCCCTTGGCCTTTTACTAGGTGAAAGAACGCCTGCATTTGACCCGTGCGGCAATGGTCGGGTATGTCAGCCTGCCTGAAATGCTCATCGCCTTCCTCCTTGAACTTCACTTGAAGCGAGTCTGCCGCTTCCAGGTTATAGACAAGAGCGCCTTTGGAGCCGTAAATCTCAATCTGCTGATAATTGCCCCGCCCGTAAGCGAAGCGGGAGATCAGCATGGAAGCCGATATGCCGCCCTCCATCCGGGAGAGGACATGGCAGAAGTCATCCACGTCTACCACGCCTTGGCCGGAGCCGTCCAGCAGATCCCGCTGCTTGATAATCGTATCCGCATCGGCAATCAAGCGCTCCGTATTGCCAACCAGGAAGCGGGTCAGATCCAGGATGTGGCAGCCAAGGTCGCCAAAGGCTCCCGAGCCGGTAACGGACTTGACGAACCGCCATACAAGCGGAATATCGTCATGGATGCCCCACTCCTGCAAGTATTGGCTATACACGTGGCGGATCGTGCCCAGTCTGCCTTCTTCGATAAGCTGCTTGGCGTATCGGGCGGCTGCTTTATAGCGGTAGGAGAAGCAGATCATATGAGGCAGCGGTTTATTCTGCAAAGCCGCCCGCAAGGCGGCCGCTTCCTCCGCGTTCATCCCGACCGGCTTTTCCAGCGCAAACGGCTTGCCGTGCTCGATGGCTGCCATCGCAATGGCGAAGTGGCTGACGGTTGGCGTGCCGATGGTGACGGCATCCACCTCCGGATTGCGAAGCAGCTCGGAATAGCTGAGGTAAGCACGCTCCTCGGGAATATTCCACTGCGCGCGCCTTGCGGCAAGGCGCTTCTCATCCTCGTCGCAGATCGCCCAAATCTCGGCCTCCCCGCTTGCAAGTATGCCTTCGCTATGAAAGTCGGCAATGCCGCCAAGTCCGATAATACCGATTTTTAATTTACTCATACGCACCATCCCAACGATTCCCGGATTAAAAACCACACCATCAGATTAGCCTGTGATAGAATGATTGAAAATGGCGGATCGAGACACTTTTTGTACAATAGCGACTTTTAGAAAAAAGGGGAATGTTATGCTGGCCGTAAATATGGAGCTTGTCCCTACCGTTACGTTTCTTGGATTCGTGGCTTACACGAGCCCTTGGATTCACTTCAAACGAAACGTCGACGAATATATTCTGTACATCATCAAAAGCGGAGAACTGCACATCGAGGAGAATGGCGAGCGTTACGCATTGCGCAAAGGAGACGTGTTTATGCTGGAGCCGAATCTGGATCACGAAGGATTCGAGAAGCATGTATGCGACTATTACTACATTCACTTCAAGCATCCGGATATTCAAACGGTTCATATCGAGGATATGGAGAGTTACGCGAGGAGCTTCTTCCTGGAGGATCAGGAACCTGAGGCCGGCTGCAGCCATGGCTTCCCGAAGCACTTTAACCTGGCTAACCTAAACGCGCGGAGTCAAGTGTACAATCACCTGAATGAGATGGGGCAGCTATACCAGCGGAAAAATTATAACCGCAGCATGACGGCCCTCAAGCTGGCGGAGCTATTCGTCCAGTTGTCCCGATCTTATCTTGCGGAGCATCTGCAAAGCGCAAGGAAGCGGTCCACCAAAGGGGAGGCTACCGCTTACGAGCTGCTGGATTACATCCACCAGCATTACCCGGACAAAATAACGGGCTCCGATATCGAAGCCCGATTTGATTGCAATTTCGATTATTTGAACCGGATCTTTAACAAAATTACCGGCTGCTCTATCACGCATTATGTCAATAAAGTGAGGGTGAACCGGGCCCGGGAGCTGCTGGAGAAAACGCAAATGACCATCGGCGAGGTCGCCGAGCTGGTTGGCTTCGGCGATATTTATTATTTCAGCAAAGTGTTCAAGAAATACGTTGGACTCTCCCCTGCTTATTACAAAGGGACAAGGTGAATTAGAATTCAAGGTGAGCGACGGTCAGGCCTTTTCACGGTAGATTTTCCGGTATGCGGCAGGCGTAAGGCTCTCGAACTTTTTGAACGTCTTAATAAAATAACCCGCGTCGGCGAAGCCAAGCTCGTCGCTGATCTGGTTGACGGACAGCTCCGTTGTCTCGAGCAGCTCCTTCGCCCAGCCGATCTTCAGATGCGGAACAAACACCGAGAAATTCTCGCCCGTTTCCCTCGTGAAGATCCGGCTGAAATAACTCGGGCTGACATGGCATAAGGCAGCCATCTCCTTGAGGTCCGCATTCTCATGCTTATGGCGGTAAATATAATCAAAGGCCGGCTGCAAAATCGAGTTGCCAGCCTGGTAGACGCCGGAGGATTTCTTCAGCTTTTTCTCAATCAGCGTATTGGACAGTTCGCTTTGCAGCGCTTGAATGTGCTCATAAGGAGAATCAATCGCTTGAACCGGAGCAGCCGTTGGATTTTCCCGGGACAAGGAGTCCCGGTACATCTGAAGCATGTCGCTCTTGCGGATCGCTTCCTCCACGATATAGTTGCACAGATGGAACAGCATATCGGCGATCTTCTCTACTTCCTCGTAAGACAACACCGGCAGCGACCGGTACTGCTCCTGCAGAGCGTTGAACTTTTTATCCGTCTCCGCATTGGGCGGCCTTGTCACAATCTGCTCAATCGGCACTTGGGGATCGCTCAGCTTCACCTGTCCCGCCATAACCGCGCCAATATATTGGTTATCCACCACAATCGGAATCGCTATGTCGAGAATTTGAAAATGGCATTGGTAAATATAAGGCTTGTTCGACCGGACTGCCTCAAGTCCCCCGCGCGCGTCGCATTTCTGGCAATAGGACGATAACGCAGGGTCCTTCCGCACCTCGCGGCAGAAAGCCTGGCATTCGCTATGCTTGGAGACGGGGATACCCTTGTAATCGACCGTAATAATCGCCATCTTCGTTACAAGAGACATGGAATCCTGAAGCTTATGCCATTTGTCGATGTCCATAATTTGTTTCAGATCGTATCTTGCGTTCATTGAGATCGCTCCAAACCTGAAGGGATGCCTTTATTATACTAGAACGCGTCGTCAGGACAAAATAGTACAATTCCAGGAAAGAATGAGCATAAAAACACCATCGTAATCTGCTTTATTTTGCGCTTATCGTACAATGCTTCCTCCCGCCCCCTGATTTTATAATGAGAGTAGTCCGTAAGCGAAGGCTTACCATGGCTCATGCTTACGAAGTATGAATTCATTTCAGGAGGTATATCCAAGATGAGAAAAGCATTTATCAGCCCAAGCAAATACGTTCAAGGTGAAAACGAACTGCTTAACCTCGGCTTTTTCGTTCAATCGTACGGCGATTCCGCCCTTCTAATTGCTCATCCCGATGATGTAAAGCGCGTAAAGGACAAGCTGGACTTTACTTCTAATAAATTCCATATTACGCTGGTTGAAAGCGGATTCCGCGGCGAATGCTCCCGTGAGGAAATCGCCCGTTTGAAAGAGCTTGCCCGTGAGAAAAACTGCTCCTGCACGATTGGCCTCGGCGGCGGCAAGGCGATCGATACCGCGAAATGCGTAGCCGAAGGCGAAGCGCTTATTATCGTTCCGACGATTGCAGCGACCGATGCTCCAACAAGCCATTCCGCCGTTATTTACACGAATGACGGGGCTTTCGAGGATTATGCATACTTTAAATCCAGCCCTAGCGTTGTAATGATCGACACGACCGTTATTGCGAATGCCCCTACACGCTTCCTCGTATCCGGCATGGGCGACGCGTTGTCGACTTACTTTGAAGCTAGAGCAACGTCCCGCTCCTTCTCCAAAGTAAATGCCGGCCTGCCTAACGGCGTACATGCCGGCGCGGCGCCAATCGCCCGCGGAACCAAAGCGGCGCTTGCGCTTGCGAAGCTCTGCTATGAGACACTCCTCGAGGACGGCGTGCAAGCGAAGTTGGCGTCCGACAGCAACAAGGTGACAACGGCGCTTGAGAATATCATCGAGACCAACATCCTGCTCTCCGGTCTTGGCTTCGAAAGCGGAGGCCTTGCGGCAGCCCATGCGATTCATAACGGACTGACCGTGCTTGAAGGCACGCATCACTATTTCCACGGCGAGAAGGTTGCCTTCAGCACGATTGCGCAGCTCGTTCTGGAGAACGCGCCGAAGGAAGAAGTAAACGAAGTGCTTGCATTCTGCGCGGCGGTTGGACTGCCGGTATGTCTTTCCGATATCGGCGTAGACAGCATTATCGGCGAGGAGCTTGCACAGGTTGCGGCGCTTGCCTGCATCCCGGAAGAATCGATTCATGCTATGCCATTCCCGATTACGGAGGAAGCGGTAGCCGCTGCGATCATTGTTGCCGATCAGCTCGGCCAGGCTTTCAAACAAGGAAGGAAGTCGTAAGATGAAAAAGATCATCAATCAGCCGGAGACGCTTGTCCGCGAGATGTGTAACGGACTTGCGATGGCGCATCCGGGTCTCGAATTCAACTCTAAATATAAAGTCATGAAGAAAAAAGACATTAACGCCGCCAAAGTGACGCTGATCAGCGGCGGCGGCAGCGGCCACGAGCCCGCTCATGCCGGCTTTATCGGCAAAGGAATGCTCGATGCGGCGGTCTGCGGCGACGTCTTTGCCTCCCCTTCGCAGATTCAGGTCTATCAGGCGATTAAGTCTACGGCAAGCGAGCAAGGCACGCTGCTTATTATCAAGAACTACAGCGGCGATATGATGAACTTCAAGAATGCCGCTCATCTTGCGGCAGAAGACGGCATTCAGGTTGATTACGTCAAAGTCGACGACGACATTGCCGTTGAGGACAGCCTGTATACGGTTGGACGCCGCGGCGTTGCCGGCACGGTGCTTGTTCATAAGATTGCCGGCGCTGCGGCGGAAGCGGGACGGAGTCTCGCCGAAGTAAAAGCTGCGGCGGAGAACGCGATTGCAAATGTCCGAAGCATCGGGTTTGCTTTTACCTCCTGCACGGTTCCGGCGAAAGGCACGCCAACGTTTGCGATTGGCGAAGACGAAATGGAATACGGCGTTGGCATCCACGGCGAGCCCGGGATCCGCAGAGAAAAGCGAATTTCCGCCGACGAGCTTGCACAGCGCATGGTATCGGAGCTGCTTGCCAGCCTGGGCATGAATGCCGGCTCCACCGAGGAAATTGCCGTTTTGGTCAACGGCTTTGGAGGTACTCCGCTTCAGGAGCTGTACCTGCTGAACAATGCCGTCATGCGCGAGCTGCATGAAAAAGGCATTGCCGTTAACAAGGTGTTTGTCGGCAACTACATGACCAGCATCGATATGGCAGGTGCATCCCTGTCCATCATGAAGCTGGACGAGCAGCTGAAGCAGCTGCTGAACGAAGAATGCGATACGCCTGCCTTCCTTGTGCGCGGGGGTGCCTCGAAGCCCGTGTCCTATGTGGCTTTGGAGGAAACGGCAGCAAATGATGAGAACGTGTCTTACCGCGTTGAAACAAGCGAAGAGTATGCCGTAGTGGAGAACGGAAAGCTGTCCCTCCGCAATCTGACTTACCTTATCGATAAGATGAGCGAGATTATTATCGAGAACGAAGTGCCGTTCTGCGAGCTGGATTCCCATGCCGGCGACGGGGACTTTGGCATGAGCGTGGCGAAAGGCTTCAAGCAGCTGAAAGCGGAATGGAAGGATATCGTGGGCGAGTCCGAGGATATCGGCAGCTTCCTGCATGCCTGCTCCCTGATCATCATGGAGCATTGCGGCGGCGCGTCCGGTCCGATCTGGGGCTCGGCCTTCCGCGCGGGCGGCAAATATGCCGAAGGCAAAACGGAGCTGACTGTTGCCGAGGTAGCGGAACTGCTTGATGCGGTAGTGAAAGGCATTCAGGCAACCGGCGAACGGTCCTTTGGCCGCGGAGCCGTTGTAGGCGACAAGACGCTTATCGACGCGTTGATTCCTTACGCGGAAAGCTGGAAATCCGCTGCGGAAGCGGGAACCGAGCTGAAGGCTGCCGGCATTGCGGCTGCCGAAGCAGCAGTCGAAGGCGCCAAGCAAACCGAGACGATCGTTGCCCGCATGGGCCGCGCCGGCACCGTCGGCGAACGCAGCATCGGTTATCCCGATGCGGGCGCATACGCGCTTGGGGTTATTTTCACTGGATTGTCGGTTGTGTTGAAATAATAAGCGAATAAGCATAAAGCAGCAGCCTGGGATGAAATGCAATTCCCAGGCTGCTGCTTTGTTCAACTCATACTTATGGAGCCTCGTAGTTTTTTAACGGTGTCCCTACATATTCTCGGAAAGACCGGATCCTGTCTTCTTCATACTCAAAGACGACAGTAAGCTCATTGAGATAAGACTTTCCGTTTAATACCCCTTCGGCGCGAAATACAACAATCCCGTTGTCTTCGTTTTCTAGCACAAGGATAGGGGTGAAATATGCTTGCAATACGGAGCGTTCGAACCTAATCAGATCCTCGAACCTCTCTTTGCCATACTGCTCGTTGTTCCATCCCTCCAAAGGTAGTGGGACGCGGAAACGAAAATCCTCCGTTACCTTCTGAAGAAAATGTATGGTCTTCCCTGTTTCGAAAGCATGCTTGAAAGCATCAAATGCATCATACGTCCGGGATATACGCGTACCAGTGGACTTATGCATGGAAGAGCCCTCCTTCATGTAATTCATGCTTCACAGCAATTAGCGCGACAAAACCTGCAACTGGCTGGATATCGTTCCTAGGTGAATGGCTTCGTGAATAAGGGCGAAGTTGAATAATTCTCCGGCCGTGTTAAATTGAAACGGTCCAAATACATAAGGAGCTGAAAGCTTCTTTTCCAGCATTTCAGGCGTCAGCTCAGATAGGCGGGAAAACTGTGCCGTTAATAACTCTGCAAGCTCTTCCGTAGACGGAGGAACAATCGTCCAATCCGAAGGTCTTGTTCCAGAGTTAAACAACTCTGGATACGTTCTGGGAATAGACGAGGGGGTACCAAAGCTTATAGAACAATACTGATCCATCCAATAGATGATATGACCGACATTCCAACGAATGGTATTGTTGAAGCCTTCCGGTTGCGTGTCATAATAGCCTTCCGTTATACCTTGTAGCTTGCCAATCACGATCTGATGAAGCATTTTACCGGTATTGATAATGGATTGTGTCATTGTTAACCGCCTCCTAATAAAGTTGACTTCATGTGGTTCGTTTTCTTATCCCAAGATTACCTCCACACGGAACTTTCCATCAATGCAGCAGGCGTTACCGAAACGTTAAGCATAAGTTAACAACAAGATATTGACAGAAGCGGAAGATCGCGTGACACTATTCATTAATCAAATACCCGCATAGCGATGGAAGGCAGGTATGAGCTATGGAGTTCAAACAACTGCAGTATTTTATGGCGATATGCGAAGAGCTTCACTTTACGAGAGCGGCTGAAAAAATGGGAGTCAGCGCCCCCAACATTAGTCAGCAGATAAGGAGATTAGAAGAGGAATTAGGAGTCCTGTTATTCGATAGAATTGGAAAAACGATTGTCCTGACGGAAGCGGGAGCGATTCTCCGTGAACATGGCGCTGCCGTGCTCGGACATCTTCAACAAGCGAGCGACGCTATCGCTGACCTGAAGCAGATGCGAGGAGGATCGTTATCGATTGGTGTTTTGCCCGGTGATGCGGATCTCCTGTTTAACGCTTTGCTGCTAAGCTTCCACCAGACGTATCCAACCATCTCTCTATCTCTACTGGAATCTATGAAGGTAACCGAACAAGTACTGGACAGGAGCATTGATATCGGAGTAACTATTGGGCCTGTTATAGACGAACGGCTCACTTCAATCCCCTTGTTTCACGAAGAATTCTCATTGGCGGTAAGCAGGAATGATCCTCTTGCAACCGAGAGCATTATCCCATTCAACAAGCTCCAAACCCTGAAGCTGGTCATGTTCCCGCCCGACCATCAATGCCGCATGCTGATCGACCGTTATGCCACGGACAACGGGTTTTCTTTGCAGCCTCATATGGTGACGACAACCTTATCATCTCTCCTCCAGATGGTGCAAAATGAGGTTGGCGCTTGCGTTCTACCGCGATTGCTGCTTGAAAATCTGCATAATCCCGACATTAAAGTCGTGCATTTGAAGAATCCCTCACCTTCCCAGGATATATGTCTAATTTATCGCAGAGACAAATATATTGGATATGCTATGCGCACATTCATCAAAACCGTAAGAGCCTACATCGAGAATGCGATCAAGCATGCAAAGTCCCCATAGGGCAGTTGGATCCTTCTCCAAATCCAGCGTATATTCCCGCAACTATTTATCGAATGGCGCTTTCATTTGTTCCAGCTCTTCGTTAACTCTTTGAGCCTCATCCCTATTTACAGCGGGAGAGCTGAAAACAAGCTTTGATTTTCCATCGTATTCTTGATATGTAATAAGCTTGTATATCTCCGGGTCGGTTACCTCAAAAGATACTCTTAAACTTTTAGGATCAAAAAAGACTTGACCTACGGATGTCCTTTCTGCGCGGACGTAAGAGATGAGGCTGTACCCGCTCGCAAATAGAACATGTTCAAGCTTGATGTTGTCACCAATTGTTAAGGAGCCCTGGAAACTATATTCTTTTTTATTATAATTTCCTTTCAAGGTTAGCGTGGTTTTTTCATTGAAATGATCGCCATATATAAAAGCGGAGCCATCGACATTTACTTTTTGATAAGGATCCGGACAAAAACTATTGTGTCATTCCCGGGCACTCACCGGACGTTGGATTTTCTCCAATGAAAACAGGTTAATAGAAAGAACTTCAGAGACTACGTTGGATTCACTCCAGTAAAAAGGGCGGGAATACGCTGCTATTACAAAAATAGGCTGTTTTTAATGTAGACAATCCAATGTAGCTCGGATCGCAGGGAAAAACCGCTTCTTACGCTGTATGAAATCCAATCAAGCTCTAAGCCAAGCTTATAAAAAACAAAGGACAGCCCCGTCGTCAAATAATGACTTCGGGACAGCCCTTCATGCATGCCGTATCTCATTTTTTGTTTTTCTTTGAAGCCATCCAGAAAACGAGAACGACGATGGGAATAAAGATAAACCAAGGAATATGAATCGTACTTTGGGTAATGACGGCGAGCACCAGCAAGCCTAAAGCGCAATAATAAGCCAGAGGCAGCCTCTGCCAAACGTCTCCATGCCTACGAATCCTCCTCCCTCTTCGACAACCTTCTTTAAGCCCATTGTATTATTCGGAACCCGATAATAAAACGGCGAAGGCAACAAAAAGCCGGAAGAAGGAAAAGGTTATAGACGTTGCTTATTGGCGTTGTTTATTTTCAAGCTCAAGCTCCAGATACCATTCGTACCGGCCGTATCCGGGAATAACCGAGGTTTCACCCTCGTCCCAAGCTGCGGACGCATCGTCGAGGAAGCCGGTTGCGGGCTCCAGCGCAACATGATACTGATTCAAATAACCGCCGTAATTCGCCCACACCGCCAAATAAGGGACCTGCTCCTTCGGGAATGTCATCGTAAGCATCTCCCCGCTTGCGGGATCATACAGGGAAGCCCGGCCATCCGGCAGCGGCCCGTCAAAATAAAACTTCTCCGCGGTTTCCGCGTCCGCCGCTTCCGCGATATTCAAGCTGACGTTCGGCAGCGGCCGTGGCCACGGCAGAAGCGTTCCCTTATCGCCTAGTCTGCGATTATGGGAGTAGGACACCGCAATTCGTTCCAGCCTTGCGGGTACGATAATTTCCATTCCCGCTTCGACTTGAAACAAGGGATGAGCTGCCCATAGAAACGGGAGAGGTTCAGCGCCTAGATTATGCGCGATATAATCAATCCTCAAGCGTCCCTCTTCCGTAAACGAGCAGGTCTTCTCCAACCGGTAGGGAAGTCTGCGGCCTTCCACCTCGCAATGAAGCTGATCGTCCCGCAGGCCGCATTCCCAGGCCAACGACCACACCTCGCCGTGATCGGGCAATTCAATGCCCGCCCACGGCGATTGCCGCAGACGGCAAGCATCCACCGTCGGGAACATCTCGTCCCAGCCGCTCCCGTCGGCTTCCGCGAAAGAACTGGCATACCCCGCGTTGCCAAGCGGAAGCGTTGTGCGGGACAACCACTCCCGGCTGGCGGCAGCGTTCTTGAGCGATACGACCTTGCTGCCCAGCGACGGAATAAGCGTCAGCTCCAGCATGGAAGAACGGCCTCTCCACGCCTCGCACCCCTCGAACATTACTTTCTCCCAATACATGCTTGTCATTGTCTTCAAGCACCTCCCGTCTTAATGAAGCGGCTTCGGCAAATAAAGGAGCGTTGCACAGTCCTGACCGGACTGTACCTCGCTCCCGCGAAATTATGAGATATGCTCCACGGCCGAAGCCGGCAAGCTACAATGAATAGCGGCACCCTGATGGGTCGGCTCAAGCTCCAGCACTTTGCGGAAATGCTCTTCGGCGGCTGCCGCCTGCCCTAAGCCTAATTGACCAAGCGCTATCATGTAGTGGCAATGAATGCGGTTCTTCTTGTCCAGATCCTCGTCGAAGACCAGGAAATCCGGAAGCGATACCGCAAAGTAATCGATCTTCTGCGGCTGGAACAAATGCTGCTCGCCGTAGTCGACCAGCTTGTTGAACCGGCTGCGGGCTTCCCGCTCGCGTCCGAGCTCGCGCAGCGCCACGCCTTGGTAATAAATCATGTGAGGCGGCTGGTCGTTATAGAACATGGCGCTAGTTGGTTCGTCCAGCCCTTCCGAAGCCAGCGACCAGAAGGCCTCAGCCCGCTCCGCGTCGCCGAGAATCCGGTACGCCATGCCGAGATAGTAATTGATATTGTTCTCTTGCGCGCCTTCAAGCTTGCCTTCGTTAATGGACAACGGATATTGCTTAGCCGCTTCCAGCTGTTTGATGGCTTCGCCGGCTTGCCTTTGCTCCAGAAGCTGCTTAGCCAGCTCTACGCGGGCCAGTACGTATTGGGCCGGCACCTTTCCTTCTCCGCCTTCCCAAGGATGGAAGTTGCGGGCGAAGATGAGCTCCAGCGCTTCTTCATGACGCCCAAGCGAGTTGTAAAGCGTTACGTATTCGAGATACAAATCATCGCGAAGCTCTACCAGCTCCTTGTTCCGCTCCAAGACGGCCAGGCGCTGCTCCGCCGTGTAGGCCAGCTTCTTGTACAGCTGATCCAGCTCGTAGAAAATGCGGGCGTCGTCCGGCGCCAAGGCATGCGCTTTCTCAAGCGAAGCCAAGGCCGCTTCCGGCTTGTTCTGTTTATTGTAATAAGCAAGCGCGAGATTTCGGTGCACGGTTGCGTAATTGCCGTCGATGGCCGCCGAAGCTTCCCAGCTTGCCGCGGCTTCCGCATGGCGCTTCTTGTCATACAGCAGATTGCCGAGATAATAGAACGCTCTTGCGTCATCCGCGCGTACCCGGGCCGCATGGGTCAGAACAACGTAATCCGCAAGCGTATTCGGGAAGCAGTAAGCCGGGTTCGCCTCTTGGCCAAGCGAGTAGCAATAGTTGCCTGCGGATTGGTCTCCCGCCATATGATGGTAGTACCCCTGGTAATAATGGACCATCGGATAGACGCTGCCCGCCGTCCGCTCCTCGATCCGCCCCAGCACGTCTTGCGCTTCGGCGTACAATCCCGCATCCGCGTAATCTTGCGCCAGCGAGATGTAATTGTGGGCGTCGTCCCGCATAAGGCCGGCGAGAGCTTCCAAAGCTGCCGAAGCTTGCTCTTCCCTTCCTTCCAGCTGATGAATGCGAATCCATTCGTTGCGCGAGCCAAAGTCGATCGGATCATACTCGGATGTTTCCGCCGCCACCCGCCCCGCTTCTTCCAGGCGTCCCAATCTGCGCAGCAGAGCCGTTTTTAACAGCCTGGCCTTGCGGTTGCGATACTGCGCATCGATGGAACGATCGATTAACTCCAGCGCTTCCTCGTATTTGCCGCTGCCCGAGGCGAGCTGGGCAAGGGCAAAATATCCCGCGGCCTGCCAAGCACCGGACCAGACCGACTTATAGAAGGCGGCGAATGCTTCCTCATGACGCCCCTGCCATTTCAGCACCTTGCCCAGATGGAAGAATGGCTCCGCGTCGTATGGCCGCGCATTATGCCGCGTCAGCGTCTCGATCGCGCGGCGGAAATACGTCTCGCTCTCCGCGAATTGGCCCCGTCGCAGCAGCAGCAAGCCGTAAGCATTGTTCAGGCGGATATCCCCCGGATCGCGCTTAAGTCCTTCCAAGTAGTAAGGATCGGGCTCGTAAGTTGCATGCCGGTACTGCTCCAGATGCTGCGCTGCGAGGAATAACGCCTCCGTACTGCGAAGCTCTTCCGGCTCGCCAATCGCTTTTGCCGGATCCGGCGTTTTCTCCAGCTGCTTCCGCTGGGGACGATAGCTGACCAGCTCTTTGCCGTTGTCCGCGAATACCGCAAGCTTCAGATTCTCCTCCAGCTCCCCTTCTTCAAGAACCACTGTTGCGGCAAAAACCTGGGATGGCGATAAATCCGCCGTTTGATCAATATAGGTGCGGGCTGCCCCCTTTAATACGATGCGGGCATTTGCGTAGACCGAAGTCGCGTATGCATTTACGCTAGCCTGCCGGCCTTCGACTTCCAGATTAACCGCGGCATCGATCGTAGCATTCTTCACCATGCCGACTTCCTTGTAAGGCATGAAGTATTGCTTGAAGCTTTTCTCCTCGTACGGCTGCAGCCAGGTGAAGTCCGGCTGGTTATCCGTATAAACGCCCGTCATCAGCTCGATGTAAGGCCCGTCCTCGTCCGTCAGGTTCCGGTCCCAGGCCTGGCCAAATTCGCCATGTCCCCAGGTCCATTGTTTTTTGCCGGGAGACACATGCTTGTTGGCAATATGAAGAATGCCCGCTTTCACGTTGTGGTCATAGCCGCCGACAAAATCGTAATCCGACCGGTACGCCATATACGAGGTTGGCACCGGAATGTTGCGGTAACGGGAAATGTCGACTCCTTCGGAATAGTCCATTTTGTAATACGTGCCGGTTGCGATCGGGAATTTGGATACATCCCGCTTGCCGTGGTCAAACACGGCGTGAACGTCGGGCGGAAATACGGACTGCGTATGGTCGTTGACCGCAACCGCCGGATTCGCCCACCACAGGAACGTTTGCGGCTCGGAGGTCCGGTTGAACAGCTGCGCGCTTATTTCCAGATAAGCCTTTCCTGGGAACAGGGTGAAGCCTGTCGTCACCTTGGTTCCGTACATCCGGTCGATTTCTCCGACCCATACCGTCTTGCTGCCGTCCGCATTCTCCCGAATATCGCATTCCACCGGTCCGTAGGTGTTCGGACGGTGATGCTGCGGCCAGTTGAACTCAATGCCGCCGGAGATCCAAGGACCGGCAAGTCCAACCAAAGCCGGCTTGATGACCTGATTATGATAGACGAAATCATAATTGTTCGTCTTATCCACCGCCCGGTAGATCCGGCCTCCAAGCTCGGGCATCAGTTGAATTTGCACGAATTCATTTTCCAAAAAAACGATCCGGTAAGGCTTCATCACCTTCTCGTCGTAAATCTTGTCGATAACGGGATGCGGGTAGACCCGTCCCGAGCTTCCTTGATAGACGCGTTTCTCCAGAAACATCGGATTAGGGTCCGGTTTCCCGACTTCATAAGTGGGCAGCTCCACCGTCTGCTCCCATACTTTTACTTCAGCAGCCATTCTCGATTCATCCTCCCAGAGGTACGATAGTTATGGATTAATCGTACGCAATCGCGGCTAGGACCGCCATTGACAATCAAATGATTATAATGGACAATATGATGATTATTAGAACATACGAAGACCGATCTACAGGCATGATTGGAGGATATCTCAAGGCATGGATAGATTATTAAAGGAAGATGGCTTCCCTTCACAGAGACTAATAGTGCTTCCCGATCACATATTGGCCGAATATGCCGCCCATCCTCTTATCCGGCCCCTTCATATTACGGATATCGGCTGCTTCCCTTACGCGCGGCATCACTACCGCCGCCGTCCGGAAGGAAGCGAGGCCTATATTGTCATGTACTGCACGGACGGCTGCGGATGGGTCAAACTGGACGACGAGCGGCGCCATGAGGTACGCAAAGGCGAGCTTGCCGTTATTCCCGCCGGTACGCCCCATGAATACGGATCGTCGGAAGAGGAGCCATGGACCATCTATTGGATCCATCTCAAAGGCGAGCTTGCTTTCTCCTTCTTCGGCGAGCAGGGGAAAGCAGCCCCCGTGCCCATCCCGGTGGAGCGTTCCTCGGCGATCATCGGGCTGTTCGACGAATGCTACGAAATGCTGCTGAAAGGCTACACGCTGGATCATGTCGTCTACGTCTCGCAGCTCGCCTGTCATCTGGCGGGCATGATCCGGTTAATTCATGCGCATCGCCAGGCTGCTCCAAGCCCACGCAGGCAGCTCGACATCGAGAAGGCGATTCAATATATGACGGAGCATCTGGAGGATAACGTGTCGCTGGCGGAGCTGGCGGCGGAAGCGGCGCTGTCCGTGCCCCATTTTACCCAATTGTTCAAAAAAAAGACCGGCTATTCGCCGATCGATTATTACTTGCGTCTGAAGATCCAGCTGGCCAGCCAATACCTCGATCTGACGGATCAAAGCGTCAAGGCCGTTGGCATTCGCGTCGGCTTCCAGGACCCCTATTACTTCTCGCGGCTGTTCAAAAAAATAATGGGGAAGTCGCCTTCCGCGTACCGCAGCACGCATAAAGGATAACTTCCCCGTCCGAATACGATTATTGTTGTTCCCGAATATGGTACATCAAGCTGTCGAAGTCGCCTCTCAGCGGCAGCTCCACGCCGATCCGCATGAGCGACCGACCGCTGAATACGCCTTCGATACCTTTAATAGCGTACCGCTTGTCCGGGTTAAGGCCCTGCAAAAGCAAACGCGGGAAATGGTCCCCAAGCTTCTGGGAATGCAGGAAGGCGAACAGCACGCTTTCTTCTTCCCCGCTTTCGCCGATACCGACGTATTGCACCGCTTCCACGCCTTTATGCTTCAGCGTGCGGAGTCGATACTGCCGGCCTTCTTGAACGAGCGGACGGATCGTTTTGTATTGCGCGACCAAAGCGCCCGCTTCCGCAAGCTGCTCCTCGCTCCAATGATTCAGGTTGGCCCCGATGCCAAGCGTGCCCGTCATGGCACTATGGAAGCGATACGGGATGGAAGTCACGCGTTTGTTCATTCCGCTTACCTCTTCCGTCACCCAGCAGGTCATCAGCTTCGGCGCGTACGCATAGGAGAAGCCTTCTTGAATGCTCAGCCGGTCGAAAGCATCCGTGTTGTCGCTTGGCCAAGCTTGCTCCGCATAACGCAGCATGCCGAAGTCGATGCGGGAACCGCCGCCCGCGCAAGTCTCAAACGCGACATGAGGGAATTTCTCCCTAAGCTCCGACCAGATCTCATACAAGCTTCGCACATGGCGGACCCACAGCTCCTTCTGCCGGTTAAGCGGATGGTTCATCATGCCCGGCTCGGTAATCGTCCGGTTCATGTCCCATTTCACGAAGGAAATATGATGACGCTCCAGCAGATCGGACATAAAGCCGATAATGTAGCGTTTTACTTCCGGCATGGAAATGTTGAGGACAAGCTGGTTTCTCAGCTCCGTCCGCGAGCGTGTCGGGAAATGGTAGACCCAATCCGGGTGCTGCCGGTACAGGTCGCTGTCCGGGTTAACGGCTTCCGGCTCTACCCAGATGCCGAACTCCATGCCAAGTCCGCGAACCTTGTCAATCAGCTCGCCGAGTCCGTTCGGGAATTTCTCCGGATTAACGATCCAATCCCCAAGGCCCGCGCGGTCATGATTGCGCTGCCCGAACCAGCCGTCGTCAATGACGAACAGCTCTACGCCAAGCTTCGCCGCACGCTCGGCAAGGGCCGTCTGATCCTGAACGTTGACGTCAAAGTACGTCGCTTCCCACGAGTTATACAGTACCTTGCGCAGACTCCGGCCCGGCGCCACGACTTCATACTGATAGCGATGCAGCATTCGGCTCATCGAACCAAAGCCGCCGGAAGCGTAGCCTCCGACAAATACGGGCGTCTCGAAGCTTTCTCCGGGAGCAAGCGTCCATTCGCTGTCGAAGTCATTAATGCCGCCCGTTACCCGCACAAGGTCAAACGCCGTTTTCTCCGCTACGATCTTCCAGTTGCCGCTCCATGCGAGCGCGCCAAACCATACTTCTCCGGATTCCTCCGTTGCTCTGCCGTTGTCGATCGCAAACCAAGGATTCGCGTGGGCATCGGTAAAGCCGCGGCGGGACTCCAGCACCTTCTTCCCTTCCGACAGCACCGTCTCCCTCAGTTGAAACTCGCCCGCCCATTTGCCCGTTACATGCGTCAGCCGGTAATTCTCGAGCGTTGGCATCGTCCAAGCTGCCGATTGGGCATTCTCCAGCACGATATTCTCGCTGCCCGTATTCACGATAACCGCGGACCGCTCAATCAAATCAAGCCCGGGCACTACCGTATAGATCAGACGGGCTTCAATCGGGTACGTCTCGTCCTTCAGCGTAACGGTCAGCGTCTCTTTGCCGCCCGCTGCTTCCGTTTGATATCCGTCATAGACAAGGCGCAGATCGCGCACGCCATCGTGCAAGCGAACCTTCAGCGTAGGCTCCATGTACGATAACCCGCCCCAAAAAGCGAATTCTTCCGCTTCGCGGTCAAGCGCGGCGTCAAACGAGCTATGCGAACGGGAACCCATGAGAAGCGCGCAATCGGCTGCTTCAACGGGAGCCCCCCAATACAAATGCTGCAGGATCCCCTTATCGTTTAAACCAAACACGTAGGAGCTGTTTACCGTCGAGATTGAAAATAACTGCAAATCGGAGTCAAATTGTATGTTCAAGAGAATCACCTCATGTATTTGATGCGCTTATCGTACGGAAAAACGAAGCCCGAATCCATTAACGATATACGGATAATGATGGACGATATGATGATTCAGTCAAGCAGGCAATCAAAACGATAAAAATCCAACCGCTATGCCAATGGCCTCTCCCCCGTAAGGCGGTATAATAAGGTCACGGAAGATGTACGATGAACGGATTTGTTGACCAAAAACAATACCGGCAATATCGGTCATTTGTCCTCCGGCGAATAACCGTAATCCCGGTATTCCTGCGGAGTGACGCCAACCAGCTTTTTGAACAGGTAAGTAAAATACGCGGTTGTCTGAATGCCTACCTGTTCGGCAACCTCATAAACTTTAATATTGGGGTCCTGGAGCAGCTTCCTTGCCCGCTCAATTCGGGTATCCTGAACGAACTCCGATATCGTGCGGCCCATTTCCCGCTTGAACAGCACGCTGAGATAGCTGGCGTTCAGGTTGAAATGCTCCGCCAATTGCTTCACCGTCCAATGCTCGTGAAGCCGCTCCTCGATGAACAGGGATACTCGCCTGATCAGGTTATGCTGCTGATTCAGCTGCGCCTTCTGCTCGGTATCCATGTACCGCTGCACGTAACCGGCCAGCAGCTCCGCCAGCTGCAGGGCGCTCCCGCAATCGAGCATTTGCCGCCACAGCAGAATGTTGGCTTCGCTCTCCGGCTCGTTCTTCCACTTCAAATGGCGGATCAGCTCTCCCAGGAAGCTCATGGCGAAGGCTTGCGCATAGGAGAAGGAAGCATTGCCGGTCGAGAGCAGCGCATCCTTGATCTTGTTCATGTATGCCGAGACCTGTTCCGCATCGCCGGAGTCCAGCCGCTTAAGCAAGCCCGGAATAAATTCGTCATGCATCCGGTAGGCAGCAAAATCGCCCGGCTCTAATTCGCTCCCGCGTACGATCTGCCCGTCGGCGATCAGCCTCGCCTTGGTCATGCTGAACCGAATTTCCCGGTAGAGAAGCGGCGCGTCCTCCCATTCGGTGCCTTCACGGCTGCAGCCGATCGTCACGCTTGCCCCGTACTGCTCGCTCATGATGGATTGAATAAACTGATATTGCTTCTCTCCCTTCGCGCGCGCTGCCGGCGACGGATTGACGTGGAGCGCGACAAATTCGTCAAACGAAGTCTGCGCAAGCCAGATGGAATCGTCTTGGGCGAAGGCGATTTCCACCGTTTTCTTAAAGCTGCTGCCAAGCAGCATCCGCTGCTTCGCCTCTTGCCCGGAGGAAGGATTACGGTCCAGGCTTAGCACGATAATCTGGTACCCGTGATCCAGTTCAGGCAGCGTCAACAGGCCGTCCCACGAAGCAAGGAGCTCATCGACGGGAAGAGATTCGGCAATCAGGTCGTCTACGAATCTTTCTTTGACAAGCTTAACGCTGCCCGACACTTTTTTCTCCAGCTCCCGGGTCTGCTCTACGACTTCCTTCCGCATCTCGATGGCGCTCCGGAAGCTCTGCAGCCGCGAAGTCACCTCTTCAATCTTGAGCGGCTTCAGCACATAAGCCTGGGCGCCGACATGGATGGCATCCTGGACGAATTCGAATTCGTTATAGCCGCTAATCATCAGAATCTGAATATGGGGATGAAGCCGCTTCGCCTCCGCCGCAAGCTCGATTCCCGTCATGCCGGGCATGGAAACATCCGAGATCAGCACGTCAAATTCGGAGCCTTGAAGCAGCTCTACGGCTTCCTCTCCCGATTCCGCCGTCGACGGGGCCGCGTAGCCAAGCTCCTCCCATTCGATAAACCGGACGAGTCCCTGCACATGCGATATTTCGTCATCCACAATAAGTACGTTCAGCATCTCTATCGCCCCTTCTTAATGACTGGCTGCACCCGGCAGGCCGGAAAATCAATCGTAACCAGCGTCCATGCTCCCATAGCGCTTTCTATCGTATAACGGGCATCGCCGCCAAAATACAGCGCCAGCCGCTCCTTAATATTCGTAGAGCCAAAACCGTTTCCTTTTCCTTCGTACACGCCATCAGCCAGCTGCCTGATCGTATCCCCGGAAATGCCTTGCCCGTTGTCGAATACCGACATAACGACCCGGTCATCCCTTCTATGAATGGAGATACGGATGAAAGCGTCCGGCTTGCGGACAATAGCGCCATGCTGGTAGCAGTTCTCCACAATCGGCTGCAGCACCGTCTTGATCGTATACAGGTCAAGCGCCGATTCGTCGATGTCCCACTCAAGCCGGACTTTGCCCGGATAGCGGAATTCGCAGATTTCCAGGTATGCCTTCACATGCTCTACCTCTTCCCTGATTCGGATAACGCTAATCTGATTGTTCAGCGTCAGCCGGTAGAAGGTCGTCAGCGCGTCGATAATCTGAATTTGCTCCTGATCCCTCGCATCCATGGCGCGCCAGCGGAGCAGTCCCAGCGAATTATAAATAAAATGCGGATTGATTTGGGCCTGTAATGCCCTGAATGCCTGCTCCTTCTCCTGCAAGCCGGCTTGCGTGATGTCTTCGACGAGTTTGCCTAGACGTTCGGACATCAGGTTAAACCTATTTTCCAGGTCGCCTAGTTCGTCCTGCTCGCTGTAGCGGATGGCCGCTTCGAATTCTCCCCGGGACAGATCGCCCATTCGGTTGCCAAGCTTCCGGATCCGCCGAACGATGTTCTGCACGACGGTCATCATCAAAGATACGGACAGCAGCAGAAAGAAGATCGTAATCCCGGCAATAAGAAGCAGGATCATGCGGTCCTGCGTGCTCAACTGCTTCATCGCGGTGGACGAGACAACGCTCCAACCGGAAGAGAGCGGCTTAACGATGAGCAGCTCTTTGCTGTGCGTGAGATCCAGCCAATGAGCTTTATCGTTGATGTTGTCCTCCTGGAGTTGCTCTTGCCACTCGCTTAGCGCAAGCCTTTTCCCGATCTGCTCCCGGTCGGTTGCCGCCAAGATGCTCCGGTTGTTATCCACGATGAACAAGCTTCCCTTATCGTTAAACGGACGGTCGACCCGCTCCCCGAATACGGCGTCATAGTCCAGCAATATATAAACGAGACCCAGCGGAGTCCCCGTCCTGTCTACAATCTTGTGCGTGATGACGACACGATCAGGGCTCCCCGGCACGCTGCTCCATTTAAGAGGCTCCGCGGCCGCCATGGTATCCCGATACCACGCGCTTTCCTTCTGGCCCGCAATGCTTCTCGATTCCGGGCGCCATAACAGCTGGCCGTCCTGCACAAGCGTATCGTTCGTATGATAAATGCGGAAATCCAAAATGCCGGGCAAATACTTGCCCGTAAGCAGGAAGGTGCGATCTACGTAATTGACGGTATCCACCACTTCCGTCATATCGTCGTAATGCCTGGAGAGACGGGAGATCAATTCCCCGTCGGTTGCCGTTCGGACGGCTAATAGATCATAGTTTCGTTTGCTGAAATCCGCAATCTGCGCCGTCTGAAGAACCGTCTCATCCACGGCGGACAAATAGCTGTTATGGAAGCCCCGGGCGACCAGATACGCGGAACCGCTTCCCAATAACAGCGTGGGTAGCAGCAGGATGAGCACGTATAGGGACAAAATCTTGCCGCGGAGACTCATGCCGCGGGTAAATCGGATAATCCATCGAGAGAGAGGAACACGCAAGAGCTCCCGCTCCTTTCCTGAAAATGCCCGGCCGCAGCCGACGGAAGGGAAGCCGGCATCCCGGCTTCCCTTCTCTCACGGCTTGATCTGCGCCGTATCTATGTTTTTTATGCTCCCGGGAATTGCTTGGACAGCAGCTGATGCCATTCATCCTTCAGCTCGCTCCAGTGCGCGCGCTTCTCAAGCGCCGACTGGAATTCGGTCCATGCCGCTTCGAAGGCCTTGTCGTCCTTGGCCATCATAAGCTTGGCCTTGTATTCTTTTCTTACGTTTTCCAGCTCGGGCGAATATTTCTCCCACAGGCTGCCCGGTTCGGATTTGACCAGGTCATAAGGCTGAGCGACACGAATGGCCCCCATTTTGCTGATTGCGTTGGTAAAGTCGATTGTCTTCTGGCGTCCCGCTACGCTGTCGGTTGCCTCGTAGTTCCACCATGGATACCACTCGTTGCTGTACGAGGACGTTGCATAAAGCTCAGGTGTTGTGCTAGCTTTCTTCGCCGCATCGCCGGAATCGTGAAGAGCCGTGTAATTCTCGTCGATATAATGCCATTTGCCGAGAGGCTTATCCACCCAATCCCAGAAGGTTCCCGCAGGTCCTTCATTGACCACTTGCTGCATTTCCGGCTTAGGCGTAAGCGTATAATCGAAGAATTTGAGTATGGCATCGAGATTTTTCGTATTTTTGCTGATATACACGTCATCGCCCGGATTCGGATTAATGATGGTGTTGATGCCGACTTTGTCTACGCCGGCTACTTTAGGATACGGAATAGTCTGTAAATACCAAGCTGGTGCCGTTGGTCCATTGAGAGTTTCCCAGAGCGAGGCGTCCATGTTGAAGAATCCGCCAGCGTTCATCGCAATGCGTCCGGACTGATTTTTTTCCTTGTAGCGCTCTTTTTTGTCCGTGATCGCTTCTTTGTCGATTAGACCTTCATTGTACATTTTGTTCATCCATTTGTAAGCTTCCTTGTATTGCGGATTGTCATAGATGAACTCGTAGTCGTCGCCCTTCTTCTCCACCGGTACGACGCCGCCTCCGCTGGTCGATACGCCGAACGTGTTCAGAATGACGTTCTCGTCATTGGCATCCGACAGAAAGCCAAGCGGGATAAGCTTGTTGCCGGAGGCGTCCGTCTGCTGGCTTGCCGCCTTCAAGTATTGCTCAACGCCTTCAATCGTAGCCAAATCTTCTTTCTTCATGCCCGCTTTCTCCAGGACGTCCTCGCGCACGAACCACCCAAGAGATGCCCAGCCCGGCCATGGATCTTGCGGATTCTGGTCAAACCACGTCGGAATGGACCAGATATGTCCGTCCTTGTCCTTCATCGCATCCAGATATTGCTTCGGAATCGAAGCGAGTCCCGGATATTTGTCCGGCATGTCGAAGTATTGCTCAAGCGGCTGGATCGTGCCGGAGCGAACCATGGACGTATTGATAACGTCGCTCCGCCCGAAGATGGCCGCATCGTCGAAGCCGCCCGTATTCAGCTTTAAGTTAAGCGCGGTGGATGCATCGCCTTGCGTGGACTCGATCTGTACATCGACAAATGGTTCGTTCTCTCTCCAATATTTTTGAACCATGCTGTCGTTGTTGACGGTGGTCGTCCATCCGAGCCACAGATCAAACTTCCCGCCTTGCTTGCCTCCCTCGGCCGTCTGCCCGGTCTGTTCCGGATCCTTCGATGGCGAGTTCGTCGAATTGCCGCCTCCGCCCGAGCAGGCGGTTAATGCCAGCATAAGCGCGGCCAGCGCGCCGGCCGTGGTCGATTTCGCGTAAAATGCGCGACTTTTCATGTTTTTTCCCCTCTCTGTCTAGCTATTTTGGTATATGTGGTTAATCCTAATACCCTGCGATAACCTTCAACAAGATCGGAATGTCTTATCCTTTGACCGAACCGATTAGTACGCCTTTGACAAAAAACCGCTGAAGGAACGGATACACGCACAGAATCGGAATGGCGCTTACCATAACGGTTGCCATCTTGACGGACATCAGCGTCATTTGGGCCAAGTTCTGGCTGCCCCGCGCGAGCGCCTCCACGCTATTGTTGGAGCCCATCACCACCGAGATATCCTGGGCGGAGAGCAGCTGCTGCAGGAACGTTTGGACCGGAATCAGATTCTGGTCCGAGACGAAGAAGGCGCCGGCGAACCAGTCGTTCCAGTGCATAACGCCCGTGAAGAGACCAAGCGCGGCGAGCATCGGCTTGGATAACGGAATAATAATTGAGAACAGGACTCTTGGCGGCTTGGCGCCATCCATCTCGGCCGATTCGATCAAGGCTTCCGGAATGCCCTGGATAAACTTTAGCATGACGAACATGTTCCAGGCCGAAAAGGCGCTTGGCAGAATGTATACCCAGAACGTGTTGATCAGCGACAGATTAAACAGCTGGATATAGAAAGGAATGAGTCCGCCGCTGAACAGCATCGTGATCAGCACGATCGTCAGCAGCGCCTTTCTCGCCGGCATCTGCCTGTAGGACAAGGCGAACGCGGCAAGCAGAGTCACCAGAAGACCGCTTACTGTGCCAATGATCGTTCGCAGAATCGTAATCAGGTAAGAGTGCTGAATGACCTTGTTGCCAAGCACGATATGGAAGTTGGACCACGTGAATTGCCTCGGCCATAAATATACGCCTCCCTTGGCGGCGTCGCTGCCCGTATTCAGGGAAATCGCCAGCATGTAAACGAAGGGATAGAGGACCGTCAGGCAGAGCAGCAGCAGGAGCAGGGTAATAACCGCCTGTCCGAACTTTTCGCCGGTTGAACGTTTCATCGGTTACCAGAGCCCCTCTCCGTTGATTCTTCGGGATATCTGGTTCGTGCTGAGAACCAGCAGCAGACTGATAACCGAGGACAACAAGCCTACTGCCGTCGCGCTGCCGAAATAGCCTTGCTGCAGACCGCTTCGGAGAATATAAGTATCCAGAACATCCGCAACCGGTTGGTTGGCTGGGTTCATCAGCGGATAAATCTGATCCATGCCGACCGCAATCAAACTTGGCATGCTGAGGATCAGGACGATGGAAATCGTCGGCAGAATACCCGGGAACGTGATGTGCCGGATTTGCGCCAGACGGCCCGCTCCTTCCACCTTGGCTGCTTCGTAGAGCTGCGGATCGATGGACGTGATCGCGGCCAGATACAGAATCGTATTCCAGCCAACCTCCTTCCACAATCCGCTGGCTACGATCATCGGGCGGAACCACTCGGTCGAGCCCAGGAAAAATACCGGATCACCGCCGAGAGACACGATCAGCTGATTCACGAGACCGTTGTCCAGAGTAAGCAGCGATTGCAGAATGTAAGCGACTACAATCCAGGAGAAAAAGTGGGGCAGATAGCTGACCGATTGGACGAATCGTTTGAAGCCCCCGTGGCTTACTTCGTTGATCATCAAAGCCAGAATGATTGGAGCGGGAAAACCGAATACGAATTTGAGCAACGCGATGTACACGGTGTTCTTCACCACCAGCCAGAATTGGCTGTCCTGAAGGAATGCGAAATTTTCGAAGCCGGTCCATGGGCTGTTCCAAATCGTATAGCCGATATGGAAGTCCTTGAACGCGACCTGTATACCGGCCATCGGCACGTAGCTGAACAGCAGAAGCAGCACGACGGCCGGCATGATCATGAGATATTGCCATTTGTATTTAAGTATGGCAGACATCGTATCACCTCTTTCTAGCTTAATTGTACGGCAGCGCCGGACTTTCGAACTACGCAACAACGATTGGTTTTCTATCGCTATGTTTGTCAATTTCAATTGACTGCCCCGAAGAGAAAAGACACACGCAAGCGGCTATTGCCAGGCGTGTGTCCTCCCTTCCCTTCCATGATGAGCTTTATTCAAAAGTATCGTATAAGCTTGTAACAACTAGCTGCTCGCGGAACGCAGCCAGGCTAAGCGGCTCGGACAAGCCGTCCTTCGGTACCGTCACAACGGCCGGGCGATCGGCCGAAAGAGCAAATACGTTGTTGCTCCAGCGGGCGTCGGCATGGCTCAGCTCCAGCAATACGAACGGCGCAAACGCCCGGCTGTCCAGCGTAACGACAAAACGGTCGTCTTCCTCCACAACCGCAGCGCGGATTTCCGGATTCAGCAGCTCAAAATGCTTCGGCTTCACGAACAGAGCCGTACCCTCGCTGATCGTCTCTTTGCCCCTGACAAATTCGTATGCTAGATAGCTTTGGCCTAACAGCTGCTTGGTCGTCAGCGTCTCCGAGAAATCGAGCGAGACGATCTCTTCCGAAGCGAGAGCGTCCAGCGTTACTTCGGCTTCGCCGAATTGGATCGTCTCCGACTTGCGGTCCAGCAGTCTCCAACGGAGCTGCCCTTTGACCGTCTGCAGCGTTTCGTTGGTCACGTGAAGCGATACCGTCGTCCCTTCCTCCAGAGCGGATGCAAGCACCGGCGCAAAGAAACGCTTGGCGGCATGATGCGTCGCCTTCCATCTGCCGAAGTAATCCAGACTGGACCAGGACGCGCCCGGCCAGATGTCGTTAAGCTGCCAGTAGACCGCACCCATGCATCTGCCGCGGTTGCGTCTCCAATGCTCCACGCCAACCCGCATGCCTTCGGCCTGAATGAGCTGGGAAACGTATAGCAGCTTCTCGAAGTTTCTCGGATATTTGAAATATTCGCTGATGTAATACATGATCTTTTCGTTGCCGGTGCCGTTCTTCTGATGAGCCTCCATCACCCGCGAGAAAATATTGCGGTCTTCGGGAAGCGTAAACGTCTCCACCGTCTTGATGGAAGGGAACGACTGCAAGCCGAACTCGGACATAAAGCGCGGATGCAGCGTCCGGTATTCCGTTATCGGCTTCCGTCCGTGCCAGACATCCCAATAATGCATGTCGCCGATATCTTCGTTATTCGGATCGTCAATACCGCCCTTGGAGGATGGCGAGGATACCAAATAAGAGGTGTTTGGATCAAGCGACTGCGACAGCACCGGCAGGAACTCTTCGAACTGCTTCAGGTAATCGTCGCGCTGCTTCTCGCCGTAACGCTCCGTCCAGCCCCAATACGCCCATGCATATTCCAGCTCGTTGTTTCCGCTCCAGAGGCCCAGCGAGGCATGGTGACGAAGCCGCTTCATATTGTCGATCGTCTCGAGGCGGATATTTTCCTTAAACTCGTCATTGAAATCGTAAGCGCCGCAAGCATATAAGTGATCCTGCCACACGATCAAACCGTGCCGGTCGCATAGGTCATAGAAATAATCGTCCGCGTAGTACCCGCCGCCCCAGACGCGGATGCAGTTGTAGTTAGCCTCGACGCAGCTTTGGATCAGCTGCTCCGTCCGTTCGTTGCTGCGCCGCCCAAAGATGTTGTCCTCGGGAATAAAATTGGCCCCCATCGCGAAGATCTGATGACCGTTAATTTCAAACGCAAACGATTCGCCCCATTGATCCGGTTGACGGGCGACATGCAGCGTCCGGAGTCCGATGCTCAGCGAGCGTTCATCCAGTATCCGGTCTCCGCTCCGAAGTTCGACCCGCAGCCCGTATAAAGGCTGGCTTCCGAGATTGTTCGGCCACCATAGCTCGGGATTCTGAACAGCGATCACGAGGTTCGAGATGTCGCCAGCTTCGTACACCGACGCCTCCAGCGTCCTTCCATCCGGTGTCTCGATCGTGGCGTAAAGAGCAAGCGATTCGTCAGAGGACCAGCGCTGCAATTCCGCGGCGATATTCACCTTAACGTTATTGTCGCCATGCTGCTGCGTAATGTAGACATCATCGATTCGGCCAATATTGAAGCCGCATAGCGTTATATCCCGCCAAATGCCCATATCCGGCAGCTGCGGACCCCAATCCCAGCCAAACATGCTATGCGCTTTGCGCAAATGCGAGATGCCCGGTACGGCGTCGGCGCAGCTCGTCAGAAAAAGCTCCTTATCCTTCGCAAGCACGAAGTTCGTGGCGGAGCGGATAATGACGTGAATGTCATTGCTGCCTGCGGTGAGCAGCCCCTTCACATCGGCTTCGTAGGTCCGGTGCATATTGTCCGTATTTAATACGGCTTGTCCGTTTACGTAAACCTCGCAGAGCGTATCCAGCCCTTCGCAGCGGAGCAGCACGCAGTCCATCCGCAGCAACTCCCCGTCGACGAGGAAGCTCCGCCGGTATTCGTAATCGAACTTCGTCAGCTCCAAAATATCGTATTCGTTATCTCGATAATACGGATCTTCCATCTTGCCTGCAGTCATTAAATCATGGAATACGGAGCCGGGAACAATCGCGTTGTTCCACTCCGCTTCATCCGTTCTTTTCATCGTCCAATTGCCGTTTAGCGTTACTAAGCGCATGCTTATCAACCTGCTTTCAAATGTATGAATTGTGCTGGAATGATGCCATTCCTTCGACATTAGGTTAGGAAGGATGCATGATTCGGCCCTATCGTAGCATTCGAAGCCATTTAACGTCTTGTTATGCAAATGCTTTTTTTGTGCTATATTAACATCACTATTTAAATCCAACGACGACAAGGAGGACGGCCTCCATGACCGTTAACATGCTGTACGCCGCGGCGCTGATCGATCCGCTTGTGCAATCCAACTTTCACATCGTGCACTCGGTCAGACACGCTTATCCGCTGCACGGACACGACTTCTACGAAATCTTTATCGTCATTTCCGGCCAATGCACGCATTTGATCAACGGTGACGTCCAATTGCTGAAGGAGGGGGACATGGTATTCATTCGTCCCGACGATACGCACGGATACGATTTGCTGGAGGGAAAAGACTGTCAGTTCTTGAACGTCAACTTCTATAAAGAGGTTGTGGAGGGCGCTTTCGATTACATCGGACACGCGGCGTTTGCCCAGGCGCTCCGGAGTCCGCAGCTTCCGCCCGTCATCCAGCTGCCCGGAACGGACATGGAGGCTCTCATGAGAAAAAGCGAGCAGATTCAGCTGTTTAACTCGACCGATAAGCAAAAGGCAAGAACGATGGCCCGCAGCTTCTTAAGCGATGCCTTAACCCATTTCTTCCTTCACTTCCGCAATGATAGCACGCGGGCGCTGCCGCAATGGTTCGATCAGCTGCTCGCGCAGCTGCAGCGAAAAGAAAATTTCAGCGCCGGACTGCCCAGGTTGCGGGAATTAACGGACCGGAGCGACGGCCATCTTAACCGCGTATTCAAGCAATATCTCCGCATGACGCCAACGGCTTATTTGAACCACCTCCGGCTAGGCCATGCCAAAAACCTGCTGCTCACCACGCAGCTGCCCATCGTCGATATCGCTTACGACGCCGGGTTCGATAATCTAAGCCATTTCTACCATCTCTTTAAAGACGCCTACGGGATTGCACCGGGCAAAATCCGCAATTGGCAATAGCGGCAGGCTATACAAATAAAAGGGGCTGTCTCAACCTAAGATTGAGACAGCCTCTTTGCTTAGACCAGTAGGTTAAATTGCAAACTGCGCATTCGATGTTCTTCCGATCGCCATTGCTCGGCGATTCCCCTAAACGGGGAATAAGGAAGGAATCCCCTCACAAAAGCGAACGTTCCACTTCTCCAGAATCATCGAATGCTCCGTTTGGCATTAACCTTCCCTTACATTCGTACGACTTGGGGGAAGAGGTCCTCTTGGTTCTGCTATTGGGATAACTGAACTATTCTTGTGAAAAAAAAGCGGTGCAGGATTTAGTCCTGCACCGCTTTGGGTCATTAAGTTATATTAACCGCGCGCGAAACCGCGATCGTATTGTCTTGGAACTTCGATCTCTTTGTGGAGAACGGTCGCTGCTTCGAGGGCCCAGTAAGGATTGCGAAGCATGCCTCGGCCGACGGCTACAAGGTCCGCGTCTTCGTTGCCGATCACGGAGTTGGCGAGCGCTGGATCGTCTAGTCTGCCGACTGCGATAACCGGGATATCCAGTGCTTCTCTGATCGCTCTCGCGAGAGGCACCTGGTAACCCGCATGCGTACCCGGTCTGCCGGCAGCCGCGATCTGACCTTCGCCGCCCGCGCTGATATGGAAGAGGTCGACGCCAGCTTCTTTGAATTCTTTCGCGAAAGCAATGCTTTCGTTAATGCCATAGCCGCCTTCTACATATTCGCGTGCGGAAATCCGCATAATTAACGGCATATGGTCCGGCATTTCGCTTTTTGCGGCTTTAATCACTTCTTTGCCGAATAGCGTCCGGTCTTGACCGTATTTATCGTTTCTTTTGTTCGTCAGCGGAGACACAAACTGGTGAATCAGGTAGCCGTGGGCACCGTGAATCTCAATCGTATCTACGCCAGCCTGTACGGCACGGCGCACGGCAAGTCTAAATTTCTCCACCATTTGCTCTACTTCTTCGGTAGTCAAAGCCCGGGGCGTTTTGGAATTTTCGTCAAAAGGAATTGCCGACGGGGCTACCGGCAGCTCCGCGTCCTCGGCTTTACGGCCGGCATGGGCAATCTGAATGCCTATCTTGGCCCCATGCTGATGGACGGCATCAACGATGCGGGCTAGCGCCGGAATATGATCATCCGACCACAATCCCAGATCATAATCGGTAATCCGGCCGTCCGGCTCGACGTCCGTCATTTCGATAATAATCAATCCCGCACCGCCAACCGCGCGGCTGACGTAATGCGCGTAATGCCAATCGTTTGCGATGCCGTCTTTGGCCGTTACCGAGTATTGGCACATCGGCGGCATAACGACGCGGTTTTTCAAGGACAAGCTTTTCATTTCGTACGGAGTAAATAAGTGCTTCAAAATACGATCTCTCCTCTATTCTATAGTTCCACGGATCCAATTCGGCTACATCATAATGTACCCCGTTTCGGACAACTCATGAACAGGCATTTGTAAAGAAATGTTACAGAGCCCATTATACCCTTGTTCCGACAATAAAACTAATTATATAAATTGCATTAAATCATAAAAATATTTATAATTTGGTTTTACTTATGAACAATAGAGGATGAGGAATAAGATGGTCGATTTTGAATGGTACCGAAGCTTTATTGCTATCTACAAGCATCACTCCGTCTCCGAGGCCGCCAAGACCAGAATGATGACGCAGCCCGCCATGAGCCAGCATTTAGCCGCACTTGAGGCCGAGGTTGGCGAAGCTTTATTTACGCGAGTATCGAGAAGACTTGTCGTAACCGAACGGGGGAAGGAGCTCTACTCCCGGGTTGCGCCGTTAGTCGAGTCCCTGGAGGAAACAACGGCCGGGCTGAAATCCACGTCCCTGCCGAACAATAAAGTGTTCCGCATTGGCTTGTCCCTGGAGTATTTCCAGGAGCTGTTTCTTCCCAAGGTTACGAATTCCGGCATGTGCAGCGTCTCTTACTTCGGGACCGCCGACCAATTGCTCGAGCTGTTAAAAGAAGATCAAGTGGAGCTCATTATTACTCCCAAGAAATTTATCGTGCCCGGCATTGAGTATGAACTGCTAATGGAAGAGACGTTTACGATCATAACGCCGGCTTCGCTCGAGATCCCCGATCTTCACCATCCCAAAGAAATCGAGGAATGGTTGTCCGCGCAGCGATGGATTTCCTACGGGCTGGAGCTCCCGATTATCAGACGTTTATGGAGAGAGCATTTCAAGAGACGTCCTCTAATTAAGCCCAAGCACGTAATCCCTAATCTGCATGCGGTCGTTAGAGCCGTAGAGATGGGAGCCGGAATCAGCGTGATCCCGACGTATCTGCTCGAGAATTCGAAGGCCGGTATCCGTACCTGCTTCGACAATCTGACTGTCACCAATGACCTGTTGATTGGTTATAAAAGCAAGCATAAGCATCTTCCCGAGCTGCAGGAGATTATTTCGATTATCCGGAAATAATAAAAAATGCCGCTTAAATGGCAGCTTTTTGCTTATGCTAGCTAGCTAGATTGTCGAGAACCCCAGGATCATTTGTAATCTTCCTGTAATATTTCGCTCAGGTTCCTTTCATCATCGGCTCCTATAATAAGGGACATGACCCCCCTTTATATATTCTCTATTGTTGCCTGCGGCTGATTGCCGCAGGCTTTTTGTTGCTTCTTGCGCCTTATTCCTCTCAGTCTGCGACCTTAGCGCTTACCTTGATATCGTCAAAGTAAAGAGTAGTCAGCCCTTCAAAGCCTGAATCGGAGCCAATTAGAATAAAGATCTGGCCTTTGGCGTTCGCCGTCACCTTGGCGTTGTAGTCAAACTCAACACGCTTATACCCTTCCTTGTCCACATCCGGTTTAGCCGCATTGCCGATGACCTTGACATCCTTGCCGCCGGTTCCTTGGCTGCCGATGTCTACGTTCATTCTGTAATATTCTTCACCCGAAGAGGAGGTAGGCACGGACAACGGCTCGCTCGGCAGGATACCGGCCTTTATGAAGATAGATTCCGCAGGCGAGCCTCCGATACCAATCGATCCTCCTCCCGCTTCGGTGTACATCGCAAATTTCAAATTAACGTTGTAAGAGGTATTTGGTTTGAAGCCTTCAATACCTTTGGAAAGATACATAAACAAATCATCGCTTCGATTATGCCCGGAAAGCTTCAAGCCGTAATTAGAAGTATTGTTCGGGACCGGAATCAAGCTGCGCGCAAAGTCGAGCTCGTAAATCTCTTTGTTATAGTTGGTCGGCATATCGGCAAAGCCGCCCTTCCATCCTTCCGTATCCTTCGCAAATGAATAATTGGAGTCCAGACTGGCAGGAGTATTCGCCTGACTGGTGAGAGTAACCGTATTGGCTGCAGACACCCATTGCAGGCGGGCCCCCATAAGAGCCGCCAACGACCGGGCCGGAACAAATACCGTTCCCTTGGCCTGGCGAACCTGCTCGGGCAGCTTGATTTTCTCTCCCTTCGCATTTACCGCATAGGAAGAGTTCAAGGTGAATTTAATCGTTCCGAAGGCTTTCCCCGACAAGGTAATCATTCGATCCTTGTTATTCCAGCTTATCGATGCGCCGAGTGATTCGGCAGCGGCTCTAACGGGAACCATCGTGCTTCCGTTACGAACATAAGGCGCTGCGAGCAAGCTATGCTTGCCCGTGTTATCGCTATAAAGAACATCGTTAATTTTGAAAGTAACCGCAGAAGCCGCGGCAGTTGCAGATTGGCTTTCTGCTCCGTGTACTATTGAAGCGCTGCCTGCTGAAATCGCGGTTGCGACAAGAAGACTGGACAGCATGAGATTTTTTTTACGCATATTTATATTCTTCCTTTCTGCTCAGATGTACTTTCTAGACGCATCTATGAATTTAAAGGTTACAGCCTTTACAATTTGCAATTATTGGCGAAAGAGAATTAAAAGAAAGCACCCGGCTTTGCAAGCAAAGCTGGGCGCTTTCTCAGTCTGTACATATTTTTTTAGGGGAAAAATAATATTACACTATACTATAATGACCAATAAAGTTTGGAGAAAGGGCAATCCTTACATGAACCATGCCTTATATATAAGCCCTACCATGGAACAATGAGAATTTGGGAATCCGTTCTGCTTATTATGCTGACCATTAGCACGATGACAATGAATCGAAATCAGTCTTACTTACGCTTCTTTTGTATGCTTTTGCCCGTTCCCATGATTGTTCATTTATTAACCGAAGGATATCGCTGGCAAATGGTTCCTTCGTATTTATTCGCTTTCTATTCGTTTGTGACCGCTGTTCCGGGATTATTCAAGCGAAAGCGCATGTCCCCCATCCGTATGGGATTGATACCCTCACTCGGATTGCTGCTGATGTGCTGGGCATTGCCTTATTTGATACCCGTTCCTTCGCTAGAGGTTCCGTCGGGAAATAACCCGGTCGGTACAGTCATGTATCACTGGATTGACACAAGCAGGCCCGAGCAGACTATGGAGAAGACGAATAAATACCGTGAGATGAACGTTCAAATCTGGTATCCGGCACAAGTCAAAGGAAGAATACAGCAGGCTCCGTATATTCCCGAACTAACCGGCTTGAGCCATTACATAAACCAGCGCTTGCATATTCCTTCCTTCTTGCTGAGCTACATGCGCCTTGCGAGGACGTATACCTACATGGATGCCGATATGGCGAATAATCAAAGCCTGTATCCAGTCGTTATCTTTTCCCATGGTTGGCCAGGCGCACGGTACGCCTATCATTATCTAGTCACGGATTTAGCTAGCAAAGGTTATGTGGTAGCCGTAGTCGAGCACACCTACGGTACGCTTGCGACTGTTTATCCCGACGGTCGGATTATGTCCCAAAAAGCTCCTTCGGAATTTCAACTTCCGGCTTGGGACCGTATCATCGATAATGTTTGGGCGGAAGACGACAGCTTTGTGCTGGATCAGTTGGAAAAGCTGAACGAGGGAATTATGGATAAACGGTTCAACCATCGTCTAAATCTGGAGGAAACCGCAATTGCCGGCCATTCTTTTGGCGGGGATGATGCCCTTGCCGTGCTTCGCAAGGACAAAAGGTTCAAGGTGGGAATTAGTCTGGACGGCTCCTTTTACGGAAGTACACAGACCCCGCTTTCCGCGAATCAATCTTTTCTATGGATGTGCACCGATAATTATTTGAATGGGCTAGGTCTGCCGGAACCAAGCGACAAGCAGTTGTCGGAAGAAGGGATACAACGAGCCGTTTATAATGACTGGATAGACAACTTCTATCGCAGAAAAGACCAAGCGATATCCGAAGGCGGTCAAATTTTGCAGCTTAAAGGGATAAAGCATTCAAGCTTCTCGGATTTTTACATGTACTCCCCTTTTCTGAAGTGGAAAGCCAAAGCACCGAATCCGAAGCAAAGCCATCGACTGATTCTGAAATACGTCGAGTTATATCTGGAACAGTATCTAAAGGGACATCCATCGGGAGGAAGGTTCGAAAACCTGTCGCATCAAGACAACCGTGTCTTACTAAATCCTTCGGTCAACCACAGATCATCATAATAAAAGTACCCAGCCTTGCTATATAGCAATGGCTTCCGCTTCAAATTAATGGAATTAAATTCTAAAGAAAAGAGCCCTTTTGCTGTAAAGGGCTCTTTTCTATGCTGATAGGAATAAAACGATTATTAATTAAGCAGTTATGAGCATCAAGCCATAGCCGCTATTGAACAAAACCTTTTATGCCCCAACGTAATACTGAGCCTGCGCATTCCACAGCTCCGCGTATTTCCCGTCCCGTTCAGCGAGGAGCTTGTCATGGGAACCGCGTTGAATAAGCCGGCCCTCGTGAAACACGGCGATATCATGACAGAATCGGCAGGACGAGAGCCGGTGCGAGACGAAGATCGCCGTTTTACCGCCGATTAATTCATTAAACCGGGAATAAATCTCGAACTCCGCGATCGGGTCCAGTGCCGCCGTAGGTTCGTCTAATATCACGAAAGGCGCGTTCTTGTACAGCGCCCTTGCAAGTGCCACCTTCTGCGCTTCCCCTCCTGAAATCTCCACGCCGTCGTCAGAGAAATCCTTATGAAGGTAAGTATGAAGCCCTTCCGGCATGTTCCTTACCTTTTCGCTCAGCCCCGCCATAATAAGCGACTCCTCCGCCAATGCCGCGTCATAACTCTCGGATGCGGCAACGTTATGGCCAAGGGAGAACGAATACAGTTTAAAATCTTGAAACACAACGCTGAATACGCCCATATATGCCGAATAGTCGTACTCTCTGATGTCGATGCCGTTTAACGTGACAACGCCCTCCGTAGGCTCGTAAAGCCGGCATAGCAGCTTAATCATCGCTGCCATTCAACCCCACGACGGCAAGCCGCTCGCCGATATTGAATTTCATGCTAAGGTTCTTAATGGCGTAATGGTCGGAACCAGGATATTTGAACGAGACGTCACGAAACTCAAATTCTAGTTCTTCTTGCGGGATTAGTCTGCTGCTAGCGCTATTTTGCATGTTGTCCGGCAGGTCAAGATACTCGAACACAAGGCTCAGATAAGGGTTGTTTGTTATAAAATTGCCCACAACGGAGACCAGCTTGGCGAGCGCGCCTACAACGCCGGTCACTGCGCCGATGTACTGCACCACGCTGCCTAAAGGATACATGCCATATAGCGCCCTCAGGCCGATAAAGAGATACACGCAGCCGCCTAGTACGGCATTCATAGCCGCTGCCAAGGCGTTGTTTTTTCCGACCAGGTTAAAAATGCGGTACCAGTACTCCGCTCCAACCGATTTATTGTAATGATCCTCTATCGCCGGCGCCTGTTTATAGAGTCGAATGTCCTTGGCGGCATTCTTTGCCTGCATGTATTCGTTGAAGAAATCCACATAGGTATTTGCCTTCGGGTTATCCTCGAACACCTTCTTCTGAATTCTCTCCTCCCTCTTTTTGATTAAATAAGTGAAGGGAATCATGGACAGGATGAGGAGAATCAGCAAAACGGTAGCATACGGTGAGGTTATAAACGTCTGCTCGTAGGAAGAAGCGGACGTGAACATCCCGATAACCAGTATGATAGATAAAATCAGTTCAAAAAGAGGCTGCAATAGTTCCGGCAGACTGTAATGCAGACGCAGAAGGCCAAGCCCGTTTCCGTTCGACTTCGCTTCAATATCCGCTAACCTCTCATTATTCATCGTATCTTCCACTTGATCGTAGTTCAGCTGCATGTACCGGTTACCCAGGAAGAAGTAGAAACGCGCCCACAACGTGCTGTTTAAGGTCGTGATCCGTCGGTTAACCGCGGCATTGATAGCCGAACCGGCAAAAGCAAGTCCTACTGCGAGTACGGCATACAGCGTAATGCGCCCGGTGTCGCGCTCGCCGGCCAGCTCGTTGATGATCTGGGCGGATAGGAAGAGCACCATTAAGGGCTGAACCGCTTTAATAAAGGAGGAGGCGACGGTAAGCGGAATGTAGGTTGGCGTTAAGCGATTTACGATGCCGTATCCTCGGACCAGGTTACGCCAGATGGAACGCTCCTTCATGATCGGTCACCTCCCCATCCTTATAATAATGAGACTGCACATTAAACATCTCGGCATATTTCCCGCCATATCTCATGAGCTCATCGTGCGTGCCGCACTCGGCGATGCCGCCGCCGTCGATTAATAGAATCCTGTCACAGAAGCGCGTGCTTGCCAGCCTATGAGAGATGTAAATCGATGTTCGCCCTGCAGTCAGTTCGGCGTATCGCTGGTAAATCTCGCTTTCGGCGATCGGGTCAAGCGCAGCGGTAGGTTCATCCAAGATGATAACCGGCGCGTCTTTGTACAGCGCGCGCGCAAGCGCAAGCTTCTGCTTCTCGCCGCCCGAGAGTTCGATAGCGTCAGCATGCACCCGGCGTACTAGAAGCGTGGATTCCCCTTTCTCAAGCCCTCTAACCTTATCCATAAGCCCGGACATGACGAGACATTTCTCTACCTTCCCGTAGTCCGTCTCTTCCGGTGACTGCTGCGAGATATTGCCGGCAATATCACAGCAGAAGAGATGAATATCCTGAAATACCGTTGAAAAAAGCGAAAAATATTCGTCTCTGTTATAACGCGTGATGTCGACGCCGCCGAGCGTAATCTCCCCGCATGTCGGCTGGTAAAGTCCGCATAATAACTTAATAAGCGTCGTCTTGCCCGCTCCGTTCGCCCCGACAATGGCGATGCGCTCCCCCGGCTTGATCTCGAAATCGATGCTTGAAAGGGTTGGTTCTTTAGCATCCGGATAGGTGTATCCGACGTTTTTTAATGTAATCGTAGGAGGAAGAAGATCGCCGGAAGGCAGCGCATGGCCGGGGCCGGTATTCGAAAGATCGGAACATCCAGATAATCTCGTATGTCCGACAGCTCGCTTAAGGCACGAATCAGCTCGCTTGCGCTGGTCAATATACCCGACAACCAGCCCGCAAATGCCCCGATGGCGGCGAATACGAGGACGAAGCTGCCCAATGTCATTTCGCCGTTCAACAGCAAATAAATTAGAAACGCGTATGAAGCACCGTCACGAATGAGACTAAGCGCCGCATCCGATAACTGAGCCTTCATATCGCCAGCCGCTACCTTTTGCTCCTTATCGGTGGAGGAACCGAGTACGTTTTGAAAAATACCGCGGATTAAGCTGCCAAGATCATAGAGACGTACGTCTTTACCGCCGGACGGCTCTTTCGATACCTTCTGAAGATACCAGAGCTTTCCTTGAAGCTTTGACCGTTCTTCTCGCGTGTCCCTCTCAACCTTACGTGCACGGGAGAGCGCAAGCCAATTGATTCCGGCAGAAATGGCCAGCAAGAGAATAATAAGGGGATGTACCGAGACGATAACTGTTCCATATACAAGAAAACCCAATACGTTCATTAGAAGCTGCGATAGGTTTCTCGGTATGTTGGAGGCGGGAGAGTGATTGCTCTGCATGGCCCGCCACGCCTTCTCGCCCCGTTTGGCGTATCCGGGGCTTTCCAGCACCTCGTAGTCCATATTTAGATGCTTATGCATGACGGTTTGGAGGTGCTTCAATATGCTGATGGTACCTACGGATTCATGGGTGATGAGATCGGCATAGCTTTTAGCACTGTTAAGCGCGGCCAGGAGAAGCGCCATGAGGCCTACCGACAGTATAAACTCGCTTGGCGTGACTCCCGCAGTGATGTTATCGATGACAATTTTAGGCATGTAGATGCTTACAAAAGGCACGCCGACGCCAACAAGCGCCGAGACGGCACAGCAAATGAGCGTTAGCGGCCTCGCCCGCCAATGCAGCTGCATGGAGTACATGATGTTTGACCACGCAGAGTACGCAGCTTTTTTCTCTGTTGACACTCTAAAACCTCCTAAAAAGAATTGTTTGAAGAGCACTGTCGAAATCAGCATTGCATACACATGGATATCAACCTATCAAGCAATAGAAGGACATCAAATACCGCCAGCCAAAATCTTTTTTATGCTTATTAATTGAACGCATACGCATAACACTTTAATCGCTAACTCGAGTTCCTTAATTGAAGGGAAAGTTGGCGCTATTCGAATATTCCGATCTCTCGGATCTTTTCCATAAGGATATGTAGCACCTGCGTTCGTTAATGTGACCCCGATTTGGGCTGCCATATTTACAACTTCTTTTGCACAACCGTCCAACGTGTTAAGACTAATGAAATAGCCGCCATTGGGCTTATTCCATTCGGCAATATTTTTCCCGCCTAAATCCACCTCAAGCTGATGTAAAACCAAATCAAATTTAGGTTTAATAATAGCAGCCTGCTTCTTCATATGAACATTCAAATTATCCAGACTTCGCAGGAAACGAACGTGCCGAAGTTGGTTTATCTTATCCGGACCAATGGTTTGAATTCCAAGCTGTTTCTTTATAAAATTCACATTTTCTTCGCTGGATGCTATCATCGCAACGCCTGAACCAGGAAACGTAATTTTGGAAGTAGAGCTAAACATATAAACGCGGTTCGGATATCCTGCAGTATTGCAAGCAGCGAGGATATTTTTCAACTGATCGGGCTTATCGGTTAAATGGTGAACGGTATATGCATCATCCCAAAATATGCGAAAATCCCTTGCTTTTGTCTTCATGCAGGCGAGCCTATCAACTATCTTATCGGAGTAAGTGATTCCATCAGGATTACTATACTTGGGAACGCACCAAATACCTTTTATGGAATCGTCTTCACTTACAAGCCTTTCAATGGTATCCATATCCGGGCCATCTTGATTCATGTCTATGGTTATCATCTCAATATTTAAGAGTTCGCAGATTGCGAAATGCCTGTCGTAACCGGGACTCGGGCAAAGAAATTTAACTTTCGGGAGTTTCCCCCATGGCATTTCGCCTTCGCTGACTCCGAATAGCATCGCTCTGGATAGAGCATCGTACATCATATTCAGGCTGGAATTCCCACCGATAATGATTTCTTTGGTACTCACCCCAAGCATTTGAGCAAATAATTCCTTCGCTTCGTCTATTCCATCAACTCCCCCATAATTGCGGCAGTCTATACCATCCATAGCTTTTATTTGATCATCAGATTTCAATATATCAAGCATTTCCATAGAAAGCTCAAGCTGTTCAGGACAAGGCTTCCCTCTGGACATATCCAATTTCAGATTCCGATTCTTGTACTCGTTGTATTCTCCCTGTAACTCTTGATAGAGATCCTTAAGTTCATCTGTACCTAATTTCAAAAAATCGGTTCCAAGATTCATTTCCCCACTCTCCCACACATGCGTTTTGAAAATTATACCATATTTATCAAAGATAACTGCCCTATGGTTCAATAAAAAGGAGCAGTTGCTGCGTTTAGCAAACTGCTCCTGAATTTGAACTAAATAGTAAAATCAATCGGCATCCCACATGGCATTAATGGAGTCATTAGTACCTCCTTTTTATAATTACATGCTATTCAGCTATCGTCTCCAGATAGCTTAATACCACAATGATTATATATGCACAGTAGCTTTATCGGTATCAATATAAAAAAATCTGCAAGTTGTCTTCACTAGGATTTCCAAGTCTCTCCACCATCTGTTGTTTTAAATTCAACTGACTCTGTATTCGAGATGCCCACAAATTCAATCTTTAATGTTCCTTGCTTTGTATCTTTTTCATTGAAAATGGGTGGGTACGCATTACCGTATTGATATCCCTTAGGGATATCAATACTCTGAACACTCCAGCTTTTCCCTCCATCTTTTGTGCGATAAAGTGGCACCAATTCCGTTCCATGCTGGGATGCTGCAACCCAGCCATTCTTGTCATCACTAAAAGTTACGCCTGTTACATAACCATCTATAACTTGAGAGATGTCATTAACGAGGGCCCAAGACTTTCCGTTGTCTTTAGATTTATAGAGGGTCTTCCCCATTTGCCCAGCTGACGGTTCAGAAGTGAGCAGAAGCCAGCTAACATTTGAATTAGGAACAATTGAGGCAAAGATACTTTCTTTTACGACGTATTTTTCCCAGTCCTTACTAATCGGCACGTTTGATGTACCACCGTTTGTTTTTACAGTAAGGGAAGAAACACTGTTCCTATAAAGCACCAGTTGCTTATCTTGCGAATTTGATGAGAAGGAAGCCAGTAATCCATCCTCTTTGTGTTCGCTAGCTGTAGTTGGTTGGGTAGACATAACTGTTGATTGAGTAAAGGTCGGTTGAGATAGGGTCAAGGATGGATTTGAAGATTCACCTTTTTCTTCACTCGTACAACCAGATAACAAAATAAAGAAAACAATCAGCGCAATGGATAATTTTTTCACCAAAAGCACCTCCTTCTTATATGACTCAGGAATCACCGGATTAGTTGCTCCTAATTGATTTGCAGACGATATTAAACTGCTTTTACTTCAATAACAAACCAGCAGCAGATCTCTGATCTGCTGCTGGTTTGTTGTTCTCAACTTAGTGTAACACAATACCCATTAACTCTCGTTATTGGTACTGTTATACGCTGCGGTCAAGCAGATTCACTACTTCCTCTCGCGTGAGTGACATTTGTTTCATCATTAACTCAATCAGTTCTTCCGTAAAAACCATCTTTACATTCCCCCCGAAACGAGCTATATGCTCAGAATAGGCTTGCAGCGCCTCCTCCCTGACAATCGGGTGAATAAATGAAATATAGCCAGTCTCTAACTCAAGATAATCCCGGCTAACTTCTCTTATACATGCTTCTATGACTGCTTCATTAATACCTTTACTCGGATACCATACTTCCAATGAACGAGGATACAAGCCACGCTCGTTGCGTGGCAACTTCTCATAAGGCAATTCATAAAGATCATCGTCTTCTGGACGGTCATAATAGTAGTGATAGCGGACCTCATCTCCAACAAGGAAAGCTTCTATTTTCTGAACGAAGTCCGCCTCATCAGGATCATCCTTCAACTCCTCGACCGCGTTTCGAAAGTAATTTTTCGTGCAAACACAGAGTGAAATCAACTTATTCCTCTGCTTGTTTTACGTAAACACTTGTTGTCAAAAGCTTGAACTCCCTTCCGTTACGAGCAGTGAATTCAGATAAAGATACTCTAAAATATTGCAAAACAGTAGCCGATTACTGTTGGCTGCGATCAGTTTGATTTGAACTATCGTTACCCGTTAGAGCACAATGCATCCTCAGTTCGGTCTTTCATTGCGCATACCATTTTAAAGAAAACATCAAGCAACCATAATTCGATTCTCTTGCGGTTCTCCATAAACTTAATATTTTGTTCTGATGCGAAACGGGGTTTTGAACGGATGGATGAAATCCATACTTGCTGGTCGCGCACACTAGGTTGGGTTAAATAAATTAAGATTGGATTCATAGCAGCAATTTGATGGGCGATTCCTTGAATATGCTGCTCAATTTGGCTATCAGAGGCTTGATAATGTTTTAGCAAATCATGAATTTGATGCTGAAAAAACACCGCTTCAAGTACATAAACGGTATCGGTAAGGCTGGCAAGCTCGACGAAACGAGCCCAATGGCGTTGGATTAAATATGTAAACTCTGACTGCGCAACTATAGGCATTTCCGCCCAGCATAACTCACGGGATTTCAACTCTGCATTGAGCGCAATTTGTCCGTTGAACTCCTTAACCCCACGATAGGGCAGTAAAAAATTGCTACCATCCTTTATAGCCCGTAAACTGATATCGTTAGCTAGGTTCGGATAACGTTCCAGAAATTCATTATATTCCTCTTCTCGAAAGAGTGCATGCCAGTTTAAGCTTGCTGGATGCCCTTCGGCACCTTCATCATAAAAAACAGACGATTTGCCTTGTTGCACAAGATAGTGATGCAATCGTTCCGCTAACGTTGATTTACCAGTGCCGCACAACCCTTCGACCAAGATTAACTTGCAATCTTTCTGCATGCAATTTCCTCCTAACAACGAAGTTTACTTTGAGATTCTGAAGATTGGAATACTCTTGTCACCCAGATTTTCGCATTTATCTAATATATATTCATATGAGTCTGATTTTTCATTCAAGCTAATACTCTTACACTGATACACCTTTTTCCCTCTGTCATTCTCTGCACTCATACCATCTCTTGTATTATCAATTGTCCAAGTAATTTCTTTTCCATTTGAACGCACATCATATATCCAGTATCCCCCATCAATAACTGGTGGGATTAACATGAGATAGTCTCCATCACCATTATTATGTCGTTGAACCAACTCATTCAGTCTCTTAATATCCTTTTTGTCGAATCGGGTAAGGATAATGTTTTGTGTGTCATTCGTTTTCGAAGTATTATTTTGCGTAAGAGTTAAGGTTAGAATAATAACCAAAACCGCAATAATCCCAATTAAAACTCCGATTGTAAGCTTGGTATTCAATTAGGCCCCCCCTTAATAACTACATTTTGAATATTGACGCATAATGTTCTTGAAAGTCGCGTTAAAACAAAAGCTGCAGTTGATCCTCCGATCTGCTGCAGCTTTATTTATTGAACTAATGTGTCAGAATTAATACGTTCCCAATAGTAGTCTGCTATTTCATCAATTGAGTCGTAGAGTGGTACTTCCCTTTACGGTTAGGGCGTTTTTTAACTAATCAAACGGAGTTAGCAATTGGTGCGTATGCATAAAAAGTATTTATATACATTTAATCCCATATCATAGTAAAATGAACGAAAACATTTTACCTACTTTACGGTTTTTGAGAGTAAAAAAGAGGAGGTGCGCATTACGTTGAACCTGCAAATTATGCCGCAGCAATGGAGGAAAAACGGAATCGCTTATTTGGTGGCGGTTATATTAATTGTTTCTCTGTTAATAGGAGGGCTGTCTGCTTCTCCATTGGTAACAAGTGCTGCCGATGCTCAACCTGCGGGAATAGAGATTGAGCTGAAGCTGGGCAGCGATACGGCTTTAGTAAATGGCAAAGAAATAAAAGTTCAAGGTATGTATGAAACAAAAGGCGTCACAATGATACCCGTTAGAGTGTTAATGAAAGCGTTCGAGCTAAACATTCAATTTTTTAATAGTGCCCATGAAAAGTCTTTCACATTGAATAGCAAATCGTATCGGGATTACAGTGCTTATGTAAAACTTGGCGCGCTGGAAGCTCAAGTGGGCGGCAAAGTTGTAAAACTTCCTCAGCCGGCGGTAGAGAAGCAAGGCTCCCTTATGGTTCCGTTGCGGGTTTTTGCCGAGTCCCTTGAAGCCGTAGTCAAGCTTGACAGGAAGAATAAGACGATTCGTATTACGAGAGCGGCTGATATTCTCGTCGACGGCAAGCATCGTATAGGCAGCAGTAAGGATAGCTGGTCGATCGCGGCACCGCTTTATAACCCGAGCGAACCGACCGCCACTAGTTTGTTTGGATTCGAGACCCATCCGGGAGCCTGGAACTGGAGCGGATCGCTAAATGCAAATCCGAACGCTAGTTTCACTGTTACGATATGGACGGATGACGGCGGGAAGCCATTGACGGAGGACGAGTCGTTGGAGCAACTGAAGAAGCAAATCCATACGTCTTGGTTTACGATTCAGAAGCGGACATTGAAGACAAGCGACGGCAGTTTCGTCGGTTTTGTGGCCGGCCATAATGAACCGTTTTCCGTCACGTACTCTCAATTCTGGATCCTACGGTTGCCGGAGAAGACATACTATATCGAGATCTTTATTGGCAATGGTTCAGTGGAAAAGCATACATGGGTAGCGGATCAGCTGCTCCCGACTTTCCGCGCATCTTTCGATGATAAGGACGCCAACAGTAAGGATGTTACCTTGATCAAGCAACACGCAACGAATTAAAGAACAGAACACCTTCCAGTAAGCCGACTGATGCGCTCCGTAATTCGTATTAGGTACTTCAACAACAAGCCGGCAATGGATCTCTGATCTGCAGCCGGCTTGTTGTTTTCAATTAATGTTTTAATTGTCAGGTCAGGAGCTTGATTAAACAGTCTGCTTCCCGCTACTAATCCCCCTCGCCATCTTGTGTCCGTGGGAAGAAGTCAATATCCTTCCTTAACAAGGAGAAGCTTCTCCTTCGTCAGCTAAGAATTACGGTCTTATACAGTTCACGTTTGGGCGTGTGTCGCGTATTCTATCGAGAAAGGATTTTGATTCGCGGAGGCAACGACAGTGGGATATTACGTAACGGTAGAGCCCGGGGTAAAGCTCTACGTTGAGGACATCAACCCGGGAGGAAGCAAGACGATCGTGTTTCTTCATGGCTGGCCGTTCAGCCATGACCAATTCGAGTATCAGTTCGATGTACTGCCGAGCGCGGGGTTTCGCTGCATCGGTATCGATTGGCGCGGCTTCGGCAAGTCAGATCGCCCCTATGGCGGTTATACTTTAGAGCGGCTTGCGGACGATATCCGCAAAGTCGTTGACGTGCTACAGTTGAAAGATTTCGTGCTCGTCGGACATTCGACCGGAGGCGCAATAGCTATCAAGTACGTGGTGCGTTACAATGGCGGAGACGTATCCAAGCTTGTGCTAATAGACGCGGCAGCGCCAACGGGCTTCACCAAGGAGACTGCAGCACAGCTGCTGAAACAAACGTTGAACGACAGGGCAAATATGTTGCGCGGCGTAACTGACATTTTCTTCTTCCAGTACATCACCAAGCCATTATCGGACTGGTTCAATCAGATAGGCATGCAAGCTGCCGGCTGGTCAACGGCCGCGATCATCATCACGTTGCGCGACCTTGATCTGAATGCCGACCTGCCAAAAATCCAAGTGCCGACACTGATCGTGCATGGCATTCACGACAAGGTTATTCCATTCAGCCAGGCAGAAGAGATGCATCGAAAAATCCCCCATTCACGGCTCGTGCCGTTCATGTACAGCGGCCACGGTTCGTTCTACGAAGAGCGCGACAAGTTAAATGAATTACTCCGGGAATTCACTGTAATGAACTAAATGAAGAAAACGGCAGCCTCCCTTCTTCAATAAATAAGGCAGCTGATCCTCTGACCAGCTGCCTTTACGTTGTTTTCAACTATTGTTTCTCGCTCAATCACTTATAATATTACCGCTTCATTCTGCAATCTTGTGATAATTTCATCAACGGTTTTTTCAGGGGTTAATTCAGATGAGTCTAACCACAGTCCAATTCGAGGTGTTTCATTTCGTAGTACACTATCTAACCCTTCAACGGTCCAAGCACCATAACCTTTCTTTGAACGTATAGATTCCCTTAACGTAACAACCGACGAGTGCGGGCAAAGCACCACCACATATAGAGGGCGGCTTTCGATATAAGAAATAAAATCATACAACAAAGGTCCAATGACGACATCTTGAACGACAACCGTAAACCCTGCTTCGTGATACGTCTCCGCGGATTGTGCAGCCAACCGATATCGTAGGCGTAGCTGATCCAATTCTTCACTTCCCGCGTCTGGACGAACTTCTTTACGATTATGCACAATCATTCTTCGGAAAATATCTCCCCGCAAATGCACCGATTTCTCAAATCGTTCGGAGAGTAGCTGCGCCACTGTTGATTTTCCACTTGCCATTATCCCGGTAATTAAAATAATGCTGGGACCTTCCGACAACATAGGAGCATCCTCCTTTTCTTTTTACCTGTATTGTACAGGAAGAAATAACTGATCAAAGGGCGAATTTCACCATAATTGATTTATTCCGCTTTTCTGCCCTTTACTTCAACAAATACGACAGCTGATTCACTGAATCAGCTGCCGAATGGTTGTTCTGAACTCCCGTTAGAGCTGAACTCCTATGAGCCAGTAGACATGAAAGATAAGTGGGATTGCCCACTCTTTCATATTATCTTGAATAGTTTGTAGAGTTAATTTGATTCCAAAACCAACAATGAGATCCTTGTGAAACAATTAGGCGCTCAAAGAACAGTTCGAAATTTAGTTTAATATCTTCACCTTCACTATCAATCGAATCATAAATTGAACGGTCAAATAAATAGTCTTCCCTACCCTCGTTTACACGATCTCCATTAACAAAAATAACGGTTTGACCATATTTAGCTATGGGATATAGATGCTCGGGTATATGATGTTTATTCAAATAGTCAATTATATCATCAATACCAAAGATTATCCAAGAGGGATTAGACCGACCAGATTCATCTTGAAAAAGAATAGCACCATCATGAATAAGTAAAAATTCACGATAATCTTGTGGAATTTTGAATGCAGTTTCTTCTGTAAATTCATTGATTCTTTCTTCTGTGCATGCACTATGGAAAACAAAGGAACTTTCAAACAAATATCCTAGTTCTCTTTGGACTTTAATGATTGGAGTTTCTATCAATCGTTCTTTTAAGTTGGTTAGAGTTAAGAAAAGAGTATTCAATGTATCCTCCTCCATTGTATCTACCAATTAGTGAATTGAGTATGTTTATAAGGGTACTTAGCGCTGTCGAACCAATGTATTATACTCGCATTATTATACCAAATATTGGAAATGCCCTATCCATTAACGCAGCAAAGCCACCGATCAGCACCGGTAGCTTCTACGGCTGTCTGTCCTCCCTTTAAATTTATGATAATGGATCTAGTTGTACTTTCTTGATCCTGAGTGGCTCGTTTAAAATGATCTCATTAATGTTCCTTTTTTGGAATCGCGTTCAAACAGTGTCATCCTCTCGATCGTCCTGTTGTTCATCAATTTGCCCGCGTCCATTATCCGAAATGGAACGCCTTGTAATAGATCAATGACCGAGTTTTTTGCTTCATCATGGTCGGACGTCACATAGATATCACTCTCAAGAACGATATGATAAATGTGAACAATATTCAAATGATCAATTTAGGCACGCTGCCTAGTTTGGCAGCAAATTATTTACCGGAAGTCATTTTCGAATTGGAAAACAAAAACATAGATGTCAAAGTTACGATTCGCAACACGTCTATGGAATTGTATCAAATGCTGAAATGCGGTGAACTCGACGGTGCCGTTCTTGAGAAAAATGCCGTCCATTCTTCAATCTGGAATGCAGATCTATTCATTGAGCCTTATTATACAGTCGTTTATCCAACACATCGTTTGTCCAAGTATCCATCTGTCACTTTACACGATATAGCAAATGAACCGCTAATATTGAACCCGCCAGATTGCAGCATACGCAGACTATTAACATCATTAATGCTAGAAGAGGGTCTTCATCCTCAGATAAAAACCGAGGTCTTCTTCAATGATTTCATCCTTGGTTATGTAGCAGCAGGTGCAGGCATCACTTTCGTACCGAAAATAGTATCTGAACATATAGCAAATCATTCTTTAGTTAGCATTCCCCTTAACGATGCCCGAGCTAGAAGAACAATTTCGCTTCTATCTCAGTCTGAGGATATCGGGAAGTTTTTAAGACCCTATTTCAGAAAAGCATAATTTATTACTGGCAGAAATAAGTCCGAAAAAGTCCATTAACCTAATGTCGCAAAAGATCCGTTCGATTCACTAACTGATTCTCCGGAAGGCTGCCTCACTTGTTACCTAGAAACTGTCATAATAGTTCCTCCCCTTAAATTAAGAGAAAGGCCGCCGGTCATAATTACCGGCGGCCTTTCTTCTTTATTCAGCTAATGTTCCCAGTCTTAGCTTAATGTCGAACTCCTAAACTTAAATCCTATGAATTGCCACTTCAATTTGTTTATTAAGTTTCGCATTCTTCGCGTTGTCTACGGTTTCATTATGCCAATACAGAATAAGAACATTTTTGTATTCATAGATGTTTGGTAATTGCATATCATACTTTTCCTTTTGATGATTAAAATCATTCAAACCTTCTTTTCGAGCTGTCTCTGAATTAAAAATGTATATTGAAATGTACTCTTTATAAAGTTCTTTTACAGTTGATCGAGACACAGAAAACCTGTTGCCGTTAACGTTATTTAATACCCAATCATTATTCAGTTCCTCTTTAAACATTTCAATTCCCTCAGTTTTCAAAGCGGTTATCACTTTATCCAAAGTAAGATTGTTTTCGTTTTCCGTCACAAGCTTAACTTTATCATTCACATTCACTGGCTCATTTTTCGTTTGATTAGAAAAGCATCCAGTTAGAATGAAGCAAATGGCTATCAGTGTAATCATCTTTTTTTCCATAATGCCCCCCTTTTCATCAGTTAATCGACGTTCGGAAATAGAGGAAGGTTGCAAGATAAGGGATTATTGTTAGAACTCGAGATAAGCCATAGATTCTTTGTTAGGATATTATTTTTGAGGATCTCACGAATCTTTATATGTTCGGTATTTAATCATTCACTGAAGGATCGAATTTCACCTGACATCCTATTTATGACCAATTCTTTTCCATCGACAGTTATATTATAAAATAAGAGACCTTTTAGATAAGAATCAACGTCAATAGAACATTTCTCTGGAAGAGAGTACCTAATGTTCTCATTAATATCAATTACTTTTGCTTCCTTCCCTTCCCTTACAAATGCCAGTCCATTAACAAATGGTAACGCAGCATCATATTTAGAGTTTATAACTTCAGTACCTGATGTATTAATATATCCATACTTCATAATTTTAGAGTTAAAGATAAAAGCCATTCCTTCGCTAAAGCTACTTCCTAGGTGCTTACTAAATGGAATTATAAGATTCCCGGACCTATTTATATAGCCGTATTCGTTCCCATTTGAAACAAGAGCCAATCCCTCAGAGAAATCTTCTTGAACCTTATAATCATTATTAAAATTAATTACCTCACCGTTAATATCAATAAAATAAGATATATTTTTAAGGGTTACAAAGGCAGCACCATTATCAAATGGACTTGCTTCATCATATATAGCATTGATCACTATACCCCGATTATCTAAATAACCATACCTTCCATCTTTCTCGAATAGATATAGATTTGCAGAAAATGAGAGAATTCCTTCAACTTCTTCATATGTATATTCTTTTAAAACAATCCCACTGTTATCAATGATAAGATAGTTATTATTAACTTCAACCCATGCCTGATTATTCGAATAAGGACCTGCTTGATCATAATTTATATCCATTAAAGAATGACCATTAACAGTAATGTATCCCCATTTTCCATTCACTTCTACGGGATATCTAACCACTTTAATAATATGTTGCATACACTTATACCTCATTTTCAACAATAATTAGTCATCCGACATTGTGTAGTTTTAAACTAATGTTACCCGATAGTTTAATACTTTAATTCGTTTATTTGTTTTGTCTTATTACGTCCTCTGTCCTTGCCTCTAGTTGCTTATAGTAAAGGTAAAGTGGTCTGTTGTTGTTTATTGCATTTGTCTCGATATGTATATCTCGCTTGCCAATAATACCGCCGTATATTTTTAATATTGCATAGTTTGAATTACCTGTATTTACGTATTGAATTGAGTAGCTTTTATAACGTGTCCACATATCCTTATAAATGCCATCAATAATTAGTTGGTTGCCTGAGTGTTTTACTTCATTAAGTTCTATATCGGTGGAAGAAATAGGTTCCCTATAAAACCACAAAAAGAATAGGAAGACTAAAATTACTCCAAGACCTAATAGAGCTTTTGCTTTTTTATTCTTTATCTCTATGGTTATGGTTATTTCCTTTTTCAAATGTTTTCTCCTCTCGATAACAAGAGTATTTAAGCCCTTAGTCCAACATGATAATACCACATATTGGAACTATTCTCCCGTTTAATAAATCGTGCAAAATGGGGATCCAGCATGTCTGTATAGAAGGACGACAAACAAGAACCCTGCTCAAAAATAAAAAAGTCGCCATTTATGCGACTCCCATTAAATAGTAGATGTTCTGCGGCAACTACCGCTCATGTTCGGTGAAAATAAAGTATTAGACTGGAGTCATTGATTTAACGCGGCTTTTGAATTGAAGGATCGTCAGCTTTTGAAAAAAAAGTTTTAGACTGATCCATTAAAAGCAGCAGCGGCGGACCAAGACTTGAAAAATAAAGTCTTAGACTGCCGCTGTTGTCATCAACTAACGTGCCCATTAGCGTAATCCACTGTTGAGTGAGAAATTTAAACTCAATACTTGTATAACGACCTATGTCGCTATTCCAGATAAAATCGTTCTAGCCAGCTGCTCCAGCACTCGGCAGCCTTTATGGTCTTATTGGGAACCCCTACCAGAAGATAGGGAGGCCCTAAAGAACATTAAGCTTGTTTGTCTGCTGGTTTAACTAAAGTTTCCATCAAGCGAACGATCATCGCAACTGACTCAGCACGAGTAGCATCACCTTGAGGATTGAACTGACCGTTACCAACTCCACCAACAACTCCTGCGTTAGCAAGGGCATTGATTTCGTTTACTGCCCAGCTGTTAGCCGAATCAGCGAACTGGTTAGTTTCTGGTTTAACAAAGTTAATCATACGAGCAAGAACTGCCGCCATCTCTTCGCGAGTTATCTCTTTCTCCGGTTGGAAAGTTCCGTCAGTGTAACCTTTCAGAATTCCTTTATTAACCAACGTTTGAATAGATTCAGCTGCCCAATGACCTTGAATGTCGTCGAAACTTTGACCTTGAGTAGGTGTGATTCCAAAAGCACGCATGATCATTGTTGAGAATTCTGCCCGAGTAACTTTACCATTAGGGTCAAAGTGCTCCGCGTCCTTACCATCAACAATACCCATTTTAGCAGCCTTATCAACTACACTCGAACTCCAAGAAGTAGCAGGTACGTCTACGAAATTAGGAGCAGTACCTGTCGCAGCCTTAGTAAGAATGTTCATAATCAGAGTATTGCTGACAATATCTTGATTTGCAACAGGATGCACAAGAGTCGGAACTGTAGGTATAGTCGCCGTAGGTGGTGCCACAACCGGAGGTGGTGTTGTTACTACTGCCGAGTTCACAGTGACCACAGAAGTTGCCGTATGTCCACTGAATGAAACAGTAATGGTGGCTGTTCCATAATGAACCGCAGTAATCACACCTGCAGTAGATACCGTAGCAACCGATGTATTGCTGGACGAATACGTGGCTTGCGAAGTTACAGTAGCTGTAGTTGTGTCACTATAAGCTGCTGTTACTGCCAAAGAACGAGTACCTCCAACGGTTGCTGTTGTAGTAGCAGGGGAAACCGTAATGCCTGTTACAGTCGGAGCAACCGGAACTACAGTAAGAACTACAGAATCAGTTTGCCCACCGTATGTTACAGTAATTGTAGTTGTACCTACGCTCAGAGTATTAACGAATCCAGTGTTATCGATTGTAGCTACGCTCGCATCCGAAGAAGTCCAAGTAGCCAAGGAACCAAGGTTCGAAATAGAAGTCATATCAGACATAAGTGCAGATGCAATTACCGGACCACTAGTTCCAACCGGAACCGAATTGTTCTGGTAGTTACCTTGGATAGTTACACTTGTAGTTGTAACAGGAACCGCAGTAATAGCAATCGGAATATTTACTACCACCGAACCGATAGTACCAGTAATCGTAACTGGACCAAGGTTAGGTGCGATTGCGGTAATCAAACCTGTGGAGCTTACAGTTGCTCTAGTTGCATCCGAAGTAGTCCAAACAACTTGGCTAGTTACATCAGCTGTCGAAGCATCCGAGAACAAACCAGATACTGTCGATTGAGCTGTTTGTCCAACAACGAGAGTATGATATCCCGGAGTTGCAGTCATAGCCAACAGAGTTGGTTGTGGCATAATTGCGGCAACAGTTACGTTGATAGTAATAGGTGGAAGATTGTTATATATCACCGTAACAACACCTGTTATTCCAGGCATCATGGCTATCGACGAAATCACACCACTAGCACTTACCTGAATGAACGGATTGTTCGAACTATAAGTAGCTTGTGTTGGGGCAATGTCAATTTGAGAATCATCGCTGTAATTTGCCTTCAAAACAATCTGATGAGTCACTGCTTGAGTAATTGTTACGTTAGTAGAATCAATCCACAAACCTGTGAAAGTAGGTGGAGCCGCCGTTACTGTAACATCAACCGTACTAGTGAAAGCACCGTTTGTCACTGTAACAGTAGCCGAGCCTATGCCCACTGCAGTGATAAGTCCTGCGCTAGAAACTGTAGCAACATCTTCGTCAGAAGAAACATATGCAGACGAATTTGTAACATCTACAACGCTAGGAAGACCTCCAGTCAAGTAATTCCCAGTAACAGTTAATTGTTGTGTTTGTCCAACGATCAAAGAAGGAGCGGAAGGACCCGCAGTAATCCCTTGAAGAACTGGTGAACCGGAATTAATTGTTACCATTACCGATGCTTGCACATCACCAACACTTACTGTAACGACCGGTGGTAAGAAATTTGTAGACAGAGCTGTCATTACACCCGCAGGACCTACCGAAAGAGAATTCGGGAAGTTGCTGACGAAAGTCGCTTGGGAAGTCAAATCAGCAGTAGAATTATCTGAATAGTGACCTGTAACAACAAGAGTTATCGAATCTCCAACAGCCATAGTTGTCGTGTTATCGGTGTTCAACGTTATGTAATTCAACGTAGGAGCCTGAACTGGATTAACGGTTACAGGAATGTCTACCGATACATTATTGTAGACAGCATTGATCGTAGCTGTTCCAACACTAATAGGCAAGAAAGTGCTTGCGCTATCAAAATCAACTACATCAGAATTAGAAATTGTCCAATCAACCAAACCCGTCACATTGGTTGTAGTGTTGTTACTCCAATTTGCAGTAATGGTGATAGGTTGAGCCGTATCATCCATATGCAATGCTAAAGAGCTTGGAGTTGCGGTAAGACTTGTGATAATTGGAAGAGCTCCCGGAACTGTGATCTCAATCGTCGCAGAATAACCTCCGTATGCCCCTGTAATCGTAGCCGTACCGCCACTAACAGCGGTGACTTGACCGTTCACGTCGACAGTTGCAACACTAGTATCATCCGATGACCAGTCTGCCAATTGCGTTACGTCATCCGTAACAGAGCCTCCGTAGTACGCGGTCAAAGTGAACATTTCGGAAGTACCAACATCAATGGTTGACGTTTCCTTGTTCGTATAGACCGACACCAATACGGCGTTAGCAGACGCGATGCTGCTAAGCATGGTAAAAATAAGTGCAAAAACCATAATGCTTGCTAAGTATTTCTTAGCTGTGTTCCTTGACAACATGCCTAAACCCCCAGATGATTTTATATATAAACGCCAATAGACGAATATATCCAATGTTACCGTGGGGAGTATTGCCGGTAATATTTACCTGCGCAACACTCCGGACAAAATGTAACTTACTTGAAGAAGGTGTTTATAAGAGAAATTAATGTTAGTTGTCATGTTGTCACCCTCCTTAGTCCAATAAATAACTCCTCTCTCAATGTTTACATGTGTCTATTATACCATTCTTAAGGCCCAAAAGAACTACATTAGAGGGCTGCCTATACGTAACCTTAAGCCCATATGTTTAAATCCGATACATTCAGTTCGAAGGGGTTACGCATCGACAGGGATTGTTTAGCAACGAAATGATAAACAAACATATTATAAAAATAAAAAGTCGCAGTTTATGCGACTCCCGGCGGTATGTAGATGTTCTGGTTCTCGACGGACAGCTTACTCTGTTTCCGTGAGCGTGGGAAATTCCCACTTACAAGAAGTATTAAAGAACTTTATTTTCACAGAATGTTAGTTATTCCTTATCAGTTAAAGAACTTTATTTCTCATTAAACAACTTTATTTACAATTAAAGAACTTTGTTTTCCCACACCAGCTCATTGTACCTGTGAAGGGGAACTACCTTACTTGTAACCTTCCTGTAATATTCCGCTCAGGTTCCTTTCATTATCGGCTACTATAATAAGAGACAAGACCCCCCTTTATATATTCTCTATTGTTGCCTGCGGCTGATTGCCGCAGGCTTTTTGTTTGCCTAGCAAGAAGCCCCCGCAGGACTATTCCCGCGGGGGCTGAGTACATTAAAGCTCCAACACCATAACGCCGTATGCCGGCATCGCTACATCGTTTTCCAGTGCTGTCCCTGTCAGGAGGTCCGTAACGCGCTGCTTCACTTGAACCGTTACCGGCTTATCCGAATAGTTCAGCAGGAAGGCGTATGAAGCATCCTTGGAAGCGCGAATTCCGATCTCGACTTCGGCCGGCGCGGAGATCCGGTCTGCGAGAGGCGAGCTTAAACCAAGCTCATCCAAAATTCCGTCGACTACCGTCTCGCTATAAGCAGCCCCTAAGTACCAGACTTGTCCTTCCCCAACGTTCCGGCGGGTTAGAGCCGGCTCCCCTTGATAATATTCGGTCGAGTAACGGGCGACAACTTCCGCTTCCGGGTTCTGAACGCTAAGCACCTCGTTGAAGCCAACCGCCTTCGTTCCCGCGGACAATCGTCCTTCCCATTGCAGCTCCGCCGCGTTCACTTTACCTTTGACAAGCGTAAAGTCCTCAACCGTAATGCCGCATAGTCCGGCAACCGGACCCGGGAATGGACGCATGTAGCATTGTCCGTTCACATCCTTGTACCCCGTACGGGCACCCAGGAACAGCTTCCCACCCTGCTCCACATAGCGGGTCAGAAGCTCGGCGGTCTCATCGGTCATAATCGCCGAATGAGGATAGACGATGACTTTGTACTTGGCCAAATCCTCGAGAGTTGTATTGGAACGCAAGAAAATGGAATCTGCCGGAATATGCCGGTATTGCAGCTGCTTGAACCAGGAACGCATGCTCTGCCACTGCAGAGGGCCATGCCATACATCCATTTCCCCATCCCAGTTATTGTTGTAATCCTGCATAAAAGCTACTTCCGCTTGATAGGTTGTCCCTGCAATAAGAGATCCGATCTTCGCGAACTCGCCGCCTACTTGAGCTACTTCCTTGACTCTCCTGTTCGGCTGGTTGTGGTAGTCATTGATGCCATGCCAATAAATTTCGGTACCGAACGTTGCCGTGCGCCAGCGGAAATAGACAAGCAGATCGGTTCCGTGAAGCACCGATTGATACGACCATAAGCGGATTTGACCCGGTCTTGGCGTTCCCATCTCAATCCGGTCAACCCAGCCGCCGGGGCCGGACTGCTGCTCCATGACGCAGAAGTTCTGAGAGATAGACCTGACGGTAGTCAGGTTAATGCTCCATTGGCGATCGAGCAGCGGAGCGATCTCATTATCGTTATAGAAAACGCTGCTGAACTGCGGATACGAATCATACGAGAAGAAATCGAGCAGCTCATCCGTCATCTTATGATTATCGAGATGGCCGAACAGTCCGTTAGTCGTTACCCAATGCTGCGGCGCCAGCTCGCGGATAATATCAGCCTGCAGCTTGGCGAACGAAATGACGTTATCCGAAATGAATCTCTTCTCATCCAATGCCAGATGCGGGTTCGGCGTATCCGTCTGCGACAGGTGCAGCTGCTCCCAATCCGTATAAGTCTGGCTCCAGAATACCGTACCCCAAGCTTTATTGAGATTGTTCAACGTCCCATACTTTTCTTTAAGCCATACCCGGAATGCGGCATGGTCGGCTTCGGCATAAAACACGTTTTTCTCGCAGTTAAATTCGTTATCGATCTGCCACCCTATAACCGCAGGATGGTCTTTGTAAGCGTTCACCATATTGCGCACGATTCGCTGGGAAAGCTCCCGGTATTTCGCGCTGGAATAATTGTAATGGCGGCGCATGCCGTGTTTGATCAATACGCCTTCCTTCGTTGCATTCAGCACCTCAGGATATTTATGCGTCAGCCAAGCCGGCGGCGTTGCGGTAGGCGTACCCAGTATGACTCTCAGACCGAAACGGTGCGCCAGATCCATCACCCGCGTGAAAAAGCTGAAGTCAAACACCCCTTCCTGCGGCTCGAGCATCGCCCACGAAAATTCCGCCATCCGGATCACCGAGATATTCATCTCCCGCATGCGCCGGAAATCATCCTCCCACAACCCCACCGGCCAATGCTCCGGATAATAACAGACTCCTAATGTTAACTCGTCCATTTGGATCGATTTTGCCATAGCGACATCCTCCTTAGCGTATCTTGCTTCTACCTCCATTTTAGTGGACGCCCGGGCAGAAGGATATGACAAAAAGATGCGAACTATATTAAAATATTGTCATATGATTTTTTTGATAATGACTGTTTTATCTCCTGATAATACCTATCGTATAAAAATATTGCGTTATTCTGAGGTGATTAAAATGAAAGAACATATCTTCCTTCCCAAGCCGATTTTCCCCCGTCATATCTGCTTTCCCGACTTCATCGGCGGCTATAGCGACTTCCCTGAGCATGCCGTCAATCGTGAATTTGCCACAACCGAAAACAACCTGGACCGTTATTACAACTTGCACATTGTGCTGGCCGGCAAAGGTTATCTGCACACGGACAACATGACCTACGAGCTGACGCAAGGGCAAGGCTTCCTATACGGCCCCGGCGTTAGACAGACGTATCATTCGGATGTCCGGGAGCCCTGGAGTATCCGGTGGGTCCATTTTTATGGCGTAAGGCCGGAGGAGTTTTTGGACGGAAAAGGTCTCGATGAGCCTTGGCTCTTTCATTTGCCTGATCTTGCCCCTGCTCAAGCCTTGATGGAGCGACTCCTTGAGCTTGGCAGAAGCTACGAAGTAGATGACGAATACGCGGCTGCTTCTACATTGTACGAGCTGCTCAGCAGAATTCAGACTACCGCCAGCCAGCTTAACGTGTCCGTCCATCAAGCCGCGGACAAAATCCGGGCGGCTGCCAATTACGTGCGCGCCCATTGCAATCAGCCTTTCACCCTGGAGCAGGCGGCCGCGATTGCCGGGTACAGCTCCCATTATTTCAGCCGGAAATTTAATCAAACCTTTGGCAAGTCCTTCTCCGACTTTCTGACCGAAGCACGTATACTCCGGGCGAAGCAGCTTCTTGCCTCAACCGCCCTATCGGTGAAGCTTATTGCGCTCGAAACCGGCTTTTCGCAAACCAGCTATTTCAGCAAATGCTTTCGCGATCAGGAAGGCATGACCCCGCTTCAATTCAGGGAAAGGCATAAGGCGTAAAATTATTACTAAATACCACTTGACTTGTCGGAATTATGGGGTTAATATCAATCCATAATCCTTCAACGTTCATTCTTTTAACGTTGAACTAATTTCATAAAGCCGATTGGATAACCAAAGGCCCAACTCACGTACCCGATCACGGGACGTCTGTTGCGGTCTTTTTTGTTTTCTTCGGATTATGCTTTCGAAGCAAGAATCATCACGAGTGGCCCTGTATCAGGCACTTTAAGTGAACATTCTTTTAGGAGGTAACGCGAGAACAACATGAAAGACTTCATAACCCAAATGGAAGAAAACGATTGGCTGTTCAGGAGAATGGTCCGCAGATTCGTTAAGGAACGCGACAAAATCTCCGTGGAGGACATTGCCCTGCCCGGCTTCCTAATTCTCCGGAGCATTCAGCTGGGCGGCGCGCAGAAGCTTGGAGACCTGGCGGAGCAGCTCGATCTGACCTCCGGTGCAATCACGGCTCTATGCGACAAGCTGGAAGCGAAAGGCTTCGCTGAGCGGCAGCGCCTGCAAGGCGACCGCAGGAACGTATGGCTGGACATTACGGAGGAAGGCCGGCAGTTGCTAAATCGGTACCCTGAGCTTGGCAAGCGGGGAGTAAGTCTCCTGTTTGGCAGCTTTAACGAGGTAGAGCTGGCCTGCCAGAAGGAAATTTTCGAGCGTATTTATGCCAATCTGGAAGGCTTCTCGGAGCGCTACATGGCGATGGTCAAGGAATACGAAGAGCAAAATGCGGAAGAGAAAACGGAAGAAAAACCAAAAAATAATCCGGCCGCTAAACCCAATCAAAATTATTTTCTGAATTATTAATTTAACCATCACAATTCATTTAAGGAGTGTTGAGCATGGGACATCCCACTATTTATCCAACCGGGGCAACGGTATATTTGCCCGAGAAAGCATGGAGCGGTTATACGATTTTCCAGGCGGCCAACGTTGGCGCCCTGCTGATTGATATGAGCGGCAAAGAGGTTCACTTGTGGAAAGGTCTGCGAGGCTTCCCGAACAAAATTTTGCCGGGCGGTTACGTGGTAGGCAGCACGAAGGAACGCGATCCGAAATACGGCTTCCAGGATGAAGCCGATCTGGTGCAAGTGGATTGGAACGGCAATATCGTATGGAAATTCAACCGCCTCGAATACATAGAGGATCCGGGCTACGAGCCGGAGTGGATGGCACGCGCGCATCATGATTACCAGCGCGAAGGCAATCCGGTTGGCTACTATGCTCCGGGACAGGAACCGCAGACAAACGGCGGACGCACCCTCATTCTTGCTCACCGCAACGTAACCAAGCCGGAGATCTCCGATAAACTGCTGCTTGACGACGTTATTCTCGAAGTGGACTGGGAAGGCAATATCCTGTGGCAATGGGCGGTAAGCGATCATTTCGAAGAGCTTGGCTTTGACGAAGCGGCGAAAAACGTGCTGTTCCGCGATCCTAACGGACGTCACTTCGGCGGCAATACGGGCGGCGACTGGATGCATATCAACTCCGCGTCGTGGGTAGGTCCGAACAAGTTTTACGATGCCGGCGACGAGCGCTTCCACCCGGACAACATTATCTGGGATGCGAGAGAATCCAATATTATCGCCATTACGGACCGCCAAACCGGCAAAATCGTCTGGCAGCTTGGCCCGGACTACTCGAAGCCGGAAGTGAAGCATTTGGGCTGGATTATCGGTCAGCATCATGCCCATATCATTCCGCAAGGCTTGCCTGGCGAAGGCAATCTGCTTGTATTCGATAACGGCGGCTGGGGCGGCTACGGTCTTCCGAACCCTGCATCTCCTTACGGCATCAAAAATGCCGTCCGCGATCATTCCCGTATTCTCGAGATCAATCCGGTCACTCTCGAGATTGAATGGCAATATACGCCAACGGAAGCCGGCTTTATGGCTCCGCTCGATTCCTATCGTTTCTACAGCCCGTACATCAGCTCCGCGCAGCGCCTGCCTAACGGCAATACGCTGATTACCGAAGGCGCCGACGGCCGGATTTTCGAGGTGACGAGCGAGCATGAACTGGTATGGGAGTACATCTCCCCTTACAAGAACAAAATTAACGCCAACATGGTTTACCGCGCTTACCGCGTCCCTTACGAGTGGGTGCCTCAGCTCGAGAAGCCTGTTGAAGAAGCGATTGTTCCGCTTGACGTTGCCGACTACCGGGTGCCGGGCGCAGCGGCAAAAGGAACCGATTCGGTTGTGGAGGTCGTAGGCACCGGAGAGTACGGCGAAGGCGCCTTCTGCGTCGCAACCGTCGAAGAAAACCCAAGCACGGCCGAATCCGGAGAAGAAAGCTGAGGCGAAGTTAGATGAAAAAGTTCGGTATTCTCGCAACGGTTCTGGCCGTTACCTTCACCCTTGCCGCATGCGGCGGCAAGGATAATAATAAGCCGGCAGCGGCTGAAGCGAATTCGGCGAACAGCCAGCAGGCTGAAGCAGCTGCTGACCCGATTAAGATTAAAATCGCGGACACCGCAACTAACCCCGTGCTCCGCGTAGCGAAGAGCAAAGGCTTCCTCGAGAAATACGGCATTGATGCCGACATCATTACCTTCGCTACGCCTGCGGAGGGTATTAACTCCTTGTTCATCAAGCAGGCGGATATCGGCTGGGGCGCAGACTTCCCGTCGCTGAACGCGGTAAGCAAAGGCGACTTCTCGATTATTGCCGCGACTGGCACGGATACCGAGGCATCCGCTGCCCAGTGGAAGCTGTTTGTCCGGGATGAAATCCAGTCCCCTGCCGATCTAAAGGGCAAAAAGCTAAGCACCCTTCGCGGCACGTTCCTCCCTTACTTGTGGGATGTTTATTTGAAGGATAACGGCGTAGCGGTAGCCGATACGAAGGAGATTGGGCAAGGCGGCTTCGACGAGGCTTACGTTGCGCTCAAAAAGGGCGAAATCGACGCCAGCTGGGTCATAGGCGCTACGCTGATCGATAAGTTCAAGGCAATTGAAGGCGTTCACGAGCTGACCGATATGTCCAAAACATCGGTTCGGATCGGCGGTACCATTATCGCCCCTAACTCCTTGATCAAGGACCATCCGCAGGCGGTCGCCAACTTCCTGAAGGCCTTGGATGAGACCTCGAAGTATATTACGGCTAATCCGGACGAAACAGCCGACATCCTATTTGCGGAAACCAAGCAGCCGAAGGAAGCAACCATCCGGGATTTGGCTACGAACAACTGGAAAGTTGGCTTTACCCAGCAATCCTTCGACAGCCTTACGAATCAGAAAAATTACATGGTGGGAGCCGGCATTATTAAGAACGACTTCAACCTCGCCGATAAGCTGAGTCTGGATAGCGTGCAGCAGGCGGTACCCGATCAGTTCACCTATAAGAAATAAGGAGAGATGACAAATGGTGTTGAATACGAGTCCATCTCCAAATACGATTACGATCGAACGGCTCAACAAGAGTTACTCGGAGGTTAAGCCAGGCTCGGGCGGCTCCGTTCATTACATCATCAAAGATATCGATCTGGTCGTGAAGGGCGGGGAATTTTTCGTTCTTCTGGGTCCAAGCGGCTGCGGCAAATCCACGCTGCTCAATATGATCGCAGGCTTTGTCTCCAAGACCGGAGGCAGCCTGCGCGTCGGGAACGATGAAGTCGACAAGCCCGGCAAGGAAAGAGCGGTTGTCTTCCAGCAGGCGGACTCCTCCCTCTTCCCTTGGCTGACGGTCCGGCAAAACGTTGAGTTCGGCCTGAAAATGAAAAAGATGCCAAAGGACCAGCGCAAGGAAATATCGGACCGCTATATCCGGCTTGTCGGGTTGTACGGCCATGAGAACAAATTCCCGCGCGAATTGTCCGGCGGTATGAAGCAGCGCGTTCAGCTTGCCCGCGTATTAGCCAATGATCCGGCGATTCTGCTGATGGATGAACCGTTTGGCGCCTTGGACGCCATGACAAGACGGATCATGCAGAAGGAATTAAGCCAGATTTGGCGGGAAACCGGCAAGACGGTGATTTTCGTCACCCACGATATTCAGGAAGCGCTGCTGCTGGGACAACGGATCGCCGTTATGTCTACCGGACCTAATGCCAAGATCTCCAGCATCTATCAGGTTCCGCTCGGCTATCCGCGCGATCCGGCCTCCCCGGAGCTGAACGAGCTTCAGCGCCATATCCAGTCTCACTTTGACGCCGAGCTGGAAGGAGGCATGTACCCGTGAAGGTTTTGCAAAAGAAATGGGTAACGATTCCGCTGCTGTGGGTCATCACCTTCATCGTTTGGCAGGTTGGCGCATGGATCTATGGTCCTGAGATTATTCCGAGTCCTGCCGCTACCTGGCAAGGAGCGCGGGAGCTGCTCAGTGACGGTTCATTAATGAAATATATCGGCATCAGCTTCTACCGGGTATTCGCCGGCTGGGCGCTTGGCAGCCTTCTTGCCATTCCGATTGGACTTACCATCGGCAAAGTAACCGCCATCCGCGTCTTTGCGGAGCCGTTCCTGAACTTTGTCCGGTTTATCCCTCCTATCGCGTTTATTACGCTGTTCCTCGTATGGTTCGGCATTGGCGAGCAGTCGAAGATTGCTCTCATTATGTACGCGACCCTATTTATCGTCATTATTAATACGTTAACCGGCGTTCTCGCTATTGAAGAGGACCGGATCCGCTCGGCCCGCAGCATGGGCGCTTCCGAATGGCAGATTTTGCTCCATGTCGTCATTCCGGCCACCACGCCTTATATTTTCACCGGCATCCGGCTTGCTATGGGTACCTCGTACATGGCAATCATAGGCGCCGAGATGATTGCCGCGAACGAAGGCGTAGGCTTCCTCATCTGGAACTCCAGACTTTACTTCCGTACAGACTGGATCTTTGTCGGATTGATCAGCCTTGGCCTGATGGGCTTCCTGACCGACCGCATCGTCGGCTGGCTGGGCAGCAAGCTGCTGTTCCGGTACGGCGTCATTAACACGACGGCCCTTCGCCGCCGCTAAGAAAATCTCTATCGAAGCCTCTCGAAGATATTGCGGTAACAAAAGAGCTGTCTCCAGGCCGGTCGTGACCGAAACCTGGAGACAGCTCTTATTCATGATCCGGCGGCACCGCAGCTCTGCCGCACGATCAGCTCCGGCGCAACCATAACCGAGCTCGACTGCAGCTGGCCGTTCATCAGGTCATACAGCATTAGAGCCGCCAGTAAACCAATCTTCTCCTTATCCTGTCTTACGGTTGTCAGCGGAGGAGTGATGTATTGGCATGCCTCGATATCGTCGCAGCCGATAACGGCAACATCCCCCGGGACGTTCAGCCCCTTCTCCCTGATTGCCCGAATCGCCCCAATCGCAAGCAGATCGGAAGCCGCGAATACCGCGCGCGGAACTTGCCCCGCTTCAATCATCCCCAGCATCGCCTCATAACCGGAATGCTCGAAAAAGTCGCTCCCGTTCCGGAAGAACGTCTCCGTGACAGGCAAGCCGTAACGCTGCAAGGCCTCCCTGTACGATTGCTCCCGGAACTGCGAGATCCGGCTTGTCCCCGAGCAGCCGATAAAGCCAAATTCCTTGTATCCCTGCAGGTAAAAGTGCTCCACAGCCCTGTTCGAAATATGGCTGTTGTCCGACATGACGTAACCGGACCGGTTGCCGGTCAGCTCAAGATCGATTCCGATGCACGGAATTTCGCTTTGATCGAGCTCTCCGATGCCCGAGTCAATCTCGTCGCCGGAAATAATAATGCATCCGTCCACCTGATAATGCCGGCAGCGGGACAGATAGTCCCCTTCCGAATCATCCAGTCTCTCATTTGAGAAGAAGAGCAGGTCGTACCCTAACAGACCGATTCTTTTCTTGAAGGCGTTGATTACATCCACAAAGAAAAGGTGATTGAACTCGGCATTTATTTTACCCGCGTACACAACGCCGACCAGCTGCGATTTGCGTTTCGGAGCCTTCGACGAATTGGAGGCCGCATACCCGTGCTCCTCCATAATCCGCAGCACGCGCTCTCTCGTTTCGGTGCCGACATCATTGTAGTTGTTTACGATTTTAGAGACGGTCGACACGGATACCCCCGCCAGCTCGGCGATTGTCTTAATCGTTATTTTCACCGTAATCTCTCACTTCCGTGGGCAGATCTGCCCTTCTTCTCTTCTTTTATCCATCCTATCATACCTGTCATTTTTCGGAAATACCATAGTTTTGTGTTTGTGATATTACGAAAACTTTCGTTATCAAAACAGGATTTAAGCCCTATTTTTGTAAAATTACCCACTTTCCTCTTTACAAATGAACGGATCGCGACCATAATCAAGATGCAATCACGAAAATTTTTCGAAAATCGCATCACCACACTCCTCTTTGTTTCGCTTCGTACACACATCAATCGCAATCACTTCCGTATTGCCCTCATCTTAGACATCTAAACACAGAATCTATCTCATGCTGTAAACGACAGAAGACGGTTCCGCAATCACTGGATTATGGAGAATAGGTCTTCTTTTTTTGTCGTCCTTAACCTACGAAGGGAGGCGATGCTGCCTGACCGGGGAGTCGGGTACAGATTTATGGCAGCTGTGAAGAATGCAGAACACACAGACCTTTTTTCGAGGAGGAGCTTGATGAAGAAGGATATGAAATGGACCAAATGGATGGTATTAACCGCATTATTTGCATTCACTATACTAGGCTCGTTTACTTCTCCGGCAGCGGCCGCCACGATCGCGGTAGGCGCGGGAAGCTATACGAACAGCCTGCCTGCAGGACAGACGGGACCTCCCGCAACGATCTACAAAACCTCTAATGTGACTGGGGCCATGCCAACCAATGACTGGTGGAGCTCCCTCGCCTGGAAGGCCTACTCGGACGTGATGTTCCCTCACCCGCTTGCCGTTCAGGCGAAAGCAGACGGGCTTGGCATCGGCTATCCGGTGCAATCCGGCAGCGCGGACGCCATGTTTGGCGCGTACGTCAACGATTTCACCCTTGGCCATTCCGCCCAGTCGAACTTCCCGGATGCCAAGGTAGACGCCTTTTCCGACTGGACGGTATCGATGCTGTTCAGCAGCGGCGGAACGATGCGGTTTACAACCGGACACGGCCTGCCGTTTATCTACGGTACATACGCCGGCGGCCTGCCTAAGCTCACTTTCCCGTCCGCTCCAACCGTCTGGTCCGGCAGCGCTTCGAGCAGCGTTCTGGGCGTAACGATTAACGGCCATCACTACGGTTTATTTGGACCTACCGGCTCCACCTGGTCCGGCATTGGAACCTCTACGCTTACCAACTCGTTGAACGGCAAAAGCTACTTCTCGGTAGCCGTTCTTCCTGACAATACGGCGGCTACTCTAAATGCCTATAAGCAATACGCCTACTCCTTCGTAACCAATACAACTTCGAACTACTCCTACAACTCTTCGACCAGCAAGGTGTCAACTACCTACTCTGTCACAACGCAAGCTATGGAAGGCACGCAGACCGGCACGATTATGGCGCTTTATCCCAGCCAGTGGAAAAATACATCAACTTCGCTGCTCCCGTACACCTACGACAGCGTGAGGGGAACGATGAAGACGGTAGCCGGGTCCTCTTTTACAACATCGCTTACTTATCAGGGCATTCTCCCTTACCTGCCTGCCGTTGGCAGCTATAACAACGCAACCTTGAACAACTATATCGAGTCCGTCCGGACCGAAGCGAACCATACCGTTGGGGCAACCGATACGTATTGGCTTGGCAAATATTTGGGCCGGATCGCCAACCTGCTCCCAATCGCCCAGCAGGCTGGCAACACGGCAGCCGTTGCGAATTTCGAGAACTATCTCGAGACAACGCTGAGCAGCAATTTGACTGCGGGGACAAAAACCAACAACCTGTTCTACTACAACAGCAATTGGGGCACCCTTATCGGCTACCCGGCCAGCTATGGTTCGAATGATTCCTTGAACGACCATCACTTCCACTACGGCTATTGGGTTCGCGCAGCGGCTGAAGTGGCCCGCAACAATCCAAGCTGGGCTTCAACCGCTAACTACGGCGGCATGGTGAATATGCTGATCAAAGATTTCGCCAACTGGGACCGCTCCGACACCAGCTTCCCTTACATGCGCAACTTCGATCCTTATGCCGGCCATTCCTGGGCGTCGGGCAACTCCGAATTTGCGGACGGCAATAACCAGGAATCGTCATCGGAGGCGATTAATGCTTGGTCCGCGATGATCCTGTGGGGGCAGGCTACGGGCAATACGGCTATCCGCGATGCGGGGATCTACCTGTACACGACCGAGGTCAACGCGGTAAACGAATATTGGTTTAATATCGATGGAACCAACTTCAAAAGCGGCTATAACCACAACTACTCCTCGATGATCTGGGGCGGCAAGTCCGTCTATGCAACCTGGTTCTCGGCGGACGTACAGGCGATCCGCGGCATTAATATTTTGCCGGTAACCGCAGCTTCCGCGTATCTTGGCTACAAGCCTTCCTATTCCGCAGCCTTCCTGGCGCAGACAGCCTCCGAACGCGGGGGCAATGCCTGGAACATGTGGCCGGATATATTCTGGGAGTACCAAGCTTTGTATGATGCGGACGGTGCGATCAGCCTGTTTAACGCGAATCCGAACTACACGCCGGAGGACGGCGAGACCAAAGCGCACACGTACAGCTTCCTGTATAACATGCAGGCGCTTGGTCAGGTGGATACTTCCGTAACGGCTAACGTGCCGACCTACGGCGTATTCAAAAAAGGCTCAACCCGCAACTACGTCGCATACAATCCGGGAACTTCGGCCATTACGGTTACGTTCTCGGACGGAGCTACCTTGAGCGTGCCTGCCGGCTCGGTCGCTTCCTCGCTTGGAACGGTTGTTACGCCTAGCGGACCGTCAATTACCAGCTTGAGCCCCTCTTCGGGTTCAGCGGGAAGCACGGTTACCGTAACGGGCAGCGGATTCGGAGCTTCGCAGGGTACATCGTCTATTAAGTTCGGCTCTGCGGCCGCTGCCGTAACAAGCTGGTCGAACACTTCCATTACGGCGACCGTTCCTTCGAGTCTTGCGGCAGGAAGCTATAATGTAACCGTAACGACCTCTGCCGGAACCAGCAATGCAGCGAGTTACACCGTTGCGGGGGCATCCCTCTCAAGCAATGTGCTTTATGCGAGATCGGGCTCCAGCTTAAGCTTTACGGCAGGAACGGCGGCAGCAAGCGATACGATTGCTAGTGCGGGCGGAGCAAACTATGACGGTAATCCGCATAGCCCAACTACGTACACGATTACCGGCATTACCGGCACCTACGACGCGACTAAAGCAACCGCCTTCCATCTGTTCCTGGACTCCGGGACTAGCGTCGGCAACGGCGTTCAGGTACAGGTCACGTATGATTTTAACGGCAACGGAAGCGCGACGAGGGTGGAAACCTACGGTTACTTCGCGACCAATGACGTAACCGGCTGGGAGGATTATACGCAAGGCGGCGGACCAACCTCGGCTACCGGCTCCTTCGCGAACATGAACAATGGCACCATTACGATTAAGGTGTGGAGCGCGATTGGCAACGGGGCATCCTCGCTTCGCGTCAATGCGAGCAGCGCCAACGGCCAGCAGTCTACCGTGACCATTCCGTATAAATAAAGAAGAGACCGCTTCTCTCCGGGTAGTTTGTACCCAGCCGCGAAGCGGTCTTTCTCTGTTTGGTGCTGCTCAACTAAATCAGATACTTCCGAATAAAATACGTTGGCGTGCAGCTCCATGCGTGGCAGTAGCTGTTGATCAGGTTGCTGCCGTACGGCGACAGCTTTTTGTCCTCCGGGTTGTACAGCTCCCAGAACGTATCCGCGCCGTCCTTGATCATCTCGCCCCAATAAGCCTGCATCTGCCGAGTGGCTTTCTCCCTGCTGCCAACCGTGAACAAGGCCTCGATCAGATGGTGGTACATATACGGCGTTGTCATTCCGATCACCGGCTGCTCCTCAAACAGGCGCTCCAACAACGCAACGTTATCCTCCGCCGGCAATACGTCCGCGAGAACTAGCCAGATTTGGGATGCCCAAGAAATCTGGCGATCGGAGCCGCTGACGAAGAAGCCCGCGTCCTCATCCCATAATTGAGTAACAGCCGCCTCAGCCGTCCGTGCAATCTGTTCTTTTATATACTGCTGCTTGTCTGCCAGACCAAGAGTGCGGGCCAGCTCCAGGCCGCGCTTCAGGCAATAGATCAATACGCCTTGCGATGGCGCCTGCTTGTTCAGCTCCGGATGCCAGTCGATAAAGCTCCACCAGGTCTCGTCATCACGCACGATTCCCCGCTCATCCAGCCTCTCCACGCCAATCTCCAGCTGCTCCATAGCAATCGGCCAGAGCTCTTCTAGCGTTTCTTTGTCCCCGGATGCCTCATAATAGTCGTACAAGCAAGCCACGAAAAACAGCGCATAATCATAGAGTCTTGTATCATCCGCATGAGCATGCGGTTTCTCAAAGACGCAAGCCCCAACCGCACCGTCCGGGAGCCGCATGCCGGCAAACAAATACAAGCAGCGCTTCACCAGTTCATGGTTGTTAAACGTCAAATAATTCGCCTGCGCCTGCAGCCTCAAATCTCCGATCCACAGCCTGCGGTCCCGCTTCGGCCCGTCCTCAAATACGGTCTGCATGCAGTCCTGCAGCGTCTTGACCGCAATGCGGTCCATCTCCGACCATTCACCGGATACGCTTCCCGGCAGCGGCACAACGCGGGCGATATCGCCGGAAGTAACCGCCGTGCATGCTACCTGCTCGAATGACACGTTATATTTTTTCGACGTATCCAGAACTTCCACTTTGATATAACGGAACGTATACCGTCTTGGCAGCTTGATTTCCGCGGGAAGCACGTCAATAAAGATCGTCTCCTCCTGCAGCCAGGAGCTGCTCAGCCAGCCGTTGTACGTCTCAAAAGGCTCCGCAATCTCGCAGGGCATTTCCCCTATCGTCAGCTTCAGCTTTAACGGTGCATCCGGCGGGCTGCCGACGGACTTGACCTTCAAGCTCACATAACCAACAAGGTGATCCCCAAAGTCCAGAATAAAATTGTCTCCTTTTCCGAGCACCCGTTCCTTCCAAGCTTGATCCTCCGCCTGCTCGACACGCCAGCCTTGAAAAGCCTCCACATCCGCCGCAATTTCAACAACGGATTTCGGCTCAACCACGCTTGTCATTAATTCGGGTATTAACGCTTCGGCTTTATCGACCATCGTTTGATTGATTAACATCTATAAACCCTCCCGTATCCTGCTGCCTTACCTTCTTATACCTTCAATCGTATGCGCTTGCATCGTTTCCAGCAAGGACGGCCTTTTTGGATGCGCATCCGATTTTTTTAGATGCTCCTTGCCTGGATGTCAGCGATTTTTGGGTTCCGCGTACGATTAATTTGGATCGCCCCGCGATACCCCGCGCCGTTACTGCACTGTCAAAAAAAATCAGACGGGAGCCAAAAAAAGCAGCGCTTATCAAGCCGTCATGAAAGCCTTTACACTTAGGTCCACAGGGCTCCGGAAACCCGAACCGCTAACGAATGGAACAGCTTGATTACGCTCGAACATAACAAGGAGGGTATATCTGAATGGCACAATCTAAAAAGAAAACAATTCTGGCCCTGACAGGAGCCGTGCTTCTTACATCCGCTTTGACGGCATGCGGCAGCAACAATAATAACGGCAACGCAGCGAACGCTAATGCGAATAAATCCCCGGACGCAGCAACCGAATCGCCGGCGGCAACAAGCGACGCCTCATCCGAACGCTACGAGAAGCCGGTCACGCTGAAGCTGATGATCGACAACCAGACTTCTACGGAAGGCATTAAAGCGGTAGCCGACGAAATCGAGAAGCGCTATAACATCAAAACCGAATTCGACCTCCGCCCGGGCGGCGACGAAGGCGACAACCTCGTAAAAACAAGACTGGCAACCGGCGAAATGGATGACCTGAGCTTCTATAACTCCGGCTCCCTGTTCAAAGCGCTGCAGCCCGAGAAATATTTCCTTGACCTGACAAGCGAACCGTTTATGCAAAACGTTGTGGATTCCTTCCTGCCAACCGTCAGCGTTGACGGCAAAACGTATGCGGCGCCAAGCGGCGCATCGCAGGCGGGGGCTTGGCTCTACAACAAAAAGGTTTATGCGGAGCTTGGCTTATCCGTTCCGAAAACCTGGGATGAGCTGAAAGCCAATAACGAGAAGATCAAAGCAGCGGGCAAAACAGCGGTCATCGGCTCCTACAAGGACAGCTGGACCTCCCAGCTGATCGTACTGGCCGACTACGCTAACGTAACGGCTGACGCTCCAACGTTTGCCGATGATTTTACGAACAACAAAGCGAAATTCGCCGATACGCCTGCCGCTCTGCGCAGCTTCCAGAAGCTTGCCGAGATGAAGGATTACATGAACAAGGATTACCTCGCCACCACGTATGACCAGGCGCTCAAAATGCTCGTTGACGGCACTGGCGTTCAGTATCCGATGCTGACCTTCGCTCTCTCGAATATTTTTGCAACGTACCCGGACAAAATCGACGATATCGGCGTATTCGCCCAGCCTGCCGACAGCGCGGACAAAACCGCTCTGACCGTATGGATGCCTGCCGGAATCGCGATCTATAAGGACGGCAAAAACGTGGAAGCCGCGAAAAAATGGATCAACTTCTTCGCTTCGCCCGAAGGCATGGCCCTCCTGGCAACAAAAGCAAAACCGGAAGGTCCTTACGTGATCAAAGGCGCAACGCTGCCGAACGATGCTTACGCCGGCGTCAAAGAAATGATGCCTTACTTCGATAACGGCAACAACGCGCCTGCCCTTGAGTTCCTGTCCCCGCTCAAAGGACCAAGCCTGCCGCAGCTGACGGTTGAAGTCGGCGCAGGCATGAAGTCGCCGGAGGACAATGCCAAAGCGTATGACAAAGACGTCGAGAAGCAAGCGAAGCAGCTTGGCATCGCAGGCTGGTGATAAAACCTTATATCGAAGTCATCCGAAGATGAGCGACCGCGTTTCAATGGTAGTTTTATCGCCAATCAGAAAATGAGTATTTCGAGCTCGAAATACTTATATTTTCTGATGTGGTAGGCAGTCATAGCAGCCCTGCCCTGCTCCTTAAGGCAGGACAGGGCTTTTTGCAAAGATAGTAAGATGGGAGAGATTCACCATGCAGAAGGCTTCCCTAACAAAGGCTTCCAAAAGGTTTTATACGTACAAGTTTTTGCTGCCCGCGGGCATTATTTATTTCGTGCTGTTCCTCTTGCCCACCATCATGTCCTTCTTCTTCAGTATGACGAGATGGGATCTGGTGGACTGGGATTTCATCGGCCTGGACAACTATAAGACGTTTTTCTCGGAATCGTCGCTTAATATCGGCTTCCGCAACACCTTGATCTATGCGGTTGTAACCTGCGGCCTTAAGGTCGTATTCGGACTCTTGCTGGGGGTGGCACTGACGTCCGGTCTCCGGATCAAAGGCTATCTTCGCTCCGTCGTTTTCTTCCCGACGCTGCTCTCTACCATTGCCGTAGGCATCGCGTTCAGCAGCATGATGCATCCGACGCAAGGCCTCATTAATAAAAGCCTGGCGCTTGCGGGCATCGTTGGTCCCGACTGGCTTGGCGACACGAGTATCGCCCTCTTGTCCGTCGCTTTCGTTGACGTGTGGAAGGGCGTTGGCATGGCTACTGTTATTTTTATCGCGGGCATTATGTCCATTCCCGAAGAATATTACGAAGCGCTTCAGATCGACGGCGGCAACGCCTGGGACCGGTTCAAGCATATTACGAATCCGCTTGTGGCACCCGCGATGAACTCGGTTATTATCCTTGCCTTTATCGGAGGACTTCGTTCCTTCGACCTCGTATGGGCGATGACCAAAGGCGGGCCAGGCTTCAGCACGGACTTGATCGCTTCTATCATTTATAAACAATATCAAGGCGGCTTCTACGGCCTCTCAACGGCGGGCAACGTGATTCTTTTTATCGGCGTATCCCTGCTGGCCTTCCCTCTGCTTAAGCTTCTGTCCAAAAGGGAGGTTGATCTTTAATGAAGCTGAAAGGCACGAAACGAATCGTTTTCGAGGTTATCGCGATTGTCTTGTCCATCGTTATTTTCTGGGTCCCGTTCTGTTTTGTCATTGTCAACTCGCTTAAAAATAAAACGGACGCCGCTCAGCTTGATCTAAGCTGGCCAACGTCCCTTCAATGGTCGAACTATAAGGAAGTTCTTATCGCGCAAGACCATATGGTGATCCGGTCCTTCGTGAACAGTACGCTTATCACGCTGCTGTCGATCGCTATCCTCGTGGTGGTCAGCGCAATGACCGGTTACGTGCTGCAGCGCCGCAATGACCGTTGGTCGGGCATCATTCAGTTTCTTGTGTTGGCCGGCCTTATGATTCCTCCCGCCGTCGTACCAACGATCTGGGTGCTGGACTCGATCCATCTGTTCAAGACGATGTCCGGAATAGTCCTCGTCGAGGTTGCGCTTGGCATTTCGTTCGCCGTTATGCTGTACCGCAGCTTTATGGCGACAATCCCGAGGGAAATCGACGAAGCGGCTATCGTGGACGGCTGCGGCAGCATGCGGATGTTTTTCCAGATGATTTTGCCGCTCCTTATGCCGGTAACCTCAACGGTTATCGTGCTGTCGTCGGTTGGCATTTACAACGACTTCGTGAATCCGCTCTACTTCTTCCCGGGTGCCAAAAACGCTACGATCCAGCTGACCCTGTACAACTTCACCAGCATGTACAATACGTCCTGGAATCTGCTGTTCGCGGATATTATTCTGATCTCTCTCCCGCCGCTTATTCTGTTTATCTTTTTCAACAAAAAAATCGTTGCCGGCATGACGGCCGGTGCGGTAAAAGGCTAATAAGCGCAACAAATCCCGCAAACCAAAATCAGGTCTGCGGGATTTCCCATTCCAATTTATTGCTGCTTGTCTAATGCCGCCTGCAAGTCCTGCATATACATCTTCCCCGTATAATCTTTGCTTGCAATCAAGAGCTGGGCGTTATTCCAGGCAACCGTCTGCGTATCGGCATCGAATAAAGCCTCAAACCATAAAGCGCCGTTCTTGACGCTATCGATGGTCTCCTGCGCCATTTGCGTCAGCTTAGGCTCATCGTCAGGCATATTCTGCACGTTAAAGCCGGAAATTACGCCGTATTCCTGCATCGCCTTGTCCCCGTAGCCGGTAAACACCGCTTTCAGCCAATCCTTCATCGTATCGTCATACGCTGCCGCCGATAATGAAGTGATCAGCCCCGCGTTCATCAGCCAGTCATCCTTCGTTCCAGCTCCGCCCTTCACCAAAGGAATGTTAAACAATCCGATGGCATCCGTTCCGATCTTGTTTCGGATCGTGCTGTTAAAATCCCTGAGACTCCAGCTTCCCGTGTAATACATGGCGGTTTTCCCTTCGAGGAACATCGTTGTCGCTTCGTCCGTCTCGGTTGTGTTCACATGCCTGCCGAAATAACCAAGCTGGGCCATCTGCTGAATCGTATCGGCCGCTTTAACAAAGCCCGGATCCGTTACCTTCAGCTCCTTGCGGGCTACCCGCTGCATCGCGTCATAGCCGTATACCCGGATCACATAGCTGTTAATGAGCCGGGTGATTGGCCATTTATTGCCGCCAGCCAGCGAGAAGGGCTGAACGCCATGCGACTGCAATACCTCCGCCGCTTGGAGGAGATCATCCCAGGTCTCCGGGACAGCCAGGCCATACTTGTCGAATAGATTTTTATTGTACCAGAAGCCCTCGATATTAATCTCTAGAGGCAATGCGTACAGCCCTTTATCCCGGACCATCGACTTTAGCAGCTTCACGGCTGCCGGATTTAATTCGTTTTGCAAGCCGAGCTCGCGGAATACCTTCTCGATATCCAAAATAAATCCGTTATCCGCCAGCTGTTCAAGCGGTCTGCCCGATTCGTAGGAGAAGACCTCCGGCAGGTCGTTGCTTGCCGCTAACAGCTGGATTTTCTGAACGAGGTCCGAGGTGTTGACGTTCTCGAATTCATATTTAATGTTGGGATGCTGCTTCTCGTATTCGCGAGCCTGCTCGCTGATAATCCGGGGCTGCTGCTCTTCCAGATCCGATGATACATAATGAATAACCCGGGTCGGATCCGTAATTTGCTCATCATTGGTTCCGTACGAGCCGCCGCTCGAGCAGGATACGAGAAATACGCATAACGCGGTTATTAGGCCTATTGCCGCGGCCGGCCTACTCATGCTGCTCCACCTCCTGCGCTGGCTCATGCGTTTTGCCGCCGACATGCCCTTCACGGAATTGCCCCGGCGTTACACCCGCGTATTTCTTGAACAGCTCCGTAAAATGCCTGTAATTATAATAGCCTACCTTCTTGCTCACATCGTTGACCAGCATGCCTTTGTGCAGCAGTATCTTCGCCTGCTCCATCCGCAGCTTGGTGACGTATTTAATATATGAGGTTCCTACCTTTTCCTTAAACAGCAGGCTGAGATAGGTGGCATTCATGCCGACATGCTCGGCCACCTCCTGCAGGGTGAACGACTCCAGATAGTGCTTCTCGATAAAAGCAAGCGCCTTCTCCACCGCATTATGCTTCGCGGCATGCTTGTCTTCCCTCATAAAGTTATGGAGCAGCTCCATTTGCTCCCGAAGCCATTCGAACATCCGGTCTCTCGACGACATCTCGCCAAGCTCCCGGTACGGCACAATTGCCTGCTGCTTCATATCCCCGCCGGATTCCTTGGCTACCTGATACCCGATATAAGCCAGCTTGAGAACCTCCTGCTCGACTGACTCGGGACTGAGCCGCTCGGCCTCCATGCAATGCTTGTATTCATCCAATAGGCGCAGCAAGCCCTCCTTATTGCCTGTTCGCATGTTGAAGACGATTTCTTCTTCGCACCCGGTTAAGCCATGCGGAAAGCTGTCCTCCGCATGCTCGAACCGGGTCCAGCCTTTCTCCTCCAGAAAAACGGCGTACCTGAGAGCGCGTACCGCTTCATTGTAGCTTTTGGCTGCATCTGCCGCGTCGGCATAGGTCTGCCCGGAGCCAATCGACTCCTCCATTTGCGGTGAACGGAGCGTCAGCTGTTCCCATAGCAGATCTGCCGGCAAATCGTAATGAAAAGCGACGCTCACCCACTCTTTTCCGTATGAGAAAGAAACCAATCGGTAAGACGGATGCTCTTCGAGCCGTTCCGTATTGCCCGTAGCCGCAAACACGGTGACGCCTTTCACCCGGTTGGCGTCAGCTTCCCCGAACGCCTTCTTCCAATCGGCGACGGCTTGCTCCCCAAGCAGCAGCAAATCAAGCGTTGCCTTCTCCAGCAAAGCTTCTTTATTGGCGGCTACTTGGGATTTCAGCTGCGTATGCTCCAGTTGATGGCCGATGCGGGCAATAGTCCGGCCGATCGCTTCGTCGACTTTTTCAAGCGTAATGGGCTTATCCAAATAATCAATCACGCCAAGCTTTAGCGCCTTGCGTATATATTCGAACTCGTTAAAGCCGCTGAACACGATACACGCGGTATCCGGCATTTCCTTCGCAATCTCTTCAATCAGCTGCAATCCGGTTAAGCCAGGCATGCGGATATCCGTCATCACGATATCGGGCTGAAGCTCCCGGACCATCTGCAGAGCGGAGAGACCGTCGGCGGCCGTACCGGCCAGCTCTATGCCGTAACGGGACCAGTCAACCATCATCTGAAGCCCCTCTGTAACGATATACTCGTCGTCGAAAATAACGGCTTTTAACATGACTCTCAACCCTCTCTGATTTCATTTGGCCGGAACCGGATCTCGACGATTGTTCCTTTCCCCGGTTCGCTGCGAACGGTTAGCGAGCTTCTGTGACCATAGTAGAGCATGATTCGTTCCCTGACGTTGACAAGTCCGTACCCGGTTTCCGTTGCCTGGATATCCTCCATCCCAACGCCGTCGTCCTCCACCGTAAAGACAGCCGTGCCATCCTCCATTCTACCCGTCAGCCTGATCGTTCCTTCTCCAACCTTGGGCTCCAGGCCGTGGTAGATGGCGTTCTCGACAAGCGGCTGCAAAATCAGCTTCAGAATCTCAATGCTCATCAGTCCCTGCTCGACATCAACGATATAGTGGAACCGCGACTTATAGCGGAGATTCTGTATCGTCATGTAATGCTCGATATGCTGGAGCTCCTTGAACACCGGAATCGTTTCCTTCCCTTTGTTCAGGCTGATCTTAAAGCTCTCCGACAGAGCAACCGTCATCTTGGCGATATCCGCGTTGTTTTGCAAAATAGCCATCCAATAGATCGAATCCAGCGTGTTATAGAGAAAATGAGGCTTAATCTGCGCCTGCAGCGTCCTCAGCTCCGCTTCCCTCTCCTTTAGCCGCGAATGGATAAGCCTTTCGTTCAGCTGTTTATTCTCGGATGAGATCTTGCGGAACGTCTCGCCAATCGCCCCGACCTCGTCTTCTTCGAAGGAAATAACCTGAACCGAGGCGCCTGAACCTTTTGACCAGTCCACCATCATTTTTTTCAGCTGCAAGAGCGGCCGCGTAATGCTTCCGGATACAAACATGGACAGAATAATCGCAATAAGCGCGATAAAGCCCGCAATAAGCATCGTTACCGTACCGATCCGGTTGGAATCCTGCAGCAGCACGTTAGTTTTGACGATATGAAGGAAGGTCCAATTGGTCGTTGCGTTGCGGTAGCCAACCGTCAAATAACCATGCTGATGCAGCTCGCGCAGGACGCTGTCTTCGCCAACCTCGCGGTCGATCAAATGCTCAATCGAAGCGTTCTGGGCATAGACGCTGCGGGAAAACTTTCCTGTGGTATCCAGCACAATAAAATCCCCGTCGTCCCCCATCGCCTGCTCGAATATCGTTTTCTTCAAATTAATAATAAGCAGCCCGATGACGCGGAAACTTGCCGGATCGCGAAGCAGCTTCACGCTGGAGAACGAGGTCCCGGCATTCCCCGAATTAATGGACTGAAGGACATTGTAGCTGAAAAATACTTCTCTGCCGTTCGCCGCTTCCGCGCGCTTGTACCAATCCGTCTGCCCTATCACCGAACGGCTTGTCTCATCGTCATAGATTCCCGCGTTTGCTTCAACGCTGCCGTAACAGACGGAATGAAAGCCCCGGTCAAACAAGCAGATAGAGTCGATGTGGCGGGTATCGATTAAGTTGCGCACAACGAGATTTTGCAAGCGGTTGGCGGTCCGGATATCGAGCACGTGGCTTTCGTCCGCCGCGCTTGCCTTCAACTCTTCGCGTAGCTGATCGTTGGCGAGAATAAGCCGGTGCATGTTAATGACGTTCCGGAACAGAAGATCCGCCACTTCGCTTGCCGCCTGCAGATTATGCTTGTTGTTGTCCAGATGGTTATGCACGATTGTATTTTTCGAAATATTAAAGGAAATATATCCTAGAATGATTAACGGCGGCACCGACAATAACACTACGGCCAGCAGAATTCGGGTGCGAAGTCTGCGGGGACGGTACTGCCTTAGAAGCGAGGATAAGGAAAAGGATCGCATCCGCTTTGGCTCCTTGGCCGCCGATCCGGCCCGATAAGATGTTTCCTTCATTGTAAACGAAATTTGGGACGTTTATCACGGCGCATTTTTTTAGGTGGGGTGTCAGGATTTTTTGGATTGTATTTATTTGAGCTTACCTAGGTTAAAGAGCAAACTGCGTGTTTTTATGTTCTTCCGATCGCCGTTGCTCGTAGGAATCCCCTTACCTGTCAAATAAAGAACAATAACCAAGAAAATACTTGTGGGAGGTGGCCGCATAGCAAAAGAGGCTGTGCAGGTAAGCTCTGCACAGCCTCTTTTGCTATATTGGCTTACCCATTCGGAGAGGGCTTAACGATGCGCCGCATCGTTAAGTTCCGAAAAGCAGCCCTAGGGGCTCGTTTTTTGCTGTTTTGGTGCGCTTAACGATGTGCGGCATCGTTAAGGTGCCCAGATTTGCCTGTTGCGCTGGGCTTAACGATGCGGCGCATCGTTAAGGTTCCGAAAAACAGCCCCAGGGGCTCGTTTTTCGCTGTTTTTGATGCGCTTAACGATGTGCGACATCGTTAAGGTGTCCGGATTTGCAAGCTGCGCTGGGCTTAACGATGCGCCGCATCGTTAAGGTTCCGAAAAACAGCCCTAGAGGCTGGTTTTTCGCTGTTTTTGATGCGCTTAACGATGTGCGGCATCGTTAAGGTGCTCGGGCTGGTCAGTTGCGCTGGTCTTAACGATGTGCGACATCGTTAAGACCGTTGATGAGCCGGGACTCTAGTTAGTTAGGGGTCGTATCTGGAGACACTGCGTCGATGTAGAGGGAATTTCGTGCTGCGAGCGGCTTCAAGCAAGATCGGTACGATCGGAGCGGAACCGGCTTTACTAGCCTTCCAGGCTCTGAGCCAGATCAGAGATCAGATCCTCCCGGTCCTCGATGCCAACCGAGATGCGGATCAAACCGTCCGTGATGCCAAGCAGCTCTCTCCGTTCCTTCGGGATGGACGCATGCGTCATCCGGGCCGGAACGGAGATGAGGCTTTCCACGGCGCCGAGGCTTTCGGCTAGCGTAAAGTACCGAACCTTACGCAGCACCTCCGCTGCTTTCTCGTTGCTTCCCACATCAAACGAGATCATCCCGCCGAAGCCAAGCGCCTGCCGCTTCGCCAGCTCATGCTGCGGATGGTCCGGCAGCCCGGGATAGTAGACCTTCCGGACAGCCGGATGCTCCGCAAGAAACGCCGCGATCTCGCGCGCATTGGCCTCATGCGCTTCCATGCGAAGACCTAGCGTCTTCATGCCGCGGATCAACAGCCAGGAATCATGCGGACCAAGCACGCCGCCAACGGCATTCTGAATATAATGCAGCTCTTCGCCAAGCTTCTCGTCCGCCGTAACGACCAGCCCCGCAACAACGTCGCTATGCCCGCCCAAATATTTGGTCGCCGAATGGACCACGACATCCGCGCCTAACGCAATCGGCGTCTGCCAATACGGCGTGCCAAACGTATTGTCTACAATAAACAACAACCCGCGCGACTTCGTCCACGCGGAAACCGCCGCGATATCCGTCAGCTTCAGCAGCGGATTGGTTGGCGTCTCAACAAGCAAAGCTTTTGTGTTTGGTCGCACTGCCTCACCTAATGCATCCAGATCTGCCGTGTCCACAAAGGTGGCCTCAATGCCAAGGCGCGCCAGCACCCGGGTAACGATCCGGAACGTCCCGCCATACACATCGTCGGTCACAAGCAGATGGTCCCCGCTGTCTAGGCGTGACAACACCGTATGAATCGCCGCCATGCCGGAGCTGAACGCCAGTCCGCGCGCGCCTCCCTCGAGCTCCTTGATGAGCTCCTCCAGTGCATGCCTTGTCGGATTGCCCGTGCGGGAATACTCGTAACCGCGGTGTACGCCAATATCATCCTGCTTATACGTACTCGTCTGGTAGATCGGTACGTTAACGGCGCCGGTATGCGGATCAACCGGCGTTCCTCCGTGAATCAGCTTCGTTAATCGCTTCAACGTCAAGCCGCCTCCTCTATCCCCCGTAAATCTGCTTGCTCAGATAACGCTCGCTTCCGTCCGGGAATATCGTCACAATGCGGCTTCCCGATGGCGCAAGCTCCGCTTCCCGGAGTGCAGCTTCAAGCGCCGCGCCGGAAGAGCTGCCGACAAGCAGGCCTTCCAGTCTTGCCAGCTCCTTCACCCGGGCAAACGCAATATCGTCGGTAATGGTGTGAATCGCATCGAAATAGGAAGGATCCATAAACGGAGCCAGCTTCTCCACGCCGATGCCTTCGGTCCGGTGCGGTCCGGACTTGCCGCCAGCCAATATCGAGCCCTCCGGCTCGACGATTGCCGTCTTTACGGCCGGATTTTTCTCCTTCAAATACCGCGCCGTTCCCATAAACGTTCCGCCCGTTCCCGCTCCCGCCACAAAGACATCCACTCTCCCGTCCAGCTCCTGCCACAGCTCCGGACCAAGCGTGTCATAATAAGCCAAAGGGTTCGCCGGATTCGAGAATTGCGCCGGTGAATACGCTCCCGGAATAGACGACACCAGCTCCTCCGCTTTGCGGATAGCCCCGAGCATTCCGTCCTCGGTAGGCGTATTGACGACCTCCGCTCCAAGCGCGCGCATCAGCGTCTGCTTTTCGATGCTGAATTTTTCAGGTACGACAAATATGACTTTATAGTCCGTTCCAACCGCGGCAAGCGCGAGACCAATCCCCGTATTGCCTGCCGTTGGTTCGATAATGGTTCCTCCGGGCTGCAGCTCGCCCCGCTCAGCCGCATCGCGCAGCAGCGCCAGACCTAAGCGGTCCTTGACGCTCCCTCCGGGATTCATCAGCTCCAGCTTGGCAAATAACCGGACCCCTCCGGGTAGCGGAAAACGAGTCAGTTCAACGATAGGCGTATTTCCGATCAGCTCACGGACATTGCGATAAATAGCCATGCAAGCATCTCTCCTCTGCTGTTCCCGTCTAGAGGTGCAATCGGTTCAGGCCAGCTTGACCGCTTCCAGCAGCCAGACATAACGGTTGAGCCGGGTGAAGCTGACCGTAAAACCGTGATTCGTAAACAGCTTATTCAAGACATCGAGAGAGGTATAATACTCCGTGCGCAAATCCTGATATAAATTTAGAAAGCCCGCTTCAAGGGCAGTTTGCTCAATTTGATGACGCTCTTCCGCGCTCGCAAAGGACGTATCCGCAAACACCACGCGCCCGCCCGGCGCAAGCAATTGGCTATACAAAGCAATCGCTTGGTCCTTCTCCGTATCCGTCAAATGGTGAAAAGCATAGGTGCTGACAATCGCGTCCATCCGCTCCGGCAGCTCGGGAAAGTCCAGGAAATCGCCGTCCAGAAGCCGGATCGGCAGTTCGCGCTTGGATACCTCCCGGCGCATGCCTTCCGAGGGCTCAATGCCGTACACTTTATCGCTCCGCTTAAGCAGCTTCTCCGTCAAATTACCCGTGCCCACACCAAACTCTACAATCGTGCCGCTAACCCTCTCTGCTACCGCTTCAAGGATGCGGTCATATCCCGCGAATACTTCCCGATACTCCACATCTTCCCCGGCAACCGTCCGATCATAAGATTCCGACCATTCGTCAAACAGCGCTGTAAACTCTCTGCCCATCTGTACGCATGCCCCTCTCGTGCTGCCACAATGTGTTGCTTGCTATCAGCATATGTAGCCGGGCTCAACTTGTTCTCCCTTTTCCAACCTTATTAATCGGAATTATACAAAAAAAAGAAACAGCCCTGCTCAACGAAAGAGCAAAGCTGTTCATCATCCCACCGTTACCGGTTATATCGGGGAGCAATCCGGTCAATCCGATTTGTCCAGATGACACCCGAATATCCCTCAGGCAAGCGTTTCAAATCTTCCACCGTGTCAAAGCCGCTCGAAAATTCGCTGCCGTCGCCGCCAACGATCACGACGCGATTATCCGCCTTGGCCATGCGATCCAAAAACTTGTCCGGCCATCCCCACAAGAAAGGAGCGAGCTTCTCGGGTATATGCACTTCCGTATGGCTGCATGCCGAAGGCACATACCCTGTCCATCCAACGGCGAGGTAAGGGATCAAGCATTTCTTCAGGGTGGCCTTCGGCATCACCCTCATGTCCGGGAGCTCTTCCTTCAAAGCGGCAATCGGTTCATCTCCTCCATAGACGGCCAGATCACTTCTTCTCTCTTCCGGAAGCTGAGACAAATATTGCGCCAGCAGCCTTCCTTCCTCGGGATCATTGCTTTTAACGTCAATAAGAAGGGATTGAGCCGGAAAATGCTCCAACACCTCCGTTAACGAAGGCATTTGACCAACCCCTTTTCCACGGAAAGGATACGTTTTTCCGCCGTCGGCCGTATAGCCGTAACCGATATCGAGCTGCTTTAACTGCTCCATCGTATAGTCACGGGTAACGCCCGTGGCGTTAGTACGGCAATCCAGAGTCCAATCATGAAACACGGCAAATTGGTCATCCTTCGTGATATGCACGTCGAACTCGACGATATCCGCACCGGCTTCGAAAGCGGCTTCCATCGAGGAAATCGTATTTTCCAGGTACTGGTATTCCGGCTCGTAGATCCGCTCCGCGGTGCAAGTATCGTTCTGAATGCCTTCCATCGTAAAAATCTGCGCCATTCCGCGATGAGCAAGCAGCAAAGGCTCGCCGCCAAGCGGTTTGGCGAAATACGTTGTATTGTTTAGAAAAACGAGCACGATAACAAGCGCAATGACAATAAATGCTTTACTCTTCCATATCCTGATCAATCTCTTCATGAAAGACGCCTTCTTCCCTAACGCAATTAACGTCATTGTGCCAAGGAGGTCGTTTATTTGCAATGATGGCTTGGTTATATTTGAATGACTTGCTGTAAAAAAGAAAACCGCATTGCCAAACGCGGCAATGCGGCTTTACCTTTACTTGCTTCCTAGCGCCATGCGCTCCTCTTCAATCTGTTCGATCAGCTCTTGGATGACTTCATTCGGGGAGCGTTCGCCAAGCCAGCTCTGGCCAAACATCTGAATCAGCTTCACGACGGGGAAGTCGTCCCAGAAGCCGACAAACTCGTCGTTCAGCTGGATTTTGTCCACGATATTCGCGTTCATCTCGTCCAAGAAACGCTCGAGTACCTTCTTCGCCACGGGATCATTCAGCCAGTCGATAAACAAGCTGAACGGATGGAAGGTTGCTTTCTCTTCGCCAAAGTCGCAATGCAGACGTCCGCGCAGCCGGATATCCCGCGACGAGCTGCCCACGGAAATCAGGAAGTACCCGGTCTCGGCCACCCATTTGCCGAACTTCGTGTTGTAATAAGCAAAGTCGCGTTCCTCCAGCACAAAAGATACTTCCTTCGTCTCTCCCGGCGCCAGCTCAACCTTGGCAAAAGCCTTTAGTTCCTTCTCCGGCCGCGTCCACTTGCATTCCTCGTCATGGACGTACAGCTGCACTACTTCCTTGCCGGAAACGGAACCGGTATTGGCAACCGTAAACGTTACCGCTACTTGGCCGTCCGGCTGCTGAACGGTCTTCAAGCCGGAGTAAGCAAAGGAAGTGTACGACAAGCCGTGGCCGAACGGGAACTCGGGCGCCAGCTCTTTTTTATCGTAATACCGGTACCCGATGAACAAGCCTTCCCGGTAATGCAGCTTGCCGTTCTCCCCGCGGATCCGCATATGGGACGGATTGTCCGACAGCTTCACCGGGAACGTCTCGGACAGCTTGCCGGAAGGATTCGCCGCGCCAAGCAAAATGTCGGCGATCGCTTTCCCGCTGCCTTGACCGCCAAGCCAGGAGTGGATAACGCCCGGAACCTGCTGCACCCATGCCCGCATCGCCAAAGCGCTGCCGCTGCTGGTCACCACGATACAGCGGGGCTGAACCGCGGCTACCGCTTGAATCAGCTTCACTTGATGAGCAGGCAGCTCAATGCCTTTCAGATCATGCATTTCCGATTCCGCGAATTCAGGCTGGCCCACGAACAGGATGGCTGCTTCGGAAGCCGCCGCAATCGCTACGCTCTCCGCGATAAGAAGGTCATCAATAATATCCTCCTGCGGATAGCCCTCGGCATAAGACAGCTTGACCGAGGATCCGGCAAGCGACTCAAGTTCATCAAACGGAATATCTACGCGTGTTGGCGTAACGTTCGCGCTGCCGGCGCCTTGGATTCTCGGCTGCTTAGCGAACCGGCCGATTACCGCTACGCTGCCAAGCGTTTCCCGGTCCAGTGGAAGAATGCCGTTATCGTTCTTCAGCAGCACGATGCTTTCAACAGCGGCTTTGCGCGCAAGCTCATGATAGTCCGCTGCCTCGGCTGCCTGCTCCGAGCCTTCCGTTGTTTTGGCAACCAGGTCAAGAATGCGGCGAACGCTGCTATCCAATACCGCTTCCTCCAGCGAACCTTTTTTGACCGCTTCAACGATCGCTTTCGTGTTATAATCCGCAGGTCCCGGCATCTCGAGATCGAGACCCGCCTTGAGGCCGCGAAGCCGGTCGTTTACGGCTGTCCAGTCGGAGATGACAACCCCGTCGTAACCCCACTCCCGGCGCAAAATATCATCAAGCAGATGCTCGTTCTCGCTTGCATACGAACCGTTAAGCAGATTGTAAGAGCACATGAGCGTCCAAGGCTTCGCCTTTTTGACGATCCGCTCGAACGCGCTGAGGTAAATTTCCCGCAGGGTCCTCTCGTCCACCTCTGAGCTTGTAACCATCTTCTCGAACTCCTGATTGTTGCAGGCAAAATGCTTCACCGACGCGCCGACGCCTTCGCTTTGCAGACCGTTGATGAAGGAGGCTCCAAGCTCCCCGGATAAGCAAGGATCTTCGGAATAATATTCGAAGTTGCGGCCGCCAAGGGGCGTGCGCTTCATGTTAATGCCAGGGCCCAGCAAAAGCTCAACGCCCATCGACCGGCCTTCCTTGCCGAGCGCAACGCCAACCTCATGCAGCAGCTCCGTGCTCCAGGACGAGCCGATAGCCGAGCCTGTCGGATAACAGGTGGCCGGAAGGTTTTGCCCGGTAACCCCCATCTCTTCGTCGCTGTTCGTTTTACGGATGCCGTTTGTGCCGTCGTACATATGAATCGCCGGGATGCCAAGGCGTTCGATGCCTTTCGTCATCCACATATTCGAGCCTGCAACAAGGGAAGCTTTTTCTTCCAAGGTCAATAAAGACAATAATTCCGCTGATGTTTTCATGAGTAGAAAACCTCCTTTTCTTGCTGTGCAAATTTGTTTAAACGTTTGGAGTCTCTTCCGGTTGCTGCTCTTTCTTCAGCTCCTGCAGATCGTAAACCTTATAGAACGGGAACCAGATAATAAACATAATGATCAATACAAAGGCGAGCAGAATTAACCCGTTGAAGCCGGAGATCAGGTAAGTGGACAAGCCAAGCGGCGTATACCAAAGCTGGAATACCTGCGCCGGAATTGCGGCAAGTCCCCAATCAAGCGCCAAATAGACGATGACCGGAATAACGATGCCGTTGATCCACATCGGGACCATCAGAATCGGGTTGAAGGCAACAGGCGCACCGTACACAACCGGCTCGTTAATGTTGAAGAGCGAAGGCACGATGGTTGCTTTGCCGATGGATTTCAGCTTTTGCGATTTGGCGAACAGGAACAGCACGACTAGCGGCAGCGTTGCGCCGAGGCCGCCCACGCCTACCCAGCCGGAGAAGAAGGTTTCGAACGTATTGATGTTGATCGGATCAAGACCTTTGGCAACCAGCGCGGCATTCTCCTCGATAGCCGGGAACCAGATGGCATACCAGAGCGGCGACATGACCCACGGGCTGACGCCAAACGAAAACAGGACAACCCCGATAAAGTTGAACAGAACGAAGCCAAGCAGGCTTTGGCTGATCGCGTTAAGCGGATCGAACACCGAGACGATCATTTCGAAAATATCGAAGTGCAGCTGATAGATCAGCACCCAGCCAATCGCGAGCAACAAAGCAATCGGAACCAGAAAATCAAACCACTCGACGATAAAATCCGGCAGCTTCGTATCCTTCTTGAATAACGAGAAGCGGTGGAACAAATTCATTACCGCCGCTACGCCAACTCCGACGAGCAGCGCGGTAATCATGCCGGACGGGCCGAACCGTTCCAGAATGAACTTAATCGTCCCGTCATCGCCGACTGTTGGCTTAAGAAGCATCAGAAATAGCGATATGCCCGTAGCGCCGGCAATCAGCTTGATGTTGTGGCGTTCTTTCTTGTGCATGACGAAATAAGGCGTAAGAAAGGCAATAAATATACCGATCAGTCCAAAGCTGAAAGTCGTAAAAGGCGTCAAATCCGGCATGCCCGGGATGTAATTATTCAGAATCGAAATGAGCGTCACGAGCGAGCCGATAAAGATCATAGGCAGAATTACCATAATCGCGGACTGGATCGAGTCTACCCAAATATTTTTGGTGAAGGCTTCTACCTTCGGAGCGAACCTCTTGGTCATCCAATTCATGAACCGGTCCATCTCTGTCTCCCCCTTGCGTTGTAGTCGGTCTATGAAACCGCTTTATTAGTATAAAATCAATCCAAAACGCTTTCGCGTTCTTATTTGCCGGGATCAGGTCTGTTTCTTGCCGTATCCCCTTCTTTACTCCCATCTTGTTCTCCGGAGGCCTTCCGTATACGACAAAAAACACCCCCGGGTAATCCCCGGGGGCGTAATTAGCTCCTTATCGATACTGCTTCTCCAGCATAATCAGCTGAACCCCATGCGGAGGCACAACCGCCTCTTCCGCATAGCCCTCACTGAGCTCCAGCCTGTCCGTCCGCATAGCCGGCCCACTTCTGCTATGCAGGTACTTCAGCTCTTCCTCCGTCGGAAAAGCCGGCGAGCCTAGGCGAATCCATTCGTCGAATACCGAGCCATGCTCCCGGTCCAGCACATGCCGGGTCCGCTTGTAGCTGCCCGACAAGCCTTCCAGCGCAATCCGGAACCGCTTATGCCCCTTCTCCTCAAAGACCGAATACCGGTTCAGCTCGGTTAAGCCGGTTCTGTCCCCGCTCGCGTATAGCGAATCGACGTGAACATAGTGGTAGAGCAAAATTTGCACATCTTCATTCTCGTTCTTCGTAACGATATAGCCATCCCCTTGCGCGATTATCCGGCTGCCCAGCCTGGACAACAGTCGGAATGCGTAATAGCCGGGCTTGCGAAGCCCTTCCCGATTTATGAGCCCAAACCCGCCGTAAAACATCGAAGGCAGCACTTGGCTTTCCTCGAATACGTCCGTAAACGACCAATAAGCAATGGAATCCACCGCTCCCAATGTCGCCAGCGCATGATGAATGATAAACGGCGCCATAAACATCGTATCATGCAGCAAATTGCGGTCATACAGCGAGAAATTCCATTCCGTAATATGAAGCTTGGGCGTATGCGGCTGACCGTAGCCGATCTTCTCCTTAAGCAGGTTGATGCTGTCCAAAAAATAAGAAGGCGGCATAATCGTCGTCAGCTTGCCGATCTCCTTCTTCTGGAACGGATACTCCGAATACACGTGGAACGAGAAAAAGTCGAGCGGCACTTCCCTGTCGCGGCAATACGCGATGAATTGCTCCGCCCAGTTGTCGTTCCATAACGAGCCATAGCCTAACGCCGGCCCTCCTACGGTAAGTGCCGGCGAGACGGACTTGATCGTATTTGCCGTCGCTTCATAGAACGCGAAATACTCTTCCTTCGTCCCCGACCAGCAGACATCGGTTAAATCCGGTTCGTTCCACACCTCGAAATACCACTTCTTTACTTCCGCAAGACCATAGCGGTTCACGCAATGCCTGACGAATTCGCGGACAAGCCCGTTCCATTTCTCCTGATCCGCCGGAGGAGAGATGCCGCCCTTCCACCAGAAGATCGTCTCGTTCGAACGGCGCAGCAGCGCGGGCATAAAGCTGAGCTCGACAAAAATATGAATGCCCGACTGCAGCAGGAAATCGTACAGCTTGTCTACATAAGCCCAGTTATAGACGGGCTTGCCGTCCTCATCCTCGGAATACACCATCATCTCGTCATTAAAGATGCCGTGAAACCGGATATGGGTAAACGGAAACTCACCCTGCATGCCGGCAAACTGCCGGCGCCAATCCTCCCGCAGCCCTTCCACCGCGCGGCCCGCGGTTGTGACCCGGTTCCAATGCTTGAGGAAAGCCTCCTCCCGGATGCCGGCATCCGCCTGAACGTCGACCACATCCCGCTGATCGGAAGGCATATCATGCTCTACCGGAGGACTGCCTTCCCTGTCGTTCAAATACCGGTACAAGGACTCCATCGCCGAGATCGTATCCGTCTCGTAGTAGTCGCCGCTCGACGACTCTTCCGTCGTCAGCGGCTTTCTAGCCGGGTCCAGCATCTTGGCGTTTGCGAGAGTATCCCGGTAAGCGCCCGGCGTGCTTCCGTATTTCCCTTTGAAGTATTGGTTGAACAGCTTTACATTCGCAAAGCCGCAATCCAGCGCAATTTGCGTCATGCTTTTATCCGTATCGGATAGCTGCGCTGCCGCTTTCTCCAGACGGATAAGCGTCAAATACTTTTGAAACGGAATGCCGATTTTATCGCTGAAAAAATGCGAAAAATAATGAAGGCTGAGGTGCTCCTGGTCGGCAATCGTCTGAAGCGTAATTTTCTCGTTATAATGCTTGTCTACATATTGGATTATGCGGTTAAGCCGCATATAGTCATAGTCTTTTCCTTTTTCCTGCGGTCCGCCGCCGGTTCCCGCAGTGAAATACCGGGTCAGGTGGCCAATGAGCGTCTGCAGGCTTCCCATCGAATAATTGCGGTGGCCGGGCCCTTTCTTGTTCGACTCCCAGACCATCCGGGCAAGGCAACGGCGGAGCCGGTCATAGCGGTACCTGTTGTATTCCGTCTGGCTCATGGAATTGCACGCAAACAAAGTCCCCTCGTCATCCAGCAGCTCCGGTCCGAACTGCAGCGTCAGCAGGACATTGTCCAGGTTCGTGCATTCAAGCTTATGCACGGACATGCTGTTAATTGCAATAATATCATCCTCGGCCAAGCGGTATTGCCGCTGGTCGACATAGACGGTAACGGCGCCCTGCAGAACGTAGATCAGCTCAATCTCTTTATGCCAATGAAAACGGATGTCCTTTACGCTGTTCACAAACAGCCGGACCGGCAAATCGTCCTGGGTCTCGACAAACTCGTAGTGGTAACGCATCTTCCGTTCCCCTTTCCGCTATTATTATGGGACAAAGGGGAACGGAAAATCAATGCGCGTTATTTCCGCTCATCCACCATTCTTAAGATCAACGTTACCGCTTCCGCCCGGTTGGCGGAATCCTCAGGAACAAATTTGTTGCTGCCCCGTCCGTTTACGAGGCCTGCTTTTACGGCCGCGGCTACAGCATCCTTCGCCCATGACGGAATGCTTGCGGCATCCGCGAATGCAAGCTGCCCAGTCTGCACCGTATCCAGCTTAAGAGCACGCACGACGATAACCGTCATCTCCGCCCGCGTAATCGGAAGATCCGGACGGAAGGTCCCGTCCTCGAAGCCCTTGATCCAGCCCGCGGCAACTCCGCTTGCGATAGAAGGCTTCGCCCAATTGCCTATTCTTTCGTTATCTTTGAAGTCGGTGTCTTGCTGCTCCGCTACTGGCAGCTCCAGAGCCCGCGCCAGCATCGTTACGAACTCCGCCCGGGTAACCTGCTTGAGCGGTTTAAACGTTCCGTCCGGATAACCGTTCACAAATCCCATTTGGGCAGCCCGCGTAATGGCATCCCTCGCCCAGAAGCCGGCCGTAACATCCGTAAACTCTCTGCTCGCATTCACAACATAAACCTGAACCGATTTATCGGGCGTTTGCTTCTCCGAAGTCAGATCCGTGCGGACAAGCTTAACCGATTCAATCTTGACGGATGCTTTGCCCGCCGATAGGCCGCCAAAGGTAAACGCGGCCAGCGCTTTTGACCCTTCCGAGCCTGTAGCGGAGCCTACTTTCGTATAAGCAAACGTCACTTTGTTACCGGATTTAATCGGAGAGATGGCAAAGCCGTTTTGTTCTGCAGCACTGTTTTTGGGCAGCAGGTTATTTGCGGATTGTAAGGAAAGCTTGGTTGTATCGTATGAAAGAACAATCTCGTAACCATACACGTTTTTCAACTCGGTCGCTTTTACTGTCACGGTTAACGCCTTATTCACGCCAACGCTTGTCTGGTCGGCGCTAATTTCGTAAGAAGCCGCAGCGGCAGACATTAAAGCAGCAGGCAAACCGGCAAGCAACATTCCTAATACCAATGCCGAGAGGAACCATTTCCGCAGCATCCTTCTTCTCCCCCATAAAAGCAGGAGAAGGGACTTTCCCTCCTCCTGCTTGCCTATGATTTTTAATTAAGCATGCAGAATTTTTTGCGCAATGATAACAAGATCGGAAATATCGATAACGCCGTCATTATTGAGGTCCATCCGCTTAATGGAGCTCCAGTCCGCGGATTGCGAAGTTTTGCCGTAATTGACGGATACTTGAGCAAGGTCAAGCACGCTGATTCTGTTGTCTCCGTTGACGTCGCCGACAACCTGCGTTATAACAAGCTGCTTGAACGCTTGAAGCGCCGTATGAAGCGCCGCTGCCGCGTCTTGTACCTGCTGCTCGGTTGGCGCTCCGGCGGCAACGGTTGCCGCTGCGTCAATGGCTGCTTGCAGGGTAGCTTTGGATCCGGCCGGATATTGGCCAACAGCCGTACCTTCAACCGCCGCATCATGGAAGGCTTGCGCTTCGGTGATGATATCCAGCAAGGCTTGCGTATTCACGTACAGAATTTGAACACTCAAGGCATCGCCCGCTTCAGCCGTAATCTCGGTTGCGGCATCGGAGAATTCCGCGCTGGCGATAGCAAACACCGCCGCCCTATTGCCCGATACCTGCTTGGCTTTCATATTCAGCTTGATCACGTCGCCGGCAGCCGTCACCGCATGATCCGGTCCTTCGCTGACGACAAGGACGCGCACGATGCCTGGTTCATCCGTGTTTGTGCCAACAATGCTGACTCCCTCTACCAGCGATTCCGCGCTTAGGAATTCCACGGCGCTGGAATCGTAGCTGATCCGGATATCTTGTGCGAGCAGCGGAACGGATACGTGATTTAATCCAACCGTCAGGCTGAACGGAGCATTGGAATAGACCTGACTCGCACCCGTAATGGATGCCGTGAGGACACCCGCATTATGAACGGCCAGAGTGTTGGTCACCGCAATTGCCGTATTATTCGCATCGGTTACCGTAATCGTAACGGTATACGGGCTGGCATTATTGCTTCCTTCCGCCGGCGTACCCGTAATTTTGCCCGCATCAGGATCGAAGGAAAGTCCCTCAGGCATCCCGGTTACGCTCCATGCGTAAGGTTTGGTTCCGCCAATTGCGCTTAGATTCAACTGTTGTTCATAAGGAGTTCCTACCTCCGCACCTGGAAGCACCGCATTCGCTGCCGGGGAGCTGATGGTCAACTCGTTCTCTGTAACCTGCAAAGTATCAATCCGGATATCCGGCGAATCAAACACCACATAAACCGTATGAAGACCGGCCGGTGCGTTATCAATCGCCTCTTCCACCTCCGCAAAGCCAAGCTCGCGTACCGTCTGATCCGCCGCGGTTGGCATTGTATACGTGGATACGGAGGTAACGGGAACTTCAATAGTTGCAAAAGGCTCATTCTCCGGCGAATCCGCGCGAAGCGTAATATGACCGCCACTGCCGTTGCTTGCAACGCTGGCAACCAGCTTTTGGGCGCCCGTAAAATCGGTCTTAGGCAGAGCTACCCAAGCTCCTTGCTTCTTCGAATTAACGGTGTAGTATTCGCCAGCGATCTTATCTTCGCTGAGGCTAGCCACCGTCCGGGCTTTGGAAGCTTCCGAATACGCCACATTGCTGGACGCGAACGCATGGTCAAAAACGTTAAACTTATTTACCGCCGAGAGCGATGCAAGCTGGTCGCCTCCGATTGCGATATTGCCCGTAAAGCGGATATCGTCTGAAGAATGACCCACCATCAGGGAATACGAGCCATCCTCTACGATGTAATCGCCTTTGTTCACATCCCAGATCGCAAGATCCTTAGGATCGACGGTTAAGGTAACAACCTTGTGCTCGCCTGCCGTAAGGGATACTTTCTCATAGCCGATAAGCTTCTTCTGAGGAGCTTCGGCTCCGTAAGCAGAGCCGTTTTTCCGGGCATACAGCTGCACGACCTCGGAAGTTGCGATGCTGCCCTCGTTTGTAATCTCTACGGATACGTTAAACGGAGAAGTGCTGCTTGCGCTTGATGGAGCCGAAAAATCCTTGTACGTAAAGTCCGCATAGCCCAAGCCGTAGCCAAACGGGTAAGTAACAGGCGCCGAAGTATACATATACGTCAGCTTTGTTTCTACCGGATCGGCATTCGACATATCCACGGTGTAACGCGGATCGATCTGGCTAAGCGTTGTTGCGCTGCCTTCCGGAATCGAGTATTTATCGATTGCAGGCAAAGCCGACATATCCGCGTACCAGGTAGAAGTCAATCTGCCGGTTGGCGCATAGTCGCCGTACAGCACATCGGTAAGCCCTTGCGCGTCGAATTCGCCGGAATAAGGCTGTTCCACAATCGCCGATACGTTAGGATCATTCTGAATTTCTTCCATAATGACCGGCGAGCTGGCTAGCAGAACGACGATTGTTTTCTTGTTCTTGGCTGCGAAAGCCGCTGCTACGTTTTTCACCAGCTTGTAGTCGTTGGCACCTAAGTAAAGGTCTGCCCGGTCATTGCCTTCCGCCGCGCTGTTGCTTGGATGCGCGCCAATAAATACGAGAGCATAATCCTGGGTGTCTGCCAAAGCTGCCGCATCCGCGCCGGCTTCCTTGACCGTTGTTTTCTCAAACTTGGCATCCGTGCCGCGCGAGTTATAGTTCGCGAGATTGCCGATTGCCGCAGCTCCCGTGGCAATCTTTCCGTCCGCTGCCGTAGTGACATAACGGCCGCTGTATACGCCGGTCTGGAATGCCAAGCCGCCGGAAATGATCGAGACGGAATTGTCCGAATTGCCTTCGATGCGCAGCTTAGCCGGAATCGTGCTGTTATTGCTGACCGACGTCAGGTTGGACCAATCCAAACCCGTCAGCAGCAGGTTTGCCGTTGCGGTATTGCCAACTGCCGCATTATTCGTTGTTGGCGCGGTAACCCACCGGCTGTTTTCCTTGGAGAGAAGGCTTGCCGCCTGCTGGCCCCAATCATAGACCTCGAACAGCTGAGCGTTAGTGAAGGTATTATCAGATGTCGAATAGTCCGCCCATAATTGCCCCCCTGCCGTCGTTCCGGCAGTCACGTATTTGCCGTTAACCTTCGACTTCAGCGCGATAACTTCGCCGCCCGTATTGAACTGCACCTTGGATGCGCCAATCGTGTTAAGAATGGTGAACAACGGCGTTTTGCCGGCAGCCGGAAGGCTTGGCGTACTTGCCGAATATTGGGCTTTCATGCGCATATCCGCGTATGCTCCAACAACCGCTGCTTTTTTCGTTTTGTCGAGCGGCAGCGCGCCGTCCGTATTTTTCAGCAGTACAACCGTTTCCCTTGCGGCCTGCTGAGCTACTTCCTGATGGGCCTCGGTGCTGAAGCTTGTAAGGTTGGATGATACATCCTTCGCCTGGCTGGCGAACGGATAATATTTAGGAATGCCGTTTACGTCCGTTTCGTTAAAAATCCCCACGCGGACCAGCTGATTAACAAGCGGTCTGCCCGCATCCCGCACATCCTGCAGCGTGATGCCGTATAAGCCGTCTTTTACCGCGTTAGCAAGCGTCACGACATCCGTTTTATCCGTGCCGGAAGCGCGGACGGATTCCGAATGACCAAGTACCATAAGCGCCAGCGCATGCTTGCGGTCGAGCGTATACTGCGTGTCGTAGCCATTGCCAAAGCTTGTGTTGTACAGATGCTGTTCCCCGTTAAAGTCCGGCGACGAGTACATGCCGTAGCGCGCAACATTATCGCCCAGAATCATATAAGGAGAAATAATATTCGGAATGCCGTTTGTGCGTCCGAAGGAAGTCATAATACCCGATACGGAACCGGACTCCAGCCCTTTGAACGCGGACGAGGTCTGGTATTCGTAAATCGCCCTTGCTCCCGCCGCGGTGCTGGAGGACTGCCGGAACCATTCCGCATTGTACATGGAGAAGTGCTTCGTCCCCACGATAGCCCGAATCCAGAAACCGTTGTCGCTTTCGTTCTGGTCCGTGCCGGACAGCCCCGCCGCCATATTGTCAATCATCGTTGCCGACAGATAAGGGTCTTCCCCGTATCCTTCCGGGAAACGTCCGTTCAGCGGGTTGATGCGCAAATCCGACAAGGCGGTAAAAGCGATCGGCTTGGATGCATTCGAACCGTTATGAATATTGGCCGTGCCTTGCTTAACATTGTTCTGGCTTATTTTCTCGCTGCCCATCACTTGCCCGACCTGCGTCAGCAGCTCCTTGTTCCAGGATTGGCCAAGGCCTACGAGAGCGGGAAAATCGGTCGATACGCCGTATACGTTATCCGCCGCCGCGATGCCGCCCGGCACCGTCTTGCCTTTGACCGGATTATCGTCCATCACAAACGTGTAGTTATCGCGGATGCCCGTTGCATATAACGCGGCACCTTCAAGGCCGACGTAGTTAAAATAAGTATCCACAAAAGCGTCCAGGTGAGAAGGCACTCCGTCAAACAAAGGCATTCCGTCAAAGATGCCTCCCACCTGCGTATGAAAGGTTAATGCATCCGCCGATGCCTTGCTAGGAAGAATCTGCACCACACTGCTGAACACCAGCGTGCCGGCTAACAACAATGAAGCCGTCTTTCTTCTTTTTATCCCCTTCGAACTGTCCATGCTGACACCATCCTATTCATCCCAATTAATTGATTGTGACTGACGGAGGCTGCTGGCGAAGCTTGAAACAGTTAGCCCTCCCCCTCTCGGCTGAACTTGTCGACACTTAAAGTGTAAACGCTTACCAAACTGCGGTTAAGCGCCTCTTTTTTTGGGATAAGTTCCTATTTTTTTTGATAATGTCGTTAAAATAAAAAAGCTGACATCGGTTAAAAAAAACCGACATCAGCTGATCAAGCCCTCCCCGATTACGTCCGGGCCTCCTGCAAGGCGCGTTTTCTTTCGCTCAACGTCAAAACGAAGCATAGAAGCAGAACGACGCAAGCAAGCGTATAAGGGTAATTAATATCCGCATCGAACAGGAATCCGGCGATAATTGGTCCGGCAATATTGCCAAGGCTCGTAAAGGCCGAGTTCAAACCCGCCACGTAGCCCTGCTGGTCCTTCGCCACCATCGACATTTGCGTACTGATTGCCGGGCGCAATATATCGATTGCCAGGAAGATAATAAACGTCACGGCAAACACCAGCCAGAACTTATGAACAAAGAGCGTCAATGCGATAAACAAGCCGGCAAACAGAAGACAAACGGATATGACCCTCCGCTCGCCGAACGTCCTCAGAATCCAACTGAAGATCGTAACCTGAACGACCGCGCCGGCAATGGAGCCAAACGTAATAATAAAGGCGATATCCTTCGGCTCATAGCCGAATTTGTGATCGACGAACAATCCGAATACCGTCTCGAAGTTGGCCAGCCCGAACGACATGACAAAAACGATAATCAAGGCCAGGAAATACGGCTCGCGATACGAATAACGGAGCTGCGTGAGAAAGCCGCGTTGTTCCTTCCCTGCTGCTGCCGCAGTCTCAACCGCGTCTTCCTGCGCAGGCTTCGACTCCGGAAGAATAATCAGATTGATCACGGCTGCAAGGACACCCGCTGCGCCGGCAGCGTAAAACGGCGCCCGAATGCCGAACTCGGCAATGTAACCGCCAATGCCGGGACCGATAATAAAGCCGGTCGTAATGGCCGCGTTAATAAAGCCCATGCCCGAAGCCCGCTCTTCCTTCGTCGTAATATCGGCCGCGTAAGCCATAACGGCCGGCATAATCATAGCGGCGCTAATCCCGCCAAGCAGCCTGGATACGAATAATAGGACCGAGGATTCCGCGAATCCGAACATCGCCTCGGATACGGCGAACACAAGCATGCCGATAACGATCATCCTCTTCCTGCCGAATTTGTCGGACAACCGCCCGGCAAGCGGCGAGAATAGAAGCTGCGTCAGCGAGAACGCCGCCACGAGCAAGCCGACAATCCCTCCCGTAATGCCAAGCGTCTCCATAAATTTCGGCATAATCGGGATAACAAGCCCGATCCCCGTGAACACTAGCAACAAATTAAACATCAGGATAAGCAGCGCACCCCGATTTTTAAGCAATAAAGTCATTTTATGATTCCCCCGATTTCCTAGCTGTTCGAATACTGAATATTCATTCTAGATTATTGCAGAAAAAAAGGCCTAGCGGGCCGGTGTGGCAATGCCGTGCAAAAACACGTCCATAGCCAGCCGGTAAGCCGCCAGAGCTTCCTCCCGTTCCATTCTTCGCGTGTGCTGATTCAGGCCGTACATCAGACTGTCCAATATAATCGCAAGGCCGGTCACATTCGAGGATTGGAATTCGCCGCTATCGATTCCCCGCTGCAGCAAATCCCGATTAAAGTCAATATAACCTTTAACCATCTCGTTAATGCGCTCCTCGACTTCCGGATTTTTCTCGGCGTTGTTAAAGAACTCGTCAACGGCTTTGGTAAGCGGATGATTCAGCTGGTCATGCGCCAGATGCTCGGCCATGCCGTACAGTTTTTCGATGGTGGTCTTGTACTGCGGCTCCTTCGCCAGCCAAGTTTCCTCCCACTCCGTATTCCAATCGTCAATAAGATGCAGGAACAGCCCTTCCTTGCTCTTGAAATGATAATAGATATTGCCGGCGCTGCAGCCTGTCGCTTTGACGATATCTTCGATGGAGGTTGCTTTATAGCCCTTCTGCACGAACAAATTCCGCGCCGCATCCGCTATCTTTCTCTTTGTATGCTCGGTTTGCTGCTGCTTCTTGTTCACACCCGACTCACCTCGCTTAAACTACCGATTTTCGATACTGAACATTTATTCAGTATTGTAATGGATAAAGAATATAAAGGCAACTCCAACATAAAAAAGCTTGGCACGGACGGCTCCATGCCAAGCTTCCCTCTTATTGTCCGGGCGTGCCCCAGACTGCCGCCAAGGCCTCGTATTCGGCTCCGGTCAGATTCAGGAACGATCCATGCCTCTTCTTCGCAGCCCCCAGGTTATACTCTTCCGCATTCAGAATACGGAACTGTCCGCTGGACAAGTCTTCCGTAACAAGCGGCAGATACCCCTTGCCGGCGGCATACTGATCAACCATCAGGCACCATTCGTTCCGGTCGTTGAACTTGAATACTTCCGGCCCTTCCACTCCGAACAGTCCTTCCAATACAGGCGAATGCAGCTCCCTGAACGAAGAAGCGGATAAGGAATCGCTGCTCTCGACCGTTATGCATTTGGTTGTCTCGTCCTTCGAATAACGGTAATACGCGCTGCCTTCCCGGATAATCGTCGTATCGATTACGTGATTGCCGCGTTCGATATATTTTTCCGGCTTCGTGAAGGAAATAAAGTCTTTCGTCCGGGAGCTGTAAATAATCTGCTTAGGCTCCTGATTTCCTTCCTTGGTCATCGAAGCCCAGAAAATCAGATGCTCTCCCGCTTCCTCGTCAAAGATCGACTCCGGCGCCCAGACGCAGCCCGCATCCGGAAGATCCATCTCCACGCTTCTCTCCTTCGACCAGTTCACCAGGTCCGGAGACTCCCAGACGATAATCGAGCGGCTGCCGCGATGCTGCGCCGTATCCCAGCCTTTGTCATTCGCAATGCGTAGATCCGTCGCAATAATATAAAACTTGTTATCAAGCGGAGAGCGGATAATAAACGGGTCCCGCACACCCTTCTCGCCGATGCCGGATTGCAGTACCGGCTGGCTGTCATTCAGATCATTCCAATGGAGCCCGTCCCGGCTGACCGAAAAATAAACCTGCTCGCCATTCTCATGCTCGCCGGTAAAATGCACAAACAGATAAGCCTCGTAAGGCTGATTTTTCCCTTGTTCTACTGACATGAGCTAGTCCCCCTCGAAGAATTGCTGCGTATCATGCTCTTGCTTCAATTATCCGGTACTAGAGGCGGCTTGATAAGCCCTTATCATGCTATGAACTGACCTATTGTGCTTTATTTCGGACTGCCATAACGATCAGGAATTATCCCTCTTGCAGACTGCCAATTAACTTTTTAAATGGAAAAATACAATCCACTTAAATTATCAAACTTAGATAAGACAAAAACTTTATATTGTTAATCCCATATTCTTCTGCTATACTCAGTCTCACTAACATGTTAGGAAAACTTACACAAAAGAAAACAAAAGGGAGACATGAGTATGAGAAACCGATTTTCATGGAAGGTTTGCACAGCTTTATCTGCTTTGATGGTGTTTAGCTCGCCTCTTTATGTTGCAAATGCTGACGCGAAGCCCAAGACGCATTACCTTGCCGCAAATTCAGAGAATGTACGCTGGGGCAATATCGGGAAAGGGGATCCGGTCCTTACCGTGAATTCCGGGGATATCGTAACGGTCGAGGCTATTACCCATCATTCCGGCGATGATTACGAGAGAATGATTGAAGGCGACGCGGGTGTAGAGGATATTTTCCACTGGGATCATGTCGAGAAGAACGAAGCGCTGCGCGGACCCGGCGTACATATTATGACCGGACCCATCGCGGTTGAAGGAGCGGAACCGGGCGACGTGCTGGAAGTGAAAATACTGGATATGAAGCTCCGGCCGAACGGGAACGAGAAATACGCAGGCAAAACCTTTGGCGTCAACGCTGCCGCCAACTGGGGCTACTTGTACGGAGATATGGCGGAGGAACCAAAGAAACGGGAAGTCGTCACGATCTATGAGATGAGTTCGGACGGCGTTACGGATTACGCTACGGCGCTGTACAGCTTCAAGTGGACGCCGCAGACCGATCCCGACGGTAAGGTGCATCCAACGATCGATTATCCGGGCGTTATTGTCGACCACGATACCGTCGAAGAGAACTTCAACGTACTGGAAGGCGTCAAGGTTCCGGTCAGGCTCCATTTCGGCACGATGGGCGTTGCTCCAAAGGAAGCAGACGTTGTTGACTCCGTCCCTCCGTCCTACTTCGGCGGCAATGTCGACGACTGGCGCGTAACGGAAGGCGCTACGATGTATTACCCGGTATCCGTACCCGGCGCGCTGCTGCAGGTTGGCGATCCGCATGCCGGCCAAGGGGATGCGGAAATTAACGGAACGGCCATCGAGACATCCGTGACCGGCGACATTCAAGTGATTTTGCACAAGAAAGCGGATTTGAACAAGAAGCTGAACAATCTCAGCTACCCGCTCCTTGAGAGCGAGAATGAATGGGTCGTACACGGCTTCAGCTACGCAAACTACCTGGCAGAGCTTGGAGCAAATGCCCAGAAGGATATCTACAACAATTCCTCGATCGACAAGGCCATGAAGGACGCCGCGTTTAAAACAAAGGATTTTCTGATGAAAGGAATGGATCTGACGGAGGATGAAGCCTACTCCCTAATGTCAGTCTCCACCGACTTTGGGATTACGCAGGTCGTTGACGGCAACTGGGGCGTTCACGCCGTCATTACGAAAGGCCAGTTCGGCGAAGCGGAGCAGAAGACTGTAGGACTGCGAAGCGCCTTTGAAAGCTTTGGCGCCAAGGTACGCTGGAATACGCCAACGCAAACCGTAACGATCAGCTATAACGGCAACACACTTGCCATGACGATCGGCCAGACAACCGCAACCTATAACGGGGAAAAGATTAAGCTGACCGCTCCCGTGCAGCTGTCAGGCGGAACAGCGGTCATCAGCGATTATTCCGCAAGCTTCTATCAATCCAAGCTGTCCAAAACCAATTAAGCCATCATCCTATTCTACTCAGAAAAAAGAACCGCCGGGCTGCCACCCGGCGGTTCTTCCTGTCACGGCAGCTTAAATATTAAGGCCGTCCTGATTCTTATGGCGCTTGAGCAGAATCTGATTCTCAACGCGCAGTATCCCTTTTAGCGAATAGATCGACTCGTGCATGAACCGGTCCACCTCGTCCATATCTTCCACTAGATAATGAACGTGAAGCAGGCAGGGACCGGTCATCTCGTAAAGAACAACAACGCGTTCGTTGGCCTTGAGCGATTCCAGAATCTCGTCCAGATGGACAGGCTCGACCTCAAGCTCCAGGTAAGCGGATATCTTTTTGCCCAGTCTTTCAGCGTTGATAACAATCGAGAACTGCTCGATAATGCCCTGATTCACAAGCCTGTCGATCCGCTCCTTCACCGCCACCCCCGACAACCCTACTTCTTTGGCTAGATCGGTATATGAAATCCGGCTGTTCTGCGACAGCCTCTGCAAAATATGATTATCGATGGAATCCAGCATGCCTTCACCTCTTTGAGGTTATTGTAACAGATCGAACTTACCTATCTCCAGAGAGGAGTATAGAAAAAGACGCTGCCCCCGGGACAGCGCCTTCCATTGTTTATACGCCAGCCTCTTGCGGCTGCCAGTTGCGGACTCCGTTATCTTCGATAATGCCTATCGTAACGTCTGCGATCGCCGGATCAAGCAAAAGCGTGTCTCTCACCTTAAACTTGATATCATCGGCTTCCGCAAGCGTCATCCCCGGCTTCAGCTCGATTAGACCTTCAACGTGGTAATAGCGGCCTTCCTGCAAAATTCGCATCGAATAAAGATCGGTTACTTCCCCATGGGAGAAAATCAACTGCGCAACCTTCTCTTCGACTTCGCGCGGCGCGGCCACGCCAATCAGGCCAACCATGTTATCGTAGCCTACGCGGAACGCCACCGCCACCATAAGAAGCCCGATCAATATGGTCGACACGCCATCCAGCAGCGTGAAGCTGGTAAGCGAGGTGACAACGACGGCAATCAGCGCAAGAAACGCACCGGTCGTGGCAACCAGATCTTCATAAAATACGAGGCGCGTCGGAGGTGCAGCCCGTCCGACATTCTTGAACGCCGCCCCAACAATGGCAAGACCTTTCGCCTCCGAACGCGATTCATGAACAATTTCTTTCATTGCTTTATGTAAAACAAAGCCGTCAACGCCGATGGAGATAAGCAGGATAATAAAGTTTATCCAGAAGCCATGCGATTCCGACGGGTGGGCCAGCAAGTGAAAGCCCTCTCTGATCGTTTCGTAAGCCATAACCGTAACGACAATAACCGCAATCATGCAAAACAGGTTAATTACACGGCCGAATCCGGTCGGAAATCTTTGCGTCGGCTTTTTCTCGGCAAGCACGCTGCCCGCGAATACGAAGCCTTGGTTCACCGCATCCGCAATGGAGTGCATGGTGGAGGCAAACATCGCGCCGCTTCCCGTCATCACCGCAGCTACGCCTTTTACGATGGCCACTGCCGTATTCCCGACTGCCGCCGTTGCCGAAGACGTATTCCCTTTTTTCAATAAACTCCAAAAACTGTCCTTATTCCTGTCCGATTCCACTTTACAAAGTTCCCTCCATTATGTGCTTATCTTCCTAGTATAGGTAAAATTACTTTACTACAATACGATCTTGTAAAAAAGTGGTTTCAATGTATTCGCTAAAAAAAATGCTTGGCATGATCAATCTCATGCCAAGCACTTTTAATTCTACCGGAAAGGCAAAGCCTTCTTCTCCTCGCTGCTTTGAATGGCCAGCTCAATAATCTTAATCGTGTTTCTGGCATCTTCCGCCGCAACGGGTACTGGTTTATTCGCCGTAATCGCCTGAACCATTCCCTCGTAAAAGCGTTCATAGCTCCCCTGCAGCGTCTTCACCTTGCCGGTCTCCGTCTTGCCATCAACCGTTACCGTCAGCTCGCCGTACCGCTCTTCCCGATCCATGCCCCACTCCGGCTGACCCGGCAAGCCGCCCTTGCGCAGCATGTCCTCCTGCGAATCCAGGCCGTATTTGATAAAGCTGCCCTTGCTGCCATGCACCTGGAATTTGGGACCATGCTGCAACACAAGCGAACCGCTGTGCAGGATAACTCTTTTCGTGCCGTAGCTCAGAATCAGGTGGAAATAATCCGTCACCTCGGAGCCTGCCCTTTGCGCCATAAGATCGGCATATACGGTATCCGGCTTCCCGAACAGATGCAGGGCCTGGTCGATCAAATGCGAGCCTAAGTCATACAGCATGCCGGAGCCCGGACCCGCCGTTTCTCTCCATCTATTGGATACTTCCGGACGGTAACGGTCATAATGCGCTTCGTAGGATGCGATCTCTCCCAGCTCGCCAGCCTCGATAAGGCCCTTGACGGTAAGAAAGTCGTTATCCCATCTCCGGTTCTGATAGACGCTAAGCAGCTTGTCTTGCTGCCGTGCCGTCTCGATCAAATCATCGGCTTCTTCCGACGAAATAACAAACGGCTTCTCCACAACAACATGCTTGCCCGCAAGCAAGGCTTGCTTCGCAAAGGTATAATGCGTCTGGTTAGGCGATGTAATCACAACCAGATCGATGCTTTCGTCGGCGAGAAGCTCTGCAAGCGAGGCGATAACCTCCGTGTCCGGCAAGTATTGTCCTACCTTTTCGGGATTGCTGGACACGACCTTTGCGATTTCCATTCCTTCAATCGATTGTATAAGTGGAGCGTGGAAAACTTGCCCTGATAATCCGAAGCCAACCAATCCAACCTTAACCTTACTCATGCTCTGCACTCCCTCTCCGTTCTCTGTCCTGTCTCAACCAGTATAAAAGATGACATGCGGCAATTCAATGCCAATTTAATTATTTCACTTATAAATATAATTATTAAAATTATATAAACTGATTTTAAGCAAGTGAAACATGCACATTCTCCGTATTTTGCTTGTCATTAAAAAGTACCGTTGCTTATAATGGAAGAAGAATGGACAAATAAGGTGGGCAAAAGATGACGCAAGAGGAACGGATTAACTCAATCGTTGATTATATGAAGCTGAACCGGAAAATTAGCATGGAGGATATCTGTACCTTATACGAAGTATCCTACGATACCGCAAGGCGCGATCTGGTCAAGATGGAAGCCGATGGCCTGATTGTCCGCGTGAGGGGCGGAGCGATTCTCTCGACCATGACAAAATCGGTGAGCAGCTACAAAGACCGATTAACTGAAGCAGGAAGCAAGCGTACCATCGCGATGACGGCCGCCTCCCTTATCCGGGACGGAGAGCATGTCATGCTGGATACAGGAACCACAACGCAATATGTCGCCGAGTTTATGTCCACAACGGAAAATGTGGTTGTCACGAACTCGATCGACGTTGCCGGCGTGCTCTGCGACAAGCCGCAAATCGCCATCCATTTGCTTGGCGGCATGCTTAATGCCTGGCACCGGTACGCCTTTGGGCCGCGTACGGTCGAGATGCTGAACGACATCCGGGTAGACAAGCTTTTTCTCGGCACATGCGGCCTTACGTCCGAAGGGTTGTTCACCCCAACGGAGGAGGAAGCATACCTCAAGCGGGAAATGATCAAACGGGCGAATCAGGTCATCATGCTGGCCGATTCGGCCAAATTCGATAAAAGCCTGTATCACCGCGTATGCTCGTTTGACGCTATCGATCTGCTTATTACGGACGTTAATCCGCCTGCTCCTTTCGATAAGCTGCTGCAAGACCACAATATAGAAGTGATTATCGCTTCCCCATTGCCAAAATGAACGAACAAAGGGATCGTCACTTTATCGTGACGATCCCTTTCGAAATGCCGCAGCATCGGATGCTCGCCGTTGTTCCCCGCGTCGTACTATTTATACAGGTTGCCGTAACTGATCGCCAGACTTTCAAGCGGATCTCTGCGGCACAAATCCTGCTCAACCACAAGCCACTTTGTCCCGATCTCCTCGGCCGCTTGGAAGATGGCTTCAAAATCCAATACGCCCTCGCCAATCTCCGCAAAAAACGCTTCTTCACCAGCCTCCGCATCCTTGATATGCAGCAACGGACAACGCCCGCGAAGCTTAAGCAGATATTCCGCCGGATTCAAGCCCCCGCGATGAACCCAATACGTATCGAGCTCCATTTTCACATAGGAAGGATCGGTCTCCCGCAGCAAAATATCCAGTATGTATTCGCCGTCGAATTTCCTGAATTCCCAATCATGATTATGGTATAGAAGCTGTACGCCGCTTTGCCCCAATCGTTCGCCTATCTCATTCAGCCTGCCGGCCTTCGCGAGCAAATCTTCCTTAGATTCGAAGCCGAGGGACAACGCTGCATACTTTTCTGCATTTACCTCTTCCAAATATTGAACTACGCTTTCCGGATCCGATTCAAGCTGCTCCAGCGAGGAGTGAAAACCGATCACTTTTAACCCAAGCTGGTCCAGAAGCAATTTTTGCTCGGCAACGGTAATTCCCACTGGAGGCGGCCCAAGCTCAATCGCTTTGTAGCCAATCTCCGCTATTTTTCTTAACGTCCCCCTGTAATCCTTGTCCAGTTGATCACGGACGGTGTAAGGCTGTACGGCGACCGGAAGATTAGGCATCGTTATCAAACCTCCTATCCTTTTTAGGACCAATCGAATAATACCCCGTGATAATGATCTTTGTCGTTTCTAAGCCCTTCATAGGCTTGAACGGCTTGTTCCGGCTTTAGTATATGACTGATTAACGGCTCAATTGCCAGTTTTTTGAGTTTCATAAGCTCAAATATGATTTGGGAATTCCGGGTTAAGGAATGCTTCACAAACGCGTCAGGCTCAACGGGGAATATCCACTCGTGAGCGCCTTTAAACGTTAGGCAGCCTTGTCCGTCCAAATGAATATAGTTCAGCAGCTCCGTAATATTCCCTTGATATTCGCCCCGCGGACTTCCGAGCAGCACAACCTCTCCGTATTTCGCAACCCATGGCAGCCCTTCCGTTACGACCTTTGGAATTCCTGTGGCATCTATTAGCGTTGATACCCCTTTTCCGCCGGTAATTTCGTTTATATGCCCATGAACCTTGGGGTCTGACGGCAATGCATGCCCGATTCCGGATGCTGTCGCCGCCTCCAGTCGCGGTCCCGATAAATCGATTCCGATCACGGAAGCGCCTTGCAGAGAGGCTAATTGCGCGGCCATATTCCCGACTAGACCTAAACCGGTTACGGCCACATAGTCGCCAAGCTCAATCTCGGATACCCGAATAGACGTTATCGCTACGGAAGCCATTCGGGTGAACGGCACCCAGTGAAGGGGCAGGCCTGACGGCGCTTTCAAAAGTATTCCGCCTGACGGAATGACCGAGTACAAGCTATGGTCTCCATAGTGAAACACATAGTCGCCCGGCTTAAAGCCCTGCACCTCTTCGCCAATCTCGATGACTTCGCTTACGGAAGAATAACCGGGAATTCCCGGCATGGCAAACCATCCCTCATTACCCGATAGACAGGCCAGCTCCGTTCCCGGACTGATTAAGGTAAATCTTTTCTTCACCAATAACTCGCGCTTCCCCAGCTTTGCTATATGGAAGGCATCCTCATGAACCTCGACCTGCCATGGGGCGGTAAAGACGATTTTCTTGTTATTCATTATTAATCTCCTCCTTGGACATTACCCTGCCGCTTGTCGAATATGCCTCAATAAACTGGCTGGCTGTCAAACCGGCAATAGCTTTGAATGTTCTGCTGAATGCATGGATGGATGCAAAGCCAGCCGCTTCCGATATTTGAGTAATAGAGAGGTTACCCTCAAGCAGCTTTCTTTTTGCTTCCTCGATCCGAACATAAGTCACGTATTTATGAATAGTAACTCCAAGCTGCTCCTTAAAGAGATACGATAAGTGATTGGTCGATACCCCGGCCTGCAGGCTGATTTGTTCCAGATCTAAACGGGGATTGGCAAACTCCTGTTGAATATAAAGAACGGCTTTTTCGATAGATGCCCAGCCTTTTGTCTTCTTGCCTTTCCCTTCGTAGGACATGTGCTGATTTCTTAAGAAGTAAATGAGCAGCTCCAGCGCCAGCGACTTCATAAACAGCTGATGGTAAGGGCGTTTGCTCAGAAATTCCTGATGAAGGATATGAAATCTTTTGTGCACCTCTAGTCTATGGGCCGGATGAATGAACGAGATAGGATACAGCGACGATAACAGCTCTTCTTCCGGCTTTATCTCGACTTGCTGCCCTTTGGAAACGCCGGTCTCCTGCCACTTGCTCTGATCCTCCCAATGGAATAAATCGAAATGAAAGATGTACTGAATCAAAGGCTCGCTGGACGCTGACCGGATAAAATGAAGCTTCATCGGCGGAAAAAGGATAGCTTCCCCTTCCTTTAACCGATACTGGACGCCGTCCAGCAGGATCTCGGCTTCTCCTTGTTCGATATAGGTATACACGTGATCGTAATCTACCCATTCGCCCACAAGGTAGTCCGATCTCGTTATTTTTACAGAGCGGACAAAGGGCGATAGCCGCTCCATTCCGGCGATGTTGCGTTCCATAATAGCCTCCGTTTGAAAAGGGGATTTAACTATTTCCGAGTACTCGTTACACCTATCTTATTGAATTTTTAACGCAAAGTCTTTAAATAAGAAAACGTTTTTTTAACCGTAACACCGACTATTGCGGATGTGTCCGTTAAGAACGCAAAAAAAAGCCGCGATGCGATGCATGCGGCTTTTTGATCCTCTATTCTCTTATCCGGAGCGGATCTGCTTCAGCAAACTTTCATAATCGAACCCTGCCGCCGTATCAATATCAACGACCGTCCCGCCAATAGACAATGGCGCAAGCGTCTCGTTCAACAGCCGTTCTTTGTTGCCCTGCTGTTCGATCCATTCCTTGTCATTATGGCCCTTGTGCCGATCCGCTGATCCCATACGCGCATAATAGCGCTCCAAGAGCACCCGTCCATCGGCTCTGCACATGATTTGGAAGGGCTCGAAGTCGTACTCCCGCTTCAGCTTTAGAAACTCCGCGCTTCTTAGTTCCGGACGGCCGAAGAAGCCTTCGATAACAAGCGATTGTCCGGCAGCCAGCACCTTACCCGCGAAGGAATAAAGAAAAGTAAAAGCGGCCGGCGCCAAGAGCGGCGGAGAGCCGTGCGTCTTGCAATCCAAAGCGTCAAACAGAGTCTCGTAGATCCCGTCCCGGGACAGCAAGGGAAGCTTCAAATCCTTGGACAGCCGCTCTGCGAGCGTTGTTTTTCCGGCTCCAGGGAATCCGTTCACTATAATAACCGTTGGTTTATTCATCCGCCGAAGGGCCATAGAGGCCGGGAACCGGAATATCCAGGAGCCGCAAATATACCCCAAGCTGGGCACGGTGATGAATCATGTGGCTTAATCCGAAGGTGCGAAGCGCCATTGCCCGCGGCTGCCGCAGAATAATATAATCACCGTTTCGCAGCGTCCATTCTTCGCTAAGCTTGTTCTCGTCGCATTCGGTAATCAACCCGATAACCTTGGCCGCATTGGCATCGTATTCCGACAGCACGTCTTCGCGCTTTTGCAAAGCCTCCCGCCGCCCCGATACAGTGGACATATCGAGTTCCGGGGAATGTAAAATAGCGGCCTGCCAGTTCAACAGGTTGATCAAATGCGTGGCAAGTCCGCCCAATGTCATTGATTTTTCATGCGGCTTCCACGCCATATGCTCATCAGGCAAGCGCTCCAGAATACGCCGCGTAATCGTCAGTTCATGTTCGGCATCCCCAACAATAAGTTGTTTCATCATCACTCGGGTCTCCTTCCGCTTTAAGATAGTCCTTTTTCATACTAGCATATTTTGTAAAAGTTTATCTATCTACCAACATCGGATTATTAATTAACTATAACATTAATAAATTAACCTTTGTATTGACATAAGAACGAACCTTCCACATAATATGAACTAGAATCATCTTAATTTCATTATTAAATTAACCTAACGGTTAACTAAAAGGAGAGAAAAGAAGATTATGGCTAGTACGCACAAGTATGTGAAGGATTATCCGCGTCCGCAGTGGGTACGCGACGAATGGCAATTGTTAAACGGCGAATGGGGCTTCCGCTTCGATGATTCGTTTGAAGGCGAACGCAGCAAATGGTACAGCAAGCTGGATGCGGACCGTACGATTCAAGTCCCGTTTACATATGAGACCAAAGCCAGCGGTATCGGCGAGGAAACCTTCCATCCATGCGTATGGTATGAGCGGAATGTTGCAATCCCGGCCGAAACGGGAGACAAACGCGTTATCCTCCATTTCCAGGCCGTTGATTATTTGGCTAAGCTGTGGGTAAACGGCGTGTATATCGGCTCGCATGAAGGCGGTTATGCGGCATTCTCCTTTGATATTACTGATGCCGTGCAGATTGGCGGGGAAAACCGCATCACGCTCCGCGTGGAAGACAGCAACAGCACGATGCAGCCGCGCGGCAAGCAGCGCTGGATCGAGAAGAACTACGGCTGCTGGTACGTGCAGACAACCGGCATCTGGCAGTCCGTCTGGCTGGAATATGTCGACGGCAACCATGTGAACAGAGCTAAAATTACGCCAAAGCTGGAAGAAGCAGCGGTTACGTTCGAATACGAGCTTGGCAGCACGGTACGTTCCTTCGACGGCTTGACGCTCCAGACCGTTATTCGTTACGACGGGAAACTGATCCGCTCCTCGGAAACCAATGTTGACCGCAAGTTCTTGAAAGTGGAGCTAAGCGTCATGAACGACGTCAACGAATGGAAAATTCATTCCTGGCATCCGAATCATCCGAACCTGTACGATGTGGAAGTTGTTCTGAAGAAAGACGGCCAGCCGGTAGACACCGTATACTCCTACTTCGGCATGCGCCGCATTCAGATTAAAGGCGACCGCATCCTGCTCAACAAGCAGCCGCTCTACCAACGCCTTCTGCTCGATCAAGGCTATTGGGAAGATACGCATCTGACTCCGCCTTCCGAAGAAGCCATTATCGAGGATATCGATAAAACCTTGGCGCTTGGCTTCAACGGCGTGCGCAAGCACCAGAAGCTCGAGGATCCGAGATACCTGTACTGGGCGGACCGCAAGGGCTTTCTCGTCTGGTCGGAGATTGCCGCCACTTACGAATTCGGAGACGACGCCGTAGACCGGTTCACGAAGGAATGGATGGAGGTTGTCCGCCAGCATTACAACCACCCTTCCATTGTGACGTGGGTTCCGTTTAACGAATCATGGGGAATCGGACAAATCTTCACCGACCGGAAGCAGCAGCAATTCACCGAATCGATCTATCATTTAACCAAGTCCTACGATCAGATGAGGCCTGTAGTCGTGAACGACGGCTGGGAGCATACGATTTCGGATATTATTACGCTACATGACTACGAGGAGCTGGGCTCCGTGCTCGAAGCCAGATACAAGGACAAGGACGCCTTGCTCAGCAATGATTTCGCGCATGACAAACACCGCTATCCGTTCGCTAACGGATACAGCTACAAAGGCCAGCCGGTGATCATCAGCGAGTACGGCGGCATCGCATTTACGAGCGAATCCGGCTGGGGTTACGGCAACCAAGTAAAAAATGAAGAAGAATTTTTGGCCCGTTATGAAGGAATTACCCAAGCAATCAAGAATCTCGATTATGTAAGCGGATTCTGCTATACGCAAATTACGGACGTGCAGCAGGAGGTTAACGGCTTGCTTACGATTAACCGGGAGCCTAAGATTGCTATGGAGAAGATCAGAAAAATCAATCTGCAGTAATATCAGGCTTCCGATACACAGTTCATGAGAAGGCAGGGATTGGATTCATGTCAAAAATGCAACGTATTGGAATTATCGGCAGCGGCGGTATCGCTTCTGCTCACGTAAGAGCCTACAAACAGCTTCACGACGTTGAGATTGTCGCCGTTGCCGATGTCATTCCGGGCAAAGCGGATCAATTCGTTACGCGCGAGCAATTGCCGGGAGCCATCGGCTTCGATGATCACCGCAGGCTCCTTGAGCTTGATCTGGACGGGGTCAGCATCTGCACGCCAAATGCCTCCCATCACGTAACCACCGTAGACGCGCTGCGCGCAGGCAAAAACGTTCTGCTCGAAAAGCCGATGTCCGTTACCTTGGACGAAGCGATCGATATGGTTCAAGTCGCTAACGAAACGGGAAATATGCTGACAATCGGTTTTCAGCCCCGTTACGACCCTAACATGAAGGTCGTTAACGAAATCGTCCAATCCGGCAAGCTCGGCAAGGTCTATTACGTGGAGACCGGCGGCGGCCGCAGACGCGGCATGCCGGGAGGCACGTTTATCAGCAAGCAGCTCGCCGGAGCCGGCGCTATGGCGGATATCGGCTGCTACTCGCTCGATATGGCGCTTAATGCGCTTGGTTATCCGAAGCCGCTTACGGTATCGGCTTATACGTCCAATTATTTCGGCACGAATCCCGTTCATCATCCGGAAGCGAGCAAATTCGAGGTTGAGGATTTTGGAGTAGCGCTTGTACGCTTCGAGAATGATCTGGTGCTTCAATTCAAGATCTCTTGGGCTATGCATATGGATACGCTTGGCTCCACCATGTTCCTCGGAACGGAAGGCGGACTGAAAGTGAATCCTTACGGAACGGGCAATTGGTCCGGCGTATGGGATGGCCGCGTCGGCGAGATGAAGCTGTTCCATGACTTTATGGGCAAACAGACTGAAACGCCGATTCCGGTTACGAATACCGACCTTAACCTCTTCAACGAGAAGGTGAGGGATTTCTCCGAAGCCGTGCGCGAAGGACGTCCCGCCCCTATTCCGGGCTCGCAGATCGTCATTCAGCAAGCCATTATCGACGGAGTGCTCCGCTCCTCTGCCGCCAAACGCGAGGTTGCCATCGAGCTTCCTTTCTAACGTTAAATCGAATAGCCTTGGCCTTTATCCGGCCGAGGCTATTTTTTATAGACAAACGAATCCCCGTGCACTACGATCTTAACAGCGCAATACTATAGGGCGGTGAGTATGTTTTGAAGCTGGAAAGATTGATATCGATCATCTACATGCTGCTTAATAATGAAGTCGTGTCCGCTTCGGAATTGTCGTGCAAATACGGCGTTTCGCAAAGAACCATCTACAGGGACATCGAAGCGATCTGCGCGGCGGGTATTCCCGTTGTCTCCTATCAGGGCGTTAACGGCGGATACGGCATTATGAAGGAATACAAGATGGACAAAAGCCTGCTCAGCTCCGATGATATCGCCTCGCTAATTACTCTTCTCAAGAGCACGACTACCATATTCGAGGATGAGCGGGCCCATGAGACGATTCATCGGCTGAAGACTGTTCAGACCGATAACGGCAGAGCTCCAAGCCTGACGATGGATCTTGGCAGCTGGCGATCGTACGCGGCCCATCTTCGCGCGCTCCACTCCGCCATAAACGGCCGACAGCTCGTCCAATTCCATTATACGAATGCGAAGGATGAACGTCAGAACCGCGTCGTCGAGCCTGTTAGTCTCCTGTTTAAATATGGCGCCTGGTATTTGTACGGCTACTGCCGCTCCAAGGATGACTATCGGGTGTTTAAGCTAACAAGAATGTCGGAGCTGCTGACCTTGCCGGAAGGCTTCCAGCGTGAGCATAACATCCACACCGAAGATGTTCTCACCGGCGGCGGCGGTCAGGAGCAGGAGCAGATAAGCCATGCCATCATCCATTTTACGGGCGGTTCGCTTGCAAGGGTGCTGGATGAGTTTTATTTGGACGAGAAGCAGTTTAACGATGACGGCACGCTTACGCTGACGATTACTCAGGCAATCGACACGGACTGGCTGATCGAGAAGCTGCTTGGTTTTGGCGAGGACGCCCTTGTACTGGAACCGCCTGCGCTTAGGCAACGAATCAAAGAAAAAATTGGAAAAATGTTAAACCGTTATAAAGAAGTGTGACAGGATGCTGTCATACTTCTTTTTTTATAATGGAAACATTCGTTCGATCAACTTAATCGTAAAGGGAAGTGACTGAGTTGTTAGACCATCCTTTTTTCTTTGAAGAGCAGATGAAGCATAAAAGCTGGGAGCTCAAACAAATCGATAAGCATGCTTGGAAGTACGCGCACATGAAACGGAAAAATCTGCGGCTGCCTCTATTCCTGCTGCTTCGCGTCCTCGGAAGAATTAAACATTGACAACGCTTGGGATCTGTTTTTATACTGGTAACCGAAACGTCAATACTAAAACTCATTAGGGAAGCTGTGGACTTTTCTGGAGAGCAATCTCTATTTTCGCCACACAAAGGCCCGTACTGCCGGTACGCGTCATTTGTGTGGTTTTTTGCGTTCAAAAAAGGAGGATCATCATGAAATTATGGCATTACGCGTTAATCGTATGTTTGGGAGGCTGCTGTTACGGGGTCTTGTCCACCTTTGTAAAACTGGCGTATGCGGCAGGCTTTTCCGTCTCCGCGGTAACCGGCGGCCAGTATCTTTTCGGGGCGGTCCTAAGCTGGCTGATCGTACTGCTCGTTAACAGGAAAGCGCCAACCCGCAAACAAACCTTTAAACTAATGTTATCCGGAATACCTTTTGGATTAACGGGCATTTTTTATTATCAAGCCTTGCAGACGCTTAATGCTTCGCTGGCTATCGTCATTTTATTTCAATTCGTCTGGATCGGAACGTTGCTGGAGTGGCTGCTGCTTAAGAAAAAACCGACGAAAAACAAGCTGTTGTCCATAACGCTCACGTTGCTCGGTTCCATTCTAGCCGCCAATATTCTGTTTCAGGAGAACATGTTGCTGTCATGGACGGGATGCCTGTGGGGATTGCTTGCCGCGTTGACCTTTTCAGCTTTTGTGTTTCTCAGCAGCACGGTCGAAAGATCAACGCCTCCCCTCTTAAAAAGCGCGCTTCTTTCCACGGGAGGCGTTATCACGATATTTATCGTATTCCCGCCGACCTTTTTATTGGATTGGCATATCGTCACGGGGCTGTTCCCTTACGGATTAGCGCTAGGCGTATTCGGGGTCGTGCTTCCTCCCCTTTTGTTCTCGATTGGCATGCCGCATGTCGGTTCGGGGTTAGGAACGATTCTGACCGCATCCGAATTGCCGGTTGTCGTTATTCTTTCCTCTTTCGTGCTCGCGGAACCGATTAGCTTGCCGCAGTGGATTGGCGTTTTCATTATTTTGAGCGGGATTGTCGGCAGCAACCTCCGGTTAAGGAAAACGGATCGTCCATCCTTGGCCGCTTAGAAAATGAAAGAAATCTATTTCCAAATGAAAGAAATCTATTTTTTCTTGGCCCTGTCTGAGTAAATGCTCATAGAGTCACGGCATTGTAATGTTCTTGTAACACTGCACTCAGACTCCTTTCATTTACGCAATCTATACTAATAGACATGACCCCCCTTTATTATATTTCTCTCTTGCAGCCTGCGGCCCCGTGCCGCAGGCACTTTGTTTTTATAGGGAGAGCATGGTAGTCTAATGAGGTGAGCTTACATAAGAACGGGGGCAGTAAAAGAATGAGCGGCACTAATCATAAGGTAGTCCGTCTTGCAGGCGTCGACTGTCTGCAGGTTGATCCCATCGGGCAATCGGGCGGAACCGTCCTTTTATATCATGGATGGGGCTCCACGCAGGAGAGCTATTTATTTTTCTCATCCATCGTTTCGGGCTGGGGTTATACGGTCATCGTTCCGGAGCTCCTCCATCACGGCTATCGGGGCACTCTGAATTACGCGGATCCCGCCGTACTCGAACAGACCTTCCTGGAGATTGTTCTGCAAGGCTCCAAGGAAGCCGTGGAAATGACTGAACAGCTTGGCGGGCCAAGCGGCGGCAAAATCGGCATTATTGGCCATTCGGCTGGAGGTTTCGTGGCAGCGGGAGCGTTCGCGAAAAATACGGATATTGCGGCAGCCGTCGTCATTAACGGCTCCTGCGCGTGGACGGAATTTTACGAATCGTATCTGAAATACGCCGGAAAGCCGGCCTTAAGCGAAGAAGAACGCGCCGCTCTCGCGAAGCATGATCCGATCTCTTTATTAACCTTTGAAGATGAGAGAGGATTGTTGCTGCTGCACGGAAAAGAGGATACAACGGTACCGATTCACAGCCAGCGTTATTTTATGGATAAAAAGGCCTGCGCCGCTCCCGAGCGTCTCCGTATGGTCGAGTACGGCGGAGTCAACCATCAGATCACGCTCAAGATGCTGGAGCAGGCCAAGCTATGGCTGGACAGCCATCTTCGGGCAAACTAATATTCGGCAGCGGCTACAGCTTGCTTACGGCCTCAACAAACTGGCGCGCGCGATCCGTTATCAGATCGAATCTGCCCTCGCGCACCCAGTCGAGATTAAGCAGCTTGCCGCCCATTCCGACGGCATTGGCACCCGCGGCGAAATAATCGGCGATATTATGCAGATCTACGCCGCCGGTGGCCATAATCGGTATGGAATCAAGCGGTCCGCGGATTTCCGATAAGTATTTGGTACCAAGCGTTCCCATCGGGAACAGCTTTACCGCTTCGGCGCCTGCCTTCCAAGCTTTTACGATTTCCGTAGGGGTCATAACGCCCGGCCATACCGAAACTCCTCTTTCTTGTCCGTAGGCGATGACTTCTTCATCCAGATTCGGCGAGATCAGGAATTGCGCGCCGGCGGCAACGGCCGTCTTCGCCATCTCCGCATCCAGCACGGTACCCGCCCCTACAGCAGCCTGTCCGTCAAAGCGGCTGCGCCAGCGCTCGATCATCACGGCCGCGCCGGGCGTGTTCATCGTAATTTCCATCAGACGAATGCCGCCGTCAATCATGGCTTGTCCGGCAGCGTCCGCTTGATGGTCTTCAATGCCTCTCAAAATCGCCACAATCTTGTGCTCAAGCAGCAAATCCAGCATCTTACTCATCTCAACCGTCCCCTTTACGTCCAATATTCCCGCAATATGCGAATGAATAAATTCGGAAAAGCCAATGTGTCCATATCCTCAGGACCAATCCATCGGTATTCGCCTTGCTTGCCGCCTGCTTCGTAAGCGGCCGCAGTCTCCGCAGCCAGGCTTGAACCGGCAGCAGCAGCTGCCGCACCCGCTAGTGCACCAAGGTCAGCCAGGTAAATTCTCATTTTCCAGTGAATATGGCTGAATACATGATCCGCATCCATAAACCAGCGCTCCGGTCGGATCAAGAGACCCGTCTCTTCTTCCATTGACCGCGTCAGCCACTCGCCCGCAGCCGCCGTACTGCCGTCTGTCCCGGAAGCGGCATCAATGATTTTTTCCTGTTCCTTCGGCACAAGCAAATGAGGAAGCTCCCACATCTGCGCGAGCAATCCGGTCTCCGGACGCTGACGCACCAGAATCTTGCCTTCATTCGCGCCCGTACCGGCGATAATCGCGGCAACCCGCTTCTCCGGACGAGGTGGCTTCGCCTTCGTCTTGATCGGCAGCTCCGTTTCGCGGCCGGCAAGACGCGCCTCGCAATGCTCCATTACCGGACATGGCAGGCAGCTTGGCGCTTTTGGCGTACAGACAAGCGCCCCAAGCTCCATAAGCGCCTGGTTGAAATCCCCGGCAGCCCCTTCCGGAATGAGCGATCCCGCAAGCTTTTCGATACCAACGCGTGTCGCAGGCTTCGCAATATCGTCCTCCAGGCAGAAGTACCTCGACAGAACCCGCATGACGTTGCCGTCTACAGCAGGCTCCGGCCGGTTAAAGGCAATGCTCATAATCGCGCCGGTTGTATAAGGGCCGACGCCTTTAAGTCCCGCCACCGCCGCTTTGTCATCCGGCACAACACCGCCGTACCGCTCGACGACCTCGCGTGCGCCGGCCTGCAAATTGCGGGCGCGCGAATAATAACCGAGTCCTTCCCAGCACTTCAGCACTTCCGGCTCCGGCGCTTCGGCAAGGGCGCGTACCGTGGGGAATTTATTCATAAACCGCTCGTAGTAAGGAATTACCGTGTCCACCCTGGTCTGCTGCAGCATAATTTCCGATACCCATACGCGGTATGGATCCTGATTCATCCGCCACGGCAGGTCCCTCTTGATTCTCCGGTACCAGGTAAGCAGCTCGCGGCTGAAGTAAGCCTTTGCCTCTTCCTTATAAATCGCTTCCATTTGTCTAGTTGTTCACCTCTTTGTGTTCGGCAGCCCCCAGAGCTTTCGGAAGCTCCAGCTTCATAAACCGGCGGTATTGCTTAGGCGTTATTCCGGTATGGCGCTTAAGCAGCCTTGGCAAGTAATGATTCAGCATCCCTACCTTGCCGGCAATTTCGGATATCGGCAAATCCGTCTCCTTAAGCAGCTTTTTGGCCAGCTCAAGACGCCGCTCGGTCACGTATTGAATCGGCGAGCAGCCCATTATCGATTTGAAGGAGGTAATCAAATAATTGGGATGAAGATAGGCGACTTTAGCCAAATCCTCGATTTGAATGTTATGATGCAAATTTTGTTCGATGTATAAGAGGACATCATCCCATTTTTCTTTTCCAACCTCATTGCCTATAAAATAAGCATCGTTCAAATCATCCCAGGAGCTATGATCCAATAGATACGCTATCAGCTCCAATATGCCGGAATGCAGCCTGAGATTGGTCGATACGGTCGGAAACTCTTGCGCCTGAATCATTTTTTGCATAATTCCAACCACATGACACTCGTCCTGAATCGCAACGGATGAGGAAAAAGGAAGCTTCGGAAGCTTCATAAACTTCATATCGTCGGCATTCCGAATACGGAAATGGCACCAATACGCTTTAATCGTTTGCTTGATAGCAATATTATAACTAACTTTCTGCTTTGGGCGAAGCACGTAAATTCTGCCCGGTATCAGATCGTAGCCTACTCCCTTTGTCTCGAGAACGGCATGTCCCTCCATTAAATAGAAAACCCTGTAATAATCGATTTCATCATTGTTGTTCAACCAGCCGGCTTCCCTCTCCGAATAAGCAGCCATAATAACGTCGATCTTCAAATGATCGAATTGTCTTTGTAATATCTGTATTTTCGTATCCATGACTACCCCTGTTGTCTGGCTTTCGCAAATTATTTACTCTATTATATAAGCAATAAAGATAAAATCATATTGGAAGTTCTATCATTATGTTGGATTCATTATAGCCAAGTTACAAGAAAGAAGGAAAAACATGCTAGCAAAAGGATTAATTGTATCCGCCGTTCTCGCCGTACTTCTCGCTGCCTGCGGCAGCGGCGGTTCCGGTTCCGGCTCCGCGATCTCAACCAGCCATATGGATGCTCCCGGGAAGACCGGAGCTGTATATAAAGCGAACTGCGTCAGCTGTCACGGCTCCGATCTGCAGGGGCGGATGGGAACGCAAACGAATCTTCAACAGGTAGGCGCACGCATGACCGAGCCCGAAATCGTCGAGCAGATCAAGAAGGGGGGATCCTCGATGCCGCCTTTCGAGGATCGTCTGACGGACGAGCAGATTGCGGGACTCGCAGCCTGGCTGGCAGGCAAGAAAAAAGAGTAAATCATGCAGACGAAAAGGCTGAACCGGTATCCAGCTTAAACAGCCGCATACCGATCAGCCTTTTCTATTCATTCCTCTATGCCGTCTGTTCCACAATCGCCACCGCAGACGCAATCGCGCGATCGTGAGTAATCGTAATATGAATGCGATGCCTCTCCGGCGTCAGTTCAAGCCTCTCCCAAGCACTGCCGGACAACGTACACTCCGGCTTCCCTTCGGGTCCGCGCAAAATATCGATATCGGTAAACCCGACTTTGGCTCCGATCCCGCAGCCCAAAGCCTTCACTACGGCTTCTTTCGCCGCGAATCTCCCCGCCGCAAATTGCGCCAGACGCTTGCCATCGTAGCTGCCGGCCAGATCCCGCTCCCGACTCGTCAATATCCGGTCTAGGAACCGGGCTCCCGCTTTGCTCGCAAGCAGTGCCTCGATCCGGTCCATATCCGTAACATCATGTCCGACCCCTGCTATCATCGCTTGGATCAGATCCCCGGAATCGGGGAACGCTTATGCTCGGTACGCAAATATTGCTTCTCGAGCTTCGCTTTCGCTTCCGCTCCGATCTCTTTGCCTTCGAGATAAGCGCTGTTCTCGTCATACAGAATGCCAAGCTCCGATTCGTCGGTCTGCCCTTCCCAAAGTCCGGCGGTTGGCGCTTTATCCAGAATACTCTGAGGCACGCCAAGCACGCCTGCAAGCTGGCGGACCTGGCGCTTGTTCAGCGAGCTGAGCGGCGTAATGTCAACCGCGCCGTCGCCCCATTTCGTAAAGAAGCCGGTGATGGCTTCAGACGCATGGTCCGTGCCAACAACAAGCAGGTTGAGATCAAAAGCAAGCGCGTATTGGACAACCATCCGCGTTCTGGCTTTTACGTTTCCTTTGCCGCCGCGACTCAGATGGCGGTGAATCCCGATCGCTTTAAGCGCATGCTCGGTTTCCAGCGCGATTTCGTCCACCGCTTCGCCGATATTCGTCTCCACCTTATGCTTCAGCTGGAACGCTTCCGCCGTCGCATAACTGTCCTCTATATCGACCTGCTCCCCGTAAGGCTGAAACACGCCAAGCGTCATATACTCCCGGCCGGTCTCGGCAGACAATTCGTCCGTCGCCATCTTGCAGAGGCCAGTCGTAACCGCGCTGTCGATCCCGCCGCTGATCGCAATCAAAAGGCCCGTTGTACCGGACTTCTTCACGTACTCCTTCAAGAAGTCGACGCGCTTGCGGATCTCCGCAGCGGGATCAATCTCCGGCTGTACGCCGAAACGCTCGATTATTTCCTGTTGTAAACTCATAGCCCAGGCTCCCCCTACTCCACCTGCCGATTAACGGCAGTAACGGTCAAAAGCTTCAGTCAGATCAGCCGCGATTTCGGCAGCGGAACGATTCTCGATTTGATGGCGTTCGATGAAATGAACCAACTCGCCGTCTTTCATCAGAGCAATAGAAGGCGAAGACGGCGGATACGGAGCAAAGTACTCGCGCGCTTTCGCCGTTGCTTCTTTATCTTGACCGGCAAACACGGTATACAGGTGATCCGGCGTAATATCGTGCTGCAGCGCTTCGGCTACGCCCGGACGGCATTGACCAGCCGCACAGCCGCAAACCGAGTTAACAACGACAAGCGTAGTTCCTTTTGCATCCGGAATCGCATCCGCAACTTCCTCAGGCGTGCGAAGCTCTTTAATCCCGATCCGGGTCAGATCATCGCGCATAGGTTGAACCATATCCAACATATATCTCTCAAATGACATAGACATTTGAAAACACTCTCCTTTGTAATAACCTAAATTTAGTTACTATTATACCGCCCGCCATGAAAATAAAGCAACCGGAGCAAATGTCACTCCGGTTGCTTTTGCGGCGCTTCCTCCGAGTCTGGAACAGGTTCCCCCGCACGGTAGGCGCTATTTTTGTCCTGATGCATAAAGATCCCCGACTGGGGCGCGATTCCCCGTTCGAAATAGTCCCGGTTCTCGGCGGTTAGAAACCCGATATCCTTAAAAGGATGGACCCATTGATCGCCGGCCATAACGGCCGGATCCGTATCGGTGCTCCATTCATTAAGCGGCGAATTCGGCGAATCGTAATCATGATCGCCAATCACTACGCCATGCTCATTGACGAACGGCTCGCGCGGGCCTCTTCCCTCGCGGAATTCCGGAAGAAAGGAGATTTCGAACGGATCAAGCGACGGATCGTCCCCTTTGCCCTTGCCCATCGCTCGTTCCTTTAGATCGAAGGGCGGTTCGGCCCGTCCAGCTTCTTATCGTAGCCGGCTTCGCCAGGTTCGGCTGCTCCGGCTTTATTTTTGCTTGCTTGCTGGGTTTGTTCTATCGAGTTGCCTTGTTTATTTTTCGCCATCGTAGTCGTCCTCCCGTGTATAGCTGATTGTACGAACTACGATAGTATGCGCGTCCGGCACAAGCTTTATGTTTCCTCTTCCCTTAGGCCGAATGCTTGAAAAACGAAACGATAAACGTCGTTCCGACGCCCTGCTCGGATTCAACGTCGATGCGGCCGTTATGGCGCTCCGCAATGCTGACGCATAAAGGAAGACCAAGGCCCGTTCCCTGCGTCTTGGTCGAGAAGAAAGGATCAAAGATGCGCTGCTTCTGCTCGTCGGAGATACCCACGCCTTGATCCTGTATGCGAAGGACGATCTCCTCTTTTTCTTCTATGTATGCCGTATGGATGGACAAGCGGCCTTTCTCGCTCATCGCCTCCATCCCGTTGCGGGCCAGATTCAGGAGCAGCTGCTTGATCTCCTTCTCGTTCAGTTGAATGGCAGGCACAAAATCGCACAGCTCAACCTCGATCGTCTGCCCCCGCAGATTGGCATCGGCATTTAATAACGGAATCATTTCCCGGATAATATCATGCAGCGAACCCGCTTCCATCGTAAGCGCCCGGTTCTGGGCCAAGGACAGGAAATCGCTGATGATCGTATTCGCCCGGTCCAGCTCGTCCATCACGATACCGTAATAAGCCTGCTGATTATCCGGGCTCCGTTCCCGCATCAGTTGCACAAAGCCGCGGATAACCGCCATGGGATTACGGATCTCGTGCGTAATGCTCGCCGCCATCTGCCCGATCAGGCTAAGCCGTTCCATCCTCCCAACCTCGCTGCGCAGCAGCGCCAGCTCCGTTATGTCATGCGCGGTGAGGACCGCCCCCGTTATGGAATCCGTTTGCAGGTTCCGGATACAAAAGGCGGTCTTCAGCAGCGTTCTTCCATTTTCCACCTGCGGATACTCATGAACAAGACTTTGCCCGTTTAGCGCCTCGCGCAGCAGCTTCGCATTGGAGTTCTCAATCCCGTCATCAAAAAACTCGTAGAAATATTGGCCGACGATATGTTGTCCGCCAGCGAGCATCTGAACCCCCATCTCGTTCAGATGCGTGATTTTGCCGTATTGGTTAACCAGAACAACCGCAATCTTCGTCTGATTGATAAATTGCTCAAGCTTCTCCACTTCCTGCCGGTAGCTCTGCGACACCCGCTTCACATCGTAATGCAATTGAGCGTTTTCTTTAAACGTCTCTATCGTATAGACCGAAATCCAAGAGGAAAACACCGTCATCGCTAGAGTAAGAAGTGCCAGAAGCACAAATTCAAGATCGACCGGCATCCCCGCCGTAATGACGGCAACCGTGAAGGACAAAATAACAAACGCGCACATCCCCACGATAAGCTTCATGACGATGCTGATCTTGCGCCGCCGGTCCGACCGGTGGAACGCTTTTATAATGGACGGCATAAAGACAACGTAGACAAGCATGAAGGAGAGAAACACAACCGTCTCTCCCATACTGTCGAGTGATTCAATCCTTAGTGCCGTATATACGCCGCTCAGCAGCAATAAAAAGTATGGTCCGCCGTATAAAGAACCGATTAACAAAGGCATTAGCCGAAAATTAAGTTCGCAGCCGTAATAGTCCTTCGTAAACAACATGCACAATGCCATCGCAATACAGCTGGACAGCCCTATAATAACGGGAATTCTCCGCCAATGGCGGCTAGAATTATGCCATAACTGAAAGGCAAAGGCAGGTACTAGCGTAATAAAGAATTGTAACAGCAATTCTTTCAACACGAACGATCAGTCTCCCAACGAAAACACGTCATGTTATAAAAAATACCCTGTCTTCACCTATTCACCTGATAGTCCGATTAAATCACAACTCTCATTATTTTACAATCGCCTTCCCAGCCAATTGGAAATAATATTTAACAAATGAACGGCGTAAATATCGTTATGCAATTCATGGTATCCGCCCTCGTATTTAACGAATTTGCAGAGGTCTCCGAGGCGCTCGGCAACCTCTTTGCTTGCCTCGAACGAGGTCACTTTATCTCCCGTCCCGTGCACCAGCAATACCGGAACCTGAAGCTCGTTACTATGCATGATAGCCCATTCACCGGCATCCGTCATGATGTGAAAGGTCCTAATTGTAATGGAGCTGTGGCATAAAGGGTCTCCGAGGAACGTTATCGCTTGATCATAACCGGGGCGGTACAGATCATCAGGACTGATCCCCGTTGACAGCGACAGCTTGGGCATAATGCTTACAAGCAGTCTGGCCAGTGCCTTCATAACGGCATTGGGGCCTTTCGCAAGACGCAGCCACGGACTGCTCAAAATGAGACCTTCAATAGAAGGTTTTAGGCGCAGCGCGGAATTGAGCGCTACATTGCCGCCCATGCTGTGGCCGTAAAGAAAGCAAGGAAGTAACGGGTGCCGTTCTTTCGCCTGCTCAAGCAGCAGTCCCGTGTTACGGACCGCTGTTTCCATTGAAGAGAGATGTCCGCGCTTCCCCTCGGAACGGCCATGGCCCTCCTGGTCGTGAGCCAGCACGGCATAACCATCGCTTGTCAGCCGCTCCGCAACTGCCGAATACCGTTCTCCATGCTCTCCCATGCCGTGTACAATGCAAACCGCGGCTTTTGGCTCCCGGTTATCCGGCAGCCATTCTCTTGCGTAAATTTCGATGCCGTTCGCCCCGCTGAACCGCCAATCCGTCCGCTCCATGCGTTATTCGCTCCTTTATGGGTTTAAAGTTGTCTTCATTATATTTCAATAAATAAGAAAAAGAATGTTACAATACGTAAAGAAGAAAACGTATGAGTCAGGAGCAATGTAACGATGTTTGATGTAATTATTATCGGCGGCGGACCGTCCGGTCTGATGGCTGCCGTTGCCGCCAGCGGCGCTGGCGCGTCTACCCTGCTTATCGATAAAGGGGACAAGCTTGGACGCAAGCTGGGCATTTCCGGCGGAGGCCGCTGCAACGTAACCAACGCGAATGAAATGGATGAACTGATCCGTAATATTCCCGGAAACGGGCGGTTCCTGTTCAGCGCTCTAAATCAATTCGGCAACCGGGAGATCATCGCCTTCTTTGAAGGGATGGGCATTGCCTTGAAGGAAGAGGACCGCGGACGGATGTTCCCGGTATCGGACAAGGCGAAGACGGTTGTGGATGCTCTGATCCGGAAGGTGAAGGAGCAAGGCGTCGAGATCCGAACGAACATGCCGGTGAAGGAAGTGCTGTACGAGAACGGCGCCGTTACCGGCATCAGACTCGCTTCCAACGAGATTATCCATAGCAAGTCCGTGGTTGTCGCTACCGGCGGAAAATCCGTTCCGCATACGGGTTCTACGGGCGACGGCTACCCATGGGCGAAAAAAGCCGGGCATACGATTACCGATCTATACCCGACGGAAGTGCCTCTCACCTCGGCCGAGCCGTGGATTCGCAGCAAGGAGCTGCAAGGCCTGTCGCTCCGCGATGTTACACTGACCGTATGGAATGCCAAGAACAAAAAGCTTGTTTCCCATGAAGGAGATATGATCTTTACGCATTTCGGTTTATCCGGACCGGCGGCGCTGCGCTGCAGCCAGTTTGTCGTTAAAGAACTTAAGAAAGCTTCGGAAGCCGAGAGCAGCAGACAGACGGCTCTCGTTACCATCGATCTGTTTCCGGGTCGTACGGAGGCTGAAATCTTCGACGAGACGCTGAAGCTTGCCAAGCTTGATCCCAAGAAGGCTGTCAAAAACGTGCTGAAAGGCTATGTGCAGGAAAGATTGCTGGAGCTCCTTCTGCGCCAATGCGAGATTAACGGCGATGTCACGTACGACAACATTCCGAAGGAACCATGGCGCGAGCTGGCCAAACGGATGAAGCAATTCCCTGTTGCGGTTAACGGAACTTTGTCAATTGAAGAGGCATTCGTTACTGGCGGCGGGGTGCATCTGAAGGAGATCGATCCAAAAACGATGCAGTCAAAGCTCGCCCAGGGGCTTTACTTCTGCGGGGAAGTGCTCGATATTCACGGCTACACGGGAGGCTACAATATTACGGCCGCATTTACTACGGGCCACAGCGCAGGAACAAGCGCGGCATCGGCTGCTTTAAGCAGCTGACGCCGCGCTTTTCCTTTTTCTCCTCTATTACGTATGCACATCCCCGGAGAAATGACTGTACTCCCCGGGATCCGGGAGAAACTCATTGGTCGTATCCGCATCGTCATCCCGGTTGTGCAGGTCTGTTGCTTCCTCTGCCCCAATCCAATCCTCATTCACGATATGAGCCGGAATCGTAATGGCATTCAGGGAATAAGCCGTATCCGTGACAGCCTCGTTCCGAATCGCAGACTGATCCACCAACTGGCCGCCATGAGACATGGCAATTTCCAACGCCGAGGTCAAGTCGCTTCCGTCCACGTGAATATGCAGTCGGTTTCCCTCGTGCATTAACGGCTCGTATCCAAGCTCCTGCAGGGTATCCCGCGCAAGCGCAGCGCTAAAGGAGTCAGCGAAATCAAATAAAATAGCCGAACTCATCTTCTCATCTCCTTCGATAGGCTTCCAATATATTAAGATTCCCTAACATTCCCCACTTTTATGAATGAAAGGTGTTGTCATTTCAACAAAACTTTATATAATTTAAGTTATACTCTTATACGTTAGGTTTATTTACACCATACGTCACATTAAAACAATATTCACATAATAACTCCCAGGAAGGTGACAAAATAATGGAGAACGTGTTTTATTTGCTGGCTGATCCGATGTTTATCGTCGAGCTTGAGCATAACCGATGGTATATACGTGACATTAATTATGCCTTTACCAAATTGACCGGATACAAAAAAGCGGAGCTGACCGATGCAGACCCTGACGGGCTGTTAAGAAGAGGCTTTACCTTCGGCGGACTTATGACCCAGCTTAGCGAGGATAACGAACAGTCGCTCGAACAGGAGTTAATCTCCAAATCGACCGCCCCCATTCCCGTACGCTTTACCAGCCGCCGACTGCCCTCAAGCGAACAGACTTGCTTCATTATAATCTGCAAGGATTTGTCGGAGGAAAAATACATCGAAGAATACGCGATGGATAACCAGGTTCTGATGAGCGTTGGAATATCCGAGCAGTTCCGAATCACAAACGCAACCCGCTATTATTCGCCCTTCAAACCAATCAATCTGGTGAATCAGTCCGTATTTGACCATATCGCGGACGAAAGCCGCAAACCTCTCCGCCGCATCATGGAATACGCGCGTGCTCACGGCACTACCGAGCAGACCGATGTGAGGCTGTATCTCGGCGATCAGCTCCGGATGACAACCGTTATTATCAAACCCTTCTTCCACGGAAACAAAGAGTTCAAGGGTTATGTCGTTCTGCTGACCGGCACGCTTCAGTCGGTACGGGAAGAGGATGCCGCCTACAAGCTCCGCATGCTGATGCTGAGCAAAAACATTACGGCTACCTCATTGGCGCAATCAACCTTAATTTCGCTTACGACCATCTCCAAAATCCGCAATGGCAAAATCAAAAAGCCCCAGCGTCTTACGGCCGAATTGATAGCCGGAGAGCTGGGGGTGAAGCCGGAATCGATATGGAGCGGCTTTAAACGTTATTAGACGATCGTTAGAAACGGAACTTCATAACCAAGTCGTTCAAGTCTTGAGCGATACCGGTCAAACCGCCTGCGGCAGATGCAATTTCTTCAGCCGAGGCGGTTTGTTTGTCCGCGCTTTGCGCTACTTCCCTGGCAATATCGTAGGTACGGCGCGCGATTTCGGTCAGTTGATCAATAGAGGCGGACACCTCCTCCGAGCTTGCGGCAAGCTGCAAGGCAGCGGTCGCAACCTCGCCGATTTTCCCGGACACTTCTCCTGCCGCGGTCGTAATTTGACGGAAGGAGCGGCCCGCCGCGTTTACTTTTTCCAGACCCTTTATCGTTTCCGCTCGGCTCGCGCTCATTTTTTGAACGGTGAGGATCATATCTTCCTTGATCATGCCTATTGCACCGGCAATATCGGAAACGGAGGCCGCCGTCTGGACTGACAGCTTGCGAACCTCTTCCGCCACAACAGCAAAACCTTTTCCCGCTTCACCCGCTCTTGACGCTTCGATTGCCGCATTAAGCGCGAGCAGATTAGTCTGCTTGGATATAGAGCCGATAAAATCGGTGATCCTGCCAATGTTGTTCATGCGGCTCTCGAGCAGCGCGACATGCTCGGATGCTGACTGAACGGTGTCATCGATGTCCGTCATCGTCCGGACAGCTTCTCCTATTGCCTCCGCCCCTTCCTTCGCCTGCAGTTCCGCATTTGCCGACAGCTTTGTCGCGATAGAACTGCTTTCCGCAATTCGCTGCGTTCCATGAGCCATCTCTTCCGTTGAGCGGGAAATTTCCTCGAAGCTGTGGAGTTGCTCCTGCGAGCCCGATGCCGCTTCTCGGAACATAGCGGAAGCTTGCTCGACCGTGCCAGCATTTAGTTCGGAGGCCGCTAGCATCTCTTCCGAAGCCGCGGAGATGCTGGTTGATGCCGTCTGCACGCTTTGCATCGTGGTCCGCAGAGAGTCAACCATCCCTTGCAGCGCTTGCACCATAACCCCTATCTCGTCTCTGTTCCTTACCTTCGGAATAGCAACCGAAAGCGAGCCCCTGGCCACTTCGGCTATAACATCCGAGGAGCGCTTGATTGGCAGGGAGATCGTCCGGCGCACGTAATAGAGCAGGGCGAGAACCAGAACAAGCGCGGCACCGAGACTCATGGCAATGGTCACTACCGCCTCGCGGTTAATCTTTTCGCTGGATTGCTCGGCAGCCTTCGCCCCTTCCTCATTAATCCGGATAAGCGTATTTATGTAAGACTGCATCGTACTGAAAGACTGCTCCGATGACATCAGGGAATCGCCGACCTGCTTCTCCTCCTCCAGATTGGAGTAACGGATGACATTCCGGTATAACGCCAGATAGGCCTTCCACTCCCCCTCCAGATTACGGGACAAATTCATGTCATCGCCCGATTTCGGAAGCGACATAAATTCCTGCAGCTTCTTTTGCAGAACAACGATCGTATATTCGCCGTCTTCCTCCAGCAGCTTGCGCTTCAGCGGATTGCCTTCCCACGCCATCTTGTATTGGATGGTCAGCATATGCTCGTTCAGATAATTGATTTCGTTAATGCTTTTGATATTAGCCAGCCACACCTGCGAGATCTCCTGCGCGTTGTTTGTCAACTTGCCCATCCGGTTAAAGCTGAGCGCGCCGTTCGCCGCCAAAATAATAACGATTGCAAGGAAGGATAACGTCAGCCTCTGGCTTACCGAGATTTTCCACTTCCATTTGTTTGTGAATGTTTGCGGCATATAAAGCCCTCCTCTGGACTTGCTCGATTATGATGTTAGTATATCTTACATGTAAATAACAACCAACTTCATAAGCATGCAGGAAATCCATGATTTTGCCGTATTTGCTCGCTTTTTGTCTGCGGCAGTTCAATTAGCGGATAAAAAGCAAAAGCTTTTAATCTTTTCCGCACAAGGTAAGATTCTAAGCCATGTTCATAAAAACCTATAAGCTCTAGAATTAAAAACAGCCTTGGCTATAAGCCAAGGCTGTTAACAATAGAATAAACTTTATGCTCCGGAAACTTCCGCAAGAGCCGCGGCCTTTCTTTTTCCGTATACCATTCTTGAGAGCAGAACGCTAATCTCGTACAAAACCACCAGAGGAACAAATACCAGCAGATGGGAAATCAGCTCTGGCGGAGATATCAAGCTGGCTACGACGACTAGCACCAGATACGCGTATCTTCTCATTTTATGAAGAGCTTTGGGCGTCAGGATTCCAATCTTGGTCAGAAACATAACGATAACCGGCAGTTCGAACGCAATAGCGAGCGGCAGCACAATATTGAACATAAACCCGAAATACTGAGCAACCCCATACGTCTCTACAAGCTCCATGCTTTTTGTTATTTTGGAAGTGAAGGAGAAGCTCATCGGGAAAACCACAAAGTAACCGAAGGCCAGCCCTGTGAAGAAGCAGATCACGCTGTACGGCACATACCGCAAAGCGGCGTTCCGCTCTCCGGGATGGAGCCCCTGCTTCACAAAGCCCCACAGCTGGTACAAAATATACGGCAGCGATACCGCCAAGGCGATTACGAGCGCAACCGACATATACATGCGGATGCCGTCCCATGGCGAGAAAACGTTCCATGTCATTTCCGAGCCAGGCGGCACGCTTTTCAAATAACGAAGCACTTTAGGCGATAGATATAGTCCCCCTCCAAGCGACAGCAGCACCACGATAAGAATCTTCCAGATCCGGCTGCGCAGCTCCGTCAAATGTCCAAGCAGCGTCATAGTCTCCTCAATTCCCTTCATTCGCTGCACAACCTTCCGGGTTTTCTCAGCTCAAAGGTATGGAAGCCGTCCCTCAGCTTGTCGTTAATCTCCTTCAGGCGGTCAACATCGTCAAAAGAATATTTCCGTGCCCCGCCTTTGGTCCTCACCGGAAAAACCAACTGCTTCTCCTCGTAATATCGAATTTGTCTTTCCGTCAAACCAGTTAAGTCGCTAACGATTCCAATACCCATCACTTTGTCCTTCATCGTCACACGCCTCCCTAACGGTTATGTAATGTTTTCTAACATAAACTTCTTTGATTCGAAATATATCAGCGGTCTGTTTCTTCGTCAATGGGACCGATAGCCCTGATATGCTTGTTCGAATTAGATGAACCCAAACGAACAAAACGAACATTCTTTGTGTTCAAATGCTGGAGTAGCCTGCGTTTTTATGAGATATGGAGTCTCTGCTCGCACCTATAAATGGTTATAATTACCTAATAATCTATTTTTGATTGATTATTTTTATCTTAGTAATAAATTTTATTTATGTAAGAGTTTCTAACAAAATGTTGGCGAAGGCTTGAAAAACCGTGCTACATTTCTTTCCGAGACGAGCAAATCGATCAAGCGAAGGAGTTGACGGGCATGGAAACAAAAGAGACGCCAAATGAACTGTCGCGCAGACAATTTCTGACGACGGTCGGCAAAATCGGCGGTGCCGCCGCCGTGTTTAGCGTAATGGGGACGATGGGGTTATTTTCGCCGGAGACGCTGAAAGCAGCGGAGTATGAGCCTCCATCCAGCTGGGATCTGAAAGGCACTAACCGATCGGGCAAAAAAGTCGTTATCCTCGGCGCTGGCGTCGCCGGCCTGACAGCAGCTTATGAGCTCGGCAAAGCTGGCTATAATTGTACGATCCTTGAAGCCCGCGCCCGTTCCGGGGGCCGTAACTGGTCCGTACGCCGCGGTACGACGGTAACTGAGCTTGGCGGACAAAAGCAGGTTGCGCGGTTTGATGACGGTATGTACCTGAATGCGGGTCCGATGCGTATCCCGCAGTTCCACGTCACAATGGATTACTGCCGCGAGTTCGGCATTGCGATGGAGCCGTTCAACAACGTCAACGAAAGTGCCTACTATTACAATGAAAACGTCGGAGCTTTGTCCGGTACCCGCGTCCGCAAGCGGGCGGCAAAGGCCGATGTAAGAGGCTACGTTAACGAGCTGCTCGCCAAATCCATCAATCAGCCTGGACTGGACCTTCCGGTTTCCACGGAGGAAAAGGAGAAAATCGTCGCTTATCTCCGCTCCGAAGGCAATCTCGACGCCGATCTTTTCTACAAGGGATCGTCCCGCGGCGGCTATAAGGATGAACCGGGTTCAAGGCTTGATGCCGGCGTTATCCGCGATCCATTCGAGATGAAGGCGATCATTAATTCCGGCTTCGGCAACTTCTTCGCAAGCGAGTACAGCTATGATCAGCAAATGATGATGTTCCATCCTGTCGGCGGCATTGACGCGATTCCGAAGGCTTTTGAGAAAAGGCTTGGCAACCGGATTAAATTCCACTCCGAAGTAACCGAGTTCAAGCATGTCGGAGATAAGGTGCAGGTGACCTATACCGACCTCTTGAACGGCGAAGCCAAGCAAATCGAAGGCGATTTCCTGATCTGTACGATTCCGCTCTCCGTTCTGAAGAACATCAAGCATGATTTGTCTCCGGAGATGACCAAGGCCATCAACAACACGAAATATGCGAACGCGGGTAAAATCGGTCTGCAGTTCAAACGGCGGTTCTGGGAGGAAGACGATCAAATCTACGGCGGCAATACGCTGACGAATATGGATATCTCATCGATCTATTATCCGCCAACGAATTATTTTGCGAAGAAGGGTCTGCTGCTTGGCTACTATGCCCAAGGCGCCAACGCGGACAAGATCGGCGCGTTATCCTTCAAAGAACGCGAAGCGCATGCGCTTGAACAAGGCGGTAAAATTCACCCGCAATACTATAACGAATTTGAATCTTCGTTCTCCGTGAACTGGAAAACGATCAAATACAACGAAGGCAGCTGGGTCTCCTACTCGGAAGACGACCGCAAGACCAACTATCCGGTGCTCTGCAAGCCTGACCGCCGCGTCTATCTGGCAGGCGAGCATATCAGCTACATTACGGCCTGGATGGCAGGCGGCATTGAATCCGCGCGTTCGGTTGTTACCGACATTCACGAGCGCGTAATGAAGGAATAGACAAAGGAGGAGCCTGTAATGAAGATGACTGGAAAAATGAAAGTACTCGCCGGGGCGATTGTGATCTCCTGCCTCGCCGCAACGGCCAGCGTATACGCGGCGGTTACGCCTAATAAATACCCGCTCGCCCCTATTCACGAGCCTGAATTTTACGGCAATCCCTCTTCCGCGATCTCTAGCGCTGTAGCGATGCCGGCAGGCACGGCAACGTTCGAAACAAGCGGCACGGTCCCTTCCGTCGTGAACAAGGAAGGCAAAACGATCTACGATCGTTACGGCGATACCGAAAAGCAAGGCCTCAGCGTCCTTAAAAATATCGAGACCCTGCTGAAAGAGCAAGGCCTCTCCATGAAGGACGTCACGTATCTGCGCGTATACATAGCGCCCGATGCCGCAAAAGGAGGCAAGTTCGACTTTGACGGATGGAATAAAGCCTATGCCAAATACTTCAATACCAAAGAGAACCCCGTCAAAACGGCGCGTTCTACCGTTGGTGTCGCAAGCCTTGTCAACTCGGATTGGCTGATCGAGATCGAAGCCGTTGCCGCTTACCCAAGCAATCATAACCAAGACTAATTTTATTGGAGCTAAAATGCAAAATAACAATAGAATGGAGATGATCGTATGCTTCAAAACGTTGGATTCCCTGGTCTTATGATGATTCTTGTTGTCGTGTTGATCATTTTTGGTCCTTCCAAGTTGCCTGAGCTAGGCCGGGCCGTAGGCCGCACTCTTCACGAGTTCAAGTCGTCGGCGAAAGAACTTGTCTCCGATACGAAGGAAGAAGTCGTATCCGAGAGCAAGTCCTAGCATTTAGAGAGGCCGTACCCCTTCCTACCGGGTACGGCCTCTCTTTTGTCCCAAACCAAAAAAAGAACCGTTCCTCCCGGTTAACCGGAAGAAACGGTATCAACTCGCGTTATATGATGCGGTAATTAACCGCGGTATGCAACAAGCTCTTCGTTCATGCCGCGCGTCTGCGCGTAAACCTGCTGGTAAATACGGAACAAACCTTTGTACGTCTCAACCGCTTCAGGCTGAGGCTCATACGAAGCCGCATGCTTCACGAATTGCTCCGCGCAAGCTTCCAGGCTGTCGAACCAGCCGCAGCCGTAAGCTGCGAGCATTGCCGCGCCAAGGCCCGGGCCTTGTTCATTCTCAAGCGCAACAACCGTTGCGTTAAAGATATCAGCCTGCATTTGCAGCCATACCGGATTTTGCGCGCCGCCGCCGATGGAAACCACTTTATCGACCGTTTTGCCAACGCTGCGGAACAGATCAACGGACTCGTTAAGCGAGAACGTGATCCCTTCCATTACCGCACGGGCAAAATGAATGCGTTCATGCGAGCCGTCTACGCCAATAAAGCTTGCGCGGATAGCCGGATCGGCATGAGGCGTACGCTCGCCAACGAGGTAAGGCGTAAAGATCAATCCGCCCGCACCCGGTTTTACTTCGCCTACACCCTGCAGCATTTCGTCAAACGATTCGTTAGGTGCGAAGGTTTTCTTGAACCAGCTCAGGCTGTAGCCTGCAGCAAGCGTTACGCCCATCGCATAGAAGGAATTTTCTTTGCCGTGATTGAAGAAATGGACCTTGCCTTGGAAGTCTTTGTCCTTGTCATTCTCGTAAGCGAGAATAACGCCCGAAGTACCAATACTCGACAATGTGAGTCCTTCGGACAGGATGCCAGCGCCAATCGCTCCGCAAGCATTGTCGGCGCCGCCGGCAAATACTTTTGTCGAGGACTGAAGCCCGGTGCGTTCCGCAATCTCAGGCAGCAAAGTGCCTACGAGACCATGGGATTCTACCAGCGGCGGGCAGAAGCTAGAAGGAAGGCCAAACGCGGCAAGCACGTCACCACTCCATTCTTTCCCCGCTACATCAAGAAGCAAAGTGCCCGCAGCATCGGAATAATCCATATGCAGCTCGCCAGTCAGAGCATAACGAACATAGTCCTTCGGCAGCACAAACAGCTTCGCTTGCTCGAACGCTTGCGGCTCGTATTGACGAACCCACAGAATCTTCGGCAGCGTGAAGCCTTCAAGCGCCGGGTTGCGGGTAATGCCAAGCAGCTTGTCGCCAAGCGTGCGCTCGATCTCGCGGCATTGCTCCGTTGTACGCGTATCGTTCCACAGGATTGCGTTGCGTACAGGCTTGTTCTCTGCGTTCAGCAGTACAAGGCCATGCATCTGCCCGGAGAAGCTGATGCCTTCAATCTGGTCGGCAGCGATGCCATTGGATGAAGCAAGTTCGTTTAAAGCTTCGATTGTAGCTTGAACCCAGTCCTCCGGCTTTTGCTCGCTCCAGCCGGAATGCTCGTGGAACAGCGGATAGCTGCGGGATGCTTCCGCAGCTACCGTTCCGTTCTTGTCAACGAGCAATGCCTTTACGGCACTTGTGCCTAAATCTATACCAACTACATAACTCATTGACATAATCCTCCCGTTGCCTAAGTTATTTCCCAGCTAATTAAACGCTGAAAATAACTTCGCTGAGCATCAGTCTCATGCGCTCTTGCTTGCCGGATTTGTTAACGATCGGGTTGTTTTGCAAAGCGTAAGCTTCAAGGGATGCCAGGGAAGCTTTACCTGCAACAACGTCAGCGCCGATGCCGGATTTAAAGCTGCTGTAACGGTCTTCAACGATTTGGTCAAAGATTCTTTCTTCGATCAGCTTCGCAGCCGCTTTCAGACCCCAAGCGAAGGAATCCATACCAGCGATGTGAGCCAGGAAGAGATCCTGATCTTCGAACGAGCCACGGCGTACTTTCGCGTCGAAGTTAACACCGCCGCGAGTCAGACCGCCGGCTTTCAGAACTTCAAACATCGTCAGTGTAGTCGAGTACAGGTCAGTTGGGAATTCGTCGGTATCCCAGCCGAGCAGCAGGTCGCCTTGGTTAGCGTCAAGGGAGCCCAGCATGCCGTTGATTGCAGCCGTACGGATTTCATGCTCGAAAGTATGGCCGGCAAGCGTTGCATGGTTTGCTTCAAGGTTCAGCTTGAAGTAGTCTTTCAGGCCGTATTTTTGCAGGAATGCAATTGTTGTTGCAGAGTCGAAGTCGTATTGGTGTTTAGTTGGCTCTTTTGGCTTAGGCTCGATCAGGAATTGAGCGTCGAAGCCGATTTCTTTCGCGTAAGCGATAGCCATATGGTACAGACGGGCAAGGTTGTCGAGCTCGAAGCCCATGTCCGTGTTCAAAAGGTTCTCGTAGCCTTCGCGGCCGCCCCAGAATACATAGTTTTCAGCGCCCAGCTCTTTACCGACTTCAAGGCCTTTTTTCAGTTGCGCAGCAGCGTATGCGTATACGTCAGCGTTGCAAGTTGTGCCAGCGCCGTGTACATAACGCGGGTTCGAGAACATGTTAACCGTATTCCACAGCAATTTCTTGCCGGTTTGTTGTTGTTGGTCTTTCAGCATAGCGACGATAACGTCGAGGTTTTTGTTCGTTTCTTGCAGCGTAGCACCTTCAGGAGCGATATCCACGTCATGGAACGCATAGAACGGCGCGCCGATTTTGTCCAGGAATTCGAAGTTAGCTTCTACGCGAGCTTTCGAACGGTCCAGGCCGTCGAATTTGTCCCAGCCGCGGACCATCGTTGCGTTACCGAACGGATCCGTACCGTTAGCGTTGAAAGTGTGCCAGTAAGCAACCGCGAAACGAAGATGCTCTTCCATTGTTTTGCCAAGAACCACTTGTTTAGGATCGTAGTGTTTGAATGCAAGCGGATTGTCGGAGCCTTTGCCTTCGAATTGGATCTTGCCGATGTTAGCGAAATACGTCATGAGATGAATATCCTCCTTTAAAATGTACGAGTATAAGTTCAATCTTCTCGTTAGCTAAATGTGTTTTGAAAACGCTCACCAATAATATAGCACGGGTAACTTAGTTTGTCTATTAAACAAACTAAGATATTTTTTAACATTTTTTCAGGAGTAATATTCCCCTTCGTTTGCTTCAATACACTGAAGTAAAAGGGAAATAAAAAACTGCCATTTCTAGTCCGGCAGCCTACCGATATAAATCAGGTCAATTGTAGGTACGCGATAAAGAGCGCATAATCTCATGGCTATGCTGCATGGAATCAAGCGGCTGTCCTTCTCGTACTCCAATAACAAGTCATTGGAAACACCTATTCGTGCAGCAACGTCACTAACCTCCAGTTGGTTCGCAAGGCGAATTTCTTTAAATGTAAAGACCACTCGAATCACACTACCCTCCTGATAATAGCTGATCCTCATATTTGAAGATGCCAGAAAACAAGCGATACGCTTCGCTCTATATAGGCCGACTATTTAATAAGAACATGTGTTCCTATTATATACCAAACATACGTTCCTATTGCAAGTTGAAAATAATTTGGAAATAGGGTTCGAAACAAACCTCCATACTGAATAAGCAGCATAATTTCAAAAAAAGCCTCTCTATGTCAATGGCTGATTTAATTTGCATCCTTGCCACTATTCTTCGTTTTAACGCAGCTGTAGGCACCAGATGCAGTGAGCCCGATGGTAGCAATGTTAACGATAGTATCTCGTACAGCAGAAGGTACCATTACCAAGATAGCAGCTATACCAATTGCAATGACTGAGCTATGCTTGGCCGTGACTCCATAACCTTTAATTACACCAACAAAAGCCGCCACAAGGGCAGCCAGGTGAAGAATTTCTGATTGTTCCATTGCGTTCGCCTCCAATCGATCAATTCGACATAGTCGCGATTTCTACTGACAACAAAAAAAGCCCTGCGCTCTCGCAAAGCTTTGCCCAATCTTCCCAGTTCATTTTTACCCAAACCGCTGGTTAGCGCATATGGCATCAACCTCCCCCTTCATCATCCGATAATGTTAGCCTACGATAAAAGGCTGCGGAACTATTGTCCGCAGCCTGGCATCCAAGTAAAAAGCCGCCCTAGGGGGCGGCTGGCTACTGGTTAACATTTCGTTTGATACTATCATATTAGCACGGGTTGACTTGCCTAAACAGTACATGCAAGGGGACAACCTTAGGGACAACTTTATACTTTATGCCGAAAGAATAATATATTGTTCAATCGCCTGCTTTCTCCAACGTTTATATGTCCGTTCCACAATCCCCAGAAGGCTGATCGTTTCTTCTACCGTTTCTCCCTCAACATACCTCAAGCGAAGAAGCTTGGATAAATTCGGTTTATAGCACTCGAGCGCCATAAGGATAGTGTCGATCTGACTAAGCTCCTCCTGCAAATACTGCAGCTCGGTTATGCGATCAAGAACGGCGTCAAAATCATTTTTTGTATCATCGTATCCCCGTGCGGCAATCACCTTCTTGATTTTCCCGCGCAGCTCAGCCAGAAGCATCTCGTCCTCTTCGTTTTCCGCTTCCTTTGGAATCTCGGCAAGCTGACTTTTGAGACCAGTCCGTTGTTTGGACAAATAGGCGTTTGCCGCTTTTTCCAATTTCTGTTCGTGTTTCGTTAAGTACTTATAACTTGGCATTCCCCTCAATCTCTGATGCAAAGCCTGGAGCTTATCGTCCTGATTAAGCCATCTCATCGTCAAACCGGCTCCTATCGGATAATGATCGAGAACCTGGATTCTAGCCTGGATTTGCTTATATCTATTTAATTGATGAATAACTTGTTTTTCTTCCATTGTTTTTTCACTCATCCTCAATTTCTCCTTTGCCGGGCCTAATATATATTTGATTAGAACCTTTCATATCTCGCAATATTTGCTATACTATCAATAATTAGATTTGCCTTAAGACTGTCTTGGCTCCTACCCCAAGGCAGTCCCTGCTTTACCGGTTAAGACACTGATTATCCACTATTAGTGGATATATCTACTTAAAGTAGATTGGCAGTCAAAAAAAATATCTTCCTTTCAGCGATATTCATTTTACAAATTGCATCATCCTCTCGTATGCCTAAGTGTTTCCATAATATTCTTCTTAAAGTAGATTGTCAATGTTAGAACTGCCGTTTTATCTATCTTTAAGTTGATCTTAATGGATCTTTTTTTGTACAATTACCTTAAAACAAGTATGGAGTGATTACGTTGAGTATCAGCGCAAATTTAAAAAAGCTACGTGAAAAATACGACCTAACGCAGCAGGATCTCGCTGATATTGCAGGTGTTACGAATAAAGCTGTTTCAGCCTGGGAGACAGGCCTGAAAGAGCCTCGCATGGGCGCAATCGAGAAGATCGCGAACAGATTTGGACTCAAGAAGAGTAATCTCATCGAAGAAAATGGAATGGATCTTACGTTTCAACCTAATCAAGAAGAAACAAACGGCGAGGATTGGACCGAGGAAGAATTAAATGAAATCAATGCTTTTAAACGCTTTATCCTGTCGAAGCGTCAACATAAATAAGAGGTAGGTTTGAAGTCAAATTTACCTCAAACAGGCTTTCCCCTTTTTCTCCCCTGCATCGTTTAATAACCTCATTACTGTTTGTCCAACGATGGACGAATCACAAATCCACATCTATATCTTCATTTCTCCCACTCTTAGTTTGTATATTAAACAAACTAAGTTTTTGTGTTAATATGTTTACTACAGCCGTACACGGGGAAATTCTGATACAATAGGCTGAATGGACGACATGGACGGAGGCAATTGCAGTTGAAAGTAACTACGACAGGCGATTTGACCCTTATTAAAAAAATAAATACATCCATCGTGCTGGAAGCCGTGCTGAAACAAGCCCCCCTCTCCAGAGCGCAAATTTCCGAGCTTACGGGGCTGAACAAAGCAACTGTCTCCAATTTGGTTCAAGATTTGATCGACAGTGATCTTGTGGTAGAGATTGGTCCCGGGGAATCAAGCGGCGGACGCAAACCGGTTATGCTCTTGTTTAACGGTATGGCCGGATATGCCGTTGGCATCGACCTTGGCGTCAATTATATTCGCGGGGTGCTTGCCGACCTTGAGGGCAATGTAGTGGCCGAGCTTCAGCGAAGCCTCAAAAAGCATCAGCTTGAGTTCACCCTGAAGGAACTGATTCAATGTATACAAGAACTCATTGGCAAAGCGCCTGCCAGTCCGTATGGAATTGTGGGAATTGGCATTGGCGTACCGGGTATCGTGGATGACCAGGGCTCCATCCTGTTTGCCCCGAACCTGGAATGGCAGCATGTCGAGCTTCAGCACATGCTGGAGGAAGAGTTCAAGTTGCCGGTTACAATAGATAATGAAGCAAACGCGGGCGCGCAAGGCGAGCAGAAATACGGGATTGGCCGCGGCATCGCCCATCAGATCTATGTCAGCGTCGGGATTGGTATCGGTACGGGGATCATTCTTAATAAAGAATTATATAAAGGGGCTACCGGATTCTCCGGCGAGCTTGGGCATCTGTCCATTGAATATAACGGCAAGCCTTGCCGATGCGGCAATGAAGGCTGCTGGGAGCTTTATGCTTCCGAAAATGCGCTGCTTGAACAAGCTGCTCCGCTTGGCTTCGACAATTTAGAGGATCTTCTTGACGCAGCGGAAGCTGGCAACGAAGAGGTTCGAGCGTTATTCTATAAGATTGGCGAGTATATGGGTGCGGGTATTTCGAACATCGTAAACGTGTTCAACCCCGACGTTGTGATCATCGGCAATCGCATGAGCCGGGCAAAAACATGGCTTGAGGAAGCGGTGCAATCCTCCGTTACCCGCCGGACATTGCCTTACCATCGCGAGCGGCTTCGGATTCTTTTCGCAGAGCTGCAGGATCAGTCGGCCGTACGAGGCGCCGCGTATTATGCGATCAGCAAGTTTTTTACGAAAATCAAAACCGGATAACGAAGAAAGGCTGCCCTCGAATGGGCAGCCTTTTTGTATTATTTCACCCTATGAACGCCTACGATATCGTAGACATTGCCTTCAATCTGTACCGTCACCGTATCCCGCTTCACAATGCCATTATTGTAATAAGCCGTGAACTCGAAGATTAGCGGCCCTTTCTTGAAATCGTTGAATGTTTTTTCCCACAGCTCGCCTTGCCAGCCGGAACGGGAACTGTTCGAAGACGTTAATGATGCGGAATAGCTTTTCATCGCAACTTCGACCCGGTCTGCCTTTGTTGCCGTTCCGGTGTTTGTCGTTAAAGCTGACAATAGGAACTTCTCGCCGGCCCAAAATACGTTATACCCCCGCGGCGAATCCTCCTTGCCGCTCTGCTTCTTGTTGAATTCCTTCCGTTTCTCATCCCACTGCTCGGTATGCTTCACGTAACCCGTTAATCCAAGCGCCAGTACCTTTACCTTTTTCTCGGTCTGAACGGTTTCCATGCCGTCGCTGACCGAGAGCAGCATCGTCCAGTCTCCCGTTTCCGTCATTCGCAGGCTTGGGCCCGTTAACGGATAAGGTGTTTTGAAGCTATAAGCGAAGGTTCTGGTTACGCCGGTTGGACTAGTCAGCTTATACGTTATAGCAAGATCATTGTTATCCGGGTCGGATGCGGCAGTCGTAAACACGACCGTATCCCCCTCGTATACCGGCTTTGGCGACCAGTCAAAATCTGCGGTTGGCGGACGGTTCGTTGAGAAATAAATATATTCGTATTGGCCCATATTCCCTGCAACGTCCGAATCCACCACCATCAGCCGGTACTTCGCTCCAGCTAGCAGCCCTCCTACCGTGTAGCTGGTCGTTGCATTAGAGAGAGAAATGCTGTATTCCGCGGTTCCGTTGTTGTTCAAATCAATGTTAGTCGTTGAACCGTCCTCATTCACTTTTTGCATATAAAAGGCTCTAGACGCATGACCGGATGACGGTGCCGCATCACTAAACGGATTAAACGTAACTTTTACCGATGTTGGCTTGATCTCAAGCTGCTCATTCGTATCATTCGGTGGAACCGTATCAACAAAGAAATAGCCATTCTCTGAATAACCGCCCCATGCAAAGCTGTCGCTTGCTCTTGCCCTCCAGTTATGAAGTCCTTCCCGCAATGCCGGGGTTGTATAGGAGGTTGCGCTAACCGCACTGTTTGTGTCTACCGCAAGCTCTGAACCTGCGTTGTAAAAGACCTCGTAATCAACCCTGGACACCGGCTGATTATCAACATCGGTAACGGATACTTTCAGCAGCGGGCGATTATTATTCGTATAGATAGGTTCAGAAGCTTTTGCCCCGTTAAAAGACAACAGATGCGTCACTGGCGGCGTGTTCAAAATAAAATATACGATATTGCTGTCATCCGACCAGTACCCTTTGGAATAGACGCGGCCTTGCACTTTTACTTTTCGCCCCTGCTTGATTCCTTCATCAAGAATGAACGAGGTATCGTTGCCGGGGAAAGTCCCTTCCATAATGGCTGTCCCATTATCAACATAGGAGACCTTCAGATAGAACTTCTCTTGCGGATCTCGATCGGCATCGCTGTACGTCCATCGCAAGACTGGCTCTCCTCCAAGCAGAGTCGGGCTAGCCAAAGTTCCTCCCGGATAGGCGATAATCATCTGCGGCCTATGTTGATTTGCAGCAGGGAGCGCTTCCTTGTATACGCGAGTCTCTACCCAGTAGGACCATACGCCAAAGCCATCCTGCACTTGCTCTTGAATAATAAGTTCCACCCCGGGGCGGGTATAGAGCTCCCTCTTACCGGCAGTCCACGCCGTTTCATCGGCCCATCTGGTCCGGAATTTGCGGTCCGCCAAATAATCCGGGATATCCGGATCATAGGAGGTGTCAAATGCGGCATAATCAAGCGTCTCCCCTTCGGGGTACACAATACCCGTGAATCGGACATCAGGCCGAGCAATTGGACGGCGGTGCACATAAAGTTCTTTGGTTACCGGTTCCGACCACGACTCATATTCATCCATGCCGGGACTATCCTTTGCTCGAAACGTGATATTGTAAAGGCCAGGCTTATCCAGCGATGGAAGCTTTACCTCGAAGGCTTTGCCGTCAAATGCACTTTCCCCAAGCGAGTTGGCAAAATAATTCGGATCATGACGGTAGCTCCACTCTTCGGCCAACTCGGGATCTTGTTCGATATCGTCAAAAATGGTCTCGTATTTGATCTCTTCTCCCACCAGAACGGATTGATGGGTTTCTTCCACATAATAATCCCCATAATTCTTAACCTTTACATCGCTAAACTTAGCTTGCTGCTGGCCAAGAGACAGGATGCCTACTGAACCTTGCCTGTACGTAGTGTCTGAAATTTCAATCAATTTAGCATGGTTGATATAGACGCGCAAAGTGCCGTTACTGGCTTCAAGCTCAAAGGGATACGTTACAAACGGTGATCGCGGATAGTCTACCGATTGCAAAGCTGTTTTCGTACCCGCTGCGACTTTGAATAACGTAAGCTTGTCCTTGGTCCACTCGGCTGCGTACATTTTTTTTCCGTCCTGGATATGAATTGCAGCCCCAATCGGCTTATCGTTAGCCGCATCGTTAACAGCGACGTTGAAGGAGAGACGATCGTTCTTCAGCTTAGTTGCCGGATCGTACCATAATCCCGCCCACGTTGCGTCAACAACTTCCACGGTATTAGCATCGATGACTTTCGGATAATCGCCGCTACCGCTAGAAGGCACAAACGGAAAGACATATTGAATTCCCGAGGCCGTACCTGGCGCTGAGAATCCATAAAAAGAGCCATCCGGTAATATGCTCGTATTTAATGTTGGATCTTTTAAGAAAGAACTCGTCCACGTATAGCTCGTATCCGTCACTTCATTGTAGTAATTTATGCTGCCTTTGGTGTTATTATAGGGATCAATAGGGCCCCTTCCATTTACAACAATAGAAGCATAAGGCTTGTAAATCGCATTTGTATAATCCGCAAAGGCCCCATTCGTTGGATAGGCGATATTCCCGCTAGGCATTAAAAAGGCCTTTGTATTTGCAACGAGATTTCCACTTGCCTTTGGTTTGATCTGTTGTAAATACTGGTCGAAGTAATATTCTGCCCCTTGGTAACGAGTTGTTGCATATACCGTACCGTCTGGATAAATAATGGGGGTACCAACACCATAAGTATCTTCCCAACTCATTGTGTCACACCATGTTTTACAGGTTTCCCAATATTCGAGGCCATACTGCGTAGGTTCGTTAATGTTGTCATAAAAGATTTTAGAAAGAGCACCAGTTGTTCTATTCCATTGATATCCATACATAGTCGTATTCATATTGCTTCCACCACTATAGTATTGAACATAGCCCGATACATTGAAATATAGCGTCTTCCATTTATCCGTGCGGCCGCGAGTATATTCTGTCGTCGCAGTCATATAGGAGATATCGGAATTACTAGCCCCTCTGGATCCATAACCCATGACTCCTGTATCCCCATTAACCGCCATCGCATAGACCTCATAACCATCATAAGTGGTTTGAGTGGCCCATGTTAAATATAAATCACCGTCAGAGTCGATAACTCCTTTATAATTCTGCAAGAAGGTAGGGCTATACCTTATATCTTGTGTTTTTACATCCCACTTCACAGACTTATCCTGAACGGAATATTTTACTGCATGTACGTTCCAGTATTCTTGAGAGGCCCCCGTCCTTGCACGGTAGGCCATATAGAGATTTTGTCCGTCGTCCGAAACTTCGAAATACATGATGTAAGACATTTCTCCTGATATCGGTATGGTATAGCTCCCTATGAGTTGGCCTTGATTATTAATCTTTTTAACCTCATAGTTTGTTGCTCCGTATGACCCAGCCCCATAATAAAAATTCTCGTTCTTATCTGCGCCTAAATAAGTTAAACCACTAACTGCAGATAAAGAGAATCGGCTAATCTCCGTACCATTCTTTGCACTGCGTTCTACCATTTCCTGGCCTTCGCGTGAATAGAGGCGATGACCGGCATAAATGTATGGGACTGCGACCGCATTTTTGGGCAACCCCCATACAGGAAGCTTGGTTAAATCTGTAGCAACTTCGTATTTTGAGCGGCTATTGGCACCTAAACCCATGTTCGGATACTTAATAAAGAAGTCAGCCATCTTTGCATTTTTGGTTTGTAGGGCTCCATTATTTGTTTTCCAGCCTATCGTTTTGTTGGTGTTGGTTGTGTATGGCTGAATTAGCTTCCACGAACGCATAATCGATTCGCCCGAGTAAGCTAAATCCTCAGGTGCGCTGTCATCACCCTGATCCGGCTGCTGCGTCAGGCCAGACACATCAAAATTTACAAATGGCGAATAGTTGAGAACGTTGGTTGCTGCAATTTCGGATATGGCCGTTAGACCGTAATCCTCCGCCACGCTTGCGCGGTATTGCCTCTTCCCTACGGTTGTATAAGTAACGGGATACGTATCCTTGAATGGCCCTTCGTAAATGGTTGTCCACGGCTCTTCTTCATAGTTGCCGTCATTATCATGATCGTAACGCTCTTCGATTTTCATGCTTGCAAGCACATCGCCATCTACGCTTGCAGCATCGATATAGATCATCGATTCGTTAAACCGATAGGTCTGTTCCGGGCTCATGATGCTTACAATCGGCGGCTGATCGGGAACCACTTCAAAAATATGAGTGCCCCAGTCACTCTCGCGTCCCTGTGAATCAAAAACCTTGCCCTCTACGGAGTATTGACCAAGAGTTGTTGGGCGCTTGGATGGCCAGCCATTCGTATATTCAGAATCTTCAACCTTTTTGTAGCGTGTCTGATTCTTCGTAAAATCAACGGTTACCCCGCGCTCGGAAAGCGGTGTATACGAATTATACAGATGGAAGATGTTTGAGAAATCTCTCCCTTGAATAACCTTTGTTGGCCCTGTAACCACTGCAACCGGTTTAGGATCCAATACTTGCAGGGAAGCCGTATCCCATCTCGTCTCTGATCCATTGGTAACCATGATTTTTGCTTGATAGAATCCTGGCTTATCAAACTTTAAGTTAGGGTAGCGGTATTGACTATCATCCGGTATTAATTCTTGCAAGTTGTTGGAAAACGTCCAACTCATGGATGTATATCCGTCTGAATTGTTATCCAGCGTTGATTGATCGCCAGTAATAATGGTATTAGGTATAAATTCAACGTCTGCGGTGACCGGTGGGGCTGGAGGCGGAGTTGGAGTTCCTCCCGGATCCGGCGTGGCGGCATCTGGCTTCGTAACCGTTGTTGTACACTCTATTAGCTGCTCCGCCGTAGTACCGTCTGTGAAGTTTACACGGGCACGCATGACCCATGTCTCGGTGTAGCTGTCGATACCATTTAACTTAGCCTTGGGAATAGTAAAGCTGAACTTTTGCTCGATCTTGTCCAAGCCATACCCAACGGTTGAGGTCGTGTACTGGCTGCCATCATCGGCACGGCCGTAGATCGTCCAGTTCTTGACGGTTTTGGTGCCTTTTCCTGAAAGAGAGGCAGTCAGCATAGCTGTGACTGGGACATCTTTGTCAGCGAAGGTGATAGTGTCTGGTTCTGCAGAACAATCGCAAGAAACCGTTGGCGTATTAGGAGAAGCTATTGGTTCATACGTTACACGGACTTCTCCTTCGTAATAATAAGTCTCTGCAGACCAATCTAAAGCTGTCCGCATCGTATATCTTTTCGCAATTGCATTTCCGGAGCATCCTAAACAATCATCTTCATCAAGAATAGAACCTTTAACAGGAGGTATAGCGACAGTCAACTGACCTTTACCCGATATTCCTTTCCCTTTACTTTCAACTCTATGCTGAGCTATCCCGATAGGCGTCGCCTTCGTTACAGTGACAGAGGATTGAATTAAAGCCGTTTTATAAATACTTGATCCATCAATTGGTGAAGTAAAGTAAACAGGGGCATCTACTCCATCGCTAATAGCTTTAATCCATCCATCGCTTGCTTTAAGGTTACCGTTAATTGTTACCCCATTATCATCTTTTCCTGACAAGAGTCCTGGACATATAGAAAGATTTCCACTCCAGCAAGCGTCTACCGATTTAGGCGTTACGTTATATGGCCCAACGCTGTTACCTTCGATCACCCACTGTTTCCCATTAGATCTTCGATTTATTACAGCATACATATCTGACTGCACACCAGTAGCAACAGCTTTTATTTTTGTTCCATTAATTCTATTTAACAGCAACTTACTACTTGTAACAGCTCCTGTTGATTGCTGTGTTAGTTTTAATTTCCCAGTACTGTCTGCAACCATCATCCATAACTGATACAACTTAGGTTTATATCCGGATGGAACCTTCAAATCCATAGAAAAATTAGATAACGAGGAATCTTCATTATATTTTTCACTAGCCTTGAAGGATATGGATTGTGATTTGATAATGTTCGATTCTGTCGCTGCACTTGCTTTATATTGAAAACTAAATAGACTACATACTAATGCGAAAACAAGGATTTGTGGCAAAATCTTGTTTAATGTGCCCATTGATCCTTCACATCCGTCAAGTAGATTTGTTCACCACTTCCAAATGGAACATTATACCGAACTAAATGTATTGGAAATCCACCGTACTTTGCAATTTGAGATTGAATATACTTTTTAGGCATCAGTTCAAACAGATAATTATGTGCTAAGCTATTGATTTTATTAAAAGTGAAAACCTTTTGGTTATAGAATAAGCCTTCTCTTTCAATTAATTTACCATCTTCGTACATATACTGTGGTGCAGGAAGAATCGTACCTGCATTCCCCTCTGTATATGTGTAAAAGCTGCTACTCATTGAAATACCTGATCCGTCTGCTACTAAACTTTTCCCGATAATTTTATAAGCAAATACATAGCCATCACTTGGCTTATCCGATTTATTAACTGGATAATAACTAGCCCCCCTCAAATACTCCGCATAAAACCCCTTCGTATCCGCAGGATCCAAAATGATCAACTTGTCAATCGTCACGTTATACTTCTTGCTTATATCCACGGAGTAAGGCAGCTTCACCAAATCATTCTGATCAAACATCGTAATCATATTATGCCGATGCCAAGCGATCTCCGCTGCGCTGGATGCCCCTTGGTCAACCGTTAATTTTCCGCCATTAGCCAGCTTTAACAGCCTTGTCACCAGTACTGCGGCCTCCGCTCGGGTTGTTGTTCCTTCGGTGTTAATCGTCTCCGCCTTTGTCCCCGAACGGGACAAAATCCCTTTGTTCACCGCGCGGAACATCAATTCCGCCGCGCTTAACTTTTTCCCGCGATATTCCGCGTACTTGCCCCGTACCGCTAATTTCGCCATTTCGTTGCGGGTGGCGGGATTGTTCAGGTTGCCTGGATAATCCCCATCCAAGTAAATGCCCGCCTTGGACAGCGCAGTCTGATAAGGCGCATACCAATTGGACCCGCCAGCGCCCACTTCGATTTTGAAAGTCATGGCCATAACTTTGAGCAGCTCCGCCCTCGTTATTGTGTTATTTGGCTTAAACGATCCATCCGGATAACCGTTGAGTACCCCAGCCTGCACCGCTGTTTCAATGGACGATTCCGCCCAATGCCCGTCGATATCCTTGAACGAAGGTTTGGCAGCTGCTTCAACACTCCGCTCGTTACCGGTTAATCCTAATCCAACCAAACTCCCTGCTGTAACGACACTAGCTAGAACAATAGAAATCCATCTTTTCCTCACAATCTATCATCTCCCCTATGATTTTTAAGCGCTATTACGCCTCTGTTTTTTGCCTGCTTCCCCCATATTCGCAATTTTGCATAGAAAAAAAGCACACAAAAAACCCGTAAGGCTTTTGGCGTGCTTCGCTCAAAAATTATTTCTATAATATCGTAAAATATCATTTTTTGTCAAATGTTTCCGTTAATTACATTCCAGCTTAACCCACTCTACCGCAAGCGGTCCGCCTTCGGCTTTAATGGTTACGCGACAGCGGCCGGATGCCAGCGTAACGCGTTCGATTGCGGCAGTCTCCTGCCACTCCGTACCGGTAAAAGCACAAATGCCCGCAAGATGGTTATTCACTCGGATAACCGCCACCGCCTCACCTTCAATGGCCTTCGCGCGTACCGTCACGACATGCTCTAATTCCGTACCCTCCGGCAAATACAGCTCATACACCAGCCAATCCCCCGGTGCCAACCGCACATGCAGCCAGTCCTGCGGCTCCCACGACTGCCCTCCGCCATGCTGAAAATGCGCCGTCTCCCGCTCGCTGTCCGTGAAGCGGATATCCGTGCCGTCCTCGTCACGGAAGCCCAGCTTCCGCACGGTTCGTTCCCCTACTCCATAGCTGATGCCTTCTCCGTAGTATCCGTAGAAAATAGCCGGAATCCGGATTGGCGTCCGGAACAATAACGAACGTACAACCTCCGGATGGTAAACGCAGCGGTCAAACGCTAGATTATCCAGATATGCCCACAGGATCTGCTCCGCCTCTTCGGCGCTTGGCTTTTCGCCTCCGTTCAAGTATGCAACAAGCTTATCCCAGCCTTCAGGCATCATAACCGAGCATGGCGAATTGGTTGTGCCGAGCTTTTTCCAAGTCCAGAAGTTCCAGGAGATGTTATGATCCTCATACAGACGGAATGCACCCGTGTACCATTCGATATTGTTCTCTCCGCCTTCACCCATATAGATCGGCAGGTTCAGCTCTTCGCGCTTGTCCAGAAACTTCTGAATGCTTGCCGTGTCCGGGCTGTTCCAATACTTATGGAATTGCAGCATCAGATTATCGTCGATCACTTCGTCAAATACCGACCAGTCCGTCGCCCAATGCGCGCCTTCTATAATAATCATATGCCGCTCATCAACCTCGCGGATAGCCACCGCCATCTCTTTATACAATGGCATCAGCCTGTCGTTATATTGCGCATTCCAGTCCGGCAGAGGCTCGTTTAGGAGATCATATCCCGCTACGATCCACTCATCCTTGTAACGCTCCGCCAGCATGCGCCATATATCGATGGCTAACTTCCTATAATCATCGTTTAAGAACAGTTCGGGCTTATCGTTCTCGGAGTCGTCGATATTGGCACCGGTCTGGCCGCCCGGAGCACCATGCAAATCAAGTACGACGTACAGCTTATGCTCCCGGCACCAGCCAATCGCCCGGTCCAGCAGCGCGAGATGCTTCTCATTATATTGCTCCGTGCCTTCCGCCATCAGAAATCGCCAGTTGATCGGAAAACGTACCGAGTTGAAGCCCTCCTCCGCAATGCGCCGGATATCTGCTTCAGCAATGTATGTATCATAATAGATCTCCCAAAAGGAAGCCGCCTTCTCCTCGCCGATCAGCTCGCGTACCATTTTCTCTATCCGTCTTGGCCGGTCACCCGCTTCCGGAAACTTCCACATATATCCTTCAGGGAGCAGCCAGCTCCCGAATCCGACACCGCGCAGCAATATTTCATCGCCTGCTCCATTTACGATTTTCTGACCTGCGCGTTTTACGAATCCGTATACGTCCCCTAATCGACCAGCCATCTCCATTCCCCCAATAAGATTTATTATGCCTCCCAAGGCAGCCGCAAGAAACAAAAACAGCGCCTGCACACGCCGGATTAGAGCGGTTGCAAGCGCCGTTAAGGCAACTTTATCAACGGGTAAGCATCTTAAGCAATACCTGAATTTTTGAGTTGAAGCCAATTTATTGTCATCTTATTCTCTGCGGTCCTTCGGAAGCAGAACCGATAACAATCCGATCAAAGGCAAGAAGCTGCAGGCCACCATCGTATCCAAAATGCCATAATGGTCGGCTGCCGTGCCAAGCACAATCGAGCCAAGCCCGCCCATGCCAAAGGCAAGACCCGTAATCAAGCCGGATGCCATGCCTACCTTGCCGGGCAGAAGTTCCTGCGCGTAAACAACGCTGACCGAAAAGCCGGACTGCAGGATAAATCCAAGCACGAAAATAACCGGATACACCCAGCCAAGCGAGACATGCGGCAGCAGCAGAGCGAATGGCGCGGAGCCGGCTATCGAGAACAGCATCATGCGCTTTCGGCCGAACCGGTCCGACAGAATACCGCCGAAGAACGTCCCCAGCACGCCTGCCGCCATAAAGATAAAGAGCGGCACTTGAGCTGCTTTGATAGATAACCCGTATTTGTCCTGCATGTAGAAATTATAAAAGCTTCCAATTCCCGCCGCATACCACGAGCGTGCAAAAACAAGAATAAGCAGCAAAGTTAAGGCAAACGCGATAACTTTTTTGTTGTATGGCGATACTGCCGGAGCGCTGCCGGCTGCTTTTTTCTTAACCGGCGCACCCTTCTCGGCCAGCTGTGCTCCATACCAAGGGACAACCCGGAGAAGCACAAGAATAGCGGCTATCGCAAGGAAAGTCCCAAGCACGGCACCGCGTTGGCCAAGCGGGACGAAAATATAAATCGTCATCAGCGGAGCAAGCGCCTGGCCGAAGTTGCCTCCAACCTGATAGATCGATTGCGCAAGGCCGCGCCGTTCGCCCGCGGCAAAAAATACGACGCGCGAGCCTTCCGGATGGAAGACAGCCGAGCCAAAACCTACGAATACGACGGCAAGCAGCAGCATCCAGAAGCTTGGCGCGTAAGCCAGGCCTACCATCCCGACCAGACTGCATCCCATACCCACCGGGAGCATCCATGGCGCGGGCTTTTTGTCCGATAATAAACCTACCGCAGGCTGCAGGACCGACGACGTCATATTAAGGGTAAAAGCGATCCAGCCGATCTGGCCGAATTTTAAACCAAGCGAATCCTCGAATATCGGGAATAAAGCCGATACGACCGATTGCATGGCATCGTTAAGCAGATGGACAGAGCTGATAGCAAAAAGAATAGAGTATACCGTCCCCAGCTTGACTGCCGGAGAAATTTTCGCCGAATTGCCGGACATGCCGATTCCTTCTTTCTATATGCCAAGCTTACCGGGCAGCACCCAAACGAATGCACACCGGACTTGGTACTTCAAGTATCGTACCTTCCGAGTGGATATGACCCGTCTCTTCGTTAACGGAGAACAAAACGATATTGCCTGTTTTCTGATTCGCGACTAGCAGCTGGCTGCCATCCGGCAGAACAAGGAAGTTCCGCGGAGCATCGCCTTCGCAAGAAGCGTTTTGCAGAAGCGTTAAGCTTCCGTCTGCTTGATCAACCGAAAATACAGCGATACTGTTATGACCGCGGTTCGAGCTGTACAGGTAACGGCCGCATGGCGACAGATGAATATCCGCAGCATCATTGTAGCCCGAGAAGCCCTCCGGCAGAGCGGATACGGTCTGAACAGGCGTTAGCTCCCCGTTCGCCGATACATTCAGCAAGGTAACCGTCGAATCCAATTCATTCATAACATAAGCCGTGGACAAGCTCTGATGAAATACAATATGGCGCGGACCGGCGCCCGAATGAAGCTTGCAGGAGCTTTTCATCACAAGCTTGCTGCCTTCTTCGATCCGGAAGGTATGGATCAGGTCCGTGCCAAGATCATTCAGATAAACATAATTACCGTTTACAACAATGGCATGCGCATGAGGTGCTTCCTGACGCGCGGCGTTTGAGCCAAGCGGTGCCTCTTCCCGAACTACGGAAGATGCCGGCGCAAGCGTGCCGTCTTCATGAATAGGAAGAAGCGCTGCGTTACCTCCGGTATAGTTCGCAACCAATACAGCGTTATTCGCGGAATCGACCGTTATGTAACAAGGATCCGCGCCATGCGTCAGCTGGCGGTTCAGCTCCGTTAGCGCTCCGCTTCCTTCTTCAATCGCAAAGGATACAACCGAGCCTCCCGCTTCATCGCCGGTCTGCCCCGTTTCGCTTACCGCATACAAGTGACGGCCAGCCGAATCAACGGCCAGATAGGATGCGTTTTGAACTTTAGTCACTTCCTGCTTGACCGAAATTTTGCCCGCGGCGCCGTCAAATGAACATACGCGAATCGTCGGTTCTGTTGCGGCTCCATAAGAGCCAACGTATAAAATGCCAGCAAAAGTCTGGTTCTTGCTCATTTGCTCAACAACCTTTCTTTAGGTAGAGTACAGTAAAGTGAACATAGCATAAGCCATCCGTCTTCACAATGCTTTTAAACAAACATTCTGATGCCTATAAAAAAATGTCTTTTCAACCATGAATAGGCGTGATATAATGTAAGCGCTATCAAATCAGTAGTTCACATTTCTAAGGGGGAATCGGAATGATGAATACTACGCTGAGCGGCCGAAATATCTACGAGGATTTCGAACTGGAATCGGATGTGCTTTACTTCAAGCTTGGTACTCTTGGTCTAGTCAGCTTCCACGGCAGAAACTACAACATAAAGAAGAGAATGACTGCCGAACAGATCCAGCAGCTCACCGCAAATAGCAGCTTCTATCCGGTGAATACGAATTGCTACATTAATATCGGCAAGATCAAGTCCATTGCCGGCGGCGTCGTATACTTTGGCTCGGAATATCACGAGACGAAGCAAGTACCGGTACCTAGGCGCAAACAATACGTGCTGCAGCAGCTTTTCACTCAACGCACGATTAACAACGAGCTGCGCATAACACCATAAGCTCTGCCTGTACGGACAACCGCCGCATTCCAGCCCTGGAATGCGGCGGTTGTCTGTTCAAGTTCATCCTGTTATTCTAAGGGAAGGTTGATTATAAGGAGGCATTATCAATGAGCACGCAAGGAAAAGCATTCGAGGAACAATATAAAGGCGAGCCTGCGGTATGGCTGCAATGGGGCTCTTACGAAGCGGCCGTGCTTCCTGGCGTTGGCGCGAATCTGATCGCATTCCGCGACACAAGCAAAGGCTATCATATTCTCCGCGAGCCAGCCGAGCAAGAAATGGAAGCGTTTAAAGCAAACCCCGGCGTTCACGGGATTCCGGTATTGTTCCCGCCGAACCGTTATGAAGACGGTACCTTTGAGTTGGGCGGCAAAACGTATACGTTCCCGATTAACGAGCCTAAGACAGGCAACCATCTGCACGGCTTTGCCCATACGGCGGTCTGGGCGGTTGAGGACTACGGCGTAAACAAAACGGAAAGCTACGTATCCCTGAAGCTGTCGGTAGACGAGAAGCATCCGATCTTCGAATTCCTGCCGCACGCGTTTACCCTTCGTCTGCGTTACGCCTTGAACGATACCGGACTTCTTCAGCATATTTCCGTACATAATGAAGGACAAGACGCCATGCCTTGCATGGTTGCCTTCCATACTGCGGTTAACGCGCCATTCGCGCCAAACAGCACGCCGGAGGACTGCTCCTTCACGTTGACGATCGGCAAGCGCTGGGAAATGAGCGAGCGTATGCTGCCTACCGGCCAGTTCCTCCCGCTCTCCGAGGGCGAACAGGCTATTCAAACAACTGGCGTCCCTACTTATTGGGAAGCGATGGACAACCACTACACGGCAGAACCACGCAACGGCCGCAACCAAATGGTGCTGACGGATGCGCGCGAGCAGGTTGCTCTCGTGTATGACGCGGGTACAGCCTTCAAGCAATGGATGGTATGGAATAACAACGCGACTAAAGGTTTCTTCTGCCCTGAGCCGCAGCTTAACCTGGTTAATGCGCCAAACGTTGACCTGCCGGCCGATGAGATTGGTCTCGTCAGCCTGGAGCCGGGCGGCATTTGGGAGAACTCGAGCCGTTTCTACCTGCGATCGGTAAAATAATAAAATACAGCAGCCCCGGAGAGTTTTCCGGGGCTGCTGTATTTTAACCCCCATTTCTAACGAAACCTCATATTCTTATTCCGCTCATTAGAGGACTTTCAAAATTCTAACGAAACATCGAAACGTTATTTAAGAAAAACCCCTGCCAAATCAGCCCAAACTATCTAAATAACGATACTACGTTTCATTAGAGCTCAGAATCCGCTTCTATAGCGCAAATAAGAATATGACGTTTCGTTAAAACTCCGCTGCTCCGGAAAAAAGGGCTGTTCCTTCCGGAACAGCCCTTTTCTTTCTATTCCAATCTCAGACCCACGACAAGCCGCTCCGCAGCCTCGGCATAATGCGCCGCAACGGCGACATCAAAGATTGCAAGCCCCATTGGCGTAAATAACGTTGGTCCCGCAGGTCGAATGATTTGCTCCAAAGGAAGCGTCAGTGCATCGGCCAGCGTCAACGTATCTTCTGCCTGCAGGCCGGCATGCAAATGCAGACGCTCCGTATCCGTATCCGCCCGGCAAATCTCCTCCCAGCTGTCAACAATAATAGTGCCCACGTTAGATAATGCCTCCAATCGATAATCGCGCAGCGAAACATGCATGAGAATCGCATCCGGCTTGGCAGGCTCATCGATATAGCGCTCCGGCGCAGCCGTGCAAGTAAACACCACATCCGCTCCCCGGTATGCCTCCTGCCAGGATGCTGCTTTCTCAACCGGAATAACGGCCGGCACTCCCTCCAACCACTCATTAATCTCAATGTCCCTACGGTCAAAAACGGAAATTCGACTGATCCGGTCACCAAGCAGGCCGTTTAGCATATGCACGTGCATCCGCCCGATTGGCCCCATGCCGATCAACGCCACCTGTAGCGGCACCTCTTTCTCCGCAACCAGCTTGCGCAGCATCGCACCGCTCACCGCCGCTGTCCGGATAGCGCTAATGAGGCTGCCTTGCACCATCGCAACGGGAACGCCGGTATCCGGGTCATTCAGAATCGTAACGCTGTTTGCTCTCGGCAGTCCATTCTCAATATTGCCCGGAAAGCTGGCAATCCACTTGAGACCGGCAGCACGCACCGGGCGGCTGACAAAAGCAGGCATCGCAATGATCCGGTTACGCTCATCCCCGTATTTCAGATAAGGCTTTATCGGCTGCGCGCACTCGCCAGCGGCGTAAGCAGCCGCCGCATCTCCAATAAGCTCGGCCAATGCCAGCCAGTCAATGCCGATCCTCTCAAGATCTCGTTCATTCAAATAAATCATGAAATGATTCCTCCTTACTTATGCAGTCCGGACGTAAAAGCTTCGCCGAATATCCGTGTTACCCACGTATCGTCATAAACGGTATTCAAATAGCGTTCTCCCCGGTCCGGCAGCAGTACCGCGCAGGTTGAGCCGGGCTCGATGAACGGACTATATTTTTCTACAGCCGCTATCACTCCCCCAGAGGAGCCTCCGGCCAGAATGGATTCCATGCGAACCAGCTTTCGGCAGCCGGCAATGCAATCTCGGTCGTTTACGCGTACAACCTCATGAATCCCCTCGTCCGGACAAAGCCCCGGCTTAATGCCTGCCCCAAGTCCGGGCAGCAGACGCGTAACCTTCCCCTTTTCCCCGCCAAAAATAATGCTGCCTTCCGCATCTACCGCAATGACCTTCGTCTGCAGCCCGTTTTCCCGGATGTAGTCCACGCAGCCCCGAATCGTTCCGCAGGTGCTAACGCCGCAGAACAAATAATCCAACTTGGGAAGATCGGCGGCCATCTCGGCCATAGTCGTCCGCTGATGGGACAAGGCATTGTTTTTGTTGCCGTATTGATTCGGCCAAAAAGCATCCGGCAGCCGCTTTAGCCACCTGCGAACGCGGGCAAGCCGTGCGGGCACGAATTCTCCCGTCTCCGGATCAGGCTTCTCGACCAGATCAATTCTTGCTCCGTAAGCCCGGAGCACGCGAAGATTCGCTTCCGTTGTTTTGGGATCTACCACGCATATAAACTTAAAGCCCATCGTGTTGCACAGCTGCGCAAGCCCTACCGCGAGATTGCCCGAACTGGACTCCACGATAACGGAGCCGGGTTTAATCCGGCCATCCAATAACGCGGCCTCCAGCATAGCCTTTGCCGGACGGTCCTTTACGCTTCCGCCGGGATTATGCATCTCCAGCTTCGCGTATACCTCAAAATCGGCATGACCAAACAGTCTTCCAAGCTTCACCATGGGGGTATTGCCAATCATGGACGCAACATTATCGTAAACGCTCATCCATGATCCCTTCCTTCGCTGCCCTGCTGCACAAACAGCTTTTTCTGCTTAATCGGCTTTTTCCCCGTTCCCTCCGGCATAGCGGAGTCCGTATCTTTGCCAAGAAACAAAACATCCATTTGTTCCAGCAGACCGCCCCGGATCATCGCGCCGATCGCGGGGATCGTGCTATGCAGCTCATCGCGAACCGCTGTCCTCGTACCTTCATCTAAATCATCAGCAGTCGTAATGTTGACCTGCAGCTTATTGCCGTTCACAAGCACCTTCACTACGGCCTGCCGGACATGCTTGAAGATCGCATTTTCGATATCGTAAATGCTGATTTTTTCCCCATGCTTGAGCTCCGGTCCGACCCGCTTCACAATAGCATCAAAGGTGGTCATCCGCTTGCCGTCCCGCTCTTCGACCCTTAAATCGCGGACAACATCGTAAGTGACGAAGCGAAGCGCCGGGAATCGCCGACGCACAAGCGAGGTTAACACCAGGAGCTGCTCTCCGGCAGGAAGCTCGACGTCGGGCAGACCTGCCTCAGCCGGTTCCACGCCCTCGGCTATAATGCCGTCCATAACCACATACCGTTCGATCGTCCGGTCATAATAAGCAATTGTTCCAATTTCGATGCTGCCCAGCGTATCCATTACGTCCCGTTCGGTAATGCCAAGACGTTCCGCAACCCGCTGACGCCACGCGGGCGGTGCCGGCTCCCCAACCAGAATGACGCATCGCACGCCCCAGTTAAAATCCGGAGGCGCAACGCGAAGCATCCCGTCAAGCAGAGAAGGCATCGTATACAGCACATCCGGTTGATACTCCGCAATACGGATCAAATGGGCGGCTGCAGGCAAGCCAAATGGAACCGATTCGCATGCAAGACCTAGCTCTTCGAATATTTGCACCGCCGTAGCTTCCGCATGCCCCGTCCCCATATCGCTTAATGCCCGGGAAACTTCATAGTTTTTGAGGAGCTGTGCAAACATTTCTTTTTTATACTGAATATAAGCATCCTCGTCGCTGGCATCATAATAGATAGCTTTTCTTTTATTGCCGCTTGTACCCGAAGTCCGGTAGACATTCCAGTCTAGCGGAACAGCCTTCTCGTCGCTCTCGTAATAGGGCAGCAATCTGTCCTGCGTGAGAAGAGGAACATCCTCCCAATTGAAGCTTTTATTATCCCCGGTCATCTCTTTATACCAAGGATACAGCAGTCTCACTTCCTCCCATTTGGCGCGTAGAGAAGGTAAATTCATAGAAATAGGCATGAAGCATCCTCCATTTCAGTCGATCATTCTACCATCCTATGCGCCCCAAAAGAGAATCGCCCCGCATAAGGCCCACTCGAAGCAGAAAAGGCAAGCATATCTTAACTCTGTAAGACTACCATGTCAGGAAGACGGAGGAAGATTGTGTCCCTATGAGAAAAAGAAGAGGCGTATATAACAAATGGGCCAAAACCATTGTTCTGAACCGAAAAGCTTCAACGCGTAGTCATGTTCCGCATACTCTCCTATTCAGCGAAAAATCTTTGAAGAGCATGCTGCGGCTCTACCAAATGGTTTATGTCAAACCAAATGCCGGCTCCCACGGCGATGGGGTTATGCGAGTGGAACACAAGAACGGTACCTATTCTTATCAGCTCGGTGCAAAAAAGAGAAGCAATCTGACCTGGGCGCAGCTTGTCGCTTCCTTGACGCACAAAATCCAAGGCACCAAGTACATTATTCAACGCGGCATTCATTTGTCCAGATTCAAAAACCGGATTTACGACCTTCGGGTCGAAGTGCAATTAAACGAGTACGGGCGCTGGCAGATTACCGGCATGCTTGCCCGGGTTGCCCAGCAAGGCATGGCCGTAACCAACGGGGCGCAAGGCGCCGATGTTTACCCCTTTAGATCCGTAATCGCATCGCATGGAGGGACCGAGCTAGTTCGCAAGGTGGCTTCTCAGTTGAATAGCATGTGCATCGAATGCGCACATCAACTTAAAGCCCAGTATCCCTTCTTGACCGAGCTAGGCTTCGACATTGCGCTGGACCAGCAGCTGCATCCTTGGATTCTCGAAGTGAATACAACCCCTGAGGCTATTCCCTTCAAGAAGCTCCCGACGCTAAAAATGTACAAACGCATTCTCCATTTGCGCAAATTGAATGCCCGCAGAACTTAAGCGCAACAAGGAAAAACTTATTTGCTCTGATATTTTGAACAAGCTTTTTGAATAACTTCTATAGTAGGTCGATGCTTACGAAAACAAGAATTGCTTGTGATTTCTTAAGCCAATGCTTACGAGGAGGGTTCAACAGGATGTCCATCGTTCAAATGGAGCAGATTACGAAGCATTACCGCATGGGCGGGCAGCGTTACACGGCCTTGCAGCATATTTCGCTGGAAGTGCAGGAAGGCGAATTTGTTGCCATTCAAGGGCCGTCCGGCTCCGGTAAATCTACGCTCATGAATATCATGGGCTGCCTGGACACTGCCGACAGCGGCACTTATGTGCTGGAGGGCAGACGGGTATCGGCAATGAACGATAATCAACTGGCGGATGTGCGCAACAGGAGGATCGGGTTTATTTTTCAAAGCTATAATCTGATACCAACCTTGTCGGCCTACGACAATGTAGAGCTGCCGTTAATCTACCGGGGAATTCCCGGGCATCAGAGAAAAAAAGCGGTGCTGGATACGCTCGAATCGGTTGGGCTGAGCGGACATCTGCACCACCGCCCGGCGGAATTGTCAGGGGGGCAGCAGCAAAGGGTCGCAATTGCGAGAGCGCTTGCAACAAATCCTTCGATACTGCTCGCGGATGAACCTACGGGCGCGCTCGATTCGCATACGGGAAAAGAAATCATGGCGCTTTTAACCAAGCTGCATGCGGAAGGCCATACGATTATCCTGATCACCCATGATCAGGCGGTAGCTTCGTACGCGGATCGAATCCTATATATTAGAGATGGAGCTATTGCTTAAATCTTAAGCCTCATTGCTTTCCGGCTGTATGCGGAGGGTTATGGGGCTTATTGGCGTGCGGAAGCGGCGAAATTGACTTCTTACGCCGGACAAGTTACTTTTAGACAATAAACAATGGCAAGTCAACGCAAGCAAAGAAAGGGTTATGTAAAATGTCACTTACGCATGCAACTTTTGCCGGAGGATGCTTCTGGTGTATGGTTACGCCTTTTGAGGAGCTTCCAGGCATTCACGGGATCGTATCCGGTTATATGGGAGGCCATGTGGCCAATCCGACTTACGAAGAGGTTAAAAAAGGGACAACCGGTCATCTCGAGGTCGTCCAGATTACGTTCGATCCGGCGGTATTCCCTTATGAACGCCTGCTTGAGCTATTCTGGCCGCAGATTGACCCAACCGATGACGAAGGACAGTTCCAGGATCGCGGGAGCCAGTACCGCACAGCAATCTTCTATTATAACGAGGAGCAGAAGGATCTCGCCCTTGCTTCCAAGCAGGCGCTGGCGTTATCCGGTCGCTTCGACAAGCCGATTGTGACGGAGATTCGGGAGGCGGAGACGTTCTACCCGGCGGAGGATTATCATCAGGATTATCACAAGAAGAATCCGAAGCATTACAAAGAAGACCGCGCCCAGTCCGGACGCGACGAATTTATTGAGCAGAACTGGAAATGATCGTTGTCTTCGCAAAAAGAAACCCGCTTGGCCTGCCGTTATAATCGATACGGCAAGCAAGCGGGTTTTCTTTTTATCCAAGCTTTACGATTGTCCGGCCGCGCACTTGACCTTGCAAAATAAGGGCAAGCTCCTCCGGCAGCTGCTCCAGCTGGATTTCGTTTACGATCGTGTTGCTTAGCATCGTAGGCTTCAGGTCTGAGGCGAGGCGCTCCCAAACCCGGCTGCGGAGCTCCATCGGACATTCCACCGAGTCGATGCCAAGCCAGTTCACCCCTCTAAGAATAAAAGGATAAACCGAGGTCTCAACTTCAACGCCGCCGGTTAATCCGCTTGTGGCAACGGATCCTCCGTATTGGAGCGTGCTCAGCAGGTAGGAAAGTGTTTTCCCCCCAACCGGATCCACGGCAGCCGCCCAGAGCGGTCGCCGGATCGGCCTCTGTTCCGTTTCCGTCAGTTCATCCCTATGAATGACATGCTTGGCGCCAAGCTCCTTCAAGTAAGCCTCTTCGCTGAGTCTTCCCGTGCTGGCCGTTACCTCGTAACCCCGTTTGGCAAGTATGTTGACGGCAACGCTGCCTACCCCACCGCTTGCACCTGCGACAACGACCGGACCTTTCTCCGGTGTTAGTCCGTTATCCTCAAGCCGCTGAACGGATAACGCCGCCGTAAAGCCCGCCGTTCCCAGGATCATGGCCTCTCGTTGCGTAAGCCCGGTTGGCAAAGGAACAACCCAGCTTGCGGGAACCCGTGCCAGCTCGCTGTATCCCCCATAATGCGTTACGCCAAGACCATAGCTTGTTACGATGACTTCATCCCCCGGCTTATAACGCGGATCCGTAGATTCGGTTACGGTGCCGGAAAGGTCGATGCCCGGGATATGCGGATAGCTTTTTATCATTCGCCCCCAAATTCCAACCATCCCGTCTTTATAGTTCACGCTGGAGTAGGCGACTCGAACGGTTACTTCTCCTTCGGGCAGATCGGCGGTAGTCAGATTTTTAATCGTTAGCGTTGGCGCTTCTTCCCCATTGTTATCCGCTACTAAAGCACGGAAGTGATCCATTCTTGCATCCACTCCTTCGGTTTCGTTTCTTCCATTGTACCGGAAAGAGAAGGGCACATCCAAATCGGGGAAGATTAATTAGCTCTTGACGATGCCCAACGCAAAGCCGTCATAGCCTTTGGCTCCAACCGTCTGGATAGCCGTTGCCGTCATTCGCGGATCCTCAGCAAGCAGTTCCATGAATTTGCGTATGCCTTGAACGCGGGGATCCGTGCTGTGTCTGTTTGTTACCTCTCCCTCGCGAACGACATTGTCGCCAACGATAACCGTGCCGGGACGGGAGAGGCGCAGCGCCCATTGCAGATAAAGGGGGTTATTCGGTTTGTCGGCATCAATGAAAATGAGGTCAAAAGGCTCCGCCCCTTCCTCCTCCAGCTTTGCTAATTGCTCCAGCGCTTCACCGACCCTTATCTCTACCTTTTCGCTAAGTCCGGCTAATGCGATATTTTGACCGGCGACAACCGCATGATGGGGATCAAGCTCCAGCGTGATCAGCTTTCCGTGCTCCGGCAGTGCCCTTGCCATCCAGATCGTGCTGTAGCCGCCAAGCGTACCAATCTCCAATATCCGTTCCGCGCCAATCATCTGAGCATAAAGGCTGAGCAGCTTCCCTTGATTCGGCGCCACGTCGATGGCGGGCAGATCGGCCTCTTTGTTGTTTGCCAGCACCTGCTCCAGAATGGAGTCCTGCTGAATGAGCTGCTCCGTCAGGTAGGCATCAACTTTTTCCCAAGTGTGCAATGTACTCATCATAATCACTTCTCCTCGCTTTGAATTGACTTTCTGCTTCCATAGTAAGCGAGTTATAATGATAAGAATAATATATGTTTTTCTTGAACTTATATATTTCATATATAGATTGATTGGAGGAGCCGCGTTTTGAATTTGCATGCCTTGCGTTTGTTTCATACGATTGCCGCAGCGGGGAGCGTAACCCGCGCATCTGAGCTGCTGAACATCAGTCAGCCTGCGATTACGGCCCAGATCAAGAAGTTTGAGAAAGAGCTGATGCTCGATCTCTTCAAGCCTCAAGGTAGAGGAATCGCGTTAACCGATGCAGGCGAGGAGCTTTCCGTGCTGGCTAAAAGACTGTTTGCCGTGGAGCATCAGATCGAGCAATTTGCCGTGAACTACCGCAGCGGCACTATCGGCAGCATCCGGCTTGCCGCTACCTATTTGCCTGCCCACTTCCTTATCCCGGCTTGGATCGCCAAGTTCAAGCAGCAGTTCGAGCAGGTCGAAATGAATATCACGACAACCAACTCAAGCGGGGCCTTACAGCTGCTGCTGGACGTCGAAGCCGATATCGCCATATTTGGCGGAATGGCCGAGAATTATCCGGACACGATTCAGGCGGAAGAATTGTTTCAGGATGAATTATGGTTTGTTGTAGCGCCAGGCCACCGGTATGCTAATCAGCAGGTTACGCTGTCCGAGATGATGAAGGAGCCATTTGTCATGCGCGAGGAAGGCAGTTCGACACGCGAACGCCTGCTGTCCTTATGCCGCACCTACAATTCCGCGGTTCCGACCATCTCCCTGCAATTCAACGGATTGCATGAAGCAATCACTGCCGTGATCGCAGGCTACGGCGCCAACTTCGTCTCCTCCCTCGTCGTCCGCGATTACGTCGAACGCGGTGAGCTCGCCCGCGTCTATGTCGAAGGGATCGAGCTCAAGAACACCATCGCCATCTGCACCCGCAAAAACGAGCCGCTCCCCGCCTCGGCGATAAACCTCGTGCAGATGATCCGGCAGAATCCGTATGTGAGGTAGAACCTCGCATACGGCTATCCCAGCTCATTGCCTCTTCCCTCATCGCACCCTACCATCCCAGCTCATTCCCTCTGCAAGTCGGGTTTTTCCTCTTATTTCGCTCATCGCGCCCTACTATCCCAGCTCATATCCGCTGCAAGTCGAGTTTTTCCTCTTATTTCGCTTCTCGCACCCTACTATCCCAGCTCATATCCGCTGCAAGTCGGTTTTTTCCTCTTATTTTGAACTTAGAGCAGCCGGCTTTTTGCCTGCTACTGGACTACCAACAGCCAGCTGCCTCTCGTCTCTCCACATGCAGCAGGCTTTTTGCCTGCTACTGGACCACCAGCAGCCAGCTGCCTCTCATCCTTCCGCATGCAGCAGGCTTTTTGCCTGCTACTGGACCACCAGCAGCCAGCTGCCTCTCATCTTTCCACATGCAGCAGGCTTTTTGCCTGCTATTCAACTAACAGCAACCGGCTGCTTCCCCTCCCATCTCTTGCAGCAGGCATTCTGCCTGCTATTGCCCCAGCTCCACCATGAAGACGCAAAAAAGCTGCCCCATTGGGGACAGCTTTCCGTCTGCTACAAGCCTAGCAGCTTGTAAATCACCTTCGCGCTTTCGGCACGGGTAGTGTTGCCTTGCGGGTCGAATTTGCCTTGGCCCTTGCCGTTGATGAAGCCAAGCTTTACGGCTGCATCAATGGACGCTTTTGCCCAGTCATGGATAGCGGCGGAATCATTGAAGGTGTTGCCTTCCGTATTGCCCTCCACGCTGCTCTCTACTTTCTTGCCGCTTTTCGCTTCGTACGCGCGCATGAGCATAACGGCCATCTCTTCGCGCGTAATGACTGCGTTTGGCGCAAAGGTTGTAGCGGTACGCCCTTTGATTATGCCCGCTTCTGCCGCCGCTGCAACGCTATCGGCATACCAGCTGCTGGCTGCTACATCCGCGAAGCCAGCCGGCTTGGTCGCCTGCAGGCTCATTGCCCGAACAAGCAGAGCTGCAAATTCAGCACGGGTCACGCTGCGTTCCGGCTCAAATCGGCCTGCCGTTACGCCAGTTATAACATGCTTAGATGCAAGTTCTCTGATCATTTCCCATGCCCAATGAGTCACAGGAACATCTCCAAAGGTCTTCGCATACTCCAATGCCGCATACTTGGAGAAATGCTGAATATTTGCCGTCATTGTACCGTCTGCATTTAACGTTCCTCCGACATACTCCAGCTTGCCCTCGTCTGCCACATAGTAAATACCGGTCAGCTTTTTGTTGGCATCGCTATCCAGCTTAAATGTCAGCTTCAGCGGCTCGTCAAACTTGCTTAATACCGCCGCTTCCTTGCCATTGCCATCCACTAGCGCCAGGCGGAATTCAACTACGGCGGAACCCGGGCTTAACTCCGCACCGTCTGATGCAGCAGCTTTTTTCAGCAAGTCCTGCTGCGCCGCTGCATCAAGCGGCTTAAGCTGCAGGACAATATGCGAAGCAGCACTCGACGCAGAGCCTCCCGCTTTCTTCACCAGCTCTTGCAGCATCGCGCTTGGGATGAGCAGCGTCAGATCTCCTTGCTTCAGCTCCAGCGGCTTGCTGCCCAACAGCTCAGCAGCCCCCACCGGCAGGAGTACTTCCGTTTTACCCTCAACTGCAACAGTCACTTTACTGTCGCCGGCTTGCTTAACCGCATCCTTCAGCTGCTGTTCGGTCACCGTTACCGAAGAGCTGCCCGGCGTCACTCCGCCGCCGCTGCTGCCACTGCCATTTCCGTTGCCGTTACCATTGCCGTTTCCGCTATCGCCGCCGTCTCTCGTAATCACAAGCTCCATCGTTTTGGTCGCTTGCGAGGCGCGGCCTTTATCCGTGTACCAATCCTGCGCCAGGGTTTCGGCGCTTGGTTCAATGTGAAGCGTAAAGCGGTTCTCGCCCGGTTCAAGCGGAATATTGTCCGCATACACGTTGCCGTAAGCATCCATTGCACCGTCAGCAAGCGGCTGATCGTTAATCGTAAAGTCCACGCCATACGGCACATTGGCACGCAGCGTAAAGGACTCTTCCTTGGTGTCGTACGAGATATCCTCGCCGTAAGAGATACGCGGCATCGTCAAGATCATCGGCATATCCACCCAGCGCAGGACGTAATCGTCGACGACCATCGTATTGCCGCCCTGGTTCTTAATCGTCAGCCTCATATTCGTATCCGTCGAGGAGTACGCATAGTTGCCGGCATCCACGGTATCGCTTGCCAGCCGGGCATGCGAGGTAAATGCCTCTGTCGCCCAGGTGCCGCGGGTATATTTGTATTGAATGGACTTGCCCGCCATCATTTTGAAGCTGTATTCCACCACATCTCGGGTTGTGGCGCCGCTTGGAACGGACAGCTTGTTGCCTGCCGAATTCCAGCCGTTCAGATCGCCCGCCAAGTAAATATCGTCTTGAACCGGCGTATAGCTAGGCAAATGAACGCGGAGCTTCACATCAACCATAACAAGCTTTGGCGTCACCGATTGCTCGCCCGAGTAAGCCCGGTTATACGCGCTGTCTACGGCAGCTACCTTGTACGTATAAGCCGTATCGTTGCTGACCGTAAAGTCCACATAAGACACAGCTGTTTTGGCCGCCGTTGCAATCTTCACAAATCCCGAATCCGCCGTCTTGCGGAAAATCTCGTAATGATCCACCGTGGTTTCCTCGGGATCCTCCGTCCAGTTCAGCAGCACGCGGTTGGATTCCACCGCAATCTCCGCAAGCACCGGAGCCTTCGGAGCCTCGGTATCCGAGCTGTCTGCCTGAACAGGCACCGCTGCCTCAGCCGATTCGGTATACGACTCGCCGTTATCCGTAGATACCCTCGCAAAATAATGATACGTGCCCGCTTCCGTTGGTTCAAAAGCAGCCCAGTATACCTTTCCGCCGTCTTCCGTATCGGATTTATAGCGAAGCTTGGTATCCTCAGCCGTTGCTTTGCCTGTGCCCTCTTTATAGAACGCAAGGCGTCCGATGACGTTTGGCGCTTCCTTGCCGGCATAAGCCGCGTTGTCCGTCAGACCGGGAATATCAATCGTTACTTCAATATCGGAAGTCTTATGGCCAACGCCAAGCGTTACTTCCTCCGACTGCTTCGTAATTTCCACGCTGCTGACCGGGAACGATGGCGTAGCCGAGCCGTAGTCGCTGAGCGGGCTTTCACCGTCTTTCGTCACGGCCGTCACCGTGTAGTAATATTTTTTGCCGTTCACGACATTCGTATCGGTCCAGCTTGCGTCTGCCGGCTGTCCTGCCAGCTGCAACTGCCCGCCTTCAATCGCCGCGCGGTATACGTTATAGCCGGAAGCGCCGGCTACCGCATCCCAAGTCAAAGCTACCTGCCCATTGCCGCCAGTCGCACGGATATTCAACACCTGCGGAACCTGAACCAGCTCCGAGGTCGACGTCATCATGAGACCGCTCATCGCTTTTATCGTCAGCGTCACTTTACCGCCGGCAACGGCTGCTTCTACATTGCTGCCAAGCTCGTCTTTCAGCGTCAGACCTTCCGGCAGGAAGCCTGCCACATCCGCTTGAATGGACGCATCCGAAGAGCCTCGGTTCACCACGACAAGGCCGCCTTGGCTGCCCGTTTTCCGGGCATAAGCAATGACATCGCCCGTATTATAAGCCGTCTTCAGCTCGCCTGTACGGAACACTTCATTGTTTTCGCGCACAGTGCCTGCCTTTTGATACGTGTCGAACAGAGAAGCATATTTCCCAACCCCGGTATACTCTCCGCCGGATTCCGATACGCGCTCCCAAGGGAACGTACGGCGGGAGTCGGGATCTTTTGTACCCGCAAGACCAACCTCATCCCCGTAATAAATCGTTGGCGCACCCGGATAACCCATTTGGAAAATGGCCGTCAGCGCCTGCATCTTCAGCGCTTTGTCCGAAGCCTCCGGCGCGATCGCCAAATGCTCCTCTTCCCACTCCGGCTTATCGTATTTCGTTATCGAACGGATCGTATCATGGGAATCGACCAGATTGAGCATCACTTCCCAAGCCTCGGCCGGATAATCCTCGCGGATCGACTCCAGCGCATCGTTAAACTGCTGGGCGTTGCCGCCAAGGATAAAGCTTTGCAGCGCGCCGCGGAAACGGTAGTTCATCACCGAATCGAACTGATCCCCAAGCAGGAACCGCGTTGCTACGCCCCACTCTTCGCCCAGAATAATCGGCTCCGGAATGGTCTCGCCACTCTTGTCCTTGCGGCCTTCCGTCGACTTCACCGCTTCGCGGAACTTCTGCCAGGTGCCCGCGGATACATCCGGCGCAACGTCGAGCCGCCAGCCGTTTGCCCCCATCCAGCCCCAGCGCTGCGAGTTCGCCTTCTGCATCATCGCGGAAGCTTCTTCGTCCGTCTTGCCCGTCAGATTATGGCCGATAACGAGGTCGCGGTAACCTTGAACGTTCCATTCATGGTTGCCCGGAAGGCCTTCCGTATCGCCGGCTGCAGGCGTCGGCGCATCAATGACAGGCAAGGAATCGTAACCCCACCAGCCTTCGTATTTGTAGTGGCCGTCTACCTTTTCATTGGTTACCGTAAACCAGGTTGTAAAATCAAAATCGTCCGGATACGCGTAATGCTTGCCCGTAGCCGGGTTGATCTGGGCGGTAAAGGAATCAATGACCTGCTGTTTCGCAACATCAAGCGCCAGGCCATTGTCATTTACTTTGTCGTACACTTTTGCCCAGAACTCGTAAGCTCCGATCTCCGGGTATTTCTCATAGCGGTCAAAATAAATCGAATCATCGCCGACATGGTTAAACACACCGTCAACAATGAGCATAATCCCCATCTGATGGGCTTTTTTCGCAAATTCGGTGAAAATGCGGTCGGAAGCTACCCTCGTCGCTTCGTAATCCAGCCCGGAGCTTGGATCGCCGGGCGTATTGTACACCGGCTCGCCAAACATCGGATCCAGATGCTCGTAGTCGGTAGCATCGTACTTATGGTTCGAGCCTGCCCAGGCAACCGGGTTGAAGTAGATAACGTTTACGCCAATGGACTTCAGGTAATCAAGCTTCTGCGAAGCCCCTTGAATATCGCCGCCGTAGAACTCGTTCGTCCATACGCCGTCCGATTTCGCATCCGGGAAGTATGGCTTTTGCTCCGGCGAGATCCGGTCCGGATTTTCCGGCACGGTCGACCAGGTTCCGTCTACCTGATCCGGCGTTGGATCATTGGCCACTCCGCCGTCAAAATATTGCAGCTCATAGCCGCCCTTCGAAGTCACACCGGCCGTTGCGCCATCCCCATCGGCAGGACCGCGGTAGCCGTCCTCCGTCTTCGCCCGGTTATTGTCTTTGTTGCCGTCATAGAACCGGTCGGGGAAAATCTGATACACGACCGCATTTTTCATCCAATCCGGCGTCGTAAAATCTTTATCGTAAACGGTCAGATCGTAAGGCAGCACGCCTTCATCCGCCGTTGTGCCGGTACCGCCGCGCGAACCGTCATCGCCGTATTCCACCTTCGCCGTTCCGTCGATCAGGATAAATTTGTAGCCCCATACCCCGATGCCCTTGAACGTCGAGCCCGGGATCGTCACTTCCCAATAATCCTTGTCGTCAAAGGAAGTCGCTTTGTGCATATCAAAGGCCGAAGCAAGCCCTTCCGGATTGCTCAGCTCTACCCGTACAACCTGCGCGTCGCCCGCTTCCGTCGCGATGCGGAGCGTTACATCCTCTATGCCTTCTTTTATCGCGCCAAACGGCTTCTTGTAAGTAACCGACCGGGAATCAAACAGCAGCTTGTCGCGCTTGATCATCCCGTCAAACTGGCTGTCCGCCGGCTTGTAATTCGTCACGATCGTCCGCTCCGCAGGCACGGTGCTGAACGTGATGTCGGCCGGATCCAGTGTCGTCAAAATAAAATTGTCATTGCCCGATCCGTAATTATTCGCCGACCAATCGTCGCCCTGAACCACCTTCATCTCATAACGGCCTGCAGGCAGCGTACGCTGCAGCTTATAGACCGAGCCGTCAAAGTTGTAATCGACAAAGAGCTGCTTCGCTTGATCAGGCGCCCATGCGCCCTCGCCGAACTGCGTCTGAATGTCGCCAACAAGCCGCGGCCATTCCGCAGCGTCAAGAACCGGCGTGTATTGCGGAATGCCGCTTGCTCCCGGCACGCTGATCCGAACTTTGCCAAGCTCGTCATTGACATAGAAATTCACTTTCGATGGAGCCGCCAGGTCAAAAGCAAAGTTATTGCCGTTGTCCGAATAACCGTCCCATGTACCTTGTCGGACCAGCTTGAACTCGTAATGGCCCGCGTCCAGCACGGTCGAATAAGAGTAAAACTCGCCAACGAGATGGCTCATGAGCGTATCCGCCGAAGCGTTATTCCATCCTTGGAAGGAACCGGCAACCACCCATTTGGCGCTGCCTCCCGGCTGGTTCGCGAATACATCCCGGGCCGGTGCGTTTGCCGGAGGTTCGCCAACTAGAATCTTGCTGTTTCCGTTCGACGTTTCCGAATTCGTAGGATCCTGGAACCAAATGCTTGGCAGCCCGTCAGCCGCCGAAATAAATTTATACGTATAAGTCCCGTCCGCTAGCGATTCAGCCGCAAAAGTATAATTACCCTCGCTTAGCACCATTTCATGCTGATCGTCAAAAGCATTCGCGTCAAAGCTTCCCGCCACCTTGAAATGCGGCGTATAGCTTAGATGAATCTTGCTGTTCTCGTCCGAAGTCACGCTCAGGTTCGGATTATCCAGCCAGTTGCCGTTCACCAGAAACTTGTAGCCATAGGCCTTGTTAGGCGCATCGCCCGTCACCTCTGCCGTGTACGTACCGTCACCGTCCCCATCGGTAAGCGTTACGGCCGGATCGCTCCAGCCGTTGAAATCGCCTTTGGCCGTAATGCCGACCGATGATCTCGGCAGAACAAAATGAATCGTGCTACCCTCCGCATAGGTTCCGCTGACAGCGCTTGCTTGAACCTGCTTGGGCATCAGCCCCACCACCTGAATAACCATCATGATCGCCAGCAGCAGCGACCATACTCTTGTCTGTTTTCTGCTCCTCACATGCTTCATCATATGCGCGTAATCCTCCCTAGTACCTTTAAATTGGGCAAACGATTGCACAACAAGACGCAAAAAAGCTCCTTTCCGCTGATAAAAAAAGCTATCCCTTGGGTTAGAAGAGATAGCGGGGTTGTTCCGGCTTTTGCAGTAAAGACCGGAAGGCATTGCCCTTAAATTAGGCATTTATCAGCTTAAGTTCATTACCCTCATCCTATTATGAAAACGCTTTACAGTCAATAATCCGTTAGAAGAAATTTACTATTCGACAGAAACGATAAAATTATGAGCAACCGTTTGCGCATAATGGACTATTGAATCGGGGAGATTTATAGCCATTACGCAAAAAAAGGAGCCGGGAACCGGCTCCTTTTTGATTATTTAATTTCTTTAAGGGCGTCATTTAATTTGACGATTTGTTCTTTAAGCACGGCTTGGTCCAGCGGAGTTTCTTTAACTCCGGTTTGAATCGCGCCCAATGGATCTTCAACTTTACCGTATACATCGGCTTGATTAGCCTTTACATCATCTTCAAACTTCTCCCAACTCGACTCAAGCTCTTCAGCGTTCTTTGCTGCTTTTGCGGCATCGTTCGCCTCCACGTTTTTCTGCATCTCCGTTAAAGTATCCTGCATTTTCTTTGCTCCGTCTGTGGTAGAACTCGAATTCGACGAATTCGACGAACATGCTGCAAGAACAAGAACCAAACTTATAAGTACTGTTAACCCTTTTAACGTTTTCAAATGAATAACCCCCGATTAAATATGATTTATATTTGTCTGCTGTTGAATCTTTAACTCTTTTACTCGTTTATAGACAACGACAAGGATTGCAGCCAGCAGAAGGATACCTTGTGGAATGATATTTTCCCAAGTTGGATAAAGGCCAAATACATCGGCCACCGGGAGACTGTCGGAGTGCGTAGCTTTCAATACGCCTGCTAATTGCAGTCCGTGGATTCCCATGCCAAGAAACTTGAAGCATAAGTAAAATACTAGAATGCTGGAGACGAGGAAAAAAGGTCTCATCGGAATTTTCACGCCAACTTTTATAATCAAGAATGCAACAACAATCAAAATCAAGAGCCCGATTGCAATACCCGATAATAAACTAACCAGGCTAATGGAGGAAGCCATGCCGATAAAGAAGAGCACGGTTTCCGTTCCCTCTCGAAAGACAGCAAGGAAAGAGAGAATAGCAAGCGACCATAGACTTCCGGAAGCAAGCGCCTTGGTGCTTTTGCCATTAATATAAGCTCTCCAGTTGGAAAGGCTTGATTTGCTGTGCAGCCAATAGCTCATATAAATAAGCATGACCGCAGCAAATAGTCCGGTACAGCCTGCGATCAAGAAGTTATTGTTACCAAACGTACCCTTAGCGAACAGTTGCTGGACAACGACGCCTAGAATAACGCTAACCAGTGCGCCTGCCCCTAGACCATACCAGATCCAGTTCTTCTTCTCTCCATGGCCTGATTTCTTCAAGAATCCAAGAAGAGCGACGATTACCAGAAGTGCCTCAAGTCCTTCGCGAAGCAGGATTGTGATGACATCAATCATCCCATAGCCGGTTTTATTGGCCAGCGGTGCCAGATAATCGCGCATGTCCTTCAGAGTCTGTGCGGACTTCGTAATTTGGGGCGGATTTGAAGTAAGCAAGGCGTATGAGGATACCATATCCCGTTCCGCATCCCCATAAATTTTAGAGGACTGCGTGAGGACGATCCCCTCGACATCCAGCCATGAATTACGAAACGCCTCGATCTTGGCTTTCGCCGTCCCCACATCATTTTGGGCTAGAGCCGCATTCGCTTGGTCGAGCAGTTGGAGAATATCTTTAATCGTTGCATTCCCGGAAGAGGCAGGCTCTGTAAAGGAAGAAAAATCACCAGTTATAACTTTTTGATTGATGCTTATTAGTTTGTTAAGGCTTTGAACGACTTGATCTTTAGAAATCGGATTCTTGGCAAAGGCATATTGAACTTCACCCATTGTTTCTTCAATACTGCGATAGGCGCCTTTAGATTTGGATTTTATATCCTGTTCAAAGACGTACCAGCTTTTGTTAAATTGATCATATTGCTGCTTGGCAAGAACAAAATCATTTTTCTTGGCTGATTCTGCAGCGTTTATAACATGATTATTTGCGTCCGTTAATGCATCAGATGCTTGATCTGCAAATACTCCGGATGGCAATAGAAGCATACAAATAAAAATGAGAACAGTAAATTTAAACTTCATTCATCCACCCCGATATCAAATGAGAAACGTTATCAATAAACTTTCCACATTCAATATTACGTACTTAGAGGGTAGATGTCAATAATGATTCTCAATCGCGAAATTGGAAAATAATTAAAATGACAAGCTTTGATAATAATCAATTCTTATGTGTATGAAACCCCGCAGAGCTATGTGGTCATAGCAGGTCATTTGACAGCGCCTTCCCCGCGTCGTACGCGATCAGCCAGCAATCCCGGTATTCCCCCTCATGCCACTCATGCTTCTCCAGCAGCTTCACCTTCTTAAAGCCGCACTTCTCATACACTCTTAGCGCTCTTGCATTCCAGGCTTGCGGGTCCATGACGATCTTCCGCGCTCCCCGGTCGTTAACCAAATAACGCAACGTTTCTTTGATCAGCTCCGTGCCGATCCCCTTGTTCCAATATCGTGACTCGCCGATGAATTGATCCATGCCATAGATGCTTCCTGCTTCATCCGAGAGTCCGTAAATATCCCTTTCCTCTTCCTGAATCTCATAGAATTGCAGATAGCCGATATCGGTGCCGTTATATTGAATAATGCACGGTATGATCTCTTCCCGGTCCTCGTAAAAATGCTTCCGGACCAGTTCCGCGTCAAGCGGCCTGTCCCTGCCCTCGTAAAATTCCAGCACCACCGGATCGCTCAGCCAACGGACCAGCAGTCCCGCATCCTCCGATTCAAGCGTGCGGAGACCAACCTCTTTCCCTTGAAAAAGAATCATCGTTTCACCTCATTATTTGATCAGATGCTGCCTATACGTCAGCGGAGCCACGCCCATGATCTGGCGGAAAATTTTACTGAAATACGAGGGGTTCGCAATTCCTACCCTGTAGCCGATTTCCGATAACGGCAAGGATGTCTTGCGAAGCAGCGAACAGGCATGCCGGATCCGCGTCGCCTGGGTATAGGCCACAATCGTTGTGCCGGTCGACTCCTTGAACAGGTGAGCCACATGATAAGGCGACAAATGAAGCTCGCCTGCCAGGTCCTCCAGCCGGAACGGCTCCATATAATGCTTCTCTATCCATCCGATAATTTCTTCCACATGAAGATTATGCTTCTTCAGATAAGCCGATTCCCCGTCCGGGCTTTGCTTTAACTGATGCACAAGGCTGAGCAGGAAGACGCCCATGTTTTCCTCGAAATCCGCCTCTCTCTTGCCGCCCATCGTTAGACTGAACTGCCTGAGCAAAGCGACAAACGGCTCGCTCTCCGGCATTGCGTTCACCGGATGCACATTCGCCTGCTGCAGCATTAAGCGCTGGAAGAAGCTTTTTAAACTCGGAAAATCATTCAAATACCCATGCAGCACAGCCGGCTCGAACAGCAGCACGCTGCGGATGAAGGGCTCCGCCTCCGTCACCTGAATCTGAATCCGGTGCATCTGCAGCGGCGGGAAAACCAGCAGCGTATTGGGCTCAATCGAATACGATTTTCCGTCGATAATGAGCAGCCCCCGGCCCTCATGCACATACGTAAGCTCCATCTGGGAATGGGCATGAAACACTTCGCGGAAATAGTCCCTCGACGTTCTGCGGTACTCGTATTCGAATAATCTCTTTGCTTGAACCATTCGATTCCCACCTTCTCAAGATAACCGCAAGATATAAACATTTTACCGCAAAATCGAGCGACAAAGGATGTCTTTTTCCATATATCCTAGAAGCAATTCCACTAAAGGAGATGTTTCTCGCTTGAATAAATCAGATGGCATGAATTATGCGCCGCAAGGCAAACCCAATCCGGTCGTATCGCGCGGGGAGTTTCAATTCGCGGCAATCGCGCTGGACCACGGGCATGTCTTCGGCATGTGCAACGGATTGATTGAAGCAGGCGGCGAGCTTGTATACGTGTACGACCCGGATCCGGAGAAGGTTGCCCGGTTCGTCAAGAGCTATCCTCAGGTTAAGGTTGCTGCTTCCGAGGAGGAAATTTTCCACGATTCCCGTATTCAACTGGTTGCTTCCGCGGCTATTACTTCGGAACGCTGCGCGCTTGGCCTTCGGGTGATGCGGGCGGGCAAAGATTATTTTACGGACAAAGCCCCGCTCACAACGCTGGAGCAATTGGAAGACGCCAAGCGGGCTTCCGCCGAGACCGGACGCAAATACATGGTTTACTACGGCGAAAGGCTCCATAACGAAGGAGCTTTATTCGCCGGCCAACTGATCGAGCAGGGAGCAATCGGACGGGTTGTGCAGGTTATGGGCTGGGGACCTCATCGGACGAATGCGAAATCCAGACCGGAATGGTTCTTCGAACGGGAGAAATACGGCGGCATTATTTGCGATATCGGCAGCCATCAAATCGAGCAGTTCCTGTCCTATACGGGAGCTAAGGACGCACGGGTCGTACAGTCCCGGATCGCCAACTACCATCATAAGGACTATCCGGAGCTGGAGGATTACGGCGATGTGATGCTGACGGGCGATAACGGCGCGGCGGCTTACTTCCGGGTGGACTGGCTGACGCCTGACGGGCTGAGCACTTGGGGCGACGGGCGGACGCTTATCCTTGGCACGGAAGGTTATATCGAAGTCCGCAAATACGTGGATCTTGCCAAGAGTCCCGAAGGCGATCAGGTGTACATGGCTAACCAAGAGGGAGAGTTTCATTTTTCCGTGAAAGGTCAAGTTGGTTACCCGTTCTTCGGTCAGCTTATTCTCGACTGCATCCACCGTACGGAAAATGCCATGACTCAAGAGCATGCTTTCAAGGTTGCCGAGCTTAGCGTATTAGCCCAAAATCTTGCGGTTCGCATGGAATAGGAGAGGATTTCACGATGCTTAAAGTAGCGATTATTGGATCCGGGGCCATCAGCAGAGCCCATATTGACGCTTATCAGAAATTTTCGGACAGATGCCGGATTGTTGCCGTTACGGATATTTACTTAGACAAAGCCGAGAGCCGTATTGCCCAGTGTGGACTTACCGAGGCGAAGGCATACAGCGATTACAAGGAGCTGCTGGGGCAGGATATCGATCTGGTCTCCGTTTGCACGCCCCCTTACACGCATGCCGAGATTGCCGTTGACTTCCTCCGCGCGGGCAAGCATGTTCTGGTCGAAAAGCCGATGGCCTCCTCACTCGAAGAATGCGATGCCATGAACCGGGCGGCCGAGGAGAGCGGCAAGCTCCTGTCGATTGTTGCCCAGAACCGCTTCCGCACGCCGATGATGAAGCTTAAGGGAGTGCTCGACAGCGGGCTGATCGGCCCGGTTGTCCACTCGCAGGTCGACTCCTTCTGGTGGCGCGGTCACTGCTACTATGATCTGTGGTGGCGCGGCACGTGGGAGAAGGAAGGCGGCGGCTGCACGCTTAACCATGCCGTCCATCATATCGACGCGCTGCTCTGGATGATGGGAAGGCCAGCCGAACTGCAGGCGTTCATGAGCAATACGTCGCATGATAACGCGGAAGTGGAGGACCTGTCGATTGCGATGCTGAAATTTGCGGGCGGCGGTCTTGGCCAAATCACGAGCTCCGTCGTCCATCACGGCGAAGAGCAGCAGCTTATTTTCCAAGGCAAAGCAGCACGGATTTCCGCGCCATGGAAGCTTGTCACCTCCAGCTCCATGGATAACGGCTTCCCGACGCCGAACACGGCTCTCTCCTCCGAAATTCAAGCCTACTACGACAACCTGCCGGAGGTAACCTACGAAGGGCATGTCGGACAGATCAACAACGTATTGTCCGCGATTGAAGGCCGGGAATCTCTGTTGATTGACGGACATAGCGGACGCGCGACGCTCGAGCTGATTCTTGGCATTTACAAATCCGCCAGCACCGGGGAAAAAGTTACATTCCCGCTCGCCGCCGATGATCCGTTCTATACGCGCCAAGGCATCCAGGACAACGTCCCTCATTTCTACGAAAAAGGGGCCTCCGTCGAGAACTTCCAGGACCTCACGATTACGACGGGCAGCAATTTGAGAGGCTAGCAGATGGATGTAGAAGAATAAGACCCTGCCGGGGTCTTATTCTAGCTGAAGTTACTCTACTGGTAATGAATAAGACCCTGCTGGGGTCTTATTTCTTTAGGAGCAGCTTTAAGGGGTCAGTTTCGTCACTCGCGCTTGCGAATAAGACCCTGCAAGGGTCTTATCACGCTTCAAATTACCCTACTATTGCTGAATAAGACCCTGCGAGGGTCTTATTACATCTGCACGCCTTCTAATCAGGCCAGTTTGGATACACGCGATGGCAAATAAGCCCCTGCCAGGGTCTTAACGTATTTCAAATTATCCTACTATTGCTGAATAAGACCCTGCGAGGGTCTAATTTCATCTGAGTGGGGGATTTTGCAAGCTGTTTGCCGCTTGTTCTGAGTAATTAAGCCCCTTAGGGGCCTTAACTCGACTAAGCTAACTAATTTTATTGCCCTAAGGTCCCTCAGGGACTTTAAGCTTCTGCAAGCCCACTATTTGAACACATTTGGGTGCCATAGCAATGGAACCTCCTCGCAACGTTGGATCCCATCCAACGTAATTGCACATTTGACCTCACTTTCCAATCTACGTTGGATTTCATGCACCATAATGCACGCCTAACTGCCAAGTAACCACTCAATCAAGGAATACACTGGATGAAATCCAGCGTAGACGCTACGGTGCAAGTAAAACATCCCATTTTACTGGAGGAAATCCAACATAGGAAGCGTTAAGCCACAGCCCTCTCCCATACCCAATAGCAAAAGCCGTTAAGCCCCTCGAAAGGGACCTAACGGCTTTGGGCATAACGTATTATTGCTCCAAACGAAGCGTAACTACCGATGCGGCAGGCAGATTGAGGCTCAATTTGCCATTCTCGATCTTCGCTTCGTAGAATGCCTTCACGCTCACCTTGGAAGGCTCTTCGAAGGTGTTATGCGCCTGAATCGCATCCGCTGCAAGCAGCCTGCCCGTGCAGTTGAAGCTGCCTTCGGCACCGCGCAGCTCAAGGCTGATCTCCGATTGTTCGGACGGGTGCAGGTTGTACAGGCTGACATGGATGACGCCATCCTTCTTGGACGCGGTAACGCCGACTTGATCCAGCTCTTTGCCGTCGGCATTTACTTTGCCGAATTGGCCATGAATCGCCAGTGCCTCGGCATCCTGGTGGACGTTGTACATTTCAAGCACATGGTACGTAGGCGTCAGCAGGATTTTGTCCCCTTCCGTCAGAACCACCGCCTGCAGAACGTTAACCATTTGGGCAATGTTGGTCATCTGCACGCGATCGCAATGCTTATGGAAAATATGCAGGTTAATCGCCGCAACAAGCGCGTCGCGCATCGTGTTCTGCTGATACAGGAAGCCCGGGTTGGTTCCCGGCTCCACGTTAAACCAAGTACCCCACTCGTCAACGATCAGGCCAACGCGTTTGTTCGGGTCGTAACGATCCATTACCGTGCTGTGGCGAGTCAGAAGCTCATCCATAAATTCGGCTTTCTTCATGGTCACGAACCAGTCGTTCTCGTCAAACTCCGTTGCGGAACCCTTGTCGGCCCATTCTCCCGGAACCGTGTAGTGATGCAGGCTCAGACCGCTCATAAAGCGCTCCGCTTTGTTCATCAGCACGTCGGTCCATCGGTAATCGCTCGAGTTGGCGCCGCCTGCGATTTTGTACAGCTTGTTATCGCCGTATTGGCGGACATATGTCTGGAAATTGCGGTACAGATCCGCGTAATGCTCCGGAAGCATCTCGCCGCCGCAGCCCCAGTTCTCGTTGCCAACGCCAAAATATTTCAGCTTCCAAGGCTCTTCCCGGCCGTTCTGGCGGCGCAGATTCGCCATCGGGGAATCGCCGTCGAACGTCATGTATTCCATCCATTCGGACATTTCCTGAATCGAACCGCTGCCCACGTTGCCGCAGATATAAGGCTCAGCGCCAATCAGCTCGCATAAGCGGAAGAACTCGTGCGTGCCGAAATGGTTATTTTCCACCACGCCGCCCCAGTGCGTATTGACCATTCTCTTGCGCGTCTCGCGGGGACCGATGCCGTCTTTCCAGTGATACTCGTCGGCAAAACAGCCGCCCGGCCAGCGCAGGACAGGCACCTTGAGATTGCGCAGCGCTTCGATAACGTCATTACGGATACCGTCCGTATTCGGAATGTCCGAATCTTCCCCTACCCACAAACCTTCATAAATGCATCTGCCAAGATGCTCGGCGAAATGGCCATAGATATTCTTGTTAATCGTGCCGATCGACCAGTCTGCATGGACAACTGCTTTGTTCATTTGTAAAAAGCCTCCTAAAAAGAATGATTACATAAACAGCCGGATGGCTGTTCGTGATGATTCTTGCCTCGTAAGCGTTCGCTTCAGAAATGTCTCGCTTCCCATAACGCCCGAACCGCCTGCTGGGGATGCGGGCATCCTTTATCCTTCAGCTTGGCTCGCACTTGTACGAGACAGCCGCAATGCATGCAGGTCGTATCGTAAGCCATGCTTGCACAGCCTTCGCATGCGGCGAGCCGCTTCGCGTACAGCTCGTCCGTAACGCAGGCATCGGGTTTGATCTTGGAGATCAGACGCTGAATCTGTTCGTCCGTCACTCTGACATCGGCCGAGCAGCCCTTGCAGCCGTCCCGTTCCCTTTTACTGACAGATTCTGTGATTGTCATGCTTGCTTCAGCTCCTACCCGCGCACAGGACGATAATAAATAGTTCTATATGAAAGATTGTATGGGATTGAGAAAGCGCCTACAATTCACTATAATGAGAAAAAACTGACCTATCGTGCTTTTTTGAAGAAAGGAGCTGCTGACGATCATCCGATTAGACAGCTGCGGCTACCGGTTCGTCCATCCTCACGGAATTTCGATTATCCGGCCTAACGGTTCGGGGGATTATGCTTTTGTTCTGTTCAAGAAGAAATCCGAGGTTATCATACGGGGCTTGCGTATTCTTGTGGACAGCGATTCGTTCATCCTGTTCCAGCCGGATACGCCGCATTCGTATATGCAGTTTGAGCTACCTTTCGTAAACGACTGGTTTCATTGCCGGGGAGAAGAGCTGAAGGGCTTGCTTGCCGAACTGAACTTTCCGCTGGATACTCCCGTCCCGGCCGTTGACCCGATGCTGATCTCGAGAAGCATTATGGAGCTCCACCGGGTTCAGAAGCAAGGCGGGCATTTGAGGGATCAAATTCTGGATACGGATATCCGGGCGCTTCTGATGAAGCTGAGCAATCTGCACCAGCTTTCCCAGCATCCCGAGCGGCCGGGCCGTTATATCCGGCAGTTCTCCGAGCTGCGGGACGAGCTGTATAACTCGCCGCAAAGCCATGTTACGGTAGAGATGCTGGCTGACCGCGTGCACCTCAGCAAGTCTTACTTCCAGCATCTCTATAAGGATATTTTCGGCTGCTCCGTCGTCACCGATATGATTAACGGCAGGCTGGAGCTCGCCAAATATTTGCTCAAGAACAGCACCCACTCCGTATCGGCTATCGCGGCAAGCTGCGGGTACGAGCATGAGACGCATTTCATGCGGCAGTTCAAGAAATTTGTCGGACTGACGCCAAGCCAATTCAAATCTCGGGTGTAGACGTAGACTCCGCCTTCCGTTTATAGTCCGCCGGACCGCAGCCGTACCGCCTGCGGAACAAGGCGGCAAAATGGTTATAGCTCTGGAAGCCAACGTCGAAGGCTGCTTCCCCGGCCGTCCGGCCAGCCTGCAGCATAAGCAGAACGGCCTGCTCGAGACGCATATTGTTTAGCGTGTCCACAATGGAGCGGCCGGTCTCCGCCTTGAATAGATGGGACAGCCGGGAGGCGGACAGTCCTACCCGCGCTGCCAGCTCGTTAATGGATAACGGCTCCTGCATCTGCGCGGATAAAATCCGCATCACCTGGCTGACGCGGTAATCCAGCTTGTCCGCAAGCTGCCCGGCCATTAGCAGAATTAAGGCACTTAGCTGATTATCGCACAGCTCCTCCCAGAACCCGCCCTGCGCCCTTGAGTCATGCAGCAGCGACCGGAAGATCCGGATCACCCTTCGCTGCAGCTCGCTGGAAGGCAGCGGGCAGAGCAGCACCTCTTCATCCGGAAGCAAGGACAGCTCCGGGAGCCGATTGAAATGCACCCACATAAAGTTCCACGTATCTCCTTTTACGGTACCGTACGTATGAGGAACCCTTTTGCGGAGCAGTACCAGCTCCCCCGCCTTGCATAATTTCTCTCCCGCAGCCGTTCGAAAAAAACCCTGACCATCCAGCGTGTAAACGAGCAGCCAATCCTCCCTTCCGGCAGGACGCACCATGCAATAGGATTCGTTTTCCAAGAAATGTCCCGTAACGACGCCGTTCTTCGATTCCTTCTCCACCATTTCCACCCCGCTCCGATTCATTACCCTAAGGGTATCGCGCCAGCCTTCATTCGTCCAGCATTATAGCAGAATCCAAGCAGTATTGAGCATAATCGCGACTTCAACCTTTTCCCTTAACGCCCTACAATTAGAGACAAGAAGCAGCTCACAACAAGGAGAGGGGCCATACAAATGAACCAGTCGCTTAAAGTGCTCACCGAGGAGCAGATGAAGCAGTTCGAGACGGAAGGTTATGTCATCGTAAAGGGCGTTTGGAGCAAGGAAGAGATCGAGGAAATCCGGGCCGAGTTCGATAAAATCAGCCTTACCCCGATTCCCGGCTACTTCGAGCCGGCTCTGGACGGAGAGCAGGAGGATCCGCTTCGCCGCTATCCGAGGGTGATGCATCCGCACCGTTATAACGATCTGAGCAAGCATTACATGCTGCATCCGGTTGTTCTCGACATTATGCACGATCTGTACGGAGAAGAGGCTTTGGCTGCGCAAAGCATGTTCTATTACAAGCCTCCGGGCTCGCGCGGTCAAGCGCTGCATCAGGATAACTTCTACCTCAAGGTGGAGCCGGGCAACTGTATTGCGGCATGGGCGGCTATCGACCGCTGTGACGAAGAAAACGGCTGTATGCTTCTTGTTCCGAAAACAAATACGTATGAAATTGTATGCCCGGAAGAATCCGATTCGAACGAATCGTTCACCAACCATTACGTGAAGCCGCCAAAAGAGGAAAAACCCGTTGCAGCAATCATGGAGCCCGGCGATATCCTGTTCTTTAACGGCAATCTGATTCACGGCTCTTACCGGAACAAAACAAAAGACCGCTTCCGCCGCGCTTTTATTTCCCACTACGCGAACAGCAGCGCGATGTCCATCTCGCATTGGTACAATCCGCTCTACAAGGCGGACGGCTCCGAGCTGTCGCTGGAAGCAAATCCGGACGGCGGACCATGCGGCATCGAGACGCCGGCTTATCACTAATCATAAAAGGAGGCACGTTGGTTACCCGAACCGGCGATGCCTCCCTTTTTTATGCCGAATACCGATTGACCTCTTCAAGCGTTGGCAGTGCCGCAATGGCCCCTACCTTCGTACAGACGATAGCCCCTACTTTATTTGCGAATTCCACGAAGGACAAAAGCTGACCGAACGTTACCCCCTTCGGCTCCTCCAGCCTGCTGATCTGCCATAGCAAAGCGCCAACAAAGGCGTCCCCAGCCCCGGTAGAATCAATGGACTTCACCGTTATACTCGGCACCTGCGTCAAAGTCTTGCCATCGGACACCAACGTGCCATTCCTGCCCAGCGTCACGCAGACCCGCTTAGCCCCCAGCCCGTGAAGCAGCCGAACGGCTTCCGCAGGATGCGTCTCGCCGGTCATCAGCAGCAGCTCCTCCTCGCTTACTTTGACGAGATCGGCTTGCGACGCGCCATCCCGGGCCAGCTTGATGAACTCGTTCAGCCGGTCCCCCCACAGATCCTTTCTGTAGTTCGGATCAAAGGAGATAAACGGTTGCCCGTTCACCGCGGCTCCCTGCATTAGCGTTGCATAAGTCGAGCGGAACGGTTTGTCCAGCAAAGCGGTAGCCGAGCCGAAATGCAGGACGGTCGCGGCATAAAGACGTTCCCGGTCAATCTCATCCAGCTCGACGAAACGATCGGCGCCGCGGTTAAACACAAAATCCCGCTCTCCGCTTGCTTCCAGCGAGACGAAGGCTAGAGTTGTTGGCACTCCGGCATCCAGCATCAGCATGGATGTATCAACCTTTTCCTCTTCCAATGTCCGCTTTAAGTAATGTCCGAACGGATCCTCTCCTACCTTGCCAACAAAAGCAGAGCTCCCGCCCAGCCGGGCTATTGCCGCGCTGACATTGGCAGGCGCTCCTCCTGCTTTTTTCGCAAACCGCTCGCCTTGCTCCAGGTCCACATCAATATCGATACAGAAAAAATCAATCAACAGCTCCCCGATACAAATGACATTCCCCGCCATCTTAATCCTCTCCCTTAATGTGATAACCGGTTGACATATGACCCAAAAAAGAAACCACGTTCTAAGTGGTTTCCCTTTCCATCAGCCGAACCGGCAAATAAACCTCTTCCGCCTCATGATCAGCTTCACCGTCAATCTGCTCCGACAAGATCCGGACGCATTCTTGAGCAATTCCTTTGATCGGCTGCTGAATGGACGTCAGCTCCGGCAGGAAGGCTTGTACCGTCTCCGAGCCGTCGTAGCCGATGATCTTAATATCCTCCGGAATACGGAGACCTTTTTTCTTCACGTACTGGATAAACGTTGCCGCAATCAGATCGTCACTGGCAAATACGCCATCCACTTCGGGATGCTCCGCGAAAATCTGATCGAACAGATTCGAATACGCCCTTTGATCAAACGATTGATGGTTCTCGTATACGATTGGCTCGCGGCCGTTCTCTATGATCACGTCTTCATAGGCTTTCCGCCGCAAATTCGCCGGAGTCGCCAGCTCAATCGGCCCGTTAATATGGACAATATGCCGGCAGCCCTTTGCGAGAAGCAGCTCCGTTGCCAGCTTGCCGCCGTTATAGTTATCCGAACCAACCACCGGAATGGTGGGAGCCAAATAGTGGTCGATTGCCACAACCGCCATTTTTCCGTGATTGTAGTGGTGAAGGCCCCGGTTATGCGAACATACGATAATGCCGTCCACCTGATTGCGCAGCAGCATATCGAGGTACCGCTCCTCGTTCTCCTTGCTGTGAAGGCTGTTGCAGAGCAGAACTTTATACCCTTTCTCCGCACAGATGCTCTCGATGTAGAAGGCCAGCTCGCTGAAGAACGGATTGTTCACCGTCGGGAGAATAAGCCCGATCAGATTCGTTTTTTTATTAAATAACGACCGCGCGACGTCATTGGGAAAATAGTTCAGTTCCTTCATCGCGCCGTATACGGCGTCTTTCGTCTCCTGGCTGATATAGCCGCGATTGTTGAGCACCCGCGACACCGTCGTTTTGGATACGCCGGCTTTTTCCGCCACATCGCTTATTTTCGGGTTCACTTGCCTCACCTCATTCCTGTCTTACCGCTTTATGGAACCTATTATAAGCTTAATGCCTCTTTGATTAAACCACAAAATCAAGATTTATGAAACCGGTTGACATATGTCATCCGGTTGACATATACTTACCCTGAAATCGGGGAAACGTATTCCATCCTCTTTTTCCTGGCTTCGCATGAAAGCGTACTCTTAAGGGGGAATATCAATTGGCAAGCGCATCCATCGGCAGAAAACAAAAGCCAAGCTGGATCTATTACGTATTCAGAAACTACACACTGTATCTCTTCCTGCTGCCAGCCGTCGTGCTGACAATCGTGTTCAAGTATGTTCCGATGTACGGCTCCATTATCGCCTTCAAAAACTTCAGCCCGCTGAAAGGCATCATGGGAAGCGAATGGGTTGGCTTCGAGAACTTCAACCGGTTCCTGTCATCGCCCAACTTCTACGATATTTTCATGAACACGCTGAAGCTAAGCGTCTACGGCTTGCTGCTGGGCTTCCCGGTTCCAATCGTGCTGGCGCTTATGCTCAATCAGATCAGAGGGGCTAGGATCAAGAAAAATATACAGCTGATCCTGTACGCGCCCAACTTTATCTCGGTTGTTGTCCTTACCGGCATGCTGTTTGTTTTCCTGTCGCCGGCAGGGGTAATCAATTCGCTGGTCACCATGTTTACGGATAAGCCCATCTCGTTTATGTCCGATCCTGCCTACTTCCGCACGGTCTACATTTTATCGGGTATCTGGCAAGGCGCGGGCTGGGCCTCGATTATTTACGTCGCCGCCCTCTCCAATGTGGATCCGCAGCTGCATGATGCGGCAACCGTTGACGGCGCTTCGCTCCTGCGGCGCATCTGGCATATCGATCTGCCTACGCTCAAGCCGGTTATGGCGGTTCTGTTCATCCTGGCGGCAGGCGGTATCATGTCGATCGGGTACGAGAAGGCTTTTCTGATGCAGACCGCGATGAATACGCCTACGTCGGAGATTATCGCGACTTACGTGTACAAGGTTGGCCTTCAGTCAGGCGACTATGCTTACTCCACCGCCATCGGCCTATTTAACTCCATTATCAATATCATTCTGCTCGTCCTCGTGAACGCCGTCGTGAAGCGGCTGAACGAAGGAGAAGGCCTGTATTAAAGCTAATGCTTTCGATGCAAGAATCGTCACGAACAGCCATCCGGCTGTTTGGGTAACCATTCTTTTAGGAGGACTTATGGACATTCACATTTCCCGAAAGGACCGCGTTCTGCTCGTTATTACCTACGTCTTGCTCGCCCTGCTCGTGCTGATCGTTCTCTTTCCGCTTCTTTACGTGCTCCTTGCCTCCTTCTTGAACCCTAATGTGCTGCTGACCAAGGGGCTTTCGCTTAACGCCTCGGACTGGAGCATAACCGGGTACGAGAAAATATTGGGCAATGCCGCCATGTTAAGAGGCTTTCTGAACGCCATCTTGTATTCAACCGGTTTTGCGCTGGCGACCGTGGTCGTATCGGTTTTTGCCGCCTATCCGCTTAGCCTTGAGGGGTTTGTAGGCAAACGGATGTTTATGGTGTTTTTCCTGATCACAATGTTCCTGAGCGGCGGCTTGATTCCGACGTATCTGGTTGTCAAAGACCTGAACCTGCTGAATACGATTTGGGCGATTATTCTGCCCGGCGCGGTGAGCGTGTACAACATTATTTTGGCGAGAACTTATTTTGCCGGCATTCCGAAGGAATTGAATCAAGCCGCTCAAATTGACGGTGCCACGGATCAACGGCTCTTTTTCCAAATTATCCTGCCGCTGTCCAAGCCTATTATTTTTGTCCTTGCCCTCTATGCGTTTGTCGGGCAGTGGAATTCGTATTTCGACGCGATGATTTATCTCGACAACAATCAGCTGTTCCCGCTGCAGCTTGTTCTGCGGTCGATTCTAATTCAGAACCAGGTGGATCCCGGCATGATCTCGGATATTCTCGCCCAAGCCGAGCTGAAGAAGCTGTCGGAGATGATCAAATATTCATCCATTGTGGTTTCCAGCTTGCCGCTTATCGTGATGTATCCGTTCTTCCAGAAGTACTTCGAGAAAGGCGTTATGGTTGGCTCCATCAAATAACAGATACGGGGGAAATATTCTTATGAAAAAGACGATTTATTCCGCAACGGCTCTCGCTTTATCCATCTCGATGCTTGCAGGCTGCAGCAGCGGAGACAAAGGCTCGGCCGCTACCAAGAGCTATGACCTGAAGGAGGTATCCTTCCCGCTGCAAGAGAAAGTGACGCTGAATTTTATGACGCAAAGCTCGCCGCTTGCCCCGACCGACCCAAACCAGAAGCTGATCTACAAGCGGCTTGAAGAGAAAACCGGCGTTCATATTAATTGGAAGAACTTCACCTCGGACTCCTTCGTTGAGAAAAGAAATCTTGCTGTAGCCAGCGGCGATCTGCCGGATGCCATCCTGGATGCGGCTTACTCCGACTACGACCTGCTGAAGCTGGGCACGGACAAAACGATTATTCCGCTTGAGGATATTATTGCAAAGTATATGCCGAATCTGCAGAAGGTGCTTGCGGATGCGCCGGAGTACAAAGCGATGATGACAGCGCCGGACGGCCATATTTACAGCTTCCCATGGATCGAGGAGCTTGGCGCGGGCAAGGAAAGCATTCACTCCGTCAACGATATCCCTTGGATTAACGTCGAGTGGCTGAACAAGCTTGGCCTAAAGATGCCAACTACAACCGAAGAATTGAAAAACGTCCTGCTGGCCTTCAAAAAAGACGATCCGAATGGCAACGGCCAAGCCGACGAAATTCCGCTCAGCGTCGTGATGAATAACGGCAACGAGGATTTGAACTTCCTGTTTGGCTCCTTCGGCCTTGGAGATAACGGCGATCATACCGTCGTAACCGATGACGGCAAAGTAGTATTTACGGCTGATCAGGACGGCTACAAAGATGCCGTGAACTATTTGCATGATCTGTACGCGCTTGATCTGATCGACGAGGAATCGTTCGAGCAGGATTACAATACTTTCCTGGCGAAAGGTCAGGATGATCGTTACGGCTTGTACTTCACTTGGGACAAAGCGAACATTACGGGCAATAACGACAAGTATGATCTGATGAAGCCGCTGGCCGGCCCTTCCGGCGAAGTAAACGTCACCCGCACGAACAACTATGGCTTTGACCGCGGCCGCATGGTGATTACAAGCGCGAACAAAAACATAGAGTTAACGGCGAAATGGATCGACCAGCTGTACGAGCCGCTTCAATCGGTGCAGGATAACTGGGGGACTTACGGCGATGAAACGCAGCAAAACATTTTCAAATTCGACGAGGCAAAAGGCATGCTCGAGCATCTTCCGCTTGAAGGGGCAGCGCCGGCAGAGCTTCGCCAGAAGACCAATATCGGCGGACCGCTTGCGATCCTCGACGAGTATTACGGCAAATACACAACGAAGCCGGACGATGCGGCTTGGCGCCTGAACATTATGAAAGAAAGACTTGTTCCTTACATGAAGGCGGAGAACAACTATCCGAAAATTTTCTTCTCGCTGGAAGACCAGAAGCAGCTGTCCACGATTGAAACCGACTTGTTCGCTTACGTGAACCGGAAACGCGCAGAGTGGATTAAGACAGGCAAGGTTAACGAGGAATGGGCGGATTACTTGAAAGAGCTGAATCGCCTTGGCCTTGAGAAATGGCTGCAAATCAAGCAAACCGGCTACGACAACTATATCAAATCATAAAAGGTGGACGTTTACTTGGAAGCAATCAAGAAGACCGCATATCGGCCTCTATGGCATTTTGCACCGCAGCAGAACTGGATTAACGATCCGAACGGACTTGTATATTTTAATGAAGAGTATCATCTTTTCTATCAATATCATCCTCATGGCTCGACGTGGGGTCCCATGCATTGGGGCCATGCCGTCAGCAAGAATCTCGTTCATTGGGAAGAACTTGCGATCGCGTTATACCCCGATGAGAACGGGACAATCTTCTCGGGAAGCGCGGTGGTGGATTGGCATAACACAACAGGTTTCTTCCCGGAGGAGCCGGGTCTGGTCGCTATCTTTACGAGTCATCAAGAGGTAAAAGGCGAACCCGTCGTGCAGACGCAAAGCCTTGCTTACAGCCATGATAACGGCAGAACATGGACGAAATACGAAGGAAATCCTGTGCTTCGCGCGACGGCCAAACCGGATTTCCGCGATCCGAAAGTATTCTGGCATAAGGATAGCGGCAAATGGTTGATGGCGCTGGCCACCGAACAGACCATCTCTTTCTACTCCTCGCTGGACCTGAAAGCCTGGGAGCTTGAAAGCGAGTTTGGCGAAGGCGTCGGCTTTCACGGCGGCGTATGGGAATGTCCGGATCTCTTCCAACTGACGATTGAAGGAACGGAAGACAGCAAGTGGGTACTCTTCGTCAGCGTAGGCGACAATCCGGATTATAAGGAAGGCTCGCGCACCCAGTATTTTGTCGGGGAGTTCAATGGTTCCGTCTTTACGCCAGATGACGATGAGCTTCGCTGGCTGGACTTTGGCCGCGATAACTATGCGGGCGTAAGCTTCTCGGATATTCCGGAGGCAGACGGCAGGCGCATCTATACGGCCTGGATGAGCAACTGGCGTTATGCGAATCTTGTTCCGTCGAACGGCTGGAGAGGTTCGATGACGGCTCCCCGCACGCTATGCCTGAAGCGGTTGGAAGAGAACGGCGAGCTTGTTATCGTACAGCATCCTGTTAAGGAGCTCGAAACGTATTTCTCTCGAGTGGCGGCTCAGCTTGAGGATGTGCTACTTGCAGATGGCGCAGATCACAGTCTGGATTGCGAGCTGGATGCCTTCGAGCTTCGTATCGAAGCAGAGCAGATTGAGGCACGGGAGCTAGGCATCATCATTCATCATAATAAGAAGCAGTACACGACGATTACTTATTCTGCACATGAGCAAAGCCTCACTTTGCATAGGGAGCATGCCGGACCAAACGATTTCTCCGACATGTTTGCGGAGCCTCAGCAAATGAAGCTGTACGGTTCCAAGGACCGGTTTAGCCTGCGAATTCTGGCCGATACAGCCTCCATCGAGTTGTTCCTCGCGGATGGTTCGGCAGCGATGACAAGCCTGATCTTCCCGGATCAGACTTGCCGGAAGATCGCGCTTTATGCGATTGACGGTACAGCGCAGCTGGCGAGCTGCACGGTACTGGCAGCGGAATAACCGAAAAAGCAATCCCCACAGCCGATGGCTTGGGGATTGCTTTTTATTCGTAACAAGCTTCCGGTTAAAGTCCCTAAGAGATCTTAACGTCTCCAATCTATTCGACGGCTTACTCGATGAGACCGTCCTGCTCAACGCGAACCCACCATTTCAGCACGTCCGCACCTCTTTCCATGCCTGATAAGACCCTGCCAGGGTCTTATCCGTAACCAACTAGCTACTTCTCTAGCAGATAAGACCCTCCGAGGGTCTTATCTCAACACGAATGGAGTTAGACTGTTTAGTGGACACGACTTAAGGAACACCCTTTATAATAGACACAACAATGAAAAAGAGGTGTGGACCGTGGGAGATGTCCGTGAAAGCTATGACAAAGAGTTTAAACGCAATACGATTCAGCATATGGAATCGACGGGAAAGAAACCAATCGAGATCGCAAGGGAATTAGGAATTCCTAAAAGCACCTTAACCCGCTGGATTAAGCAGTATGGTAGTGGTGCTGTTAAGGAACCATCCCAAGTGTTTGTCGATTATGAGCGGCTTAAAAAGCTGGAGCAAGCCAATAAAGATCTCCAAGAGGAGAATGAAATCTTAAAAAAAGCGATGCACTTCTTCACAAAGGAACGGGACTAATTTTTAAGTTCATTTACAAACACCGCTTGAAGTTCCGAATCCAGAAGATGTGCCGTGTTTTAAAAGTGTCCAAAAGCGGTTACTACCAATGGTTGAATCGTAAGCCTAGTGCGAGAGAGCTGGAGCGCCAGAAACGCAGACGTCGCATTCAGCATTACTTTAACCACTTCAAACGCCGTGCGGGCAGCCGGCCCATCACAGCCGCATTACGTGAAGAAGGGCATAAATGGTCTTCCAAGACCGTAGAGCGCTGCATGAAAGCAATGGGCCTGAAGTCGATTGTAGCCCGAAAATACAAAGCAACGACAAACGCGAATCACAGCCTGCCGGTACACGATAATACCCTGAACCAGGATTTTAACGTATCGGCGCCAAACAAGGTTTGGGTAACGGACATTACGTACATTGCAACCCGTGAAGGCTGGTTGTATTTAGCCAGTGTTATGGACCTCTTCTCCCGCAAGATCGTAGGATGGAGTCTAGGCTCGCGGATGACAAGAGAATTAGTGATCGATGCGTTAGACCAGGCTTACGAGCGGCGCAAACCTGAACCCGGCTTAATTCACCATTCCGATCGTGGTTCGCAATATGCCAGCACGGACTACCAAGAAAAGCTCAAACAGTACAAAATGATAGGCAGCATGAGTCGCAAAGGCAATTGTTACGACAACGCCTGCATCGAGTCTTTTCACAGCACACTAAAGAAAGAGCTCGTTTACCAAACGACATTCCACACGAGGGCGCAAGCGATAGAGGCGCTTAATAGCTATATAGCGTTCGACTACAACCGACTTCGCTTACACTCTTCATTGGGTTACAAATCCGCCCATCGTTTTGAGCAATTGTATGACCAGAAATCTGCCGTTTAATCCGAGGTAGTTCCTTAATTCTGTGTCCACAATATTGACTGCACTCCAGAACCCACCATTTTCGCACGTCCGCGCCCCTTCCAATGCCCGATAAGACCCTGCCAGGGTCTTATCGCTAACCAACTAGCTACTTCTCTTGCGAATAAGACCCTATGAGGGTCTTATCTCAACGCC